>NZ_JBLJFK010000001.1:0-1770607 GCF_049889095.1 Ewingella sp. S1.OA.A_B6 | reverse complement strand
TAGAGCTACTCGCTGGTACGTCGAAAGGTGCATTGTTATTGAGCAACCAATGCCGAATTTTTACTGGCCCCCAGTCAGGGTGCTTTAGTCGCATATCGACTAATTTCTTGATGATGCCATCAGGCGTCCGTTCGGGGTGAGTAAGGCGTGCTCGGGAACGATCGGTAAGAGATAAGGGGTCGTCAGGTTGGAAACGTTTAAGCCATTTATATCCGGTTTTACGGCTGATCTTAAACTGGCGACAAACAGCGGAGAAAGACTCTCCGCTGTTCTGCATGGCGTAGATAAACTCAAGTCGTTGCATGATAACAGTCTCTGTCCAGGGCATAGCGTCTCTCCTCTGCTATGCCATTTATAACTGTTACCCATGTGGCCGGTCTAAAGTGTTACCCATGTGACCGGCTATACAATAGACACCCCTTCAGGCCGGTTTGGGTGGCAACCCAAGGTTTTGACCTTGAATGTAAAAGCCGGTTTGGGTGGCAACCCAAGGTTTTGACCTTGAAGTTGAATTTAAGAAGCTGAAAACGGTTCAGCCTAACCGTGCAAATACCCTGCGTGAAACCGCAGATGATCTTCGATAAACGTCGCTATCGTAAAATAGCTATGATCATAGCCCGGCTGGGCCCGCAGCTCTAACGGCCAACTGCGTTGGCGGGCGATCTCTGCAAGCTTTGAGGGTTGTAACTGATCGGCCAGGAACTGATCGCCATCACCTTGATCAACTAACATCGGAAACGGTGTTTGATCTTTTGGCAGGGCGCTAAGCAAATGACAGCTGTCATATTGCAGCCACTGCGTTTCGTCATCGCCGAGATAGGCGCTGAAGGCTTTACGGCCCCAGGGCACCTGACACGGATTGACGATAGGAGCAAAAGCCGACGCGGAGCGGAAACGCTGCGGATTACGCAATGCCAGCATCAATGCGCCATGGCCGCCCATGGAGTGCCCGCAGATCGACTGCTTATTACTGATACTGAAATGGCCTGCGATAAGCGCGGGCAGTTCATCAATCACGTAGTCGTACATGCGGTAGTGTGCAGCCCAGGGGGAGCAAGTAGCGTTGAGGTAAAAACCAGCACCCTGGCCCAGATCATAACCTTCGTCGTTGGCTACGTCGTCACCGCGCGGGCTGGTGTCTGGCATCACCAGCACCAAACCCAATTCGGCGGCGATGCGCTGCGCCCCGGCCTTCACCGTAAAGTTCTCATCATTGCAGGTCAGTCCTGACAGCCAATAGAGCACCGGCGGCGGGTTATCATCGCGCGGCGGAGGCAGGTAGATGCTGAACGTCATGCTGCAATTGAGGCTGCTGGACGTATGGCGATAACGTTGCTGCCAGCCGCCAAACATCCGGTGTTCTTCCAGAAGCTCTATCGAACTACTCATCGCCAGGATCCTTTATTTATTAAAGTGAATAACCGTGCGAATCGACTTCCCTTCATGCATTAAATCAAAGGCTTCGTTGATTTGTTCGAGCGGCATGGTGTGGGTGATGAAATCATTGAGCGCGAATTCGCCATCGAGATAGCGCTGCACAATACCCGGTAATTGAGAACGGCCTTTGACGCCGCCGAACGCAGAACCGCGCCATACGCGGCCAGTCACCAGCTGGAACGGCCGAGTGGCGATCTCTTCACCGGCACCGGCTACACCAATGATCACTGACTCGCCCCAGCCTTTATGGCAGCACTCGAGCGCGGAACGCATCACGTTCACGTTACCTATACATTCGAAGGAGAAGTCCACGCCGCCGTCGGTCATTTCGACGATCACGTCCTGAATTGGCTTATCGAAATCTTTCGGATTAATAAGGTCGGTAGCACCAAGCTTACGCGCCAGATCGAATTTACTGGTGTTCAGATCGATGCCGATGATACGGCCTGCGCCTGCCATTACCGCGCCGATAATGGCAGACAGACCAATACCGCCAAGGCCAAAGATCGCTACAGTGTCGCCTTTCTGCACTTTGGCCGTGTTCATTACCGCACCCATGCCGGTCGTCACGCCGCAACCCAGTAAGCAGACCTCTTCCAATGGGGCTTCTTTGTTGATTTTTGCCAGGGAGATCTCAGGAACTACGGTGTATTCAGAGAAGGTTGAGGTGCCCATGTAATGGAAAATTGGCTTGCCGTCTTTGAAGAAACGCGTGGTGCCGTCGGGCATCAGCCCTTTGCCCTGGGTGGTGCGGATTGCCTGACACAAATTGGTTTTGCCGGATTTACAGAATTTACATTCGCCGCATTCCGGGGTGTATAGCGGGATAACATGGTCGCCCACAGCTACGCTGGTCACGCCTTCACCGACCGCTTCCACCACGCCGCCGCCTTCGTGGCCGAGAATAGCCGGGAAGACGCCTTCCGGATCCTTACCTGACAGCGTGTAGGCGTCGGTGTGGCATACACCGGTTGCCACGATGCGCACCAGAACCTCGCCTTTTTGCGGCGGCATCAGATCCACTTCTTCAATGGATAGCGGTTGGTTAGGCCCCCAGGCAACTGCCGCGCGGGTTTTGATCATTTTCATATCGGTGTTCATAGTCGTGCTCCTGAATTCATCACCGGGTGGGTTTCACCGGCAATCGGGTGTTTTAGCAACGGCACAACGCCGTCGTTCTGTAGGATTATCAATTCTTTCAATGCCCGCACATTGGGGCTGAAGGCATCGCGACGCCAGATAAGCCAGGTGGCCGTATCGGCGAATTCATCTGGAATTTCATTGACCTGCACACGTTCGTGGCCGGGAAGCTGTTCGAGTACGCTGCGTGGCACCATGGCAATACCCGCGCCGCTGGCGACGCAGGCTACCATCGAATGGTAGGACTGAATTTCCATTGTATTGGTGACGTGCAGGCCGGTGTGTTTGATCCACGCCTGTAAACGTGAGCGGTAAGAGCAGCTCTGGCGGAAGGCAAATACGGTATGCCCGGACGGGTTTTCCAGCGGCAGTTCGCCAAGTGGGGAGATAACCACCATGCGCTCGCGAAAGGCGATACAGCCATTGATGTCGTCAAAGTCGATCGGGCCATCGACCAGAGCCGCTGCGAGACGGCCAGCGCGCACGCCATCAATCGTTTCACCAGAAGTCGCGGTGCTCAGCGACAGTGCTACCTGCGGATAGTGCTGGTGATATGCCGCCAGCAGGTTCGGCAGACGGGTTGCTGCGGTGCTTTCCATCGAACCCAACGCAAAACTACCGGCGGGCTCACCGGCGCGGGTAATGCTCATGGCTTCTTCGCTCAGTGCCAGAATGCGCTGCGCATAATTGAGGAAGTTATGACCCATGGCAGAAAGGCGGATGCGCTGTTTTTCACGGATGAACAGATCGGTGCCCAGCTCCAGTTCCAACTGGCGCAAACGGGTCGTCAGATTCGACGGCACACGGTGCAGATGCTCGGCAGCTCGCGCCAGCGAACCGGTTTCGGCCACACTGCAAAACATGCGCAGTTGGGTGAGATCCATTATCTGCTCTCCGGATATAGAAAATCGACTGTTCTCTTAAGAGAAACAACTTGGTTATTATTATTCAGTTTTCGTGATTGTATCTTTGCTGCACCATGACCACAACATTCTTTTAACTTTGTTGTTTATCTAAGAGAGAAATTTTCTTTTTTCGCATCGCTGCATTGAGTATGTTTATTCATTGTTTCTGATATGTTGCGTCGTGGTTTCCTGATGGTGGAGCAGTTATGGCTTTTCGTATTGCGTTAAGTGGCTTTCTGGCCTTTGTGGTGGCGATGGGTATCGGGCGGTTTGCCTTCACGCCGCAGGTGCCTTTAATGATAGCTGAACATCAGTTTACGTTGACCGGGGCGGGGCTGGTGGCGGCGGTTAACTACCTCGGTTATCTGTGCGGGGCTTTTGACGCCATGCGCGCTACCCGGCATCTCGAGCGTCGTCTGTGGCTGGGGGCGTGGGGCGCAGTGTTGCTTACGCTGCTTTCGGCGGCGGTGACCGGTGAAGTGATGCACAGCATAATCCGCTTTATGATCGGCTGGACCAGCGGCTGGGCGATGGTCCTGGTGGCCGCGTGGTGTAACGAGCGGTTGATGCATTATGGTCGCCCGGCAATGAGTGCGGCGGTGTTCGCGGGACCGGGCGCGGGAATTTTCCTCAGCGGCATGTTGGCGGTGGGCATCCACAGCCTGCATTTCACTTCGGCGCAGGCATGGAGTATTTATGGGATACTGGCGCTGATTCTGATTGCACTGATCAGCGTGAATTTGCCGCGAAAGGGCGTTCTACACCGCGCTCACGTGGCCACTGAGCCCCTGAAAATGACGCCGGCGCTGAAGCGACTGGTGCTCTGTTACAGTCTGGCAGGCTTTGGTTATATCCTGCCCGCGACATTCTTGTCGCAGATGGCGAATGCCCGTTTTCCAGACAGCCTGTTTGCACAGTTTGTCTGGCCGGTATTTGGCGGTGCGGCCGTGATTGGGATTGTCATTGGTATCCTGACCCGCCAGTGTCTGACCACCCATACTCGTCTGGCCCTGACGCTGTGGGCGCAGGGAGTGGGGATTTTATGTGCTGAAGTCGTGCCGGGTGTCACCGGTCTGGTGCTTGGCGCGCTGCTGGTCGGCGGTGGTTTTCTCAGTGTAGTGCAACTGGCCTTGCAGTATGGGCGAGAGCTGGCGCCCAATCACAGCCGCTATCTGGCAGGCCTGCTGACCACCGGTTATGCCATTGGCCAGCTGTGCGGGCCGATACTCTCTGCCGTTTCTACTTCGCTTACTCATCGCCTGGAACCGGCACTGTATGTCGCGCTGGTGGGCTTTATTATTGCGGGTGCGCTGGTAGTGCGCCGTCCGGCCGCAAACCTGCAATGATAACTTGCAGCTATTTCATCCATCATGAAACACAATCACTGGATTATGGATCCGCTCTCCACTACAGTAAGCCACCTCAATTTGACGTGTTCTGCGTCAAATTGACTACATTTGCGGGACCTGCCGGAGAGAAAATATGTCGACGTTGAGTAAAGAAGCCATTCAGGTACACGAAGCGTTAATGGCCCGTGGTCTTGAGACCCCATTGCGTGAACCTCTGCCTATCGATAATGAAACGCGCAAGCTGCGTATTCAGGAGCATATGACGGGCATCATGCAGTTGCTCAATCTGGATCTTACCGATGATAGTTTGACGGAAACGCCACGACGTATTGCCAAAATGTACGTGGATGAGATCTTCTCCGGTCTGGATTACGCCAATTTCCCGAAAATCACCGTCATCGAAAATAAGATGAAGGTGGATGAAATGGTGACAGTGCGTGATATCACGCTGACCAGCACCTGTGAACATCACTTTGTGACCATCGATGGCAAAGCGACCGTGGCTTACATTCCGAAAGATAAAGTGATTGGCCTGTCGAAAATCAACCGTATCGTGCAATTTTTCTCGCAACGCCCGCAGGTGCAAGAGCGTCTGACTCAGCAAATTCTCCTGGCGCTGCAGACCTTGCTCGGGACCACCAACGTGGCCGTTTCGATTGACGCCGTGCACTACTGTGTCAAAGCGCGCGGTATCCGCGACGCCACCAGCGCTACCACGACCACGTCGCTCGGTGGCCTGTTTAAGTCCAGCCAGAACACGCGTCAGGAGTTTCTGCGCACAGTCCGCCATCATTCGTAACTGAAACTGCAGCAGCATTCGCTGCTGCAGTCTTGCTGCAACGCCATTTCGTCTTTCTCATTTTTAATTTATTGTTAGAACCCCCTTAATTCCAGAAAGGAACGTCAGGAATGCGCCCACGTATTGCCACGCTAGACTTTGCCCGTGGTATCGCCATTTTCGGTATTTTGCTGCTGAATATTAGCGCGTTTGGTTTGCCGAAAGCGGCCTATCTGAATCCCGCGTTTGCCGGTCAGCCTTCGCACAGCGACGCCTGGACCTGGGCGATGCTTGATGCGCTGGCGCAGGGCAAATTCCTGATGATGTTTGCCATTCTATTCGGTGGTGGTCTTTATCTGCTATTGCCGCGTGGTAAACACTGGATCCAGTCCCGTTTATCGCTGCTGGTGCTTTGCGGTTTGCTGCACACCACTTTTTTCTGGGATGGCGATATTCTGCTCTCTTATGGCCTGATCGGACTGGTGTGTTGGCGGATGGTCAGAGAAGGGCGCAGCAGCCAGTCGCTGATCGGCACCGGTATCCTGTTGTACGCGATAGGCGTGGCGATTTTACTGATGCTGGGGTTTATTTCGACCCATACCGCCGGGAGCTTCTGGTTACCCGGTCCTGCGGAGTTGCAATATGAGCAATACTGGAAACTGAAAGGCGGTCTGGAAGCCATCCGTAACCGCCTTGATTTGCTCTCATCAAGCCTGATTGCTATTGCGGTTCAGTATGGATGGGAACTGGCCGGTGCCATGTTATTGGGGGCCGGGTTGATGCGCAGCGGCTGGTTACGTGGCGGATATAGCCTGCGCCATTATCGGCACTTAGCCGCGTTATTGTTACCGTTTTCATTGCTGATCCAAATTCCGGCTATTTATCTGCAATGGCATCTCGGTTGGGACTACCGCTGGAGTGGTTTTTTGTTGCAGTCGCCGCGTGAAATAGGCGGGCTGATGCAGGCTGTGGCCTATCTGGCGCTCTGTTACGGTTTCTGGCCACAGCTTTCGCGACTGCGGCTGGTCCACTGGGTTTCCCAGGTCGGACGCATGGCACTGAGCAACTATCTGTTACAGACGCTGATCTGTACCATTTTCTTCAATTTATTAGGCTTCTACCAGCACTTCGACCGTTTGCAATTACTGGGGCTGGTTCCGCTGGTTTGGGTCATCAACCTGTTGGTGACACTGGTCTGGCTGCGTTATTTCCAGCAAGGGCCGGTGGAGTGGCTGTGGCGTAAACTGACTATCAAGGCATCAGGCCTCGAGCTAAAAGGGCAGGATTGAAATTCATCCAAATGATGAATCTGCGAGAGAGGTTGCAAAATTGTATGTAAACGTTTTCTTTCCTGTGACGAGATTCACGCAGGTGTTTTTGCAAAGCGTTTAGGATAGCAGTCGTGCAGAGTTAGCCGATCGTTACACTAAAACAGGAAACACCATGATCACTGTACTGCGGCCTTTCTTGAGGTCCTTTATCACCACCTGGGCGTTATCCCTCAGTTTTCCTCCCTATTCGTTTCGGGCCAATTCGGCTCGTGTAACGTCTGTGCCGCCAGAACACGGAGCGACCTATGGTCACCATTCGTGATGTGGCAAAACTGGCCGGCGTCTCAGTCGCTACGGTTTCACGGGTCCTGAATAATCCAGCTATCGCAAGTAAAGAGGCGCGCGAGCATGTGTTGCAGGCGGTAACCACGCTCGGTTACCGGCCTAATGCCAACGCGCAGGCTCTGGCGACGCAGAGCAGCGACACCATTGGTGTAGTGGTCATGGACGTCTCAGATCCTTTTTTTGGTGCACTGGTAAAAGCGGTCGATATGGTTGCCCAGCGCCATCAGAAATATGTACTGATCGGCAATAGCTATCATGAGGCGGAGAAAGAGCGCCATGCGATAGAAGTGTTGATTCGTCAGCGCTGTAATGCGCTGATTGTGCATGCAAAAGCTCTGGGTGACGACGAGCTTTCCCGCTTTCTCGACCAGGTGCCGGGCATGGTGCTGGTTAACCGCGTGATCGCCGGTTATGAGCATCGCTGCGTCTCTCTTAACAACGTAGTGGGTGCGGAAATAGCCACACGTTTGCTGCTTTCACAGGGGCATCAGCGTATCGGTTACATCGGGTCTAACCACGGAATTGAAGACGAATTACAACGGCATCAGGGTTATTTGGCGGCGATGACGGCGGGCACGTCAGAAGCAATGACGCAGGCGCGTCAGTCGCCGCCGGACAGCTGGCGTGCGCAGGGGTCACCGGATTTGCAGGGTGGGGAAGCGGCGATGGTTGAATTATTGGGCCGCAACCTGCATCTGAGTGCGGTTTTCGCATACAACGACGCTATGGCCGCTGGCGCGCTGGCAGTACTGAAAGAAAACGGTATCAACGTACCGCAGGATTTTTCACTGGTTGGCTTCGATGATATCCCTATTGCGCGCTACACCAGCCCAAAATTAACCACGGTTCGCTATCCAATTGTTTCTATGGCGACATTAGCCACTGAATTGGCTCTTAAGGGGGCATCAAACCACCTGGTAGCGGGGGTTTCGCACTGTTTTATGCCCACGCTGGTCAGGCGCCATTCTGTCGCACCTTGGCAAAATGTGGCATCGGTCACTTATTAATTAAATAACCGTGTGTAACCGTTTTCAATCTGTGAGAACTTTCACAGTTTATTAACATCGGCACCATTATGATTCATCCGTTTTCTACATGAATCAGTTTGAGTCCGACCTACCGGACAGATTTCACAGCGAGCAGGAAGTCAGACGTCAAGGAAGGCAGGCACCGCAGGATTGCTGAAACGCGGACGCACTGCTCCAGCATGGATTGCCGGTGCCAAATTCAGTACCACCCTACATAACCGGAGATACAAATGAATAAGAAGGTCTTCACCCTGGCTACTCTGGCTGCAAGCATGATGTTTGGCGCTGCCGCCCATGCTGCTGATACTAAAATCGGCGTGACTGTTTATAAATATGATGACAACTTCATGTCTGTGGTTCGTAAAGCCATCGAGAAAGATGCGAAAGCCTCTCCAGGTGTGCAGTTGCTGATGAATGACTCGCAAAACAGCCAGTCCACCCAGAATGACCAGATTGACGTCATGCTGGCGAAAGGCGTAAAGGCTCTGGCAATCAACCTGGTTGACCCGGCTGCAGCCCCCGTCATTATTGAGAAAGCCCGCGGTGCTGGCATTCCGATTGTTTTTTATAACAAAGAACCGTCCCGCAAAGCCCTGGACAGCTATGACAAGGCTTATTACGTGGGTACTGATTCTAAAGAATCTGGTGTGATCCAGGGCGAGTTGATTGCCAAACACTGGAAAGCAGACCCTGCCTGGGACTTGAACAAAGACGGCGTGATTCAGTACGTGCTGATTAAAGGCGAGCCTGGCCATCCTGATGCTGAAGCCCGTACTAAGTACGTAATCAGCACCTTGAATGACAAAGAAGGCATCAAAACTCAGCAACTGCAGCTTGATACAGCCATGTGGGATACCGCACAGGCAAAAGACAAGATGGATGCATGGTTGTCTGGTCCAAACGCCAACAAAATTGAAGTGGTTATCGCTAACAACGATGCAATGGCAATGGGCGCTGTAGAAGCACTGAAATCTCACAATAAATCCAGCATCCCGGTATTTGGTGTGGATGCGTTGCCAGAAGCGCTGGCGTTGGTGAAATCCGGTGCAATGGCCGGTACCGTACTGAACGATGCTAACAATCAGGCTAAAGCTACTTTCGATCTGGCGAAAAACCTGGCCGATGGCAAACCAGCGGCAGAAGGCACTAACTGGAAAATCGAAAATAAAGTGGTCCGTATCGCTTACGTACCGGTAGACAAATCCAACTTATCTGACTTTGTTAAATAATTCAGAGGGTATGGGCGGAAAAGATAATAGCTAAACATATAGCTAAGCAGTGGCAGTAATAAGCTACACGACGTTAATACCTGTATAACAGGAAGTGATGTCAACATACCGCCGGTCTATTAACGATCGGCGGTATTCATGGCGTCAGGTATTAATATAACCAGATTCTTCTAATATTTAGCCAGGTATAATTATGGCCGATATTCCTAAGCCTGACATCAAGCAGTCTGACACGGTGGCACCAGAGCCACGTGAGTTTTTGCTGGAAATGAGCGGTATTAATAAATCATTTCCTGGCGTCAAGGCACTTGATAATGTGAATTTAAACGTTCGTCCGCACTCCATCCATGCCCTGATGGGCGAGAACGGTGCGGGTAAATCCACGTTATTAAAATGTCTGTTTGGCATTTACAGCAAAGATTCCGGCACCATTCTTTTTCAGGGGCAGGAAGTTAATTTTAAAAGTTCGAAAGAAGCGCTTGAACAAGGCGTGTCGATGGTTCATCAGGAGTTAAACCTGGTGTTGCAGCGTACCGTCATGGATAACATGTGGCTCGGGCGTTACCCGACCAAAGGCTTCTTTGTCGATCAGAACAAGATGTACCAAGACACCAAGGCCATTTTCGACGAGCTGGATATTGATATTGATCCGCGAGAAAAAGTCGGCAAGTTGTCCGTTTCACAGATGCAGATGATCGAAATTGCCAAAGCTTTTTCCTATAACGCGAAAATCGTGATTATGGATGAGCCGACGTCGTCGTTGACCGAGAAAGAGGTCAACCATCTGTTTACTATTATTCGCAAGCTGAAAGACCGTGGCTGCGGCATTGTATATATCTCGCACAAGATGGAAGAGATTTTTCAGCTGTGTGATGAGATCACTATTCTGCGCGATGGCCAGTGGATTATTTCCCAGACACTGGCAGGCCTCGACATGGATAAAATTATTTCCATGATGGTGGGTCGTTCCCTTAGCCAGCGTTTTCCGGATCGCCTGAATGTACCGGGAGAGGTCATTCTTGAAGTTCGTAATCTGACGTCGCTGCGTCAACCTTCCATCCGTGATATCTCCTTTGATTTGCATAAAGGTGAGATCCTTGGTATTGCCGGTCTGGTGGGTGCTAAGCGTACTGACATCGTGGAAACCCTGTTTGGTATTCGCGAAAAGATTGCTGGTACGATCAAACTGCATGGTAAGACGATTAAAAATCACAGTGCTAATGAAGCGATTAACCACGGTTTTGCATTAGTCACCGAAGAGCGTCGTTCTACCGGTATTTATGCCTATTTGGACGTCGGCTTTAACTCGCTGATTTCCAATATTCGTAACTATAAAAATAAAATTGGGCTGCTTGACGTTGGCCGTATGAAAAGCGATACCCAATGGGTAATCGATGCGATGCGGGTGAAAACACCGGGACACAGAACCAGTATTGGTTCGCTCTCTGGAGGTAATCAGCAAAAAGTCATTATTGGTCGCTGGTTATTAACTCAGCCAGAAATATTAATGCTGGATGAACCTACGCGCGGTATTGACGTGGGCGCTAAGTTTGAAATATATCAGTTAATCACAGAGTTGGCGAAAAAAGAGAAAGGGATCATTATTATCTCTTCTGAAATGCCAGAGCTTCTGGGAATAACAGACAGAATATTGGTTATGAGCAATGGACTGGTTGCGGGGATTGTTGACACAAAAACAACTTCGCAGAATGAAATTTTACGCCTTGCATCCTTGCATCTCTAATTTTTAAGGGTTCTTATTATGAAAGCATTAAATAAGAAAAGTTTGCTCACTTATTTAAAAGAGGGCGGGATTTATGTGGTTTTGCTGGTATTGCTGGCAATTATTATTATTCAGGATCCCTCTTTCCTCAGTTTGGTCAACTTAGGTAACATTCTTACCCAGTCCTCAGTACGCGTCATTATTGCACTCGGCGTAGCGGGGTTGATTGTGACCCAAGGTACTGACCTGTCAGCCGGACGCCAGGTCGGGTTGGCTGCAGTGGTTGCAGCGACCATGTTGCAGGCAATGGACAACGTCAATAAGGTGTTCCCTAATCTGGACGTGGTGCCTATTCCGCTGGTTATTTTAACCGTGTGCATTATTGGCGCGCTGATTGGTTTGGTGAACGGCATTATTATTGCCTATCTTAACGTCACGCCATTTATTACTACTTTAGGCACCATGATCATCGTTTACGGTATTAACTCACTGTATTACGACTATGTGGGTTCATCGCCAGTAGCGGGTTTTGATCCGGGTTTCTCGAATTTTGCCCAAGGATTTATTCAACTGGGCGGCCTGAAGGTCTCCTATATTACCTTCTATGCACTGTTTGCTATTAGCTTCGTCTGGGTACTGTGGAACAAAACCCGCTTTGGTAAAAACATCTTCGCTATCGGTGGTAACCCGGAAGCGGCAAAAGTCTCCGGTGTTAACGTACCTTTAAACCTGATCATGATTTATGCGCTGTCAGGCGTGTTCTACGCCTTCGGCGGTTTACTGGAAGCTGGACGTATCGGCAGTGCCACTAACAACCTCGGTTTTATGTATGAGCTTGATGCTATCGCTGCCTGCGTAGTTGGTGGAGTATCGTTCGCCGGGGGCGTCGGTTCGGTGGCAGGTGTGGTCACCGGTGTGCTGATCTTTACCGTGATCAACTATGGTTTGACTTACATCGGCGTGAACCCTTACTGGCAGTACATCATCAAGGGTTCGATCATTATCTTCGCCGTGGCGCTGGATTCACTGAAGTACGCCAAGAAAAAATAAGCTATTGGAATCGAGAAGGGCGCAGACGCGCCCTTTTTTACGTTGGTACAAACGTGGTATCGATCAGCTCCCCTTCGCAGGTGGGGGCAAACCAATCAATGCTGGAAAGGATTCCGTCCTATTGGCTTCGCCGGTTTCGCTGCCGGTTCAACATCTTTTGTTTCATTTTCTGCTGCCTCATTCGCGTCCTGTTCCGCCTTCAATCTGGCGGCTTCATCCGCTACCGCCTGGTCTGCAGCCGCTTTTTCGGTGGCGGCTTTCAACTGCGCGGCTTTGGCTTCGGCGGCTTTTTTCTCGTCGGCCAGACGCTGCTGTAATACCAGCAGTTGGTCAGGTGTTACTGCGGGGTAGCCTTGGGCGTCATCGGGGATATGATGTATGGCTGGGATAGGGATCAGCGGGCCGAGGAAGCGCGGTTCGCGTTTAAGAATATAGAGGTCAGTCAGCGCACCGAGGCGTGCAAAGATTTCTCGTATTCGTACGGTCAGGATATCTTTCGGTGAGGGCACGGCAAAACATTGCGCCTGAATGCCCATATGCAGTGCGATATAGAGTGCGCGCTCGCAGTGAAATCTCTGGGTGATGATAATGAAATCGTTGGTATCAAACACTTTGCGGGTGCGCACGATAGAGTCCAGCGTGCGGAACCCGGCGTAATCGAGCACGATATCGCTGGCAGGAATGCCTGCGGCCATCAGATCCCTTCGCATTGTCATCGGTTCGTTGTAACTTTGTTGGGCATTGTCACCGCTGAGCAGCAAGTATTTTACTTTGCCGCTGTTATAGGCATTGATGGCGCCCTGAATACGGTAGTGGTAATACTGATTCGGCACGCCGGTACGGTAATATTTTGCCGTACCCAGCACCACACCCACCTGACGATGCGGCAGTTGCTGAACTTCATCATAGATATAATCTTTGGTTTTCCAGCTGATCCACCGGTCAAGCCCAATAGCAACAACCAGCATCAATACGACGATGCCGGTGAAGCCTACTATGAGCCTTTTAAACATGATTGTGCCCTGTGTGGAATCGAATGCTGTAAATCAGGGCTTTAAGGCTACTTGACCTGTGGGAGCCATGCAATAAGCACAAAGCCCGATCTCGGTGCTTCGTGGACTTTTTCAGCAAATTTCACTGAATTACTTCGGGGTTTGGCCTCGGGGTGCATTTTTCGCAAAAAAAAAGGCCAATATCCGAGGATATTGGCTTTGACCAATCTACGCTATAAAGCGTTCGATATTTAGAACGACGTTCGTTTGTAATCGCGGTACTGAGGCGCCCAGAAGTTGTGCTCGATAGCTTTTGATAACGCATCTTCAGAGGTCACCATCGCCACACCCTGTAACTGCGCAGCTTTACCGACTTCCATCGCGATGCATTTTGATACGCCCTGAATGTCATCTACGTCCGGCAACAGCGAACCTACGCCGTCGGTAGCCAGCGGTGAACAGTCTGCCAGCGCCCGGCTGGCGGCCATCAGCATGCCGTCGGTGACGCGGGTTGCACCGGATGCCACGACCGCGAGGCCAATGCCGGGGAAGATATATGAGTTGTTGCACTGCGCGATAGGATAGATCTGGCCTTTATAGTGCACCGGTGCGAACGGACTGCCGGTGGCCACCAGCGCCGTGCCGTCGGTCCAATTGATGATATCTGCGGGTTGCGCTTCAACGCGTGACGTTGGGTTACTCAGCGGCATCACAATCGGGCGCGTACAGTGTTTATGCATCTCGCGGATCAACTCTTCGGTGAACAGCCCAGGCTGGCCTGATACGCCGATAAGCACGGTCGGTTTGGCATGACGAACCACATCGAGCAGAGAGATGCTGTCGTTATTCAGCGCCCATACGCTGAGGTCGGCGCTTTTTTGCGTGAGCTTGCTTTGGAAGTCGAGCAGGTTAGGCAGTTTGTCAGTCAGCAGGCCGAATCTGTCCACCATGAAGACCCGTGCGCGTGCCTCTTCTTCGCTCAACCCTTCGGACTTCATCTGGGCAATGATCTGCTCTGCAATACCACAACCGGCAGAACCCGCGCCGAGGAAGGTGACAGTTTGGTCGCGCAGGCGGCTGCCTGCGGCTTTACAGGCGGCAATCAGGCTGCCAAGCGTGACGGATGCTGTGCCCTGAATGTCGTCATTAAAGCAGCACAGTTCATCACGGTAGCGGGTCAGCAGGGGCATGGCATTTTTCTGCGCGAAGTCTTCGAACTGCAACAGGACGTTCGGCCAGCGCACTTTGACGGCTTCGATAAACTGGTCAACGAAAGCGTAATATTCATCGCCGGTAATGCGGGGATGACGCCAGCCCATGTAAAGCGGATCATTGAGCAACTGTGGATTATTGGTTCCCGCGTCCAGCACCACTGGCAGTGTGTAAGCGGGACTGATGCCACCACAGGCGGTGTAGAGCGACAGTTTACCAATCGGAATACCCATTCCGCCGATGCCCTGATCGCCAAGGCCAAGAATACGTTCACCGTCGGTGACTACCACCACTTTTACGTGCTGTTTGGTTGCGTTCTGCAACATATCGTCGATGTGCGCACGGTTCGGATAAGAGATAAAGAGTCCGCGTGCGCGGCGATAGATGTCAGAGAAATGCTCGCAAGCCTCGCCCACTGTCGGGGTGTAAATCACTGGCATCATTTCACTGAGGTGGGAGTCAATCAGGCGATAAAACAGGGTTTCGTTCGTATCCTGAATATTGCGCAAATAGATGTGTTTATCGATATCGGTTTTGAAATCCTGAAACTGACGGTAGGCGCGTTCTTCTTGTTCTTCTATGGTTTCAACGGCTTCCGGCAATAGTCCATGCAAATTGAAATTGCTACGCTCTTCTTCGGTGAAGGCACTGCCTTTATTGAGCAGCGGGAATTCCAGCAGAATTGGGCCGGCGTGCGGAATATACAGCGGGCGTTTACTCTCGTATTCAAGTTCCATTGATTTACTCTTCAGGCTCTCGGAGCGGGTGACTGATTGATTAGTATTCACTATGTTAGGACGCAGATCCTAAGAGATTAAGTAAATATGTACAGTATTTGTTATCAGGCTATGAAAAAAAACCGGGAATTTGTGATTTATATCGAGTTTCTGCAGGGAAGGGTAACAATGGCAAGAGAGGATTTCAAATCATGGTGCATTGGCGGGCGGCTGGAAAGCGCGCCCGCCAATATTTTTACCGGAAAATTACAATGTCAGAGCGGTAAGCTCACTGCATCCGATTGCCGCCAGCGTCGAGCGGGTTGCATCACGTTGACTGACCAGCGGTTGCGGGCGCTCAATCAGCACCGCACGACGTACTTGCAGATAGTCTTCACCTGCAAGGTTCAGCAAAATCAGCGCGCCCTGTAATGGTGGCAGGCTTGGATTGAAGGCGGCGTTTTCTGCATAGCGGCCGGCGAAAACTTTGCCACTGTGCGTCTCCAGGGCAATGCCGCTATGTGACTGGCTATAAGGCGCATGACTCTGGTTACAAGCCAGCAACGCCTGCTGACTTAAGGTGTCAGTGGCTTCAAGGGTGTAGCCGTGGTCGATCTTATCCATCAGCAGCGTGGTGATATCCAGATCTTTTGGGCCGAACGAATAGGGCAGGTAGTCGCCGAGCGTTGCAACGTCGCGATCCGGCAGATGAATATTCAGTTCCGTACCGCTGTTAAGCTCATTCATAAACTGACGACAGTGTCCGCACGGCGTGTAGTTCACGGTGATCGATGCCAGTTTTGTTTCACCGCGTAGCCAGGCGTGGGTCACTGCGGACTGCTCGGCATGCACAGTTTGCTGCATGGAGGCACCGCTGAATTCCATATTGGCACCGAAGTAGAAGTTACCTGAAACTCCTCGGGCGACTGCGCCGACGTGGAAATGCGAAATCGGCGTTATCGAGCAGGCAGCAGCGAGCGGCAGAAGCGCAAAAGCCAGTGCATCATCATCCAGACCGGTTGCCTGTTTTACTTGCGCAACGTCTGCCGCAGTGAGCATTGCCGGAAAGTCATCATGTCGCAAAAATGGCTCAAGGGCGGAGGACAGATTTTCAGGGAGTGCCTTAAAAGCGGTGTGAAAACGTGCGTGCATAAACATTCGATCTCGAAATAGTTACGGTTTAACAGTGTAGAAGTCATCTTATGAACTAAGTGTGATAGACGTCACTTTTTTAATGAAATTCATTCGTTGTTGTTACAAAATTGAGAGATGTTACGCAGAAATACCGCCATGGCAGGCGGCATTTGAAGGACATTTCAGAGATTAATTAACCGGGAACCACTTGTCATTGATCTTCTTGAACTCACCGTTGGCTTTGATTCCTTCCAGTGCGGTATTAAGCTTCGCCAGCAGTTCCTTATTCTCAGGACGGACCGCCATACCGACGCCAGTACCAAAGTACTGCGGATCTTTAATCAGTCCACCAATTTCGCCCAGATTCGGGTTGGATTTCAGCCAGCCACTGAGCACCGCCGTATCGCCCAGCAGGCCGTCCAGACGACCACTTTTTAGATCCAGAATCGCATTCTGATAGCTGTCGTAACCGACTGTGGTGATCTCAGGATGTTTTTCCATCAGGTATTTTTGGTGGGTGGTGCCATTTTCCAGGCCTACACGCTTACCTTTCAGATCGGCTATCGAAGAGAACTTACCTTTCGGCCCGATAATCATCGCCGTGTTGGCGTAATAGGGTTGGGTAAAAGTGACCTGCTTACTGCGCTCCTCAGTGATATCCATACCGGAGATGATTACGTCAAAACGACGGAATTTCAACGCCGGGATCAGGCCATCGAAGGGCTGATTGGTGAAGGTACAGGTTTCCTGCATTTGCTTACATACTGCTTTCGCCAGATCGATATCAAACCCGACGATCTGATTATTATCGCCAATCGACTCGAAGGGTGGATAGGTAGCGGACGATCCGAAACGGATCGTATCAGCAGCGGTAGCGGTAAAAGCAGTAGCAGAGAGGAGCGCAGCGAGGATTAGATTTTTCATGCAATATGTTCCTGTTCAAATAATGACATTTTATTAATGGCTTAGTTTACTGATTTTATTAAAATATTCTGATAACTGGTGGGAATAAAAACATAGAATAAAAGTGCCATTAAATGAATTTATATGCAATAAATTTGATTAAAAAATTAATAAAAAGAATGAAATCATTTCCGACAGGCATAAAAAAGGGACGATTTCTCGTCCCCTAAAGCGTGGGGCTCAATCAGTTGCGCCGCTCGAATGCTAAAGCGTGGCGCTCAATCAGTCGCATCATTAGCGTCAGCAGGCCATTTACGCAAAGATAAACCACGCCAGCTGCACCAAACACCATCACATCGTAGGTCCGGCCGTACATCAACTGGCTTTGGCCCATCACATCCATCAGCGTAATAGTGTAAGCCAGAGAGGTACTTTTAAACACCAACACCACTTCGTTGGAATAGGATGACAGTGCGCGTTTGAAAGCAAACGGTAGCAGAATGCGCAGAGATTGTGCTTTCGACATGCCCAGGGCTTCACAAGATTGCCACTGGCCCGACGGAATAGCGCGCATCGCACCGGCAAATAGTTGAGTTGTGTAAGCAGCACTGTTGAGCGCCAGCGCAAACATCGCACATAACCACGGCTGTGACAGCATCTCCCATAACCAGGGGATCTCACGAATTGAAGGAAACTGCCCCGGGCCGTAGTAAATAAGGAAGATTTGTACCAGCAGCGGCGTACCTGTAAACAGCGTGATATAGGCCTTCACAATCTGACTCAGCACCGGTACTTTCAGCGTCAGTACTACGGTGAACATCAATGCCAGCAGCAGTGCAACGATCAGAGCCACCACGGTCAGGGTCAGGCTGGTATGCAACCCTTTCACGACATCAGGTAAATAATCCCACATCAGGAAGCGCTCCGTTCAAAGCGGGTGGTGCGGAGTTCGATGCGTTTGATAACAAACTGGCTGAATAGGGTAACGACCAGATAAATTCCGCCGGCTATCATGTACCAGGTAAAGGGTTCCTGAGTACGAGTAGCGATACTTTTAGTTTGCAGCATCAGATCATTCACGCTGATAAGTGACACAAGGGCGGTGTCCTTGAGCAGCACCAACCACTGATTGCTAAGGCCTGGTAAAGCGTGACGCCACATTTGTGGCAAGATCAGGCGAAAGAAAATCGCTGCTTTTTTCATGCCCAATACCTGACCTGACTCCCACTGTCCTTGCGGCACCGCTTTCAGTGCACCGCGCAGCGTCTGCGACGCGTAAGCGGAATAAAGCAGAGCCAGCGCTATCACACCACACACGAACGGGCTGACCTCGAAGTTATCGATCGGCAGTTTTACCGGTAGTTGGAACAGACCGAAATTGATGTTAAAGCCATCGGCCAGCACGACCAGCAGTTGTGAGGAGCCGAAATAAATAAACAGCACCACCAGAATTTCCGGCAGGCCACGCAAGAGGGTGACCCACGCGGTACCGAGCCAACTGACGGGCTTCCACGGTGCTGATTCCCAGACGGCAAAAAACATCGCCAGAAAGAGGCCGAGGATCAGTGCACACAGGGCAAGGCCGACGGTCATCCCGGCGGCGCTGGCTAAAGGTTGGAATTCATTCATTGATTGCAAAACTTATTGCTGGAACCATTTTGAATAAAGAGTCTGGTAAGTGCCGTCTTGCTTCACTTTCGCCAGGGCTGCATTCATTTTAGTTAATAACTCAGTGTTGTTTTGGCGAACAGCAATGCCCAGACCGGTCCCGAAGTAGGTTTTGTCGGTGATTTTATCGCCAACAGCCGAGAGGTTAGGGTTCTGCTTGAGCCACTCGTTAACCACAGCGGTATCACCGAAGACAGCGTCAAGACGGCCATTTTTCAGATCCAACACGGCATTCTGATAACTGTCATAGGATACGGCCGTGATTTCCGGGTGTTTTTCCATCAGGAATTTCTGATGAGTAGAACCGTTTTGCATACCAACGCGCTTGCCTTTCAGGGCTGCGAGGTCGGCAAACTTGCCTTTCTCAGCGATGAAAATCGCGGAGTTATCATAGTAAGCATCGGTGAAGGCCACTTGTTTCTGGCGATCGGCAGTGATATCCATGCCGGAAATAACCGCGTCAAAACGACGGAATTTAAGGCTTGGGATCAAACTGTCAAAGGCCTGGTTGGTAAAAGTACAGTCTGCCTGCATCTCTTTACACATGGCGTTAGCCAGATCGACATCAAAACCCTGAATTTTATTGGTGGAATCCACGAATTCGAACGGAGGATAGGAGGCTTCCATTGCGAAACGGATCGTTTCAGCCGCGCTGGCGGATAAACTGGCGGTTGCCAGAACAGCAGCAATTAATAATTTTTTCATCGCAAACTCCGTAGTAACCATCAATGAGATCAATGTGACAGATAGCTGGCAAACTCTTTGGTTTGCGGCTGGGTAAAGCAGGTGGCATCGCCTTGTTCAACAACGCGGCCATTCTCCATGTACACCACACGGCTGGCGGTTTTACGCGCCACTTCCACTTCGTGGGTCACGATAACCTGAGTAATGCCGGTACCGGCCAATTCGCGAATAATGCTGACAATTTGAGCGGTAATTTCCGGATCCAATGCGGCGGTCGGTTCATCGAACAGCAGCACCTGCGGTTCCATCATCAGCGCACGGGCAATGGCCACGCGCTGTTGCTGACCACCGGACAGATGCAGAGGGAAACGACTGGCATAATCGGTCAGACGCAGACGGGTCAGTAGTTTTTCAGCACGCTTCATGGCGACATCTTTACTCAACCCCAGCACGCGGCAGGGCGCTTCAAGCAGGTTGTCGAGCACTGTGCGGTGCGGCCATAAATTGTATTGCTGAAACACCATGCCGACGTTTTGCCGCAGTTCACGCACGGCTTTCTCGTCTGGTTTTTTGGTGAAATCGAAAGTGTTCCCGGCTATCTGCAACGTGCCTGAACGCGGTATTTCCAGCAGGTTTAAGACCCGCAGAAGAGAACTTTTCCCCGCACCGCTTGGCCCGAGCAACACAAGTGTTTCTCCGGCAGGGCAGTCGAGCTGAATGTTAAAAAGCGCCTGATGCGCGCCGTAGAAGCAGTTGATGCTATTAAGTTGAATACTCATGCGCAAATAGTGAATAGCCATTGATGCCGCAGATGGTAACTTCCGTAGCATAGTTATGCAACGATCGCGGCTTAAAAAATATCTCTAGCCGCAGGAGGGCTAAAGTGTAGCACAACATATTGTTGCCCTACGGTGAATGCCCGTCATAGATCTGGTTGCAGGTACGTTAACAGCACGCGTTCCTCCGATGAACTGACCCATGCCAGTTCATCGGGATTAGCTCGTTTGCCGCCTTCCTGTAACTCGAATTATGTTGGGCTTATCGGCAGGGGTAATTATTATTTTTCCAACACCTGACGCAACGATCCGCTGGAGGCAAAATCGAGGTTAGCCATATAACGTACGTCGTCGACGGCCCAGCAATGGCCTTCACGCACCATCAGCACTTCATCTTTCCAGGTCGACTTCGCGCCGTTGTCTTTCTGGTGCGACATCGTTACGCGTAGCGGAATGTTACGGGCATCGGTATTTGGAATGGTAGATGCACTGTCTACTGTCGCGGAGGTCGGGCCATCAAACAGGCTTGAAAACACATCACCACCGCTGGCTCCTGGTTTTTCATTCGGCGTCGCGGCGATATCCACTTTGCGCTCTGACTGTGTTTTAAGCAGTTCATTGTACAAGCCTGTACTCAGATACGGGCGATATTCTGCCAGTTGGCTGCTGTTGGGCAGGCCGCCGCCACCCTGATGAATACGCAGGTCATAAAACTTCTGTGCCACAGTGTCTGGGCCACCATCAATGCATGGAGCGGTTCGTGTGCCAATATCCTTAAACGCGGGATCAACCGTGGTACAGGCACTCAAGGTCAGCACCAAGGGAAGCGCAGCGGCAAATGTTTTATATTTCATCGTATTCCTTACTGAAAGATTGATGTTTTCACCATGACTTTCTTTATCATACAGTATAAAACCGATTTTAATTGCTGCATGGTGCGCCGTGAAATCAGCTTAGTTGGCTTGCAGTAGATTGATGGGTATTGACCGGCAGCACTTCTCTGTCGATCAGAGTAATTTGGAAGGAAATTAATAAGGAATGCTTATGGAAATTACAGCTATCGTCGGTTCCCAATGACACGATTCCTGCGGCCTATGTGGGCGATATTAGCCGGTGTGCTGATGGTGGGTTGTCAGTTATCACCGCCTGAGGGAGATCAGCATCTACCTTACCGGCTGGAAACCCAGCGACAGGCGCAGGGTGCGGACCAGCGAGTGCGCTTTCTGGTGATCCATTACACCGCCGAAGATTTCCACAACGCATTAAATACGCTTACTGATGAGCACGTCAGTGCGCATTATCTTATTCCGGCGCGCCCGCCAGTGGAAGATGGCCAGTCAGTGGCCTGGCAATTGGTGCCAGAGTCGTTGCGCGCATGGCACGCCGGGGCCAGCGGCTGGCGGGGGCGTAATAATCTTAATGACACGTCGATAGGGATTGAGCTGGAAAACAAGGGTTACAGCAAGTCTCTGCTCGGCAAGCGTTTCTATCCGTTCCCGCCTGCGCAAATTGACCTGTTGGCATCGCTGAGCCAACAGATAATCTCGCGCTATCAGATTGAGCCGCGCAATGTCGTCGGGCATAGCGATATCGCGCCACAGCGCAAAGACGATCCGGGGCCGCTTTTCCCATGGCAAGAACTGGCAAAACGTGGAATTGGTGCCTGGCCCGATCTGCAGCGGATACAGACCAATCTGGCCGGACGCGATCCACATCAGCCGGTGGCAACGCAGATTTTGCTGGATAAGCTCGGGAAGTATGGTTATCCGTTGACTGACAATATGACCGGCCGTCAGCAACGCCGCCTGATCGCGGCATTCCAGATGCATTTCAGACCTCAGGATTATCGGGGTGAAGCCGATGCTGAAACTGACGCCATCGTCAGCGCGCTGTTACAGCAATATCCCGATGTAAATTAAGCAGAGTGTTAATCAGTCGCGCTGTGGTGATACGCCTTGCAGACCCTGCAGGCGTCCATGTTCACGCAGCCAGTTGGCGGTGCGGATAATCCCCTGATCCAGCGACACCGACGGGCGGTAGCCGAGTTCATCCTGCGCGCGCTGGGTATCGAGCGTTAAATCGAAGTTGAGTTTGGCGACGCTGTAGTGGGTCAGTACTGGCTCTTTGTGCGAGCTTTTGCTGATCTTCTCCATCCCGCGCGCCATCATATCCAGCAGCGGGTAGGGCACAGAGCGGATACGGTACTTCATTTCCAATGCGTTCATCAGTTGCTGCACCAGCGTGTGCAGCGGGCGTGGTTGCTGGTTGGTAATGTTGAAGGCACGGCCAGATGCCGTCGTTTCCGTATGTGATGCCAACCACATGGCGTGCACCACATTTTCCACGTAAGTCATATCCACCAACGCCTCGCCACCGCGCGGTAGCATCAGCGTTCCGCTATATTTCAGCATTTGGAGCAAACGTGGCAGCAGCACGTTATCGTGCGGGCCGAACACTCCCTGAGGACGCAGAATGGTGAAATGCGTCTGCGGATTTGACAGCGCCAGCGTGCTGATCACCTGTTCAGCCGCGGCTTTGCTGCGGGCAAACGAATTGGCATAGCGGTTTGGGCGGAAATCTTCTTTGATATTGCGATGATGGTGAAAATCAAAATAGACCACCGGAGAAGACATATGAACGAAGTTGCTGACCCCATAGGCGGTAGCCCATTCACCGAGGCGGCGCGTAGCGCGCACGTTAGCCAGTTCGAACTCTTGCTCGCTACCCCACGGAGAGGTCATCCCGGAGCAGTGCCACAGTGTATCAACATCGGCCAGCAGCGCTTTTGCCTGGCCGGAAACCAGCGTGGTGAGATCGGCATGAATAAATTCAGCGCCCATTTTCTGCAACAGGGGTCCCATGGCGGCATTACGGCCGGTCGCCCTGACTTTGATTCCTTTATTGAGCAGAAATTCCACAGCATTGCGGCCTAAACCGCTGCTCGCGCCAGTAACAAGTACCTTCATATTACTCTTCATCCTTCACGCTGCAGCGGCGTTAGCTGCACTCACTTACCCGAGTCACGGACATCAGTCAGCTCATCGGATTCACTCGTTTGCTGCCTTGCTGCAGCCCGAATGATTTTGAGTAAAGTTTCATTAGAAAAAACAATAGCTGATAAGGCAATCTGGCCCTTAACAGCAAGAAGGATGCCATTCTTTCGTGAAATAGTGCGGGTTGCAATGGGTAAGGTATGTCTGCTTGTCTGAAACTGTGCGATAGCGCGCTAAATGAGCCGATATCAGCGGCCACAGCGATCTTTTTGTCGTGCCAGGCTGGCGATGCGTTTTGACATGCCGCGAAAGATAAACTGATGCGCAGGCATCATGCTGAACCAGTACAGTAACCCGCTGAAACCGGCCGGATGCCACCAGGCGCGGACATCGATACTGCGGCTTTCACCGTGATCGGTGATGGTGAACATTAGACGCCCTAATCCCGGTGCTTTCATGCCGAAAAGTAGCGACAGTTCTCGCTGTGGTTTCAGACCAATCACTTTCCAGCCATCAATTTTATCACCCATTTTTAACTGCTCGTGCGGCGGCCGGCCATAGACGACTCGCCCGCCGATCAGGTCATCAATCCGTGCGCGTAAACGCCAGAGCGCGTTGGCGTAAAAATAGCCCTCTTTACCGCCCAGTTGTTGAACAACCTGCCACAACGCGTTCTTTGAGGCGGAAGTTTCAAGGGTAAAACCGGCTTGTTTCGGGTAGTAACCGTAGCCTGGCCGCCAGCGCGCGCGGGCATCGGCGTCGTAATGCCAATCGGACGAGTCAAGAACCTGCTGCTCTTCCTGCGCAAGCGTGCGTCGGATAGCCTCCTCCACCGGGATAAGATCTTGCGGGATCAATGCTTGCAGTGCCGCGCTGTTGGCCGGTAAATCATGATTTAGCCCCTGGATTAGCGCTTTGGCGAGCAGGGTCGGAACCGAAGTAATAAGACTGAGGAAATAAACGGATATCATCGACGTTGGCAGCGGAATGGGGACCAGCAAACGGCGTTTACCACTGATGGTAATAAAGCGCTCGAACAGGGTCTGATAACTGATGTATTCCGGCCCGGCGGCGTCAAACTGACGGTGCGATTCGGCAGGTAGGGTGATCAGACCAGTGAGGTAGGTCAGCAAGTTTTCCAGTGCCAGCGGTGATGATTTGGAACGCACCCAGCGCGGTGGTGTAAGGATGGCGAGATTGTACACCATGTCGCGCATTACTTCGAAAGCCGCAGAACCTGCACCAATCACAATTCCGGCGCGCAGTTCGGTGACCGGAATATTACCCATCCGCAGGAGATCACCGGTCAGTTTGCGTGCCTGCAGGTGCGCCGAGCGGCTATCTTCAGGCTGCATAGAGCCGAGATAAACAATGTGTTTGATGGTGGAATTCTTCAGCGCCAGCAGCGTGTTTTGCGCCGCCTGCCGCTCTTTCTCCAGCAGATCATCCTCTTCTGCCATGGCGTGGACCAGATAGACCAGCACCTCGGCACCGTCGAACGCATCCTTCAGGCTTTTGGCCTGATAAACATCGGCGAAGCAACAGCGCACATTGGGCCATTTTTGTTGTTGCAGCCATTCCAGGCGGCGTGCGGCAGCGGTAACCTGAAAGCCCTGTTGGCTTAGATGTGACGTCAGGTGTTGGCCAATATACCCGCTGGCACCAAGCACCACTACCCGTCCGTTATGTTTTGAATCAGGCATCATCCATTTTGCTCATTGAGGGGAAAGAAGTGAAAACCAGCGGCACAGCGGAGCGTATTTAGCCCCAAAAGCGTGCCGCCGGAACGCTTGTCAGGCGTGATGGTGCAGGAAGTCCTGCCACAGCGACACCACTTTCTGCAGATCAGCCCGGCTGATGTCGATATGTGTAATAACGCGAGTCAGCGGGCCAGTGCTGATAAGCACGCCTCGCTCACGCATCCATGGACCCATTTTAACCGCTAAATCGGCATTTTGTTTGATGTACAAAATGTTGGTCTGCGCGCCAGGTTCGGCGATTTCCACGCCAATATCGCGCAGCTGCTGTTCCAGCCAGCGGGCATTGTCGTGATCTTCCTGCAGGCGTGCGACGTTATTTTCCAGCGCATAGATACCTGCCGCCGCGAGAATGCCCGCCTGACGCATACCGCCTCCGGTCATTTTCCGCCAGCGGTTCGCGCGATGGATGTACTCTTTGCTACTGCACAGCAGAGAACCAACCGGTGCCCCCAGCCCCTTCGACAGGCAGATAGTCAGGGTGTCACAATATTGGGTGATATCGATCAACGGCATGTTCAGCGAGACGGCAGCGTTCATGATACGTGCGCCATCAATGTGCAGTGCCAGGCCTTTTTCGCGGGTGAACGCGAAGGCTTTTTGCAGATAATCCAGCGGCAGAACTTTGCCACTGTGGGTGTTTTCCAGACTTAACAGTCGGGTGCGCGCGAAGTGAATGTCGTCAGGCTTAATGGCGGCGGCGATTTTATCCAGAGGAATCGAACCGTCAGCATCCATATCCAGTGGCTGAGGCTGAATACTGCCGAGCACTGCGGCACCGCCCGCTTCATACATATAGTTGTGCGCTTTCTGGCCGACAATATACTCTTCGCCGCGCTGGCAGTGGGTCAGCAAGGCCACCAAATTGGCCTGGGTGCCAGTGGGTAAAAACAGTGCGGCTTCTTTACCGGTAAGCTTCGCGGCCATGTCTTGTAAAGTGTTGACGGTCGGGTCATCACCGTAAACATCATCGCCGACTTCAGCGCAGGCCATCGCCTGACGCATCGCCTCACTCGGGCGAGTTACGGTATCACTGCGTAAATCGATCAACGTCGGTTTCCTTCTGCAAAGTGGAGGGTAAAGGTGAAAGCCGGACGGTTGACGCCTGGCTTTCATCACTATAGCCTCAGCGGGCTTATCGCAGCCAGTTGGTTTTTGCCAGTTCGACCACTTCATCACCACGGCCGTTAATCACCGCACGCAGCATGTAGAGACTGAAGCCTTTGGCCTGCTCGAATTTAATCTGCGGTGGCATGGCAAGTTCGTCGGTCGCGGTCACCACATCTACCAGTACCGGACCATGATAGGCAAAGGCGTCCTGCAATGCGGCATCGACATCTGAGGCTTTTTCGACGCGGATGCCTTTGATACCTGCAGCCTCCGCCATGGCAGCAAAGTTCGGATTTTTCAGTTCAGTGCCGTCAGTCATATAACCTCCGGCTTTCATTTCCATCGCCACAAACCCCAGCACGCTGTTGTTGAAGATGATGATTTTCACCGGCAGTTTTTGCTGCGCCAGCGTCAGGAAATCCCCCATCAGCATGGTGAAGCCGCCGTCGCCGCACATCGCTACCACCTGGCGGTTGCGGTCGATGGCCTGTGCGCCCAGCGCCTGCGGCATGGCATTGGCCATCGAACCATGATTGAACGAGCCAATCAGGCGGCGTTTGCCGTTCATTTGCAGGTAACGACAGGCCCAAACGGTCGGCGTGCCGACGTCGCAGGTAAACACCGCGTCGGCATCGGCAAAGCGGCTGATTTGTTGCGCCAGATACTGCGGGTGGATCGCCTGCTTGTCGTTGAGCGTCGCCAAACCGTCCAGATCTTTGCGCGTTTCTGCGTAATGCTTCAGCGCTTTATCGAGGAATTTGCGGTCACTTTTCTCCTGCAAATTAGGCAACAGGGCGGTCAATGTGGATTTGATATCGCCGACCAGCGCCATATCAACCTGGCAATGTGCGCCGATGCTGCCTGGATTGATATCAATTTGGATGATATTGGCATCGGTGGGATAGAAGGCACGGTAAGGGAACTGAGTGCCGAGCAGGACCAGCGTGTCGGCATTCATCATGGCGTGGAAGCCTGAGGCGAAGCCAATCAGGCCGGTCATTCCTACGCTATAAGGATTGTCCCACTCGATATACTCTTTCCCGCGCAGCGCATGGACCACCGGCGCTTTGAGCATTTCAGCCAGTTTCACCACTTCGTCATGCGCTCCGGCGCAGCCGCTCCCGCACATCAGGGTAATATTTTTTGCGCCATTGAGCGCGGCAGCCAATTTTTCCATTTCGGATGGATTTGGCTGCACTACCGGCAACTGTGGCGGATACCACTTAGCGGTAGCGTCTTCTGGCGCAGGTTTTAGCGCCACATCGCCCGGCAACACAATCACCGATACACCACGGTTCAGAATGGCTTTACGCATTGCGATGCCGAGTACTTGTGGAAGCTGCTCAGGGTTGGTCACCATTTCGCAATAATGACTGCACTCACGGAAAAGCTCGGTCGGATGGGTTTCCTGAAAATAGCCGCTGCCGATTTCACTGGAAGGAATATGCGCAGCAATCGCCAGAACCGGCACATGGTTGCGGTGACAGTCAAACAAGCCGTTGATCAGATGCAAGTTACCCGGTCCACAGGATCCGGCACATACCGCCAGTTCGCCAGTTAGCTGGGCTTCGGCGCCTGCCGCAAACGCCGCCACTTCTTCATGACGTGTGCCCATCCATTCAATAGTGCCCATTTTGTTCAGGCTGTCACTCAGACCGTTAAGGGAATCGCCAGTGACACCCCAAATCCGTTTGACACCCGCCTGCTCAAGAGTTTTTGCCAGTAATGACGCTACGCTGTGTTTCATAATCAAATCCCTTCATCGGTATGCACAATAAAATAACTGCGTTAATCATAGTCCAATGATTGCGGCATTGAGTGCTCGGGCATACACCCTACCTAATTCGTGGTGCGAGGAATTTGAAGATTTGTAAAGCTGCCCACTTTGACTGTAAAAAGTCATGAAGGGGCAGCGGAGTGGGGCGGGGTTAAGCCAGGGTAACGTCACCCTTCAACTGGCAGCTACAGGCAAGAACGTATCCTCCGGCAATCTCTGCGTCGGTCAACGTCATCTGGCTGGTGGTCTCATAATCACCGGAAATAATGCGAGTTTTGCAACTGCCGCATACGCCCGCACGGCAGGCAGCCGCCACCGGTAAAGCGTGCTGCTCCATGGCGGCGAGCAGCGTCGAGCCAACCGGAACGCGGTAGTTTTGCAGCGGTGTCAGGCGGGTCAGGGTGAGCTGATGCTTCTCAGAAACCGGTGCTGCAATCGCTTGAAACTGCTCTTTGACAATATTCTCCGCCGCCACGCCCAGCGAGAGCGCCCATGATTCAGCCAACTGCATGTAGGGTGCAGGCCCGCAAATCATCAGCCGGCGCGAAAGAATATCGTGTACCTGTGTTTGCAGAAGATCCTGATTCAGCCGTCCGGCCATCTGGCCGGGTTGGGCATCATGTTCGGCCATGATGGTCAGATGCAGTTGCGGATATTGTGTTTTAAACTGTTGCCATTCGGCAGCAAAAATCACCTCCTGCGGGCTGCGTACACTGTAAAATACGGCCACGGATTGTGCCGGTGTGCGTTTTAATACGTCGCGGCAAATTGATATAATTGGCGTAACGCCACATCCGGCTGCCAGCAGCAACAGCGGCTGTTCGGTATCGCAGGTGAATTCACCCTGTGCATCGCTGAGCCACAGGTAATCGCCCGGTTTTACCTGTTGCGTCAGCCAGGCGGAACCCGTGCCGTTATCGATGCGCCGCACGGTCAGGGTGATAAAGCGGCTGACGCCCGGCGTCGAAGAGAGCGTATAGGCGCGCTGAACCTCGCCGCTGTGGCCGATATTCACCAGCGCAAACTGACCGGGTTGATAAGGGTAATGCACATGGCTAAACAGCGAGATTGTCCAGACGTCAGTTGTTTCCCGGTGAATGTCATGGACCTGCATCCGGTTCTGACAAAGCGCAGTAGGCTGGTCGCTAAATATTGGGAAGTCCATGGTTTATTACTCCGCCAGCATAGTGTGGAGATCCTGCTCAACCGAGGAGATTGCACGCAGGCCAAATTTTTCATTCAGCACGGCCAGCAGGTTATCCGTCAGGAAAGCCGGAGCAGTCGGTCCGGTGGTGATATTGCGCACGCCCAGCGACAGTAGCGTGAGCAGGATCACGATGGCTTTTTGTTCGAACCACGACAGCACCATGCTCAGCGGCAGGTCATTGACGCCGCAGCCCAGCTTCTCCGCTAAATTGACCGCCAGTATGATGGCGGAATAGGCGTCGTTACACTGGCCGACATCAAGCAGGCGGGGCAGTGGACCGAGGGTGCCGAAGTCGAGTTTGTTGAAGCGGTATTTGCCGCAGGCCAGGGTCATGATCAGACAGTCTTCAGGCACGGCGCGGGCGAGATCCGTGAAGTAACTACGCTCACCGCGACTCCCGTCACAACCGCCAATCAGGAAGATGTGGCGCAGCTGTTTGGTGGCGACCAGATCAATTACCGTATCGGCCGCGCCCAGCAAGGTTTCACGGCCAAAACCAACGGTAATTTCTTGTTCGATTTCGTTATACGGGAAGCCCGGCTGTTCCAGTGCCTGATCGATCACCTGCGCGAAATCCTCCCCTTCGAGATGCTTGACGTCCGGCCAGCCGACGATGCTGCGGGTCCAGATACGGTCGCTGTAGTTACCGACATTAGGGTCAATTATGCAGTTGGAGGTCATGACCACCGGTCCGGGGAATTTGGCAAACTCAATCTGCTGGTTTTGCCAGCCGCTGCCGTAGTTACCCACCAGATGCGGGTATTTCTTCAACTGCGGGTAGCCGTGGGCAGGCAGCATTTCACCGTGGGTATAAATGTTAATGCCGCGGCCTGCGGTCTGTTCGAGCAACAGTTGCAGATCTTTCAGGTCATGGCCGGAGATCAGAATGGCTTTGCCTGCACGTGGACGAACATTGACCACGGTTGGTACCGGGTGACCATAAGCTTCAGTTTCGCCTTTATCCAGAATCGCCATGACATGGAAATTCATCTTGCCGATACCCATGGCATTTTCCAGCAGGGTATTCATATCGGCAGGTTGGGTACCGAGCCACGCCATCAGACGATGATAATCAGCATAGATAGTGGTGTCTGACTGGCCGAGGACATGGGCATGTTCCATATAGGCTGCCGCCCCTTTCAGGCCGTAGAGGCACAGCAGGCGAAGGCCGTGAATATCGTCGCCGACTGCCGCTTTGTCGTTATTCAGCGCAAATTGCTGCGCCTGCTGTTGCAATTCAACCAGAGTTTCTCCCGCCAGCGTCAGATGTCCCATCGGGTGATCCGCGGTGATTGCCGGGTCCAGCAGGCGGCAGCGCGCTACCAGTGATTCACGGTATGCGATGGCATCGCGGGCATACTCGACAATGCGGTCCGAGTCGAAATTCACATTGGTCAGGGTTGAAAAGAAGGCACGTGGCGCGAAAGCATCAATTTCATCGTCAATGATGTCATAACCGCGGGCTAGCAGTGCCCAGGCTGACAGGCCTTGCAGCACGGCGACCAGCAAGTCCTGCAGATCCGAGGTTTCTGCCGTTTTGCCACACATGCCCTGCGCATAAGCACAGCCGTTTGCTGCCGGGGTACGGACCGTTTGTTCACATTGTACACAAAACATCATCAGTTCCTTTTATAAGTTGCATTTTAAATGCGTGTTTTAAAATAAGCCTAGAACTGACGTGTGAATAATTGAAGCGCTTTTTGTTTTATATGCAGGAGAGTTGATTTGGCGCAAGTTTTAGCCGGCAATCAAGCGCCGGTCCGCAGACCGGCTACGGGGGAAAGTCAGGCAGAGAAGAAGGCCATCAAAACCGGGGCTAACAGACTCAGCAGGAAGCCGTGCACCACCGCAGGCGGGACCATGTCCAGACCGCCGCTGCGTTGAAGTACCGGCAGGGTGAAGTCCATGGAGGTCGCGCCACAAAGGCCCAATGCGGAGGAGCGACTGGTGCGCACTAATGTTGGGATCAGCATGATAGCGACCAGTTCGCGGGCCAGATCGTTAAAGAAAGCGGCGCTGCCGATCACCGGCCCGAATGAGTCAGTCAGGACGATACCGGAAAGTGAGTACCAACCGTAACCGGAGGCTATTGCGAGGCCGGTATTAAGCGGTAAACCAAGCATGATTGCCGCCAGTGCGCCGCCGGCCAGTGAACTCATTGCTACTACCGCAGCCACCAGCATCCCGCGGCGGTTGAGGATGATCTGACGCAGCGTCATGCTGCTGTTCCGCAACTGCATACCTACCAGCGCCAGCAGGAAAATCAGCGCGGCTTCGCTGGCCTGTGAGGCGAACGTCAGCCAATGCCACTGGGTCAAACCGAGTAGGAAACCGGCGACAACCACACCGCACAGCTTCAATGAGTCCAGCGCCATGCTCAGGCGTGACGGCAGGGACTCTTGCTTATGCGAGGTTTTCCAGGGTTTGCGGCGTTCCAGCCACCATAAAGCCGCAAAGTTGATGATGAAAATGCACAAAAAAAACACGGCGGCATATTTAAATATCAGCACTAAATTGGTACTGAGGTTGTCGAGAAACGCCAGACTGGTGCCCATAATGAACAGGATAACGTAAACCATCCAGCTCAGTAGTTTATTGATAGTATGGAGAAATGTGCGTTTTTTTACCGGGATGAGATAACCGATAATCAGCGGAAAAAGGATGATCAATAAACCTGAGTACATTGGGTGAGTCCGTGTGTGATATGAATCCTGAATGTGCGGCCAACACGCTAACCAAAAGTTACCGGGCTGTAAAGTCACTTAAGCACGCAGGCTATGGGCAGAGTGCTTGACCTAAAACTGCTTTTAACGCCATGCTCATATCAGGCGAAAGCATACGGGAGCGCTCTGATGTATCTGGAACATATCGACATTGCAGGATTTCGTGGTCTTAACCGGCTTTCACTGACCCTGACACAACCCACACGGCGTGGGGCGTCGATCACCGGGCCTATCAACGAGGAGAGTGTGTCGTCGGTAACCACCAATACGGTGCTGATTGGTGAAAATGCCTGGGGTAAGTCCAGTCTATTGGACGCACTGACGTTGCTGCTCTCACCGCAGCCAGAGCTTTACTGCTTTAAAGAAAAGGATTTTTATTTCCCCGCAGGTGAGCGAGAGGAGAAAACTAAATACCTGCACGTAGTCTTTACCTTCTGTGAAAATCAGGTTGGGCACCACACTTCACCCCGGTTTAATCCGCTTTCACCTTTATGGGTGAAGTGCCCTGATAAACTGACGCGGATCTATTACCGTCTTGAGGGTGAGTTGGATGACGATGGTAGCGTATTAACGTTGCGCAGTTTTCTCTCCGCCAACGGACAGGCGCTTAATCTGCAGACCATCGATCCACTGGCCGAGGCATTGATCACACTTAATCCGGTTTTACGCCTGCGAGATGCGCGTTTCATCCGTCGTTTGCGCAGCGAAACGCTGGCACCGCGTCTGGCAAAAGACAATGAGCAGATGGCTCGCGAACTTGATGAGCTGACGCGCGGTCTGGTCCATAATCCGCAAAATCTGACCAACAGTGAACTGCGCAGTGGGCTGGCGGCTATGCAGCAACTGCTTGAACACTATTTCGCGGAGCAGGGCACCACCAATAGTGTGTCGTGGCAGCAAAAACGTCACGGCAGGGCAGAAAGCCGCCGGGCGTGGCGCTCACTGGGTAATATCAACCGGATGATTGCTGAACCCAATAGCCGCAGTATGCGCGTTATGCTGCTGGGGATGTTCTCGACATTATTACAGGCAAAAGGCTCCGTGCTGCTGCACCCCGACGCCCGTCCGCTGCTATTGATAGAAGACCCCGAAACCCGGCTACATCCGATCATGCTGTCGGTGGCCTGGGGACTTCTCGACCAGCTTCCTTTGCAACGCATTACGACAACCAACTCTGGTGAGCTATTGTCGCTGGTTCCAGTCGAGCAAATCTGTCGACTTGTGCGCGAATCTGGCCGAGTGGCGGCTTACAGCATTGGGCCGCAAGGGCTAAGTGCTGAGGACAGTCGCCGCATTGCTTTCCACATTCGTTTTAACCGACCGTCATCATTTTTCGCCCGGTGCTGGCTGCTGGTGGAAGGGGAAACCGAGGTGTGGTTGCTGAACCAGCTGGCGCGGCTGTGCGGTTACCATTTTGAGTCAGAAGGGATCAAAGTCATTGAATTTGCTCAGTCCGGGCTTAAGCCGCTATTGCGCTTTGCCAGACAGATGGGGATCGAATGGCATGTGCTGGTAGACGGTGACGATGCGGGCAAGAAATATGCGGCGACTGTGATAAGTCATGTCGAAAGCCATAGCGATACGCTGCGTTATCGTCTGACGGCCTTGCCTTCACAGGATATCGAACACTTTCTTTACCGTGGTGGTTTTGAGGATGTATATCGCCGACATGCTGCGCTGACGGAAAACGTACCCATGTCGCCGCGCAGAATCATCGACAAAGCCATTCATCGTACCTCAAAACCGGATCTGGCCATTGATGTGGCGCTGGCTGCATCACAGCGTGGTGTCAGCTCTGTGCCGCCTCTGCTCCGGCAAATGTTTTCCCGTGTGGCATGGCTGGCACGCGGGCGGGCTGACTAGCCTGTACTTGACGGGCGTTAGCATTAAGCTCCCTGCGAAAAAGCCTGGCAGATCTGTGCTTGCATATCATCAAGCAACAGGTAGCGACGGCGGTACTCCGAACGACGCTTGCTGTCGATCTCTTGCAGTGGGCGATGGTGGATCTGGCCTGGCAGATGAAAATAGCCATCTTCGCCTAACTTACCGTGCAGGGTTTCCCAAAAACTGTCGTAATCAGCCAAGACCATCCCTTTACGCTTTTTATAGCGCGGGTGTTCATAAATATGCGTGTGTTTACTGACGGCTACAATCTGCGTCATTTGGGTCAGTTCGGCGACCTGCATCACCGCTTCCATTACCAGCCTTTTCGGGAATAAACCGTGGCAGGCTTTCGTGGCTCTCTGGATTTCCGCGTGTTCAACATATGCTTTTGGTCCCTGAATTGCACCAATGAATAACGTTGGCTGCCCTTGGTAGTCGATCAGCGAGAAGGTCACCGTGGCCACCGATTCACCGGTTTCATTGATGAGCATTAAAGAGGTTTCGCCCTCTTTGTCAAAATGAGAAACAGCGTTGAGCCGAAGGTCAAAACGCTGACCCTCTTTGCCTTCAAGTACCGCGATGTTCAACGGTTTGGCACTCAGCAGCGCATAACTAATAGCCGGTGGAACATGTGAGGCGAGATGATCGTAATGGGCGATGATGTTTTTCAACGCCGTCCCACGGCTAATGTTCACCGACTGATATACGCGGTGCAGCTTGCATGGCAGGGAAGGCATGGCCTTGAGGATCTCATCACGCTGCGGATGCTGGGCCAGATAGTCCAGCAGATTTAACGTCACACGCGGTGACCACAGCGTACGCAGCAAAAACTTCAGGCGGTAATTCGTGCGGTTCCATGCTTTACCCGGTACCCGTTGATGTGAAACCAAGGCCGACAGCAACTGTAAGCCAGAAAGCTTTTTGACATTTTCGAGAGGGTAAATGAGACTTGTCATTGTGTTGTACCTGTTCGTCTTCGTTACGTGCCTGCGGGCCCGAAATAGGACTATTTGAACAGGTGCTGAATAAACCAAATTACAACGGCGATTTAGCAACAGTGAAAGCTTTACAACTGTTTGGATTTCGTTTAGATAATTTTACTAAATGTAATTTTTTGGCGATATTGTGACCTATTCCATCGTCAGGAAGTATGACAAATAAATGCCTTTTTCAGCTTCAGGACTTGAAGCCTGGGCAATTCTCCCCCATAAATAAAAATACCAGTCAATGTAAGACTGGCATTTGGAAAAGCATCGGTAGCAAGAGGGGACCAATAGAGCGTTATGCAGCCGGTTCGGCAACCGCTTCACTTTCCACCGGAATGATGAGGCTGGCATGATTTCCTTTTGGCCCTTCATGAACGTCAAAGCTCACTTGTTGTCCGGCTTTGAGAGTACGATAACCCTCCATCTGGATCGTGGAGTGATGCGCAAAGATGTCTTCACCGCCATTTACAGGGCAAATGAAGCCAAAGCCCTTAGCATTATTGAACCATTTAACAGTACCCGTCTCCATGCTTCTACTTCCCTCTTATGACAGTTTGGTGAGTTGAAGAGATTAAGCCAGTAAGTGAGCGTAAGTGCCCGTGGGTCGCTGAATGCAGGCGCTTCTGATGGGTATTCAGCAGACGAAATTACACTCTAGTGGAATTGATCCGGACGTCAAGAGAACGGCATTTGTCGACTGTGGGCAGATAACCAAACTTTGAAGCAGGTAACGCTATTGAAATAATTTGTTCATTATTTCAACGTTAGCGCCGATGGTAAAGACAGGTTTATGTGCTGCGGCATGATGACGTAAGAGATGGTAAAATGAATGTTAAACGTCATGACTTAAGGCAAGCACGGTGTTGTTAGTGCCCTTTTAAGTCAGAATCGATCTTCGAAGGGTAATGGGCAGGCAATGGGTAAGAATCAAGATTGGCTGAATTTTGAACACTTAGCGGCGGATAAACTAAAGGATGAGGTAAAACCGCCATCTATGTATAAAGTTATATTAAACAACGACGATTACACGCCGATGGAATTTGTGATTGACGTTCTGCAAAAGTTCTTTTCTTATGATATTGAACGTGCGACGCAATTGATGCTCCAGGTGCACTATAAAGGGAAAGCCATCTGCGGTGTGTACACTGCTGAAGTTGCTGAAACCAAAGTTGCACATGTGAATGACTATGCCAAAGTGAATGAACACCCTTTGCTGTGTACGCTGGAAAAAGCCTGATTAAGGCAATCTATTTGGGAGGTGCCTATGCTCAATCAAGAACTTGAACTCAGTCTCAACATGGCTTTCGCAAGAGCCCGTGAGCACCGGCATGAGTTTATGACCGTGGAGCACCTGCTGCTGGCGTTGCTGAGCAACCCTGCCGCCCGTGAAGCGCTTGAAGCTTGTACCGTTGACCTGGTGGCGTTACGCCAGGAACTGGAAGCGTTCATCGAACAAACCACGCCCACCTTACCTGCCAGTGAAGAAGAGCGTGATACCCAGCCGACGCTGAGTTTCCAGCGCGTTCTGCAACGTGCGGTATTCCACGTTCAGTCTTCCGGACGTAATGAAGTATCTGGTGCTAATGTCCTGGTTGCTATCTTCAGTGAACAGGAGTCCCAGGCTGCGTATCTGCTGCGCAAACATGACGTTAGTCGCCTCGACGTGGTGAATTTCATCTCTCACGGTACGCGTAAAGATGAGTCGGGCCAGACGCCAAACAATGCAGAAAACCCAGTTAACGAAGAGCAGTCGGCGGGGGAAGATCGTATGGAGAACTTCACCACTAATCTTAACCAGTTGGCGCGTGTTGGAGGGATCGATCCGCTGATTGGCCGTGACAAAGAACTTGAGCGTGCTATTCAGGTGCTTTGTCGCCGTCGCAAAAATAACCCGCTGCTGGTGGGTGAATCCGGCGTGGGTAAAACCGCTATTGCCGAGGGCCTGGCATGGAGAATCGAGCAGGGCGATGTACCGGAAGTCATTGCTGACTGTACCCTTTATTCCCTGGATATCGGTTCATTGCTGGCGGGCACTAAATACCGTGGCGATTTCGAAAAACGTTTCAAATCGCTGCTTAAACAGCTCGAACAAGACAAGAACAGCATCCTGTTTATTGATGAGATCCATACCATCATCGGTGCAGGTGCGGCATCTGGCGGGCAAGTGGATGCGGCAAACCTGCTCAAACCGTTGCTTTCCAGCGGTAAAATCCGGGTTATCGGTTCTACGACTTATCAGGAATTCAGCAATATCTTCGAAAAAGACCGCGCCCTGGCGCGCCGCTTCCAGAAGATTGATATCACAGAGCCTTCTGTAGAAGAAACCGTACAGATCATCAACGGCCTGAAAACCAAATACGAAGCGCACCATGATGTGCGTTATACCGCGAAAGCAGTACGTGCGGCGGTTGAACTGTCGGTCAAATATATCAATGACCGGCACTTGCCGGACAAAGCTATCGACGTTATTGATGAAGCGGGCGCGCGCAGCCGGTTAATGCCGGTCAGCAAACGCAAGAAAACCGTTAATGTCAGCGACATCGAAAGCGTGGTGGCACGTATTGCGCGTATTCCGGAAAAAACCGTCTCTTCAACTGACCGTGATGTGCTGAAAAACCTCAGCGATCGTTTGAAAATGCTGGTGTTCGGGCAGGATCCGGCGATTGAAGTACTGACAGAAGCGATCAAAATGAGTCGTGCAGGTTTGGGTCAGGATCACAAGCCGGTCGGTTCTTTCTTGTTCGCGGGTCCAACGGGCGTGGGTAAAACCGAAGTGACGGTTCAACTGGCAAAAGCGCTGGATATCGAACTGCTGCGCTTTGATATGTCCGAGTATATGGAACGTCATACTGTAAGCCGCCTGATCGGTGCGCCTCCGGGTTATGTCGGTTTTGATCAAGGCGGTTTGCTGACTGATGCTGTTCTGAAGCATCCGCACTCTGTCGTACTGCTGGATGAAATCGAGAAAGCGCATCCTGATGTTTTCAACCTGTTATTGCAGGTGATGGATAACGGAACGCTGACCGATAACAACGGCCGCAAGGCAGACTTCCGTAACGTTATTTTGGTGATGACCACCAACGCTGGCGTACGTGAAACAGAACGTAAGTCGATCGGTCTGGTGCATCAGGATAATAGCCCTGATGCGATGGAAGAGATCAAGAAGGTGTTTACGCCAGAGTTCCGTAATCGCCTGGACAATGTGATGTGGTTCAACCACTTGTCCACAGAAGTGATCCAGCAGGTTGTCGATAAGTTCATCGTCGAACTGCAGGCACAGCTGGATGCGAAGGGCGTTTCGCTGGAAGTCAGCGACGAAGCGCGCAACTGGTTGACGGTTAAAGGCTACGACAAGGCCATGGGCGCACGCCCAATGACCCGCGCCGTGCAGGAGAATCTGAAGAAGCCATTAGCTAACGAATTGCTGTTTGGTTCGTTGGTTGACGGTGGTTCAGTCTCCGTCGAGCTCGATAAGAGCGCTGACAAACTGACGTACCATTTCATGAGTGCGCAGAAGAAAAAAGCGGAAGGCGCTGTGCATTAAGTAGTAGCTGATAACGTAAAAGTGAAAAAGGCGATGATATCATCGCCTTTTTTATGCCTGTGATTAAGTAGAACAGACAACTGACAGAGTATACAAAGCAGAGTTACGCTACACTCGTCAAATTTCGGATACCACAAAACGCCCTTGCAACAGCAGGAAGGGCGAAAAGGGTATCCTCAGGTATCGCCAGAATAATCAGCGATGAGTGAACCGCTTATTAGCGGCTACGGAAGATAATGCGGCCTTTACTCAGGTCGTATGGGGTCAATTCTACAGTGACCTTATCGCCCGTCAGGATGCGGATGTAGTTCTTACGCATTTTACCGGAGATGTGTGCAGTAACTACGTGACCGTTTTCCAACTCAACGCGGAACATAGTGTTTGGCAGCGTATCAAGTACGGTACCCTGCATTTCAATATTGTCTTCTTTGGCCATCGAATCCTCTAGGTCTAACTACCATAGTTTTTAACCGGCAAGATAATGCCGAAAAACCCACATTATGTAAAGAAATATGGACCACGACCTTATCTATTCCCTATCCATCGGGACTATCGGCAGGTCTTCATAACGTGGGGATAAGTCTTGGGGCAGCCAGCATTCCGGTGGTAATTGATGATTTGAAAGCCGGGAAAGCAGCTGCAAAAATTGTCGGCGGGGGATCTCTCTCGCACCCAGCGACGCAGTGTGAGGGTTGAGCACCTGACAGTCAATCAGTTCTCCGCCATAGCGGGTAAAATGTTGGCAAAAAATCATCACGGCGCATTTTGATGCATTGATCTGGCGGCTAAACATAGACTCACCGCAAAAGAGGCCGCCCACGCTTACCCCGTACATGCCACCAATTAGCTCATCACCTGACCAAACCTCAACCGAATGCGCATGGCCTGAATCATGCAGATCCTGATAGCCACGTTTTATCAACTGACCAATCCAGGTGCCTTCGGCACGTTGCTGAGCACAGGCATGGACCACGTCGGCAAACGCACGGTTGAGAGTGAAGCGATAAGGCTCTTTAAGCATGAAACGGCGCAGGCTACGGCTAAGGTGCCGCTCAGGCGGAAAGAGCACAGCACGCGGGTCCGGTGACCACCACAGGATCATTTCGCCAGGGTCAAACCACGGGAAAATACCCTGATAGTAAGCGGAAAGCAGGCGTTGTTGAGTTAAATCACCACCCAGTGCCAGCAGTCCGTTAGGTTCCTGCAAAGCCGTTTCCGGCTCCGGAAAGTTGACTGAGTTCGCCTCAAGTTTAACTAACTGCATATAAAACCTTGTTCATCTTTGGACGAAAATAGATTAACCACGTGTGCGAAAACGGGCATAACGGCCTGCAAGGCTCATGAGTGTCCGGTGATCACCTTGCTCGACGATTTCCCCTTCTTCCATCACGCAAATCTTGTCCATCGTTTCAAGAGCGTAAAGGCGGTGGGTGACCAGTATCAGCGTCTTACCAAGGCAATGTCTGCGTAACAGCGCAAGTATATGGCGCTCGGTTTCGGCGTCCAGACCCTCTGTGGGTTCGTCCAGCAGCCACAGCGGTGCGTTATGCAATAAACCGCGTGCTAGCCCAAGCCGACGCTGTTCGCCGCCAGAAAGCTGTCTGCCGCCTTCTCCAAGCCAGGCATTTAGCCCTTCGTCTTCAAGCAGCACATGCAAATCAACCGCTTCCAGTGCTGAAACCATTTCGGCATCGTTGCTGTGGGGCGACGCCATCCGCAGATTTTCACGCAGCGTATTATTGAAAATATGTACCCGCTGGCTGACCACGGTCATCATCTGACGCAGGGTTGATTCCGCATAGTCGGCCAGCGGCTGGCCGTTTAGCCTGATGCTGCCACTGCCGGCATCCCATGCACGGGTCAGCAGTTGTAGCAGCGTGGATTTGCCACAGCCGGTCTTGCCCAGTAAAGCGACGTGCTCGCCCGCATTGATGTGCAGTCCAATGTTCTTTAGTACCGGTAACGGCTGACCCGGATAGGTGAAGTTGAGGCCGTCAATGTGCATCACGGCCTGGTTTTGTACTGAAGCACCCTGTAGCGGGAAGGTGACCCGCGGTGGCTGCTCAATCACCTGACTAACTCGGTTTGCGCTAGCAATGACTTGCCCCAGATGCTGAAAGGCAGCCGCAACCGGCCCAAGCGCTTCAAAGGCGGCCAGCGGCGTGAAGACAAACAGAGCAATCAGTGCACCGGGCTGAGTCAATGAGCCGAAGCCGCCTGCCGCCAGCCACAACATCAACGTTACGGTCAGCCCTGCACAGGCAATGATCATCGCCTGTGAGAGGCCTGAGAGTTTTGCTTGCTGTTGCTGGCGATGCATCCAGTGACGTTCAATGTCATCCAGCATCTGGCGAAATCGTGCCTGTGCCCCAAACACCACCAGTTCTGACTGGCCTTGTAACCAGGCGTTTAATTGTGTGCGGTAGGCTCCGCGCAGGCTGGTTAGTTCGCGGCCAATGGGCTGTCCGGCATGATAAAAAATAATCGGTAACAACAACATAAGCACCATCATTATCGCGCCAAGCGTCAGTGCAAGATTAAGATCCAGAAAGCTCAGTCCGAAGGTGACGACCAGAATAACAACCAGTGCGCTGATCAGCGGAGAGATGACCCGCAGATAAAGATGGTCTAGCGTATCAACATCTGCCACCAGACGGTTAAGCAAATCAGCCTGACGGAAACGGGCAATACCACCCGGTGACAACGGCATGATTTTAGTAAAAGTAAAGACGCGCAGATGAGCGAGAACGCGGAAAGTGGCATCGTGACTGACCAGACGTTCAGCATAGCGCCCGGCAGTACGGAATATCGCTGCACCACGTACACCTGCGGCCGGCAGCATATAGTTGAATGTATATAAACCGGCTAAACCTGCGACTGCCGAAGCGGCAAGGAACCAACCGGACAGGGTCAGCAGCCCGATGCTGGCAAGCAGCGTGACAATCGCCAGAATGATGCCCAACGAGAGTCGCAACCAGTGACGACGGTATAGCGCGAGATAAGGCAGTAGAGTTTTCATGTTTACAGCTCCTGACTGCGCTGGGCCAGCAAGCGGCAGAAAGCGCCGTTTTGCACGATTAACTGTTGATAGCTACCCTGTTCGATCAACTGGCCTTTATCCATCACCCAAACCATATCGTAATGTTCGGTATCTTCTAATTGATGCGTCACGAGAAGGGTAGTTTGTAACGCAGAGGCTTCAGTCAGTGCATGCATCACGCGTTTTTCACTATGAGCATCAAGGCTGGCGGTCGGTTCATCCAACAGCAATAACTGGCAAGGAGATAGCAGGGCGCGAGCCACGGCAACCCGTTGTGCCTGGCCGACCGACAGGCGTGCGGCGCTGTCGCCAAGTGTGGTATCCAGACCTTGCGGTAGCAGGGCTAAAAACTCGCTGACATAGGCGCGCTCAATGGCTGAATGAAGTTGCAGGTCGCTGGCATCAGGTTGATTTAACAAGATGTTGGCACGTAAAGTTTGCTCAGGGAGGTGCGGATTTTGTCCGACCCAGCCAAGCTGCTGACGCCAGTCACTGCTGCGAATATCGTGCAACTCACAGCCGTTAGCCTGTAACGAGCCCCGATAGGGCAAAAAACCCAGCAGCGCGTTGAGCAGTGAGCTTTTCCCCGCGCCGCTCAGGCCAACAATGGCAACACGGGTACCTTCGGGCAGGTCAAAATTAAGAGGCCCGGCCAGTTTTTTGCCCTCAGGTGAACAGACAATCAGATCTTTGGCCGAGAGTGATATTGGCTTCTGGCTATGCCAGCTTTGCGTGCCCTGTCCCTGACTTTCGACTTCTGAACTGAGAAACGTCAGCAGACTTTCTGCGGCACCAACAGCCTGCGCTTTGGCATGGTAAAATGCCCCGAGGTCGCGCAGCGGCTGGAAAAACTCTGGAGCCAGAATCAGTACCAAGAAGCCAGCGAACAGGGTAACCGGTGTACCGTAGCTGCCGAAATTCAGTTCACCCAGAAACGAGAAGCCAAAATAGACTGCGACGACAGCAATGGCGAGGGAAGCAAAGAACTCAAGCACGGCGGAAGATAAAAACGCCAGACGCAGCACGTCCATGGTTCTGGCGCGGAAATGTTCGGTGGATCGACTGATCTGCTCGGTTTCAGCCTGTGCGCGGTGGAACAGGCGCAGGGTATCAAGGCCCCGCAGGCTATCGAGAAAATTGCCGCTGAGGCGGGCGAGAGCAGTAAAGTTACGGCGGTTGGCATCGGCAGCACCCATGCCAACCAGCGCCATAAAGATCGGAATGAGTGGCGCAGTGACCAGAAGGATCATGCCTGCAGCCCAGTTGATCGGGAAGATGCTAACCAGGATGAGTAACGGGATGATCCCCGCCAGAGCGATTTGCGGCAGATAGCGCCCGTAGTAGTCCTGCATCTCTTCGATCTGTTCGAGGATAATGGTTGCCCAACTGCCAGCAGGTTTACCTTGAATCCACGCCGGCCCAAGTCTCTCCAGCCGGTCTAGCACCAGTTTGCGCATCTCCTGACGGATGATCTTTCCGCAGATAAAACCAACCTGTTCACGTAACCAGGTCACGATCGCACGCAGAATAAAAGTCAGGGCCAGCAACAGGAAACTTTGCAACAGGGCTTCGCGCGGCGTGTGTTGAATAATCAGGCTGTGGAGGAGTCCGGCCATGAGCCAGGCTTGAGCAAGGATCAATAAGCCCGAGAGTAAACCGAGCATCATCGACAGGCGTATCCAGCCTTTTGCGAGAGAGCTTTGTTGCTTTAACCAGCGGATCAGTTCTTGTTGTCGTGTTTTGTTCATCAGGCATCAGTCTGTGCAGCAATCCAGATGGGAGGCCGCTCATGTTACATGCTCAGACTAAAAACTGAAAACAATAAGGCGGCAATTAAGCCACCTTACTCATTATCATTTATGTGGATAATCGCTCAGCAGAGTGATTATAAATCCGGAGCTTGAGATAAGCCGTCAAGGTAACGCTCGGCGTCCAGGGCTGCCATACAACCTGTACCCGCAGAAGTGATTGCCTGACGGTAAATATGATCCATCACATCGCCCGCGGCAAAGACGCCAGGAATGCTGGTCTGGGTCGCATTGCCATGAATACCTGATTGCACTTTGATGTAGCCATTTTCCAGCGCCAGTTGACCGTCAAAAATCGCGGTGTTCGGGCTGTGACCAATAGCGATGAATACACCGGCAACGTCCAGTCTGTTCAGCTCATCAGTACGCGCATCGCGCAGGTTTGCTCCGGTTACGCCCATCTGGTCGCCCAGAACCTCATCCAGCGTTTTATGGGTGTGCAGAACAATGTTGCCGCTTTTGACTTTTTCGTTCAGGCGGTCAATGAGAATTTTTTCTGCGCGAAAGCTGTCACGACGGTGGATGAGATGCACTTCTTCAGCGATGTTGGCCAGATACAGTGCTTCTTCGACGGCTGTATTACCACCACCGACCACGGCAACTTTCTGGTTGCGATAGAAAAAACCATCGCAGGTCGCACAGGCCGAAACGCCTTTACCTTTGAAAGCTTCTTCGGATGGCAAACCGATGTAACGCGCGGAAGCACCGGTAGCAATAATCAGCGCATCACAGGTGTACTCTTCGCTGTCACCAAACAAGCGGAACGGGCGGTTTTGTAAATCAACTTTGTTGATATGGTCGAAAATGATTTCAGTATTAAATTTTGCAGCGTGCTCGTGCATACGATCCATCAGAGCAGGACCTGTCAGGCCTTCAGGATCACCAGGCCAGTTTTCAACGTCGGTGGTTGTGGTCAACTGACCGCCTTTTTCCATGCCGGTGATCAGTACCGGGGTCAGATTGGCACGGGCAGCATAAACCGCTGCGGTATAACCGGCAGGGCCTGAGCCTAAAATCAATAATTTACTGTGTTTAATCGTACTCATGAGCAATTCATCTCCGTGGTGGCGCGACTGGCAATGAAACGATTGTAGGGAAAAGCGCGTGGTAAAAAAAGCAAACTCAGATGTTGTTAGCGATTTGTCTGATAGTTTTTACGTTTAAACCCGCGTAAAAGAGAACGGTTGCTTGGCTGTAAGCTAGGTAACTGATTGATGGGCAGAGGAATATGATGCCACCCGCCGTGTTGGCCGGGTCTGTTTTGTTAAATACCCTGTGGCTTTTTTGAGAGAAATTCCGGCTTCTCGCCGGAGTTATCGTGGAAAAGTCATCTCATTGTTTGGTTATTATTGGCCGCAGAAAGATAGCTAAAAAGGGCGCGGTGTCTTTTCAATCTGGCACGTTCTTCTGATTTTGCTTCTTTTACTTTGACAATCCGCTGTGCATTTGCGAAAACATCTGGGGACGAAGAAATTAATCGCCTGCCTGTGACTTGAAATTATACGATCAGCTGCTACCTGACTCGTTTGGGATTCTAAATGGCTGGTTTTTTCTTGCGCAGGATTTAGTGAAAACAGCTTGCTGTATGCAAGCTATTAATTTCACTGCATTATTTTTTCTCGGTATCAGGTCACTGAGTGCGTTTTCTTTTGACAGGGAAGAATGCGCTTATACAGGGTGCTAAAACCTATAACAATCGGGTCTTCGCTTGGGACAAACCCTGACACATTGAAGTTGGCTAGGGTATGGCAGGTGCAGGGAAGGACAGCAGAGAGACAATAATAATGGTAGACAACAAAAAACGTCCGGGAAAAGATCTCGATCGTATTGACCGTAACATCCTCAACGAATTGCAAAAGGATGGCCGGATTTCAAACGTCGAGCTTTCCAAACGTGTAGGATTATCTCCAACGCCGTGCCTGGAGCGCGTTCGTCGTTTAGAACGCCAGGGCTTCATCAACGGTTATACTGCGTTGCTCAATCCACATTATCTGGATGCGTCGCTGCTGGTGTTTGTTGAAATAACACTCAACCGTGGTGCGCCGGATGTGTTTGAGCAATTCAATGCTGCAGTGCAAAAACTTGAAGATATTCAGGAGTGTCATTTGGTTTCTGGGGACTTCGACTATTTGTTGAAAACCCGCGTACCTGATATGTCCGCTTACCGTAAACTGTTAGGAGAGACTTTACTTCGTCTGCCGGGCGTCAACGACACCCGCACCTATGTGGTGATGGAAGAAGTAAAACAAACTAACCGACTGGTCATAAAGACCCGGTAAAGGTTCAGGTGCAAAACCTTATAAAGTTAGCTACACTCCTGTGTATCTATACAGCTCTGGCGCCGAGGCCCGTTCTCGGCGCTATTGTTTTTTCAGCCCACAGGAACCTGGAGAGCCTTTCTTGAGCCAGGAATATACAGAAGATAAAGACGTTACCTTGAAGAAACTCAGCAGTAGCCGCCGTGTATTGGAGGCTGTGCTGGTTGTGGTAGCCGTTTTCGCCGTTTACCTTATCGCGGCATTGGTGAGTTTTAATCCGTCAGATCCAAGCTGGTCGCAGACCGCATGGCATGGGCCTATCCATAATTGGGGTGGGGGAGTTGGGGCCTGGATGGCCGACACCTTATTCTTCGTTTTTGGCGTACTGGCTTATGCTATTCCACCGATCATGCTTAGCCTGTGTTGGGCTGCATTTAGTCAGCGAAATAATCAGGATCATGTCGATTACTTCTCTTTGTCGCTGCGCCTCATCGGGACGCTGGCGCTCATACTCACGTCTTGTGGGTTAGCATCGTTTAACATTGATGACCTCTATTACTTCGCCTCCGGTGGTGTGATCGGCAGTTTGTTGGCTACGGCCATGACGCCGTGGTTTAACAACGTCGGTGCAACGATGGCGCTTCTTTGCATATGGGCCGCAGGCTTAACGCTGTTTACCGGCTGGTCCTGGCTGACGATTGCAGAGAAAATTGGCGGAGTGGTGCTGGGTGTTACCACCTTTATGACCAACCGCTCGCGCCGTGATGACGATGAAGATTATGACGACCGCCATGAACACGACCTTAATGATGTACATGATGATCCGCTTCTTGATAGTGACTATGTGCCTTCAGATGCCGCACGCGCTGTGGCAACCAGCACTTCCGCATTAGCCGTTAATACTGCTTTGGGCGCGGAAGAAGATGATGATGTGTTGTTATCGGTGCCATCTGTTCATGACCCTGTGAATGAGAATACGCAGTCGCCAGCAGGCGTCACTTCCGCTGAGCAAGTCCTGGCAGAAGTCAGTCCATCCTCAGCGGCGGTACATATTCCTGCGCCGGACGCGAATATCGCGCCACCGCCACCGTTATACAGTTTTGAAATCCCACAAGAAACACCTGCTCCACAGCAACCTGCGCCACATTCAGAGTATGACAAGGATGAGCCGCGACTGGGTAACTGGGGTGCGAATGTTGATCCGATCTCTGAGCGCTCTCCGTTTGATTTCAGCACCGCGCAGCGCGACAGCAGCGATGTGAGCAGCGTTGCCGCTACTGCGGCACTGGCGACCGGGCTGGCGCAGGCCGGACAATCGACCTCATCAGCAACCAATACCTTCATGCCAGCGTTTAGCGCCGTCAGTGAGGGTAATTCTCAAATCAAAAAAGGGGTCGGACCTGAATTACCTCGTCCTAATCCAGTGCGTATCCCTACGCGCCGCGAACTGGCGTCTTATGGTATCAAATTGCCTTCCCAGCGAATGGCAGAACAGCAGGAACAGGTGACTGTACAGGCTTCTTCGGCAACGGATAGCGAAGACGATCAGGCGCTGCAGGAAGCGGCACTGAGTCAACAGTTTGCCCAACAGCAAAGCCAGCGTTACAGCGAAGAACTCCCAGACACTGAGCAGGATGAAGACGCTGCACTGCAGGAGGCTGCCCTGCGTCAGGCTTTCTCTGCCCGCGAGCAGAACCGCTATCAGCAGGAGTCGCAGGAGCCAATGGACTCAGTGCCTTATCAAGAGCGAGTATTCTCACCTGCACCGGTTCAGTCAGCTTCTGAGGCTCTGGCCGCTGCGGCAATGAACATCAGTACGCATGATGCATTCACCTTCTCGCCGATGGCGGATTTGGTGGATGACACGCCTTCGGAACCGATGTTTACACTGTCACCACAGAAAGAGGATGAGCCTGAGATCCCGACTTTCGGCCAGTCCGCACACCGTCCTTCTCATGCACCGGTTGAAGCTATTGAGCAGTACGAAGCGCCACAGCAGACGCAGGTTGTTCGGCCGAATATGGACAGCCTGATCCACCCGTTCCTGATGCGTAATGAACAACCGCTGGTCAAACCAACCACGCCGTTACCTTCACTGGATTTGCTGACGTCTCCGCCGGTTGAGTCTGAGCCGGTCGATGAGTTTGCCCTGGAACAGATGGGCAATTTAATCGAAGCTCGTCTCAACGATTACCGTATTAAAGCGGACGTTGTGGGCCGCCAGCCTGGTCCCGTGATCACCCGTTTTGAACTCGATCTGGCACCTGGCGTTAAAGCAGCACGTATTTCCAACCTTTCACGCGACCTGGCTCGATCTTTGTCCGCTGTGGCGGTCCGCATCGTCGAGGTTATACCGGGTAAGCCTTATGTGGGGCTGGAATTACCCAATAAGAAACGTCAGACCGTGTATCTACGGGAAGTGCTGGATTGTCCGAAATTCAAAGACAGCCCTTCACCACTGACCATTGTGCTGGGTAAAGATATCTCCGGTGAGCCTGTTATTGCTGACCTTGCGAAAATGCCGCATTTACTGGTGGCCGGTACGACCGGTTCCGGTAAGTCCGTCGGTGTAAATGCCATGATCCTTAGCATGCTTTATAAAGCCACGCCGGAAGAAGTGCGCTTCATCATGATCGACCCGAAAATGCTCGAGTTGTCCGTCTATGAAGGCATTCCACATTTGCTGACTGAAGTAGTCACCGATATGAAAGATGCGGCCAATGCGCTGCGCTGGTGTGTCGGTGAAATGGAACGTCGCTACAAGCTGATGTCTGCACTGGGTGTGCGTAACCTTGCAGGTTACAACGAGCGAGTGGAGCAGGCCGAAGCCATGGGGCGTCCGATTCCTGATCCATTCTGGAAACCGGGTGACGGTATGGCCGCTGAGCCGCCGTTCCTCGGAAAAGAGCCCTTTATTGTGGTGCTAGTGGACGAGTTTGCCGACCTGATGATGACGGTGGGTAAAAAAGTTGAAGAGTTGATTGCACGTCTGGCACAGAAAGCGCGTGCGGCGGGTATTCATCTGGTGCTGGCAACCCAGCGTCCGTCAGTGGATGTTATCACCGGCCTGATCAAAGCCAACATCCCAACACGTATTGCGTTTACGGTTTCAAGCAAGATTGACTCACGCACCATTCTTGATCAGGGCGGCGCCGAATCCTTGCTGGGAATGGGGGACATGCTGTATATGGCACCTAACTCCTCGATCCCTGTGCGTGTTCACGGCGCGTTTGTCCGCGATCAGGAAGTGCATGCGGTTGTTCAGGATTGGAAAGCTCGCGGTCGTCCAAAATACATTGAAAGTATCATCTCGGGTGGTGAAGAGGGTGAAGGCGGTGGTCTGGGTCTCGACAGCGAAGAAGAGCTGGATGCCCTGTTTGATCAGGCTGTAGCTTTCGTGGTGGATAAGCGTCGTGCTTCAATATCAGGTGTTCAGCGTCAGTTCCGTATCGGTTACAACCGTGCGGCGCGTATCGTTGAGCAGATGGAAGCGCAGGGCATTGTCAGTGTGCCGGGCCATAACGGTAACCGCGAAGTGTTAGCTCCACCTTCTCACGAATAAAGGTCAGCAAGGCCAGAGAGTCATTGAGGGCCGCTGTTGCGGCCCTCTGTGCAAAGAAGCGTAAACCGCAAGCTTTTCAGACGAATGAGCTACCTTTGTGCATCAGCCTCGGCTAGAGTTCGCAACATGCGTCTTTCGCCACGTGCGCAGGACAACGTCGTAGTCGCAAGAGATTTCTGAGGTAACTATAAGAATGAAAAAATTGTTAATAGTAGGTTGTTTACTGACTGCATTTACTTCCGCCTCGGTATTAGCCGATGCCAGTAGTGACCTTAAAAGCCGTCTGGGCAAACTCAATACATTCCATGCCAGTTTTACCCAAACTGTCACCAGTGATGACGGTGCGGCTGTTCAGCAGGGCGAAGGCGAGCTGTGGGTCAAACGCCCGAATTTATTCAACTGGCATATGACGTCACCGGATGAAAGTATTTTGGTATCTGACGGAAAAACCCTGTGGTTCTATAACCCGTTTGTCGAACAAGTTACTGCAACCTGGCTGAAAAATGCCACCGGCAACACGCCATTTATGCTGATCACCCGCAACGACAGCAGTGACTGGTCAAAATACAACATCAAACAGAAAGGCGATGATTTCGAATTAACGCCGAAAACGGCAGCCGGTAATCTGAAACAGTTCGCGATTAACGTTACGCCAACCGGCACCATCAAGAGCTTTACTGCGGTGGAGCAAGATGGTCAGAAAAGCGCATATAGCCTGAAAGGCCAGCAAAATACGTCGGTTGATGATGCCAAATTCAAATTTACACCGCCGAAAGGTGTGACGGTGGACGACCAGCGCCAGTGAGGTCCCTTTGAGTAATCTGTCACTCGATTTTTCCCACAATGAGTTCCAGCCACTGGCCGCAAGAATGCGGCCAGTGGCTCTTGCAGAGTATATTGGTCAGCAACATCTGCTGGCGCCGGGTAAACCGCTGCCTCGCGCAATAGAAGCGGGGCAACTGCATTCGATGATCCTCTGGGGACCACCGGGAACGGGTAAAACGACGCTGGCAGAATTGATTGGACGTTACGCCAGCGCTGATGTTGAACGCATCTCGGCTGTAACCTCAGGGATTAAAGAGATCCGCGAAGCCATTGAGCGTGCACGGCAAAACCGTGATGCGGGCAGGCGTACCATATTGTTTGTGGATGAGGTGCATCGGTTCAACAAAAGCCAGCAGGATGCTTTCCTGCCGCACATAGAAGATGGCACCATCACTTTTATTGGTGCCACCACAGAAAACCCCTCTTTCGAACTTAACTCCGCACTGCTTTCCCGTGCCCGGGTCTATTTACTTAAGTCCCTGACGTCAGAAGATATTGAGAAGGTGATCGACCAAGCGTTGAGCAATAAAGAACGAGGTTACGCCGACCAAAAGATCGTGGTCCCGGTTGAAACCCGCCGTATGCTTTCCGAACTGGTCAATGGCGATGCCCGCCGCGCTTTAAACAGCATCGAAATGATGGCCGACATGGCTGAAGTTGATGCCAAAGGCGTTCGCACATTAACCCCTGAGTTGTTGAAAGAGATCTCAGGTGAACGCAGTGCGCGCTTTGATAACAAAGGCGATCGTTATTACGATCTGATCTCAGCACTGCATAAATCCGTGCGTGGCTCCTCGCCGGATGCGGCACTTTACTGGTATGCACGCATTATTACGGCGGGTGGCGACCCGCTGTATGTTGCCCGCCGTTTGCTGGCGATTGCCTCAGAAGACGTAGGGAATGCCGATCCCCGCGCTATGCAAGTTGCCATTTCTGCCTGGGATTGTTTTACACGTGTTGGCCCAGCCGAAGGCGAGCGGGCTATTGCGCAAGCGATCGTTTATCTGGCCTGCGCACCGAAAAGTAATGCGGTGTACACCGCGTTCAAAGCTGCGATGAGGGATGCCCGTGAACAAGCGGATCACGACGTGCCCGAGCATTTGCGCAACGCTCCAACCAAGCTGATGAAAGAGATGGGGCTGGGTGCGGAATACCGTTATGCCCATGATGAACCCAACGCCTATGCCGCAGGTGAGAACTATTTCCCACCGCAAATGGCGAAAACTCAGTACTATTATCCATCATCTCGCGGGCTGGAAGGCAAGATCGGCGAAAAGTTGGCATGGCTGACTGAACAAGATCAAAATAGCCCGACAAAACGCTACCGCTAATTTTGCTCTTGCGGTAAGGTGACTTCTGGTAACTCTTTGACATGCCGCCTGTTCAGGCGGCATGCTTCATCTAATTCATAATCAAAACGACACGTACAGGATTAGCATGCTCGATCCCAATTTACTGCGCAATGAGCTAGACGCAGTTGCAGAAAAACTTGCTCGCAGAGGCTTTAAACTCGATGTAGAAACGCTGCGTTCTCAGGAAGAACGTCGTAAAGTCTTGCAGGTAGAAACGGAAACTCTCCAGGCTGACCGCAACGCTCGATCGAAATCTATTGGTCAGGCTAAAGCGCGTGGCGAAGACATCGAACCTCTGCGTCAGGAAGTGAATACGCTGGGTGAGAAACTGGACGCCGCTAAGGCTGAGCTGGATGCGTTGCAAAATGAAATTCGCAACATAGCTTTGGCTATGCCTAATTTGCCGGACGATTCCGTGCCTGCCGGTAAAGACGAAAATGATAATCAGGAAGTCAGCCGTTGGGGTACGCCCCGTCAGTATGATTTCGACGTGCGCGATCATGTATCACTGGGTGAAATGTCCGGTGGTTTGGACTTTGCCGCCGCCGTCAAACTGACCGGTTCACGTTTCGTCGTGATGAAAGGGCAGGTTGCACGTATGCATCGTGCTTTGTCACAGTTCATGCTGGACTTGCACACCGAACAGCACGGCTATCTTGAAGCCTACGTGCCGTATCTGGTTAATCATGATTCGCTGTACGGTACCGGCCAGTTGCCGAAATTTGGTGAAGACTTGTTCCATACCAAGCCACTGGATGAAGAAGCCGAAAGCAGTAATTATGCGTTGATCCCGACCGCAGAAGTTCCGCTAACCAACCTAGTGCGTGACGAAATTCTTGAAGAAGAGTCTTTGCCACTGAAAATGACCGCCCATACGCCATGCTTCCGTTCTGAAGCCGGTTCATATGGTCGCGATACCCGTGGCTTGATCCGTATGCACCAGTTCGACAAAGTCGAGATGGTACAGATTGTTTGCCCTGAAGATTCCATGCAGGCACTGGAAGAACTGACCGGCCATGCCGAGAAAGTGCTCCAGTTATTGAATCTGCCATACCGAAAAATGTTGCTGTGCACCGGCGACATGGGCTTTGGCTCCGCTAAAACCTACGATTTGGAAGTCTGGTTGCCAGCGCAGAATACCTATCGTGAAATCTCTTCATGCTCAAATATGTGGGATTTTCAGGCGCGTCGTATGCAGGCACGCTGCCGCAGTAAAGCCGAGAAAAAACCGCGTCTGGTTCATACTCTGAACGGTTCCGGTTTAGCGGTAGGCCGTACTTTGGTTGCCGTGCTGGAAAACTATCAGTTGGCCGATGGGCGGATTGAGGTTCCAGCAGTGCTGCGACCTTATATGCGTGGTTTAGAATATATCGGCTAAAAGCGCTATGTATTTTATAATATAGCGATAGGGCGCCTGCGGGCGCTTTTTTTATGGGTAAAATCGCGATCTGTACGATGGATCTACTGTTTGCTCTGGTTCAATCCCTCCTTCTTTGATAGTAAACAAAGTTATCTAACCCTTAATGAGTAATATCCACTCTATCTGAGTGGGTATCTTGCGACTTTCTCTTAATATCGCTTTTCTGGCCCACTCAACTTAACGATAACTCGCTGCTGTGTTGGCCTTTTAGGAACGCCGGGTGATCAGGTTGATTAGCGGAGCCAGAACATGTCAGAAAAGAAAATATCATCCTCTGCCGGAATGACAGGCGTCAGCCGCCGTACATTGATGAAAAGTTCTGCCTTGGTCGGTTTAGCAACTGCAGCAGGCAGCATTTTTCTGCCTTTCAGCCGTAAGGTCATGGCTGATACGTTATCACCTGAGACGAAGATCAGTGAAGACAGTGTGGTCTGGGGAGCCTGCTCTGTTAACTGCGGCAGTCGGTGTGCCCTGCGTTTACACGTTCGTGATAATGAAGTCTATTGGGTTGAGACGGACAACACCGGGCATGACGAATACGGTCACCATCAGGTTCGCGCCTGTCTGCGGGGGCGTTCCATCCGCCGCCGCATGAATCATCCTGAACGGCTTAACTATCCGATGAAACGGGTAGGCAAACGTGGCGAAGGTAAATTCAAACGCATCAGTTGGGAAGAGGCATTCGACGAGATTGCCAATAATCTCAAACGCATCGTCGACAAATATGGCAATGAAGCGGTTTATATCAACTATACCTCGGGCGTGGTGGGCGGCAATATTACCCGATCTTCACCTTATGCCTCGCTAGTTGCCCGTCTGATGAACTGCTACGGCGGTTTCCTCAGCCACTACGGCACTTATAGCACCGCACAAATAAGTTGCGCCATGCCTTACACTTATGGCAGCAACGATGGCAACAGTACCTCCGACATTGAAAACAGCAAACTGGTGGTACTGTTTGGGAATAACCCGGCAGAAACCCGCATGAGTGGCGGCGGCATCACTTACTACCTCGAGCAGGCTCGTGAACACTCGAATGCCCGCTTGATTGTGATTGATCCGCGTTATACCGACACGGCTGCAGGTCGTGAAGATGAGTGGATCCCAATCCGGCCCGGCACCGACGCTGCGCTGGTCGCTGGCCTCGCGCATGTCTTAATCACCGAGAATCTGGTGGATCAGGCTTTCCTTGATACCTACTGCATCGGTTATGACGAAAAAACACAGCCTGTCGGGGCACCGGCTAACGGCCACTACAAAGCTTATATCCTCGGGCAAGGTGACGATGCCACCGTCAAAACGCCACAGTGGGCATCGGGCATCACTGGTATTCCAGTTGACCGCATCATCAAATTGGCCCGTGAAATTGGTCAGTCAAAACCTGCCTATATTTCTCAGGGTTGGGGGCCTCAGCGTCAGGCCAATGGTGAGCTGACATCGCGGGCGATCGCCATGCTGCCAATCCTCACCGGGAATGTCGGTGTCAGCGGCGGCAACAGCGGGGCGCGTGAATCGACTTACACCATCACTATTGAACGTATGCCTGTACTCACTAACCCGGTGAAAACGCAGATCTCTTGTTTCAGTTGGACCGACGCGATTGCTCGTGGCCGTGAAATGACCGCGAAAAAAGATGGTGTACGCGGCAAAGATAAATTGGATGTACCGATTAAGTTCATCTGGAATTATGCCGGTAACACCATCACCAACCAGCACTCTGATATTAATCGCACTCATGACATTCTGCAGGATGACTCTCAGTGCGAGATGATCGTGGTGCTGGAAAACTTCATGACCTCCTCGGCGAAATATGCCGATATTCTGCTGCCAGACCTGATGACTATCGAGCAAGAAGACATTATTCCCAATGATTATGCCGGGAATATGGGTTATTTGATTTTTATTCAGCCAGCGACCACAGCTAAATTCGAACGTAAAGGTATCTACGAAACGATGAGCGAAGTTGCCCGCCGTCTCGGGCCAGACGTTTATCAGAAGTTCACTGAAAACCGCACCCAGCGGGAATGGTTACAGTACTTATACGCCAAAATGCTGATCAAAGATCCGGCGCTTCCGGCATATGAAGAACTGCGTAAGATGGGTATCTACAAACGCAAAGATCCAGACGGGCATTTTATTGCCTACAAAAAATTCCGCCAAGATCCGCAAGCTAACCCGCTGAAAACGCCGTCGGGTAAAATCGAGATTTATTCTGCCGCGCTGGCTGAAATAGCTTCTCAGTGGGAGCTGGAAAAAGACGAAATCATCAGCCCGTTGCCCGTGTACGCATCGACCTTCGAAGGCTGGGATGACCCATTACGTCACCAGTATCCATTACAGATGTTCGGTTTCCACTATAAAGCCCGCACACACTCTACTTACGGCAACATCGATATTTTGCAAGCTGCCTGCCGTCAGGAAGTGTGGATCAATCCGCTCGATGCACAGAGCCGTGGCATCGAAAACGGCGATAAAGTGAAAGTATTCAACGGGCGTGGAGAAGTTCGTGTCGCGGCCAAAGTGACACCGAGGATCATGCCAGGCGTCGTGGCGATGGGGCAGGGAGCTTGGCATCAGGCCGATATGAAGGGAGATCGCGTCGACCATGGGGCCTGTATGAACACGCTTACTACGCAGCGGGCATCTCCGCTGGCGAAAGGCAATCCGCAACACACCAATTTAATTCAAATAGAAAAAATGTAGACGAGGCGCGGACGATCTGATCCGTTTCCCATAAAAGCAGTACCTCAATGTTTGATCCCCATTCATTTGTCCGAGGGGAATTTAGGAGCATGTTATGTCAATTCATAAACAAGGGAAATCAACAGGCGACAAAGGTATCAGCCGCCGTACGTTGATGAAAAGTTCTGCCTTGGTTGGTTTAGCGGCAGCAGCTGGCGGGGTTTCTTTGCCATTTCGCAAGATTCAGGCCGCCGAAATGCCGGCCGGTAAGCCATTAGCTAACGAAAAAGTGGTATGGAGTGCCTGTACCGTCAACTGTGGTAGCCGCTGTCCGCTGAGAATGCATGTCGTTGATGGTGAAATCCGCTACGTCGAAACCGACAATACCGGTGATGATAACTACGAAGGGCTGCATCAGGTCCGTGCCTGCCTGCGTGGCCGTTCGATGCGTCGCCGGGTTTACAACCCTGACAGGCTTAAATATCCGATGAAGCGCGTCGGTGCGCGTGGTGAAGGAAAATTCAAACGCATCAGTTGGGAGGAAGCGTTTGACACTATTGCTGGCAGCATGAAAAAGATCATCGGCCAATATGGCAACGAGGCCATCTATCTCAATTATGGCACCGGTACTCTTGGTGGCACCATGACTCGCTCATGGCCACCAGGTTCTACGTTGATCGCCCGCCTGATGAATTGCTGCGGGGGGTATCTCAATCACTATGGTGACTACAGCTCTGCACAAATTGCTGCAGGTCTGAACTATACCTATGGCGGCTGGGCTGATGGCAATAGCCCGTCAGATATCGAAAACAGTAAGTTAGTGGTGCTGTTTGGTAATAACCCAGGTGAAACGCGCATGAGCGGCGGTGGCGTAACCTATTACGTCGAACAGGCACGTCAGAAATCTAATGCGCGGATGATTATCATCGACCCGCGTTATACAGATACCGGTGCTGGACGTGAAGATGAGTGGCTGCCAATCCGGCCCGGAACTGACGGTGCTCTGGCTGCAGCATTGGCTTATGTGATGATCACCGAGAATCTCGTCGACCAGCCTTTCCTCGACAAGTATTGCGTTGGTTATGACGAGAAAACGATGCCTGCTGGTGCGCCAATCAATGGCCATTATAAAGCCTACATTTTGGGGGATGGTGACGACGCTACGGCTAAAACCCCTGCGTGGGCAGCAAAAATAACCGGTATTGCAGCCGATAAAATCGTCAAGCTTGGTCGCGAAATTGGACAAGCCAAACCCGCGTATATTTCTCAAGGCTGGGGCCCGCAGCGCCATGCTAACGGTGAAATTGCCACCCGCGCTATTGCTATGCTGGCGATCTTAACCGGCAACGTAGGTATTAATGGGGGTAACTCCGGCGCGCGTGAAGGGTCTTATGAGCTGCCGTTTGTGCGTATGCCGACCCTGGAAAATCCGGTTGAGACCAGTATCTCAATGTTTATGTGGACCGACGCTATTGTCCGTGCGACTGAAATGACCGCCACGCGTGATGGCGTACGTGGTAAGGATAAACTCGATGTACCTATCAAGTTTATATGGAACTACGCAGGTAATTGCCTGATTAACCAGCATTCTGATATCAATCGTACTCATGACATCCTACAGGATGACAAACAGTGCGAGATGATTGTTGTGATCGACAACCACATGACTTCGTCAGCTAAATATGCCGACATCGTCTTGCCCGATTGTACCGCCTCAGAACAGATGGACTTCTGTCTGGATGCTTCGGCAGGCAACATGGCTTATGTCATTTTTGCCGATCAGGTTATCGAACCGCGTTTTGAATGCAAAAATATCTACACCATGACCAGCGAGATTGCCAAGCGCATGGGGGTAGAACAGCGCTTTACCGAAGGACGCACTCAGGAAGCGTGGATGCGTCATTTATATCAGCAATCGATGCAGGCTATCCCTGAATTACCAGACTTCGATACCTTCCGTCAGCAGGGTATTTTCAAACAGCGTGATCCCGAAGGGCATCATGTTGCCTATAAATCCTTCCGCCAGGATCCTAAGGCTAATCCGCTGAAAACCGCATCGGGGAAAATTGAGATCTATTCTGCCGGTTTAGCTGAAATCGCTTCTACATGGCAATTAGAATCCGATGACGTCATTGACCCGTTGCCAATCTACGCTGCCGGATTTGAAAACTATGATGATCCGCTGGCCAGTAGTTTCCCACTGCAGTTGACTGGTTTCCACTATAAAGCGCGCGCCCATTCTACCTACGGCAATGTTGACGTATTGAAGGCATCCTGCCGTCAGGAAATGTGGATCAATCCGCTGGATGCAGCGACCCGCAATATCTCCAACGGGGACATGATCCGTATTTTCAATGACCGCGGCGAAGTTCAGATTGCCGCCAAAGTCACTCCGCGCATGATGCCTGGTGTGGTGGCGCTGGGCGAGGGTGCCTGGTATTCGCCGGACAGTAAAAAAATTGACCGTGCGGGCAGCATTAACGTGCTGACTTCTCAGCGGCCTTCTCCTCTGGCGAAAGGTAATCCTTCTCATACTAACCTTGTGCAAGTGGCGAAGGTTTAAGGAATAAATTATGACAACCCAATACGGTTTTTATATTGATTCGAGCCGCTGCACCGGTTGTAAGACCTGTGAGCTGGCGTGCAAAGATTTCAAAAATTTGACGCCGGATGTCAGTTTCCGCCGTATCTACGAATACGCCGGGGGTGACTGGCAGCAGGATGGCGATGGCTGGCATCAGAATGTTTTTGCCTACTATTTGTCGATTGCCTGCAACCATTGCGAAGATCCGGCTTGCACCAAGGTTTGTCCGAGCGGCGCGATGCATAAACGCGATGACGGTTTTGTGGTGGTTAACGAAGATATCTGCATCGGTTGTCGTTACTGCCACATGGCCTGCCCGTATGGCGCACCGCAATATAATGAGGCAAAAGGTCACATGACCAAGTGCGATGGCTGCTATGAGCGCGTGGCCGAGGGCAAAAAACCCATTTGCGTGGACTCTTGTCCGCTGCGTGCGTTGGATATGGCACCTATTGAGGAGTTGCGGGCTAAATATGGCACGCTGGCGCAGGTCGCACCTCTGCCTGCTGCGCACTTCACCAAGCCGAGTATTGTCATCAAGCCCAATGCAAATTGCCGCCCTGTAGGCGATACCACTGGATATCTTGCTAACCCGAAGGAGGTTTAAGATGGGAAACGGATGGCACGAATGGCCTTTGATGGTCTTTACCGTATTAGGACAATGTGTGGTGGGCGGTTTTATCGTCTTAGCACTGACTTTACTTGGTAAACGTACCCAGGAAGAGGCGCGACGCATTCACCTGTCGATGTTTTGCCTGTGGGTGCTGATGGGACTGGCGTTTATTGCTTCAGTATTGCATCTCGGTTCGCCACTTAGAGCGTTCAACTCGCTGAATCGTCTGGGGGCTTCGGCATTGAGTAACGAAATCGGCAGCGGCTCTTTGTTCTTCGCGCTGGGCGGTATTTATTGGCTGCTGGCCGTACTGAACAAAATACCTCAGACGTTGGGTAAGATCTGGCTGGTGATCACTATGCTGGCAGGCGTTGGCTTTATTTATGCCATGTGCCGTGTGTATCAAATCGACACGGTGCCTACCTGGGATAGCGCCTATACCGCGCTGAGTTTTGGTCTGACGGTATTAATTGGTGGTCCGCTGCTCGGTGCGCTGCTGTTGCGTATGGCAAATATCGAGGGGCGCAGATTACGCCTGCTGCCGATAATCAGCCTTGTGGCGCTGATGGCCAGCATCGCAGCGGTGATGATGCAAAGTACCAGTTTGGCGATGATCAACAGTTCGGTTCAGTCTGCCTCTGCTCTGATCCCGGATTACGGTGCATTGTCTTTATGGCGCCTGGTGCTGGTAGTGCTGGGACTCGGTTGCTGGATCTGCCCGCTGGTCCTGCGTAAACATCCGGCATTGATTTCCCTTACGTTGGGCTTTGTGCTGGTGTTTGCCGGCGAGTTGATTGGCCGTGCTGTTTTCTATGGTCTGCATATGACCGTGGGTATGGCGATCGGCAGTTAATCTTCCCTTCGCGTATTGCTTAATGGCAATGCGCGCTTTCAAAATGAGTGAATTATGTCAGCAGAAGCCATCATCGCTACCGGTAAAATATTAGGTTCGCTCTTGTATTTCTCACCAAGCTCAGAGCAAGGGCAGCCACTTATCCACTGGTTGCAGAGCAGCGATTGGGAACAGGACTGGCCCTATGGCGAGCCAGAAAATCTGCAACCGATCGTAGCCCTCTTAGCGAGCAGTCAAGGATATAGTGAGTCAGAGGACGAAGCCTTTCAGCGTCTGTTTGTCGGGCCTTATGCTTTACCCGCACCGCCCTGGGGATCGGTATATCTGGATCGCGAAAGTGTGCTATTTGGCGATTCAACTCTGGCACTGCGCGAATGGATGCGCCAGAACGATATTGAACCGAACCTGACACAAGCGGAACCCGAGGATCACTTCGGCTTGATGTTAATGATGGCAGCCTGGCTGGCCGATCATTCCCCTGGTTTGCTGGATGCGTTTTTAGTTATCCATCTCTTTCCCTGGTCTTCGCGTTATTTGGCATTACTAGAGCAGCGCGCAGTTCATCCTTTTTATCAGGCGATTGCGCAGTTGGCTCAGCACACCTTGACGGGCTGGCAAGAGCAGTGCTCGTTGCCAATAATTGAACGTGAGTTGTATCACTAATGAGTGATTCTCGCGACAGTGGCTATTATCGGGCATGGATGAGTTCACGTACGGTGAGCCGCCGCGGTCTTTTTCGTGGCTTATTGACATCAGGACAACGTGCGGTACAGCAGGGAAAGGACTCCAGCCTATTACAGCGACAGATTGCTCGCCCACCTCAGGCTATTGCGGAACCGCTTTTTTTGCAGGCTTGTAATGATTGCGGAGCTTGTCGTGAAGCCTGCCCGATGGGCATCATTTCTGTTGCAGAGGGTAAACCTGAACTCGCCATTGATTATGCAGAGTGTGATTTTTGCGGAGCTTGTACACATTCTTGTGCTACCGGTGCATTAGACGTCTCGGTGGTTATGGACACTGGGTTGCGTCCGACAATTTCTGCCGGTTGTCTGGGGCGGCTGGATGACCTGTGCCGAATGTGCGAAATTGCCTGTCCGCGCACGGCAATATTTTTTAATCAACAGAATCAACCCGTCGTGGATAGTACCCGTTGCAACGGTTGCGGAAAATGCAAACTCGTTTGTTATCATGGTGATATTGATTTATCATTATTAAACCCCTAGTACTGTCCACCGCCATTGATGAGTGATTTGAATCATCGGCCAGCAGTTTGTGCTTATCCCCGTTTTCACCTGATTGACTTTTAATTCGCCGGTGGCATGATGCGCCCAATTTCTTCGCATCTTTGGTCGCCAACTTCCTATGTCCGCCTATTCTCGCCCGGTAGTTTTATTACTATGTGGGCTACTTTTGTTGACGGTTTCTATTGCCGTTCTCAACACATTAGTCCCTCTCTGGCTGAGTCACGAAATGCTGCCAACCTGGCAGGTTGGTCTGGTCAGTTCTTCATACTATTCCGGAAATCTGGTGGGTACGCTGATTGCCGGTGCGCTGATAAAACGAATCGGCTTTAACCGCAGCTATCATCTCTCCTGCATTGTTTTTGCTACCGCCACCGCGGGTCTGGCGTTGTCTATGACATTCTGGAGCTGGATTGGCTGGCGTTTTGTTGCGGGCGTGGGATGCGCGTTAATTTGGGTGGTGGTCGAGAGTGCGTTACTGCGCAGCGGCACGGTTAAAAATCGGGGGCAGCTCATGGCGGCCTACATGATCATTTACTATATCGGAACGGTTTTTGGTCAACTGATGCTCGGTATGGTCTCAACCGAGTTGCTCAATGTGCTGCCGTGGGTGACCTCATTGATCGTAATTGCCATGCTGCCGTTGCTTTTGACCCATATTACCAACCAGGATAGCGAGCAGCCACACATGACAGTATGGTTGATGCTGAAACGTCGCAGCGCCCGTCTGGGCATCAACGGTTGTGTGATATCTGGCATTATCCTGGGTTCACTGTATGGTTTGATGCCACTTTTCCTGAACCATCAGGGTATGAGTGATGCCAACGTGGGCTACTGGATGGCATTACTCGTCAGTTCTGGGATCATCGGCCAATGGCCGGTCGGACGTCTTGCGGACCGTTATGGCCGGCTGATCGTGCTGCGTGTGCAGGTCTTTGTGGTGATTATTGGCAGCATCGCCATGCTCAGTGGTTATGCTATGGCACCCACGCTGTTTATTCTGGGTTGTGCGGGTTTCACCCTCTATCCGGTTGCGATGTCCTGGGCCTGTGAAAAAGTCAACCCTGACGAGCTGGTGGCGATGAATCAGGCACTGTTGATGAGTTACACCATTGGCAGTCTGGCGGGCCCGACCATGACGGCTATGCTGATGCAAAGTTATTCCGACCGTCTGCTGTTTGTGATGATTGCCGTGGTAGCGCTGGCCTACCTGGTGGTTCTGCTGCGTAAGGCCGACAAACATCAAAATCCGGTGGCAGCTGCCTGATCGTACTTTAGAGAAAAATGTCCTGACTATTTGCTAAACAACGCCCGACAATCATCGTTGTCCGGGCGTTTTTTATTGTGAAATGTTTTATCGGGACTCATTAATAAATGACTTTATGCCCGTAACCTTCAAGAATACCTTTCACGCGATCCATAATCTCTTTGGTGGGCGGTTTTACACCATCCAGACCGTACTCTTCACCCATTGCCGTCCATTTATGCTTGCCCAGTTCGTGATAAGGCAGCAGTTCGATTTTTTCGATGTTAGTCATATCTTTGGTAAACTCACCCAGCAGATGCGTTGATTTGTCATCATCAGACCAGCCAGGCACTACGACATAGCGGATCCAGGTGCGCTTATTCCGTTTTGCCAGATATCGGGCAAAGTCCAGGGTACGATGATTCGATACGCCGACCAGATTCTGATGGATATCGTCGTTCATCTGTTTCAAATCAAGCATCACCAGATCGGTGACATCAAGTAATTCATCAATGACCGGATCGTAGCGGCGCACAAAACCGTTGGTATCGAGGCAGGTGTTAATCCCTTCTTTCTGACAGGCGCGGAACCAGTCACGCACAAATTCAGCTTGCAAGATGGCTTCGCCACCCGATGCAGTAACGCCGCCGCCAGAGGCATTCATAAAGTGGCGATAAGTCACCACTTCTTTCATTAAATCGTCGACATTGATCTCTTTACCACCGTGCGTATCCCAGGTATCGCGATTATGACAATACATGCAACGCATCAGGCAGCCCTGGAAGAAAACAATAAAACGTATACCCGGGCCATCTACCGTGCCACAGGACTCATAAGAGTGGATACGACCTTGAACTGACATTACGGGTTTTTCTCCAATATTGACCAATAAGTTGCAGTCTAAAATGCGCTGATGCTGGCCTGGCAGAGATAAACTGAACGTGACCCCTTAATCGCTTTTGGGTATCCGTTGGTGATTACCTGCTAATAATAACAGACAAACAGTACGGTTGATTCTAACAGCTTTGCGGAACTGCTGTGCCAGAGATCCACCAGCGGGAGACGCCTGGCAAAACAGAGTATCTGATAGCCCCGCGTAGATGAAATAAAGGCTCCACAGGTGTGGAGCCTTAGTTCTATGCCTGTTTACTGCGGGCTTAGGTACTTACAGCGTTTTGGTGAAAGTACGTGTTACTACGTCTTGCTGTTGCTCTTTAGTCAGCGAGTTGAAACGCACTGCGTAACCAGAAACACGGATGGTCAGTTGTGGGTATTTTTCCGGGTTTTCCATTGCTTCTAACAGCATTTCACGGTTCATCACGTTGACGTTAAGGTGCTGGCCGCCTTCGATATCCGCTTCGTGATGGAAGTAACCATCCATCAGACCCGCAAGGTTAGCTTTACGAATGTCATCATCTTTACCCAGTGCGTTTGGCACGATGGAGAAAGTGTAAGAGATACCGTCTTTCGCATAAGCAAATGGAAGTTTTGCAACGGAAGTCAGAGAGGCAACGGCGCCTTTCTGGTCACGACCGTGCATTGGGTTAGCGCCTGGGCCAAATGGTGCGCCAGCACGACGGCCGTCTGGGGTGTTACCCGTTTTCTTACCGTAAACCACGTTAGACGTGATGGTAAGAACAGACTGAGTTGCCACAGCGCCACGGTAGGTTCGCAGTTTCTGAATTTTCTTCATGAAACGTTCTACCAGGTCACAGGCAATGTCATCTACGCGTGAATCATTGTTACCGAATTGCGGGTATTCACCTTCGATTTTAAAGTCAACCGCCAGGCCGTCTTCGTCACGAATGGTGCTCACTTTCGCATATTTGATAGCAGACAGGGAGTCAGCTGCAACAGACAGACCTGCGATACCGCACGCCATAGTGCGATAAACATCACGGTCATGCAGCGCCATCAACGCAGCTTCATAGCTGTATTTATCGTGCATATAGTGAATGACGTTCAGTGCAGTGACGTACTGTTTAGCCAGCCAGTCCATGAAGTGATCCATGCGTTCCATAACTTTGTCATAGTCCAGCACGGTATCCATCATTGGCGCTTCTTTTGGGCCAATCTGGATTTTCATTTTTTCGTCAACGCCGCCGTTGATTGCATACAACATGGTTTTCGCCAGGTTGGCACGCGCGCCGAAGAACTGCATTTGTTTACCAACAATCATCGGGCTCACGCAGCAAGCAATTGCGTAGTCATCATTGTTGAAGTCAGGACGCATCAGGTCATCGTTTTCATACTGAACAGATGAGGTATCGATAGACACTTTGGCTGCGTATTTTTTGAAGTTCAATGGCAGTTTTTCTGACCACAGAATGGTCATGTTCGGCTCTGGTGAAGGCCCCATGGTGTACAGGGTATTCAGGAAGCGGAAGCTGTTTTTGGTAACCAAAGTACGGCCATCAACGCCCATACCTGCCAGAGATTCAGTTGCCCAGATTGGGTCACCGGAGAACAGCTCATCATACTCAGGAGTACGCAGGAAACGGACCATACGCAGTTTCATAACCAAGTGGTCAATCAGTTCCTGAGCCGCTTCTTCAGTCAGTTTGCCAGCTTTGATATCACGTTCGATGAATGCATCAAGGAAGGTAGATACACGTCCGAATGACATTGCAGCGCCGTTCTGAGATTTCACCGCAGCCAGGTAGCCAAAGTAAGTCCACTGAACAGCTTCCTGTGCGGTATTAGCGGGTGCAGAAATGTCGCAGCCGTATTTAGCCGCCATTTCCTTCATCTGGCCGAGGGCACGGTATTGTTCTGAGATCTCTTCGCGTAACTGGATGGTCATTTCCAGGTTTACGCCATTTTCCATATCATCTTGCAGTGACAGGAATTGCTTATATTTGTCAGCCATCAGGAAATCAATACCGTACAGCGCGATGCGACGGTAGTCACCGATGATACGGCCACGACCATAAGCATCTGGCAGACCGGTCAGAACACCGGATTTACGGCAGTTCAGGATGTCTTTGGTATATACATCGAATACGCCCTGATTATGGGTTTTACGGTATTCGGTGAAGATTTTTTTCAGCGCTGGGTCCAGTTCACGGCCATAAACCTTACATGAACCTTCAACCATCTTGATGCCGCCGAACGGGATCAGGGCGCGTTTCAATGGTGCATCAGTTTGCAGGCCCACGATAGTTTCGAGGGACTTGTTGATGTAGCCCGCATCATGAGAGGTGATGGTTGCAGCAACGTCGGTATCAAAATCAACTGGAGCATGAGTGCTGTTTTCCAGTTTGATGCCTTCCATTACTTTATCCCACAGCGTAGAAGTCGCTTTGGTCGCACCGGCCAGGAAGGACTCGTCACCTTCATACGGGGTGTAGTTCTTCTGGATGAAGTCACGAACATTAACTTCAGTCTGCCAGTCGCCAGCACTAAAACCTTGCCATGCGTTGGTCAATTTTTCATTGAGCTTGGACATTATGCACCTACCTTCTAATTTGGCTTTCTTTAAAAATCGGTTTGTAAACCTGTCGTAACAAGCATTCCACAGTACTTAGTGATGCTGCTCATCGCGGAGATATATTACCCAGTACGTTAACCCTACCATCAGACCGCCACCAATGATGTTCCCGATAGTGACGGGGATCAGGTTGTCGATGATAAAATTACTGATATTCAGTTCTGCGAATTGTGCTGGTGTGGTCCCAACGGCATGCCAGAACTCAGGAGATGCAAAGTTCTTGATGACAATACCCAGTGGAATCATAAACATGTTGGCAATGCTGTGCTCAAATCCGCTGGCAACAAACATGGCGACGGGGAGGATCATGGCAAACATTTTGTCCATCAGACTGCGGCCAGAGTAACTCATCCATACTGCCAGACAGACCATCAGATTAGCCAGAATGCCCAGACACACAGCTTCAACAAAAGTGTGATGCATTTTGTGGTCTGCGGTTTGTAAGACATTCAACCCCCACAGCCCATTATCGACCATATGTTCGCCAGAAAACCAAATCAGTGCGACAAAAAACAGTGCGCCAATTAAGTTACCTATGTAGACGTTGATCCAGTTACAGGCTAATTGACCCCAGCTTATCCGGCCACTGGCCTTGGCAATAACGATGAGTACAGTCGAGGTGAAAAGGTCAGCACCACAAACGACGACCAACATTAAGCCGAGTGAGAAGCTAATGCCCCCAACCATTTTTGCAAGGCCAAAGGGAACGGCGGCAGTACCGGTGGTTGACGTGATATAGAAAACAAACGCAATGGAAATAAATACGCCAGCAGTGATCGCTAAATAAAAGGTTTTCAGCGGTTGTTTCGTGGCTTTATAAACACCTGCATCTTCGGCAACTTTCGCTGTAGCTGCGGGTAACAATAAATTGAATGGGTTGTCAGCTTTCACTGTAACTCTCTCTTTAAGGGGTATCTACTGCACAACGAGATACTAGCAAAGCAGTATAATGTAAAAATTGATATGGATCATAAGGGACGGGTTTAGGAGGGGATTGCCTTCATACCAAAGGAGTAGTTAATTGGTTATATCATTGAAATATATGGTATAAAAATATTTTAAATATTGCAATTAAAGTTGAATGAATTGATGGAATACATAAGATTTATGTTAATAAAAAACCGGTAGCCGCGGAGCTACCGGTTTAATCATTCAACGTGGGTCAAGAGCCTTAAGTCAGACTTTTGACCAATGGCGACGTTTAGCGACTTGTAGCTTCTCATAAGCCGCCAGCAATCCCTGATGAGCCGGCAGGGCACGAAGGTCGGTCTCTACAGCAAACAGACTGTGGAAACGTTCTTCGCCGCTTATCGCTGCTGAAGCACGGTCTACTGCATCCTGACCGTACATTTTGACGAAAGCGCCATAGTACTGAGACGGGATACGATCCTCTTCCAGAGCGAGTTGCAGTAGGGTCTGCAGGCAACGGTAATAGTTATTGCGCTCGTCGCTGTAGACGGAAGAGTTAAACTCATGTGCCCACTCAGCCCAGATCAGTGCCTGATCCATATCACCACCAGCCAAAGCCAGCATGGATTTCAGCTCACCTACGCGCAGCGTATACCAGCCATTGTCTTTCCCGCTGGCGATACCGAGTAACTCGCGCACGCGGGTAAAGTCATCCAGACCCTCGTCATCGAGTTGGGTGATCATTTCCAGATAGGCTTCCTTCGGCAAATCGCTGCCCGGCAATGCCAGCAATTGCTCACGCAGATGAGCCCCCATGGTGTTATTGGCTAGCAGCAAATCTTCCGCAGGATAAATATCAGACATACCCGGAACGATAATGCGGCAAGCATAAACATCCAGATGCTCATAGTCAGCGATGTAAACTTCGGCGTCTTCTTGATCAAAAATAGCCATCAGCGTGGCAAACTCTTGTTCCGTGGTACCGCTGAAGCTCCAGTCGGCAAACGGATAGTCAGCATCCTGTTTGAACATATCCCAGGAGATTAAACCGCTGGAATCGATGAAGTGAGTTTCCAGATTTGCATGTTCTGCGACTTCTTCATCATCAAAGGTTGGCGCGGTGAAAACGTCCAGATCTTTCAGACTGCGACCCTGCAACAGTTCGGTTACGGTGCGCTCCAGCGCTACGCCGAAATCAGGGTGCGCGCCGAAGGACGCAAAACAGGTGCCATTGGCTGGATTGAACAACACCACGCAGATGACCGGGTAGTTACCGCCGAGTGAAGCGTCATAAGAGAGGATAGGGAAGCCCTCATCCTCCAGTTTAGCAATGGCTTCAACCACGCCAGGATAACGAGCCAGCACATCGGCTGGGATTTCTGGCAGGCTGATAGATTCAGCAATGATACGGTTTTTCACGTAGCGCTCGAACACTTCGGAAAGTCCCTGAACGCGAGCCTCGTTGGCAGTATTCCCAGCTGACATGCCGTTAGATACGTATAAGTTACCGATGATGTTCATCGGAATATAAACAGTTTGCAGATCCGACTGACGGGTAAAAGGCAGTGCACAGATCCCACGGTCTGGATTGCCAGATTGCAGGTCGATGAGATCACTGCCGGTTAGCTCTTTATCGGTATCATAAAAATCGTGCAGACGCTCATCCAGAATACCTGCTGGCAGAGTGTTGTTAGCCGGAATTGGAAACCATTTTTCGTTCGGGTAATGCACAAAATCGCCATTAGCAATCTCTTTGCCCAGATAGAAGTCGGCGAAGAAATAGTTGGTCGATAGACGCTCAAAATACTCACCCAGCGCAGAAGCCAACGCCGCTTTTTTGCTGGCACCTTTGCCATTGGTAAAGCACAACGGGCAGTCGCGATCGCGGATATGCACAGACCAGACGTTAGGGATCGGATTCAGCCAGGAAGCTTCCTCAATGTTGAAACCGAGGTCAGTCAGTTTTTGTTGGAAACGGGAAATTGAATCTTCCAGCGCCGCGTCTTTGCCGGTAATGAAGGTTTGGATCATTGAGTTCACTTTTGAGCGTTCTAAAAACGCGCAATCATACGGGATTTTAGGCTACAGGCAACCGATAACGCAGTGACCACAATGTGATCTTGCTCCCGTTACGAATAACCGTTGCACACTGCTTGTCTCGAATGATAAAACCGGTAAATTGGTTATCTCTATAGTTGTCTCAACGGAGTGGTGAGGGGAAATGACTCAGGTTTATAATTTTAGTGCAGGTCCGGCAATGATCCCGGCAGAAGTGTTACGTCGTGCGGAACAAGAACTGTGTAACTGGCATGGTCTGGGTACTTCTGTAATGGAAATCAGCCACCGCAGTAAGGAGTTTATTCAAGTTGCAGAAGAGTCCGAGCGTGATATTCGCGACCTGATGAATATCCCTCCCAACTATAAAGTCTTATTCTGTCACGGTGGCGCGCGGGCGCAATTTGCTGCAGTGCCTATGAATTTACTCGGCGACAAAACCACTGCGGATTATATCGATGGTGGCTATTGGGCACATAGTGCAGTCAACGAAGCCCAAAAATATTGCACCCCGAATGTTATCGATGTGACCACCACCGTTGATGGCAAGCGCGGCATCTTGCCGATGAGCCAGTGGGCGCTGAATGCTGATGCCGCCTATGTGCATTACTGCCCAAATGAAACCATTGATGGCGTAGCCATCAATGAAGAACCCAATTTTGGCGATAAGATTGTCATCGCCGACTATTCGTCTTCTATTTTATCTCGCCCTGTAGATGTCAGTCGCTTCGGTGTGATTTATGCTGGCGCACAGAAAAATATCGGCCCTGCGGGCCTGACGCTGGTTATCGTACGGGAAGATTTACTGGGCAAAGCGCAGAAAGCACTGCCTTCGATTCTTGATTACACGGTGTTGGCTGAAAACGACTCAATGTTCAATACACCGCCTACCTTCGCCTGGTACTTGTCAGGAATGGTATTTAAATGGTTGAAAGAACAGGGCGGGTTAAAAGAAATGGAAAAGCGTAATCAGGCGAAGGCAGAGCTGCTGTATGGCGCCATTGATAACAGCGATTTTTACCGCAACGACGTGACTCCGGCTAACCGTTCGTGGATGAACGTGCCTTTCCAGATGGCCGATTCATCCCTGGATAAACTTTTCGTGCAACAATCTTTTGATGTAGGTCTGCATGCGCTTAAAGGTCACCGTGTGGTCGGCGGAATGCGTGCGTCGATTTACAATGCAATGCCAATCGAAGGCGTTAAAGCACTGACTGATTTTATGGCTGACTTCGAAAAACGCCACGGTTAATGTGTGCCGAAATGGCTGGCTAAGCATGATTTAAAAATGACCGCGGACGGAAATTTGGGGTCATATTATGAATAAAAGGAAATGGAGAAAGCGTGGAATCCCTGACATTACAACCCGTTGCACTGGTTAACGGCACTATCAATTTGCCTGGCTCAAAAAGTGTTTCCAATCGGGCACTTTTACTGGCTGCTTTTGCACAGGGGACGACTCGCCTGAATAACCTGTTGGACAGCGATGACGTCAGCCATATGTTAAATGCCCTTACTCAACTGGGCGTCACCTATCGTCTGTCTGCTGACCGCACGCACTGTGATATCGATGGCCTTGCTGGCGCTTTTAAGCCATCAAAGTTCCTGGAGCTTTTTCTGGGTAATGCTGGCACCGCTATGCGACCCTTGGCCGCGGCTCTTTGTCTCGGTTCGCATGACGTCGTGCTGACCGGTGAACCGCGCATGAAAGAGCGCCCGATAGGACATCTGGTCGATGCGCTGCGTCAGGGTGGGGCGGATGTTGAATATATCGAGCAGGAAAATTATCCGCCCGTACGTTTGCGTGGAGGATTTAAAGGAGGCGAAGTGACAGTTGATGGCAGCGTCTCCAGCCAGTTCCTGACTGCACTCCTTATGATGGCGCCTCTTGCCAACCATGACACTACGATTCAGATAAAGGGCGATCTGGTTTCCAAACCTTATATCGACATTACCCTTAATCTGATGAAGACCTTCGGTATTGAAGTGGATAATTATCAATACCAGCAATTTCGTATCACCGGTAAGCAACAGTATTTTTCACCGGGCGTCTACCTGGTTGAAGGTGATGCTTCATCCGCCTCCTACTTTCTGGCCGCAGCCGCGATTAAAGGTGGCACGGTGCGCGTCACCGGTATTGGCAAAAACAGCATGCAAGGCGATATTCATTTTGCCGATGTGTTGGAAAAAATGGGTGCGAAAATCAGCTGGGCTGAGGATTATATTGAATGTACGCGTGGTGAACTGACCGGCATTGATATGGACATGAACCACATTCCCGACGCTGCAATGACCATCGCCACTGCCGCACTGTTTGCCAAAGGGCCAACAACGCTACGCAATATTTACAATTGGCGTGTCAAAGAGACTGACCGGCTGGCAGCGATGGCCACGGAATTGCGTAAAGTGGGGGCGACGGTTGAAGAGGGTGAGGATTATATTCGCGTTGAACCACCGGAATCACTGACCTTTGCCGAAATTGGTACGTATAACGATCATCGAATGGCGATGTGCTTCTCGCTGGTGGCGCTGTCGGATACATCCGTAACGATCCTTGACCCTAAATGTACCGCGAAAACATTCCCCGATTATTTTGACAGGCTCGCGGCTATAAGTACGCTGGCATAGTCTATAACTAAGACGGGTATCGAAAGGTGCCCGTTTTTTCTGTACTTCATATCATGCCTTTTTTATCGGTGTAGTCTGCTTTTTCGTCAACTGGGCAGCGTGGGGTAACAGTTGTAATAAAGGCAGCGTATAGTAGCGCTCCTGAATTAGCCTTATCGGGTTAATGATGAGGGTTTACCCCACCAAAGGAGACATAAATGATGACTTTAGCCCCGGTGATAACCGTTGATGGGCCAAGTGGTGCAGGTAAAGGCACACTATGCAAAGCACTGGCCGAAGCCTTTGAATGGCGTTTGCTGGACTCCGGTGCCATTTACCGCGTTTTAGCGCTGGCTGCTTTACATCATCAGGTTGAAATTGTCTCTGAAGAGGCTTTGGTACCACTTGCCGCACACCTTGATGTTCGTTTTGTTGCTCAGGATGGGCAATTAAAAGTGATTTTAGAAGGTGAGGATGTGAGTAATGAAATCCGCACTGAAACGGTCGGCAATACGGCTTCGCAGGCCGCTGCTTTCCCCCGCGTGCGTGAAGCTTTGCTTCGTCGCCAGAGGGCATTTCGTGAAGCGCCTGGGTTGATTGCTGATGGGCGAGATATGGGCACCGTCGTATTTCCAGACGCACCGGTAAAGATATTTTTGGATGCCAGCTCGGAAGAGCGTGCAAACAGAAGAATGCTACAGTTGCAGGAAAAAGGCTTTAGTGTTAACTTTGAACGTCTTTTAGCCGAGATAAAGGAACGGGATGACCGTGACCGTAATCGTGCTATAGCGCCTTTGGTTGCCGCTTCTGATGCGTTATTACTGGATTCAACCAGTATGTCGATTGACGAAGTTATCCAACGTGCGCTGGCTTATGCCACTGAAATTCTAGGATTGCCGCAAAAACAAACCCGGTGATCGAGCTATATAGTTGGTGCTGAATAATGATTCAGTGCCAGTTTTAGCTATAGTTTTTTTTAACCTCGCCGCAAGGGTCTGTAGCGGGGCATTTGAAACAACCCCATCCAGCAGGATGCCAGATGGACGTTAAACTTAAGAACCTAAAGATTATCAACATGACAGAATCTTTTGCTGAACTCTTTGAAGAATCCTTAAAAACAATCGAAACCCGTCCGGGTTCCATCGTTCGTGGCGTTGTTGTGTCTATCGACAAAGATATCGTACTGGTTGACGCCGGTCTGAAATCTGAGTCTGCAATTCCGGTAGAGCAATTCAAAAACGCACAGGGCGAACTGGAAATCCAGGTTGGCGACGAAGTTGATGTTGCGCTGGACGCTGTGGAAGACGGCTTCGGTGAAACTCTGCTGTCCCGTGAAAAAGCTAAACGTCATGAAGCTTGGATCACGCTGGAAAAAGCTTACGAAGAAGCTGCAACTGTTACCGGTATTATCAACGGTAAAGTTAAGGGCGGTTTCACTGTTGAGCTGAACGGCATTCGGGCGTTCCTGCCAGGTTCACTGGTAGACGTTCGTCCTGTTCGCGACACGCTGCATCTTGAAGGCAAAGATCTTGAGTTCAAAGTCATCAAACTGGACCAGAAACGCAACAACGTTGTTGTTTCCCGTCGTGCAGTCATTGAGTCTGAGAACAGCGCAGAGCGCGATCAGCTGCTGGAAAACCTGCAAGAAGGCATGGAAGTTAAAGGTATCGTTAAGAACCTCACTGACTACGGTGCATTCGTTGATCTGGGCGGCGTTGACGGCCTGTTGCACATCACTGACATGGCCTGGAAACGCGTTAAGCATCCAAGCGAAATCGTGAACGTTGGCGACGAAATCACTGTTAAAGTTCTGAAATTTGACCGTGAACGTACCCGTGTATCCCTCGGCTTGAAACAGCTGGGCGAAGATCCTTGGGTTGCTATCGCTAAACGTTATCCAGAAGGTACTAAACTGACTGGTCGCGTTACTAACCTGACTGATTACGGCTGCTTCGTAGAAATTGAAGAAGGCGTTGAAGGTCTGGTTCACGTTTCTGAAATGGATTGGACTAACAAAAACATCCACCCATCTAAAGTTGTTAACGTTGGCGATGTTGTTGAAGTTATGGTTCTGGATATCGACGAAGAACGTCGTCGTATCTCCCTGGGCCTGAAACAATGCAAATCTAACCCATGGCAGCTGTTTGCAGAAACCCACAACAAAAACGACCGTGTTGAAGGTAAAATCAAGTCAATCACTGACTTCGGTATCTTCATTGGTCTTGACGGCGGCATCGACGGCCTCGTTCACCTGTCCGACATCTCCTGGAACGTTGCAGGCGAAGAAGCAGTTCGTGAATACAAGAAGGGCGACGAAATCGCAGCTGTGGTTCTGCAAGTTGACGCAGAGCGCGAACGCATCTCCTTGGGCGTGAAGCAACTGGCTGAAGATCCGTTCAATAACTACCTGTCTATGAACAAGAAAGGTACTATTGTTACTGGTAAAGTCACAGCAGTTGATGCCAAAGGTGCTACAGTTGAATTGGCAGGCGGCGTAGAAGGTTACCTGCGTGCTTCTGAAGCTTCTCGCGACCGTATTGAAGACGCAACCCTGGTTCTGAACGTTGGTGATGATGTTGAAGCTAAATTCACCGGTGTTGATCGTAAGAACCGCGTAGTAAGCCTGTCCGTTCGTGCTAAGGATGAGTCAGATGAGAAAGAAGCAATCGCTGTTGTGAATAACAAACCAGACGAAAGCAACTTCTCTAGCGCTATGGCTGAAGCGTTCAAAGCGGCAAAAGGCGAGTAATGACATGGGGCGGTTTTCAAACCGCCCTTAAACGGTAGTTTAGCTGCAAAGCTTGGAGGTAATATGACCAAGTCTGAACTTATTGAAAGACTTGCTGGCCAGCACTCTCATGTCCCGGCGAAAGCCATTGAGGATGCAGTGAAAGAGATGCTTGAGCATATGGCTGCAACTTTGGCTGATGGTGAACGCATTGAAATCCGTGGGTTCGGCAGTTTTTCTCTTCACTACCGTGCTCCGCGTGTTGGGCGTAACCCAAAAACTGGTGACAAAGTAGAGTTGGACGGTAAATACGTCCCACATTTCAAACCAGGTAAAGAGTTGCGCGATCGCGCGAATATTTATGGCTAAGACTTCGGTCTGACATAAATTCTGCCTATAGCGAACCTAAAGCGGTACCTTTTAAAGGTGCCGTTTTTTTTGCTTAAAAATCATCCACGTTCGTTTTCTGCGCGACGCCTCGCATCGTTCATTTCCTTCCCTTGTTCCGATATAACCCTCAAATCATACTCGCCGGCAGAAACATCGCGTTAGAAACGCTGCTGATAACCGCACTCCCATTTTTAGATTAAGTATTCAGGCAAGGATGTCATTATTAAAATCTCATTGGATGAGGTGGCGTTGGCTGTCATCTTAGGAATGCTCCCGTTACTTATATTGCCGTCTTTATCCTCACTTTCATGGTGTCTGTTAATCGCCATTCTGACGTGGGGAATATGGCTAATTCGCCACAGATTTGCCCGTCTTAGCGCAATACTGCTGCTGAGCTTCGTCTGGGCGGTAAGTCAGGGACAATATCTGTTATTGCAGACAGACATACTGAGTCGGGGAAAAGTTGAGATAATTGCCAGCGTCCAGTCAATAAATTTGGGACGCCTGGATAAACATCAGGTCGTCATGCGTATTAGTGAAGCAGCGGGAAAGCGAGTCTTCCCGCCCATTTTATTTAGGACTCAGTGGGAGAATACAGCGGCAAATTACTGCGCCGGACAGACGTGGAGAGTTATAGCTAATTTAAGGCCCGTCCATGCCGTTCTCAACGAAGGAGGATTTGACTCACAGCGCTGGGCTCTGGCGAACCATTGGCCGCTGCAGGGCAGAATAGAGCAAGGGACAGTGCTTCTGGACAGCTGCAATCTCCGTCAGCGCTTTATTACTGCCATCGGCAATGATCTGCTGGGATTCAGTAACCGGGCGATACTTATCGCATTAGGTTTTGGTGAAAAAGGTCTTATTAGCCAGCAAGATAATGCCCTGTTGCAAAAAACAGGTATTGCACATCTTGTTGCAATATCAGGGCTGCACATCGGTATCGCTGCTTGGGTAGGGTGGTTATTCGCAAGGGGATTACAATATTTCTTACCGCTGAGATTTATTGATTACCGTTTTCCACTGATTGTCAGTGAAGTCGTGCTGCTTATGTATACCTGGCTCGCGGGGTGTAATGCACCGGCTTTACGCGCCGCTCTGGCTCTTTCGTTATGGCTGGCGCTACGCTTCTACCGGGTCAGGTGTCATCCCTGGCAGGTGTGGCTTTGGGGGATCGCATTTCTATTGCTGATGGACCCAATGAGTATTCTTTCTGACAGTTTCTGGCTCTCTTGCTTAGCCGTGGCTGCGCTAATTTTCTGGTTTCAGTGGGCTCCATTGTCTCCCAGATTCAGCCGCCATTGGTATTGGGCTCCTCTGCGGTGGGCGCATCTACAGTGGGGGATGACGTTGTTGCTCCTGCCGATGCAGATAGGTTTGTTTCATGGCCTCAACTACTCCTCTTTCATGTCAAATATGTGGGCAGTGCCGATTGTTTCCCTTTTCACCGTACCGCTGGTTTTGCTTGGTTTAATCACTAATGGAATATTTCCGACAGGAATTAAGCAGATCATTTGGTCGGTAGCCGATCACAGTCTTTCAATTGCGCTCTGGGGAGTACGGAAATTTGTGGATGACTGGTTTTTCTTGGGAGCATCTACTTTTTCTTTAGCATTCGCCGGCTGGGTGGGTGTGATGGCATGGCGTTTGGGTTGGTTACTGACATACCCAGGTAATTTGCTGGCGATGGTGGCAGTGATAACAGTGTGGTTGAACGCGAAAGCGCCCGAGCGCTGGAGGGTTGATATGATTGATGTTGGTCACGGTTTGGCGACATTAATCAGTAAGAATGGCAAAGGGATTTTATACGATACCGGTAATCGCTGGGAGAAAGGCTCAGCAGCAGAGATGAATATTCTACCGTTCATCAGATGGCACAATATCGCGGTGGAGCAGATTATTATCAGCCACAGTCATGAAGACCATCGGGGAGGATTAGAGAGTGTGAAGCGGGCTTTTCCGTTTGCTGTCGTGCGCGAAAGCTCGGTCAGTGCTCCGTTATCTTGCCTAAAAGGAGTAGGGTGGAAGTGGCAGGGTCTGACTTTTAAGGTGTTTTGGCCGGAAAAACTGACCGACAGGCCGATGAATGATGACAGCTGTGTGATCCGCATTGATGACGGAAAGTTTAGTGTATTGCTCACGGGTGATATCGAAGCAGCTGCTGAACGTAAGCTGGTTTCGCAATATCATCATGAATTAAATGCAACGGTGATGCAGGTGCCTCATCACGGTAGCAACACATCATCGACAGCGCCTTTCCTGCGCGCAGTGAGCCCGAAATTATCTATAGCGTCTGCCTCGCGGTTCAATCAATGGCATCTGCCCGCGAAAAAAGTGGTCAACCGATATGACCGGGCCGGGCTGGCCTGGCGTGATACAGCGCATTCGGGGCAGCTGACTGTTCATTTTTACGACGACCACTGGTCTATTAGTGGCTTACGCGAACAATTATTTCCTCGTTGGTACCACCGGCGGTTTGGTGTATCCGGCGATAATGAGTAGAATGGTCCGCTGTTTCTATCGCTGCTGGTTAATAATGCATGATGAATGATAAAGATCTCTCCACCTGGCAGACATTCCGTCGCCTGTGGCCGATGATCACTCCTTTTCGCGCCGGGCTTATCGCTGCGGCTGTTGCGCTGGTTGCTAACGCCGCCAGTGATACGTTTATGTTATCTCTGCTGAAGCCGCTTCTTGATGAAGGCTTTGGTAAAGCGGATCGCTCAATTTTACTGTGGATGCCACTGGCCGTGATCGGCCTGATGATCGTTCGTGGCATTAGCGGCTACATTTCAAGTTACTGCATCTCATGGGTTTCCGGCAAAGTGGTGATGCAAATGCGCCGCCGTCTGTTTGGACACATGATGGGCATGCCTGTGGCCTTCTTTGACCAACAGTCCACGGGGACTTTGTTGTCACGTATAACCTATGATTCTGAGCAGGTAGCGTCTTCTTCATCGAGCGCTCTTGTTACAGTGGTACGCGAAGGTGCTTCAATCATCGGCCTGTTTATCCTGATGTTTTACTACAGCTGGCAGTTGTCGATTATCTTGGTCATTATTGCACCTATTGTATCTATCGTTATTCGTGTCGTATCAAAGCGCTTTCGTGATATCAGTAAAAACATGCAAAATACCATGGGCCATGTGACCACCAGCGCAGAACAGATGCTGAAAGGACATAAGGAAGTGTTGATCTTTGGCGGGCAAAAAGTTGAAACGGCTCGCTTTGATTCTGTCAGCAACAATATGCGCCGACAGGGCATGCGTCTGGTGTCGGCATCATCGATTTCAGATCCGATCATTCAGCTGATTGCCTCTTTGGCACTGGCATTCGTGCTTTATGCGGCCAGTTTTCCCTCCGTCATGGAGACATTGAGCGCGGGTACTATCACGGTAGTCTTTTCTTCCATGATTGCCCTGATGCGTCCTCTGAAGTCACTGACCAACGTTAATGCCCAGTTCCAGCGCGGTATGGCAGCCTGTCAAACACTGTTTTCTATTCTTGATATGGAACAGGAAAAAGATGACGGTAAGCGTGTAGTTGAGCGTGCAAAGGGTGAGGTTGAGTTCAAAAATGTCACCTTCACCTATCCAGGTCGAGATACGCCCGCATTGCGTGACATCTCTTTCCATATCCCAGTCGGACGCACAGTGGCATTAGTAGGCCGTTCGGGGTCAGGTAAGTCTACAATTGCGAATTTGCTCACTCGTTTTTACGACATCCAGGAAGGCGAAATTCTGCTGGATGGCCATGAGCTCCGCGAATATACATTATCTTCTCTGCGTAATCAGGTGGCCTTAGTCTCGCAAAATGTTCACCTCTTTAATGACACCGTTGCCAACAATATTGCCTATGCGCGTACTGATGTATTCACGCGTGCTGACATTGAGAAAGCGGCGACCATGGCTTATGCGATGGACTTCATTAACAAGATGGACAATGGTCTTGATACCGTCATTGGTGAAAATGGCGTACTACTTTCTGGCGGACAACGCCAGCGTATCGCCATTGCACGCGCTCTTTTACGTGACTCACCTGTACTTATTCTTGACGAAGCCACGTCAGCCCTTGATACGGAATCCGAGCGTGCCATTCAGGCTGCACTGGATGAACTACAGAAAAACCGTACCGCATTGGTGATTGCACACCGGCTTTCGACAATTGAAAAGGCTGATGAAATCCTGGTGATTGAGGACGGGAAAGTGGTTGAGCGCGGTAATCATGAAGATTTACTGGCTCAGCATGGCGCGTATGCACAACTCCACCGGATGCAATTTGGTCAATGATAGAACGCATCTGGTCAGGTAAATCAGCGCTTTATCTGTTGCTGCTGCCTTTTTCATGGTTGTACGGACTGTTCGCTACGCTGCTTCGTTACAGCTATAAGCAAGGGTGGAAAAAAAGCTGGCGTGCGCCTTTGCCGGTGGTTGTGGTCGGTAATTTAACCGCTGGCGGCAGCGGTAAAACCCCCATCGTTATTTGGTTAGTTGAAACGTTAAAACAGCGTGGTTTGCGTGCTGGCGTTGTATCGCGGGGCTACGGGGGAAAGGCCGCAAAATATCCGCTGGTGTTGGATGCAACAACGACTACGGCTGAGGCCGGTGACGAACCGGTACTGATATTTCAGCGCACGGGGGCGCCGGTGGCCGTTTCGCCGGTTCGCTCAGACGCGGTCAAAGCTCTGCTCGCCAAACACCAGCTTGATGTGATCGTCACGGATGACGGTCTACAACATTATGCATTGCAACGTGATATTGAAGTGGTTGTGATCGACGGTGTGCGGCGTTTTGGGAATGGTTGGTGGCTACCTGCGGGACCCATGCGTGAACGGGCTGCGCGCCTGCGCACGGTTGATGCGGTGATCACCAATGGTGGCACGCCAATGGCCAATGAAATAGGTATGATCCTCGACGCAGGGCCGGCGGTTAATGTGCTCAATGGTGCGCGATGCGATGTCACTAGTCTGCGGAACGTTGTCGCTATGGCTGGAATAGGGCACCCTCCACGTTTTTTTGCGACATTGAAAAATTTGGGAGTGAATCTCCATGCTGAAATAGCTTTTGCAGATCATCAGGATTATCAATCTGATCAGTTAAAATCGTTGGCCGTTTCGGGTCAAACGTTACTGATGACAGAAAAAGATGCGGTGAAGTGCCGTTCATTTGCCGAAGAAAATTGGTGGTACCTGCCGGTTAATGCAACAATTTCACCTATAGATACCGATGCGCTTATCGGTAAGATAGAGCGCGTTATTGCGCCTAAGTAAGCCGTCACCAAGAGTGGTGATCTTGGCTTAATGCTTGTTGGCAGATTTAGCCTAGGTTATGTGATTTTTCAATCATATGATTTAAAAGAACAATTAAGCATTAATACGTTGTTGGGTATTTATTTTTTATAACATGCTTGCTATTCACTTTTACTTATGAGTAAATGCTTTCCGGCCTGTGATACAGAGCTATTTATGTATGAGTTCAGAGTTAAGTAGTTCCTCCCAAAACGTTATCTAATGATTCCGCTTCAAAGACGAACCCTCTAAGTCCCTCCCATAAGTATTCGATCTTGTCGATTGGCCCCGATTGCCTTATGGCAGATCTTTTTAATATTTTAATTAAAAAGAAAACTATTTTCACAATCGCTCATTAGAGGTTTTTATAAAAAAATAACTTTAGTATGGGCAAGCGCATCCGAACAATAATAAAAAGCGTGTTCATGGATGCCCAAATAAAGGATTTAAAAATTATGATGTTAAAAATGGGTTTAGTTAAGTGGTACAACCAGGCTAAAGGTTATGGTTTTATCTGCCCTCTCGATGGCTCGTCTGAAATTTATGTTCAACGTGCTTCCATTGCCAATACGGGCAATAAATCTTTGAATGCAGGCCAGCGAGTAGAGTTCACAACCTACCGCAGCGTAGTTCACGGCCAAGCCGCGGCTGACGTGATTGCCTTCTAAGTCTGATTCTTCCTCAGATTTCAGCGCGTAAAATTTACGCTCTGGTAAAAATATGCTATCGGTATCTATAAGATGATTTCCATTAACGGATACCGATATGTCTCACCCAGTAATCCCTCTTTCTGCCGCTCGCACATTACATCTTGCCGCACAACAGCTACAGCATCCCCTTAAGCGTAAACCTGTCCGTGATGATGTCATCTCAGTTATAAACAATATGGCCTTACTGCAAATTGATACCATCAGTGTCGTGGCACGCAGCCCTTATTTGGTATTGTTTAGCCGTCTCGGCCATTATCCGGTTGAATGGTTGGAACAAGCATTAGCCGCGGGTAAACTCTTTGAATATTGGGCGCATGAAGCCTGCTTTATTCCTATCGATGATTATCGATTATTACGCCACCGCATGCTTTTTCCTGAGAATATGGGTTGGAAATATTCTCAGGAGTGGTTTGATACCCATCAAGACGACATTGCGCTTCTGTTGAATCACATTGCGGATAACGGCCCGGTACGTTCGGCTGATTTCAGTGCAGAAAAACGTTCTGCCAGTGGTTGGTGGGACTGGAAGCCGCACAAGAAACATCTCGAAACGCTATTTACTGCCGGAAAATTGATGGTGGTAGAGAGGCGTAATTTCCATCGCGTTTATGATCTTGCCGAAAGGGTATTGCCTGGCTGGGATGATGCTACGCAGACATTATCCAGGGTCGATGCGGAAATTCAGATGCTGCGTCGTTCGGCTCAAAGCCTCGGTTTCTTTAAGGCCGAATGGTTAGCCGATTATTACCGCCTAAAGCGCGTAAAAACCGCCGCAGTGATTGAAGATTTATTGCAACGCGGTGAAATCACGACGGTGAATGTCGAGGGGATCGACGGTGAGTGCTATGTGCATCAAGGGCAGTATCATTTATTAGAACAGGCGCTGAAAGGGCGTATTAACTCAACGGTGACGACGCTACTTTCACCTTTCGATCCGGTGGTCTGGGACCGTAAGCGTGTACTGGCGCTGTTTAATTTTGATTACCGGTTGGAGTGTTACACCCCTGAAGCAAAACGTAAGTTTGGTTATTTCACGTTGCCCATTTTACAACGCGGTGAATTGATCGGCCGTGTCGATGCCAAAATTCATCGTAAACAAAAAGTTTTTGAGGTCAAAGCACTGCATCTGGAGGTTGGGGTAAAATTCAGTGCCCGACGGGTTAAAGATTTAACCGATGCATTTAGCCGCTTTGCGCTATGGCATGGGGCTGAGGAAATCACGACAGGTAGACTCCCTGATGCGCTGCACAGCTGTTGGGGTAAGGGCTGGTCCTTAATTCAAAACGTGAAATGATGTAAAATAAAACGGCCACAATCAGTGGCCGTTCTTTCACGATGAATGCAGGTTAATCCAATATTAGTGACTGAAGTTCGCGAACATTGAGATAATTTTGTTGATCAGTTTCATTTTTTCGCTCTTAATATGATTTGTTTTTGTGATGTACGTCACAGAAAAATTCTACGCCGCCGTAGCCTTCTTTGCAATGCCTCTCTAATCAGCATCTCAACATTCTTTTCTTAACACTTTCGCAACCATGATCTGCCGCTTCCCGATTAACGACCTGTTACGGCTTATGGTATTCTCAGCAACCTAAAGGTTTATCTCAAAAAGCATTGCTGCATTGGGCTGCTTGCCATGTGGTCAATCTCGGGGAGGAAGTATGGATCATCGTTTGCTCGAAATAGTCGCCTGTCCTGTATGTACCGGTAAGCTTTATTTCAATAAAGAATCGCAAGAGTTGGTGTGTAAAGTGGATGGACTGGCTTATCCCGTTCGCGATGGTATTCCGGTGTTATTAGAAACGGAAGCCCGCGCGCTTTCTGCTGACGAGACGCATCCATGAGTTTTACTGTGATCATACCTGCGCGATATGCATCCAGTCGCTTGCCTGGCAAGCCCTTGGCGGATATCAACGGCAAACCCATGGTTATTCATGTGATGGAACGTGCTAAAGAATCGGGCGCTGAGCGTGTGATTGTGGCGACGGATCACCCTGATGTTTTCAAGCAGGTCGAAGCGGCAGGCGGCGAAGTTTGCATGACTCGAGCCGATCACCAGTCAGGTACAGAGCGTCTGGCCGAAGTGATTGAGCGCTACGGCTTCAGTGATGACCAAATCATTGTCAATGTACAGGGCGATGAGCCGATGGTGCCACCGGTTATTATCCGGCAGGTTGCAGATAATCTGGCTGACTGCAAAGCTGGCATGGCAACACTTGCCGTACCGATTGAAACGGCTGAAGAGGCCTTCAATCCTAATGCGGTAAAAGTAGTGATGGATGTTAACGGTTATGCACTTTACTTCTCCCGTGCAGCTATTCCATGGGAACGCGAACGTTTTGCTAAATCAAAAGAGACAGTCGGGAATAATTTCCTGCGTCACATTGGCATTTATGCTTATCGTGCCGGTTTTGTCAGGCGATATGTCAAGTGGGCTCCGAGCCAGTTAGAGCAGATTGAACTGTTGGAGCAGCTGCGCGTTCTTTGGTACGGTGAAAAAATTCACGTTGCGGTGGCTAAAGAGACCCCTTCTGTTGGTGTTGACACACCAGAAGATTTACAGCGGGTACGCGAGTTCTTCGGTCACTAAGTTTTTGGCCTGATCCCTTCATTTCAGTAATCTGCACTGATACGGAATGTCATAGTGGCATTCCGTCATTGTCTCTTCAAAATACACCGTGCCACCTATCTGTTCTCAACTGTGTCATTTTATGCCGTTTAAATTGATCTGAAACGGAGAAATCCTCCTGCGATGCTTCCATCATAACCCTGAGCCTATTTACTACAGTGTGACTATCATGGAACTGTTGAAAGCCGAATTGAGTATTGTCCTGGGCGAGCATCTGTCGCGTCTCGAGTGCGTTAGTGAACAGCCTTATGCTCATCTTTTTGCTTTATATGATGAGCAAGGACATGCGATGCCATTAATGGCAAAAAGCTTCACTTGCGCCGGGATCGCGGCTCAGGAAGCCTACAAACTATCAATAATGGCGCGCGAAGCCAGCGTTAAAGTCCCGACGGTGTTCGGTATGGTGACGACCCAACAGTCTCCCTACCAGGAAATCCTGCTGATTGAACGCTTACGCGGTGTCTCTGCTGAAGCCCCCGCACGCACGCGGCAAAGTTGGGAGGTACTAAAAGATCAAATCGTTGAAGGCTTACTGGCCTGGCATCGGATTGACAGCCATGGTTGCGTGGGAACGGTCGACAGTACTCAAGAGAATAATTGGGCGGCATGGTATCAGCAGCGAGTTGAAGTTCTGTGGGTTGCAGTGAGCAATCTACATTCTGCGCCCCTCACGGCTGATGACCGCACCTTGCTGTTCCGTTCAAGGGCATGTCTGCCGAGTTTATTCGCTGACTTCAATGACAATGCGGTTTTGGTGCATGGTAATCTGTCGTTGCGAAGTTTGCTGAAAGATCCGCGTAGCGATCAACTGCTGGCGATGATCAATCCGGGAACCCTGTTATGGGCGCCGCGAGAATTCGATCTGTTCGGTTTATGGGAACCGGGAATGAGCGAAGAGCTGTTGTTCCGCTACCTGCAACGTGCGCCGGTAGCGGAAAACTTCCTCGCCCGCCGTGGGCTCTATATGGTGTGGGAATCGATGGCTAATATGATCCACACCGGTAAGTTTGACCGGCGTGCGTTTGACTATGCACGCCAGCAGTTGTTGCCATGGCTCAATTGAGTCTAGTCTGACGGGCTGCCGAGCCACTGCCAGATTCTGCCCATTGTTTCATACCAGACGCGCTCGCTGTGTGCTAAGAACTGGGGGCTTGGTAATATTCTCTCCCACGGGTTCAGGGGGGAGTCTATCGCCAATTGATTAGCGGGAGCAGGCACCGGTGTCAGCCCTTGCTGATGGAAGAAAATTATCGCGCGGGGTAAATGGTTGGCGGAAGTCACCAGCACCATCGGTTGTTGCCCGATCAACGCTTTGACCTGCTCGGCTTCCTGCTGCGTATCACGTGGCGTATCCACTCTAATGATATCGCTTTCAGGCACACCCAAACTTACTGCCACTTTAGCCGCGACTTCTGCCGCACTCACCGGATTGCTCAAGGCTTTACCGCCGGTAAAAATCAGTTTTGCTCCCGGATTCAGCCGATAAATTCGGATCCCTTCCGCCACGCGCGGCAAACTGTTGTTGATCAGATTCGAGCTGGGTGCCCACTCTGGGTTATAGGTATAGCCGCCACCCAGCACCACGATGTATTTCACCGGCTGTGCCGCGTTTGGCTGGTAAGTCGGATAGGTTTTTTCAATCGGACGTAGCAGACTATCGGCAACAGGTTGCAGACTTAGTAAGGCCAGAATTAACCAACTCAATAAAAAACAGACTTTGCCTGTCTTCTGCCAGCGGGTAAACCACAGTAAAACCAGCGCAAATGCCATCAGCAATAATAAAAATGGCAAAGGCAGTAACAGCCCACCGACAATTTTTTTGAGCATAAAAAGCATAGGGAAGAGGTCCTTTTGAGTGAAAAAACGGCATCTGGGAATGAATCCGCATCAGGATGATTTATTCTACGTCAGCCTGTGCCAAAATAGCAGGCTGGTCGGTCTGTACACCATTAAGCCATCGACTCATTTTCTTCTTCGCGCAGCAGGTGCCACTTCATGCAGGATCGCAATTTCGACGATATAGCCGAAAAATTTTCGCGCAATATCTACGGCACGACGAAAGGTCGTATTCGTCAGGCGGTGCTGGGGCAGGATTTACAGAGTTTAATTTGCACACTGCCCGATCGCCCGCTGCGTATTCTCGATGCCGGCGGTGGTGAAGGGCAAATGGCCTGTGAACTTGCTGCTTTAGGACATCAGGTCTTGTTGTGCGATCTGTCCGGTGAGATGATCCGCCGCGCGAAAGTCGCCGCCGATGAAAAAGGTGTGAGCGGGAACATGCAATTTGTACAATGTCCCGCTCAGGACATCGCGCAGCATATGGAACAGCCGTTTGATCTGATATTGTTTCACGCGGTGATCGAATGGCTGGTGGAACCACAACCGGCATTACAGGCGTTAACAGAGTGCCTTGCGCCCGGTGGCGCGCTATCGCTGATGTTCTACAATATCCACGGTCTGGTCATGCGACACATGATTCTGGGTAATTTCGGTCACGTTGAGGCTGGCGTTCCAAAAATTAAGAAAAGCTCGTTGCTGCCCGATCACCCGCTGGACCCTAAGCAGGTGTACCAATGGCTTGAAGATCTTGGGATGAGCATTACTGGCAAGACGGGCGTTCGGGTATTTCACGACTACTTGCGTAACAGGCAACAACATAAACAGGATTTTGACGAGCTTCTGGCGCTGGAACAGCGTTATTGCCGACAGGAACCTTTTGTTAGTTTGGGGCGTTATATCCATGTGATGGCGCACAAACCCAATCTGAAGGACGAATCATGAGTGAATTTTCCCAGACTGTACCCGAACTGGTCGCCTGGGCACGTAAAAATGACTTCTCAATTTCGCTGCCAACGGAGAGGCTGGCCTTTCTACTGGCGATAGCGACGCTCAACGGCGAGCGTCTTGATGGGGAAATGAGCGAAGGTGAACTGGTTGATGCATTTCGTCACGTCAGCAAAGGCTTCGAGCAGACGCATGAAACCGTTACGGTACGTGCTAATAACGCCATCAATGACATGGTGCGTCAGCGTTTGCTCAATCGTTTTGTCAGTGAACTGGCTGACGGTAATGCGATCTATCGTTTAACCCCGTTGGGTATTGGCATTACCGATTACTATATTCGCCAGCGTGAGTTCTCAACGCTACGGCTCTCGATGCAACTGTCTATTGTTGCTCAGGAGCTGAAACGTGCGGCTGATGCGGCCGAAGAGGGCGGCGATGAGCTCCACTGGCATCGTAATGTTTTCGCGCCTTTGAAATATTCGGTGGCCGAGATTTTCGACAGTATCGACATGACGCAAAGGATCATGGACGAGCAGCAACAGGGCGTGAAAGATGACATCGCCGCGCTGCTCAACAAAGACTGGCGAGCAGCGATCTCCAGCTGTGAAATGCTATTGTCTGAAACCTCAGGTACGCTGCGTGAATTGCAGGATACGCTGGAAGCCGCAGGTGACTTACTCCAGGCACATTTGCTGCGTATACAGGAGTACACCTTGGGCGACGGCGAACTGGGCTTTGTCGACAAACTGGTATTTGACCTGCAAAGTAAACTCGATCGCATTACCAGTTGGGGCCAGCAGGCGATTGACCTGTGGATTGGCTACGACCGTCACGTCCATAAATTTATCCGTACTGCCATCGACATGGATAAAAACCGCGTCTTTGCTCAGCGCTTGCGCCAGTCGGTGCAAAACTATTTCGATCAGCCCTGGACCCTGACTTTCGCCAATGCGGAACGTCTGTTGGACATGCGTGACGAAGAGCTTACCTTGCGCAGCGAGGAAGTGACCGGAGAATTACCGCCGGATCTCGAGTACGAGGAGTTCAGTGCAATACGTGAACAACTTACCGCGTTGATTGAACAAGCATTGCAGGTTTATCAACAACAGAAGACGCCACTCAACCTGGGAACCGTGATGCGTGATTATCTCGAAAAGTATCCGCGTGCGCGGCATTTTGACGTAGCGCGAATTGTAGTCGACCAGGCTGTGCGCCTTGGTGTGGCTGAAGCAGATTTTTCAGGGTTGCCAGCCGAATGGCAGGCAATCAATGATTTCGGAGCCAAGGTGCAGGCCCATGTCATCAATAAATATTGAACACATAATGCCAGCTAAGCTGGCGCAGGCGTTGGCAAATTCCCTCTTTCCTGCTTTGGACAGTCAGCTTCGCTCTGGTCGTCACATTGGCATTGATGAATTGGATAACCACGCTTTTCTGATGGACTACCAGGAAGAACTTGAGCTGTTTTACCACCGATATAGTGTTGAACTGATCCGTGCGCCGGAAGGATTCTTCTATCTGCGCCCACGTTCGACCACGCTTATCCCGCGTTCGGTCCTTTCCGAACTGGATATGATGGTAGGCAAAATTCTTTGTTATCTCTATCTCAGCCCGGAACGTCTGGCACATGAGGGGATTTTTACTCAGCAGGAGCTGTACGACGAGCTTTTAAGTCTGGCGGACGAATCCAAACTGATGAAATACGTCAATCAGCGTTCTACGGGTTCAGATTTGGACCGTCAGAAACTGCAGGATAAAGTCAGAACCTCGTTAAACCGCCTGCGCCGTCTCGGTATGGTGTGGTTTATGGGCGTGGACAGCACAAAATTCCGTATTACTGAAGCCGTGTTCCGCTTCGGTGCCGATGTGCGCAGCGGTGACGATGCTCGCGAAGCGCAGTTGCGAATGATCCGTGACGGTGAAGCGATGCCGATTGAAAACGCCCTGTCGCTCAATGATGAGAGTGAAGAAGGCGACTCGCCGGCAGCTCCGGGGCATGACAGCGCAGAGGATGAACAGGAATGATTGAACGCGGTAAATTTCGCTCACTAACGCTGGTTAACTGGAACGGTTTTTTTGCCCGCACCTTTGACCTTGATGCATTGGTGACTACGCTTTCCGGCGGTAACGGTGCCGGTAAATCCACCACCATGGCGGCCTTCGTCACGGCACTGATCCCGGACTTAACCTTGCTGCACTTCCGTAACACCACGGAAGCGGGCGCGACCTCAGGTTCACGCGACAAAGGCCTGCATGGTAAATTGCGTGCTGGTGTCTGTTATTCGACACTCGACGTAGTCAACTCGCGCCATCAGCGAGTGATTGTCGGCGTTCGTCTGCAACAGGTTGCCGGGCGTGATCGCAAAGTGGACATTAAACCCTTCACCATTCAGGGTTTGCCAACGTCGATTCAACCGACCGAAATACTGACGGAAACCGTCGGTGAGCGTCAGGCGCGCGTACTCTCTTTGCAAGAACTGAAAGACAACGTCGAAGCGATGGAAGGGGTGCAGTTCAAGCAATTTAACTCTATCACCGACTACCACTCGCTGATGTTCGATCTGGGTGTCATTCCACGTCGTCTGCGCACAGCGTCCGATCGCAGTAAATTTTACCGCCTGATTGAAGCCTCGCTTTACGGCGGTATCTCCAGCGCGATCACCCGCTCTCTACGAGACTATCTGTTGCCGGAAAACAGCGGCGTGCGCAAAGCCTTCCAGGATATGGAAGCCGCGTTGCGCGAAAACCGCATGACGCTGGAAGCCATTCGCGTTACTCAGTCTGACCGTGACCTGTTTAAGCATCTGATATCAGAAGCTACGTCTTACGTGGCCGCAGACTATATGCGTCACGCCAATGAACGCCGTATTCACCTCGATGGTGCGCTGGTTCTGCGTAATGATTTACTGAGCAGCCGCAAGCAGCTCTCCAGTGAGCAATACCGTCACGTTGAAATGGCACGTGAACTGGCTGAGCAGAGTGGTTCGCAAAGCGATTTAGAAACCGATTATCAGGCGGCCAGCGATCATCTGAGTCTGGTGCAGACCGCGATGCGCCAGCAGGAAAAGATCGCGCGTTACGAAGGCGATCTTGAGGAATTAACCTATCGTCTCGAAGAACAAAATGAAGTCGTCGCCGAGGCAGGAGAACTTCACGCCGATCATGAAGCACGCGCTGAAGCTGCCGAGCTGGAAGTGGATGAACTGAAAAGCCAACTGGCAGATTACCAGCAGGCGCTGGACGTTCAGCAAACTCGGGCGATTCAATATCAGCAAGCATTACATGCTATCGAACGTGCTCGTGAGCTGTGCCAGATCCCAGACCTGACAATTCAAAACAGCGAAGAGTGGCTGGAAACCTTCCAGAGCAAAGAGCAGGAAACGACCGATATCCTGCTGATGCTTGAGCAAAAAATGAGCGTGGCGGATGCCGCGCATAGCCAGTTCGAAAATGCCTATCAACTGGTGGTGAAAATCGCCGGTGAAGTCAGCCGCAGTCAAGCCTGGCAAACTGCGCGTGAACTGCTGCGCGACTGGTCTTCTCAGCAGCATCGGGCCGAACGCGTTGAGCCATTGCGTATGCGCCTTACCGAGCTGGAAGGACGTCTGCGGGAGCAACAGGACGCCGAGCGCCAATTGCAGGCGTTCTGTAAGCGCACCGGTCAGGATGTGCACCCTGAAGATTTGGATGAGCTGCAACGTGAGCTCGACGTACAAATTGAAGAGCTGTCGCAGGTAGTTTCTCAGGCCGGTGAACGCCGCATGGAAATGCGCCAGGAGCTGGAGCAGGTGCAGTCACGCATTCGTGAACTGACTGCCCGTGCGCCAGTGTGGCTTGCTGCGCAGGAAGCACTCAGCCAGTTAAGCGAGCAAAGCAAAGAGCCTCTGGAAAGCAGCCAGCAGGTGACTGAGCATATGCAACAGTTGCTGGAAACTGAGCGTGAAACGACCGTTGAACGTGATGATGTTGCCGCGAAAAAACGACGTCTGGAAGGACAGATCACCCGCCTCAGCCAACCAAGCGGCGCTGAAGATTCGCGCATGATTGCACTGGCGGAGCGTTTCGGTGGTGTACTGCTCTCAGAGATTTATGATGATGTTACTATCGACGATGCACCGTACTTCTCCGCACTGTATGGTCCATCGCGTCATGCCATCGTCGTACCTGACTTGTCGCGTATCCGTGACCAATTGGATGGTCTGGATGACTGCCCTGAAGATTTATACCTTATTGAAGGGGATCCGCAGTCCTTCGATGATAGCGTTTTCGCCGTCGAAGAGATGTCTGGCGCGGTACTGGTAAAAAGTGGCGAGCGCCAGTGGCGCTACTCTCATTTCCCTCAGGTGCCGCTCTTCGGCCGCGCGGCGCGTGAAAACCGTCTGGAAACACTGAATAAAGAGCGCGAAACGCTCTCCGAGCGTTATGCCAACCTGTCGTTTGACGTGCAGAAAATACAACGTGTTCACCAGGCATTCAGCCGTTTTATTGGCAGTCATTTGGCCGTTGCCTTTGATGCCGATCCCGAGGCGGACATTCGAACCCTAAGTGGGCGTCGTGGTGAACTGGAGCGTGCACTTAACGCCCATGAGGGGGCTAATCAGCAGCAGCGTCAGCAATATGAGCAGGCCAAAGATGCGTACAGCATGCTTAACAAACTGCAACCGCGCGTCGGGCTGCTTTGTGATGAGACGCTGATTGATCGTGTTGAAGAGCTGCGTGAGGAGTTTGAAGAGGCGCAGGAGTCTGCCCGCTTTATTCAGCAGCATAGCGCTTCCCTGACTGAGCTCGAACCGCTGGTTGCGGTACTGCAAAGTGACCCGGAACAGCATGAACAGCTGAAAGAGGATTATGCTCAGGCACAGCATGCGCAGCGTATGGCGAAGCAGCAGGCATTCTCACTAACCGAAGTTGTTCAACGTCGTGCGCACTTCGGTTATACCGATTCTGCCGGTATGTTGACCGAAAATTCAGACCTCAACGACAAGCTACGTCAGCGTCTCGAACATGCTGAAGCAGAACGAACCCGCGCCCGTGATCAGCTACGTCAACATCAGTCACAATTTACGCAGTACAGCCAGGTGCTTGCATCACTGAAAAGTTCGTTTGAAGCTAAACGTGACATGCTCAAGGAGTTAGGGCAAGAGTTGCAAGATATCGGCGTTCAGGCCGATGCAAATGCCGAAGCGCGCGCCAAACTACGTCGTGATGAACTGCATGCGGCGCTCAGTACCAACCGCTCGCGGTGCAATCAGCTGGAAAAACAGATCACCTTCTGCGAAGCCGAAATGGATAATCTGCAAAAGAAATTACGTAAGCTGGAACGTGATTATCATCAGAGCCGCGAACAGGTGGTGACGGCGAAAGCTGGCTGGTGCGCGGTGATGCGACTGGTCAAAGATAATGGTGTTGAACGTCGCCTGCACCGCCGTGAACTGGCTTATATGGATGGCGATGAATTGCGATCCATGTCGGATAAATCTTTGGGTGCTTTGCGCCTTGCCGTGGCTGATAACGAACATCTGCGCGACGTACTGCGTCTGTCAGAAGATCCGAAACGCCCGGAACGGAAAATTCAGTTCTACATCGCGGTTTATCAACATCTGCGCGAACGTATCCGTCAGGATATTATTCGTACCGATGACCCGGTTGAAGCCATCGAACAGATGGAGATCGAACTGGGGCGTCTGACCGAAGAGCTGACTGCGCGCGAACAGCAACTGGCATTAAGCTCTAAGAGCGTTGCCAGCATCATTCGTAAAACGATTCAGCGTGAGCAGAACCGTATTCGCATGCTCAACCAAGGCTTGCAGACCGTGGCCTTTGGCCAGGTCAAAAGCGTGCGACTTAACGTTAACGTGCGTGAAGCGCATGCTGGTCTATTAGATGTGTTGTCCGAACAGCAGGAGCAGCATCAGGATCTGTTCAGCAGCAACCGCCTGACCTTCTCGGAAGCACTGGCAAAACTCTATCAGCGCCTAAATCCGCAAATTGATATGGGGCAGCGCACGCCACAAACCATCGGCGAAGAACTGCTCGACTACCGCAATTATCTTGAGATGGAAGTGGAAGTTAACCGTGGTTCAGACGGTTGGTTACGTGCAGAGAGCGGGGCGCTTTCTACCGGTGAAGCTATCGGTACCGGCATGTCGATTTTGGTGATGGTGGTACAAAGCTGGGAAGAAGAGTCGAGCCGGATGCGTGGCAAAGACATTTCGCCTTGCCGTCTGTTGTTCCTTGATGAAGCTGCGCGTCTTGATGCCAAGTCTATCGCCACGCTGTTCGAACTCTGTGACCGCCTGGAAATGCAGCTGATTATCGCCGCACCGGAAAACATCAGTCCGGAGAAAGGTACCACCTATAAATTGGTGCGTAAGGTGTTCAATAACAACGAACACGTACATGTGGTGGGTTTGCGAGGTTTTGCGGCTGAGCAGCCAGCAATAGTTAATGTTGAAGCCGGTAGTTCTTAACGTGAGTAGCCAGTAAATCACTAAGCCTCGCAAGTCGGGGCTTTTTTACGTCGGAACACTTTGGTAACTTTAAAACAGTTCTGCCCCGCAAGCGGGGCAGAACTGTTTTAAACCTTATTCAGATCCACTGTCACTACGCCATAGATAACACTTTTTCACGTAACTGAGTAAAATCAGTGTAGACCTCATCGACGCCCAGCAGGCCTACATCTTCTGAAGGTGCCTTGATGATCGCACAAGGTACTTTCCACGGAGCCCAGTAATTCACGTCACTGTTACCATACATGGCCACCACAGGTTTATGCACACCTGCGGCAATATGCAGTGCACCACCATCACTGGTAATAATCTGATCACATAATGACATTGCTGCCATTAACTCGCGAATGTTGCTGGTAGGTAAAGCGGTTAATGGAATGTCGGCACAGGCCTGGAGCATTAATTTTGCTTTATGATCGTCTCCGGGATGTTTTGGGTTGTCTTCGCCACCGGGTGACCAGAATAAAACAATCCGGCAATCTTCGCTTGCCGCCAGGCGATGAGCTAACTCAATGAATTTCTCTATCTGCCAGCGCTGCTTTGGTTTACGCGAACTGATCTGGATACCATAAATAGGCTTATCTCTGAAAATATTGAACTTTTTAGCGATCTGATTAACTTCATTTTCAGGGACATACAGCTCAAGCGGGCCCGGTTCTTCAGTGATGCCTAATGGGATTGATAAAGTATTCAATAATTCAACAATATGCAGTCCCTCAGAATGCGGAAGGCTATCGGTGACGCAGCGCTGGGGTTTATTACCTATGGCGATCACTCTTTTAGCACCGGAGAACTTAGCCCACTGAAGAGACCGTTTGTCCGTGCTGGCAAGCAGCGCGACATCGTACCTGGCCATACGAACAGCCAGTATCGTTTTAAGCCGTTCAAAATAAACGCCTAGTAGTGTCTGACCTGTTTTACGATGGTGTGATTTACAATAGAGATGAACTTTACTGATATGAGGATTACCCTCGAGTACATCTTTATTGTAAGTGTTAACCAGCAAATCAAGCGTGTTGGTGTTCTTACTGACAAGATTTTTAATCAATGGTGTAGTCAGAATCAAATCGCCAATATTATCGCGGCGTATTAATAGGATTTTCATAAATTTAGCTGTTAAAAAATAAATATCGCGTATGTTAATTTCACATATTTAAATAAGCAAGTTTATTCAGTTTTTATAGCACAAATGGAGGTGTTTAAATGCCGAAGTCAGTAAGATTCACTTATCCATGCTGAAAGTGCTTTTAAAACGAGTGACAATGCGGCGCGTTACGGGAAAGCGGGTAGACAGTGATCATCGAACTTTGAGAGAGTAAAAACGGTCATTTTCATCAAATGTTCTGGTTTTGTATAAAGATTAATCAATCATGTGGGTTGAGCATAAATTATCCATGGACAACGCTTTATTTCACGCCGCTGCTGGCATAAAGTTCATTTCTGAAAGCGTGCAGCTATTATCTTGAGATCCTGCGCAAAATTAAGAATTTATTTATATACTTAACCCAAGGGTTTTTTGCTTAAATTCGAATATTTAATTTGGGCACTTTAACGGGAGGCAAGGGATGATGTACATGAGTCAAAGGTCTCTCAGATTTCTGGCAGTGAGCTGCCTGATGATTACGGGGATGGCCCCGTTAACCGCTGCGTTTTCTGCAATACCTACTCTGCCTGTTCGCTCAGCGACGCTCTCCAGCGTTCAAAGCCTCAGCCAATTGCAGGCTGAGTTGCCAAAGAGCGTTAAACCTCTTTACCTCTCGTCCCTTGCGTCATTATATGCAGCTAATCACATGCAACCGATGTGGCAAGACAGAGACGCAGTCCACCAATTTCAGCAACAGCTGGCTGAATTAGCGATTTCGGGTGTCCAGCCACAATTTACTCAATGGGTGAAATGGCTGACTGATCCAGAAGTGACCGGTATGGCGCGCGATATCGTCCTGTCGGATGCCATGTTGGGTTATTTGCAATTTGTCAGTGGTGTAGAGACGAAAGGGGACAGTTGGTTATATAGCTCCACGCCTTACAAGATGACGACACCTCCTTTGACTGTGATCAACCAGTGGCAGTTGGCGGTACGTCAAGACAACACGGCCAGTTATATGGCGACGTTAGTACCCCAACATCCACTCTATTCCAAGATGCATAGCGCACTGCGTGCCATGCTAGAGGATCACCATCCATGGCCGCAAATGACCACTGCTGCCAGCCTGCGTCCCGGGCAAATTAGTGATGACATTCCGGCACTGCGTGAAATTCTCAATCGCACCGGCATGATGGTGACGCCTCCAGCGGAGACAACATCCCCGCGACCTACTGATGAAACTATTGCCAAAGATGGTCCGGGTTCAGCAGCCAATGATGATTTATCTGTTGATGAGTCAGCCGATAAAGCTGTTTCACCATCGACGGTAGTGAGCCCGGCCGCTACTTCAGTCACCGATGTCCTGCCTACGGTTGAATCCAATGGTCAGCCAGCCGCAGTGATGCCTGTTGCCGTTATTGATAACCAATACTCTCCTGACTTGGTTGAAGCCGTGAAACGCTTCCAAAAATGGCAAGGGCTTGAACCCGATGGGATTATTGGTCTGCGTACCCGTCAGTGGCTGAATACTTCACCTGATTTACGCGCTACTTTGTTGGCACTCAATATTCAGCGGTTGCGAATTCTGCCAGGTAATGTCAATACCGGCATTATGGTAAATATCCCTAACTATCAGCTGACTTATTATCTTAATGGCAATCAAGTTTTAACTTCACGGGTGATTGTGGGCCGTCCGAGCCGTAAAACGCCTTTAATGAGTAGTGCGCTGAATAACGTAGTGGTTAATCCGCCATGGAACGTTCCTACCACTCTGGTGCGCGAAGACATTGTGCCAAAAGCTATGCAGGACATGAGTTATTTCCAAAAGCATGGCTACACTGTACTTGCTGGTTGGAATAATGATGCTGAGGTCATTGATCCCTCAATGATTGACTGGAGCGTGGTTTCTCCTGGTCACTTCCCGTATCGTATCCGGCAAGCGCCTGGTGCCAGCAACTCTCTGGGTCGCTACAAATTCAATATGCCAAGTTCAGATGCCATCTATCTGCATGACACACCAAACCACGGTTTGTTCCAGAAAGACATCCGTGCACTGAGCTCAGGCTGTGTCCGCGTTAATAAAGCTTCTGAACTGGCAAATATGCTGCTCCAGGATGCGGGATGGAATGACACGCGTATTTCATCAACGTTGCAGGGCGGGAATACGACATTTGTGCCAATCCGCCACCATATACCCGTAAAACTATTTTACCTGACGGCTTGGGTTGCTGAAGATGGTAAGCCGCAATATCGTACAGATATTTACAATTACGACTCGCCGGTTAAATCGGGTGCGCAAATTCTTTCCAGGGCAAAAGTTTTACTGCAATAAATGCAATAAAACTAAAAAGATAGCGGTCAAAATAATTGACCTTAAAACGGGTGCGGCTGTGAAGCCGCACCCGTTTTACTATACGGGTGGGTTGACTCACTGAATTAAGGCGGTTAAGGTTCGAAGCAGTACACTTTTTGTGCCTATTTTTTGACTCTTTCACCGGGTAGTAGACTGTTCATGGATCAAATCGACAAACATCGCCGTAAATGGCTGGCACTTGGTAGTGCTGCTATGGGTATTGCACTCCTTCCTGGGCGTGCTTTTGCCACTCTTTCCACTCCTCGCCCGCGTATTTTGGTTGTTAATAATTTGAATACTGGCGAAAGTCTTAAAACAGAGTTTTTTGATGGAAAGCGTTACAACAAGGATGAATTGGCCAGGTTAAATCATCTGTTCAGGGATTACCGGGCTGAAAAGGTGAAAAATATTGATCCCGCTTTGTTTGATCATCTATACCGTTTGCAGATCATGCTGGGAACCAATAAACCTGTTCAGTTGATCTCGGGCTATCGTACCTTGGCGACCAATAACGGCATGCGTAAACCGGGAAGCGGCGTAGCTAAACATAGCTACCACACGCTTGGGCAGGCAATGGACTTCCACATCCAGGGCGTTGAATTGAGCAATATCCGCAAAGCCGCGATGAAAATGAAGATGGGTGGTGTAGGATATTATCCACGAAGTAACTTTGTGCACATCGATACAGGTCCGGCAAGAGCCTGGTAGGGTGCGTAATTTGCAACTTAACTACCTGAGTTAAGTTGCTGTGGAGACTTATGAAATACCATCTCATTCCTGTCACTGCGTTCACCCAAAACTGTTCAGTCATCTGGTGTAGCAAAACGAAGCAGGCAGCTATTGTCGATCCTGGCGGTGAAGCGGAAAAAATCATCAGCGAAGTTGCCAAACTGGGTGTAACCGTGAGCCAGATTTTGTTGACTCATGGACATCTTGATCACGTTGGTGGCGCAGCTCAGGTAGCAAAACACTACAATGTCCCCATTGTCGGCCCACAGAAAGAAGATCTCTTCCTGCTCGAATCTCTGCCGACCCAAAGCCAAATGTTTGGTTTAGAATATTGTGCCCCTTTGGTGCCAAACACCTGGCTTGAAGAGGGGGACGAAGTCCGCGTTGGTGAAGCGTCTCTCTCTATTCTCCATTGCCCGGGACATACACCAGGCCATATTGTTTTTATTAACGATAGAAGTCGTCTGGCTGTCTCCGGGGATGTGATTTTTAGCGGTGGCGTTGGGCGCAGTGATTTCCCTCGAGGCGACCATCAGGCGTTGATCCATTCGATCAAAACCAAGCTTTTACCACTCGGCGATGATATGGCTTTCATTCCGGGTCACGGTCCGATGTCAGATTTCGGCCATGAGCGTAAGACCAATCCGTTCTTGCAGGATGAAATGCCGGTCTGGTAATACATTGCGATAAACGACAGAATTCTATAAATGAAAAAAACCAGTCAGGTTGCCTGACTGGTTTTTTTTCAACATTATTTAATTACAAAACGGCGACGATGGCTTCGCACAGCGGTGCCATGTTATCGAGGGTGATACCGGCGACGTTGATGCGGCCGGAGTTCACGGCATACACACCAAACTCTTCACGCAGACGCATAACCTGATCTTTGGTTAACCCGCTGAATGAGAACATGCCGTTTTGGTTAATAATAAAGCTGAAGTCCTGCTGAGCGCCTTTTTCCTGCAAGGTGGTCACAAACAACTGGCGCATGCGGTGAATACGCTGGCGCATATCGCTCAGTTCCTGCTCCCAGATAGCCCGCAGCGCTTTATTGCCGAGTATAGTGGCAACAACTGCAGCACCGTGTGACGGCGGGTTAGAGTAGTTCGCACGGATAACTGATTTTACCTGGCTGAAGGAACGGTCAGCGATGTCAGCATCAGCGGCGACCAGAGTACAGGCACCCACGCGTTCGTTATACAGGCCAAAGTTCTTCGAGTAAGAGCTGGCGACCAGTAGTTCAGCATGTTTAGCGGCAAAAATGCGCAGGCCTTGTGCATCCTCTTCCAACCCTTTGGCAAAGCCCTGATAGGCAAAGTCAAACAACGGCAACCAACCTTTAGCGACAGACAATTCAGCCAGCTGCGCCCACTGTTCTGTTGTTGGGTCTATACCGGTTGGGTTATGGCAGCAACCGTGAAATAGCACCACGTCGCCAGCCTGAGCTTCATTCAGGCTTTTCACCATGCCATCGAAGTCCAGCGCGTGGTTGGCCGCGTCGTAGTAAGTGTATTCCACGACTTCCAGACCCGAGGCGTTGAATACTCCTTTGTGGTTCGGCCAGCTTGGATTGCTCACCCAGATACGTTTGGTGCTGGTCTGCGTCGCGATAAAGTCTGCGGCGATACGCAGGCCACCGGTACCACCTGGCGTCTGAGCGGTACGCGCACGTTTGTCTGCAATGATGGCACTGTCTTTACCAAACAGAAGCTCTTGAGTACAACGCGCAAAATCAGGCAGCCCGTCGATGCTTAAATAGGTCTTGGTTGTTTCGTTTTCCAGCAAATATTGCTCGGCTTTTTTCACGCTGGTCAGAATCGGAGTTTTGCCCGTTTCATCTTTATAGACACCAATCCCAAGATTGATTTTATCCTGGCGAGCGTCAGCACGGAAAAGATCGGTAAGACCGAGAATAGGATCAGCAGGTGCAGCAGTGATTTTTTCAAACATAGGGTGAGACTTCCATGGCCTGATATTTAGCAGAAAGAGGGCATCAGGTTACCGCCTGAAAGTCAGTTTGCCAACCGTTTGCGGCAAAAAGAAAGCGGAGTTGTGAAGCGGGCTTTGAGATTAATAATTTTGATAATAGAAAAGGGTGGGGAAGTCGGTAAAAGCAAAAGGCAGAGCCGAAGCCCTGCCTTTCAAATCACTCAGGATGCACCCGAAAGTGCATCTGTTAAGCGAAATTAGAACTGGTACACCAGGCCTACAGCAACGATATCGTCAGTGGCGATGCCGTTAGCTTTAGTGAAGTCATTGTCATCCAACAGGTTGATTTTATAGTCAACATAAGTAGACATGTTTTTGTTGAAGTAGTAAGCCGTACCCACTTCTACGTATTTCACCAGATCCTGGTCGTCGCCGTAAGAGCTGTTCAGGTTCTTGCCTTTAGATTGCAGGTATGCAACCGATGGACGCAGACCGAAGTCGAACTGGTACTGTGCAACCATTTCGAAGTTTTTAGTTTTGTTAGCGAACTGTTGGGTGCCGTTACGAGCACCGTCAGCAGCACCATTGTTAGCGCCACCGGTAGCCGTGGTGTTACCGAATGGCGTCATGTTATTTGTTTCTGCATACATGGTTGCCAGGTATACACCGTTAGCATCGTATTTAGCACCAACGGTCCACACATCAGCCTTGTCGCCATTGCCATCAGCAGCTTGTGCATCAGTACGGTCAGAAGAAGCGTATGCAGCACCCAGATTTACGCCAGCGCCGATGTCATAGGTGGTAGAAACTGCATAACCGTCGCCGTTTTGTTTAGAAACATCGCGACTGTCGTTCTCGTTTTTACCCTGATATTGCAGAGCAAAGTTCAGACCATCGACCAGACCGAAGAAGTTGGTGTTGCGGTAAGTTGCTACACCGTTAGTACGTCCAACCATGAAGTTGTCGGTGTAGGTATAGGTATCGCCGCCGTATTCTGGCAGATTATCGGTCCATGCTTCAACGTCATAGACTGCGCCGTAGTTACGACCGTAGTCGAAAGAACCGGCATCGCCGAATTTCAGACCCGCGAAGCCCAGACGGGTTTTGGTGCCTTCGGTGCCATCGCTTTCTGAGTGGTTAGCCTGAACGTTGTATTCCCACTGGCCGTAACCGGTCAGTTGGTCATTAATTTGAGTTTCGCCTTTGAAGCCGAAACGAACATAAGTCTGATCGCCGTCGGAGCCTTTGTCATCAGAGAAGTAATGCAGGCCATCGACTTTACCGTAGAGATCCAGTTTGTTGCCGTCTTTGTTATAAACTTCAGCGGCGTGTGCTGCGCCAGCAGCTAACAAAGCTGGGATTACGATTGCAAGAATGTTGCGCTTCATCATTATTATTACCCTCATTGGTTTTATTTGGACACCTGCCACTGCCGTCAATAATTCTTTAGGGAACTATTGTTGAGAGTTTGGTGTCTCCTGTGTCTGATGGCAGTGTTCCACCCGAGGGCGGCTTAATCTACATCGAAAATGCTACCAAACCCCTAAACTTGTTTCATTGAGAAAGAATGTATTACAAAATGTAAAATTAACGGAACTTTGTGACAGGGATCTACCTTTAAAAATGACTAAGGCCAGCTGAGCTGGCCTTATTTTTGTAACTAAAATGCTGTATGGGGAAATCTTTTAATTAATTAGAAGGTTGCATTACGTGGTGTGCGTGGGAATGGGATGACGTCACGCACGTTTTGTACACCAGTAACGTAGGCTACCAGGCGTTCAAAACCTAAGCCGAAACCTGAGTGCGGCACCGTGCCGTAGCGGCGAAGATCGCGATACCACCAATAATCCCCTTTATTCAGGCCCATTTCCTCAAGACGAGCATCCAGTACATCCAGACGTTCTTCACGCTGAGAACCGCCGATAATCTCACCAATACCCGGTGCCAGAACATCCATAGCGGCGACGGTTTTACCATCTTCATTCATGCGCATATAGAATGCTTTGATATCTTTAGGATAATTTTTAACCACTACCGGTGCTTTGAAATGCTCTTCTGCCAGATAGCGTTCATGCTCTGACGATAAATCGACGCCCCAGGAAACTGGATTCTCGAAAGTCTTGCCGCAATTGATTAAAATTTCCACTGCTTCGGTGTAGTCAACCTGGGCGAAATCTGATGTTACAAAACGCTCAAGGCGTGAAACAGCATCTTTGTCTACGCGTTCTGCGAAAAACGCCATATCATCTTTTCTTTCGTTCAGAACGGCCTGGAAAACATATTTAAGCATGCTTTCGGCCAGTGCTGCGATGTCATCAAGAGTGGCAAATGCCACTTCAGGCTCAACCATCCAGAACTCAGCCAGATGCCTGCTGGTATTGGAGTTTTCTGCACGGAAGGTCGGGCCGAAGGTATATACCTTGGAGAGTGCACACGCGTAAGCTTCGCCGTTCAACTGCCCGGAAACGGTAAGAAATGCTTCTTTACCGAAGAAATCTTCGCTGAAATCAACGTCGCCTTTATCGGTACGCGGCAAGTTTTGGAAATCCAGGGTTGAAACGCGGAACATCTCACCAGCACCTTCGGTATCCGATGCCGTGATCAGTGGCGTTGATACCCAGAAGTAACCATTTTCATGATAGAAACGGTGAATGGCTTGCGAAAGGGTGTTACGCACGCGCGCAACAGCTCCGATCAAATTGGTTCGTGGGCGAAGATGCGCTACTTCACGCAGATATTCGATACTGTGGCGTTTTGCTGCCATCGGGTAAGTGTCGGGATCATCAACCCAGCCAACCACTTTAATTGCCGTCGCTTGCAGTTCGAAACTCTGGCCTTCCCCCGGGGAGGTGACAACGGTGCCCGTCACTTCGATAGAACAACCGGTGGTCAGACGCAGAACCTCATCCTGATAATTGGGCAGAGAATTATTCACAACGGCCTGTAACGGATTAAAGCAGGAGCCGTCATAAACGGCGAGGAAGGAGATACCAGCTTTAGAATCTCTCCGGGTACGTACCCAACCGCGTACGGTGACTTCACTGTCAACCGCAGCACGGCCTTGCAGTACGTCGACTACAGGCACAACGCTCATAGGTTTCTCTCTTTCTTATGTATTCAGATGATGATTGAGAACTAAAGGACACCCATATAAAGGGATTTGGCTATGTTACTTAGCCTTTCTCAGGACACAAGCAGAAATCACTTCGCCCGGGCAACATTTGTCTATGCTGGACAGTCGTTCTCCAAAATAATCATTGCGACGAGTCTGAATGTCCTAAATCTACATCACAACTATATAAAGGAAGAAAACATCTCTAAGAAAGGCGGTGTTGAGGCGAACAGTTCGAAATGAAGAGGGAGGAACGTCTGCGGCCATAATGACCACGGACGTTTTATTCAGGAGGCTTTTTTAACCAGCGGTATATCAAAAGCTTTACGTAATGCTTTCACAAAGGCCTTATCCTGACATATGGTTTTACCTGGGCTGTCAGACAACTTCGCAACGGGTTTACCGTTGCACTGTACCAGTTTTATGACGATATTGAGCGGCTTGACCCCTGGAATGTTACAGGTCAGACGCGTGCCTATCCCAAACACCAGGTTTACGCGGGTGTCGAAATGACGATACAGATGCAGAGCTTTGTCTAAATCAAGATTGTCCGAGAAGACCAGCGTTTTACTCATTGGGTCAATACCCAGTTTCTGGTAATGCGCGATGGCCTTTTCGCCCCATTCAATCGGATCCCCTGAATCATGGCGCAGGCCGTCATAGGCGTTAGCAAATGTCGGGCCGAAATCACGCAGGAAAGCGTCCATCGTTATACAATCGGTTAGGGCAATACCTAACTGGTCTGGGTATTCGTCCAGCCATACCTGCAATGCAACACGTTGGCTGTCGGCCAGAGCTGGGCTGATTTGCTGATGCGCCTGGAACCATTCGTGCGCTTGGGTTCCCACCGGAGACAACTGCAATTTGTGGGCTATATCGTAGTTGCTGGTACCTACCAGGTAGGGGAACTCGGCTTTCAGTGTACTGACAATCGCCTGCTGTACATCGCCGGAGAAACGGCGTCGCGTGCCGAAATCCATCAGGCGGAAGCGGGATATATCGATATCAGCCGCGTCCAGCTTGAAACGTGTCAGATTCTTGCGCAGTTGATCAACCGCCATTTGTGTGGTCACTAGCGCAGAACGGTGACGGTGAACAACTTCACTGATCACGGCGAGTAGCGGTACTTCCCACATGATCACCTCACGCCATGGCCCGGAAATACGCACGTGCAAATGACCATCGCGATCGGCCACCTCAACATGTTGAGGGCGATAGCGGAAAGTCTTCAACCAGTTGAGGTAGTCAGCACTGAAAAACGGCAGACCGGAGAGATAAGCGAACTCATCGTCTGTCAGGGACAACTGGCTCATCATTTCGATTTGCTGGCGTATTTCGCTGGCATATTCGCCCAGCAGTTCGTCGCCACGGCAGCGGAATTCAGCCACCACGCTAATATTGTGATAACGGTGGAAGACGGCCTGCTGCATATGAAGCTTGTAGGCGTCGGTATCTAACAGCGAAGTCAAAATCGGGGAAGCGTATGAAGTCATAGCGCGTTTACAGCATCCTCGTCAGAAAGGATTGGCCAGCAAAAACCTGTACATAACTTCTTAAAGGCAGTTCGCATTATTCCAACCATTCCAGATAAAAAAGCATTCTGGATAAAACAGCAAAGTCTGTGAAGTATACCGTAATATCCTGCGAAAGAACGCTCATCACATCATAATTGTCCGCCAAGGGTCGAGGCTTAAATGTGCTTTGGCCTTCAAAATGGCATCTTTTTGTTAACAATTTGGTTGCACAGTCGCCAGGACTTCCGTTTTGGACAAAACATGTCCTAACAGACTTACAAGTCTGCAACAATCTGGGAATTCTAAGTGCCTGTGGTAAAGTTCATGAAAGCTTTATCAGCCGATGGCGTTTCTCCTGCCGGAGCGTTCAGATAAGCAATGATCAACAACAAACGTCGTGACTAACGAAAACGTTATAAGGTTTTTTATGAATCAACTGCCGCAAGCTAAGTTCCGCCACGATTATCGTGCACCGGACTACACCATTACCGATATTGACCTCAATTTTGAACTCGATGCGCAAACTACCGTGGTTACCGCAGTCAGCCAGATTAAACGCCAGGGCGCAGAAAACGCCTCGTTAGTGCTTAATGGTGAAGATCTGACGCTAATCAGTCTGAAAGTGAATGGTCAGGATTGGCCGAGTTACCAGGTGACGGACAAAACGCTAGTGATTGACCGCCTGCCTGAAGCCTTTGAACTTTGCATCATCAACGAAATTCACCCGGAAAAAAATAGCGCCCTGGAAGGGCTTTATCTGTCCGGTGAAGCGCTGTGTACTCAGTGTGAAGCTGAAGGTTTCCAGCACATCACTTATTATTTAGATCGCCCAGATGTTCTGGCGCGTTTTTCGACCCGCATCGTGGCCGACAAAGCACGCTATCCGTTCCTGTTGTCGAATGGTAACCGCATTGATGCCGGTGAGCTTGAAGGTGGTAAACACTGGATCAAATGGCAAGACCCGTTCCCGAAACCTTGCTATTTGTTTGCACTGGTCGCCGGTGATTTTGACGTGCTGCGCGATACTTTCAAAACTCGCTCAGGCCGCGATGTGGCACTCGAACTGTTTGTTGACCGCGGGAATTTGGATCGCGCCGACTGGGCGATGGAGTCATTGAAGCAGTCGATGAAATGGGACGAAACCCGCTTCAATCTGGAATATGATCTCGATATCTTCATGATCGTTGCCGTTGATTTCTTCAATATGGGCGCGATGGAAAACAAAGGCCTGAACGTCTTTAACTCCAAATATGTCTTGGCAAAAGCTGAGACGGCGACAGATAAAGATTATTTGGGCATTGAAGCGGTGATCGGTCACGAATATTTCCATAACTGGACCGGTAACCGCGTGACCTGCCGCGACTGGTTCCAACTGAGCCTTAAAGAAGGGCTGACCGTATTCCGCGATCAGGAGTTCAGTTCAGACCTCGGTTCACGTTCAGTCAACCGTATTGATAACGTCCGCATCATGCGTGCCGCACAATTTGCCGAAGATGCCAGCCCGATGGCGCACCCGATCCGCCCGGAAAAAGTGATCGAAATGAACAACTTCTACACGCTGACAGTGTATGAAAAAGGTTCAGAAGTGATCCGCATGCTGCATACCTTGCTGGGTGAAGCGAAATTCCAGGCCGGTATTCAGCTCTATTTCGAACGTCATGATGGCAGCGCGGCAACCTGTGATGATTTTGTGCAGGCGATGGAAGACGCGTCGAATGTTGATCTGTCCCTGTTCCGCCGTTGGTACAGCCAGTCTGGTACACCGGTTCTGACCGTGCGTGACGATTATGATGTAGAAAAACAGCAATATACGTTAACCGTCAGTCAGAAAACGCCACCGACGGCTGACCAAGCTGAAAAACTGCCACTGCATATTCCGCTGGATATTGAACTGTATGATCCGCAAGGCAATGTGATCCCACTCAAGCAAAACGGCAGTGTGGTTAGCAATGTGCTCAACGTCACTGAAGCTGAGCAGACCTTTATATTTGAAGATGTGGCATACCCGCCGGTGCCATCTTTACTGCGCGAATTCTCTGCGCCAGTGAAGCTGGATTATACCTATGGCGATCATCAGCTCACCTTCCTGATGAAACATGCGCGTAATGATTTCTCTCGCTGGGATGCGGCACAAAGCCTGCTGGCAATCTACATTAAGCTCAACGTAGCGCGTCATCAGCAGAAACAACCGTTGTCACTGCCGCTGCACGTGGCCGATGCATTCCGCGCCGTGCTGCTGGATGAAAGCATTGATCCGGCGCTGGCGGCGCAGATCCTCACGCTGCCTTCTGAAAACGAAATCGCTGAACTGTTCGATATTATCGATCCAGAAGCGATCAGCGCCGTGCATTCGGCCATTACCCGTTGTTTGGCGACCGAAATGGCGGATGAGTTCCTTGCCGTTTACAATATCAACCGTCTGCCGGCTTACCGTGTCGTGCATGAAGATATTGGTAAGCGCGCGCTGCGTAATACCTGTTTACGTTATCTGGCGTTTGGTGACGTAACTCAGGCAGATAAAATCGTACAGGCTCAGTTCGGGCAGGCCGACAACATGACCGACTCTCTGGCGGCGATGTCTACCGCCGTTTCTGCCCAGTTACCTTGTCGTGAAGCACTGATGGCGGCTTATGATGAACGCTGGCATCAGGATGGTCTGGTAATGGACAAATGGTTCATTCTGCAAGCCTCCAGTCCGTCGGCTGATGTGCTGCAAAAAGTCCGTTCATTACTGACTCACCGTTCATTTACCATGAGCAACCCGAACCGCATTCGTTCGCTGATAGGGGCGTTTGCTTCGGCGAACCCTTCTGCGTTCCATGCAGCGGATGGCAGCGGATATAAGTTCCTGACAGAAATGCTGGCCGATCTTAACACCCGCAACCCACAGGTCGCGGCGCGTATGATCGAACCGTTGATCCGCCTGAAACGCTACGATGCAAACCGTCAGGCGCTGATGCGTCAGGCGCTTGAACAACTGAAAGGGCTGGAAAATCTGTCCGGAGATTTGTTCGAGAAAATCACTAAGGCATTAGACGCGTAATAAACCGTCTGGAATGTTGGAAAGCACAAGGGCGATGGCAACATCGCCCTTTTTACGTCTTGTATTTGCGGGGGGGAATTAACTCTGCGCCCGTTTCGCTTCCTGCTGAACGGTTGATGAAGGCTGTGGCGTCAGAACGCGCTCCAGAACTTCAGCTTCCAGTTCCGCCAATCTGGCCGAGCCTCTGCGTCGCGGTCGCGGTAAATCGATCTGCACATCGAGTCCAATTTGGCCCTGTTCAATTAATATGACTCTGTCAGCCACGGTGACGGCTTCGCTGACGTCGTGTGTCACCAGCAAAACAGTAAAGTCATGCTGCTGCCATAAACGTTCGATCAACCCCTGCATTTCGATGCGTGTCAACGCGTCGAGTGCCCCTAAAGGTTCATCCAGCAACAACAGGCGGGGACGATGGATCAGTGCGCGAGCCAGGGCGACGCGCTGTTTTTGCCCACCGGATAACGCTGAAGGCCAGTCATTGGCTCGGTCGGCCAGCCCGACTTCCTCCAGTGCTGCCTGGGCTGCATTGCGCCACTGACCTTTCAAACCGAGACCGACATTATCGATGACTTTTTTCCACGGCAGCAGACGGTCATCCTGAAACATCAGCCGCGTGTCATCCCGCACGTGATTGAGCGGCGCGCTGCCGCTGCGCATTTCTCCCTGTGTGGTACTTTCCAGTCCGGCCAGCAGGCGCAGCAGAGTGCTTTTTCCACACCCGCTGCGACCCACCACCGCCACAAACTGCCCGGGAGAAATGCGTAGATTGATGTCATTGAGTACCGTGCGATTACCATATTTCTTGCTGATACCCGCCAGCGTAACCGGCGTGCCTTTTGGGATGCGTGCGGTGTAACTCATGCGACGTTTCCTTGTTTTTTCTGATAAGCAGGGTGCCAGCGCAGCCAAACACTTTCCAATGCGCGGGCCAGCAGATCGGCCAGTTTGCCCAGAATGGCATACAGCACAATAGCGACGACCACGACATCGGTTTGCAGAAATTCACGCGCGTTCATTGCCAGATAACCGATGCCAGAGTTGGCTGAAATCGTTTCTGCTACGATCAGCGTCAGCCACATGAAACCCAGCGCGAAACGAACGCCAACCATAATTGAGGGCAGGGCGCCCGGTAAAACGACCTGCACAAACAGCGGTAGTCCTGACAGCCCGTAACTGCGCGCCATCTCCAGCAGGCCACGATCAATATTACGAATGCCGTGGTAGGTGTTGAGGTAAATGGGGAACAATGTGCCAAGTGCCACCAGGAATATTTTGGCGGATTCATCAATGCCGAACCACAAAATCACCAGCGGGATCAGCGCCAGATGAGGAATATTACGCAGCATCTGTAACGAGCTGTCCAGCAGACGTTCGCCCCAGCGCGACAGGCCGATAATAAAGCCCAGCAGCAAGCCCAAACTCCCACCGATGGTGAAACCTACCAGTGCGCGGAACGTACTGATTTTCAGGTTTTGCCACAGTTCACCGCTTTTCGCCAGCGTCCAGAACGCCTCCACCACGGCGCTCGGCGCGGGAAGAATACGATTCGACATCCATCCGGCTTCTACTGCCAGTTGCCAGCCGCCAATGAGAGCCAGCGGTACAACCCATGGCAACAGGTTGTCCAGCCAGCGTTGGGATATGCGTTGTGAGATCGACATGTTGATGTCCTCAGTGCTGAGCAGCAGTGCGATTTGGCACAAAATCATGCGCGACCAACTCACCGCGCGCTTCTATGGCTCGTTTCACTGTGGTGTCCTGTTCGGCAGTGGCCAGATCCAGATGCGGGAACAGTAACTCACTGACGCGGTAGGCTTCTTCGAGATGCGGATAGCCGGAGAAGATAAAGGTATCGATTCCCAAATCGGCATATTCCTGCATGCGAGCGGCCACGGTTGGACCATCGCCGACCAGCGCGGTTCCAGCACCGCTGCGTACTAAGCCCACACCGGCCCACAGGTTCGGACTGATTTCCAGTTTGTCGCGATTACCACCATGCAGTGCCGCCATGCGGTGCTGGCCAACGGAATCTGTTCTGGCAAATGCTGCCTGCGCTTTCTGAATTGTTTCATCATCCAGATTGGCAATCAGACGGTTGGCAGCCTGCCAGGCTTCTTCGTTGGTTTCACGTACAATAACGTGCAGACGAATACCAAAACGCACACTGCGGCCGTGGGCAGCGGCTTTGGCCCGGACCTGATCAATTTTCTCTTTCACCAGATGTGGCGGTTCGCCCCAGGTCAGATAGAGTTCGACCTGTTCAGCAGCCAGATCCTGCGCTTCGTCCGACGATCCGCCAAAATAGAGCGGCGGGCGGGGCTGTTGTACTGGCGGATGCATCAGGCTGGCGCCTTTCACCTGAATATGTTTGCCTGTGTAATCCACGGTTTCGCCTTCCAGCACCTGCCGCCAGATGCGGGTAAATTCTGCCGAAGCTTCATAACGCTCTTTGTGATTGAGATGTAATCCTTCGGCCGCCAGCTCGGCAGGATCACCGCCGGTCACTAAGTTAAACAGGGCGCGGCCACCGGAAAGCCTGTCCAGCGTGGCGGCCTGACGCGCTGCCAACGTCGGTGAGATAATTCCCGGTCGCAATGCCACCAGGAACTTCAGGCGTTGAGTGACGGAAATTAGCGATGCGGCTACCAGCCACGAGTCTTCGCATGAGCGGCCGGTCGGCAGCAGCACACCGGCAAAACCGAGACGGTCCGCCGCCTGGGCAATTTGTTGCAAATAGCTGAGATCAACGGTGCGGGCGTCGTTGTCGGTGCCGAGATAACGTCCATCGCCGTGAGTGGGCAGAAACCAAAAAACATGTAAACTCATGAGATAACTCCTCAGTCGTCGATGCCACCGCTGCTATGAACGGCGGTTGTTGTTATAGAGGGATAGAAACTGACTATCGCGCAGCGCGGTCACGCCAGATGCGATCTTTAATCTCAACCGGTTTGGGTAAAATATGATTCTGATAGAACAGGTCGGCAGTCGCCTGCTGGGCCTTTTCTGTGCGCTGATCGACCGGCGTGATCGGGGCGTCAGGCAAATGATCCAGATAGCTGGCAATCACGTTTTCCGGCAGGCCCATGGCTTTGGAGAGTAGTTGTATGCTCTGTGCGCGGTCTGTTTTTACCCGCGCATTGGCTTCGCTCAGTACTGCCAGAACCTGATGAATGAATTGCGGATTGGCTTCGGTATATTTTTTGGGCGCCAGATAGAAAGAGCCGGTCTGCTTAAGGCCGCTGCCGTCGATCAATACCCGCACATTGCCTTGCAACCTGGCAGCAGAATAGTACGGATCCCAAATTGCCCATGCGTCTACGTCGTGTTGCTGGAAGGCAGCGCGGGCGTCTGCCGGCGTCAGATAAATCGGTTTGATATCACTGAACGTCAGACCGGCCTGTTGCAGGGCGCGTAATAACAGGTTGTGCGAGCTGGACCCTTTTTGAAACGCCACTTTATGACCTTTAAGGTCGGCAACGGTTTTAATCGGACTGTCGTTATCAACCAGAATGACCTCAGCTTTCGGCTTCGGCGGTTCAGCGCCGACATACAGCAGATCGGCCCCGGCAGCCTGCGCAAACAGCGGGGGAAGATCACCCGTGCCGCCAAGATCGATACTGCCGACGTTCAGTGCTTCCAGAATTTGCGGCCCGGCGGGGAATTCTACCCAACTGATTTTAGTCTCTGGGAAACGTTGTTCCAGCAGTCGATGGGACTTCGCCAGCACCAAACCGACAGAGCCTTTTTGATAGGCAATACGAAATTCTGCCGGGGCTTTTTCCTGCGTGGTGGCTGCCTGTGCGCTGAGCGACAGCGTGGCTAGTAGCCCAACCATTAAGGTCAAACGGTGCAAAAGAGAGCGCGGTAACGTCATTATTCTATTCCTCTGGTGGCCTGTCAGACGCGCAGGGTTGCGGCGGTTGGTGTGGTCGGGTGGGGAAGCGGGCGGCGGCGATTCAGCGCCAGGTGGAAATATTCCAGTGACTCTTCCAGACGCTCATTGAGCGCCGGCTCCAGCGTGGCTGGAAAGGTCTGGTAATTGCTTATCATGCTGTCATCGGCAAATACGCCCTGTAAAACTTCCTGCGCTTTCAAAGAGGCCAGCACCGGTTTTAGTGCGTAGTCCACCGCCAGCATGTGGCCAATCGAACCCGCTGTCGCCAGAGGCAGAACCACCTTGTGGTCCAGAGCGCGCTCGGGTAAGAGATCCAACAAGGTTTTGAGCGCGCCAGAAAATGAGGCTTTATAAACTGGCGTACCCACGATCAATCCGTCTGCCTCGGCAAGCTGTGCCGTCAATTTTTTTAGCTGAGGACTGGCGAAGTTAGCGAATAATAAATCTTCTGCTGAGAAATCCTGCAGTCTGTAAGAGATCACTTCCACGCCGCGCGACGTCAGCCAACGGTGGCTCAGCGCCAGTAATGCTGAAGATCGGGAGGGTTGTCGTGGACTGCCTGCCAAAGAGATAACGCGTATCATCACATCATTCCTTATAACTTAAAGTTCTAGATTGATTTTTTTTATTAACAAAGTGATTTAAAACTAACAGGCGGAGATAGGTGACTGGAAATCTAAATTTTAGAAATTGAAAGCCAAAAAGCAGCTATAGCTGGAAATTCAGGGCTCAAAGGTAATGAAAAGGTAAAGTGGAAGTGAATAAAAGGGTATCGATTGCGCAGAAGGCGTTTTTTAGCGGCGAATCGTTTCCCTTTGTGCAGCAGTTAGTCGATAATGTCGCCCCGTCTAACCACCGGGAATCCAGGAGTCTTCATGTTTTATCCTCTTATCAGGAAAGCACTGTTTCAGCTCGATCCTGAGCGCGCGCACGAACTCACTTTCCGCCTACTGAGCCGCATTTCTGGTTCACCGTTTGAATTTATTATCCATCAGTCTGTGCCGACCAAACCGGTCAGTTGCATGGGGCTGTCATTTAAAAACCCATTAGGTCTTGCCGCCGGTCTGGATAAAGACGGTGATTGCATTGATGCATTTGGTGCGATGGGTTTTGGCTCTGTGGAAGTGGGTACTGTGACGCCTCTGGCCCAGGACGGTAATGACAAGCCGCGCCTATTCCGCCTTGTGGAAGCCGAAGGTCTGATTAATCGCATGGGCTTCAATAATAAAGGTGTCGACAATTTAGTTAACAACGTAAAACGCTCTCGGTTTGGCGGTATCCTCGGTATTAACATTGGCAAGAATAAAGACACGCCGGTGGAAAATGGCAAAGATGATTATCTGACCTGCATGGATAAGGTTTATCCCTACGCCGGATATATTGCCGTGAACATTTCCTCCCCAAATACCCCAGGATTACGCTCTTTGCAGTACGGTGAAGCGCTTGATGATCTACTGGCAGCGATAAAAAATAAGCAACTTGAGCTGCAGCAACGTCATCAGAAATATGTCCCTGTTGCAGTAAAGATCGCGCCGGATCTTTCTCATGAAGAATTGATCCAAATAGCCGACAGTTTAGTTCGCCATAATATGGATGGGGTGATCGCCACCAATACAACCCTGGATCGTAAGCTGATCCAGGGGCTTAATTATTGCGAACAAATAGGTGGATTAAGTGGCCGACCTGTTCAACTGCGGAGTACGGAAATCATCCGTATGCTCTCCGATGAACTTAAAGACAAGTTGCCTATTATTGGCGTTGGTGGCATTGATTCATTAACCGCTGCCCGGGAAAAAATGGCGGCGGGAGCCTCTTTAATACAAATATATTCCGGATTTATCTATCACGGCCCGCAGCTGATTAAGAATATTGTCACCCATATCTAATATTTTTTTAGCGCTATTGACAGCCGGGGGTTTATTTATTCATCCGGCTCGTCTATATTTTGTTCACTGGTTCTAATATAGAAGCGGTAGCAGCTCAAGATTTGTCTGATTTATACTCATGATTAAATCGCTTAGGGTAAGTCTGAATTTTTATTAATCAGCGATCAGATTGCGGGTTCGGGGAAAACAGGGTAAAAAAATGAAAATTAAACCAGGTGATAATTGGCGTTGGTATTTTGATACTGAACACGATCGGCTGATGCTGGATTTAGCCAATGGTATGATTTTCCGTTCCCGTTTCCCGGCAAAAATGTTGACGCCAGATGCTTTCGGTGACGCTTCATTCTGTGTAGATGATGCTGCTCTCTATTATGACTATGAAGAGCAATGTAAGGGTGTGAAACTGGCGGATGAACAGCGTGCCGAATTAGTGCTCAATGCATTAGTCGCCTTTCGTTTTCTAAAACCGCTGATGCCAAAAAGTTGGCATTTTACCCAGCAGCGCTTGCCTTTCCAGCCGGAGAATGGCCAGATAGCGCAGGTTCAGGTAATGGAGAGCGCTGAACATGCAACACTGCTGGTGGTAGAGTCCGGCGACAACGCCAGTCTTTGTCTACTCGCGCAAGAGCGTTTAACCCTGGCAGGTCGGGGGATGGTGCTCGGTGATGCAATTAAGATCATGCATGACCGTTTGATACCCGCACCGGTTCGCACCGCGAATGCTCAACGATACGATCAGGCGGTCTGATTTCCCGCCTGATAAGTTCTTCTTTCCCCGTCACCGTAAAACGACATCCGTTCCTGGAATACAACTGCAAGACAATATCGTCCCGTCCTTACCAACCGCACTGGCCTTGAGTGGTGAGACTTCACCTGCCTCCAGCGTCAGTTTGCAAGCCCCGCAAATACCCGCACGGCAAGAATAGGGAATGCGTAAACCCTGCATCTCCAGCTGCTCAAGCAAAAGCTGCTGATTATTTCCGGTGAAAGTCGTGCCCTGATAATTAATGCTGACACTTTTGACGCCGCTCTTTGGCACAACCACAGGTTCAACCACTATACCGGCAGAGTATGGGCGCGGCGGTTTGGTAGACATTACCTGAATGCTATCACCGACCCGGATCACTCCGGTGTTACGGGCAATCATATTCTGACCGAAATCCACGTCGCCGTTGTCGGCGGTGCGATAGCCTTGCAGGGTTCTCAGCGGTTCACCGAGCGGATGTTTACGGCCGCGCTCAGTACTCACCGTCGTCAGTACGCAGCGGCTACAGGGTTTCACCAGGTCAAAAATAACCTCGCCAACGCGAATGGTCTGCCAGTTATCTTCGGCATAAGCCTCCACGCCGGTGACCACCAGATTCGGCCTGAACTGCTCGAGTTTCACGCTACTGGGACAACGGTTTTGTAAATCGTGCATCGAGGCTTCATTGATTAATAGATAAGGGAAGCCGTCGGCGAAGGAGAGCGGCACTTCAGCATACTTTTTCACGCGGCGAGTCAGTTCTTCACCTACCCAACGCAGCTGTATGTCGCGTTTTAAATAGCGGCTCAGCCACTGATTTAGCGCATCAGGTGCGATGAGTGAGGTAAACTGATTGCCCCAAACTTCTGTGGGTTCAACTGGCCCGTTAAAATCACGAAAGCGTACGCTGGCGGTTTCGCCATCGGGGCTGGTGATTAACAGACCATCTGGCAGCAAAGCGGGCGTAAACTGGATCAACTGCGGATATTGGCGAGCGGTAATAAACATCCCCTGTGGGTCTGTCAGCATGAAGAGGCGGTCAAACGCCAGACCGCTGGCTGTCACCGGTGCGTGAGACAATTGCAGCCCGCGCATCGATTTTACGGGGTGAACAAATAATCGTGAAAGAGTAGCCACGGAAACGCGCCTCCTTGCTCTATTTTTTTCTGATGACCAGAGACTTTATGACAAGTGGGACGGATTAGCTATAATGCGCAACTATTTTCTTTTTGGTGATATGTCGATATGAACTCTTTGTTTGCCAGCACGGCGCGTGGACTGGAAGAACTTTTAAAAAGCGAACTGGAAACGCTGGGTGCGCAAGCCTGCAAAGTTGTGCAGGGAGGGGTGCATTTTGAAGGTGACGATCGCCTGATGTATCAAAGTCTGCTTTGGAGCCGTTTGGCTTCGCGCATTCTGCTGCCTCTGAATGAATTTAAAGTCCACAGTGATTTAGACCTTTATATGGGTGTGATGGCGATCGACTGGCCGGAAATTTTTGGCGTCGATAAAACCTTCGCGGTGCATTTCAGTGGTCTGAATGATGAGATCCGTAACAGCCAGTACGGCGCGTTGAAAGTCAAAGACGCCATCGTCGACAGCTTTACGCGCAAAATGGATGAACGCCCAAATGTAGCGAAACAGCAGCCGGACATCCGCGTCAATGTGTTCTTGCAACGTGATACTGCCAGCGTGGCGCTAGACCTGAGCGGCGAAGGCTTGCATCAGCGTGGTTACCGTGACCTGGCCGGTCAGGCACCGTTGAAAGAGAGCCTGGCTGCTGCCATCGTCATGCGTTCCGGCTGGAAAGCCGGTTCGCCAATGGTTGATCCCATGTGCGGTTCAGGCACCTTGCTTATCGAAGCGGCCATGATCGCCGCGGATCGCGCACCGGGTTTACATCGTCCGCACTGGGGCTTTACCGGCTGGAATAAGTTTGACGCTGATTTATGGCGCGAATTAACAACCGAGGCGCAAGTGCGTACTCGCCGTGCATTGCAGGAGACCACGTCGCGCTTCTTCGGTTCTGATATTGACCGCCGCGTGATTGAAATGGCCCGAGCTAACGCCCGTCGCGCCGGTGTTGCTGAACTTATCACCCTGGAAGCGGGTGAAGTCGGCAAACTGGTGAATCCGCTGCCTGAAGGCCCAACCGGTACGGTTATTAGCAATCCGCCATACGGTGAGCGTATGGAAAGCGAACCTGCGTTGATTGCCCTGCATAACCAGCTGGGACGTATTATGAAAACCCAGTTTGGCGGCTGGCAACTCTCTCTGTTCAGCGCCTCGCCTGAATTGCTGAGCTGTGTGCAGTTACGTGCCGATCGCCAGTTCAAGGCTAAAAACGGACCGTTAGAATGTGTGCAGAAAAACTATCAGTTGGCCGAAAACCCAACCGGAGCGGCAGGCACGCAAATGGCAGAAGATTACGCCAACCGTCTGCGTAAAAATGTTAAAAAGCTGGAAAAGTGGGCCAGGCAGCAGGGGATCGAGTGCTATCGCTTGTATGATGCGGATCTGCCAGATTACAACGTGGCCGTTGACCGTTATGGTAGCAAAGTGGTGGTTCAGGAGTATGCACCGCCAAAAACAGTTGATGCGCAGAAAGCCCGCCAGCGCTTGTTTGATGTTATCAACGCCACACTCTCCGTACTGGATATCTCATCCAGCCAACTGGTGTTAAAAACCCGTGAACGGCAGAAAGGAACCAATCAGTACGAGAAACTGGCGCAAAAAGGCGAATTCCAGCTGGTGGAAGAGTTCAATGCCAAGCTGTGGGTTAACCTGACCGATTATCTGGATACCGGTTTGTTCCTCGATCACCGTATCGCACGCCAGCTGCTCGGCGAAATGAGTAAAGGTAAAGACTTCCTTAACCTGTTTGCCTACACCGGCACCGCCAGTGTTCATGCTGGTCTCGGTGGCGCGCGCAGTACTACCACTGTAGATATGTCACGCACCTATCTGGAGTGGGCTGAGAAAAACCTGCGAGTGAATGACCTGACAGGGCGTCAACATCGCCTTATCCAGGCTGATTGCCTCTCTTATCTTGGCATGTGCGACGAGCAGTTTGACGTGATCTTTATCGATCCGCCGACCTTCTCCAACTCTAAACGTATGGCCGAAAGTTTCGACGTTCAGCGCGATCATCTGTCATTGATGAAAGATCTGAAACGCATTTTACGTCGCAACGGTACCATCATGTTCTCGAATAACAAGCGCGGTTTCCAAATGGATCTCGAGGGACTGAGCGCGCTCGGTCTGAGCGCAAAAGAGATCACCAGCCAAACCCTGTCGCAGGATTTCGCCCGTAATCGTCAAATTCATAACTGCTGGCTGCTTTCTCACGCCGGCGAGGAAAAATAAAGTTTATGTCTTTAATCAGTATGTCAGGTGCCTGGCTGTCATTCAGTGACTCGCCTTTGTTGGATAACACCGAATTACACATCGAACCGAACGAGCGCGTCTGTCTGGTAGGCCGTAACGGCGCCGGTAAATCGACGCTAATGAAAATCATCAACCGCGAAGTACCACTCGATGACGGTCGTATCGTTTACGAGCAGGATTTGATCGTCGCGCGTTTGCAGCAGGATCCGCCACGTAACGTGACCGGTACTGTATTTGACTTCGTCTCTGAAGGCGTGTCTGAGCAGGCCGAACATCTCAAAGCCTATCATGCGATTTCGCATCTGGTGGAAACCGATCCCAGTGAGAAAAACCTGAATAAACTCGCTCAGGTGATGGAGATTCTTGATCACCAGGGTTTATGGCAGCTCGACAGCCGCATCAGCGAAGTGTTGCTGCAACTGGGTCTGGATGCTGATGCCGAACTGACCTCTCTGTCGGGTGGCTGGTTACGTAAAGCGGCCTTGGGTCGTGCGCTGGTCAGTGCTCCGAAGGTCTTGTTGCTCGATGAACCGACCAACCACCTGGACATCGAGAGTATTGCCTGGCTGGAAGAGTTCTTGAAGGAATTTCAGGGCAGCATCATCTTCATTTCCCATGACCGTTCGTTTATCCGCAACATGGCGACCCGCATTGTCGATCTCGATCGCGGTAAACTGGTCTCCTATCCGGGAAATTACGAAGCTTACTTGCTGGCGAAAGAAGAGGCTCTGCGCGTAGAAGATTTGCAAAATGCTGAGTTTGATAAAAAGCTGGCGCAGGAAGAAGTGTGGATCCGTCAGGGTATCAAAGCACGGCGTACCCGTAACGAAGGCCGCGTACGCGCTCTGAAAGCCTTGCGTAAAGAGCGCTCTGACCGTCGTGAAGTGATGGGCACCGCCAAGATGCAGGTAGTTGAAGCCGTAAGCTCCGGCAAGATTGTCTTTGAAATGGAAGACGTTAACTACAGCGTGGCCGGTAAACTGTTGGTGAGCAACTTCTCTGCTCAAGTGATGCGCGGTGATAAAATTGCGCTGGTTGGCCCGAACGGCTGTGGTAAAACGACGTTGCTTAAACTGATGCTAAGTCAGATTCAAGCAGATAGCGGCCGCGTTCACTGTGGCACCAAGCTGGAAGTGGCATACTTCGACCAGCACCGTGCAGAGCTGGATCCGGAACGCACCGTGATGGACAACCTGGCAGAAGGTAAACAGGAAGTGATGGTCAACGGTCGTTCACGCCACGTGCTGGGTTATTTACAGGACTTCTTGTTCCACCCTAAACGCGCGATGACGCCGGTGAAAGCCCTGTCAGGCGGCGAACGTAACCGTCTGCTGCTGGCAAAATTGTTCCTGCGTCCAAGTAACCTGTTGATTCTTGATGAACCAACCAATGACCTGGATGTGGAAACGCTGGAGCTGCTGGAAGAAATGATCGATGCCTATCAGGGCACCGTGATGCTGGTCAGCCATGACCGTGAGTTTGTTGATAACTCGGCAACCGAGTGCTGGATTTATGAAGGCAACGGTGTGATCAACAGCTATGTGGGTGGTTACCATGATGCGCAGCATCAGCGTCGTAACCAGAAGCCAATTCGCCAGGTTGCGGCTGCGGAAACCAAAACGGCCTCGCAGCCTAAAGCAGAATCTGCTAAACGCACGGCCAATAAGCTCAGCTATAATCAGCAACGTGAGCTTGAGCTGTTGCCTCAGCAAATCAGTGAGCTGGAAGGGCGGATTGTTTCTTTACAGCAACAAATGAGTGATGCGGATTTTTTCACCCGTCCACATGATGAAACTCAGCAGGTATTAAGCTCGCTGGCGGCCGTCGAACAAGAGTTAGAACAGGCATTTGAACGTTGGGAAGCGCTGGAAGCGCAGAAAAACGGCTAAACCTGCCTCCTCCCTGTGCAGCCGAATAATGGATTTTTTCGTCTGCACAGGTCTTAGTATCTTCCGCCGTTGAGGAGTGACTGTGTGTTCTCATATTAATGACCCGCACATTTTGTGTCCCCAATGCGATTTATTGGTGGAAATTCCTGCTATTGCCATCGGGCAAAAGGCGAAATGCCCCCGCTGCCACACCACCCTAACATCGTGCTGGAAAGAGCCACGCAAGCGTCCTATTGGCTTTGCCATCAGCGCGCTGTTTATGCTGTTGCTATCCAATCTTTTCCCCTTCGTTAACATGAAGGTGGCGGGCCTTGGTAGTGAAGTTACGTTGATCCAAATTCCGCAGGTGCTGGTCTCGGAAAACTACGCCAGCATGGCCTCCTTATTTATGGTCGTTGTGCAATTACTGCCTGCCATCTGCATGTTGTCAATTATTGTGCTGTGCATGAATACCCGGCTTTCAGCGCACTGGAAAGTGAGCATTGCTCGCATGCTGTTCCGTTTAAAGGCATGGTGCATGGTAGAGATTTTCCTCGCCGGTGTGCTGGTGAGCTTCGTCAAACTGATGGCTTATGGCGATGTCGGTATTGGCGCCAGTTTCATTCCCTTCGTCCTTTTCTGTCTGCTTCAACTACGCGCATTCCAATGTACCGACCGCTACTGGTTATGGCAGCAGGTTGAACCCGCGCCGCGTCTGACGCAGCCGTTGCGTATTGGAGAGAGCGGTTTGAGTCAGGGGTTACGTTCTTGTCACTGTTGTATGGCTATTTTACCGGCCAATCAGTCCGTGTGTAGCCGCTGCGAAACCAAGGGCCATGCCCGGCGTAAGAACAGTCTGCAATGGACATTAGCATTATTAGCAACGTCGATTCTTCTCTATGTTCCAGCGAATTTGTTACCCATCATGGTCACTCAGGCGTTGGGAACTAAAATCACCTCCACCATTATGGCCGGGGTCGTGTTGTTATGGAGTGACGGCTCTTATCCTGTTGCCATGGTGATTTTTATTGCCAGTATTATGGTGCCTACTTTGAAAATGCTGGCGATTGGCTGGTTGTGCTGGGATGCCAACAGCGGCAAGCGGGTCGACAGAGAGAGATTGCATGTGATTTATGAAATGGTCGAATTTGTCGGCCGATGGTCAATGATCGACGTATTCGTCATCGCAGTGCTTTCTGCACTGGTCAGAATGGGGCAACTAATGAGTATTTATCCGGACATCGGCGCACTGCTATTTGCGGGGGTCGTTATTCTTACTATGTTCGCGGCGATGACTTTCGACCCAAGGTTGATTTGGGATCGGGCTGGAGTTCAGTCTTTGAAGGAGCAACAAGATGGTGGAAAATAAAATCGACGGTGAACAGAACGGTATGGCAAAAGTCGAGAAGATCAAACGCTGGTCTCCGGTGTGGATCATCCCTATTGTCACCGCACTGATCGGTGCCTGGATTCTGTTCTACCATTACAGTAATCAGGGGCCTGAAGTCACGCTTATTACCACTACAGCAGAGGGCATCGAAGGCGGTAAAACGGCGATAAAAAGTCGTAACGTCGATGTGGGTAGAGTGGAAAGCGTTACCCTGAGCGACAACCTGCAACAAGTGATTATTAAAGCGCGCCTCAACACTGGCATGGAAAAAATGCTGCGTGGAGACTCGGTGTTTTGGGTAGTCAAACCGCAGATTGGTCGGGAAGGTGTGTCCGGTTTGAGTACGCTATTATCCGGTGCGTATATTCAACTGCAGCCGGGTAATAAAGGTGATGAGAAAGCTGAATACACTCTGGATGATTCACCGCCCCTTGCATCTCCTGATGCTAAAGGCATCCGCGTGATTCTTGAGAGTGAACGTTCCGGTCAGCTTAACCCCGGCGATCCGGTGCTGTTCCGCGGATTCCAGGTTGGTACTGTGGAAACTAGCCATTTTGATCCAAAAGCCCGTAACATTAAATATCAACTATTTATTCGTGCCCCGTACGATACGCTAATTACGGACAACGTACGTTTCTGGAAAGACAGTGGTGTCAACTTCGATATGTCTGCACAGGGTATGCGTGTAGAGATGGGATCACTCGCCACACTGCTCAGCGGTGGCGTCAGCTTTGATATTCCAAGTGGCTGGGATAAGGGTAATGACGCCAAAACTGGCGATAGTTATAAACTCTTTGACGATCAAAAAAGTATTCAGGAATCGTTGTATACCCGTCATATGGATTACCTGCTGTTCTTCTCCGACTCCGTCCGCGGCCTGCAACCCGGCGCACCGGTGGAGTTCCGAGGCATCCGTCTGGGAACCGTCGCAGAAGTACCTTACGCGATCCGTGGAATGAAACAGCAGATTGAAAGCGATTACCGTATTCCTGTAATGATCCGCATTGAGCCGGACCGGTTCGAGAAATTATTGGGTAACAATTTTGATGTGAATGAACACCTCAATACCGGTATCGCCAACGGTCTGCGAGCCTCGATGAAGTCTGCCAACCTGCTGACCGGTTTGATGTATATCGATCTTGATTTCTATCCAAAGGAAAAAGCCTGGACAGGGCCTGCTGAAATGCAGGGTATTAAGGTCTTGCCAACCGTCAGCGGTGGTTTTGCACAGATTCAGCAGAAATTAATGATCACGCTCGACAAAATCAACGCTCTGCCAATTGAACCGATGCTGCGTGAAGCGACAAGTACGCTGGCTGAAAGTAAGAAAACGATGAAAGCGACGCAGAGAACCCTCGATTCACTCAATGCCATTGTGAGCAGTAAAGAGATGAAAGCTCTGCCGCAAGATATGCAGCAAACGCTTATCCAACTGAACCGCAGTCTGAAAGGCTTCCAGCCTGGTTCACCGGCATACAATAATCTGGTTGGGGATATGCAGAGTCTGGATAAAACCTTGCGTGAACTGCAACCTGTTCTGAAAACACTGAATCAGAAAAGCAACGCACTGATTTTCTCAGCCCCTGGGCAAGATGATCCTCAGCCGAAGAAGGCCAAATAATCATGAAATGGATACCCGTCGTCGTAGCATTATTACTTTCTGCCTGTAGCAGCAGTGACAATAAAACCTATTACCAGCTGCCTATACTTAACAGTGGCACCGCAACAACCAGCACGAGTATACCGCAAGGTGAACAACGGCAGCTGTGGGTGGAACATGTCAGTGTGGCGGATTATCTGGCGGGTAACGGTTTGGTGTTTCAGACCAATGACGTCCAGTACGTTTTGACACAAAACAACCTGTGGGCTAGTCCGCTAGACCAGCAGCTCCAGCAGTCATTAGTCACTTATCTGGGCCGTGACTTACCTGGACGAGTTGTCTCTGCGCAACCTGCCAGCAGCGCCGAACAGGACGTGCTTAACGTCAACGTAACAGGCTTCCATGGTCGCTATGATGGCACTGCACTGATCAGCGGAAGTTGGACGCTGACACGTAATGGACAGACTACTCAGCGGAATTTCAATCTGGTATTGAAACAGAATGAAGATGGTTATGACGCATTGGTGCGTGCACTCGCCGCCGGTTGGCAGCAAGAGGCGGGCCAAATTGCCAGCCAGATAAGATGAACATCTTTTAAGCTTAATTTTATTTAAGCCAGACACACAAAATCCCGAATGCTGAACGCTCAGTATTCGGGATTTTTTATTGATGATCAGCCAGATGAGGTTTTTGTGGCGCGATTAGCTCGCGCGCAATCAGATAAAATACCTCAAAAATATGACATTCGCGTGAAATTTGTACATTGACCTCTCTGACGATAGCGTCTATTTGTTAAGTGTGGACGCAAATGCGGCTCACTGTTTTTTTTCCACATGAACCTGAATAAATGAGGGAAACAAGGCATGAAGAGACAAAAACGCGATCGCCTGGAACGGGCATTATCACGTGGTTACCAAGCTGGAATAGGCGGTCGTTCGAAAGAGATTTGCCCCTATCAATCATTAGATGCCCGATCACATTGGCTCGGGGGTTGGCGACAAGCCATGGAGGACAGATCAGTTACCGCTTAACCGTAGCTCTGTCAGAAAAAGGAACAACCTCCGCTGTGTGCGGAGGTTTTCATTTCTGCCGTAGAAAAATATTTATAGCACACCCCAAAAATCCTACTTAATTTCTCAGTTTCGAAGGGTTTTTGCTTTGTGAGGATGAGAGACTGTAGTGAAACGAAAAACGGTTGGGGATGACCGATAAGCTGGATGATTTCATACTACGCGAATGATTAAACCCCCTTCATGAAAGTGCCAGTGCATTAATGTATATATTACTTTAAAAAAAGGAAACCAGTTTCCTGGTTCCCTTATAATTTACAGTCAGATGTCTATTATTGATTAGAAAACACCCGCGTCTTTGAAAAGACCGACTTTAAGATCTGTGGCGGTATAGATAAGCTCGCCATCAACCAGTACTTCACCGTCAGCTACGCCCATGATCAGTTTACGGTTGATCACGCGTTTAAAGTTCAAGCGATAAGTCACTACTTTTGCCGTAGGCAATACCTGACCGATGAATTTAACTTCACCGACACCCAGTGCGCGGCCTTTGCCTTCGCCACCGAGCCAGCCAAGATAGAAACCAACCAACTGCCACATGGCATCAAGACCGAGACAGCCTGGCATGACCGGGTCACCAATGAAATGGCAACCGAAGAACCACAAGTCAGGATTGATATCCAGCTCGGCTTCAACAAAGCCTTTACCATGCGTGCCACCGTCTTCTTGCATTTTGACGATACGATCCATCATCAACATATTACCCGATGGCAATGGCGGGCCACCGGCACCAAAAAGTTCGCTACGGCCAGAGGCCTCAAGATCTTCTTTCGTATAGGAGTCGCGTTTATCTACCATGTTCTATGTAAGCCTTATTTTATTGAAGGACGGAGTTTAGCTAACAGGTATAAGCTGAACAACTCCGATCAGCTGTGGCTGAATCAGTTCAACCAGCGGAAAGGCCAGGGGTAACGGCGACGATCGTGCGGCAGGGCCAGCGCGATGCGTTCTTGAATCAAACCCAGCAAGCTTGGACGCACTTCTTCAGCCTGTTCTTCGTACGAGTAAATCAAACCGGTCAGGATAGGCAACGCTTCAGCTGCATTATCAACTGCCCATAAATGAAACTGGCCTTCGCGAACGGCATCCAATACCTGAGGATGCAAGCACAGATTACGTACGTTGCTGGTGGGTAAAATGACCCCTTGTTTGCCGGTCAAGCCGCGACGCTGACAAACTTCGAAGAAACCTTCGATTTTCTCATTCACGCCACCAATAGGTTGTACGTTACCAAATTGATCAACGGAACCAGTCACTGCAATTTGCTGGTTGATCGGTTGCATTGACAGTGCGCTTACCAGCGCACAAAGTTCTGCCAGCGACGCGCTGTCGCCATCCACTTCTCCATAGGATTGCTCGAAAACAATCGACGCGGAGAATGGAAGAGGCTGGTCAAGTTCCAGCTCAGAAATCAAGAATGCCTGCATAATCATCATGCCTTTGGCATGCAAATTACCGCCCAACTCTGCTTTACGTTCGACGTCAGTGAATTCACCGTCACCGGCGTGTACGACACAGCTTATACGGGAAGGTTCACCAAAGGCTCTTGGATGACCTGGATATTCCAGTACTGAAAGACCGTTAATCTGACCAATGACTTCGCCTTCGGTTTCAATACGAATCTGTCCGAGCTCAATCTCATCCTGCATGCGCTCTTGCAAATAGCTTTCACGCCATGCCCGCGCATTGATAGCAGCCTCAAACGCTTTTAGACTAAGCAACTCGTCCTCATTGTATAAGGCCGCTTCAGTAAGCTGAGCACTAAGCCATGATGGGCAGAGCGTAAGGCTGCCCTGATCTGTGCTATATCGGATGGCAAGCCGAAGTAGAGCCGGCCACGCGTCTGTGGCCAGGCGGGGGATCTCTAACTCATCTGCCAGCGTATTGATATAGCCACACCAGGTTTCCATATCGCTGGGTTCGGTGAGTGGCAGGTCTGCTTCAAATTCGCCATATACCGCCGATTCCAGCAGTTCGGATTCCATCTCGTTGAACTCGCCCAGCGAAATACGATCGCCGACCAGTATCAGACGAATATCCAGCGCCATAGGCGGAATAGAAACAGGCAGAGGGCGGCTCTCATCCGGGGAAGACCAGTGATACCAGCCACACGACATCATCTGCTTGAGACGCAACCACATCAGCGGTTGGGCTAGCAGAGCGCGCACAGAAAGGACCAGCACGCCCCCATTCAGCTGATGAATCAGGCCTGGTTCAAGTTGAATTTGATCTTTGTACAAACGCACACAGCCAAACAGTTGCTCTGATTCAATCCACTCCTGGAAGTGGCAAGAGAGTTTCGCCGCGAAGGCATCATCTACAGATTGCGCAGGTTCAAGGGTGATCTGGTTACCGTCGATAATATATCGGGAACCTACGATCTCTTGCTGCTCAGGCAAAATCTGTTTAACGACATCCGTAATACGTGACAAATACTCACGGCTTTCCTGTGCTTTAATTGTCATAAAGCGTGGACGCGAGAGTGGATGACAAAACAGCGTTAAACCATTTTCCAGCCTTGGCTGTATAACAGCGAAATCAACTGGGGCCAACTCAGCAGCCGTTGCGAATGTTGCCTCGTAAGGCGCGGTATCGGGCAGTAATAGCTGCCAATCAAGTCGGTTATTGGTCAATGTGTTAGCTGTGATCTTTAAAAAGGGAAAGGGCGATTATACAAGAATTCACACGGCTGCATACAGCGAGAGTCACGGTTAAGACCTTCGCCAGCTAAGATGGGGTTTGTCCGTGCAAAAAACGAGCAAGTCGGCATGATTTATTTGCAGTGAAAATTGAAATAAAGCTGTTATGCTTAACAAAGTTACGGGGTCACAGAAGAGCTCACAATGAAATATCAGCAATTGGAAAATCTTGAGAGCGGTTGGAAATGGACGTACTTGGTAAAGAAACACCGTGAAGGTGAGCGCATTACCCGCCATTTAGAAAATAGTGCTGCTCAGGACGCGGTGGATGAACTTTTAAGGATAGAAAATGAACCCGTCAAGGTTCTGGCGTGGATTGCCGTTAACATGAATGTTGCTTTAGAGAACCGCCTAAAGCAGACCATTCGTGCCAGGCGTAAGCGTCATTTCAATTCTGAACATCAGCACACCCGCAAGAAATCGATCGACCTCGAATTTTTAGTCTGGCAACGACTAGCAGGTTTGGCTCAACGCCGTAGCGCTACGCTATCTGATACCATTATTCAGTTATTGGAAGATGCAGAGCGCAAAGAGAAGTACGCAACCCAAATGTCAGCACTCAAAGAAGACCTGCAGCAAATCCTCGGAAACAGAGAGTAGGTTGCGCTTCGGGCACAAATAGAGCGTCAATGTTATTACTAAGTTTGACGCATAAAAAAACCCCGCCTTAGCGGGGTTTTTAATATCTGCGGTTAAACAGTATTAAAGCGTGATGACTTAAGCCTGAGGCTGAGTTACAACGTCTTTGATACCTTTAACTTCGATTTCTACACGACGATCTGGTGCCAGGCAAGCGATCTGAGCCTTGGTAGCACGGCCAGATTTGTAGCCACAGGTGTTGCCAGTGACAGAATTAGTTTCGCCCATGCCACGTGCAGAGATTTTATCTGACGGGATGCCTTTAGAAACTAAGTAATCAACAACTGTTTGAGCACGTTGCTCGGACAGTTTCTGGTTAGACTGTTCAGAACCTACTGCATCGGTGTAACCCAGAACTACAACAGAACCGTCTTTAGGATCCATAGAACTCAGTTGGGTGTACAGCTGATCCAGAGCCTGTTGGCCTTCTGGTTTCAGGCTAGATTTGCCGAATGTGAACAGAACGTCAGACTTCAGAGTGAACTTTTTGGTTTCAACAACTGGAGCTGGAGCTGGTGCTGGAGCAACAACTGGAGCAGCTGCTTCATCTTGACCGAAACGGTAAGAAACACCTACAGACAGCATTGCGTTATCAGGACGTGCGCCAACGGTAGCAGCATCACCGATGTTGTTAACCCACTGGTAATCCAAACGGGTAGCCCAGTTTTTGGTTACAGCATATTCTAAACCAACGGCAGCCAGTGGAGAAACACCGGTGTCGTGGTCGCTGATGCGTCCAGCTGAACCATTGTCGAAGTTACCTTTAGAGTCTGCACGCCAAACCATACCACCCAGACGAGTGTAGATGTCCAGATCGTCAGTCAGTGGGTAGCTCAATTTAGCAGCAAGCTGAACGCCTTGTGCTTTGAACGCGCCATTGTTGGTGTCGCCTTTGTAAGGCATACGGCCAAGCCAGTCATATCCCATTTCAAAGCCCAGGTACTGGTTTGCTTGGTAACCCAAGAACGCACCTGCACCCAATTGGCTGTCGTGGGTAGGGCCGTTGCCGATACCTTCGTAAGCATTTGCGAAACCAGTGTCATGGTATTGGGACCAACCCAATTTACCACCGGTGTACCAGGTGTTATCTTTCGGTGCGGCTTGCGCTACGGTTGCGAAACCTACCAGTGCCACTGCTAATGCGATAGCTGTCTTTTTCATTTTTGCGCCTCGTTATCATCCAAATGGGCCAATTGAGCTTTAAGCATTTTAAGCCCTTGGTTAAAATCCTTGAGCCAAAGTTATTGCTTCCGTTAAGAACTTTGCCACTTCACGTTGGCATTATACAGCAACCTTGGCGTTGTAAAGTCTACAACGTGGCGCGAAACTTACAAGCTTGATATGGCAGCGACATGGAAAAAAAGGGTGAAACGCACACATTTGTTAACAAGTTTGACTGTTTATTGACGAAACTTTGGGGTCACTTGTCTCCTCTAAGCCCGTTTTTACCGACAAAAATGGGCTTTTTAGCACAAATCACTGCAAAACATTTTATTTTCATCGGAATGTTCTTAATTTGCGCTAATGGTACACTGAGGAGTGAATTTTTGCGATTTGTTGCTGTCCATGACTTGAGATTGCCTCTTTTGTTGGTCTCATAATGAACCCATAGGCCCCTCCCTGAACTGCCGCTAACCTCAATCTTTCACGCTCCGAATTTGTTAAATCTGGCAACCATCCAAGTACTACACTGTAGTTTCCTGTTTGCAAAGCTTTTTCCATTGCATCGACGGTCGACATAGCATGAATTTGGCTAACCTGAACAATCTTCCCAACGGGAAGACCTGATTGGGATATCCAACGACGACTGAGTTTCTGTTGGGGCGTAAGCCATAACAACCACCGTGATTGCATTCCCAAGTGCTGCAATACAGGTAAAAGCAGTTGTGATAACGCTGGCTGACCCTCGCTGTACACGAACTCAGTGATCAGACCATTATTTGTTGATGTCGGTGGAGTGACGCTTGTTGATTTTGGGGAAAGCGCCGGATGACTTAAACGATGATTTGCCTGGTATTGAGTTCGCATAGTATGCCCTGCCAGTGGATTACTGTATGAATATACAGTACTCGTTGGTTATGTAAAGATCAACCCAATTTTTTCCAAGAAATCTCGCATATTTTGAGGAAAATCCATGTAAATGCATTTTGTATTTGGTGCTTAGATGGACTTTGAGTATTTTGCATTTAGTTGCCCGGGTAACTAGAAAGGGCATGTCTCGCACTCAAATGAAAGGATATCGCAATGATTAATCAATCAAAAAAAAGGATTTCTCAATCTAAACACCTGTTCGCCTCTTTCGGCAATATAAGATCTAGATCTCAGTTTGGCGGCTATAGTCTGTCTGCCAATGGCATCATGTTTGCACTTGTCTCTGAAGGCGAGTTATACCTGCGAGCCACTCCCGAAAATGAAAAACAATTTTGTTTAATGGGGATGGAGTCTCTGATATACCGCAAGAGAGGTATCCCTATTTCATTACGCTATTTCAAGGTAGGGAGGATGCTTTGGGACGACCCGGACCGTCTTTTGCATCTGGCGAAACGTTCGCTCGAAGGTATGCTCAATGACATTGAAACACGAAAAAATGGCGGCATGAGATTGAAAGACTTACCCAATATTACTCTGAGTCTCGAACGTCTTCTTTGGCAGGTGGGAATATCAACGTCGGCAGAGTTAAGGGCGCAGGGTGCTTGTTCAACCTATTTAAAGCTGCGCTCAATAAAACAAAATATGGGGTTGAAGGTTTTGATTGCGCTAGAAGGCGCAATCTTGGGATATCATGAGGCGGTATTGCCTCATGATACGCGACTCTTCCTGACTCAGTGGTTTATCTCACATCAGGCCTTAGTATCCGGACCTGCGCACTAAACCTTCCTTCGCAAGGCAACTGTTTTCGCTGACTGAGCAATATTATGCGCCGCCTACCGGCCAAATTTTACTGTTAAGCTCAGTGAGTTCAGGAAGATGAGCAACCAACAGACCGATTTGCTGTAAAACCAGTTGTTCTTTACTGTCTGACTCGGTGGTACGTAGTTGAATGCGTGCCATCAACTGTTCCAGTGCTTGTTGAATAACCCCTGCCTCAGAGGGGGGGGGATGCAAGGCCCCATCAACACAGCAGGCTGCTTCATCAAGCAGGCGCAAAGTTTCTGCGTCATGCAACTTCTCTCTGTGTGCTCCAAGTGCCGAAATATAGCTCAACATGGTGTGATTCAAACACAGCAGGCGGAATGCCGCCTCAATAGCTGCGGGATCAATATTTTTTTCGGAAGTCATATTCGAGACAACTGATGCCAACTCTGCATCGCAGTTGTGTGCATCGCGTCTCGCAAGTCGGTAATCGAGTCCGTTGTCTTTGCCTTTATGGTACTGAACAAGGATGGCATCCAGGTAACGACAATTAGCTGTGAATGTCTTATCAACGACTACCGGCAATTGTCTGAACTTCCAGTCAGGCCAGATAAAGCTAACGGCAGTCCATGCGATGGCACAGCCGATAAGCGTATCAATAATCCGTGGGATAGCGACCTCGAACCCTTCACCCAGCAAGTTAAAGCACAGGAGTACCAGCGTAGTAATGAACATGGTTGCATGTGCATATTGCACATTGCGGAATGCAAAGAACAGCACGCCACTGATCACAATCAGCACCATCTGGCCTTCAATAGAAGGAACGAAATATAAAATGGGAATTCCGAGTGCAATTCCTGCCAGCGTGCCAATTATCCTCAGTGCCAACCGACGCCGGGTCGCGTTATAGTTAGGCTGGCAAACAAACAGGCTGGTGAGCAAAATCCAGTAACCGTGATCCACGCCGCTAATCTGGATGAATGCATAACCCACTACGAGTACGAGGGACATGCGAATAGCATGGCGAAACAGCGCGGATTTTGGTGTCAAATGGCGGGAAATACGCAGCCAGATATCGTCGATACCCGTCAGTCTGTTTTCCGCAAACGGACTCTTTCCGTCTTGGTTCTCAGGCAGTGTCTGTTCGGATTCAATATTGGCCAACTGAGCGTCGATGGCACGCAGATTCCGCAGTAAATGGCGCAGGGCTTGCAGCATTTTCCGGTGCTGAGCCTGGGTATCAATACGCAGCAGGGCTTCATCAAGGCGTAAGAAAGCACGCTCGAACTGGGTATTGTGGGAGTATTTCTGTCGATAGAGAATAGACTGTGAAAGTTGAGTACAGGCGCGTGCCTGCATACTCATCAGACGCTGGAAGCGGAATAGAATGTCGCTGTGGTGAAATTGTTCGCTCAGCTTCTTATATTGCACGTGCGAGGAACTCGCCCGTTCGTGAATGTCTTGTACCACAAAATAGTAATGCAGGGTTCTACGCGTCCCTTTCTGCCCCCGATCGCCTTTCAGGCGAGTTTGCAGCGTGTTTTTGGTCTGATTCAGCGTGGCGACTAACTGACTATTTGCCATCGCCAGTTCCACCAGTTGTTTATTGTTATCACCTTCCTGATCGGGATCGAATAGTGCAGCCTTAGCTTCCAGGAAAGCCCCTAGTTGCAGATAGCAGCGTGAAATCAGGTCTTGCAGTGGGCGAATAGGATAAAGGATATGCCCGGCTAAGGTCAGCAGATTGTACCAAATAGCGCCGCATAATAGTAATAACGGCTGCTGATACCAGATGTGGAACATGCTGGTACCCAGCATGGTGTAGATAGCTATCAGCAGTGCACCGAAGGCGATGGTGGCATAGCGCTGCCCTAATGCACCGAGCAAAATAAAAACGCAGGTAGAGACCATCAGTCCTAAGGCAAAGAACCATGGGTAAGGGAATAGTAGCTCGATGGATGCTGACGCAATGAAAAAACAGACTAGCGTGATCAACAGATTTCGCAGCCGGCCAGTCAGCCTGTCATCCAGGTCCGTCAGCGCCGCAGCCACCACGCCCAGCGTTAATGGAATAGTCAATGTAGGAAGGTGAAACCACCATGGAACCAGTGCCGCCCCGGTCAGTGCGATAAAAATGCGGATGTTATAAAGGACATTGCTGTTGTAGGCGTAACGCCTTAAACCCGGAGCAAAAGAGAGCACGGCGAACTCCATGTAACAAAAAGGCTGATGTGACAGCTAAAAAAGTCGGTCGATACTTATCGAATCCGGCCATTGGCAAGGTGGCTACGGGCATTGGCTTCACGGACCTGCTTCGCCAGTTCGACGGAGACCACCCGCTGGCCGACCGGCCACAGAGCAATCACGGCTATTTTGAAATTAGCAATGCCCACCGGAATGCCAATAATAGTCAAGCACTGCGCAATGCCGGCAAGAATATGAGACAGACACAACCACCAGCCGAAAAAAATAAACCAAAAAACATTCAGCAACGTTCCGCCGCCGGACAATACGGCATTGCGTTTTTCCGGGTACAATTCATTAACGTGTATAGCCTCATTGCCGAAAGGCACCAGTGACAAACGGGTGATTTCCCAGCAAGAACGTGTTAATGGCAGAGTGAAAATCAGCACAATGCTGATGAGAGTGGCCAGCAGCCAGGCGAGGGTGGTAAACACGCCACCTAATATGAAATTCAGAATATTTAAAATAGCACGCATATGATCACTCGACTCAAATCAGAAACAGGTTGGTAACGCCATGGCGTTAACGGAGATTCTACTCTTTTTATTCTACCCTGATATTGGGGGTAGAGTGCCAGTGCTTGTTGCAGGTAAACTGCCAGCAAATCCTTAATTAATAATCAGCTATCCCCTTAATCCTTCGAGTCGCCAACGCACCTGCAGCTCGAAGGATGAAGGGGATATCAATTAGCGGCTTTTATAACGAGAACAATGGCGTGATGATATGGAACTGAAATCGACTTCATTCGGGAAACATCTGGCACAGCACCCTTACAACCGGGTGAGATTACTCAATGCAGGCGTGGAAGTCAGTGGCGATAAACATCATTACCTTATCCCTTTCAATCAACTTATCTATATTCGCTGCAAGCGGGGTATTGTATGGGGAGAGTTGGAGTTTGAACTGCCGGAAGAGAAAGTCGTCAGGCTCCACGGTACCGAGTGGCAGGAAACTCAGCAGTTTTATCATCATCTTCTGAAAGTGTGGCAGGGTTGGAGTGAGGAGATGAGCGAGGTCAGTGCCACTGTTCTGCATGAGCAAGCTGAAAATATAGCGTGTATTGAACAGCAGGATAAATGGTTCAAAAAAAGTGAACTGGCTGACGTTCAGCAAGGCATTTCGGCGGCATTTTCTGCAGTGCCGGTTCCCGTCGAGCGCCTTGGTGAATTTAACAACTGTCGTGACGATTACGAACTCTGCCTAAAATGGCTTCGCCAGGGCGCGCAAAGCGTTGATAAGCGTAATCTTGTCTGGACTGAACGGGTTATCGAAAAAAACCGCGATTTTTTTGACAGCATTGAAACCTCACCGCTCAACAATAGTCAGTGCCGCGCGGTGGTGAATGGTGAAGATACCGTATTGGTTTTAGCGGGTGCGGGCAGTGGTAAAACCTCCGTATTGGTGGCACGTGCTGGATGGCTACTGCATCGCCAGGAGGCCCACCCGGAACAGATCCTGCTGCTGGCTTTTGGTCGGCAGGCGGCGGATGAAATGAACGGCCGAATCAAAGAACGTCTGGGTACCAGCAGCATCAAGGCTAAAACTTTCCACGCGCTGGCGCTGCACATCATTCAGGAAGGCAGTAAGAAAACCCCCAAAATCAGTAAGCTGGAAACAGACAGTAAATCTCGCCGCAGTTTGTTGATCAAAACCTGGCAACAGCAGTGTGCCGAGAAAAAGGTACAAGCCAGCGGTTGGCGGCAATGGATGACCGATGAGCTGGAATGGGTTGTTCCCGAAGGTGATTATTGGAAAAACAAAGCGCTGAGCGAACGTCTGGGCAGTCGGCTTGAACGCTGGCTCGGCCTGATGCGTATGCACGGTGGCAGCCAGGCTGAGATGGTCGAACAAGCGGCTGAGGAAGTCCGCGATCTTTTCCAGAAACGTATCCGCCTGATGGCCCCGCTGCTAAAAGCCTGGAAGGCTGCACTGAAGGATGAAGACGCCGTCGATTTTTCTGGCCTTATCCATCAGGCGGTAAATATTCTGGAGAAAGGACGTTTTATCAGCCCCTGGAAACATATTCTGGTGGATGAATTTCAAGACATCTCACCTCAACGCGCGCGCCTGTTATCCGCCCTGCGTCAGCAAAACAGCCATACCAATCTGTTCTCTGTGGGGGATGACTGGCAGGCTATTTATCGTTTCAGCGGCGCGGAGATGTCACTGACCACGGCTTTTGCGGCTAACTTTGGTGAAGGTGCCGAGTGCGCACTGGATACCACCTATCGCTTTAACGATCGCATTGGTGAAATCGCTAACAAATTCGTGCAACAAAATCCCTACCAACTGAAGAAACCGCTCAACAGTTTGATGAAAGGGAATAAGAAAGCCGTAGTGATCCTGCCGGAAGACCAGTTGGATGCGCTCTTGGACAAACTCAGTGGTTTTGCCAAATCCGATGAACGGATCCTGATCCTGGCCCGCTACCATCATCGGCGTCCTGAGGTATTGCAGAAAGCCACCACCCGCTGGCCGCGGTTGAATATCGAATTTATGACCATTCATGCCAGCAAAGGTCAGCAGGCTGAATATGTGATTATCGTTGGTCTGGATGACGGCAATGATGGTTTCCCTGCGGCTGCGCGTGAGTCGATTTTAGAACGGGTATTGTTACCAGAGCCTGAAGATTTCGATGATGCCGAGGAACGGCGACTGCTTTATGTGGCGATGACCCGCGCGAAGCATAATGTCTGGTTAATGCAGAATAAGTCTCAGCCGTCAGTGTTTGTCGAACAGCTGGAAGATCTGGGTGTACCGGTTCAGCGTAAACCCTGACCCACCGTGAAGATGTCCGTCAAATGCATCATGGTGTGCATGTGACGGGCACATGAGTGAGTTAATCTTTCAGACGTGACTGTAAATAGCGTGGGTAGTCAGGAATAGAAATCTCCACTTCTGACCTAAACAACGGCGATGCAATCAGAAAATCTGCCGTTGCCAGATTGGTCGCCACGGGAATATTCCACACGGTCGCCAGACGCAGCAGGGCCTTCACATCGGGGTCATGTGGCACAGCATTTAGCGGATCCCATAAGAAAATCAGCATATCGATTTTCCCTTCCGCAATCATTGCTCCCACCTGCTGATCACCCCCCATTGGGCCGCTCAACATACTTTTGACTTCAATACCGGTGTTGCGCTGCACCAGATTGCCCGTCGTACCGGTGGCATAAAGAGTGTGCAACGCCAGCTCGGCGATATTGATATCAACCCATTTCATCAGCATATTTTTGCAGTGATCGTGCGCGACCAGCGCGATATGTTTTTTCCTGGCAATAGTGCGGGTAGTAAATTCCATCAATTATCCCTTGAACGCAGAGTCAGAAAGGCAGTGTATTGTTGTATTGAGAGTACTGAAACTGCGTTTTACTGCATAGCGTTGGCGTGAAAATTGTGGAAATGAAAATCAAATTCGTGAAGCCGATGGGGAAATCTGTTTGATATCAGGCGCGGGGCAGGGCGAACCAAGAGAAAAAGCGACTAAAATTTGGTGACGCGGTAAGTTGGGCCCAGAAAGGCGGCAAAAGCTGTTTATCTGCCTGGCTGGCTGGGATCAACACTGATAGCGAAGTGGGCTCAACGGTTGAATCGCCTTTTTGCGCCATTGTTGCGAAATCGGGCACTGAGGCTTTCAGGCCAGACTGGTTGTAACGGATCATCATGCTCACTAAATCGGCTGAATTGCTATAAGTGGCCGATCTCAGCACATCACGGCGGCTAGCAATGTCCTGGCCATTTTCATCCACTATTCGGTAGTTAAGTTTTCTACTGAAGAATGCAGCGTCTATTTCATCATTCAGGGCAGGCAACACGAAGGAAATGGAATGCAAGCCTTTAGCGCTGAAAGTCACGATCATCGCCGGAGAGTGGTAGGTCAAGGGGGCCATGACGGACTGGCGCAGCGTTTTACTCACCTGAAATAAAATCTGGTGTTGTCCGCCATCAATTTCCAGACTGTCAGCCCCTTTAAGGATGGCACCTGACATCTTTTTACCATCAATGACCAGTAAATCCAGTTCAGGAGAGAGTTTTAGACTGGTAGCCGAAGCAGGCGCTAACAGGCAAACCAACAATAAAACGGCCATTATTCTGACTTTCATAATCCCTCCTTTGACCGCTACCGACAGCATCTATTATTGAGTAATACATATAGTGTGCCAAAATTTTACATAATGCATTAATTATTACTTTTTGAAACATTATTTGGTGCGTTACTGCACCACGCCTACTGTGGTGAAAGGCTGTGGCATTAAGGGGGCTGAGTTACACTTTCAGGACATCTTCCAATGAGGCTTATTCCATGCAAGATAATGATATCAGCACGATCCTTAACGACGTCAAAACCATCGCCTTAGTCGGTGCCAGTGATAGTCCTTCACGGCCAAGCTTTGGGGTGATGGCGTATCTACTTTCGCAGGGATATCAGGTGATTCCGGTGAGCCCGAAACTTGCCGATAAAACGCTGCTTGGGCAAACCGCTTATGCGACCTTGGCCGACATTCCGCATCCGGTAGATATGGTCGATGTCTTTCGGAATGTGGAAGCGGCTTATGGGGTTGCGCAGGAAGCGGTGGATATTGGCGCAAAGGTATTGTGGCTGCAGCTTGGTGTCATCAATGAGCAGGCCGCGGTGTTGGCGAAACAGGCCGGAATGAAAGTGGTGATGGACCGTTGTCCGAAAATTGAGATCCCACGTCTGGGCCTGGAAAAATAAACCTGAGTTGGGCGTTCAGGCACAAAAAAACCGGTCTCAATGAGATCGGTTCTTCATTACAGAAATAGACTTCACCGGGTCTAGTTTCGCAGGCGCGGTGCCAGTAATTGGTTGCGGACAGATTCTGCCAGGTCGTCCAGCGAAGTCTGTTCCGGGTGTGAGCGGGCGGCTTCGTGATCAATTTGGATCTCAGCCAGATAGGTATGCACCGGCTGGCCTTTATCATCTTCCATTACCACGTGATACCAAGGCGCGGTGCGCATTGCGTCATCGGCATCCACTTTATCGGCATCTGGTTTATCAAGTGAATATTCCGCATCAACATCAATCACTACGCCTAGATATCCTAACAGCCTGTGGCGGACCTGCTGGCCTATTCCGAATTTGCTGGTAATCATAGTGACCTCCTGAAATTACATTCTTCCTCTTATATGGAGGCAGGACGCTCGATTTCAAGTTTTGACTACCTTAAGTGCTGAAAATCCACGATCTGCACCTGGAAAAAGCATAAATCGATAAAATCAGGACATCACCACACAGGCGAAGCCTTTCAGGTAGAGACCTTCAGGATAAGAACCAATCACCGGATGGTCAGCAGCCTGACGGAACTGTTCCACAAATTGAATCTCACGGTGAGCGTCGAGTGCCGCATCGGCGAGGATCTTCTGGAACAAATCAGTTGGCAGCAGACCGGAACAGGAGAAACTCAACAGAATTCCGCCAGGACGCAACAACTGTAATGCCAGCATGTTGATATCTTTGTAACCGCGGCAGGCGTTGGCCAGCTGATTTTTGTTTTCGACAAATTTCGGCGGGTCCATTACGATCATGTCGAATTGTTCACCTTCTGCACGATATCTGCGCAGCAGTTGGAACACGTCTTCGCGCACAAATTCGGCTTTAGACAGGTCCAAATTATTTAGCTCGACGTTCTGACGTGCTATGTCCAGCGCACCTTGTGAGGTATCGACGTTAATGACTTTTTCACAACCGCCCATTAGCGCAGAAACTGCAAAAGCACCGGTATAAGAGAAGCAGTTCAGCACTCTCCGGCCTTCTGCATATTTACGGGCCGCCAATCGGCTGTCACGTTGATCGAGATAGAAACCGGTTTTATGACCTTCTTTAATATCGACCAGCAAACTCATGCCATGTTCCTGAATTGGCAACAGAGCAGGGGGATGTTCACCCAAGACATGACCCTGGGTTAACTCCAGCCCCTCTTTTTTACGCACCGCAACGTCAGAACGGTCCCAAATGGCGCATTCCGGATAACATTTTTGCAGTGCAGCGAGCAGAGGAGCGCGCTGATATTCTGCACCCGCAGAGAGCAGTTGCAGGACCAGGAAGTTCTGGAAACGATCAATAGTGATGCCTGGCAGGCCATCGGATTCACCGGCAATCAGGCGGTAACTGTCAAGACCATCGCGTTTGGCAATCCAGTTGCGCCAGCTTTGTGCCTGCTGTAGACGACGGACGAAAAATTCAATATCGATATCTTCATCCTGACGGAATGTCCAGACGCGGACACGAATTTGCGAAGCGGGGGAATAGGCACCGCGAGCCAGCCATTTGCCCTGACTGTCTACAATATCAATAGTGTCACCGGAAAGTGCTTTACCTTCGACACGGGTTACCGCGCCGGAAAACACCCAAGGGTGGCGGCGCAGGAGGGATTTTTCGCGGCCTTTGGCCAAAAATAAACGAGCAGTCATAGAATTAAGTTCTGTCAGTTCGGAGACAAAAAAGGAGCGTCATTGTCCGGGCAAGCAGTCTACATTGCAACGAACCATACCGCTAACGGAGAGAATATTATGGCTAAAATTACTATAGCAGCCTATGTCTATGGCCGGGTACAAGGTGTTGGGTTTCGCTTTGCGACACAGCACCAAGCTACCGCGCTAGGCCTGACCGGATATGCCAGAAATCTGGAAGACGGCAGTGTAGAAGTGGTGGCCTGTGGTGAGCAGGAAAAAGTCGACCAGTTGCTCGCGTGGCTAAAACAGGGCGGGCCGAAACATGCCATCGTAGATCGTGTGTTAAGCGAACCTGCCGTGCCTGGCGAATTCAGCGACTTTAAAATCCGCCACTGACCGAACTTGCCGGTATCACTTAAAGGCATTTCACTGGCTTGGGTAGCCCGGCAATTTTAGTCGCCTGCTTGGCCGGCCCGTCCGGGAACAGCCTGAACAGGTAACGGCTGTTGCCCTTTTCTTCGCCATATTTTTGACCTATGGCTTTGACCAGCATACGAATGGCGGGTGACGTATTGAATTCAAGATAGAATTCGCGCACAAAGCGAATCACTTGCCAGTGCGCGTCGGTCAGGACGATCGCTTCCTGTTCTGCCAGCAGCGGTGCCATGGCTTCGTTCCAGTCAGCGCTGTTTTTCAGATAACCCTGCGCGTCGGTTTCTATTTCACGACCTGCAAACTTCAGCATAAAACCTCAAGGCGATAAAAACTCAGCGCACAGTCTAGCAAAAAGCCATCCCGCACAAAATAAAAAGCCCCGCATTCGCGAGGCTTGTTGGTTTCATCTGATTTTTAATTACCACGTAAATCTAGTTACTGCGTGAAAGCCCTAAAATACTCAGCAGGCTGACAAACACATTATATAGCGAGACATACAGGCTGACCGTCGCACGGATATAGTTGGTTTCGCCACCGTGAATAATGTTGCTGGTCTCCCACAGAATCGCACCCGCAGAGAACAGAATAAACAGACAGCTTATCGCCAGCGACAACGCAGGGATCTGCAGGAACAAGTTGGCGATAACCGCGACCAGTAGCACCACAAAGCCCGCCATCATCATACCTGACAGGAACGACATGTCTTTGCGTGTGGTCAGCACATAGGCTGAGCACGAGAAAAACACCAGCGCGGTGCCGCCGAGGGCCAGCATAATAATGTCACCCGCACCGGCCGACAGCAGTGAACTAAGCATCGGCCCCAAGGTATACCCCATAAACCCGGTCAGGGCGAATGTGGCGAGTATACCGACCGGGCGATCGGCAGTGCGGTAAGTCAGGAACATCAAACCGTAAAAACCCACCAGCGTGATCAACATGCCCGGAGACGGCAGACGCAGTACAGTGCTGACGGTTGCAGTAATAGCAGAAACACCCAGCGTCAGTGCCAGCATAAAATAAGTATTACGCAGCACTCGGTGCGTGCTTAATAAGGAGCCTGCGCGTGATGAGGAAGAGGCAACAATACGATCCATAGTAAAAATCTCACTTATCGACAAAAGTTGGAGTCGGTGAAAATACAATCAGGCTGGAATCATAAATAGTTACGGCAGGTGATTAAAGGCGTTTTACCCTTCTTTACCCACCTACAGGCTGCTACGGCGCGGTTCGGCGACGCTAAAAAGACCGCAATGATGATTTAATCATCAATTAGTCATCGAATGCTGGTTTTTCAGGCAAATGAACGGAATCAGGCTTTACAAGCCGAATGGCTATGTTTATAGTTCGCTGCGTTGCGGAGGGGTGGCCGAGCGGCTGAAGGCACCGGTCTTGAAAACCGGCGATGGGAAACCATTCGAGAGTTCGAATCTCTCCTCCTCCGCCATAAACAACACAAGAAAGCTGCTAAGTCATTAGCGGCTTTTTTTGTGTTTGTTGAGTAGTGGGATCGTGTAAAGACTCATAAAATCAACAAGCTGCAACGAAAATAATGTTTGCATCTTTTATCCGGTATTGTATACTACGCACCGTCTGAACCACGGAGTGCGTTCAGGCAAAATTGTTGTTTACGGAGGGGTGGCCGAGCGGCTGAAGGCACCGGTCTTGAAAACCGGCGATGGGAAACCATTCGAGAGTTCGAATCTCTCCTCCTCCGCCATAAACAATACAGAAAAGCTGCTAAGCAATTAGCGGCTTTTTTTGTGTCTGGAATTTGAGATTGCTCCAGTGTCGTGGCTGCTACGCAGAGAATACGTGAGCATTGCCATCGACGCTTATCTCGACGGTTGAACCCACGGCAATGCTATTCTGGCTGATGGTTTTAATCTCGATTTTTTCGTTATTGCCCACGATGTCGAGGCTCAGTGTTGAGATAAACCCGGCAAAATCAATATTCGCCACATGAGCCAAACACTTGTCAGAGGATAGCCCCACGTTCTCCACTTGCGAAATGCGGATTTGTTCCGGGCGGAGCATGACGCGCGTGCTGCCGGAGCGTGATGTGTCATCCACTGCGATTTTCCCCAGCGCGCATTGTGCCCAGCCGTGTTCCAGATGTGCATCCAGTAGCAACGTCTCGCCTAAAAATGTGGCGGTCATTTCATCGGCCGGATGCAAGTACAACGCCTGTGGTGCACCCACGTGTGCCAGTTTACCGTTGCGCATCACGGCAACCTGATCGGCAAACGACAGCGCTTCGGTCTGGTCGTGGGTCACCAGAATCGAGGCGATACGCGTCTCTGCCAGCAAGTCGGCTACCGCCTTGCGGGTTGATGCGCGCAAGGCGGTATCGAGCGCAGAAAATGGCTCATCCAACAACATCAGTACCGGTTTTTGTGCCAGCGCTCGCGCCAGCGCCACACGCTGCTGTTGCCCGCCGGAAAGCTCGTGCGGCCACGATTTTGCCAGACGCCGGTCCAGTGCCACCATCTCCATCAGTTCGTCGATACGGATCTGTTGCTCGCGCTTTCCACCTGTTAGCCCGTAAGCAATATTCCCCGCCACGGTAAAATGTGGAAAAAGTGCGCCATCTTGCGGCACAAAGCCGATGCCTCTTTTATGTGCAGGAATCTGTGTTTTAGCATCGAACAACGTTTGGCCTTGCAATAACACTTGTCCGCTATCCGGTGTTTCGAAACCCGCAATAATGCGCAGCAGCGTAGTTTTGCCCGAACCCGAAGGGCCGACAATGGCGGTCCGGCTACCGGGTTTCACCTGCAGGTTGACGCTTTTCAGCACGTTTACCGCTGAATAGGATTTGGTTATTTCCCGCAGGTCGAGCGTGTTCATAGTCCAGCCTTACGTTGAGATTGAGAATAAAGAATCCAGGTTAATGGCAGCGACAGCAAAACCATCAGCAGCGCGTAGGGAGATGCGGCAACATAATCGATTTCGCTGGTCAGCGCCCAGAACGCGGTCGCCAGCGTGCGGGTGCCATTAGGTGCCAGCAGTAGTGTTGCGGTCAGTTCATTGGTGACGGCCAGAAATACCAGCGCGGCACCTGCAGCCGCACCCGGTGCGGCCAACCTCATAGTGATACTCCACAATGCCTGAAAGGGTGTACGACCCAGGCTTCGTGCTGCATTTTCCAGCTCAACCGGTGCCTGCGCGATCCCCGCTCGCAGATTGATGAGCGCACGCGGCGTAAACATCAGCAAATAGGCAAACATAATGGTGATTTCGGTCTGGTAAAGCGGGCGTGCGATACGAATAGTGATGGTCACCAGCGCCAGCGCCACCACAATGCCGGGCAGCGAACTGGTGATGTAATTACAGCCTTCCAGAAACCGGTATAAACGACCCGGATAGCGGACGGAAATCCACGCCATAGGTACCGCACAAAGAGTGGTGATGGCCGCACCGGCCAGCGCATACCACAACGTTTGTTTCAGCGCAGGGAGCAGTTTGGGGCTTAGCCACACGTCAGTGCCGCCCAGATACAACCAGCGCGCCAGAGTGACCAGCGGCACGCCGAGCGACAAGGCGGTCAGCAATATTGGCAGGCATAAGCTCAGCACCGTCAGGACCGGTTTCAATGGGCGCAGCGTCTGTCGTCTGGCGCTGCCTGAACCCACGCGGGCATAACGCACCTTGCCACGGCTGGCTGACTCGGCCAGCAATAAAGCGAGGCAGCATAAAGCCAGAACGCCCGCCAGCATATTGGCCGCCGGACCGTTAAACGTTGACTGAAATTGATCGAAAATGGCAGTGGTAAAGGTATCGAAACGGATCATTGCATACAGGCCATATTCGGCCAGTAAATGCAGTGCAATCAGTAGTAAGCCGCCCCAGACAGCCAGTTTGAGCTGTGGCAGTATCACGCGAAAAAAAACCACCACAGGCGTCGAGCCCAGTGAAGAGGCGGCATCTTCCAGGCCGGGATCGAGACGTCGCAACACGGCGGCAGCAGGCAGATAGATAAACGGGAAATAGGCAATAACGGAAATAAATACGCCTGCGGCCAGCCCGTGCATTGATGGAACCAGGCTTATCCAGGCGTAGCTTTGTACAAAAGCCGGTACGGCCAGAGGTGCTGTCGCCAGCAAAGACCAGAGCCTGCGCCCGGGCAGCTGAGTGCGTTCAGTGAGCCACGCCAGCGCGATGCCGATAACAGCGCACAGCGGCAGGGTGATGATCACCAGCAGCACCGTATTGGTCAGTAATTCGCCCACGCGCGGGCGAAAAACCAGTGCCTTAACCGTCTCCCAACCGGTATCAACGGTGATGCCAACGACAAATCCCAGCGGTAGCAGAGACAGTAGAGACAGCAAAACCGCGGCCAGTACGATACCGGTTCCAGCCCGGCGCGATGAGCGCCCACGGGTGTTACGCCATCTGGCGAGTACACCTTCGATACTGATAGTAGACATAATGATTAAGGCACGCTGCTTGGAAAAATAACTGCTATTACAGCAGACCTGCTTCAGTCATTAACTCGACTACTTTTTTGCTGTTCAACTCGGAAGCATCTACTTTCGGAGCATCCAGGTCTTTCAGCGGAACCAGTTTCGGGTTAGAAGCCGCATTTACGCCAACAGCATATTCGAAGGCGGTATTGGTGCGCAGAATTTCCTGACCTTGTTTGCCGGTGATCCATTTAACAAACTCCTGCGCTTCTTTCTGATGCTTACTGGAAGCCAGAACGCCGCCGCCGGAGATGCTCACAAACGCACCCGGATCTTTATGTTTGAAGTAAAAAAGTTGGGTGTTTTTACTGTTTTCACCGGTTTTGGCCTGGTCGACAAAGCGGTAGTAGTGGTAAATGATCCCGCCATCAATCTGACCGGCATTCACGGCTTTCATCACGGTGCTGTTGCCTTTATAAGCGGTGAAGTTAGTTTTCATCGCTTTCAGCCATTCGAGCGTAGCCTTTTCGCCTTTCAGTTCCAGTAATGCACTGACTATTGCCTGAAAATCAGCACCGGAAGGGGATGCAGCCCAGCGGCCTTTCCATTCTGGTTTCGCTAAATCCATCATTGATTTGGGCAACTGTGCTTCGCTTATTTTTTCCGGATTATAAACAAAAACGGTAGTACGAGCGGCAATGCCAATCCAGCGGCCATGCGTTGGACGGTAGGCGGGTTCAACTTGCTTTTGCGTCGCGGCGTCGAGTGGGGCGAAAAGCTTGGCGTTATCCACCAGCACCATGGCCGGTGAGTTCTCGGTCAGGAAAACATCAGCGGGAGAGGCGCTGCCTTCTTGTACTAATTGGTTACCCAGTTCGCTGTCGCTGCCGTTACGCAGCGTGACTTTGATGCCGGTGTCTTTGGTGAAACCGTCAACCCAGGACTGCACCAGGTTTTCATGTTGAGCGTTGTAAATGACGATGCCTTCGTCAGCGGCGTTGGCTGAGAATGCCAGCATCAGTGAAGAAGCAAGTAAAGCGACTGGCCCGAGTGAGGAAAAACGTAACTTCATAAGAAAATCCTTTAAAAAGAAAAAGAAGAAGAAAACGACGTCGCTGACATGCCATAAAAAAGTGGCTCAATACCAACGTCGCATTGTAAATGATTCTTAAATAGATTCGCATTTAATTGTGTAAAGGTTTCTCATCATTTTTCAGCCCGGCTTTATGCCACATCTATTATTAAGAAAGCCTTAGGAAGGGTATGCGACTTCAAAATAATTCTTTTTAACTGCCTGCACTGTCATCGCCAACAACCAGATTCTGGTTTGGAGGGCTGGCTGATAACCTCTTTTTTCCGTGGTTTTAATGGTGTTAATTGCCTAAAAAACGCCCCGAATCACAGTTTAAGAAGATAAAAAAATTACGCTATTGCCTGTCAGATGTTATGCGTTATGTTGATTTTTAGTTTCCCAAATGTAACTAGAGGTTAACAATAATGTCTAAGAAATTACGTCTCTCTCTTATTGCTTCTGCTGTCCTGATCTCTACCTCTGCTATGTCTGCATTACCTCAAGGGTACCCGGCTGACTATCAAAAAATTGTCGATGCGGCCACTAAAGAGGGCAAAGTGGTGGTCTATTCGACAACCGACACCAAAGCCGCTGGTCCATTGATTCAGGGTTTTGAAGCGGCTTATCCTGGTGTCAAAGTCGAATACAACGACATGAATAGCACCGAGTTATATAACCGTTACATCAGCGAGCAGGCGGCAGGCGGCACTAGCGGTGACGTAGTGTGGAGTTCGTCAATGGACACTGCGCTGAAACTGGCGACCGACTACGCCGCCGAATATGCTTCACCGGAATTGCCGCAATTACCGAAGTGGGCAGTGTGGAAAGAGAAGGCTTATGGCACGACTTACGAGCCGGTGGTGTTCATCTACAACAAGCGTCTGATCCCTGCCGGTGAGGTGCCAGATTCCCATGCGGCGCTGGCCAAACTGATTGCCAGCCAGACGGAAAAATTCAACAAGAAAGTCACCACCTACGACATCGAAAAATCGGGTCTTGGTTTCATGCTCTCCGTGCAGGATTTCAAAGCCGATCCGAACTATTTCAAAACCCTGAGCGAAGTGGCCAAGGGCGGTCTGGCGGTGCAGTCTTCTACCGGGACCATGATGGAAAGGGTGTCATCAGGCGAAAATCTGATCGGTTTTAACATTCTCGGTTCCTACGCTGAAGCCCGTGCCAAAACCGATCCGTCGCTCGGTATTTCCTATCCGAAGGATTACACCCTGGTGCTGTCGCGTGTCTCCTTCATCAGTAAAGAAGCCAAAAATGGTAATGCCGCCAAACTGTGGCTGGACTATGTATTGTCTGAAGCGGGCCAGAGCATCCTCGCTAACCAGGCCGACATTCCGTCAATCCGCAACGATATCGAAGGTAAAAATGATATTGATGGTCTGACCAAAATGTTAGGCGGTGCGCTTAAACCCATCCCGGTGGATGAAACCTTGCTGGAATACCTGCAACAGAAAAAACGTCTGGATTACATCAAACAGTGGCGTACCGCCGCCGGCAAATGATTTACCCGTCATCCTTCGAGCTGCAGATGCGTTGGCGGCATTCGCTCACCCGAATCACTTACTTGAGTAAGTTCATCGGGATTCGTTCGATTGCCGCCTTTCTGCAACTTGAATGATTTTGGGTAAACGGAGGCGTCCGCGCCTCCCTTTCTCTTGCCTGATTTCGCTTTCAGGGTTTCTAACCGAAGGGCAGTAACATGAATGCATTGCGCAGAAAGTGGCAGAGCCTGCCGCGCGGCATAGTGGTGTTGATAACGACACTGGTTATCTACATTCCGTTGTCGTTCATCGTGATACAAAGTTTCCTCTCCGCACCGTTCTTTTCCCCGTCGAAAGAGTGGAGCCTAGAATCTTTTGAATTTATCTTCACCGATCCGGACTTTTACAAGGCGCTGAAAAGTGGATTTATTCTGGCGTTCGGGCTGGTGGGGATCTCGATTCCACTTGGCGGAATACTCGCTTTCCTGATGGTGCGGACGGACTTGCCCGGTCGCCGCCTCATTGAACCGTTGATCCTGGTGCCGATATTTGTCTCTCCGATGGTACTCGGCTTCGGTTACGTCGTTGCTGCCGGTCCGGTCGGGTTCTTCTCGCTGTGGGCAGAGTCCTTGTTCGGTTTTGTGCCGTGGAACATCTACGCCATGTCGAGCATCGTGGTGATTGCTGGCCTTACTCACGTGCCGCATGCCTACCTTTATATCTCATCGGCGTTGCGCAGCGTCGGGTCTGACGTGGAAGAAGCGGCGCGTACCGCCGGGGCTTCGCCTCTGCAAGTCATGACGGCAGTCAGCCTGCCGATGGTTCGACCGGCCATTTTGTATGCCGGGGTATTGTTATTCTTCCTTGGGCTGGAAGTGTTCGGTCTTATGCTGGTTCTCGGTGATCCTGAAGGCAATCTGGTGCTGGCGACTTATCTCTATCAGCTCACCAATAAACTGGGCACGCCGTCTTATCATCTGATGGCTGCGGTGGCGGTGGTATTGATTTGCATCACAATCCCGCTCGTGATGTTACAGCGCCGCCTGATGCGCACGGCCAACCGCTTCGTCACTGTCAAAGGTAAAGCCTCGCAGGCCCGCGCATTGCCGCTGGGTAAATGGCGCTGGGTGGCCGGTGCGGTGGTCGCCTTCTGGCTGACGGTCACCATTGGCGTGCCGTTGGTGGGGGTTGTATTACGTGCCTTCATCTCCAACTGGGGCGTGGGTGTGTCGATATGGGATGAACTTTCGCTCAATACGTTCCGCACTATCTGGCAGCAACCTAACTTGCTGCGGGCTATCGTTAACTCGATGGCGATTGGGATCATCGGTGGTGCGCTGGCGGTGGTTTGCTATCTGTTCATCGGTATTGCCATGCACCGTAAACCGGATGGCGTCACGCGTTTCCTTGATTACAGCGTACTGGTGCCGCGCGCCGTTCCCGGCCTGCTCGCCGGTCTGGCGTTCTTGTGGGTATTCCTGTTCCTGCCAATGTGGCTCGACAACTCGCTGAAGTCGGGCTGGTTGTCGGATATGGCATGGTCACAGTGGTTACGCGACAACCTGGTGGTGTGGCTACGTTCATTGCGCAGCACCATTTTTAGCGTCTGGCTTGCGTACACCGTGGTGTGGATGGCGTATGGGCTGAGGCTGATCTCTTCGACACTATTGCAGGTCGGTCCTGAACTCGAAGAGGCGGCGCGCAGTACCGGTGCCACCCGCGGGCAAATCACCCGTCACGTTACTATTCCACTGTCGCGTTATGGGCTGATTGGCTCATGGCTACTGATGTTCCTGATCTTCGAGCGTGAATATTCTACCGGCGTTTATCTGTTATCGCCGGGAACAGAAACTATCGGCTCGATGCTGGTCTCCCTTTGGGCCGCTGGCGCCATTGATATCGTCGCCGCGCTCTCCTTCATTAACATCCTTTTGGTGGTGTTAGGTTTGGGTATTGCCTTACGTTTCGGAGTCAAATTACATGATTGAGCTATCAGTAGATAACCTGCATTTAACCTATGGCGATAACCCGGTGCTGAAGGGGGTATCCATGGACCTCAGGCGCGGAGAAGTTGTCTCGTTACTCGGACCTTCCGGTAGCGGAAAAACCACGTTGCTACGAGCCGTGGCTGGTTTGGAAAAACCCACGCAGGGTCGCATTATTATCGGTAAAAATACCGTGTATGACGGCAGTTCACGCAGCGAGATCCCAGCCGAGGAGCGCAATCTCGGGCTGGTGTTCCAGTCTTATGCTCTCTGGCCGCACAAAACTGTGTTCGAGAATGTGGCATACCCGCTGAAGCTGCGTAAAGTCGCGTCCTCAGAACTTAACCAGCGAGTGCAGGCGGTGCTTGAGCAACTCGGTCTGGGCCACCTCGGCAAGCGTCATCCACATCAGCTATCCGGCGGTCAGCAGCAGCGTGTAGCGATAGGCCGTGCGCTGGTGTACAACCCGCCGGTGATTCTGCTCGATGAACCGCTGTCCAACCTTGACGCTAAACTGCGCGAAGAGGCACGGGTCTTCCTGCGGGAGCTGATCATTAAACTCGGCCTGTCGGCATTGATGGTCACCCATGACCAGAACGAAGCCATGGCGATTTCCGACCGTATTCTGCTGCTCAACAACGGAAAAATTGAACAGCAGGGCACGCCACAGGAGATGTACGGTTCGCCAAAAACGCTTTTCACCGCCGAATTTATGGGCAGCAACAACCGTCTGCATGGCAAAGTGACGGAAGTGCGCGACGGCAAGGCGCGTATTGAAGGCAAGGACTGGGCGCTGTGGGGCAAGGTGGGAGAAGGGGTGCAAGCTGGGCAGGAAGGCACGGCGGTTATCCGCGTAGAGCGCGTACAGATGGGCGACAACCCAGACGGCAATCAGATAGAACTGCCGTTGCTGACCAGCATGTACCTTGGCGATCGTTGGGAGTACCTGTTTCGTACGGTGGCTGAAGATTTCGTGGTACGAGCCTACGGCGCCGACGTGCGCGGCCAGGAAATGTGCCGTCTTTCTCTGCCGGTCGACGACGTTTGGATCTTCCCGAAAGGCTGAGTACAGTGAATTTCTTCAGGGATTGCGAGGCGGCAATCCCTGAAATATTACTGTCATTACCCGCGAGTAAAATTCTGCTCACATCAAAAATTACGCAGAATAATCATGAAATTAACATTTTCTCTTCTTAAGGCACCACGCTTTTTAAGCACAGTATTCCGCTCAGCATTCAAATCCCGCCCTCGGGGGATCCTTTTTGGGGTAATTTGCGTTATTGCGCTGTTTTCGGCGTTACAGATTTTCTCAACCCTTATTCTGACCCACATCCTGCAAGACGCCCGTCAAAACGTTATTGCCACCGAAAGCCTGCGTCAGCAGCAAGCAGTCATGGACAAAGCCCGCATGGAATTGCTCATGGCCAGCGATAAGCTTAACCGGGCGGGTATTTATTTCATGCAGGACAAAGAAACCGGCTCTGACGGCAGCTGGCACAGCCTGATGGAAGCCTCTCAGGGGTCGCTGGTCGCCTCAGATAAATTCTTCAAACAGTTCACGACCCTCACCGTCGGCTTGCAGGGAGACGCGCAGAAAGCGGCGGCTGAACTGCAAGTCAGCTATCAGATGTTTTACGATGGCCTGCGCGAGCAATCAGACGGTTTGCAAAAAACCAATACAATCGACGCCTTTTTTAACGTGCCAATCCAGGCATTTCAGGATGATTTCAGTGATAAATATTACCGATATCTCCACGTTAACGAGCAAATGGCCGTGTCACTCAGCGACCAGCTTCTGGGGACGCTATCACACGCCAAAATGCTTTTTTTCGGGGCACTAGTGTTGCTGGCAGTGATCGCTTTTGCGGTTTGGCGCGGCATTACCCGATGGGTTATTCGCCCATTGCAACGGGTGATTGCGCACATAGGCGTTCTGGCTGCGGGAGACCTTTCCGACCCAATTGACGGTAAAACTTCAAGAGTGAGTGAAATTCATCAGCTCAATAACAGCCTGCGTGAAATGCAGACCGGGCTGAGAAGGCTGATCAGCGAAGTACGCGACGCCTCCTCGCATATCATGGTTAATATCAACCAAATTGCGCAGGGTAATGAAGAGTTATCTTCGCAATCTTTGAAACAGCATGACGAACTTAACGCGGCGAATCATCATATTAGCTCGCTGACTGAGCGGGTTAAAGACAATGCGCAGCATGCCCATCAGGCCAGCCAGCGGGCAGAACAGGCGCAGAAAGTGGCGACCAGTGGTGGTGATGTCATGGTAAAAGTCGATTTAGCCATGAAAGAGATCGTCAGCCAGTCGGCTGAAATGAGCAGCATTGTGGCGATGATTGACAGCGTGGCATTTCAGACCAATATTCTCGCTTTAAACGCGGCAATTGAGGCCGCACATGCCGGACAGTACGGGCGTGGTTTTGCCGTCGTCGCCAAAGAAATTGGCTTGCTGGCACAAAAAAGCAGCCACTCTACGCGCGGTATCCATCTGCTTATTGAAGAGTCTGTGGCGCAAATTGGGCGCGGCTCAACCTCTGTTACGCTGCTGGGTAAAAGCCTGAATGAGATCATCACCATCTTCAGCGGCTTACATACGCTGGTCAGTGAGATCGCCGAGGCGTCTCAGGATCAGCGTCAAAGCATAGATGAAGTCTCGGAACGTATTGTGACGCTGACTCAGGTAACCGAGCAAAATAGCCAACTGGCGCAGCAGGCGGCCAGCTCGTCACAACAGCTACTCTCGCAGTCGCAACGGCTGGAAAAAGCGGTTTCCCGATTTGGTTTGGGAGAAATAACGGCTGCGGCTTGACACTCAGGAGGGGAATCGACAAATTAGGTGCCCCTATAACTTAAAACGGTTTTCCCATGACTGAGACTTCTTCCCCATCCAGTGCCTGTGCGGTGAAAATCGCCAACCTTGTAGATGTCCCACAGTATCTTGACGTGATCACGGAATACCTGCATGGCGAATGGTCTGCTTTCCCCCACTGGGCACAGAAAGAGTATATTCGCCAGCGACTTGAGCAACGCCTGAGTAGCAAAGGTCGTCAGTTTGTGCTGGTGGCATTCGATGAAAACGACGATGTAGTCGGTACGGCTGGCGTTATGCGCTATGAACTCGATGACGTAGCAGAGCGAAAATACTGGCTGGGCGAAGTATTTACCCGTCACCCTCTGCGGGGCAGAGGGATTGGCTCAGCATTGATCAAAGCCAGCATTGAACGCGCCCGCGCAGCAGGCGTCGATACCCTGTGGTTGTATACGCCCGATCAGCAAGGTTTGTATACGAGGCACGGTTGGCAGGTCGTCGAAACCCGCGAAGTGGATAACGAGCAGGTTACGGTCATGCAACGACCACTACGCTGAAACTCAGTTTACCGCGCCAGTAATGCACATTTCCATCCGAATAGACGGTCCGGGTAAAGGTGACTTCTTTATCGGAAAATACCTAATGTGCGGTGAGATTAATAAATAAAAGTCATATGGACTGGAAAAAATCCTTATCTCTTCTACTCTTAATGGCACATAAGCGCTTCAGGAGAAAGAAGTCATGAATAAGAAAATGTTGATTATTGTTGCTACAGCGGTTTCAGTCCTTGCCGGGTGTCAGAGTTACGATCGTGCGGCAAGCTATGTTAAAGAGCCTGTGGTCAGCGATGTCAAAGTAGGGATGTCCAAAGCTCAGGTACGTGCTCTTGCCGGACCACCGTCTACAGAAGCGACGTTGATCCACGCCAAAGGAACTTGTCAGACTTATGCCGTTGCCCCGCGTGATGGCAAAGCACAAACTTACTTTGTCAGCTTCAACGACACTGGCCATGTCATGAATAAAGGCTACCAGTCTTGTTCTGATTACGACAAAGATCCACAAGCCGCACAATAACGGTTTGATCTGACGTCAAAAAAGAAGTCTGAAATTGAAAAACGCCTGAAAGGTAAATCCTGACAGGCGTTTTTTTGTTTTTGTTTGTCGGTTGTTCAGGCTTTTTGGGTGACAATTCTCACGCCGACTTTACTCACCTCTTTGCCTTCCATCTCTGCGATAGTCCAGGTCAGGCCATCCCATTCAATATGGTCGCCGATAACGGGTTCGCCACCCAACAACTTAATAACGAAATTGCCAAGAGACTGTGACTTATCGACTGAATCCTCAAGATTAAGGCCATACAGTTGTGAGATGGCCTCCAGCGGTGCATTGGCCTGCAAAATAAAGTCGCCGAAGAAGCGGTCGTCGAGTACCACGGCGTTGCTGTCGCTGAACAGCTTCCCCAGCTCTGGCAAGTCTTTTTCCTGGCCGATAACGCACAGTATATCGCCCTCTTTCAGACGGGTACTGCCGCTTGGGTGCAGCATTTCGGTGCCGCGAAATAGCGCAGCAATCCTGGTTTCCTGTGGCATTTTTAAATCACGCAGTGCGGCACCAACGCACCATTTCTCCGACCCCAACTGATAAATAAACTGTTCCCAGTTGTTATAGACGTCAATATCCAGCCCCACACGCGACACCGGCGTTGGCATCGGCGGGACAATCACTTTGGCTCTCTTCGCGGCATAACCCAGTGAGGTACCCTGCAACAGCAATGACACCAGCACCACAAAGAAGGCGACATTAAAGTAGAGATTGGCCTGGGGGATCCCGGCCATCATCGGGAATACTGCCAGAATAACCGGGACCGCACCGCGTAATCCGACCCAGGAAATAAAGAAGCGTTCGCGCAGGGTAAAATTCTTGAACGGCAGTAGACCGACGAACACGGAAAGCGGACGGGCGAAGAAGATCATCCACAGGGAAAGTGCCAGTGCGCCAGCAGCAATGGGTAAAAGATTGCTGGGTGTCAGCAGCAGGCCAAGCACCAGGAACATGCCAATCTGGCTCAGCCATGCCAGTCCGTCGAAGGTCTGCATAATGCCGTGACGGTTGCGTATAGGTAAATTCCCCAGCATCAGGCCACACAGGTAAACTGCCAGAATACCGCTGCCGTCCATCGCCGTGGTCAGTGCATACACCATCAGGCCACCGCTGAAGGCCAGTAAGGGGTACAAACCGGTAGCCAGTGAAATCTTATTAATCAGTTTATGCAGCAGCCAGCCACCGCCCAGTCCGAACAGGATCCCCAGTCCGAATTGCTGAATAACATCCAACACGAACATCCAGCTCAGGCTGTGCTGACCTTTGGAGATCATCTCGATAAGGGTGACGGTGAGGAACACTGCCATCGGGTCATTGCTGCCGGACTCAATCTCCAGAGTGGCACTGACACGCTCATTCAGACCTTTGCCACCAATCAGTGAGAACACGGCGGCGGCGTCGGTTGAACCAATGATCGCACCAATCAGTAGTCCCTGAATCAAGTCCACCTTGAACAGCCAAGCGGCGGCGAGGCCGGTTAATCCGGCGGTAATCAAAACCCCGACGGTGGCCAGTGAAAGGGCGGGCCAGAGTGCCACTCGAAAGGAGGAGGCGCGGGTGCGCATACCGCCGTCGAGTAAAATGACGGCCAGTGCCAGATTACTGATTAAATAGGCGGCAGGATAATTATCAAACGCAATACCGCCAATGCCATCAACGCCCGCCAACATACCGATGGCAAGAAAAATGACTAAAATGGGGATCCCGAGCCGTGAAGAGAGCGAACTGAGCAGAATGCTTGCTGCTACCAACAGGGCGCCAATGAAAAAAAGTGTGTTGATAGTGCTCGCGTCCAAAATGCCTTCTCCTGTCGGTGTGTTGATAAGTCCTGAAGAAGTCAGTGTAATCCTGACTAGTCCGTTAATTTATCAGGAAAAGGTTATTGTCGGTGAAGTAATATTCAGAAATTTTTTATTCGAATGTCTCACGAACAAGACTATGCTTAAACATAAGCAGGCTACTGTTGAACTATCGCATCCGGCTTCGTGTTGATAATAGCAAAGGGGAACTTATGAGCGAATTTACCGGTATTCATCGTGAAGTACTGAAAGATGGCACAATTAAGCATGTTCTGGTGCGGGACAGCAGCGGACATGAGCAGGCAAAAGCTGCGAAGGATTACATCTCGGAAGGTATCCAACCGGTTCTTGATGACCTGCCTGAAGTCCCGACAGAAAGCGAATTTCCACAAGCCGGCAAGGATAACGGTTAAAAAGTTTCAGTCCGCGCTGTGGGTGTCCAGCGCGGGTGAATATAGCCTTTACATCTTCATGTCCAGGTAACCCAAGGTTTGGGACTTAGGTTTAAGGATTTTGCGCGTCAAGGGCGTGGGTTCAAACGCCCCAGCACTGATGCCCCGATCATCCCGCCGTTGCTGGCAAATTTTCCAGTTATCACCAGTGGCCCCACATAATTGTGTAATGTCCCCGTCCGTACCTGCTCATCAAGTGCGGCAATAAGCGCCGTGGCATTCGCGAGGCCACCACCGACCACGATCTTTGAAGGGCCAATGATATTCACCAGCAGCGCCAGCGGCTCAGCCACCAGTTGCAGCCAGGCATTGATGGTGAGGGTCGACGCTGTTTGACCCTGCTGCCAGGCTGCGACAATTTGTTGGCTGGTGTAAGTCTGTTGATGCAAATACTGATGCAGCCGTTCCATGCCACGTGCCCCACCGAGGGTATCCAGACAACCGACCTGACCGCAGCCGCAGGGCAGACGGGGAAGTAAGAAAATACGATCGTTCAGGATCAGTTCAGTGCGGGTAATGGCGCCGTGACCCCACTCGCCGGCGACGCCGCCGTGGCCGCGCACCAGTTGACCGTTGATCACCAAACCACCGCCGACGCCGGTACCGAGAATAATTCCGGCGACAACCGGCTGGTTTTGCGCGTGCCCGGCGTAGGCTTCGGCCAATACAAAGCAGTCGGCGTCGTTGGCTGCGGTAACCGGGCGCTGTAATTCCAGGCTTAAGTCTGCGGCTAAGGCCCGGCCGGTAAAGGCCGGAATATTGGTGGCCAGCAGTTCACCCGTTTGCGGTGAAACCAGCCCGGCAGTGGAGAGCGCCAGCGGCGTGTCAGCGGGAAAATCGGCCCCAAATTGAGTCATTAATCTGTGGAACGTCGCGACAAATTCCTGCCATGATGCGGTCGGTGTTGGCACCTTACTAAATTCCTCCACCTCTCCCGTACGGTGCGAGATACCAAATTTAATAAAAGAACCGCCGATATCAGCACAAAAAACGACCGTGCCAGCGCGCATGGCGGTAATAGCTTCACTGCTCATGATCGGGTATCCAGTAAGTCGCGTAGTCCATCGCCCAAAACGTTGAATCCGAGCACGGTCAGCATGATCGCCAGACCGGGGAACAGCGAAAGATAAATATTGATGCCGAGGAAATTGCGTCCATCGCTCATCATGGTTCCCCATTCTGACATGGGTGGCTGCACGCCTAAACCGAGAAATGACAGACTGGCGGCAGCGAGGATCACTGTGCCGGCGGTCAGGGTTGATTGCACGATGAGAGGGCCGACCGCGTTGCGCAGAATATAATGTACGATGATTCGGTAGCTCGACAGCCCCAGAGACTGCGCTGCCTCGACATATTCCATCTGTTTTAGGCCCAGCGTCAGATTACGGCTCAGCCGGGCGTAAACCGGGATGGCGAACAGTGAAATAGCAATCAGCAGATTGATCAGCCCGCCGCCTAGGATACTCACCACCAAAATAGCCAGCACGATACCGGGGAAGGCGAACAGCATATCCATAAACCACATGATCACCATGTCGACGTAGCGTCCGGCCATGCCGGCAATCACGCCGAGCGGAATACCGACAACCATCGCCAGCCCGACGCTCAACACCACCTCGATAATGGAAATACGCGCGCCATAAATCACGCGGGCAAAAATATCCCGGCCATAATCGTCGGTGCCAAACAGGTGGTCTGCTGACGGTGCCAGCAGGGTGTCGATCAAATCCTGCGCATAAGGATCATGACGGGTGATCAGCGGGGCAAAGATACCCACCAGAACAATTCCCCCGACAATCATGCCGCCGAGTGTGATGGCCGGATGCCGCCACAACCAGCGGAAAAAGCGCAAGATACGCGGTTTACGCTGTGGTAACTGCGTGATAATCGCTGACATCAGTCAAACCTTATTTTTGGATTCAGAAAGGCAATCAACAGCTCGCCGAGCAGGTTCATCATCACCACGGCACACACCGCCACCAGCGCCACTCCCTGAATCATCGGATAGTCGCGGTAACGTACTGAGTCGACCAGCAGACGGCCAATGCCGGGCCAATTGAATACTGATTCAGTGACCACTGCACCACCAATCAGGCTGCCGAAGTTTAGGGCTACGATAGTAACAATCGGGATCAGCGCGTTACGAAACGCGTGGCTGCAATAGACTGTCATCGCAGATAACCCTTTGGCACGCGCGGTGCGGATGTAATCCTCCGACAGCACGTCGAGCATGCTGGAGCGTGTCATCCGTGCCATTACCGCCATCGGTAAAACAGCCAGCGTGACCGAGGGCAGAATATAGCTTTTCCACGACGTCGCCCCCAGCAACGGCAGCCAACCGAGCGACACTGAGAAATAGTTCATCGCCATCAGCCCCAGCCAGAAGTTAGCGATCGAGGCACCTGCAATCGCCAGTAGCATCACCGCATAATCAGGCCAGCGATTGCGGTACACCGCGCCAATCATTCCGGCGGGGACGCCAATAGCGACTGCAAGAAAATAGGCTAATACCGCCAGCATCAAGGTGTAGGGAAGACGCTCGCCGATCTCCTGAGTGACAGGCTGTTGTGACTGTAATGACAATCCGAGATTGCCGTGCAAAACGTCGGTGGCAAAATGCACATACTGCGTCACCAGGGGCTGATCCAGCCCGAGGCGCACGCGCATATTGTCCACCGCTTCCTGTGTTGCCTCCGGCCCGGCCATCAGGCGCGCCGGATCGCCCGGCAGCGCACGGATCGACCCAAAAATCAGCATCGACACGCCGATCAGAATGACCGGAAAGGCGATGAGTTTTTTTGCCAGATAAGCTTTCATATCAACCCTTATGTGCGTCTTTTACGACAATTTGCCCGCCGGGGATCATGGTCACGCCGGATACACCGGCGCCGGTGGCGTACAAATCATTCTGGTAATAGAGCAGTACTTGCGGTGCTTGCTGGTTGATCTCTTTCTGTGCTTCGACATAAATGGCGTTGCGGGCATTTTCATCCTGCGTTGACGCCGCTTTGTCTAACATCTCGTCCAGTTTAGGGTCATTGAAGAAGCCCAAATTGGCCCCGCCGGGTGCAAAGCTTTTGCTGTAATAGAGCGGACGCAGTTGGAGATCGGCACCATTGACGCCGGATGACCATGAGGCGAGTACCGCGCCGGTTTTATCGGCCTGTTTACCGGCCTGATCGGCGAAGGCCGCTTTGGCCCATACGCCACTCTCCATCTGACGCACATCCAGCTTCACGCCGATTTTCGCCCACATGCTTTGCAGCACCTGACCAATACGTGCGTCCTGACCCTGAACGGCGATCGACATAGTAAAGCCGTCACCTACGCCAGCTTCTTTCAGCAACGCTTTGGCTTTCTCAAGATTGAGCGGGTACGGATCGAGGGTTTTGTCATAACCGGCCGTCACTGGCGCCAGCGGCGAGTTGGCCGGGATGGCGAAACCAGACATGATGGCGCGCACCAGACCGGCCCGATCGGTGGCGAAGTTCAGCGCCTGACGAACCCGTACGTCATTCAGCGGTTTGAGATCGGTATTCAGTGCGACCCAGAACACCGCGGATCCCGGGCTTTCGTGCAGCTGAAATTTTGGATTATTTTTCAAAAGCTTGGCGAACTGCGGTGGCACCGGGTTAATCACGTCGGCTTCACCGGCCTGTAAGGCCATGTTCATCACTGAAGGCTCGGCGCTCCAGGTCCATTTAAGGTCATCCGGCCCGGAGGTTTTGTTGCCCCAATAACCCGGATATTTCTGCTCCAGCACGAACTCACCGGTTTTGTACTGCACCATTTTATACGGGCCCGTGCCCACTGCTTTGCTGTCGAGCTGACCGGCTTTGTCAGCGGTTGGGCTGACCATCAATGCCGCGCCGGTGGTCAGTAAATTGAGGAATGCAGGATAAGGTTTTTTCAGGGTGAACAGCACGGTGGAATCATCGACTTTAGTCACGCTGTCGAGGAAGGTGCGCAGGCGGCCACTGGCGGCCAGGCCGCGTTTAGCATCGAGATGGCGGGCAAAGTTTGCCACCACCGCATCGGCATTAAAAGGTGTGCCGTCATGGAAAGTCACTCCGCTGCGCAGTTTGAAGGTCCACTTAAGGCCGCTTTCATTGCTACTCCAGGAAGTGGCCAGCGCCGCTTCAGGCTTAAGTTCTGGCGACATGCGCAACAAGCCTTCATACATCGGGTCAAGCACCGTGCCGGTAAACGTGGCAGTCTGATTACCGGGGTCCATACTGCGAGGCGCTTCGTTTTGCATCACGGTCAGGGTGGCTGCGTAAAGCGGCGACGAGAGTGCGGCAAGCAATGCCGTACTGAGAAGAGTTAACCGCCTCGGGTAGCTGATTTTACTGAAACTGTTCATCGTATTTCCTCTGTCAGTGCCAAATGTGAGTGAGAAAAAAAACTGCTCAGAAACCGTCACAATTTCCTTTTTGAATGACTGAAAATAGTGTGGCCCGTGGACGGTGTAATTAGTTCATATTAAAAACTTATATAAGGCCTTTTAGTTCAAACTATGAACTAATAGACGTTGATATATCCATTTTTAATGTTTAATGTCAATGCAACTGAGTAAAATTTGAGAGCCGGAAACGAATATGTTAACTCCCTTACAACGACAGATTTTAGGCGTAATTGCAGCGTCTGACGGCATGAACCGGACAGACCTGGTGCAATTCTCCGGGATGAGTAAAGCTGCAGTCAGCGGCGTTGTTCGGGAGATGATCGACGCGGGTTTTTTGTTCGAAGCGGAAACCGTATTGGGTGCCGGACAAGGCAGACCCTCGGTGCGACTAATGGTGCATCCCGAAGGAGCCTATTTCGCCGGCGTGTCGCTACTACAGGATCCGGCGCAGATGGTGCTGATAAATCTCCATGGAGATATTCTCTCGCGGGTGACTTTCCCGCTCAGTAACGTGCCGCAAAAGTTGGCCGAAGACATCGCAGCATCATTACCTGCGCTGCTTGAACACCAAACTGGCGCTGCTGAAAAGCTGCTTGGGCTGGGAGTAACGCTGTCCGGATTTATTGACGAGCATCAGTCGACCTGTGTGCAGTCGGCGCTGCTCGGCTGGCGTGACATTCCTCTGGCGTCACTGGTCAGTGAGGCAACGGGCATAGACGTAGCGATTGAGAACGACGCCAAAGCGCTGGCGGTGAGTGAGAAACGCTTTGGTCATGCCCGTGAACTCAGCAGTTTTACCTTGGTCAGCCACGGCGCGGGCATCGGCAGCGCGCACTTCATCGCCGGTCATTTATACCGTGGTGCGCACGGCGGTGCCGGAGAAATAGCGCACAGCACTATCGAACTCAACGGCGCACCGTGCCGTTGCGGAAAACGCGGCTGTCTCGACACTATTGCTTCGCTTAATGCGTTGATGCAGGCGGCCAAAGCCGAAAAATTAAAAGTCAATTCGATGGCGGAACTGGAGCAGCTAGCGTTGCAGGGAAACAATCAGGCGGTGCGCATTCTGCATCACGCGGGAACGGCGCTGGGACTGGCAGTATCGCATCTGATCCAAATCAACGATCCGGAAATGATCCTGATAGCCCATCAGGAGGGCGCTTTTAACGGATTGTTTGGCAAAGTGGTACAACAATCCATTGATGCCAATGTTCTGCCCGGCGTCGCCGGTATGACACCGGTGCGGACATTTTCACTTAACGACGATACGTGGGCGCGCGCTGCGGCGAGCATCTCTGCGCACCGTTTTCTGGCAGGCCCTGTTTCCACTTTAAGGTAACTACATCATGCGTATAGCCGTCGGCGGTATCCATATCGAATGCAGCACTTACAATCCGGTTCTTAACGAAGAGAAAGACTTCCGCGTAACGCGTGAAGGCGCACTGCTGGCCGCGCCTTATTTCAGATTCCTGCAGGATTATCCCGCCACCTTTTTGCCGACCCTTCACGCCCGCGCCATCGCGGGTGGGCCGGTCTCCCGCGCGACCTATGATAAATTCAAAAGCGAACTGATAGCCGGTCTTGAAGCACAAAAACCTTTCGATGGCCTCTATCTGCCGATGCATGGCGCGATGTATGTCGAAGGGATGGAAGATGCTGAAGGAGATTGGATCGCTGCCGCCCGCGATGTCGTGGGACCTGATTGCCCGATCAGCGTCAGTTATGACCTGCATGGCAATGTGTCGCAGAAAATTATTGATGCCATTGACATGTTTTCTACTTACCGCACCGCGCCGCACATTGATACCGAAGAGACGATGCGTCGCTCGGTGGCCATGCTGATCAAAACGCTACAAACCGGCGTGAAACCGACGCTGCTATGGGTGCCGGTTCCGGTAGTATTACCGGGCGAGCGCACCAGTACCGAAGATGAACCGGCCAAAAGCCTTTACGCCCGTTTACCGGCGATGGATGAAATTGACGGCGTGTGGGATAGCTCGCTGATGGTGGGCTATGTCTGGGCGGATGAACCACGCGCCACGGCGGCGGTGATCATGACCGGTACCGACCAGACTGTGCTTGAGCGGGAGGCGAAAAAGCTGGCACAGGCCTACTGGGATGCTCGCGAAGATTTCGTATTTGGCTGTGAAACTGACACCGTCAAAGCTTGCATATCGAAAGCGATGGCCAGCGAAACCCGACCGGTGGTGCTGGCGGATTCGGGTGATAACCCGACCGGTGGCGGTGTGGGTGACCGCGCAGACGTGTTGGCTGAGCTTATCGCGCAATATGCCGAAGGCGTGATTGTCGCAGGTATCACGGATTTAGCCGCCACCGAAGCGGCGTTTAATGCCGGCGTGGGCTCAGTATTGACTCTGACGCTGGGCGGGTCGCTGGATCACTCCAGTCCGCAGGTTAAGGGTGAGTTCGAGGTGGTACTGCTGCTCGATGCATTGATGTCTGCCGATCGGCAGGCGGTGCTGCGCATTGACGCCATCGACGTGGTCGTTTCGGCGCGTCGCCGCCCTTATCACCACATCAGCGATTTCACCGCGCTGGGGCTGGATCCGCACTCAGCCAATATTGTGGTGGTGAAGTCCGGCTATCTCTCGCCGGAACTGGCACCGATTGCCAGTCCGAATCTGATGGCACTTTCTAACGGCGTGGTGGATCAGTTTGTTGAACGCCTGCCACGCAACCGCAAAGTGCGCGACACTTTCCCGTTCGATAAAGATTTCAGTTATACGCCGCAACCGGTGCTTTCTGCCCGTAGCCGTTAATTATTGTCCTGAATTTGTCGGAGAAGCATCATGCCCATCATCTTGACAGAAACTGTCTCCCCGCCGCGCCTGCCGGTACTGGAAGTGAAAAATCTCACCACATCATTTCGTGGTGAAGATGACTGGCAGCCGGTGGTGAGGGACCTTTCTTTTGAGGTTTATCCCGGGGAAACGCTGGCGATTGTCGGCGAGTCCGGCTCCGGTAAAAGTGTCACGTCGCTTTCGATAATGCGTTTGCTCAAGGCTAACTCAAGTAAAATTGAAGGCGCGGTCAGCCTCAACCAGCGCAGTTTGCTTGGCTTATCTGACAAGGCAATGCGCGATATTCGCGGCAACGAAATGGCGATGATTTTTCAGGAGCCGATGACGTCTCTGAACCCAACGTTCAGCATCGGCAGGCAGATTGCCGAAAGCCTGAAGCGCCATCGCGGCTTGTCCTCAAAGGCTGCCCGCGCAGAAACCTTGAAACTGCTGGAGAAAGTGCGGATCCCCAATGCTAGCGAGCGCTTTGACGAATATCCGCACCAGTTTTCCGGCGGCATGCGTCAGCGGGTGATGATTGCCATGGCGCTGGCGCTGAAACCCAAACTGTTGATTGCTGACGAGCCGACCACCGCGCTGGATGTCACCATCCAGGGCCAGATCCTCGATCTGATCAAAACCTTGCAAGAAGAGGAGGGCATGGCGGTGCTGTTTATCACCCATGATATGGGCGTGGTGGCAGAAATCGCCGACCGCACGCTGGTGATGTATCGCGGTGAATGTGTCGAAAGCGGCGAAACCGCCGAATTGTTCCATCATCCGAAACACCCATACACTCGCGCGTTGCTGGCTGCTGTGCCGAAACTGGGTTCGATGCAGGGGCGTGACTGGCCGCTGCGTTTCCCACAGATTGACCTGCAAACCGGCGTAGTCAGCCAACCGCGGGAAGTGGCCAACACGCCGGATACCCGTCAGTCCCCGGTGCTCTCGGTGAAAAACCTCAGCGCACGTTTCCCGGTGTATGGTGGTTTATTCAGCCGCCAGGTCGGCGCGGTGCATGCGGTCGAGAACATCAGTTTTGATCTGCTCCAGGGGGAAACGTTGTCGCTGGTGGGTGAATCTGGCTGTGGAAAATCCACCACCGGCCGCGCCGTAACGCGGCTGATGACCCCACACAGCGGAGCGATCGACTTCGATGGCTTCGACGTGATGAACATCAACAAGCGCGAAGTTCTGCAAATGCGTCAGCGTATCCAGATGATTTTTCAGGATCCGTTCGCCAGTCTGAATCCACGTATGCGCATCGGAGAGGCGCTGATCGAGCCGATGCTGCAACACAAACTGCATAACCGCACCGATGCCAAAGAAAAAGCCGCCGCGCTACTGCATAAAGTTGGGCTGACGCCGGATATGATGCGCCGTTTCCCGCACGAGTTTTCCGGTGGCCAGCGCCAGCGGATCTGCATCGCCCGTGCCTTAACCCTCGACCCCAAAGTGATTATCGCCGATGAATCGGTGTCGGCGCTGGATGTGTCGGTCAAGGCACAGGTCGTTAATTTACTGCTCGACCTACAGGAGAGCATGAACCTGTCGTACCTGTTTATCTCTCACGACATGGCGGTAGTCGAACGTGTCAGCCACCGGGTGGCGGTGATGTACCTTGGGGAAATTGTCGAAATAGGCCCACGCGCTGCGATTTTTGATAATCCGCAGCACGCCTATACTCGTAAGCTGATGGCCTCGGTGCCGGTTCCGGACCCGGCGCGTCGCGCCCTCAAACGTCATATGCAAGTTGATGAACTGAAAAGTCCGGTGCGCGATAACCATTATGTACCGCCGGTCAGGCAGTACAGTGAAGTGTCAAAGGGGCACTTCGTACAGATTTGATGAACAGGCGACTTTATTTGCTATTTTGAACGCAGTCAGTGTTCAGCCCCTCACGTAAAGTTCATCATTTTTATACGCGTTGTTATAAAATCACCCCCTCGCCTTTTGCCATCCTATCTGGCATGCGAAATTTTTTTACACGCAACAGGCTAATTTCTTAGGAGTTTTCATGTCTAATCAGTTCCCAGCCTCACGCCTTCGCCGCCTGAGACAGTCCGACTCAATGCGTACTCTTTTTCAGGAAACCGCATTTAGCGTGAATGATCTGGTTCTGCCGATTTTCGTTGAAGAAGAGACATCTGAATACGTGCCGATCGAAGCCATGCCTGGCGTAATGCGCATTCCAGAATCTCGTCTGGCGTTTGAGATTGAGCGCTATGCCCGCGCCGGGATCCGCTCGGTGATGACTTTCGGTATTTCCAAACACATGGATGCCACCGGCAGTGATACCTGGAACGAGAACGGTCTGGTGGCCCGCATGGCGCGCATCTGCAAAGATACCGTGCCGGAAATGATCGTCATGTCCGACACCTGTTTCTGCGAATACACCTCGCACGGTCACTGCGGTGTATTGCACGATCATGGGGTAGACAACGACGCCACGCTGAAAAACCTCGGTAAACAGGCGGTGATTGCCGCCGCTGCCGGTGCAGATTTCATCGCGCCTTCTGCTGCGCAAGACGGTCAGGTACAGGCCATTCGCAGCGCGCTGGACGCTGCTGGTTTTATCGACACCTCGATCATGGCCTATTCCACTAAATTTGCCTCGTCGCTGTACGGTCCATTCCGTGAAGCGGGCGGCAGCGTGCTGAAAGGCAACCGTAAACAATATCAGATGAACCCAATGAACCGCCGCGAAGCGGTGCGTGAGTCGTTGATGGATGAACAGGAAGGCGCTGATGCATTGATGGTGAAACCGGCAGGTGCTTATCTGGATGTGATCCGTGACATTCGTGAAGCCTCCCGCCTGCCGCTAGCGGCGTATCAGGTCAGCGGTGAATACGCGATGATCAAGTTCGCAGCACAGGCCGGAGCTATTGATGAACGTGCGGTAGTACGTGAAAGCCTCGGCGCTATCAAGCGTGCAGGTGCGGATATCATCCTGACTTATTTTGCGATGGATATCGCAGAGCAGGGCGTGTGATCCCCGACTAAACCTTAGCCATTCCGTTAGATCTTAGTCATCCCGGCGATGTCATTGGTGTTCATCAGATGATAATCGCCGTTCAAATCTGTGTAACTGGTCATGCCGGTACTCTTATCGAGTTCCGGTTTACCGTGGCTGATAAAGCTGTCGCCGGATTTGGTGTTCACCGTGTAATTGCTGGTACAACCGGCTAAACCCAGGATCAGGGCGACGACGGGCAGTAAAGCTATCTTGTTAATCAATGGAGTATTCCTTTTTAAGGCCATGAGTGCTTTGTGCACTAAGGTAACGTATTCCAGAGACCCAAGAGTAAACAATCACAATAAATTATCAAATCTTCGCCCGCTATTGTTCGCCCGCTAATGTTCACCGCTGAGAATTAACTGAAATTGCGCGCGTTTATGTGCATGCGCACAATTTAACTTGCTGTTGCCAAATGTTGCGACATAATTAAAGTCACGTTAATTTTTTAATACAAAGCACGCGAAAATGATCACAATTTTGACCATTTAAGGCTTGATGAGGCTTGGTTGAACTTCGCAACAAAAAATCGTTGACCTTGTTGATTTTATTACGTTATATAGCGCACCCCGTTTTTTACGGCACCTGCGCATCGCAGGCATCATTCCCGTTTTCAACCTTTTTACCTTGCAGGGCACGGCAGATGGTTTCAGATTTAGTTTCATTCTTGTTTTTCATATCGTCGATCTTTCTTTATGTCCGACGGGCCTCTGCCGGGCGCGTATGGTTTTCTCTGCTGCTGTTTTTCCTCAGTCTGTACGTCATTCTTAATCTGGTACTGATCGGCAGTAACTATTTTACCGGCGATGGTATTACTGATGCGGTGCTCTACACCCTGACCAGCAGCCTGAAAGGCGCGGGCATGAACAAGTATATTCTGCCATTTTCCGGGCTGGTGGTGACGCTGGCAACGATCGTGACGCTGCTGGTCTGGTGCCTGAAAAAGCGCCGGACCCATAACAGCAGCTGGGTTTACAGCGTGCTTGCGGTGATACTGGCGGTGTTTTCTGTGGGGTCGACCCAGGCCTTCCAGAACATTTCGCGACTGGTTAAAACGCAAATTAGCGGCGATACCGCAGATTTTGATACCTACTACAAAATGCCGCAAAAAACGGTCAAAGGTAAAAAACCGAATCTGGTCTACATCTATGGCGAAAGTCTGGAGAGAACTTATTTCGACGAACAGACGTTCCCCGGGCTGACAACCGAACTTGCGCGTCACAAAGATGCCAGCATCGATTTCACCGCCACGCGTCAGGTGCCGGGTACCGGTTATACCATCGCCGGGATGGTCTCCTCCCAGTGTGGTATTCCGCTGTTTGCTCCGTTTGATGGCAATGCATCCAGTGCGCTTTCAACGTTTTACCCTAAAAATGTCTGCCTCGGTGATGTCCTTAAAGGTGCGGGTTACCAAAACTATTTCTATCAGGGCGCGGAGCTGGCGTTTGCGGGTAAAGGGACTTTCCTCAAATCCCACGGTTTCGACTATCTCTATGGTTATAACGAACTGCGCAGCACGGTAGCGGATCCGGCTTATAAAAACGACTGGGGTTGGTATGACGACACCTTGCTGGACGAGGTTTTCAAGAAATTTGTCGCACTGAGCAAGGCGGGTCAACCGTTCTCGCTGTTTACCCTGACGGTGGACACCCATCATCCGGACGGTTTTATCTCGCGCGGCTGTAGCAAAAAAGAGTATTTCTACAATAAGAAAGAGAATCGTTCACTGAGCGCAGTGTCGTGCAGTCAGCAACTGGTTGCGGCGTTTATCGATAAAATCAAAGCCTCCGGATACTACGACAACACCATTATTGTGGTGAGTTCGGACCATTTGGCCATGAACAACACCGCATACGACATTCTGAACAAGAAGAATCGCAAAAATTTGTTCTTCGTGATGGATGGCCGTAACCCGCAGGCTGAGTTGAACAACGCCAAACGCAGTACTATCGATAATGGTGCCACCGTATTGGATTTGATGGGGGGTGATAACTTTATCGGTCTGGGCCGCAGTGGTCTGTCAGGCACTTCACTGGCAACGCAGTTTATGAATATCGACGAGAAAATAGAAGGTTGGAAACCCGCCGTTATCAAGCAATGGGGCTTTCCGAACAGCATCAGCCACTATGTGGTGGATAGCAAAGACAATACCTTTACCTTCTCCGGTATGACAATCAAGGCTCCGTTTATTCTTAAAGTCACGTTGAACAAAATTGAGCCAATGTTTGACGTCTATTTATCAACACCGTTGAAAAAACAGCTGGCCTCACTGACCGCCAGCGACAATTTTGTCTGGGTGGATAAGTGCTACGAGATGGGCCGCATATGGGCACCAGAACTGGCGCTGAACACCGGGCTGTGCGTAGTGTCGGGTAATCTGGCTTCTAAGCCTGTTATCGTGCAGCCGAAAGAAGGGGTATACAAAGGCAGCGTCGATTTCACCAAAGCGTCAGCCGGTAGTCTGGACGTATACCAGGAGACCGTTAAAAGCCTGAATATTGATGGCGCACAAGTTAAATACCAGTCACCGGCTATCGCCTTTATGTTGCCTGGTTTACCGCAGCAGGTGAAAGCGATCACCGGCGTGTCCGATATTGAAAACTGGGGCCGCTGGTCGGATGCCAATGTGGCACCGGCCGTGAAAATTGATTATGTCGATCCACTCCCCGCCCATTTCGACGTCGTGCTGCGTGCCCGCGCCTATGGCAATAATATTGGCAAACCTATTTCGGTGAAAGTTGGCGACGAGGAGCAATTTGTCACTTTTACTGACCAAGACGAAACCCTTACCTTGCAGTTCTCCAATCCGGGCGACGCACAGAGCATCGTCATCACACCGCCGTCACCGACCGAGCCAACCGAAGGCACCAGCGGCGGTTTCGAGCCGAGGAAGCTTGGCATCGGGCTGGTCTCGCTGTCGATTGAGGACAGGAATACGCGGTCGTAGTCTGATTTAAATCTCTGCCCAAACTAAAACCCGCTTAAGTCAACTTAAGCGGGTTTTTCTGTTATTACGCCTAAGCATTTTGCACGGATTGCCGATAAAGAGATCAGTCTTACAAAATACGTGTAGGTCAGCGCTCATCACACAGTTTTCTCATTGGGGAAAGTATGGATAATTTTCAGAAAGACATCGATGAGAGAACCAATCTCACTTCATCAAACCGGTTTGAGCTGCTGCTCTTCCGCTTGGGGGCTTCGCCGGATGAAGAACAGTCGGAGTTGTATGGGATCAACGTGTTTAAGCTGCGTGAAATCGTTCCGATGCCGACGCTGACTAAAGCGGCGGGCATGACGTCGCCGATGATGGGGATGGCGAATATCCGTGGCGAAATTATTCCAGTGATTGACCTTCCTGCCGTGGTGGGTTGTGTACCCAAAACCGGGCTGAATATTTTGCTGGTCACTGAATATGCGCGCAGTACGCAGGCGTTTGCGGTGGAATCCGTTGACGATATCGTGCGCCTTGAATGGAGCCAGGTGCTGGCAGCTGAATCCGGCGTTAAGAGCCGCAATATCACCAGCATCGCGCGTCTGGACAACGATACCGCCAGCAACCGTCTGGCGCTGGTGTTGGACGTTGAGCAAATCTTATATGACATCGTACCGCCGGAACGCAACACCAAAATTGACAGCGAGAAAACCAGAGCGTTTGATCTGAAACCGGGCACGGTTGCGATTGTGGCGGAAGACTCCAAGGTTGCCCGTCTGATGCTTGAGCAGGGGCTGAATTCGATGGAAATTCCGTCCATTATGCACGTTACCGGCCTTGAAGCCTGGAACAAAATCAAAAAGATGGCGGAAGAGGCAAAAGCAGAGGGCAAGCCTATCTCGGATAAAATCTCGTTTGTATTAACCGATTTGGAAATGCCTGAAATGGACGGTTTTACGTTGACGCTGAATATTAAACGTGATGAGTTCCTGAAAAATATTCCGGTGATCATCCACTCTTCATTATCCGGCAGCGCTAACGAAGATCACGTGCGTAAAGTCGGCGCTGACGGTTATGTCGCGAAGTTTGAAATCAACGAACTCGAAGCGGCACTTCACAAAGCCCTTGATGCCAAGAAAGGCCGTTACTAAGCGATTCTGGTCCGGTACGCCGGACCAGAAAAAAGCCTGAGTACGGCAGTCTGGCGACTGACGGCAATCACCATGCTTTCGGGCAATGCTGCGCGCAGATGATGTGGCAGGGCGACAGCGGTTGTCTCGTCTAGATCGCTGTGCCCGTTCATTGCGTCCTTTCTATCTTGTCCTTCCGGTTGCATTTTTTGCCCTCCCAATTGCTTTCCTGCACAATAGATCGATATATATGTTGTATTATCGTGCCAAGATAAGCCTGCGCGTCAGCCATATTGTTAAAATGGCGCGGTTTTATCAGCCACCACAGAAATACGCTCTACGCAAAATCGGCGGTATCACTGATATTCCTCTGGTGTCGGCCTAGCAATATTTTAAGTTACTCATGAAGAACAAGAACGAACAGTCCGCTTTCCTATTAGTAATGGAATTTATTATAAGAGAGGGTTTTACATTGAAACTAATTTTTTCATTATCTGGCGTTTTGTTATTAACAGGATGCTCAATTTTCTCTACGGTATCTGACAATAATAAGAATCTAACGGATTATTCCGGAGATGAAAAAGTAGGCATTGCATTTAATATTTCTGACGATCAGGTTAGAGTCTATCCGGAGACGAAGAGTTGTATTGATTTATACTCTAAAAACAACGGCTTTGTACCCAGAGGTTTAATGAGTAATGGTGCTTTTTCTAATGGAAAAAAAATAGGAATGCCCGAAGTCGAGGGCATCAATAAAAAAAGCCAAGAGTATTGGATTAGCGCTAATGACCACATTGCAGTAAGGGTACTTTACACGGGAGAAAAAAGAAGGACGAACATCTGGACACCTAAAGTTACTGTGTCTGAGAGCATCATCTCTTTCAAACCCCAACCTGGAATGTTCTATTATGTGACGGTTGATTTTGACCACCAAAATGTTCAAACCGGAAAGTATTTGAGGGTTTATCAGATCGAAAATGATAGTGCAGGCGTGAAAAAACTTAAGCACGTAGACATCCTGAAAATTGATAATTGTCCGGGACAACAACCATGGTACACGCGGGGCGGTGCTGCAATTTAATACTCTTGACTTTGGTTCGTCACGTTGCCGGCAAGGAGTAATGAGTGACTGACGTTAACTCTCCCATTTTGATGCCTGATCTCTGAGAGAATAAGGCTGGCTCCATCGATTGCCGATGGCTGGCGCTAACACTGCCCACCGTTGTGTGTTTTAACTGTCTTACCGAGCAACCAGACAGGTAACCGACATGGCGTGGGGCAACGAAAGCAAAATAGTGGAGTGGGCGCGTGACGGAGTGGTACTCAGTACCGACCGCGCCAGGTTAGACATCGACAAAGTTCATCATTTCCTCTGCGTACAATCGCTCTGGGCCAGAGGCCAGCCGCGAGAAACCCTGCTGCGTTCTATCGACAACTCTGTGGCTCTGGGGCTCTACTGCCAGGACCAGCAAATAGGTTTTGCCCGCGTCGTGACCGATTTTTCCCGCCTGGCGTATCTGATGGACATCTTTATTGATGAAGCCTATCGCGGGCGAGGACTCGGTACCTGGCTGTCAGAGGTGGTGCGCAGCCATCCGGATTTAATCAACATCTCAAAGTGGATGCTGACCACCAGCGATGCGCAGGCGGTATATCAGCGTGCAGGCTGGAATCTTGTCGCTTGCCCGCAGAATGTCATGGAGATCACTCGCCTAAATCCCGCAAGTCCTGCCTCGGCACGGTTTACTGAAACGGTTATTACCGTAAAGGAAAGCATCAGATGACTTACCGAATTGGTGTAGACATCGGCGGGTCGTTTACCGATTTTGCCGTGCTTGATGAACGCGACAATAGCATACGTACCCTGAAGGTGCTTTCGCGGCCCGACAGTCCGGGGAGTGAAATCACCACCGGATTAACCCAGCTGCGGGATAGATTTGGCATTAATCCAGAAGAGGTTCACTACTTCACTCACGGCACCACCGTGGGCGTCAATGCGGTGATCCAGCGTAAGGGCGTCAAGCTGGCACTGTTCACCACCGAAGCATTCGAAGACGTACTTGAGCTGGCACGCCTGAAGATCCCGCACATTCATGACCTGTTTTCGCGTCGCCCGGAGCCGCTGATTAGCCGCGACCGCGTGTTCCCCATTAAAGAACGCACCGACAGCCAGGGCCGCATTTTGCAGCAGGTTGACCCTTCCTCAGTGATGGCGGCGGTAGAGAAAGCCAGGTCTCTGGGTTGTGAAGGCATCGTGGTGTCATTTTTGCACGCCTATCGCAACGGCAGCAACGAAGTGCGGGTTCGTGAAATGATCGCTGAACTCGCACCTGAACTGCTGACCTCCTGTTCGGCTGAAATCTGGCCAATCATTCGTGAATATGAACGTACGATCACCGCGACCATCAATGCCTACGTACAGCCAAAAGTGATTAATTATCTCGGCGCTTTTGAGCGCGCGCTGGCCGACATGGGCGTGCCGGTGCCGCCGCGGATAACCAAGTCAAACGGCGGCGTAATGAGTGTCGATCAGGCGAAGGCCGAGTGCGTGCAAATGATCCTCTCAGGCACAGCCTCTGGTGTCATTGGCGCAGGTTATATCGCTGACCAGTGCGGTTACGACAAATTACTCAGTCTGGATATCGGCGGCACCAGCGCTGACGTTGCGGTGATTATTGACGGCAGACCTGAATACGGCAGCGGGGAGGTAATTGGTGAATTCCAGATCTTTATTCCTTCGGTTTCGGTCACGTCTGTAGGACAAGGAGGCGGTTCGCTGGCGTCGATTGACCCACTCGGCGTGCTGCAAGTCGGGCCAGACAGTGCGGGCTCTTTGCCCGGTCCGGTGTGCTATGGGCGCGGAGGCCAGCAGGCAACGGTCACCGATGCCTTTGCCGCCTGTGGATTACTCGGACACGGCGCTTTGGGCTATAGCGCGGTGAGTGTGGATGTAGATGCTGCTCGCCGAGCCGTGGACCGGTTGGCCAAACCGCTGGGGATTTCGATTGAGGAAACCGCCGAAACGATTATTCAGCTGGCTATATCGAGCATGTATACCGACACCAGCGGGCTGGTCTCACGCTTTGGGATCGACCCGCGTGAGTTTTACTTTTTGGCCTTTGGCGGCGCCGGTCCGATGATGGGGTGCTATCTGGCACGCGAACTGAACATGAAAGGCGTCGTGGTGCCACCAACGCCGGGCGTACTCTCGGCGTTAGGTGGCCTGGTCGCCGACCTGAAAAATGATTTTATCCGTACCCTGTACCGGGACCTGAACGCCGAATGCCTGACTGAAATAACTTTCGCCGCCGGACAGCTTAAGCATGATGCTATCGGCTGGTTGCAGCGCGAACATGGGGCAAACTTGCCGTACAGACTGCAATTTTCTGCCGACATGCGTTATCGCGGGCAGTCATTTGAAATCGAAGTGCCGCTGGAAAACGGTTGGCTGGAGCAGGGTGATCCTACTCCTGAGGGGCTGGCCTCAATCAGCGCCGCTTTTAATCAGCAGCATCTGAAAATCTTCGGCCACAGCGATACCCGCGCCGCGATGCAAATTATCAATCTGCGTTTGGTGATCATCTCACCCACCGCGCGTCCAGACTTGCAGCAACTTTCTCGCAGTGAGGCTGCTGTGCTACCGCAGTCGACCGTCAGTGCGTGGGTCGACGGCGCACAGCACGATGTGATGGTGGTGCGCCGCGACCAACTGCTGGCAGGGCAGCGTTTCACCGGTCCGGCGATTGTCGCTCAGGATGACTGCACCACCTGCGTGCCAACCGGTATGCAGGTTGAGGTTGATACCTTTGGCAATTTGATCATTACCCCAATGACAGAACGCGGTGAGGAGTTGAAGCATGGCTATTGATGGACGCAACTTGCAGATTTTGGCCAACTACTGCGCCGCGGCTGCCGATGCGATGGCGTTTACGCTGATGCGCACCGCCCATTCAACGTTTGTAAAAGAAACCGAAGATTTCTCCTGCCAGATAGTGACCCGCGAAGGATTGGCTTTCGCCTCACCGCGCAGTTTTGGCGCGCCCTGGTATAGCGGCATCGATTATGCCCCGGTTTTGGCGCTAATTGACGACTATCAGGAAGGTGATATTTGTATCACCAACGATTCCTACGCGGGCAATGTGGCGACGCACTCGCCGGATATACACATCTGGAAGCCGGTTTTTTATCAGGGAAACATCGCCTGTTTTGTCGTGGGGCACATTCATAATACCGACGTCGGCGGCGCCGTACCGGCCTCTTTATCACGCTCGTTAACCGAAATTGTTCAGGAAGGGTTGCGAATTCCGCCGCTAAAAATCATCTCGGGCGGGCGGATGAATGAAGATGTGGCAAGGATCATGCGTCTGAATGTCCGTGCGCCGGATCAGAACTGGGGAGATTTTAATGCGCAGATAGCCTCGGTGAACATTGGTGAACGCAAGATTCAGGAGATTATTGCGCGCTTTGGCATCGAAGATTTTTTGCAAGGCATCGACGGAATTCTCGATTACGCTGAGCAGCAGGCGCGCAACATTATTGCCACTATTCCAGACGGAGAGTATTTCTATGCCGACTACGCTGATGAAGATGGTGACGGCGGCTATCCCTGCCGTATTGCCGTTACGCTGCGCATTACGGGTGAAACCCTTGAACTGGACTACACCGGCAGCGACCCGCAGCTCACGTCCTCATTAAATATGCCAACCGGTGGGCGAGAAAGACACCCGCTGGCACTGGTGGGGGTGACTTACGTACTGTCGACGCTTGACCGCCGGCTGCTGCTCAATGCCGGAACACTGCGGCCAACGCGGGCGATTCTGCCGCATGGCACGGTGATGAACTGTGAAGAGCCGGCAGCGGTTGGGATGCGCTCATTAACCTGCGCGGTAGCGCAGATTGCCACACTTGGCGCATTTTCACTGGCGGTGCCCGACAGGCTGCCGGCTAACTCACCTGGTGGAAACTCGATTGTTAATATAAGAACGGTAGATACCCAGAGCCGCACGGTGGTGGCCTCGATTGGTCCGGTTGGCGGAGGGGCGGGCGGCACCCCCCGCCACGACGGCCCTGACGGATCCGGTGGTCTGTCGGCGTTTCTCAAAAATACGCCGGTAGAAATCAACGAGGCTGAGGTGCCCATTCTGGTGCGGCGCTATGGCCTGTTTCCTGACAGCGGTGGCGCAGGGCGTTTTCGCGGTGGGATGGCAACGGTGATGGAGTTTGAAGTTACCGCACCCAACACGGTGGTCACCGCCCGCAACCGTAATCGCTCAGTGTTTGCGTCTGCCGGTGCGGCGGGTGGCAACGCCGGTAAAAATTCGAGCTTCCAGACCCATCCTGATACTGAACAGCAGATTGAACACGGCAATATTGATGTCATTAAATGCGGCCCTGGCGACATTGTGCGTCTGATTGGCCCGGGCGCGGGCGGTTATGGCCCGGCACGAGAGCGTTCGCCGCAGAGCGTATTGCGCGATGTACAGTGTGGCTTCGTCAGTCTGGCAGGCGCGCGTCGCGAATACGGGGTGGTGATCCATAACGGCGTTATCGATGCTTATGAAACAGAAATAGCCCGTAGCACCCTGCCTGGCTCCGGCGGTGAGCATTTTGACTACGGCAGTGCCCGCCGCGCCTTTGAAGCCGTCTGGACCCGTGCCCGCTATGCGTTGCTGACCGAGTTTCTGGCCTCAATGCCGGTTGTCTGGCGTCATTTCCTCAAACATCAGATATTTGCCGCCGTTTCCTCGGCGCATGCGGTGGTCGATGAACAGGCCATGAACCTACAGATGGCAGAAATCTTGCATGGATTATTGGAGAAGTTTCCGGCAATACGCGGACAACAGTTGGCCCGAGCGCGTTAGCGGCGTTATGACATCCATGTAATGAATAAGTGAGGAAAGCCCCGGATGCTGAACTTATCGGTTCCTAAGATCCTAGACCGCAAGTCGCACGGTTCTCTACAGTCAAAGCTACGGGAGAAATTATCAGAGGCCATTGCAAAAGGGGATTTTGAACAAGGACAGACATTGCCATCAACCCGGACCATGGCAGAGCAGCTTAATATCTCGCGCAACACTGTGACGCTGGTTTATGAGGAGCTGGCGGCAGAGGGTGTGTTGATCTCAGCGCAGCGGCGCGGATTTTACGTCGCGTCGGACGCGGTGTCACGCCTGCCGCAGAACCGTCCGTTTGCGAGCCCAGCCGCATCGGTAGACTGGGACAGCAAGCTGGTGATTAACCCCGCCGAGTTGGAGCACATTACCCATCCACACGACTGGCGCAGCAAAAAGTATACCTTTATGTACGGCCAGCACGACCGGTGGATCTTCCCGATTGCCAGTTGGCGTAAATGCAGCCGCGACTCGCTCTCGCTGCACGATATGTATGACTGGACCGTTGATTATGTGGATGAGGATGATCCGGTTCTGCTTGATGCTTTTCGCCGCCGCGTGCTACCGCGTCGTGGATTCACGGCCACCACTCAGGAAGTGCTGGTGACAGTAGGTGCTCAGCATGCGTTGTTTTTGGCCATTCAGTGTCTGATTCGGCCAGGAATGGTAGTGGGTATTGAAGACCCGTCCTATCCCGATGTGCGTAACCTGATGATCTTTCACGGCGCTATACTGAAACCGCTGCCGGTGGATGAAGACGGCTTAATCATCAGCGCGGCGTTGAAAGGCTGTGATGTGCTGTACGTCACGCCAAGTCACCAGTCACCCACCACCGTGACACTGTCATATTCCCGCCGTCGCCAGCTGCTGCAAATGGCTAAAGACGACGATTTTATTATCATTGAGGATGACTACGATACTGAGTCGCGCTTCGGTCGTTTGCCCTCCAGCGCGCTGAAGTCTATCGATACCGACGGCCGGGTTGTTTACGTTACCAGTTTATCCAAGCTGCTTTCTCCTGGCCTGCGCGTCGGCTTTCTCGTCGGACCGACGCCCTTTATTCGTCAGGCTCGCGCTCTGCGCCGGATGAGTATTCGCCATCCGGCGGCAAACAATCAGCGGACTGTCGCGCTGTTTCTGAAAGGCGGTTATTACGAGTCGCTGCTGAAACGCTTTCACGAGGAGTACGAACATCGTTGGCACACGTTGCAACAGGCGCTAAAACATTATATTCCGCTGGCCGACGTTGCCAGTTCGGAGGGCGGAAGTTCGGTATGGCTGCGCCTGCCAGAACAGATAAATACGCGTGAGCTTTCTGAAAAGGCTTACGAACGCGATGTGTATATTCAGCCGGGTGAGAGTTATTTCCTCAATGTTCCTCATCAGGAGCAGTCGCGTCCTACTCATTATATGCGCATCGGTTTTTCGTCGATTAAAGCTGAAAATATTGCCGATGGCATTGCCATCGTGGGCGGCGTGGTGGATGAGATGCTGGCGGCGTCATCGAAAAATTAAACGCCGGGAAGAGGATAGAGCACTCTTTTTCATTTTTATGACAACCTGAAACGAAATTTTTTTCAGCGAGCAGATACCGCAGATTCTGCCGCCTTCGCGGGTCCTTTCCCCAGAATAAATTCATGGCAGGCGGTAGAGTGAAAGTATAACCACGTCGGGACGAGCAATATGTCACGCCGTGCTAATGGAAAATATACCCATATTCTGGAGAAATCATGTCGCCATTGCCCTTAAAGGACCCGTCACTCTACCGCCAGCAGGCTTTTATTGCCGGACGCTGGGTTGATGCTCGCAGTAAGGAAACGATTGAGGTGGTGAATCCGTCCACCGCTGAAGTGATTGCGCTCGTTCCGGCGATGGATGAGCAGGATACCCGCAGTGCGATTCAGGCTGCCGAAAGTATTCGTCTCGAATTTGCCGCCAGTAGCGCCGCAGAACGTGCTGCGCTGCTGGAGAAATGGTATCAGTTGATCCTCGATAACATCGAAGATCTGGCAATCCTGATGACGACTGAACAGGGAAAATCATTGGAGGAAGCGCGAGGCGAAGTACGCTACGGTGCCAGCTTTGTGAAATGGTTTGCTGAAGAGGCGCGTCGCATCTATGGCGAAACTATTCCAGCGCCGACCCGGGATCGACGAATTTTGATTTTGAAACAGCCGGTTGGCATTGCGGCCGCAATCACTCCCTGGAATTTCCCGATTGCAATGATCACCCGTAAATGCGCGCCAGCCATTGCCGCCGGTTGTCCAGTCATCATTAAACCTTCAGATTTAACCCCGCTCTGCGCGCTGGCGCTGGCCGAGTTGGCCTCGCGCGCGGGATTCCCTGCTGGCATATTGCAGGTAATAACCGGTATGCCGCAGGGTATTGGTGCCGAACTGACAGGTAATCCGCTGGTGCGCAAACTGTCGTTCACCGGCTCAACCCGCGTCGGTCAACTGCTGATGCGCCAGTGTGCCGATTCGATCAAGCGGTTAAGTCTTGAACTCGGCGGCAATGCGCCGTTCATCGTATTTGACGATGCCGATATTGAGCTTGCTATCGCCGGTGTGATGGTCAGTAAATTCCGCAACGGCGGGCAAACCTGCGTTTGCGCCAACCGTATTTTGGTGCAGCGCGGCATCTACGAAAAATTTGCTGCCCGGCTGGTTGAAGAGGCTGAAAAACTCAAGGTTGGGGATGGCTTTGCTGCCGGAACGCAGATGGGTCCGTTAATCAACAAGGCGGCGGTAGAAAAGGTCAATCGGCATATTGACGACGCACTCAATCAGGGAGCACGGGTATTGACTGGCGGGATCGCCGCAGACAACGGCAATTTTGTGCAACCTACGGTTTTGGCTGATGTCACCCGCCACATGCTGATTGCTAATGAAGAAACGTTTGGCCCGGTCGCCCCGTTGTTTTGTTTCGATGACGAACAGCAAGCCATTGATTTAGCCAACGCCACACCGTTTGGATTAGCCGCGTATTTTTTCACTGAAAACTTACGCCGTTCGTGGCGCGTGGCTGAAAAACTAGAATTTGGTATGGTCGGCTTAAATACCGGGTCGGTATCGTTGGAAATCGCGCCTTTCGGCGGAATAAAACTTTCTGGAATAGGCCGAGAGGGAGCTAAAGCCGGAATTGAAGAATATCTTGAAATGAAATCCTTCCATATTGGTGGCCTCGACTGAATCACATTATCCGCTGCATAAGGTGATGTATTAATTAACCCCTTATTTTCAGTGGTGATCGGCTACTTCCGTAATAAGTGGCCGATTCTTTATCTTAACCCACGATCCTGTTGCTTCAATAAGAGGCTTGATGTCTGAATGCACCGAATCAATGCGTTTATATATTATCTTTAAAAAATAATGCGTTATTTTATTTTTCTGTAGATGTGCACCTATATCGGTGCAGTCTACAGTCCAGCCATCCCCGTTATGGTGCAAAAAGACAGCGATTTAATGGTATTCATTCACGACAAAACGGATTTATGAAGTTTAGGCCTTGCTGACGGCATAAAAAGTTTTTTGGGCTGCCGATTCCGCATTTTAAATTTTTGATAGTCTGGCACGCTTTATGCTTATTAGTAAAAGAGTGAATAAATAGAGAGGTCAGTGATATCTAAAAAGAACGGCATAAAAATCAGTAAAAGGACGAAACATTAAATGTAGAGGCCATTGGGTGACTAACAAGCTGTCCGCGATAAATAAACGATAAAATAGTGGGGGGGTATTTATTGTTCGCCGATATTTGAAAATGGAAATATTTTCTTTAACCCATGTTCTTCGGATTTTACTCTGAAATGAATAAGGAGTTGTTAATCATGTTGAGCTTTGAACCTGAAAAAGTGCCTCTACCTGCCGGGCACCTGATTGGTGGAAAAATCCACGCGGGTGGCAGTGAGCGCTTGCGCGTTAATCGCCCGTCTGACGGACAATTCCTCGGTGAAATTCCCGACGGTGATACGGCGCTGGTTGACCTGGCTGTGACGAATGCCCATCAGTCGTGGCTCGAAAGCGGCTGGGGCACGCGGCCGCCGCGCGAACGTGCAAAAGTGCTGCGCCGCTGGGCTGACCTTATTGAAGAGCAGCGTGAAGCTCTCGGACGCCTCGAAGCGGTGAGCTCAACCCGTCCTATTTATGACGTGATTAATCATGAGATCCCTTTCACCGCTGAAGCCATCCGTTTTTATGCCGAATGCTGTGACAAATATAGCGGCGACGTGCTGCCAACGCGCAGCAACAGCCTCGGCATGCTGGTGCCTGAACCTTACGGCGTGATTGGCGCCATTACGCCGTGGAACTTCCCGCTGTCTATGGCCTCATGGAAACTCGGGCCGGCGCTGGCAGCAGGCAATGCGGTGGTGCTCAAACCTTCCGAACTGACGCCGTTTTCAACCATCAAGCTTGCCGAATTGGCTATTGAGGCCGGTTTACCGGCTGGCGTGCTTAATATTGTGCAAGGCCGGGGCGTGACCTGCGGTAGCGCACTGGTTAATCATCCGCTGGTACGCAAAGTATCGTTTACCGGCTCAACCGCGACGGGCGCACAAATAATGAGTCAGGCGGCGCTGAACGGCATGAAGCCAGTGACGCTCGAACTGGGGGGTAAAAGTCCGCAACTGGTGTTTGACGATGCCGGTAACGTCGATGACGTTGCGTTGCGTATTTTTCGCGGTTTTACCGCCAACGGAGGCCAGGCCTGTGTCGCAGGCACCCGTCTGGTGGTGCAGTCAGGCATTGCCGATGCGCTTATCTCAACGTTGGTAGCGCTGTGTGAAAATGTTGAGCCGGGCAATACCTGGCAAAGCACCTGTCGCTATGCGCCGATTATCGACGCGCGTCAGGCGAAAAAAATCAAATCCATCGTACATTCGGCCATCAGGGACGGCGCGCAATTGCTGGCGGGTGGTGAGTTCTTTCCCAATACGGGTCAAGGCTACTTCTTTAAGCCAACGCTGCTGGCGGGCGTCGGTGCCGGGTCTGCTGCCGTGCAGGAGGAAATTTTCGGACCGGTACTGACCATTCAAATCTTTGAAACCGAAGAGCAGGGGCTGGCGCTGGCCGACCACGCTATTTACGGGTTGGCCGCGGGCGTTCACACCCTGAATATTGAACGTGCGCTACGCGCTATGCGTCACCTTGCAGCGGGAACCGTATGGATTAACCGATATGGTCGTTCTGGCGATTTTATTATCCCTACCGGCGGGTTTAACGGTTCAGGCATCGGTAAAGATTTGGGTCGTCAGGCGTTTGAAGCCTGTCTGCGGTACAAAAGCGTGTTGATCGACTTTTAATGCTTTTCACACCACGAAAACACTATTGAGGAAGGGAATTATCATGGCGGTATTCAAACCTAAGTTTATTACGTTCGACTGCTACGGCACGCTAATTAAATTCGACATGGCGGGGGCGGCCAGCGCTATTTTCGCCGATCGCGTTAGCGCTGATGAAATGCTGCCCTTCACTACCGATTTCGCCCGTTATCGCTTAGATGAAGTGCTGGGTGCCTGGAAACCTTACGGTGACGTTGTCTGCCAGGCAATGATACGAACCTGCAAGAAATGGGGTGTGGCGTACCAGGACAGCGACGGTGCCGGAATTATGGAAGCCTGTGCCACCTGGGGGCCTCACGCTGACGTGCCAGCCGGGCTGGCTATCGTGGCCAAAGCGTTCCCGCTGGTACTGCTCTCCAACAGCATGAACGACTTAATTTCTCACCATGTACCGCGCCTCGGCGCACCCATCCATCGCGTCTTTACCGCCGAGCAGGCCCAGTCCTACAAACCCAAAATGCGCGGTTTTGAATACATGCTCGATGAGCTGGGTTGCGGCCCTGGGGACATTCTGCACGTCTCTTCCAGCCTGCGTTATGACCTGATGACCTGCCACGATATGGGGATTAAAAACAAGGTCTGGGTCAACCGCGGCCACGAGCCTGCCAATCCGGCCTATGGCTACACCGAAATCAACGATATCGGCGGACTGCCTGGCGTCGTTGGGTTGTAAGTCAGGGTGTTGGAGTTGGGCAGTAGTGGCAAAGGGTAATAGTTGGCATGCGGTAAATGCAACGTTAATTGGATGAGGCACAGACATGAAGCTTGAATCATTTTGGCAGGCAACGGCGCCGGTATTTAGCGGTGCGGCAGAGGGGGATCTGCCGAAAAAAGCCGAGGTCGTGGTCGTCGGCGGTGGTTTTACCGGTTTGTCTGCGGCCTATAACCTGGCGCTGGCCGGTGTCGATGTGGTGGTACTCGAAGCGGGGGATGTGCTGAGCCAGGCTTCGGGACGCAACGGCGGACAGTGCAACACTGGCGTAGCGCAAAACTTTGCCTCATTGGTTGAAAGTATCGGCCTGGAGCAGGCCTCCATTTACTACCATGCCTACACCGAAGCGGTGGATTACGTGCAGTCGATTGTTAAGGATGAAGCCATTGACTGCGATTTAATTCGCAGCGGCAAACTTAAATTGGCCAGTAAGGCCAGGCATTTCCCTTCGTTGGTGAAAACCTACGAACTGCTCAGGCGCACCGTCGACAGCAATGTCGAACTGATTAACGCCAGCCAAATCCGCGATGAAATCGGCTCTGATGCCTTTCACGGTGGCCTGCTGCAAAAGAACGGTGGTCAGATGCATATGGGTAAATTCGGCATGGGGCTGGCACAGGCGGCAGTAGACAAAGGCGCGGTTATTCACGCCAATACGCCGGTGACCGGTTTACAGCAAATTGACGGACATCGTTATCGCGTTAGCACTGCACGCGGCGAGATTGACGCAGGTCGCGTGCTGCTGGCTACCGGCACCTCGGATAAAGGGCCGTTTTCTTGGTTCCAGCGCCGCATCGTGCCAGTGGGCAGTTTTATTATTGCCACCGCCCCGCTGACCTCAGAACAGGTGCAGCAGGCGTTTGTCCATAATCGCACCTACGTGACCTCACTCAATATCGGCAACTATTTCCGTACCACCGTAGACAATCGACTTATTTTCGGTGGTCGTGCCCGATTTGCTATCAGCAGCCCAATCTCGGATGCGCGCAGCGGCATCGTACTGCGTCAGGGGCTGAGCGAATTATTTCCCCAGCTTGCCGACGTCAACATTGACTACTGTTGGGGTGGTTTAGTCGACATGACCGCCGACCGTCTGCCGCATGCCGGAGAGCATGAGGGCCTGTTCTATTCGATGGGTTACAGCGGCCACGGGACGCAGATGTCGGTCTATATGGGCAAGGTGATGGCGGCGTTGGTTACCGACCAGCCGGTGAGCAATCCGTGGCGGCGCAGTCATTGGGCGGCGATGCCAGGTTACTTTGGCAAACCCTGGTTCTTGCCAGTGGCGGGCCTGTATTACAAAGCCAAAGACAAAGTGTGTTAAGTCGGCGGCAAAGCGCTATCCATCAGCATCAATGGCTTTTTTCGGTAAACACCGCATTCGGGGAGATTTCAATGAGTAAATTTCGTGAAGAATCAGGTTCAGCCACACCGAAGTCTGCTTCATCTCTATCAACGGCATCACTGTCAGACGTCAACATTTCACGCCGTGGCATGATGAAAATACTTTCTGCCGGAGCAGCCCTCAGCACCGGTATCATCAGCCTGCCAAACAGCGTTTGGGCCGCTGAGGCTGCGCCGGTGAAAGGAGGGATACTGCGCGCCGCCGTGCCGAATTCCTCTGCCGCTGACACGCTGGACCCTGCCAGGGCTAACAACAGCGGCGACTACATGCGCCAGTATATGTTCTACAGCGGGCTGACCGAGCTAGACACCAAACTGCTTCCACAAATGGGATTGGCTGAATCGATGAGCAGTGAGGACGGTCTGACCTGGAGTATTAAACTGCGTCAGGGCGTGACCTTCCACGACGGGAAATCGCTAACCTCACAGGATGTGGTGTTCTCATTATTACGTCACAAAGACCCGGCAGTCGCGTCTACCGCCATTGCACTGGCCAAGCAATTTGCCAGCGTTAAAGCCGTCGGCCTGATGGAGGTCGAAATCAAGCTCGATCAGCCAAACTTTGACTTGCCGTCAATCCTCGGTACGCCCGCCTTCCTTATCGTGCAGGACGGCACTAAAGATTTCAGCAAAGCCATGGGTACCGGCCCTTATACCTGCAAAGAATTCTCTCCGGGCACGCGTACCGTCGGTATACGCAACAAGAACTTCTGGAAGCCGGGCCTGCCACACCTCGACCAGGTAGAACTTCTGGGCGTGACGGATCAGGCCGCGCGCGTCAATGCGTTGCTCTCCGGTGAACTGCACATGGTCGCTACTATCGGCTCCCGCGATGTAAAACGGATTAACGGGTCAAACTCATGCTCAGTGCTGGAGAGTAAATCCGGCATGTACAGCGATCTGATCCTGCGTCAGGATGCGGCGATAACCGGCAATCCGGACTTTGTATTGGCAATGAAGTACCTACAACCGCGTGAAGTCCTGCTGAAAACGGCCATGCAGGGTTTCGGCACCCTTGCCAACGATCATCCGGTTCCGCCCTGGCACCCATTTTTCAACAAGGATCTGCCGCAGCGTCCTAACGACCTCGATAAAGCCAAGTTTTATCTCAAGAAATCTGGACTGGTGAAGCCTAGCCTGGAGATTGTGACCACGGATAACATCGAAGGCGCTGTTGAGGGCGCACAATTCCTGCAACAGCTTGGTTCACAGGTCGGCATGGATCTGAAAGTTCGCCGCGTACCTTACGACAATTACTGGTCGCAGCACTGGATGAAGCATCCGATCTCTTACGGCTCGGTCAACCCGCGTCCAACGCTCGATATGCTGTTCAGCCAGTTCTACAAATCTGACGCGCCGTGGAATGAGTCTGGTTGGAAAAATGTGCAGTTCGACCAACTGGTAACAGCGGCGCGCGGCGAACGCGATCAGGCCAAGCGCAAGCAGATGTATGGCGACATGCAGGCGCTGGTCTATGACCACTGCGGCACCATTATTCCGCTGTTTATCAGCGCATTGGATGGTTACAGCAATAAAGTTAAAGGGGTGGAATCTTATCCGTCCGGCATGATGATGGGCTATCGCTTCAGCGAGTTCGTCTGGTTGGCATCATAATCCGGAGGCAGTAATGAATCAGCTCATCCTGTTACTTATTCTTCGTCGCATTGGTTCGGGCATATTGACGCTGTTTATCGTCTCGGCGCTGGTGTTTATCATCACCAGCATGCTGCCAGGCGATGCAGCCCAGCAACTGCTGGGGCAAGCAGCTACGCCGGAAACGGTGGCTGCGTTACGCGATCAGCTTGGTCTGAATCTGCCGATTTGGGCGCGCTATTTTGCATGGCTCGGCGGTATGCTGCACGGCGATTTTGGTACGTCCTTTGCCAACAATATGCCGGTAACCAAACTGGTTGCCCAGCGTATTCCCGCCACCTTTGAACTGGCGGGCATCACGACACTGGTGTCAGTGCCGCTGGCGGTGATTATCGGCATGACGGCGGCGATGAAACGGGGTTCGCTGATTGATCGGATATTGGTTGTTGGCACCATGTCGGTGGTGGCAGTGCCCGAGTTTTTGGTCGCTACCGTTGCCGTCATGGTGTTTGCCGTCCACCTGCACTGGTTCCCGGCGATGTCGCTTGGCTCAGCCGACCAGGATTTTCTCGGCTACCTGCGCGCCTATGCGCTGCCGGTGTTCACCTTATGCTGTGTGCTGGTGGCGCAGATGGCCCGCATGACCCGCTCAGCCATCATTAATCAGCTCGACAGCCCCTACCTTGAAATGACTCTGCTCAAGGGGGTGCGGCCACTGCGTGCCGTACTGCGCCATGCGCTGCCCAATGCCGTGGGCCCGATTGCCAACGCCATTTCGCTCAGCCTGTCCTATCTTTTTGGCGGCGTGATTATTATCGAAACCATTTTCAGCTATCCGGGACTTGCCAGTCAGATGGTTGATGCGGTGAGCAACCGCGACCTGCCTATTGTGCAACTGTGCGTGATGCTGTTCAGCACCTGCTATCTGGTGTTGTTGCTGCTGGCTGATATTGCCACCATTGCTTTTAATCCCAAGCTGAAACAATAAGCGATTCTCTACAGAGGACTCAGTGATGCGTAAAACAGTCATGGTGTTAAAAACGACACTGAACTTCTGGCGCTCGTTATCCACTACCGGCCACGTGGGTCTGGCCATTACGTTATTTTGGCTGTGCATGGCGATATTTGGCGGCTGGCTTGCGCCTTACCGCGTTGAGGATATCGCCGGTGGCGGTATCAATGAAGGGTTTAGCCGCGCGTTTCTGCTCGGCACCGACTACCTCGGGCGCGACATGTTGACCCGTGTGCTTTACGGTGCGCGCTATTCGATTGGTCTGGCGCTCTCCGCCGCCGTTCTCGCCAGCGTCTGCGGTACGCTATTAGCCCTGTTGGCCGCGATGTCGGGCAAGTGGCTGGAAGAGTTACTGGGCCGCATCAACGACGCATTGCTGATCATGCCGGGTAAAATTATGGCGCTGCTGATGGTGGCGGTATTTGGCTCTTCACTGCCGATGCTTACCCTCACTGCGATCATCACCTACTGGCCGGGCGCGTACCGCATTGCCTACGCGATGGCCTCCAATTTACGTTCAATGGACTACGTGCAGGCGGCGCATTTGCGCGGAGAAAGTAAACTTTATATTGCTCTGACCGACGTGCTGCCCAACATGCTGCACCCGATGCTCACTGACTTTGGCCTGCGCTTTGTTTACATCGTGCTGTTATTGAGTGGTCTGAGTTTTCTGGGACTGGGGGTGCAACCGCCTTACGCCGATTGGGGAACCCTGGTGCATGAAAATCTACAGGCACTGTTTGATGGCTCGCCAGCGGTGCTGGTGCCGGCCCTGGCGATTGCCAGCCTGACCATTGGTGTGAACCTGTTCATCGACAGCCTGCAATCACGTCGTGCCATTAGTCATGAACTGGAAGAGGGGGCGGCATGAATACAGCTTCAATGAATTTACCGTCAGGTGGTAGGGAATTGACACCAGAAACGCAGTCGGGCACATCGGTTGTCGTCAGTGTTAACCATCTCGAGGTGCAGGCCATCAACGACGGTGACGAGCCGATCGTGTTGGTTTCAGACATCAGCTTTGAGGTGAAAAAGGGTGAGGTACTGGCACTCATTGGTGAGTCCGGCTCCGGCAAAACCACCATTGCGCTGGCGTTGATGGGCTACGCCCGTCACGGTTGCCGCATTAGTGGAGGCAATATTCAACTGGCAGGAACTGACGTCACTCAGCTTTCTGCACGCCAACTGAGCCAGTTTCGGGGTTCTGCCGTATCGTATATTGCGCAGAGTGCGGCGGCGTCGTTTAACCCGGCGATGACGCTGATGGAGCAGGTGGTGGAGCCGGTATTGATCCACGGTACCATGAAGCGCGCTGAGGCTGAGAAAAAGGCGGTGGAACTTTTCCGCGAGCTGGCACTGCCTTCGCCAGAAACTATCGGCAAGCGTTATCCGCATCAGGTTTCTGGCGGTCAGCTGCAGCGTGTGATGGCGGCAATGGCACTGATTGGCGACCCAGAGGTGGTTATTCTCGATGAACCAACTACGGCGCTTGACGTCACCACCCAGCTTGAAGTGTTAAAGACTTTCCGCCGCGTGGTGAAGCAGCGTGGTACCACGGCGATTTACGTTAGCCATGACCTGGCGGTAGTTGCGCAGATGGCCGACAAGATCCTGGTGCTGCTGAAAGGGCAAGTAGCGGAATACGGTACCACTGAAGATTTACTGCAGCGGCCCGCCTCAGCCTATACCCGTAGCCTGCTCGACGCCGCGCAACACAAACCGCGCAACAGCCCGTGGCAACCTGAAGATGCACCGGTGAATTGCCTACTTGAAGTGCGCGAACTGGCCGCCGGATATGGTCCGCCCGACGAGAACGGCAAACCCAAAATCAGTATCCTGCAGGATATCAATTTCAAACTCTATCCGGGACAGGCTATTGGCATTATTGGCGAGTCGGGATCGGGTAAAACTACGCTGGCGAGCGCGATTGCGGGCATGATTGCGCCGAGCCATGGTTATATCTTGTTTAACGGAAGCTATCTGGCTGGCAATATGTCGGCTCGCACCCTCGACGAACTACGCCGCGTACAGTTTGTGTTTCAGATGGCCGATACAGCGCTTAACCCAAGCCAGACTATTGCTACCATTTTGAAACGTCCGTTGGTGTTTTTCCACGGACTTCAGGGCATAGCGCTTGATGCACGGCTTAAACAGCTTCTGGATCTCGTACGTCTGCCACACAGTATTTTGCATCGTAAGCCGGGCGCATTGTCCGGTGGGCAGAAGCAGCGCGTCAATCTGGCGCGAGCGCTGGCGGCGGAACCTGACCTTATCCTGTGTGATGAAGTGACGTCGGCGCTTGATTCGGTGGTCGCCGCCGCCGTACTGGATTTAATCTCCGAACTGCGTCGCGAACTGAAGGTTTCGTTTCTGTTTATCAGCCATGACCTTCATGCCGTACGTTCCATTTGCGACGACATTATTGTCGTCAATAATGGAAAAATGGTCACTCAGGTCAGCCGTACCGATTTTGACAAGCCCACCAGCCATCTTTACTACGAAAAGCTTAAACGCGCCGTGCCTGAACTCCGTCAGGGATGGCTTGACGAGCAGGACAGTGGCGTGGTTGAACTGCCAAAAATGGAATGATTTTTTTATAAATTCATTCAGTTAAATAAGCATTAGGTAATACGTTTCAATAAGGAAAAACAGTCGATGCCAGCACCGATTAGATTTGTACAAGACAGTCATCTCTTTCCCGACGCGGTTGATGTGGTGGTCATTGGTGGAGGCATTGCCGGTGTGGCCACCGCCTACGAGCTGGCGCGTAAAGGGGTCTCAGTGGTTCTGCTGGAAAAGGGGCTGATTGGGGCTGAACAGTCCAGCCGCAATTGGGGCTGGTGTCGTCAACAAAACCGCGACGAGCGCGAACTGCCGCTGTCAATCCACGCCCTTCAGCGCTGGAAAGCGCTGAAGGAGGAGACCGGAGAAGAGCTGGGTTTTCGCAATACCGGTCTGGTATACGCCACCAAAAAGCAGGAAGAGATCGATGCGTGGGAAAAATGGGGGCAGATGGCGAAAAACTACGGCATGCACAGCGAAATCCTTACCGCCGCACGGGCTAAAGAACTCACCGCAGGCAGCATATCCGACTGGTTAGGCGGCGTATATTCGCCGACCGACGGTCACGCAGAACCCTCGCTGGCTGCGCCGGGATTGGCCATTGCCGCACAAAAACTGGGCGCTTTGGTGTTTCAGTACTGTGCCGTGCGCGGACTCGACGTATCGGCGGGGCGTGTGAGCGGGGTGTGGACCGAGCGCGGATTAATCCGCACCAGCTCGGTGGTCTGTGCCGGAGGAGCATGGAGCTCAATGTTTTGCCGCCGCCACGGCATCGATTTGCCGCTGGGGAACGTGATCGGCACCGCGATGCGCACTGCGCCTGTCGAGCAAGTGATCAAGATGCCGCTCTACACCGAAAGTTTTGCCTGTCGTCCGCAGCTTGACGGCAGCTATACGTTGTCAATCTCGGGAAGAGGGCGATTGGATGTCGGTCCACAGGGCTTACGCTATGCTAAAAAGTTTTACCCTACCTTCCTGGCGCGTCGTAAAAATCTCCATGTTCATTTTAGCCCTGGCGCGTTCTTTGAAGGACCGGAGGCTTTGGGGAAATGGCAATTTGATGCCCGCTCGCCGTTTGAAAAAATGCGCATACTCGACCCCGAGCCGGACCATGCGATGGTGCAAGAAGGCATTGACGCCATGCGGCGTGAATATCCCGAACTGGGTGCGGTAAAAGTGGTGCAGTCGTGGGGCGGCATGATCGACAGCACGCCCGACGCCGTGCCAGTCATTTCTGAGGTCGGGAAGCTGCCGGGGCTGTTTATTTCTGCCGGTTACAGCGGTCACGGTTTTGGTATTGGGCCGGGTGCGGGTAGCCTGATGTCTGATCTGGTCACCGGCAGAACACCGGTTGTGGACCCGACACCTTTCCGCTATAGCCGTTTTAGTGACGGCAGTGATATCAAAAAACCGGGAATGATGTAAATGACTGAACATACTATTCAAACGACGCCGCAGGGCGCATCTCAAATCCGGTTGCGTGAGATGACGTCAACCGATCTCCCGGCCTGTCATGCTCTCTCTCAGGCGGTTGCCTGGCCTCATCGTTTGGAAGACTGGGAACTGGCTTTTCAATGCGGAAAAGGGTGGGTGGCTGAGTCCGCCGGTAAAGTGATTGGCAGTGCGCTTTACTGGCAATGGGGCAGTACATACTCCACGCTGGGGTTGGTGATTGTCAGTCCTGACTGCCAGGGCCGCGGGGTAGGCAAAGCGCTACTGAACGCTGTCCTGGCACAGCTTGAAGGCATGACAGTTCGCCTGCACGCGACACCGGAAGGCAAACCGCTCTACGAAAAGTTAGGGTTTGTGACCACCGGTGGCGTCTGCCAGCACCAAAACCCTGAACTGCCGGTCATTGCCGCGCCGACGCTGTCAGACGATTGCCAGTTTCGGCCATTAATCGCGGAGGATGCCACCACCCTGACTGAACTCGACCGGCTCTCGAGCGGCATGCAGCGGCCAGTGCTGTATCAGGCACTGCTCGACGCTGCAAACCTGACGCATATCGAAAAAACGCTGATGCTGACGCGCAACGGTCAGCCAGCTGGGTTTAGCATGCTGCGCAAGTTTGGTCGCGGCCATACGATAGGCCCGGTGATTGCCGATAGCCTCGACGATGCTAAACGGCTGGTCGCGCAGTTGCTGAGTGGGAGTGCCGGTAAATTTGTCCGTCTCGACGTGGAGTCAACATCAGGTTTGAGCGAGTGGCTTGAAGAACTGGGCCTGCCGTGCATCGACCGGCCAACGACCATGTATAAAAACGGTGGGCCGTTGGTCTCGCCATCAGGATGGCGTAATTTTTCGTTGATGAGTCAGGCGATGGGTTAAGCACTCACGTGACCACTCTACGGTATAAATCCGACCCGATACGCGGTCAGTATGGTGAAATTGGTAGAACAAAGGGATATTAATATGAGCAATATTGCCGTCAGTGGCGATGAGTCATTAATCAATCAACCGCTAATCAATGACATTCTTCCGCGCCTGATTGCGCTACGCCACGATCTTCACGCGCACCCGGAGCTGGGTTTTAATGAACACCGCACCGCGAAAGTGGTGGCGGAGTTTCTTCGCGAGCTGGGACTCGAAGTGCATGAGGGCATCGGTAAAACCGGCGTGGTGGGCGTGCTGCGTAAGGGCAGCAGCGATAGAAGTGTTGGGCTGCGCACGGATATGGATGCGTTACCGATCATCGAGCAGGGTTCGCCAGAGTATGTCAGCAAACATCATGGCGTGATGCACGCCTGCGGCCACGACGGTCACACCACGATGCTGCTTGGCGCCGCGTGGCTGCTGTCAAATAGTGTCGATTTTGACGGTACGGTGAACTTCATCTTCCAACCGGCCGAAGAGGGGCTGGCGGGGGCGAAGGCGATGATTGATGACGGCCTGTTTACTCGTTTCCCTTGCGACAGCATTTTCGCGGTACACAATTGGCCTGAGCTGGCACAGGGCGTGGCGCAAACCCGTCCGGGCCCCATTATGGCGGCGGCCGACCGCTTCGATATCCGCGTTTATGGCGGCGGTGGACATGCCGCTCAGCCACACCTTTCTGCCGATACGATGCTGGCCACCAGCGAACTGGTGGTTCAACTGAATACCATTGTTGCACGCTGCATTGATCCAACCGATCCGGCGTTGTTAACCGTCACGCAGGTGCACGGCGGATTTTCGCACAACATGATCCCGGCCGAGGCGCATATTACCGGCACGGTGCGCAGTTTCGATCTCCGTGCGCAGGACATTATCGAGGCCAGCCTGAGACGCATGTCCGAGCACGTTTCCGCCGCACACGGCCTGAAGGCTGAAGTAAAATACCATCGTTATTACCCGGCAACAGTGAATACCCCCGACGAGGCTGAAATTGCCTTGCAAGCGGCTATAAATGCAGGTCTTGATGCCAGCGTAGCCCCGAAGCCCGCACTGACTTCGGAAGACTTCTCTTTTATGCTGCAGCAAAAACCGGGTGCCTATCTGTGGCTTGGACAGGGCGAGGGCAATACAAAACCGCTGGCCCCCTTACATCATCCTGCCTATGACTTTAATAACCGTATTATCCCTGACGGGATAGCGTGGTTTGCGAGTGTGGTGCGAATTCAATTAGCGGTTTCTTTTTAATTTCAACTTTTAATTCAAGTCCCAATGGGATGAAAGAAAATGCTGCGTTGTTAATACCTAACTACCGCATGATATTTTTTCTTAACCGGCATTACGGCACGAAATAAAACCCTGTATTGAGATACTGAATCAAATTCTGACAGCGCCCGAATTAACCGGATGAGGCAAACCATGCACAATGTACTGAATACACAACCCGTGACTGAAGATGATATCGACTGGCTTGCGCTGCGTGAACAAAATGTGCCGCGCGGCGTCGTTACTGCGCACAGTCTGGTGGTGGTAAAAGCGAAAGGCTCGGAAGTATGGAGTGACGAAGGTCGTCGCTATCTCGACTTTGTGGGTGGCATTGGTGTATTAAACGTTGGGCATAATCATCCTGAGGTGGTTAAAGCCGTACAGCGCCAGTTAGACAATGTCTCTCACGCCTGTTTTCAGGTCGTGGCTTACCCTCCGTATATTGAGCTGGCAAAACGTTTAAATAAAGTGGTTGGTAAAGGTGCGCATTATAAGTCAGTGTTTTTCACCTCAGGTGCAGAGGCGGTTGAAAACGCGGTTAAAATAGCACGCTCTTATACTCATCGTTCCGGCATCATTGTATTTGATGGTGCATTCCATGGACGAACGTTATTAGGCTGCGCACTGACCGGAATGAGCCAGCCTTATAAGCAGAACTTTGGACCTTTCCCCGGTGATATTTACCGTATTCCTTATCCGAATGCGTTCCACGGCATCAGCCCAGAGGACTCACTTAACGCGCTGGATACACTATTCGCGACGCAAACGCTGCCCGAACGCGTGGCCGCTATCCTGATCGAACCGGTGCAGGGCGATGGCGGTTTCCTGCCAGCGCCTAAAGCTTTTATGCAGGCACTGCGAAATTTGACCCACAAACACGGTATTTTACTGATCTGTGACGAAGTGCAAACCGGCTTTGGCCGTACTGGGAAAATGTTTGGCTTCCAGCATTCAGACATCACGCCTGACCTGATCACCGTCGCGAAAAGCCTCGGTGGTGGTTTGCCTATCTCTGGCGTGGTGGGTAAAGCTGAAATCATGGACTCACCGACCCCTGGCGGTCTGGGCGGTACTTACGGCGGCAACGCACTGGCCTGTGCAGCGGCACTGGCCGTGCTCGACGTACTGGAAAATGAACGCCTGCTTGAGCGATCGGCCGTATTAGGACAGCTGTTGGAAGCTCGTCTGCGCCAACTGGCGGATAAATATGCCTGCATCGGTGACGTGCGAGGGGTCGGCTTTATGCAGGCGGTCGAAATCGTAGATTATGACACCGGTAAACCCGATGCGGCACTCACGGAGAAGATCCTTCACTGCGCCTGTGATGCCGGTTTATTGCTGATCAAATGCGGTCTTTATCGCAACACCATTCGTTTCCTTGCTCCACTGGTCACCACTGACGCGCAGTTAGAAGAGGCAATGCATATCTTTGATATCGCACTGGCGCGTGGAACGGGTCGTCTGGGCTGATTTTTTCTAATAATTTCATGTGGTTTACCTATAGAGTAGGCATAAAACACTCTGCGTTGGGCTCTGGTGTTCATCCATATAACCGTGATATATCTAGGTTGTAGCCAATTATTTTGGTGGCACATCCTTCGTACTCATGATGGATTATCGGTGGTTTCAGGGTCGAATGAGACGCAGAGAGAAAACCTGCTCTTTATTGCGAGTCGACGCTCAAGACGACATTGAGGTGCTATGAACGGCTTTTTAAAACTTGATCGCATCGACATCAATATACTGGTTCAGTTACAAAAAGACGGTCGCATCAGCAACGTTAACCTGGCAGATGCGGTGGGACTGTCACCAAGCCCATGCTTGCAGCGAGTCAAACGTCTGGAAAGTGCAGGGTATATTACCGGCTATGAAGCGCACGTTAATCTCCCTAAAATAACGGGATCAGTGACCGTGTTTACCGAGGTCACACTACAAGGGCATCGTCGCGAAGAGTTCTCAAAATTTGAGAACTGCATCCGCGAATACGACGAGCTTATTGAGTGTCATCTCATTACCGGCGGTTATGACTATCTGCTGCGATTTATCACTCGCAGTATTGAACACTATCAGGAAGTCATTGAATCGTTACTGGATAAGAATATTGGTATCGACAAGTATTTTAGCTACATCGTGATTAAATCTCCGATCGTCAAAAGCAGCGTTCCCTTACGTACGTTACTGACTCAGCATATCGAAAATACCAATTAATCTTGATGGCTTGTTACTCTCCTTTCTGCTGAAAAAAATTCAATAAAAGTTGCCACAAGTGATGCGCTGCCGGGCTAAATCGACGGTCAGAGTTTCGCAACAGGTGGCACTGGGCTTCGGTAGCAATCGGATGGTCGACAGGCACCGCGACCAGAATGTTGTGCTCGATCCTTTCGCCTGCCGCCTGGGCGCTCATAAACGAAATACCCATTCCTGAAATACTCAGACTCATGGCCGTGGAGAACAAATTGCAGCGATACGCGGGAGTGAAAAGATAACCCTGACTTTGGAACATGGCGTTCATGTGGCGCTGTAGCCCAAAGGTTTCACTCAGCGAGATAAGCCGGTGCTTGCTCAACTCTTCAATGGTGACGCGCTTTAAGTGGGCTATCGGATGCTGCGGATTAACCACCGCGCAGATTGGCCCCCAAGGAAAGCTGTGCCGCTTTAATTCTGGATTGCCAATCGGCCCAAAAGCCAGCGCCATATCGGCTTCACCCTGAACGATGGACGCTAATGTCTCTTGCATATTGCCCGCCACAATTTCGACAAAAACGTGGGGGTAAGAGGCAGCGAATTTTTTCAGCACATACTCAACGAAGGTATCCACCAGTCCAGCCCCGACCCGAATGGTGATCGCGCCACCTTTCATGTAGCGCAGATCTTTCAGATGACGTTCAAGTCGGGTACGTCGCTCACGACTCTCAAAGAAATCGTCGGCCAACAGCTTGCCTGCCTCCGTTAACACCACCGTGCGGCCCTTGCGCTCAAGCAGCGGCAGTTGCAGGGTACGTTCAAGCAGAGAAATCTGCCGACTGATCACCGAGGCATTGATGCCCAGAATATCCGCCGCGCGTCGAATCCCGCCCTGAATTCCCACTTCGTACAGATAGCTGATTTGTTTTTCATGAAACAGTTGGCTCATTTGGGCTGCTCATCAGTGTTGCTCACAGGTCAACAATATCGTCATTGAAATGATATTTATAGAGGGCGATAGGTTAGTGATAATCAAAGCAGACCTCTGAACAGTCGCTAACATCAGGAACCTTTATGCAAACCGCATACGATTATCTGCAACAGCATGCGTCGCTTATCCTCAGCGACATTAAACGGCTGGTGCAGGCACAGTCGCCTTCGTTGAACAAACAGGCCACAGATCTGTGTGGTGAGGTTTTACAAAGCATCGTTCTCGAGCGCCTCGGCGTGGCGGCGCAGGTATGCCCGCAGACGACGTTGGGCAATCATCTCTTGTTCTGCATCGGCAAGGGTCCGCAAGTCACCAGTATTCTTGGGCATTTTGATACCGTCTGGGAGATTGATGAGATCCCGATGTACGAACAGGACGGCAGACTTTACGGGCCGGGCGTACTGGATATGAAAGCCGGTCTGATTCAGTCTGTCTGGGCAGTTCGCGCACTGATGCAAACCGGTGGTCTGGCGCAACACAGCATTCGCCTGATTTGTCCGTCAGATGAGGAACTCGGCAGTCCGAGCTCTCGTCAGTGGATTGAGCAACAGGCGGAAGGATCTTCGCGTGTGTTAGTCGCCGAACCTGCCGTTGCGGGTACCTTTGAGGCCAAAATTGCCCGTAAAGGCTCGGGGCGTTTCGAGGTCCGTATTACCGGTCGCGCCGCTCACGCAGGCAACAATCCGCAAGAGGGGATCAGTGCCATTCAGGAGATGGCCCACCAGATCCTCTATCTCCATGGTCTGAATGCGCCGCAAGCGGGCACGACCGTGAACGTTGGCGTGGCAAAAGGCGGGAGCAAAATTAACGTCGTAGCCGACGGCGCGCTGTTGGGTGTCGACCTGCGCGTCACCAATATGGCCGAAGCGATGCGCGTAGAAGCAGCGATCATAGCCTGCAAGCCGCATCTTGCTGGCGCAGAAGTGATTGTCACTGGCGGTATGTTGCGTCCTCCAATGGAACAGACGTTACAAAATCTGGCACTTTTCGAACAGGCGCAGCGGGCAGCGCAACGCCTGTGCATTAGCCTTGAGGGCAAAGCGGTGGGCGGTGGGAGCGACGGTAATTTTACCTCGGCGATGGGCATTGCCACACTCGACGGTCTGGGGGCAACCGGGTCAGGTATTCACGCCCGTGATGAGCATATTATTGTTGAAGATATCCCGCTGCGGGCTGCGCTACTGGCCGAAATTATTCTTGGTGAAGCAGGGCGCAACGCATGATGAAACCTTAATCTAATCCTTTTCCCACGTTGGTGCGCCATTGTGGTGCGAAAGGTTAAAAATAGTGCATTGGACTGATTGAATTATAATGTCATCAAGTCTGCTAATGAGCACCGCCCTTATTTAATTAAGGGCGGGTTTTGTGCTTTTAATTACTTTTCATTATTGCGCTATTTTTTGGCATTATTTCCTTTAAAGTCACCAAAATTGCGCTGCCGATATTATTTTTCTATTTTAGGAATATTGGCACGGATCCTGCCTTATTTTATATAAGTGAATAATGGGTGGGCTGATATGTTAATTATTTGTAGGTTCTTGGTTCACCCATTCGCTTAATAAAACACTGACAGGCGTTGTAATTATAATTGACACCTTAGAAGGGAAATTCCATGAGTGAAAAACCAATATCCGCAGATAAACCGGCCGAAGAAGCCGATGAGTGGAAAGTAAGTAAAGGTGCATATATTGCCCTGATCGCCGTTATCTTGATGTTCTCCGGCGCTTTTTTGAAAGTGAATGGGATGGCCTGGCTAGGCGCGTTTGACTTTACAACGCTCGGTGGCACTTTTGGGACGATGAACACTCCGGCGACCAACACCTTCGTCGGTTCGGGTGGACTCAGCGCCAAAGCCGGGTTTCTGTTCGCGCTCTCTCTGGTGCCAACGGTTATGCTGGCACTTGGCCTGCTGGAAATTTTCACCCACTACGGCGCAATTCGTGCAGCTCATCGACTACTGACACCGCTGCTCAAGCCGATCCTGGGCATTCCCGGCCATACTGGTTTGGCGTTAATCACCGATTTGCAAAGCACCGATGCCGGTGCGGCACTGAGTAAAGAGCTTTACGACAGTAAACGTATTACCCGCAAAGACGTAGTTATTATGGGCGCCTGGCAGTACTCCGGTGCCGGTTTGATTAATAACTATTTCTCTATCGGTTCTGCCATGTTCGCATCATTAACACTTCCGGTAATTATTCCTCTGGTATTGATGCTGGTGATGAAATTCGTAGGTGCGGTATTTGTCCGCTTTATACTGAATACTGTTTATAAAAGAGATTTCGACAATGAGTAATACTGCCAAGGTTTCAAATAATCCGTTCGATATTTTTGTTGTTGGAGCGCGTAAGGGTTTTAATATCGCCATCAATAACCTGATGCCTAATGTGGTCATGGCTTATGTTATTGCCGAAATCCTTAACTTGCTGGGCGTGATGAATTTCATTGGTCATCTTTTTGCCCCATTAATGGGCCTGTTGGGCCTTCCGGGTGAAGCGATTACCGTCTTGCTGACGGCCTGGCTCTCTTCATCAGCCGGCACCGGCGTGGCGATCAGTCTGTTGACCAAGGGCACGCTAGACGCCGCACAGATCACTATTCTGGCTCCGGCGATCTTCCTTATGGGCTCGCAGTTGCAGTATATGGGGCGCCTGCTGGGCGTGGCAGATGTGCCGAAAAAGTACTGGCCGCTGCTGATGCTAACCAGTATTTTGAATTCGATTATTGCCATGATTGTGATGCGAATTATCTCCTGATGATCCGATCGTTTTCTCTGGTATGCACTGACTAATATTTTCACAGGAGATTCTCTCGTGGCTAAAACGCTGGAACACTATCAACATTTGCACCAAATCCCCGAGCTGGGATTTGTTGAATTCAAAACCTCAGCCTACATTGCCGCCGCGCTGGAAACAGCTGGTTTCAAGGTCACGCGCAACGTAAACGGCACCACCGGTATTGTCGCCGAATTCGACAGCGGCAAGCCGGGGCCGGTGATGGCGCTGCGTGCCGACATGGACGCACTCGGACACATCATTGACGGCCAGCTGGTAGCCCGTCACACCTGCGGTCACGACGGTCACTCTTCGGTGGTGCTTGCCACCGCGCAGGAGGTGATTAACGAGGGCGTAGTCAAAAAAGGGCGTCTGAAAATTCTGTTCCAACCTGCTGAAGAGCTCGGTACGGGCGCATTGGCCATGGTGGAAGGTGGAGTACTGGACGACGTAGATATGCTGCTGGGCTTCCACGTTCGCCCGCTGGAAGAGTGCCCGATGGGCAAAGCAGTGCCTGCCATGTTCTATTCTGCGGGCGCTACGGTTGAAGCGGTGATCGCTGGATCACCCGCACATGCCGCGCGCCCGCATTTGGGTATTAATGCGCTGGATGCCGCCGTCGCCGCCGTCCAGGCGGTCAACACGATTCACTTAGCCCCCGATCTTACCTGGAGTGTTAAGGCCACGCGTATGCTGTGCGATGCCGGGGTAACCAACTCGGTGCCGTCTGAGGCACGCGTGTGCTGGGACCTGCGTTCACAGTTCAACGAGCCGATGGATGAGTTGAAAGCCAAAGTCATTAACGCGATCACCCACAGCGTGGCGGCAATTGGCGCTACGGCAAAAATCACCGTGATGAAAGAGATGCATGCGGCCATTATTGACGATGAAGTCACTGCGCTCATTGCCGAGTCTATTGTCGAGGTGTTGGGCGCCGAAGGACTGACCGAACCCAAGTTTACGCCGGGCTGTGAAGACTTCTTTCACTATCCTCGCCAACGTCCCGGGGTAAAAACCGGGTTCTGGGGATTAGGGGCCAACCTGACACCCGGCCTGCACCACCCCGAAATGCGTTTTGACCTCGACGCGCTGGAAATTGGCGTTCGGGTGTTTAAAGGCTGTGTTAAGAAAGTATTAGGCTGATGGTGCAGGGGCACAGTGGCTAAGCTGGAAAGGGTAAATATGAAGGTTGTATAAGTGAATCTCTTTATCAAAGATAGACAACTTTCTTAAATTTATCTGGCGCGTGCGCCATCTTGAAAAACAAAAAGCCCGTTTAAGTTTCCTTAAGCGGGCTTTTCTAATTTGGCTCCTCAGACTGGACTCGAACCAGTGACATACGGATTAACAGTCCGCCGTTCTACCAACTGAACTACAGAGGAATTGTTTGAACGGGGCGAATAATAGCGATTGCCCGCAGGCATGTCAAAGGGCCATCTGCATATTTATGCTCGTTTGCTCGCACTTTAGCCAAGTTGTTGAGAAATGAGCCGAAACAGGTATCTGAATACGCGTCACTCAGACCGGTCGCTCAAAAAACGTTCCTCAAGCGTGGCTTCAAGCCCCAGCATGGCGTCTTCGGCGTGCTGCATGTGTTCGGTCATGATCTGTTGAACGGCGGCAGCGTCCTGGCGGCGCATGGCGTCGATCAGGCGATATTGATAATCAATACCGACGCTGCGCGCCACCGGCTCAGGGCGCTGGTAAATATCTTTGCAAACGGCCAGATCTTTGAGTAAGCGTTGCAGGAAATGGCAGATAAATGCCAGCAACACGTTGTCAGAATAACTGGCGACGACGCCGTGAAAATCCAATTCTGCCATGCGCTGTTCCCAGCGTTCCGCTTCGTCAGCGGGTTCATGATCGTAGACGGCAATCAGCTGATGCAACTGCTCAAAGCCTTTGGCGTCAATATTACCGATGGCGCTGACCGCCACCAGAGGCTCCAGCGCTTTACGCAGGGCGTAGATATTGCTGATGGAAAGCTGACGGGTAAACAGATAATTGGACAGCAAACTCATGGCGCGCGATTCGGTCATTGAATCAATAAACGCACCGCCACCGGGGCCGGTTTTAGTGCGTATTAAACCCTGAACCTCAAGGGATTTCAGCGCTTCACGCACCGTGCCTTTGCCTGCGGCATAACGGGTTATCAGGTCTTTCTCCTGCGGCAGACGGTCACCCGGCAGCAGATTCTCGCTGATGATGCTCTCTTTGATAGCATCGACAATCTCATCGGTACGCTTGCGGCGTACCGGTTCCTGTTGGTGTGTCGTCTCAGTGCTCATAAATCCCTTCATGGATTCCCTCATCTGCTCAAAACCTGTGGCGCGCTGGCCAGCAGACGTTGCGTGTAGTCATGCTGTGGTGCGTTGAACAGTTGGTCATTGTCCGCGCATTCTACCAAATCGCCGTGATACATCACCGCCACACGATCGGCAATGGACTCCACCACCGCTAAATCATGGCTAATAAACAGATACGACAGACCGAACTCGCGTTTCAACTGGTCGAGTAATAACAAAACTTGCGCCTGTACCGAGACATCTAACGCACTGACCGGCTCGTCGAGGACCAGAATACGGGCCTCAGCTGCCAGTGCGCGGGCAATCGCCAACCGCTGGGCCTGACCGCCGGAAAACTCATGCGGATAACCGCTGAGCGCGTCGGCAGGCATCTGCACTGCCTCCATCAATTCCAGCATACGCGCTTTACGCCGGGCGGCGGGGTAGCCGCATAAATAACGCAGCGGCACGTCCAGTGTATCTGCGATGGTTTTTCGCGGGTTGAGCGAGGCCACCGGATCCTGAAAAACATACTGAATCATCTGACCGAAGGCTTTATCACCACGTTTAGCATGTGCCGACATCGCTTCACCCATCAGTTTAATCGTGCCGGACGTCGGACGTTCCAGACCGACCAGCATCCGCGCCAGCGTACTTTTCCCTGAGCCGCTTTCACCGACGACCGCCAGGGTTTCCCCTTCGGTGAGATGCAGAGAAATGCCTTTTACTGCTTCAACCTGTGTTTTACGACCGGAGAACCAGCCGGAGGAACTACCGAAGGTTTTCACCAGTCCGTCGACTTCAATCACGTTGTTCATATTGCCTCCGGCTGTGGTGTTGAGGTGGCATACAGTTCGCCGACCTGTTTGAGGAAATCGCGCCCCTGGCCGAGCTTCGGCACGCTGGCAATCAGTCTGCGGGTGTAATCATGTTGCGGATCTCGCAGCACCGAACGGGTTTCTCCGCTTTCAACAATTTCGCCGTTACGCATCACGGCCACGCGGTCACAAATTTGGGCGATCACACCAAAATCATGGGTGATGAACAGCAATGTCAGGCCACGTTCGCGACGCAACTGTTGCAGTAGTTCAAGGATCCGCGCCTGCACCGTGACATCCAGCGCGGTAGTCGGCTCATCGGCGATGATGATTTCCGGGTCATTGGCCAGTGCCATCGCAATGCCTACACGTTGACGCTGGCCGCCAGAAAGCTGATGCGGGAAGGCGTCGAAACGAGCCACCGCTTCATCAATTCCCACGCTGTCGAGCAGCGCCAGAGCTTTCTCTTTAGCCAGCCGCTTCGACAATGGCTGATGGGCCTGAATGGCTTCAATGATCTGCGCACCAATGCTGAACTGCGGGTGCAGGGTCGTCAATGGATCCTGGAAAATGTAGGCCACCCGTGCGCCACGACGCCGTTGCAGCTGGCTTTGTGTTAACGACAGCATCTCTTCTCCGCCGACGTAAATTGCACCACCGTTAATTTCCCCCGGCGGTGAAGACACCAGCCCCATCACCGACAGTGCGGTGACGCTTTTCCCTGAGCCGCTCTCGCCAATCAGGCCCAGACACTCTCCCTTGGCGACGTGAAAACTCACGCTTTTTACCGCCGCGACGGATTGATGTCCTGAGCGGAAATTCACCTGCAGATTGACCACTTCCAACAGCGCATTGTTGCCCTGTACGGCAGATGGGATGCTGTCGCGGTTGACGGTGCTGACGGCTTTACCGCGTAATAGAACGCCAGATTTCAGCCGTGGATCGAGTAAGTCGCGCACGCCGTCACCCAGCAGATTAAAGCTCATGACAAGAATGAAGATCATCAATCCCGGCACGATGGAAACGTGCGGCGCGCTGAACATCTGTGCCCGTCCCTGACCGAGCATCGAGCCTAAATCTGCGTTGGGCGGCTGGGTTCCCAGGCCAAGGAATGATAGACCGGCGGTCTCTAAAATCATCCAGCCGACGGTGGTCGACATGGTGACTACCACGACGGGCATCACGTTGGGCAGGACTTCGGTCAGCAAGATCTGCAGATGATTTTTGCCCGACAGCCGGGCCGCCTGAATAAAATCGCGCTGGCGCAGGCCGACGGTCAGACCGCGAATATTACGGGCGAAGAAAGGAATATTGACCACTGCAATGGCGTACAGCGCATTGAGCAGGCCGGGGCCCAGAACGGCGACGATCACCAGCGCCAGCAATATGTAAGGGAAGGCCATCAGCATATCGATCAGACGCATCAGCAGGCTGTCGGTTTTACCTCCGGCATATCCGGCGACCAGACCAATCAGCGTACCGAACAGGGCGGCCAGCAGCGTGGCGCACACGCCCACTGCCAGCGACACACGGGTGCCCCACAGCAGGCGGGAGAGCATGTCGCGGCCAAGTGGGTCTGTGCCGAGCCAGTGTCCGGTCGAAAACGGCGGCAGAAGTCGGTTGAGCAGGTCAGTGGCGTCAGGGTCTGGTAACGGCAGCAGCGGAGCGGCGAGGGCGGCGGCAACCGCCAGCACCAGCAGGGTCAGGCCGAGTGTGGCCAGCCGATTGGCCAGCAGCAGTGCCCACAAAGGCTGCCGATGACGCGGCGCGGGAGTAATGATGTTCTGGCTCATGATTTTAACCTCGGGTCGAGGAGCGCCTGCAAAATGTCTGCACACAGGTTGATCAGCACATAGGCAGCGGCGGCAACCAGCACGCCGCCTTGTACCAGCAGCAAGTCGCGGGTGGCGACGGCTTTCACCATCATCGCGCCAAGCCCCGGCCACTGAAATACCGTCTCGATATACACCGCGCCGCCGAGCACAAAACCGGCCTGAATGCCGATCACCGGAATGACCGATACCAGCGCCATGCGAAAGGCGTGCTTATAGATCACTTTGCGCTCAGACAGGCCTTTGGCGCGGGCGGTGCGAATAAAGTCCTGACGTAGCACCTCGAGCATTGCAGTGCGAGTCAGGCGGGCAATGACGCCGGTGGCGACAATTGCCAGCGTAATGGCGGGTAAGGTCAGATGATGCAGCAAGTCGAGCCCGCTGCCACCGCCCCAAATGGCATACATACCGGAAGCGGGGAACCATTGCAGTTGCACGGCGAACAGCATGATCATCAACAGGCCAATCCAAAACGACGGCATGGAAATACCCAGCAGCACCAGCAAGGTAATGATGCGGTCGCCCCAGCCAAACTGGCGGACGGCGGAGAATATGCCGGCCAGCAGCCCCAGCACGGTGCTTAACAGCAATGCGCAGCCGCCGAGCAGCAGCGTGGCGCCAAAGCGCTCCATTACTTCATCAATGACGGGGCGATTAAGCACGTAAGAGCGGCCAAAATCGCCGTGCAAAATATTGCCCGCCCAGATCAGATATTGCTGATACAGCGGTTTATTTAGTCCCAGTTCCTGATTGATCCGCGCGACGTTTTCCGGCGTGGCCCAGGCACCGAGCAGCGCCTGAGCCGGATTTCCCGGGATCATTGCCATAATCAGAAAGACAATCAGCGACAGCCCGATAAACACCGGAATGGTCGAGAGTAGCCTTTTAAGCACGTAACTCCCCATAAATTTCTCTCCGATTACTGTTTGGTCACCCGGTTGAGCAACAGGTTGAAATTCGGTTGCAGTGCAAAGTGCTGAATGCGCGTGGAAGTCACTGCGTTCTGTTTCCAGTTGGCGACGAAAATCCAGGGTGCATCGTCATGCACCAACTGCTGCACCTGCTGGTAAAGCGCGGCGCGGCTCGCCGTGTCGGTGGCCATGCGCGCTCGTTGCAGCAGAGTATCCACCTGCGGATTACTGTAATACCCGGAGTTAAAGCCGCCTTTTTTCGGCCAGGCATCGGTGCGCAGCGTCAAGAACGGCAGAGTGTCAGGATCGTTGGTCATCCAGGCCATTTCCGCCATGTGGGTATGGTTATCCAGACCGGCGTTGACCTTCGACAGGTAGGTATTCCACTCATAGGTTTGTATCGACACATTCAGCCCCACTGCTTTCAGGTCAGCCTGAATGGCGGTGGCCATCGGGATGGGATCCAGCATGCCTGAACCGCCCTCGGTGACGTAGAAGGTCAGCGTTGCCCCTTCGGCTCCGGCGGCTTTCAGTAGTGCGCGGGCTTTGGCCGGGTCATAAGGATAGGGCGCAACCTGTTTATTGGCTGCCCAGTTAAAGGCGCGGGGGATCGGCCCGTCGGCGACGTCGGCTGAACCTTGCAAAATATTATCAGCCAGCGACTGTTTATTGACGGCGTAATTTACGGCCTGTCGCACGCGCACATCGTTGAAGGGGGGCACTTGCGTATTTAGCATCACGTACCAGACGTGTGGGCCGGTGGTCTGGTACAGGCGGAAACGGTCACTTTTCTCTTCGAACAATTTCACCGTGTCAGGCGGCACTTCTACCATCGCGTCAATGCCGCCGGAAAGCATCTCGGCTACCCGTGTATTGCCATCGGTGATGGGGCGGAACACCACATTTTTCACCGCCGGTATACCGTCCCAGTAATCCTCGTTGGCTGTTACCACCACGCGTTGATTGGCTTTCCATTCGGCAAATTTAAACGCGCCGGTGCCGACCGGATGACGACCAAACTCTTTGCCGTATTTTTTCACCGCCGCTGGTGAGACGATAAGGCCAGTCGGCGTAGCGAGGTTGGAGAGGAACGGTGAGAAAGGCTCTTTCAGCGTAAAGACCAGCGTATTTGGGTCCGGCGTTTCGATATTTTTTATCGATGAGAAGAAAAACGACAGCGGGAATGGCCCGGTGTTATGCCACGGATTTTTATCATCCAGCATACGGTCAAAGGTAAATTTCACCGCATCGGCATTAAACGGCGTACCGTCCTGAAATTTCACCCCTTCGCGCAGATGGAAGCGGTAGGTCAGACCGTCAGGGCTGATTGTCCAGCGGGTGGCCAGCGCCGGTTCAATATCCAACTTCCCCTCACCATTACGCACCAGCCCGTCGTAAACATTCACCAGAATGCGCGAGTCGTTGGCTGCGGTGGCAACCTGTGGGTCCAGCGACTGTGGTTCAGCTACCTGACCAATCAACAGCGCATCCGCTGGAGTTTTGGCCTGCGCCTGCCACGACAGCGCGCAGAGACAAAGACAGAGTGGCATAAATGACTTTCGCAAAGCTGGCAGCATATCGACCTCGTCGCTTAATAAAACGCTATGTTGAAAACCTCAGAATAAATCAGGCGTTGTCCTGTTTATTATTTATGCGTATAAATTAACTGAATTGCAATAATTTATGCGTATAAATTTAACCAGACTGTCACGGAGTACTTATGACGTTTTCAATCGTGGCGCGAGATCCTCACTCCGGTGCGCTGGGGGTTGCCACCGCCACCGCTGGTCCTGCGGTAGGCGCATTGGTGGTACACGGGCGTGCGCAGACCGGCGCGATTGCTACTCAGGCAATGACCAATCCACTTTACGGCGAGCAGGGTCTGACGTTGTTACAGCAGGGTGCCAGCGCGGCATATACCCTGAAAAGCCTGCTGGCGCAGGATACAGACGCCGCCCGACGGCAGTTATTGATAGTCGATAATCAGGGTAATATGGCGCAGTGGAGTGGAGAAGCTTGCGGAGCCTGGGCGGGGAGCATCGCGGGTCGGCAGTGTGTGGTTGGCGGGAATTTACTGACCGGAGCAGAAACCCTGTCTGCCATGCTGGAAAGTTATCACCAGCAGAGTAACCGGCCGCTGGCCGACCGCCTTCTGGCGGCCATGAACGCTGGCGCGCAGGCCGGAGGCGACCGGCGCGGGCTGAAATCTGCGGCGCTAAAAATCTGGTGCGACCGCCAGTATGCCAGCATTGATCTGCGGGCTGACTGGTCAGATGCGCCGCTGGAGGCGTTAGCAGAGATCCTGCGGCAGACCCGCGCTCCTTCTCACGCAGAATTTTTTGCCGCATTACCTAAAGGCGATCTGCGTTAATCAGCCATAAGATTGCATTATGATGGTGCACCAGAGCCGGCCACAGTAACGTATTGCTGCCTGACACTTCAGGTCGCCCATTGTATTTTTTCTTTTCTTATCAGTACGTAATGACATTAGTCAGACTAATGTTTAGAATTTCATCTCTATTGGCTCGTTTCTTGCTGCTTTCTGATAGCCAATTCAACTGGCGATATTCTCAGGGGCAACCCTTTTCAGGGCATGATGGAGGCAGTGATGAATCTCAGACGCTTAAAGTACTTCGTGAAAATCGTCGATATCGGCAGCCTGACGCAGGCCGCAGAGGTATTGCACATCGCGCAGCCTGCGTTGAGTCAGCAACTGGCGACGCTGGAAGGGGAGCTGAAACAGCAACTGTTGATCCGCAGCAAGCGTGGCGTCACGCCGACCGAAGCAGGCAACATTCTGTATATGCACGCCACCACCATTTTGCGTCAGTGTGAACAGGCCCACAGCGCGGTAAACTGCGCCGGAGAGGCGCTGATCGGTCAGGTATCCGTTGGTCTGGCGCTGGGAAGTTCAGCGTTGAGAATCTCTGCCTACCTGGTACAAGCCGTACGCGAGCAGCATCCGGGCATTCTGTTGTACATCAACGAAAATACCAGCGATCTCCTCAGCGAACTGGTCGCCGATGGCCGTATGGACATGGCGGTCATAGGTGACAAGTCGCGGGTCAAAGGGCTGTCATTTGTTAACGCCCCGTCGATTGAACAGCCGCTGTCGTTAAGTGTCTCTGACCGTCAGCCGTTGTCGCAGTCTGCCCAGGCCGTTCAGAGAATTTTGCTGAAGCTGGTGGAGGGTGTGGGCAACCGGGTTGCCGAGCCGCTGATGGCTGTCGGGTGAGTTCAGCTTTGGAAAGCTGAGGTAAACTTTCAACTTCAACTTCAACTTCAACTTCAACTTCAACTTCGTGGGCGTCGGCCACACCGACGAGGGGAGGCGTAAACGCACCTCCCCTGGACCCCTGCGTTTTTAAAAACAACAGCTGCGCGGGTCACAATGGTCATATTTCAGATGCCGAAGTGATAGCTGCAAAATGTCATCGCTCCACGATGCCCGGCTGCGGGCTTGAGCCAACGGTAAATATGTTGTCTCGCCACCGACTTGCCGGTGACATTTTGAATGCGGCCGAAACTTTTTTAAAACTAACGTCGTATCGTGACGCCCCGAAGTGGTTTGGCTGGCGATTCTGTAGCTAAAATCCACACCCCATCCCCGCCTTCCCCTCGTGAGAGAGGGAGGAGCAGACCACGTGCTGTTTTAAAAGTCTGTGGCCGCATTCAAAAATGGCGCTGAGCAAGAGGTTCGAGACCGAAGGCTCGAATCCCGCAGCGAAGGCATCGCCTAAGCGACGACATTTTGCGGCCATCACGGAGATACCTGAAACACGGCCATCCCGATTCAGCGATAGCGCGCAGTGAAAGAGCCGGAGATTCTAAAGAGGCGCGGCGATAGGCGCCTCTTTAGGCCAGTTTGGGTGGCAACCCAAGGTATTGAACGTGAATTTAACTCTTTAAATATTTAAAGAGTTAAAGCGCGTTTGGGGCGCCCCCACATGAGACGTTTATAACCCTGGCGCTTTCCACATGGACGTCGTCAACTGCCTGTCCACTAACCCCAACTGGTCGGCGTAAACCTGTTGCCAGTTATTTTTCTGCAAAAGATAAGTCTCATGATTAGCCGCATCCGGCTGGTACTCCCGGTCCCAGCGCACCAGCGCTTCGCCGGTTTCGGCCAGGGTGGAATATAAGCCAGCGGCGACGCCGGCGGCAATGGCGCAGCCCAGCGCGGTGGCCTCTTTGACCACCGGCACTTTCACCGGAATACCCGTCACATCACTGAGGATCTGACACCACAATTTCCCTTTCGAACCGCCACCGGCGAACACCAGTGATTTGGCCCGTACGCCTGAGAAGTCGGCAATCAAATCCAGATTGCAGGCCGAAACAATCGCCGCGTTCTCTTCCAGCGCGCGAAACAGGGTTTGCTTATTACAGCGCTCGGGGTCTATCGACAAATTGATAAAGGAAGGCGCGGCGTGATACCAGGTTTTGAAGTGCATGGCGTCGGAGAAGATCGGCGTCACGCCCCATGAACCCACCGGAACGCGGGCGGCCATATCCTCCAGCAGCGAATAGGTATCAACGCCAAGGCGCTGAGATAACAACTTCTCTTCCGAACAGAAAGCATCACGAAACCAGCGCATGGTCAGGCCGGTGAAGAAGCTGATTGATTCCGCCTGCGCCATGCCGGAAATAACGTGTGGGTTGATGCGAATATTCATCTCCGGGTCGGTCACCGGTTGAGGTAAATTGACTATCTGTTGCCAGAAGGTGCCGCCGAGGACGGCGGTTTGTCCTGCGTGCACCACGCCCAACCCCAACGCGCCCAGCTGTACATCGCCGCCGCCCATGCCTACCGGCGTTCCGACCTGTAATCCACAAGCCTCAGCAGCAGCGGCAGTGACTGAACCCAGGCGGGTGCCGGTTTCAACCACCGGCGACAGCATATCAGCCCTTAATCCCGCCATATCCAATAGCTCAGGCCGCCAGTTGCGGGTCGTCAGATCTAACATACCCGTGGTGCCAGCATTGGAAGGGTCAACCGCCAGTTCGCCACTCAACATATAAGCCAGCCAGTCGCTGATCATGGTGACGGTCGCCGCCTGACGGTAGATATCCGGCCGGTGATGCGCCAGCCAAAGCAGGCGCGGCATCGCACTGAGCGCCAGCGTCTGCCCGGAGCATTCGTAAACTTCCCGTTCAAACTGGAAATCGTGGATCTCTTTTAATTCCGCGACTTCGCGGCTGGCACGGGCATCTACGTTGGCACAGGCCCAGATCGGTTCACCGGCTTTGTTATACAGCACGATGCCTTCACGCATTGAGCAGGCGGCCACCGCGCGGATAGCCGAAGAGGGGATTTGTGCCTGATGTAGCGCCTGGCGGATACACTGACAGGTCAGTTGCCAGTTTTTAGTCAGATCGAATTCCATCGAGCCCGGCACATCGGGCACCGCCAGATGTCGCCATTCGGCCTGACCGGCGGCAATTTGTTCTCCTTGCAGATTAAAGATCACCGCGCGGACGCTGCCGGTCCCCGCATCCAGCGCCATTAAGTAAGCGTTGTGGTGGTGTGGCGATGCTGGTGTGGACGATACGCTCATAATCACTCTCTTCTGTCTGATATCAAGAAGTTGCGAATACTGGTTATCGTGCTACGCCACACACTGCCAGTGTTTTAGCCGAGCAGCGCCAGCATTGCCTGCGCAGTACTCTCTTCGGTAACCAATGCGTTAATACGTTTACCTCTTAGCGCCGCGATAATGGCCTCGGCTTTTTCGACGCCGGCTGCCACGCCAAGCACGGTAGGGATGTTAGCCAGTTCATCGGGCGAAACGGCAATCAGCTCGTCGTGGATCGCCATGTTCTCTGCCAGCTCACCGTTGCGCTGCATGAAGTAGCCGAGAATGTCGCCGACCGCGCCCTTGCGGCCAAAGATCAGTTGTTCGCCTTCGCTGATATAACCGGATCGCAGAATGGTGGCGTCGTGTTTCTGGTTCAGTGAACCGATACCGACGATGGCAATATCTGCCGCACAGGCCGCCAGCATCACGTCATGTACGCTGCGTTCCTGGCGGAATATTGCCGCCACGCTGGCCGATGACGCCCGCAGGGGGGCCGGAATAATGCTGACACCGCAGGCGGCGTCGAGCTGGCCGATGCCGGTCATATAAGGTCCAACCCCACCGGAAAGTGTCACCATGCGGATGTGTTGCGAGGCAATAAATCCGCTCAGATGTTGCAGTGTGCTCATCGCCGTTTCGCCAAATCCCACCGCCAGCAACTGATTCGGTTTTAGCAGCGTCATCAACATATGTGCTGCACCCACGCCGAGACGGCGGGTGAGCTGGCCGCCAGAAAGTTGCGGCAATACGCGCACGTGTTGCAAATCAAAGCGACTTAAAAGCGTGTTTTCCAGCGCCAGACATCCCTCAAAACGTGAGTTTATCTGTACTCGGATCACCCCGGACTGGCGGCCTTTTTCCAGCAGCCGCGAGACTTTGAGCCGCGTAAGCCCCAGCCGGTCACCAATCTCGTTTTGGGTCAGCCCATCGTGGTAATAGAACCACGCAGTACGTGCCAGTAACTCTTCTTCGCCCATACCGTGTTCCAGTGGAGTCGTCGGGTCGGACAGCATTGCTTTGTCATTCATAGTGAACACTTTTAAAAATATAGATCAATTGTTCGTTAACGGAATGTTGTTAACTGTGATGGATATGGCAAATCCAGAATGATTGCTGCCTCAATCATAACGCACAGTACAGGAATTAACCAAACTGTGATCGGCGCTGAAGTTTTATCTCATTTGCCATACTAGAGTTTTGAACAATATTAAATAATAAATACATTTGTTCATAAGGTGTGTTTTTCGTTGAGGATCATTTATGCCGCAATCACCTGATATCGCGCTATTACAGGTTTCCGGCGTCAGCAAAGATTTTTCTGGCGTGGCGGTGCTGAAGAATATCGATTTCACGCTGTATGCCGGTGAGGTACTGGCATTGCTGGGTGGTAACGGGGCCGGGAAATCTACCTTAATGAAGATCATCGCCGGGGTGGAAACCGCTGACAGCGGCAATCTGTGGCTGAACGGTGGATGGCAGACTGAAATGACCCCAGCAAAAGCGCATCAGGCGGGGATCTATCTGGTGCCGCAGGAACCGATGCTGTTCCCGAGCCTGACGGTGAAAGAGAACATTCTGTTTCGGCTGCCTGCCCATCAGGCTTATGGCGAGAAGCTACAGCAGAAGCTGGAACAGCTGGGTTGTGCGCTGCCGCTTAGTGCGTTGGCGGGCACGCTGGAAGTAGCTGATCAACAACTGGTCGAGATTTTACGCGGGCTGATGCGTGACGCACGCCTGCTGATCCTTGATGAGCCTACCGCTTCGCTGACGCCTGTGGAATCTTCCCGCTTGTTTACTCAGGTGCGCCAACTCACCGCCCAGGGCGTCGGCGTAGTATTCATCTCGCACAAATTGCCGGAAATCCGCCAGATAGCCGACAGGGTCAGCGTAATGCGTGACGGGAAGATAGTGCTGACAGGCAGGCTGGATGATATCGACAATGACCAGCTTATTTGTGCCATTACCCCGCAAACGGCAGTCGCTGCGATTTCTGCGGAACAACAACTGTGGCTGGATTTGCCCGGTATGCGGCCTAAGACCTCATCGTCAGGGGCTGAGCCGATATTGAAGGTGGAAAATCTGACCGGAGAAGGCTTCATCAATATTTCATTTAGCGTCAATGCCGGAGAGATTGTCGGGCTGGCGGGTGTGGTGGGAGCAGGGCGCACTGAGCTGGCAGAAACCCTTTACGGCCTGAGATCTGCCCGCGAGGGCAAAGTCTGGCTGGTCGGCAAAGATATCTCCGGGCAGCGGACTGCTGAGCGGTTGGCGTCCGGGCTGGTGTACCTGCCGGAAGACCGCCAGGCGTCGGGCCTCTATCTCGATGCACCGCTGGCATGGAATACCAATTCACTGACTTTTAACCGCCGGGGATGGTGGCTCAATCCTAAACGTGAAGCGGCCATTCTCGAGCGCTATCACCGCGCGCTGGGTATCAAATATTCCGATGGCGAACAGCCTGCTCGCACGCTCTCCGGCGGTAATCAGCAAAAGTTGCTGATCGCCAAATGTCTGGAAGCGGCACCGGTGCTATTGATTGTCGATGAGCCGACGCGAGGAGTGGATGTGTCGGCACGTGCCGACATCTATCAGCTATTACAAAGTGTGGTGAAACAGCCGGTGGCGGTACTGCTGATCTCTTCCGACTTGGATGAGATCGAAGGGCTGGCCGACCGGGTTTTTGTCATGCACCAGGGAGAGATGAGCGGTGAACTGCGCGGGGACGCTATTAACGTCAACGGCATTATGCACATCGCGTTTGGCAATGCACATCAACCCACGTCTGCCGGAGAATCATTATGCTGAAACTGATTCAGAGCAATCGTGAACTGACCGCTTTGCTGGCAATCGTCGGGTTGTTTGGCCTGCTCGGTGCACTGGACAGTCAGTCGTTCAGCTTCCAGACGTTAGGCATGATTTTCGGCAGTGCGCAGATTCTGATGCTGCTGGCAATGGGGGCCGCAGTGGTCATGCTGACCCGCAATATTGACGTGTCAGTCGGCTCCATCACCGGCTTGTGCGCAGTGTCGCTCGGCATTTTGCTCAACAGTGGGATGAGTTTGCTGCTGGCCTGTCTGGCGACATTAGGCATCGGCATTGCCGCCGGACTGTTCAATGGTGTGCTGGTGGCCTGGCTGCGTATTCCGGCCATTGTTGCCACCCTTGGCACTTTAGGGCTCTATCGCGGCCTGATGTTATTACTTACTGGCGGTAAATGGATCGAAGGTTTGCCTGCCAATCTCAAAGTTCTCTCTTCACCGACGTTCCTTGGCATTTCGCCGCTCGGCGGGCTGGTGATTATTCTGCTGCTGGTGATGTTCTGGCTGCTTTCTCGCACCACGTTGGGCCGCAGTTTCTATGCGGTGGGCGACAACCTACAGGGTGCGCGCCAGCTCGGCGTGCCGGTCAACCGCATCCGTATTCTGGCCTTCGGTATTAATGGCGCGATGGCGGCGTTGGCCGGAATGGTATTTGCCTCGCAAATCGGTTTCGTCCCTAACCAGACCGGCAGCGGGCTGGAGATGAAAGCGATTGCCGCTTGTGTATTAGGCGGGATCAGCCTGCTTGGCGGCACCGGCAGCATTATTGGCGCGGTACTTGGGGCTTATTTTCTCACTCAAATCGATAGCGTATTAGTGCTGCTGCGGCTTCCCGCCTGGTGGAATGACTTTATTGCAGGATTGGTATTGCTGGCGGTGTTGGTGTTTGACGGACGGTTGCGTCAGGCGCTGGATAAGAATCTGCGGCGGCAAAAGTACGCCCGTTTTCAGCCCAAAGCCGTGCCGAAAAAATCCAGTTTCACGTCAGGCACTTCGCGTCCGTCGCGGCGGATGAACGCCAATAAAGAGGAGGTGCTGTGATGAGCATTTTAAGGAACTATGGTTGGGAGGCCGCGCTGTCAGGTTTATTAATCGCCGAGATCTTGCTGTTCGGCCTGGCTAACACGCGCATGTTGGATGCCAATACATTGCTGTTTAGCACCAGTGATTTTATCACCATAGGCATCGTTGCCTTACCGTTGACGATGGTAATTGTCAGTGGTGGTATTGATATCTCTTTCGGCTCCACCATTGGTTTGTGCGCAATAGCGCTGGGTGTGCTGTGTCAGGCGGGTGTGCCGTTACCGTTAGCGATTGGCCTGACTCTGGCGCTCGGTGCGGCCTGCGGTCTGCTGAACGCCGCGTTGATCCTCTACACCGGCGTTAACCCGCTGGTGATCACTCTGGGTACGCTCTATCTGTTTGGCGGCAGCGCCTTACTGCTTTCCGGGCTGGTCGGTGCTACCGGTTTTGAGGGTATCGGTGATTTCCCGCCTGCCTTCACCGATTTTGCTAATAAAGTGGTGTTTGGCCTACCGATGCCGCTGTTGATCTTCCTGTTGGCGACGCTGTTTTTCTGGACGCTGATGCACCGTACCCGCACCGGTCGCAACGTATTTCTCATTGGGCAAAATTCCCGTGTGGCACGCTATGGTGCACTGCCGGTTAGTCGCACGTTGTTCGCACTGTATGGCATGACGGGCCTGGCTTCGGCGATCGCTGCCATCGTCATGACGTCCTATTTTGGCTCGGCGCGCTCCGACCTTGGTGTCTACTTATTGATGCCTGCGATCACCGCAGTGGTACTCGGTGGTGCCAACATCTACGGCGGTGCTGGCTCGGTATTGGGCACTGCGCTGGCGACCTTATTGATCGGTTACTTACAACAGGGGTTACAGATGGTCGGTATCTCCAGTCAGGTCTCCAGCGCGCTGTCTGGTGCGTTGTTGATCCTGGTGGTGATTGGCCGCTCTGCCAGCCTCAATCGTGGCCTGATCCGCAGTGTTTTCCAGCGCTATCGCCGCCGCTGGTCTGTGTCTTCTCCTTCCCTGACGTCTAAATAAATTGGAGTGAATGATGAAAACAGCACCGTGGAAAAAACTTGTCGCCGTTAGCGCACTGGCTTTAGTTTGTGCAGGCGCGCAGGCGGCAGACCGTATTGCGTTTATCCCTAAACTTGTCGGTGTCGGCTACTTCACCAGCGGCGGCAATGGCGCGAAGGTGGCAGGCAAAGAATTAGGCATTGATGTGACCTACGACGGCCCGACAGAACCCAGCGTGTCGGGGCAGGTACAGATGATCAACAACTTCGTCAATCAGGGCTACGGCGCGATTGTGGTGGCGGCCGTGTCACCGGATGGCCTCTGCCCGGCACTGAAGCGTGCGATGCAGCGCGGGGTAAAAATCCTCACCTGGGACTCAGACACTAAACCTGAATGCCGTTCGATTTATATCGATCAAGGAACCCCGCAGCAGTTGGGGTCGATGCTGGTGGATATGACGGCCAGCCAGGTCAAAAAAGAGAAAGCCAAGGTGGCCTTTTTCTACTCCAGCCCGACGGTAACCGACCAGAATCAGTGGGTTAAAGAGGCCAAAGCTAAGATTGCCAAAGAGCATCCGGGCTGGGAAATCGTCACCACGCAGTATGGCTATAACGACGCTACCAAATCACTGCAAACTGCCGAAGGCATCATGAAATCCTGGGGCGATCTCGACGCCATTATCGCGCCGGATGCCAATGCATTACCGGCAGCGGCACAGGCTGCGGAAAATCTCGGACGTAAAAATGTTGCCATCGTCGGCTTCAGCACGCCAAACGTAATGCGCCCTTATGTCGAACGCGGCACGGTAAAACAGTTTGGTCTGTGGGACGTGGTGGCGCAGGGCAAAATTTCGGTTTACGTCGCTAATCAGTTGCTGAAAAAAGGTGACATGAACGTCGGCGATAAGCTCGATGTTCCAAAAATCGGATCAGTGGAAGTGTCACCAAACAGTGTGCAAGGCTACCAGTACGAAGCGAAAGGTAACGGCATTGTGCTGCTGCCGGAACGGGTGATATTCACTAAAGACAACATCGGCAAGTACGACTTTTAACTTCAATGTCAACGCGGGGAGAAAGAGAGATGGCTGATTTAGACGACATCAAAGACGGTAAGAATTTCGGCATCGGTACGCCGCAGACCAACAGCGCTTTCTTCCTCAAAGGTAGCGGGGCGCTGGACTGGGGTATGCAGTCGCGTTTGGCGCGGATCTTCAACCCGGCCTCCGGGCGCACTGTGATGTTGGCTTTCGATCACGGCTATTTTCAGGGGCCGACTACCGGCCTTGAGCGTATCGACATCAATATCGCGCCGCTGTTTGCCCATACCGACGTGCTGATGTGTACGCGCGGTATTTTGCGCAGCGTCGTGCCGCCTGCGGTGAATAAGCCGGTGGTGCTGCGGGCTTCCGGTGGTAATTCGATTCTGGCGGAGCTGTCGAATGAAACGGTGGCCGTGGCCATTGAAGACGCGTTACGTCTCAATGTCGCGGCGATGGCGGCGCAGGTGTATATCGGCAGTGAGCATGAGCATCAGTCGATCAAAAACATTATTCAGCTGGTCGATCAGGGCATGCGCTACGGTATGCCAACTATGGCGGTGACCGGCGTCGGTAAAGATATGGTGCGGGATCAGCGTTACTTCTCGCTCGCGACGCGCATTGCCGCTGAAATGGGCGCGCAGATCATCAAAACCTATTATGTCGATAGCGGTTTTGAGCGCGTCGCAGCAGGCTGTCCGGTGCCGATCGTTATCGCCGGAGGTAAGAAGCTGCCGGAGCGTGACGCGCTGGAAATGTGCTTCCGGGCGATCGATCAGGGTGCCTCCGGTGTGGATATGGGGCGAAATATCTTCCAGTCGGAATCGCCTATTGCCATGCTCAGGGCTGTGCATGCCGTGGTGCATGACAACGCTCGTGCTGACCACGCTTATGAACTGTTTCTTAACGAAAAGGGGTGAATCATGGAAGTGACACTGGTTGAGATTAATGTCCGTCAGGACAAAGTTGAAGCGTTTCTGGCGGTGTTTTACGCTAATCATTTAGGTGCGATTAAAGAACCGGGGAACCTAAGGTTTGATGTATTACAAGATGAACAGGTGCCGACAAGATTTTATATCTATGAAGCTTATGTTGATGACGCGGCCGTCGCGGCGCATAAAAAAACGCAGCATTATCTCAAATGTGTTGAAGCGCTGGAGGGGATCATGACAGGACCAAGAAAGAAGACCCAATTTAAGGCGGTATATCCTTAAAAGGGTCTACGGTTAATCCAACACCTGTGCTTCCTCAGGCTGCAACACGGGCAATAACTGTTCGGGTAATGTGCGCAATATTGTGCGAAACAGTATATCCGCACATTACCCTGAGTCAGGATCAGAAGTGGAGATTGATTCCACCCGCGAACAGCCAGTCATTAGCCCCTTCTTGCTGCAATTTTCGTTGGTGGCGTATCTGCGTCGTGAGCGCGATATTCTCACTCAGTTCCAGCTTAGCTTCGGTTTTGATATTCAGGTTGTCACCGCCATTGCCGGTGCGGAAAGTATCGCTTTGCTGATCATCACCGATCGTCACTTTCCCTTGCCCTGATGGGCGCATAGCGAGGTTAACATCGGTGCCCAGGCGCAAGGTGCCCAGTCGATTTACCGGCAGTGTATAATCATATGCCAGCCCGCCAACCCAGGCTTCCCGGCGTTGTTGCTGATAATTGATCCGCGTATCATCGACATCGGTGAAGCTTTTAACGTGCATCTGCTGATGGCGATAACCTGCATAAGGGCGGAGACGATGTGCGCCGAAATGCAGGTTTTTTCCGCCTTCAATCTCCGCGAAGGTCTGCTTAACATTGGGTGAGGCGACCTTGCCGCGCAGGTTAGTGGTTATGTCGCCTTTCGACCAGCCGTAACCGGACAGCAGGTTAAGGTAATAATCCTCATAGTGCCAGGACACCATCAGATTCACCGCGTTGGAATTGAAACTCCCCTGACTGTCACCATCGACAGCGTAAGGCGTAAAGGTTGTATCGCCTTTAGAAAAAGCACCGCTCACGCTCAGAGATTGTACATCATCCTGCCACGAGGCCAGATTGGCGCCCATCATCCAGCCTTTATAGCGACTTTTGTAGTTGTAGCCGTATTGCATAAAATCATTGCCGGACTGATAGTTTTCTTCACCACGATAGCCAAACAGGAAGAAGCTTGAATGGCCCTCCAGTGAGGCATCCAGTGCACTTTCTTTAAACAGCATGGTGCGCTGCTCTTCGGCGCGGAATAATGCCGAAGGTAAAGAGATATAGCTGGGAACCTGAGGCGTTACTGCGCGACGTACCGGTTTGTCAGGCTGTGGCGGGCTGACTGCCGGCGTTTCCTCGATGGCGGCTTCCTCATTAACTCCAGGCGTCTCTTCTTCAGCCGCTGCCGGCGCTTCATCAGGCACGACGGCTGGCGCTTCGTCAGGCACGACGGCTGGCGCTTCGTCAGGCACAACGGCTGGCGCTTCGTCAGGCACGACGGCGGGCGCTTCATCAGGCACGACGGCTGGCGCTTCGTCAGGCACGACGGCTGGCGCTTCGTCAGGCACAACGGCTGGCGCTTCGTCAGGCACGACGGCGGGTGTTTCATCAGGCACGACGGCGGGCGCTTCGTCAGGCACGACGGCGGGTGTTTCATCAGGCACGACGGCGGGCGCTTCATCAGGCACGACGGCGGGCGCTTCGTCAGGCACGACGGCTGGCGCTTCGTCAGGCACGACGGCTGGCGCTTCGTCAGGCACGACGGCTGGCGTTTCGTCAGGCACGACGGCTGGCGCTTCGTCAGGCACGACGGCTGGTGTTTCATCAGGCACGACGGCGGGTGTTTCGTCAGGCACGACGGCTGGCGCTGAATTGTCTCCTTCAGATAACATGGTGTTTTGCAGACGATAATCCCAGTACTGATCGCCTGTGCCGCTAACGTCACGCTCACTCTCAGCCGATTTACCCGGCGCAAATGCATACAGGCCGTAGGCCCATGCACCACGTGCAACATAGTTGCCAGCCAGCGCGAAGCTGTCTTTAGTTGATTGACCGCCCACCTGAATGATCGAGACACCTTCGGTGTTATCAGCGATGCTGTTTTGATTGATATCGCTGTCTGTCCACGGGCTTTGGCTGCTAACGCTGACCAGTATTGGCTGGTCACCAATGACGTCGCCATCGACTAACAATTTATCCGTCGCAGTGCGGCTGAAGTTACTGTTCAGGGCCACATTAACCGTGCCGGTATTGTAGAGGGAGCCTACGCGCAGCGTCGCGTATTCGGCCGTATTGGCGAACAAAGCACCCGGATAAATTGTTGACTGATCCGCAGCATAAAGATCCTGCAATGTGCCACTTCCCGCGAGGACAGTGCCTGAGGCCATCTTTACCGTTGAGCTGACATTGCCATTTAGCGCCAGCGTGCCTGCCTGTAGCTCTGTCTCCCCGGTGGTGGTGATATCACCATCAACCTGCAAGGTGCCTTAACCCGTTTTGATCAGTTGGCCGCTGCCACTGACATCGGCGGCGATCATTGAGGACAGGTCTGCTACGGTGCTGTCTCGTTGGGCAATATCCGCTTTTAGCAGACTGTTTATCCCGTTCAGCACCACGTTGCCGGACAGCGCGGCATGGGCGTACAGATTGAGGATGGCATCCTCATCTACGGTGGTATCCGCACTCAGTTCAGCATGATCGCTTACTGTCAGTGTTGCCCCCGTTAGCACTTTTGCCGTATCGGCAAGGTAGGAGTGAAAACTCCAGTCGTCGGTGTATAACACATTGCCAGCATGTAAGGTTTGCTCACCGGAGAGAACCAGCTCACCCCGTTTAACGTTAAGATCCTGCACATCCGCTCCGCCAGACAACGTAGCGCGATACGCGCTGTCAGAAGCGTCATACGACAGGTTGAGTTTGCCGCTATCCTGTTCGCCGATGTGGCCCAGGAAGTTGAAATCATTGCCATAGAGAGTAATGGACGATGTCTGGGCCATATTGCGGTTAACCAGCGTCGCACCATTATCATTATGATTGATTTCCTTGAAACTCAAGTGGGTACCGTTAAGATCCAGCGTGCCTCCGCGGTAGCCGAACTGAATGTTTTTAGTCGCCATCTGGTCTTTATCACTCATGACCACCACAGGGCGTCCGCTGACCAACGTGACGGTAGAAAAAGCCTGCTTTGCGCCGTTTTCATCCGCTTGTTGATCCAGAATGACCGTGCCGTCGCCGACATTTAAGCTGCCCCCGTTCACCCCGGCAGCATTGATATGTAACGTACCTTCCCCAATTTTATGCAGGGCATCGCCAGCCAGTCCATTGACCTGCCACAGTACGGTCTTGTCTGCATCGACGCCGACGCCGCCGCCGACCCAGGTGTTATTCTGACCCTCAGCAGAGGTCACCTGATAGTCATTTGAGAATTGCAACTTTGCTGCGCCGTGGTTGATGGATTGATCCAACACGATAGTTCCACCCTCACCGTTAAAACGCAGATCTTTGGTTGCATCCAGCTCATCGTTTGTCGCATTGGCGGGTAATATTGTATCCACGCCATGCCATGCCCAGCTCTTCTCTCCCTGGGTAATCGCGTCCTTATTCCAGGAAATAAGACCGTCAGTGCGCGTGTCAGTAACATCCGGATCGGTATTGACAGCTATAACCTCAGAAACAAAGTTATCCTGAATGAATAAGTTATACGTCCGCAGGTTATACGGAGCCGTGCCTGAAACGGAGGTGGTAACACCAACTAACTTCCAGTTTTTTTCATAATTATCATAAACAAACAACGGACTTCCGCTATCTCCACCTTGAGCTGCGCTATCAAATATCTGCACATTTGGGTCATCAGGGCTGTAGTTATACCAACGCAGCCGCCAGTTCTCAAAAGTCGGATTAGTCATCATTCCGCCGCTTTTCCAGCTAAAAGCGGGCGCAACCTGCATCAGTTCCTGCGTTTCTGCATTAACCTGCCGTTGCGTACCGGCTCCGGCACGTGCGTACCAGGTATAACGGTCTGGATTCGCAGCTAATTGAGTACCAACCACCGAGGGGACAGGTGATGCTTCGGTGACCACTTTATTCAGACGTGGCATATGAAAGTCACGTGCAGAATAGTCGTTACGATTAATTAATTTATAAGATGTTTTGTATTTAGCATTATTGCCGAAATCAACGGATTTATAACCCCCATTATGTTTTACGCTTACCAGATAAGAAGGAGAATATAAAGCGGCATAACCTCCTGATACGATGGATCCGAAGTCGGGCATCGGGAAAGCTAGCGTACCGGCAGAAGTCCCGTCAGTTTTGAAAACCTCGATATTTTCTTCACCAACGTGATATTTCCCAAGATTTTCGGCGAAATCACGATAGTCCTGAACCGAGACGTCTTCGCGCATAATGCCAGCAATCAGGGAGGTAGAAGTAAAAAAACCACAACAAAATACGGCAAGATACTTGATCTTCATTTAAGTCCCTTTAATTTTATAAACATAAAACAATAACTATTAACAATCTGTTAATGTTTATGGAATCCTCTTCCAAGAGGGTATTATTTACCATGAAAATGATTGTTTGTCATCTGTCAGGATATTCATACTTGGTTTTACTCAGGATTATTTTAATAAAAGATAGGTTTCGTTTAATAAAATAGAGTTGGGAATAATAGTGCCCTGAGTGACTAATAGAGTGGCGGGCATGAATCCCGGATAGGAATAATCCAATGAGCAATCTTGCGTGTGTTGGTTTTTTAACTGAAATGAGGGTAGGCTTACCCCACCAGCATGCGTAGAAGTCGTCGGGATAACGGAGATGAATTTGTGTTGTCAGGGTATTGCCATGCAGGGTTTTTATATTGATGGTGCCAGTCAATACTTTTTAAGTTGGTTAAAATTACCCGCTATCAATAGATCAATGTTATTTAGGCTTTGGGGATTATATAATAATTCTTTCTGGTTTTTTCATGATGAGTGAAAATTACTTATGTGAAGTGTTTTTTATAGGTAAGTGAGGTTTTATTTTCTTGGTATTTTCTGTTAACGGTTATGGAAAAAAGCTTAGTGCTTTAATGCATCGCGGTGGGTGTCATTTTATTCTCAACGAAGACAGTTAATTCAATATCTGATGAGGTGAGGGGACTTTGATTAGAATAACCAGGGCTGTGAATAAATTTTTGGTCTCTGAGCTCGTTGAGATAGAAATCATTGAACTCAGGACCTTATTTTTTAAAAACATCAATGCCAGGTGCCAAATCTACAACTTATGTGCAGATTATTTGGCACCAAAACAGGCATTAAGCCCTGCCTGGGTATCTTTGCTTGGCAGACCAGGCATTGCTTTATCGGCAATAAGTGTGACACCGGTGTCAACATACCCAGAAACTTTTTTACCGTGTTTGGCGTAGGCTACTGCTGCATCAACACCCATAGCAGCCATTGTGAGGGGATATTGTTGTGCCGTAGCGGCAATCTTTCCTTCGCGAACGTTGTTAACACCCGCACATCCGCCATCAACCGACACAATCATGGCATTTTTTTCTTTACCCGCTTCCTGCAATGCTTTGTAAGCACCAGCAGCCGCCGGTTCGTTTATGGTATAGACAAGATTAATATCAGGATGCGCTTTCAGGCAGCTTGCCATGACGTCGTGCCCTTGTTTTTCTGCACCCTCCGTAAAGCCAGAGCATAAGATTTCGGTTGCGGCAGACAATTCACTGGAATCTGCGCCCACGGCTTGTAGTCCCAGGCCTTTCATAAAGCCATTATGGCGCCTCGCACCTACCAAATGCCCTGCTGATAAATCCAACATAACTATTTTTAAGGGTTGTCCTGGAAACCTTAACGGCATCGCTGCCTGAGCATATTGGCCAATCAATTCGCCCGCTTTATAATTGTCTGTTGCGAAGAGTGCATCGACCGCACTGATGGGATCAGTCGGTGAATCGAGAGCAATGATCTGTACACCTTTTGCCCGTGCCTCATCTAGCGCGGGTACAATGGCTTTAGCATCGCTGGGAGTGATAAGCAGGGTGGTTGCGCCAGCCGAAACCATGGATTGGATAGCAGCTATCTGCGAAGGGTAATCGTTATCTTCTTTACCTGCGGCGGTGAGCAGTTTCACACCATGTACTGTAGCGCCAAGCATGGCACCTTCTTTCATTTTCAAAAAGAAGGGGTTAGTGTCTGTTTTAGTAATCAGACCAATGATAATGCTCTCGTTGCTACCGGCTAACGCTGCTGAACTCAACATTGCTGTCGCCATGGCAAAAGCGTAGAAAATTTTCATTTCAATACCTTAGCGGATCGCCGTTGCTGTGACGTTGATATTTCCCGCGCGTGAAATATCAAACGCAGAAATACCTTCCAATAATATATAAGCCTGTTGTTTCAGGCTGTCGGCCGCCGCCGCACTTTGCTCAACCAGCGCGGCGTTTTGTTGCGTTGCTTCGTCCATATGCACAACGGCTTTGTTAACCTGATCAATGCCCGTGTGCTGTTCGCTTGAGGCCAGAGTAATCTCAGCCATCAGATTGTTGACACCTTTAACAGCATTAACCACTTCCTGCATGGTGCTGCCCGCTTCATCAACTAACTTAGAACCTATATTTATTCGCTCGACTGACTCGCCAATCAGGCTTTTAATTTCCTTTGCGGCTGTCGCGCTGCGTTGTGCCAGGGTGCGCACTTCGCCCGCAACCACGGCAAAACCGCGGCCTTGCTCACCGGCCCGCGCAGCTTCAACGGCGGCATTAAGCGCCAAAATGTTAGTCTGAAAAGCGATACCTTCAATGACATTAATGATCTGAGTCACTTTGCCGGAGCTACCGGCAATTTCATGCATTGTGTTAACGACGCGCTCGACCACGCTGCCGCCACGCTGTGCTACCTGTGATGCATTAGTGGCCATCAAATTACCTTGATGCGCATTGTCAGCGTTGTGTTTAACCGTGGCGGTCAACTGCTCCATACTTGCAGATGTCTGCTCGAGTGAAGAGGCCTGCGCTTCTGTACGGCGGCTCAAATCTTCATTGCCCAGACTAATTTCGGTTGAAGCGCTCACGATACTCTCAGCAGAGTTAGCCACCTGGTTGATTAGCTGGTGCAGTTTTTCCTGCAACTGTCCAATCGCTGCCAGCACACTATTTTGTGGCGCGTTGTTTGCGCCTTTAACCTGACTGAGGTCGCCCCCGGCAATACGCTGTACGACTTGACCTAACACAACCGGCTCTTCTCCCAAAGCGCGGAACAGAGAACGGATAATAATCCCGCCCAAGATAACCGCCATAGTCAGAGCCACTAAGCTGATAATGATGAAAATGAGTCGGGTTTGCTGATAAGCACCTTGTGCTGTATTCAGACTTTCTTTGGCGCGTGCGGTACTGTATTTGAGATACTCATTGGCTGTGTTAAGTAAAAGAGTCACCTGAGGTCGCAATTCACGGTTCATCCGGTCGATCGCTTCCGCTTTCTTTTCGTCAAGGGCCAAATCTACGATGTGTTTGGCGACAGGTCGATATCCTGCTTCAGCATGAGTAATTGCTGCCACAAATTGCTGATCCTGATCGGTAACGTCAGAATGCTGTTTGATGGCTGCTTGCAGTTGGGCCAGTGCGGCGGCTGTTTTCTCTTCAGCGACTGCAACTTGTTTTTTGCCTGCTTCTATATCAGCAGCCTCGCTGACCAATACCAGCCCATAAATACTCAGTGAGCTGTCTTTTACACCACTCAGGATTAAATTTACCGCAGACTCCCGTGCAGAGACTTGCTGCACGTGCGTCTTGAATCTGTTGTTGGATTTGCTAAGGGAATCAATAGAAAGCAGGACGACAGCAAGGACAATAGCAACTAAAACGCCGAACCCCAGAGTCAGTTGGGTTCGCACGGTGGTATTTTTAAAATGCATAGATTTTAACTCCCTGAAATTGTCATTTAAAAGGCAGTCCGGCTACCTTGAGGTAATTACGTAATTAATTGTTTCTAATGCATTTTAATTCACACATTTCTCTTTGTGTAAATGGCATAAAAATTGACTAAGAGATAACTCGAGTGGGTGTTGGTGATGGATAAAATCACCCATTAGGTTATCGGCCCTTCAGAGCGAAAACTTGATAGCCAGGCGTTAGTCTCTGTTCGATTGTTAGTAAAGTGTGATGGGGTAAGTTGTCGCGGAGCCAGTAAATCGCTCGAAGGGAACTTGTATCAGAATGTGTAGCCCGCACAACGATGAGGTCAGTGCGGCTGTGGTCTGAGGTAAAACCCGTCTGTTTTCCCCCGTACTTTCCGTTTTTTTGCGTGAAAAGACTTTGCAAAACAGGCGTGTTTTTACCATTCTTAGTTCAGGTCTTTGTCCGTCCTCAAAGCTGGAACAATATTGCAAAACATCAAAGTCTCTGTGCAGCATGCGCTGGAACGCACTAAGTGGTATCACAAACGGCGTTCCTACCGTGTGCTGTTCTGGCGTGAAATTACCCCTCTGGCCATACCGATATTTTTCGAGAATATGTGTGTATTGCTAATGGGCGTCCTCAGTACTTTTCTGGTCAGTTGGCTGGGCAAGGAAGCGATGGCGGGCGTGGGGCTGGCAGACAGTTTCAATATGGTGATCATCGCTTTCTTTGCGGCGATCGACCTTGGGACTACGGTGGTGGTGGCCTTCAGCCTGGGTAAGCTTAATCGTAAACGCGCCCGCTCTGCCGCCCGTCAGTCTCTGGTACTGATGACCGGTTTTGCATTTCTGCTGGCGCTCGGCATCGAGTTTGCCGGGACGCACATTATTGACTTGATTGCTGGCAGCGCCGAACCTCAGGTCAAAGCCCTGGCCCTCAACTATCTCACCATTACCGCCTGGAGTTACCCGGCAGCGGCCATCGCACTCATCGGTTGTGGTGCATTGCGCGGGGCTGGCAATACCAAAATCCCGATGCTGATCAACGGCGGCATGAACATCCTCAACATTATGATCAGCAGCGTGCTAATTTATGGCTGTTTTGGCTGGGGCGGCCTCGGTTTCAGCGGGGCCGGACTGGGGTTGACTATCGCTCGTTATATCGGTGCCGCACTGGTCATTTATGTCCTGATGATTGGCTTTAACCCGGCACTGCGCATTCCGCTTAAAAGTTATTTTAAACCGCTCAATACCGGTGTTCTGATGGAAGTGCTGAGTATTGGCGTGCCTGCCAGTATTGAATCGGTGCTGTTTAACAGCGGCAAGTTGCTCACTCAGGTTTTCGTGGCTGGAATGGGGACTGACGTTATTGCCGGCAACTTCATTGCGGCGTCTATCGCCTCGATGATTAACCTGCCGGGTAACGCACTCGGTTCGACCTCAACCATTATTGTCGGTACGCGGTTAGGCAAAGGACAAATGGTACAGGCGGAACATCAGCTCAAGCATATATTTTGGCTGTCGACTATCGGCTTGTGTGCACTTTCGCTCCTGTCGGTGCCGCTGGCTGGCGTTTTGGCGTCGTTTTACACCAAAGAGGATGACGTGATTCACGTGGTGAAAGTGCTGGTGTGGCTCAACGCCGCATTTATGCCTTTCTGGGCGGCGTCATGGGTTCTTCCCGCCGGGCTAAAAGGGGCGCGCGATGCACGCTTCACGATGTGGGTGTCACTACTGAGTATGTGGGGTGGTCGTATCGTCGCAGGCTATACGTTAGGCGTGGTGCTGGGCTTTGGTGTTGTCGGGATCTGGCTCGGCATGTGCCTGGATTGGCTGATCCGCGGTGCCTTTTTCTACTGGCGACTGGCGAGCGGGAAGTGGTTGTGGAAATACCGTTAACCTGAGGGAGACGGATTAGCAGACTCTGTTGAAGGGAATTCCGCAAGGTCTGCTGACCGCAGGGAGGTGATGCGTTGTTGAAACCTTCATAGTAGCCAATAGCCGTGTAGGGTAACGCCAATCTTTATAACAAGATTTTTGAGTCAAATAAATCTATGCTCACCCGCTCGGATAAAATTTATCCTGGCCAGATGTTGCGTATTCCTCAGTAAAGCGCTCGCTGAATATATTCCCGCCACGAATACCCAAAATTCTTGAGTGAACTGCGGTGCTGACTTATTTCAACACCATTTGTTATTTGTAGAATACATTTTACAACGCTTGTACTTATTTACCCTTGATCAATTTTCCGGCCAGTATTTGTATGCCGGTAATATACCGGCCTGTCCTTCTTTGGCAGAATTATTGAGGGTAAGCGTTTATTGTTTGGCCAGTTAAGCGGAAGTCTTTTCGCTGCCGCTAAAAAAGCCTTCTACAATCGAACCAAAAGTGTTGCCAACAAAGCTACCAATCTGCTTGCCGATAAAGCCGGTGATATTTGATACCACGGAGGAAATAATCGGAACGGGTATCAGACGACCAAGTGCACTGCCGATAAATTCGCCCACGTGACTCCCTAACCAACCACTGGTATCACGGAAAAAACCTGCGCCGCTTACATGTTCAACTTCCTGTATTGTCAGTTCTCTCATTATCAATCTCCTTATAATAAACGAAATGTTTTGTAATATATTTTGAGGGAATGCACAACAATCCTGCGGTTGTTTGTTTTTTAATACCCAATTCATTGATTTAAATCAATGATTTTTCCGTATTATATAGGATGTTTATTATTAGTTTTCAGCCCTCAGTCGGTATTCTTCTGGCGTTAGGCTATTCAGTGACTCATGGGGGGCGTTTGCTATTGAATAAATCACTGATTGTCGCCAGGAATGTGGTGATCTGATCTTGATTACAGCCAAACGTTCGATTTATTAAACAAAGCCGACAGGATTATCTGCTTGGCGGGGCTGAAAAAATCGGGAATATAAATAAATAGATTTTATCTCAGTCTGATGGGGATATCCTATATTTAATATAGCCGTCATTTTTCAACCTGCAGGTGTGTTGGCCGCCTTCATGACTCAGCCCATCTATAGGGCTCGGCTCTGTTTGTCGTCATCCTGCACCTTGAAATCTATTGTGTATAACACATTGAATTTAAGGATATTACTGCATGGAATTTAAAGACTACTATGTCGTCATGGGCCTCGAGCCCACGGCTTCCCTAAAAGAGATAAAAACAGCCTATCGCAGGCTGGCACGTAAGTACCACCCGGATGTTAGTTCTGAAATTGATGCTGAAAGTAAGTTTAAGGAAGTTGCCGAGGCTTACGAAGTATTAAAAAATACTGAAAAGCGAGCTGAATACGATGAATTAAGATCACACCGTAATGACCCACGATTTGGTCGACAACAGGCGGCTTACGATACCGATGGTCAACAGTGGCGCAGTCGTACGGACAGTGGCACGCATGACTTCTCAGACTTTTTCGAATCTTACTTTGGTCATCGTAGTTCTTCAGATCAACGCTCATCTCATCGAGCAGGTCAAGGGGGGCACGGGCAGGATCTTGAGATGGAACTCCCCATCTTTTTAGAGGAAACGTTAACTGAACAGACTCGTTCGATCTCTTACAAAATACCGACTATTGATCCCTCTGGCTTCCCTGGCGCTGAGACGTCTAAGTCACTCAACGTAAAAATACCTGCAGGCGTAGGCGATGGCGAACGCATCCGTCTTAAAGGGCAGGGAGCGCCAGGTTTTGGTGGAGGAAGCAATGGCGATTTATTCCTGATTATTCGCATTGCGCCGCACCCGGTGTTTGATGTTGATGGCCAGAACTTACAAATAGTGCTGCCGTTAGCCCCATGGGAAGCGGCATTAGGTGCCAGTGTTGAGATACCGACACTGACGGGGAAAATTGCCTTATCTATCCCGGCGGGTAGCCAAAGTGGCCAGCGCTTGCGCATTAAAGGCAAAGGTCTGGTCAGTAAAAAGGGTGCTGGCGATTTGTACGCAATTCTTAAAGTGGTCATGCCACCAAAACCTGAGGAGAAAACGCGGGCGCTTTGGCAACAACTGTCAGAGCAGGCGGCATTTAATCCTCGGACTGGATGGGAGTAACAGATTATGACTGAAATAGAAATCACCTACACCGTGACTGAATTATGCCAGTCAACGGGGATCATGCAGGATGAATTAGTCGAGGTGGTCGGGCTGGGTGTGATTGTGCCCTTAGAGCGTGCCGACAGGGTTTGGATTTTTGATGCGAATGCATTAAACGGCCTTAAACGTGCCCGGCGTCTCCAAAATGAGCTGGATTTGGAGTGGTCTGGTGTCGCCATGACATTGACACTGCTTGAGAAAGTTGAGCAGCTAAAGAAAGAAAATGACCAATTGCGCAGGCAACTTGATCGTTTTCTTCAAACCTCTTAAAACGACCAACACGAGGGTGCTGCATCGAAAGCGCATCGGTATTTGATGGATAAAATCTGAACGGGCAGGGGCTACAAAGGAATGCGGCCTTGTTGGGGCGGGATCAGTCCAAAATAGATGCCTGCCTGTTAATCAAAATAGGGCTCCAGTACACCTTCAATCCAACTCATGAAGGCCCGGACGCGTCGTGACAGATTACGCCGATGGGCCACGACAAGTGACGCGGCCAGTGGCTCAGGACGCAGGTCGGGCAGTATTTCTACTAAAGCACCGCGTTCAATGTGGTGCGCAAGCGCCGAATATCCAGCCTGAATCAACCCAATCCCCGCAAGTCCGGCTTCATGATAGCTCTGCACACTATTGACTTGTATCGCACCCGGCAGCGGAAGCGACGTATAGCCATTGCCGTCTGGGTATTCCCATCCGGGAAGCCTGCTGCCGAATGTTCGCGTGTAGTGGACCATCAGATGTCCCTGACTGCGAAGGTCGTCGATCGTGTGCGGTATGCCGAAATGTGCCAGATAGTCCGGGCTTGCCGCATTGATCATGCGCAGTTGACCCAGCGGTCGTGCAATCAGAGTCTCGTCGACAACCGGACCCAAACGGATGACGCAGTCGAACCCTTCCTGAACAAGATCGACTCGGCGATCGGTACAGGAAAGCTCCAGCTCCAGTTCCGGATGTGCCGCCATCAGCCGGGGAAGTGCTGGGATCACGACGCTTTGTGCCAGCACGGTTGGCATATCGATGCGCAATCTACCCCGTAATGGTGCGCCGTTACCGCCGATATTTATTCCTTTGGTCAGTGTGAATGCATAGTTGGACAGGCGCTGAAAGACCTCGGAGTGGCGCGCAGCGAAATCGTGCTGGCGACGAAAACAGCCGGTGTGATAGGAGCGAAACCGGATGGATGATCGCGCAGCAGGATGCGAGCCGACGGCCTTTTTCTTTAAAGTCCGCCGCGTCAAAATAAACTTGATAAGTTCACACCCGTATCGTCAACGCGGAGCGTTTATTAGCATCTGCTTCGGTTGTAATGAAAACCACCACTACAGAAGAGAGAAAGAAATGCCAAAAGGTTATCTAATCGCACACGTCAGCATATCTGACGACACTGCTTATGCCGAATATGCAAAAGCCGCAGGCAACGCAATGAAAAAGTTCAACCCTAAGATCATTGCATGGTCAGGACAGTATGAAAACCTCGAAGGCGAGGCTCACCAGCGTCATGTAATTTTTGAGTTTGATTCTTTCGCCGAGGCCAAACGTTTTTATGAGAGTCCTGAATATCAGGCCGCTAAGGTACTTCGCGCCGGTGCAGCGACCGGGACTTTTGTCCTTGTAGAGGGACATTCATAATTCTCAAGATGAAGTTGAGGGATATAAGTTCTTTTTTATATCAATGAGCACTATGTTGAATAAATCGAACTCCTGGCCGTAATCAGGAGCAGATCTCTCTTCTGGACGATATTGCGGTATCTCGCGGCAAAAAAAGACTCGAAGTCACTCACTGGAAAGTTTACAGCAAGGCGCTCATTAATCACGTCAGAGCTACCTTACGGGATGAACGGCCAGCCGGCAGTGGGCACGGTTGCCTGTCGGGTAATGACAGTCGGACTACAAAATTACTGGCTTAATTAAGCATGTAGCAGGGCGCTTCTTTTAAACAGTCGCGCCTTCCCGCGAACGGATACAGGCGAAACTTATATTGTTGCCGTTATAAATATTGTGGATAGTAGATAGAAGGGGATGATTGAGGTACCACTGAAAAACCAAAAGCCCGCTTAAGTTTCCTTAAGCGGGCTTTTCTAATTTGGCTCCTCTGACGGGGATCGCCTTTGCCATTAAATGGCTGATGTTTTATCCGTTTTGATGCGTGCCATATAAAATATAGATATGAGTGTCCCCCGATTAAGAGCCGCCTCGTATCTATAATTTCGATAGTGATATCGAAATTATCCATTAGAGCAAAGAGGAGAGTTGTTCTAATAATAGCAACGTCAGCATCGTTTTTAAGGTTGATCATCACAGCGAGAACACTTATTTCCATGAAACTGAAAAAAATAATATGGAGTATTAAATGTTTATTCGGCCACTTAAATTAACTCAGCACGTCGATGTGCAGGGTCCAGAAAATGCAACCACGGTGGTACTTCTTCATTCTTTGGGGACGGATTTGCACCTTTGGGATTTGCAAATGCCGCGTCTGAGTGAACGCTATCGCGTTGTTCGCCTGGATATCCGCGGGCATGGATTAAGCGCAGTCGACGCTCTGCGATTTTCAATGTCAGATTTGGCTGACGATGTCGTGGCGGCACTTGATCATCTTCAAATCAACGCGTTCTACGTTGCCGGGGTTTCAATCGGTGGAACAATAGCGCAATGGATTGGCTTCAAGATCCCCAAACGAGTACAGGGAATGATTATTGTTGATACTGCACTTGTGAATGCTGCCCCGCCTTCGCTCTGGCGAGCCAGGGCTGAAGATGTCTTTCACCACGGTGTAGAACATCTTGAGATGGGGATTTTAAGCAAATGGGTGACACCGAAATTTCTCGACTCACCCTACGCAGACGGTATGAAGCAGATGCTGCGTAGGACAACGGTTGGAGCCTTCGCGGGTTGCTCTTATGCCATCGCCGATACCGATTTGACCGATATGAATATTCCGGGGGTAAGGGCTGTGGTCGTGAGAGGGCGTGAGGATCAACTTACGCCCCCGGACTACGCGCAGCGTCTGGCTGAAAAACGAAATGCAGAATTGCATATCATACCCGGCGCTGCCCATTTACCGAATTTTGAGCAACCCGGTGCGCTCACTGATGAAATCATCTCGTTCATTGAGAAAAAGAATACACATTAGAAATCCGCAGCAGGAAGTCAGCCGCTGAAAGGGGCTCATGCGCGTTGTTAATGGGCAAATCTGGCATGGCAGACGATATAAGGTCTGATGCGTGATCGGAGTAAATCATATGAATCGTCGGTTGTTTATTGGCGGAAGCCTGGGTCTGTACGCAGGTACTGTAATGCTTCCTGCCGCGTTGAAAGGATTAATGAATCAAAGTGATCTCATCGAGATGGAACTGGAGAGTGGATCAGTGACCATCCGCTTATTTCCCGATTTGGCACCAGGACATGTTGAACGTATAAAATCGCTGGTGCAGGCCAAATTTTACGATGGCATGCCATTTAGCCGGGTCATAGAAGGTTTTATGGCACAAACGGGTGATCCGGTAAAAGAGACGGGTCTGGATTACAGGCGATTACCGACGCTGGCCGCAGAGTTTAATAGCCTGCCTTTCGAGCGCGGTACCGTCGGCATGGCCCGGTCACGACATCCACACAGTGCCAGCCATCAGTTTTTCATCATCTCGGCCAGAGCAGGCTATTTAGACCAAAATTATACGGCTTTTGGGAAAGTAACGCATGGCATCGACTTGATTGACCAACTCCGCCAGAGGGCTCCTGAAACGGGCTCGGTGGTTAATCCGGATGTCATTAAAAGCATGCGATTAGCTACTGTCAGAGCAGAAAAATATAACCCAACGGCTTAAATATAAATCTGAGGGAGTCGATATAAGATGCCCAGCATTACGCTCTATACGTCTGCAAGCCATCGGTTAGATGCAGATTCTTTTACGGAATTTTCAACTGCTTTAACCCGTCTCGCCAAAGAGATACTGAAAGCGAGAGAAAATAATATTCACATCAGCTACCTCACCGCAGAGATAGGTTTTGGCACGCCGATCTACTTCGAAGCAAAACTCCGGCAGGACGTTTTCCGAACGGTGTTCGTGTTGAATGAATTTATGCATCAGGTTGATTTATTAATTAAGGAGAAGACAGGAGTCACAGCGCGAATTCGCTGTTTCTCTTCTGAAGCGAGTCATATTTATGCAAAGAACTAAGGAACAGATTATGAATGCCAATTTTCCAACAAGAGATCTCGGCGATATAGAGGTCACAGCAGTAAGCGATGGATATTTGCAAGTCGGCTTCGCAATGCTTTCAAATGTTGATGAGCAAGAGTGCGAGGACATTCAACGCAGTGCGCAAGTCAATGAACTCAATGCGGTTCATATTAATACCTTCTTAGTACGCCGGAAGGGGAAAAATATTCTTATTGATAGCGGGGCTGGAGGTGTTAAAGGCTGGGGGGGCAGGCTGATTGCCAATCTCGCCAGGCTAGGTATACAACCTGACGAGATTGACGCTGTTCTTCTCACACACGCACATCCCGACCATATTGGTGGATTATTAAACGCAGAGGGTGAAGCTGTATTTTCTAATGCCGAATTGATTATAAATAGTGATGAGTTTAATTATCTGGAAGACGATGAAAACTTCGCAGCAGTCAGTGACCGGATAAAAGGTAATTTCCTGTTAGCGCGGAGTGTATTTAAAAGGTATCAGAAAAGTCTTCGTATGATCGATGAAGGCGAGGTATTTCCTGGTATTTTTGCCATCCCGCTGAAAGGCCACACGCCGGGTCATACAGGTTACCGGATTGAGGGCAAAACAGGCAGCCTTTTAATTTGGGGGGATATTGTTCATTTTCCCCATATTCAATTGCTAAAACCGGATGTTGCAATCGCCTTTGACTATGATCCTCAAATGGCGGCAGAGACACGTTCTCGCATGCTTGATGTGGTCAGCTCGGACAAAATCCTTGTCGGTGGCATGCATTTTGGCGAGCAAGGATTTGGTTATATTGAAAAACTTAAATCTGGATACGGGATCGTCGATATCGAATAGTTAAAAACTATAGGTAGAACTTTCTGCTCTGAAAATAATTTATTTCCTGACAGGCATCGCAACGGTTAATTATTGGAAATCTGTCAGGCCCTGCTACGTTGCTTTGTCGTATTGATTTTTTCCTGTGTAACATTGTCGCTATGCTACCGAATAAATTTTTCGGTATAAAATACTATCCTCAGGGGGAACGCAATGAATCCTGCAATAAACAGAGAAATAAGTATTGATGCTATTCATACTGACGTAAAAGAATTAGATGGGAGTCAGTCAACCACGACAGATAAATTACTCTCTCCGCCCAAACTTCCATCGCTTACCGGAAGCAGGTTCTGGGCAGCATTATTGGTTTTTTTATTTCATTCATCGCTACCCAGCGATCTGGCTCCCTTTTCAGACCCCACTATTCAGCATATTTACACTCTTTGAGGATCGGATTATTTAGATGGGAGGGCATACATCAGATGTATGCTCTCCAACTCTCTGCTTGATGAGTGGCTGTCAATAAAAATGGGGAACCTATGTGTGTTTGCTACCAATATCCTAATAACCGATATTGTGCAGTCGAGGATCCTGAAAAACTGAAGTCATTATACCTCTGAATTTAGTGCTATCCAGATAGGGTGAATCAGTACGATAAACAAGCTCTATCTTGAAGTCATTGAACTGGCCACAGAGTTCATGAATTTTTATCTTATTTTGAACCTCACCACTGATCGAACAACGTAATACTAACGATACGCCTTTACCGGCAGCAATGCTGGAGAACAGCACGGGATAGGATCCACATTCAACAACTCGCTTAGGCGTGATATGGCCTTCATTAAAGAGAACATTATAGTTGCGGGTCGTACTAGCACATTTTTTACTGCTGAGTAAAAAAACTTCGCCATCCAGACTGGAGATATCTTTAATTGTTGGGTAATCTTTCTCTGTAATAATAACCAGTTCGCTAGTGAGCAGTATAGAACGTGCATGTTGCGTGTTTGAAAACCCCGCGCCGATTATTATCGCGTCAAATTCATTTTGGTCAAATGATTTGAGCAAACTTATTGTATTTCCAATCGAAATATCTATATCCCACCCCAAATCATGACCTAAGTCGATCAGTGAGCTAACGATATAGGGGGGTAAACACTCGATTATGCCAATACGTATATTCAGTTGGCTATTTTTGGAGTGGGAAATGTTGTTTTTACAATCATCCGCAAGGTTCAATATTTTAAGGGCGTAGTCATAAAGTATCTGGCCTTGTGCAGTAAGTGAGCACCCATCGGTTTTTCGATCTAATAGGGTGACATCCAGGTTATTCTCCAGACTCCTGATTCGGTGGGAAATACTCGATTGCACTCGATTAAGACGCTCGGCAGCCTGGGTTATGTTTCCTGTCTCCACGACTGTCACGAACGCAAGAAGTTCACTTAGCTTCATTTGAGACCTCATGCTAAAAAGTAGCTCACCGTCACAACAATTATTTATATTCTGTATTATTAATTTTGTCACTATATTTAACCTCGCCTCTGGGAGACGGGTTCGAGCACTGCGTGACCCTCTCAGGGGCGTATCAGTATTATTATCCTTCAAAAAGATATTAATCCTGAATTGCCCGCTTTTAGCAACAGACTCTGCTTATATCCCGACCCTGTAATTCATGATCTTTTCCCCGATCTGCCATCATCCTCAATAGGAATATTGTTAGGGCATCAATATTTTCGATGAGCGCCTCAATTTTATTCGCTGGTCTTTTATTGTCATGACAATTACGATTTTACAAGTGAGTGTTGATAGTAATCTCATATAAATCAATTGGTTGAATATTTATATTGTCTGCATGTATATATTACTGGGTCTCCATTAATTGTATTTTAGAAAATTCATTTTCGTTTATGGGATGAAATATGGCGCACGCAGAGTTTGGTAAGGTAATGGTTGAACTGGTTGACTATGCCTATGAGCAAGCAACTTTTGATAATGAGGCTTTACGCCTGGCGCGTTTTTGCCTGTTGGATTCGATAGGTTGCGCGATTGCCGCATCCACCGACCATGACTGTATGAGGCTGATGGACGGCGCTCAGTTCAGCAAGAGCCCCGAAGGTGTCCGCGTTGTCGGTACCGGGCTGAAAGCCTCTGTGCGTAACTCCAATTCACTATAGGATGTCCGCGATATGTCGTTGGTAAGCAGTAGTACCTTAGAACAAGGATTTGAGGCGCCCAGGCGCTATCTGGCGGCTGCCGCCATCTTGATTGGCGTTGTTATGGCGGCGCTGGACAGTTCCATCGTCAATATCTCCTTGCCCTCTATTGCCGCGGCTTTACGGGTAGATTCAGCCTCTGTCATCTGGGTGACCAACGGCTATCAGGTTGCCAGTGCTGCAGCGATGCTGATCTGTGCATCATTGGGTTCGAGGATAGGGGAGCGGCGCTTCTATACGGCGGGCATGGCGCTGTTTACGCTGGCATCGTTAGGTTGCAGCCTCTCCTCAACCTTCGGCATGCTGGTTGCCATGCGGGTACTTCAGGGGGTGAGTTATGCGGTCATGATCAGTGTCGGACTGGGTCTCTACCGGGTTATCTTTCCGCCGAATGCGCTGGGAACGATTTTAGGGCTAAATGCGCTGGCCTTTGCGGTGGGGACGGCCATCGGACCTGCGTTAGGTGGCCTGATCATCTCCTATCTCGACTGGCCCTGGTTGTTCTATATCAATATCCCGCTGGGTGCACTTGCCATTGTATTCTCGCTTATCTCGTTGGGCGTCGATACTGAGAGGGAAAAAGGTTTCGATTGGGGAGGGGCTGTTACCTCAGCAGCGGCCTTAGGTCTGATGGTCATTGCTGTCGATCAAATCGGGCGCTGGGACAGCCGCACACTCATACTTTGTGGCGTTGCTTCAGTGGTGCTGATCGCCATCTTCCTCAACGCGCAGACGCGTTCAAAGAACCCGTTGCTGCCTCTGGATATATTTCATTCCCGGCGATATTCCTTTGCGGTGATCTCTTCCGTCTCAATGTTTGTGGCTCAGGGGATGGCGCTGGTCGGTTTACCCTTTGTATTGCAGCACGCCTATCACTATTCTGTGTTGGAATCGGCGTTCATCTTTACACCGTGGCCGATTGCAGTTGCAATCTGTGCCCCGATTGCTGGCAGGCTGTCCAATCGTTTAAATCCTGCCCAGATATCGACTGTCGGCGTGGTGGTTTTCTGCCTGGGCTTAGGGTCTCTGGCTCTGCTGCCGGCAGCCGCGACGGTGAATGATTTTCTATGGCGTGTGGCGATTTGTGGGATTGGTTATGGATTATTCTTGCCGCCGAACAATAAAGAGATGTTTTCGAATGTAGCAGCGAATCGAACGGTAACGGCCTCGGGTGTATTGTCGACCGCCAGGACAGCAGGGCAATCCATTGGAGCGGCATTGGTTGCGATGGTTATTGCACTTTTGAACGGATTGACGGGCCACGCGGGCGCGCAGTTCGCCGTCTATGTATTTGGATTAGCCTGCTTTATATCAGCGCTATCGTCTCTTTCAAGTATGCTACGTCTGCATCGATAATATACCGGGTAGCCATTATGCTTCATGCCAGCAGTATTATTAATGCTGTCCTGCTGCGGGCGTGTATCGGTCCTCATTTAGTGGAAGACTTTTCAGAGAAGCAAAAAGCAAAAAGCCCGCTTAAGTTTCCTTAAGCGGGCTTTTCTAATTTGGCTCCTCTGACTGGACTCGAACCAGTGACATACGGATTAACAGTCCGCCGTTCTACCAACTGAACTACAGAGGAATTGTCTGACGGGGCGCATGATATCCAGCCCCCCGCAGGGTGTCAACGCTAAATTAGCTTTACAAAGCTGACTGCTCACCAACTGAGCAAAAACAGGTGAAATCCCTTAGGATCCTTATCAATAACAACCTTGTGAAGATAAATTAACAGTCGCAAGGGTGGTTACGGGCCAGCCTGGCCAGTGGGTCTTGCTTATAAAAGCGGGTAAAATGACCATAAACCAATGGAAAACGGGTAGAAAGCAGATCCGGCGCACTGAAAAAGTATTCTGACAGCACGGCGAAACACTCCGCGGCATCACTGGCAGCGTAGGCGTCCATACTGGCGGCATCCTCGCCCACCATGTCGATTTCGTCCTGAAGATTTTCCATGGCCGCGTGGAGATCGTGCTCCCAGGCCACTACATCACGCAGCGCGACAGGCGGAATTCCGCTGACCTCGCCACCGTTGCGTAGATCCAGTTTATGCGCGGCTTCGTGAATGATTAGGTTAAAACCGGAGTTATCAAAGGAGTCTTCTATATCTTGCCAATTGAGTACAACAGGGCCCTGATCCCAGCTCTGCCCGGCATGAATTTGTGAACCCGCATGCACCAGACCGTTATCATCCTGCCACGGAGAGTCAACCACGAAAGGATTCGGATAGAGCAGAATTTCATGGAAACCGTCGAGCCACTCCGCGCCAAGTTCCATCACCGGGAGCGCAAAGAGCAGAGCAATCCTTGCCTGCATTTGTTCATTTAGAACAATACCTTGCAGGGGTACTAGCCGTTTTTGATGTAATAACTGGCTAGCCACTTGCACCAGACGTTTCTGCTCTTGGTCATTCAATGACGCCAAAAGGGGGATATTCAGTGCATCTTGCCACGCAGCCCACTTTTCTGTCTGGAGATCGTTCGTTTTCCACGGCCACTTAATCATTGGATTGCTCGCACAGTGATCATTTGAACTGCTCGCTGGAGTTGAACTGTAAACTTGCCGCAAAACGGGGGCGCTTTGCAACCTGCAATACAGGAGAGGGCGAAGTTGCTGAACTTCGAATTCTCGTAACCGTTTGAACCATGAAGATATTTATTCATATTCGAACGATTTTCATTCAGCGCTATTCAAGCACTTACAGCAACAAATGTCTGTGACCAAAACCACGTTACTCTGTGCCTAATTTATCGTATCCCTTCCAGCGATAATTGGCCGCCGATATACCCCAAAAGAGAATGAACAACGCCACGGCGGCATAGCCTACGTTACCCATATTTTCATTCAGCCCGTCTATGATCCGCCAACCTCCCTGGTGCCAGTTAAATTTATCGGCCAGCAGACCGAGTGTTTCCAGTCCGCCGATAAACAGAGCAATCATCACGCTGGTGGCGGTGATGGTCATATTGTAATAGAGCTTGCGCACCGGTTTATCGAAAGCCCATCCGTACGCGCCGACCATAACAAAGTTGTCGAGTGAGTCAATAAGCGCCATGCCGCTGGCAAAAAGTGCTGGAAACACCATGATGCTCCAGACTGACATACCCGATGAAGCGCCCGCCGCAGAAATACCCAGCAAGCCGATTTCCGTTGCGGTGTCGAAACCTAACCCGAATAAAAACCCGACCAGATACATCTGCCAACTGCGGTTAACCAGTTTGAATGCGAAACCAAAAACGCGGGTCATCACGCCACCCTGCATGTCTTGCGCATTTTCCGGTTGAATAAATGGCACACCGCGCTTTACCTGTTCAAAGCGACGCCAAACATCGCGCAGGATTGCGGCATTAACTGCTGCCATCAACAATAAAAAGAGCGCTGAAACCAGCGTGCCAATGGTGCTGCCGTAGTGATGTAACCAGCCGATCTTGTCACCAAATAACAAAGAGGTGGCCGCAATTGCTGCGCAGGCAATGACCACAATGCTTGAATGACCGAGGGAGAAATAAGCCCCGACCGCCACCGGACGCTGTCCCTGCTGCATTAGTTTGCGGGTGACGTTGTCGATCGCCGCAATATGGTCAGCATCCACTGCATGACGCAGGCCATAGCCATAGGCCAGCAGGGCCGCCGCAATCAATGCTGCGCTGTGGCGGAACATCACCAACGCCCAGCCCCAGGCCAACAGATTGACGGCTATCAGCCCGGTGAGAAGCCAGAAAGCACGGCGGTGCGTTTGGAAAAAATTGCGGTTAATCATGAGGACCCTTATTTTATTTCAATTTAAAACCAGAGGCAGTTTAAAACCAGAAGCATGTTGAAGACGGGCGCAGGCGATGACCGCCTGACCCAGTGCCAGCCCACCGTCGCCTGCCGGATAGTCGAGAGGCATGAGTATGTTAAGTGGCGATAGCGCGCGATGTAAAAGCTGGCGCAGTAACCGGTTATGCAGCACGCCGCCGCCGAGTGCGACGGTACGGATGCCCGTTTTCGCGCAGTAATAGCGGGCGAGGGTCGCAAGTCCTTGTGCCAGCGCGTCATGGAAGGCAAAGGCGCGCGCAGCCGGTGCGGCTTCCCAGCGGAGCCACTGTTGCCAGAACACGGCTAAATCCAAAAAAGTGCCGTTAGCGGTGTGCATGAGTGGCAAAGTGACCGGATGTTTGGCGCCAGCCCCTCGCTGCGCCAGTGCTTCGAGCTGACATGCTGCTTCACCTTCCCAACTCAGGACTTCTGGCGTGCAGCCCAGAGCGAATGCCACGGCGTCGAATAAGCGTCCGCAGGAAGAAGCCCGCGGCGAATTAATTCCTGCCGTAATCGCTTTGGACAGCGGTTGCCACGGATGCGTAAGTAACGCCTGCGCCTCAGGAAGACTCTGCCAGTCCGGCACAAAAGCCATCCACTGCGCGAGCAGGTTACGCCAGGGTTCCCGTGCGGCACGGTCGCCACCCGCTAGCGCGATTGCCGGTAAGCCGCCCAGATGCTGGCAGTGCAGATAATCCACCAGCAAACATTCGCCGCCCCACAACGCGCCTTTATTATCATAAGAGATGCCATACCCGAGCCCGTCCAGTGCCAGACCGATGACGCTTCCGCCGTCAAGCGGCCAGAGGTGTTCTGCCAGACAGGCGGCAATATGCGCATGGTGATGCAGAACATTCACCACCCTTATTGCGGGCTTGTGCGTCCGAACGTGGCTCACGTAAGCAGGATGTGCATCGCGGACGACGGTGAGTGGCATGCAACCATAGAGATGCTGAAAATGTTCAATTGCCTGTTGCTGTTGTAAGGCAATATCACGATGCGCCAGCGAACCAAAGTGCGCACTGAGTACTGCCTGTCCACCGCGCACCAGACAAAAGGTATTTTTGAGATCGCCACCGAGTGCCAGTAGCGGCGCCTGCGCGATAAAGCCTGGTGGAAGTGATATTGCGTCAGGTACGTAACCCCTTGCGCGTCGTAGCACTTCGGTGCCCTGTGGAGTAAGGCGGACCAGTGAATCATCAGCACGCTGAACGATATTGCGGTTATGCATTAACCACAGGTCGGCGATACCCTCGAGTTGGTGCAGCGCATCCGCGTTGTTTAACGCCGGTGCGCAGCCTGCGGCATTGCCAGACGTCATCACCAGCGGCGTCTGGCAGGCTTGCATCAGCAAGTGATGCAGTGGTGTAAACGGCAGCATCAACCCAACTTCATCCAGTTCCGGCGCAATGGCTGCACACAGCGGCGACGTCTTACTTTGTGCCGTCAGTACAATCGGCGCAGCGGCGGACTGCAACACTTCACGCAGCGCAAACAACGGGCTTTCATTGCTGCACCGCGCCAGCCAGTGAATGTCAGGCAGCATGACCGCCAGCGGTTTTGTCGGGCGGTGTTTACGCTCACGCAGGCGCATTACGGCGGCCTGCTGTGTGGCATCACAGGCCAGATGGAAACCGCCAAGTCCTTTGATCGCGATGATTCTCCCATCTCGCAGCGCTGCCACTGCCTGTTCAATGGCCGCCTGATCCTGCGTCATTGTTTCGCCATTGGGTTCGCCATTTTTATGGATGGCGCTGACCCGTGGACCGCAGTGAGGGCAGGCTATCGGCTGGGCGTGAAAGCGCCGGTCAGCGGGATTTTGATATTCCTGCTGACACTCGGGGCACAGCGTAAATTCCATCATGCTGGTGGAAGAGCGGTCGTACGGCATTGATCGGATCAGCGTAAAACGCGGGCCGCAATGGGTGCAGTTGGTAAAGGCATAGCCGAAACGACGCTCGCCGGGCTGGTTGATCTCTTTCAAACATTCCGGGCAGGTTGCGGCATCTGGCACCACCTGAGTGTCCATCTGACTTTTGCGACTACCGGTAATGGTGAAGTTTTGTGGGGGAGTCGGCCAGTCAAAAGGATCGAGGGCAATGCTGTCGATACGGGCCAGTGGCGGACAGTCGCGCTGCAACTGTTCGACAAAAGCGTCGATATTGACTGGCTGAAGCAGTCTGATTTCTACACCCGCGCTGTCGTTACACACCTCACCGCGCAGCCGAAGCCGTTCAGCCAGTTGCCAGATAAAAGGGCGGAAACCCACGCCCTGAACCTTGCCGCTGATGCGGATGAGTAAAGAATCAAACATAAAATTTCTCTGAAAATTTTGAGGGATAGCCGGGAAGGTCAAAGCACACTTCAACTTTGTGATTGACCTTGATACCCCACCCCAACTTTTTCCCTGGTGAGAAGTGAAGGAGCAAAAAACTAAATCTCAACCACCGGGATCACATCTTCGACGGCACTGCGCAGGCGTGCTTTCATGTCGCTGTAAGTTTGCTGGGCATAGTTTTCCGCCCAGCGCTGATCGGCGATTTGCTCGACGTTTACCGCGCAATATTTGGTTTCTGGCGTTTTGGAGATCGGATCCAGATTTTCCTGTGTCAGTTCATTACAGGCACCGATCCACCACTGATAAGTCATATATACCGCGCCAATGTTGATGCGCTCGTTGTAGTTGGCGCGGGTGATCACTTTGCCACGGCGTGAAGCGACCCAGACCAGTTGTTGATCGCGGATACCCAGCGCCTGCGCGTCCTGAGGATGCATCTGCACGAAGCCCGGTTCATCGGCCAGGGTTTGCAGGGCGGCGCAGTTACCGGTCATGGAACGGCAGGAGTAGTGGCCAACTTCGCGCACGGTACACAGCACCAGCGGGTAATCGCCGTCCGGCACTTCAGCCGGTGCGCGCCACGGTGCGGCAAACAACTGGCCTTTACCGGTTGGCGTGTCGAAGTGATTATCCTGATACAAGTACGGAGTTCCCGGGCTTTCGAGCGTGGTGCACGGCCACTGGATATGCCCAAGCGCGCCCATTTTTTCGTAGGTTGCGCCATAGAACAGCGGGCACAGCGCGCGCATTTCGTCCCAGATTTCCTGATTGTCGTTATAGTGCATCGGATAACCGAGTTCGGTTGCCAGCAAGCTGATAATTTCCCAGTCGCGTTTGACGTTATACTTCGGCTCGATGGCTTTCTCGAATCGCTGGAAGCCACGGTCCGCGCAGGAAAATACACCGCCGTGCTCGCCCCAGGACGTCGCAGGCAGGATCACGTCAGCCTGTTCAGCGGTTTTGGTCATGAAAATATCCTGCACCACGACAAACTCCAGCGCCTCGAAGCCTTTACGTACTAAACTCAAATCCGCTTCGGTCTGCAGCGGATCTTCACCCATGATGTAGTAGGCTTTGACGTGGCCTTCGATGGCCAGATGCGGGATCTCGGTGATGCGCAGGCCAACTTCTGCGTCCATCTGGTTGACGTCAATGCCCCAGGCGTCAGCGAATTTCGCACGGACTTTCGGATCGGTGACCGACTGATACCCTGGGAATTCATTCGGCAGCACGCCCATGTCGCAGGCTCCCTGCACATTGTTCTGACCGCGCACTGGCCCGACGCCGACGTTGGCACGGCCCAGATTACCGGTCAGCAGCGCCAGGCCCGCCAGGCCTTTCACGACATCAACCGCTTGACCGAACTGCGTCACGCCCATGCCCCACATGATGGTGGCAGAAGGCGCGGCGGCATAAGTGCGCATTGCCTGACGGATTTGCTGGGCGGATACACCGGTCTGTTCTGCGACCGCTTCCGGCGAATAATCGGCAACGTTTTTGCGGTATTCGTCGAAGCCTTCGGTGTATTTGGCGACATAGTCCTGGTCATACAGATTTTCTTCGATCAGAACATGAGCAAAAGCATTAACCAGCGCCATGTTGCAGCCGTTGGTGATTTGCAGATGTTGATCGGCGATACGTGCGGTTTCGATGCGGCGCGGATCGCAAACAATGATCTGCGCGCCTTTCTCTTTCGCTTTGATCACGCGGCGGGCGACGATCGGATGTGAATCGGCGCAGTTATAGCCAATCACCAGCAGACATTTGGAGTTCTCGATATCGCCGATGGAATTACTCATCGCACCGTTGCCGAGCGTAGCCTGTAAACCAGCGACCGACGGGCCGTGACACACGCGGGCGCAGCAGTCGACGTTGTTAGTGCCGATCACCGCACGGGCGAATTTTTGCATCACATAGTTAGTTTCATTACCGGTGCCACGTGAAGAACCGGTATGCATAATGGCGCGTGGACCGTGTTTTTGCTTGATCTCTTTCAGGCGTTGCGCAGTATAGCGGATGGCTTCATCCCAACTGACGGCTTCAAATTTTCCGCCTTTTTGACGACGGATCAACGGCTGTGTCAGGCGCGGGGTCAGCAGTTTTGTATCATTGAGAAAATCCCAGCCGTAGTAGCCTTTCAGGCACAGTTCGCCCTGATTAGTGACGCCATTGGCGGCTTCGGCGCGAATAATTTTTCCGTTATCCACAACCAGATTCATTTTGCATCCCGCCCCACAGTATGGGCAGACAGTGGTGATTTTTTTCATGTTCTTCCTTCCTCTCTCCGAGGTTAAAACAGCAGGGGTGAGGTGCTATCGAGCGCAGCGCGGCGGCGTTTTTCTGCGTTCATTTCCTGTAAGTGATTACGGTCAATGGCGAACAGCGCCTTGGTCGGGCAGATTTCCATACAGGCCGGGCCGCCGGCACGGGTGTGGCACAGGTCGCATTTATGCGCTTCGGCTTTGTCAGAGGTGGCAGTCATGGCCGCGCCGTTCTGGCGGAAAATTGGTTTGGTGACGACTTCCATTGCGCCGTAAGGGCAGGCAACGACGCAGGTTTTGCAGCCGATGCAGCGTTCCTGCATGACCTGCACGCGGTCGCCGACGCGGCTAATAGCACCGTTCGGACAAACGTTGGCGCAGGGCGCATCTTCACACTGGCGGCACATTACGGCGGTGCTAAGATTGACGCCTTTGATCACATGCAAGCGCGGCGCGAAAGTGGCGGCATTGAGCAGTGAAATATCCTGCGATTCACTGTGTGCCATCACGCAGGCAATTTCACAGGTACGACAGCCGATACATTTTTTGGGGTCGGCGATAATAAACCGGTTCATACTTAACTCTCCAAATCCCCTTCGTCCTTGACGCCGCAGGTGTGCTGGCTGTACTCACTCGCCCGAATAACTGATTCATGTCAGCTCATCGGGACGCTTTCGCTTGCCGCCTTCCTGCAACGTCAATGACGTTGGGGGATCTCTGTGTTCAGTTTTAAACGTTGTCAGCTACTGGCTATACATAAAACGTGCCAGTTCTGGTTATTTATTTTTAGTATTTATATTCAAATGGTTAGCTTGATATTTTTTCGCAGTGACGAAATTCATCGCTGACGTCATGTCCGTGTCGTCACCGCTTCGACAGTTGTGTCGAAAGCCGTTGTCAGGCTATGTCCGCATCAAAAAGAGCAATACCCAGCCCGGTTTCAAGCAAAGGTAAAATCTGATGTAAATGGCAAACCGCCTGTTCCACCACCGGGCTCATCGGGTAGTAAAACGCCACGACATCCGGCTGGATACCGACAAACGTGATTTGCGGGATGTCTTCACGTAGTTGCTGGATCAGGAACGTGAGCGGCAAATTATGGGTGGTCATCATGAACATCTCACCGATGTCATTTTCGTCGATAATGCGCATCTCTCCGGGTGTCAGGCCCATATCGGTGGCATCGACAATCACCAGATGTTCCGGCCGCAGTTGGCGCAAAAAACCGATGTCGTTTTCCGGTGCGGCACCGCCGTCAACCACCGTCCAACCGGTCAGCGGTTGTTCTGCGCACAGTTCTGCCAGCCTCGGGCCGGCACCGTCGTCACCCATCATGCTGTTACCGACGCACAACAGGGCGTAGCGGGAAGGGGTATCAGGCATCGTATCTCCTGACCATCAGGTACATGGCGGGGTCGTTTTCGATTTGCTGGAGCAGGGCGATAAGCGTGTCGCTCCAACCCTGTTGCTCCGCGTTCATATGTTCACGGGCGTCGCGCAGCGCCAGCGCCAGACAATGCGTGTGGCTGCTGTCGATATTTATTTCGCCAAAGCGTTGTACACCGGCCAATTTCCGATGTGCAACGCTATTTTCCGGCAGGCAGTCAACCCACTGCCGGTAGGCGTTGAGCGGGCATTCGAGGCGGGATTTCAGGCAGTCGATCACCCCAAGGTGATGGCCGATCGCCAGACTGTAATAAATCACCTCCTTTACTTGTTGTGAGCTGCGTTTCTGCGCGCTTTTCTCGTCGACAAACTTGCTGCTCAGCGAATAGAAAATCACTTTATTCTTATCGTACGCGCTGCCCGCTGGCTTCTGATGCCGGGCATAACGCTGGTCGTTAGCGGAAGCCATCACAGATGCACCTCCCCGCGCAGCACCTGCTGATAAATCTGTTGCAGGTTGCCGACAATTTCGTTGAGCCGCATATCCCCTTGCTCGTCGAGATACGCCGACACGCGCTGTTCGACCGGTTGCAGGCCGGGTGCGGCGACCAACTGCATAAATTGGTCGGCAATCTGGCGGCCATAGCGATAACCGGCCATGCGGCGCGCTTCGCGATCGAGCAAGACACGCAGCGGCTGTGGCAGCTCGGGGTGCAGTAACGCCGCCGGAACCGCTGCCGCTTCATCGTGCTGCTGACCTTTGATTTTTTGATCCAGCAGGCCGAGCGCCATCGCGAAGCCGTAAATCGTGGCGGCAGGGGTCGGCGGGCAACCCGGAATATACACATCAACCGGAACGATTTTGTCGGTGCCGCCCCATACGCAGTAAAGGTCGTGGAAGATACCGCCGCTGTTGCCGCAGGCACCGTAGGAAATGCAAATTTTCGGATCCGGTGCAGAATCCCAGGCACGCAGCGCGGGCACGCGCATGGCACGGGTGACGGCACCGGTGAACAGCAAAATGTCGGCGTGACGCGGCGACGGCACGACTTTAATACCAAAGCGTTCGGCATCGAACAGCGGTGAAATTGCGGCGAAAATCTCAATTTCACAACCGTTGCAGCCGCCGCAGTCTACGCGGTAGACATAGGCGGAACGGCGGATGCTAGTGAGCAGGGTGGATTTCAGTTTGGCAATGCTTTCGTCAATAGTGACGGGTACCGGCAAGCCATTTTCGTCACGCGGGCCGATCAGCGTCTGGCTCATAGCTGTGTCTCCGTGGACATATGACGGCCGATATCAATACGGTCGGTGGATGCAAGGCAGTGCATTTTTTTGCATGTCGGACAGGTTTCATACTGTGCCCGGCGGTCGGTCACCTGACGCTCGCTCAGCGCGCCGTTTTCCTGCAACAGGCTGAGCGCGAAATCGATTTCCTTTTGTACGGCGTAAGGTTTACCGCATTCACGGCAATGGCAGACGGGAAAATCGGCGGTTTCGTACAGGTCTTCTTTGCGCCACACGGCCAGTTCGAACTCTTGCGAGAGTTTAATTGCCGCCGTCGGACAGACTTCTTCGCAGCGGGCGCAGAAAATGCAGCGACCTAAAAACAGCGACCAGCGGAGACTTTCGCCGTCTTCCGCCGTGGTCATGGTCAGTGCGTTGGAGGGACAGGCGTTGGCGCAGGCCCCGCAGGCGATGCACTGCTGCGCCGTATAGTGCGGTTTGCCGCGAAAGTTAGGTGCCAGATCCAGCGGTTTGAACGGATAGGCCACCGTTGCCGTGCCGGTTTTTAGCACTTTCTTAATCAGTTTCAGCATGATGAGCGGTTCCTTAAAGCGGTGAATTTTTACGTTCAATGCCGTAACGTTCGATCTCTTTGTAGGGCACTACGATGGTCGTTTTCTTCCGCACATCGACCACCGTCATGCGATCGGTGCAGGAATAACAAGGATCGAGGCTGCCGATGATCAGCGGTGCGTCGGACACGGTATTGCCGCGCAGCATATAGCGCAGCGTCGGCCAGTTGGCGTAGGTTGCTGCACGGCAGCGCCAGCGGAACAGCTTCTGGTTATCGCCGGTCATGCTCCAGTGAATGTCGTCGCCGCGTGGTGCTTCGGCAAAGCCCAGCGCGAAGCGGTGCGGAATATAAGTAAAGCCTTCTACCGCCAGCGGGCCGCCTGGCAAGCTTTGCAGGCCGAACTCAATCATATTCAATGAGTTAAAAACTTCGTGGATGCGTACTTTCAGGCGGGAATAAACGTCGTTACCGGTTTCGCTGTAAAGCTCGAACGGTAACCTGGCGTACCCGGCGTAAGGATGATCCTGGCGCATGTCGCGGCGATGGCCACTGCCGCGCACCATGGGACCAACGTTGCTGAAATCGCGTGCCACCTGCGGGTCGAGAATACCGACACCAACGCTGCGCTGTTCGGTATTCGGCGTGCTGAGCAGAATATCCACCAACTCATGCAGGTCACGGCGCATGCTGCCCGCCAGCGCAATCGTTGCGATCATGTCATCTTTCAGGATGTCGCGACGCATACCGCCAATCAGATTCATACCGTAGGTTTTACGCGCGCCGGTGAGAATTTCGGCCATTTTCATGGACTGCTCACGTACGCGGAAAAACTGCATAAAGCCGGAGTCAAACCCAACGAAATGGCAGGCCAGCCCAAGGTTCAGCAGGTGGCTGTGCAGGCGTTCTACTTCCAACAGAATCGAGCGGATCATCTGCGCACGTTCCGGTACCACAATCCCCATCGCATTTTCTACCGATGAGGTGTAGGCCACGCTGTGGGTAAAGCCGCAGATGCCGCAGACGCGATCCGACAAGAACGTCACTTCGTTATAACCCATGCGCGTTTCAGCCAGTTTTTCCATGCCACGATGCACGTAAAACAGGCGGTAATCTGCGTCGATAATGTCTTCGCCGTCGACGAACAGACGGAAGTGTCCGGGCTCGTCAGACGTGACGTGCAGCGGGCCAATCGGCACAATTTTGCTGCCTTCTTTGGCCTCGGAAATAAACGGATAGGTCTCCTCGTCGGTAGTCGGCGCAGGGCGCTGACGGTAATCCATTGAATCCTTGCGCAGCGGATACAAATCGTCAGGCCAGTCATCGGGCAGCACCAAGCGGCGCTCATCCGGCAACCCCACTGGGCGCAGACCGTACATGTCGCGGACTTCGCGTTCGCCCCAGACTGCCGCCGGCACGCGCGGCGTGACCGAAGGGAATTCCAGCGAAACGGGATCCACGTCGGCGCGCACGGTGATCCAGCACTTCACGCCTTGTTCCATCGACAGCACGTAATACAGCGCGTAGTTGCCGCACAGCGTGCGCTCATCATTGCCAAATACCACTGACAGCCAGCCTCCCTGCTGGTAATACAGCCACTCGACCACTTCCGGCAGGGCGTTCAGTTTGATAGTCACCGTCGCCTGCGTGTCGGTCTGCCATTCGCTGCCTAAAATCGCTGACGGGAACTGCTTCACCAGCGCCGCCAGATAATGTTTACCGACCGGATTTTGGTTTAACGCGGTATTTAAATCACTCATTACAAAGCCTCTTCCCACCGCAGCGGGACAAGAAAAATGTCAGGTCAGCCTGCGACCCACCAGGAAACCAGCGCCAGAAACGCCAGCCCGAAGCCTGCCCAGGTGGTGCGGGACGTTTTAAGAAAGCGCAGACGGGCGACGCTATTTTCGATCAATGCCACCAGGAAAACGGCAATCAGCAGTTTCAGCAGGCACAGCACCACGGCGGTCAGTAACGTCAGCGGGGTGATGTGCTCCGCCAGCCCGAACGGGAAAAACAGGCCGAGGAACAACTGCAACACCACCAACTGCTTCAGGCTTATACCCATTTTCAGCACGCCCAGCGCGGCACCGGAATATTCGGTCAGCGGGCCTTCCTGCAACTCCTGTTCGGCTTCTGCCATATCAAACGGCAGCTTGCCCATCTCGATATAGGTGGCGAAGGCGCAGGCCAGACCTGCCAGAATTAACGTTAAGGAAGACGACACGGGCCAGTGCAGCACGCGGGTGGAAATCGCGCCAAGTGAGGTCGAACCGGCAACCAGCGCCGCCACCCACAGACCGAGCAGCAAAATAGGCTCAACCAGCACACCGAGCACCGCTTCGCGGCTGGCACCGATGCCGGTGAACGGACTGCCGGTATCCAGACCGGCGATGACAAACACGAAACGCACCACGGCGAACAGATAAATGACGGTGATCAGATCACCGGCTGCGCCCATCGGCGACGCTAGGGTGACCATCGGCAGGGCGGTAGCGATCACCAGTAATCCGCCGGTCAGCAGATAAGGCATACTGCGAAAGGCTTTGCCGGACGCTGCCGGAGCCACGCTCTGACGCGTTAATAATTTGGCGATGTCGCGATATTCCTGTAACACGCCCGGTCCCTGTCGGTTGTGCATACGGGCGCGCATCACGCGGCTGAAGCCGGCAAACAGCGGCGCAATGGCCAGCAGTGCCAGTGCCTGAATCAGCGCCAGTGGCCACAGTGAACTGACCAGCAGCTCTTCATAAAAAACGGGGAAATTCATGTTCAGTTCCTCAGGCAAAAGCCACAACCAGCAGCACGGCCAGTTCGATGAAAGCCAGACGACGGCAGAATACCCCCAACCAGCCCTGATGCAGGGCGGCAACCAGCGCGGCAGGGGTGGCCCAGACACGCAGCCGGTACAGCGGCGCAAACATGATGCGCAGCGGCTGGGCGAAACCGGTGGCGGTCACCACCATGTCCGCAGAATGTCCGTAGCCGCAGGCCCAGGCGTCACCGCGCAGGCGGTTTGGCGGGCGGCTTGCGCGCAACAGGCTGGCTATCAGCCACGGCAGTAACGGCATCGCCAGCAGCAGCAGGGCAATCATTGGCGCAGACACGGCAGAGGTGGTGGAAAACACGATGCCGTGTTGTGCAAACGGCATGACCGGCAGGTTCAACGTAGAAGCAAGCACCGAGGCGGCAACGGCGGAGAAATGCGGAATGATCCACGGTGATGCGATGCCACAAATCACGCACAGCAGCGCCAGCAGCAGGCTGCCTAGCGTCATCGCCAGCGGTGCCGGTGCGGCGTTCGCAGCGGCTGGGCTGCGCGGTGCACCGAGAAAAGTGACCCCGAACACTTTGCTAATACACATCAGCGCCAGCGCTCCGGTCAGTGCCAAACCGACCGCCAGCAGCGGCCCAAGCAGACGCGCAATAAATACCTGACTGCTGCTGAGCTGGAACAACGACTGATACAACAGCCATTCGCTGGCAAAACCGTTCAGCGGCGGCAGTGCCGCCATCGACATCAGCGCAATCAGCATCGCCACGGCGGTCCAGGGCATCAGGCGCGCAATCCCGCCGAGTTTTTCCATATCCTTAATACCGGTCTGCATTTCGATTTCACCGGCACCGAGGAATAGCGAGGTTTTGAACAGCCCGTGGTTGAAAAGATGGAACAATCCTGCCAGCAGCGCGAGGGAGGCCAGCACCGGCAGATCCAGCGCCACGCCAACCATCGCACCGCCAACGCCAAGCAGAATAATTCCGACGTTTTCCAGCGTGTGATAGGCCAGCAGACGGCGGATATCGTGCTCCATCAGCGCATAAAGCCCACCAATAAACGCGGTCAGCATCGCCAGGAGCAGAACCACAACCCCCCACCAGAGTGGCGGTGCGCCGAGCAGATCCAGACCGATTTTCACGATGCCAATAATGGCGACTTTCATCAATGCGCCAGAGAACAGCGCGGCGGCATGAGCCGGTGCGCTGGAGTGAGACTGCGGCACCCAGCCATGCAGCGGAATCATTCCGGCGTAGAGCCCGAAACCGGTCAGTGCCAGCAGAAAGGCGACTGACTTCACACCTGCCGTAAATTCGGTATGACGCAGCACCTCAAAATTCACACTCCCGCTGGTGTGATGCAGCAGGGCAAAGGCCAGAATCAGGCAGGTCGTGCCGAGACGGCCAGATAAGAACTGGTTCAAACCGGCGCGACGGCTTTTTGCATCGTCGCTCTGCACAATCAGGAAGTAGGCGCATAGCGCCGCCAGCTCCATCATCAGGATCAGTTCAACGGCGCTGGCTGATATTGCCGCCGCTGTCAGCGCGGCCATTAGCAGGTTACACAACAGGCCGGTGCGCGCGCGTTTGCGCTGATCCACACCCCTGAGCCATGCGCAGGCGTACAGGCTGCAAAGTAGCGCCGGCACTGACATCGCCAGCAGCAGCAAGCCGTTCAGCGGACTGAATTCAGCGGAGTAATGGAGCGCCGGCAAGGGGATGATGTGTACAGGACCATCCTGGAGTATCTGGAAAGCGGCAATTATCGTCACCAGACAGGCCAGCATGCCTCCTGCGCCGGAAATCAGGCTGCTCAGACGGGCGAAAGCAGCCACCAGCCAGCTCACCGCACCGCTCAGCAGCCAGAGAGCCAGCGCCAGGGTAAGCAGTGACACCGGGGTAAAAACGAACATAGTCGTCATTATTTCGTCTCCGCTTGAGGTGCGGTGAAGGTTGTCAGTTCGACAGGGAGATCGGCGGGGAAAACATTCATGGCGTTCAGGCGTTTCTGCTGACTGACGTCTTCTGCCCGCGCGGCGGTCACCAGCGTAATGGCCTGCGTCGGGCAGGTAGTAATACACGCGGGGCCTTCAGGACTGAAGCTGCACAAATCGCATTTCACCGCCACGGCACGGATGCCGGGAATACAGTCAAGAAATGGGCTGATGGCTCTGGGCGCCTGCGGTGCGGGCAGGGCTTTCGGAGTATTACAGTCGCGCGGGATATCCAGCGGTGTGCTGCCGGAAAAGGTGATCGCGCCAAACGGGCAGGCGATGCCGCACAGCTTGCAACTGACGCACAGACTTTCATTCAGATGAATGGCGTTGTTCTCGCGAGTGATCGCATTGACCGGGCATACCTGCGCGCAGGGTGCATCTTCACACTGGTGACACATCACCGGCGCGGAATCGAGACGGTTACGCATCACCTGCAAACGGGGGGCGGACTGTAAGCCGTGGCGCTGATGTTCCTGCGAGCAGCTGGCCATGCAGGTATTGCAGCCGATGCAGAGTTTCGCATTGGCTATCACATATTGATTCATGGCGATGTTAGTTCGGCTCATGAAGTCTCCTCTCTTGACCCTTCATACTTCGAGCCGCAGATGCCTTGGCTGCTCTCAGTCACACGAATCACTTACCTGAGTAAGCTCATCGCAATGCCTTCGTTTGCCGTCTTTCTGCAATTCGAATTATTTTGGGTAAACCTCGTCAAAGATGACGAAATCGGCACTTAAAATGACATTTCGACATTTGTGTCGGAATTAATCCCACGTTCAAACGGCAGTTCAGCAGCGATAACGCTTATTTTTTTCATGCCGTAAAAATTAATTAAGGGGTCGTTTTAATCCTGCATAAGTAATTTCTCTAATTGCGGCTGAATAGGCTGGTTATTATACAAAGAGTCAAACAGGCACTGATAAATAGCGGAAATTTTAGTCAGATAATGTTCCTGTACAGCATTCTTGTCGCGGATGTCTACAACGCCGTCGAGAAGCCCGTCATCACTCAGCTTTGCTCGGGCAAAGTCTTTAAATATCGGCTCTTCGCTGGCGGGTGCCATATTCAAACTGTAGATAATATCCTGACTGTAAAAGTCGTCGCTTAGATGAACGCTGACCGCAAAATGGTTAAACAACATGAAACGGACATCCTGTTCTTCACTACAGGTAAACTCATGATTTATCTTGTTATTGTATGTGGTTATTGCCTGGATTAAGCTGTTTTTATAGCTGTGCCACTGTGATTTCAGATGATTATTTTTACTGGCAATGAAATCCGCTTTAGTGGTCAGTTCGCTGAGAGTGCTCATGGTGGTTACCCGTTGTTGAGTTCTTTATGGGTGCCATTTCGACATGTCAGATGACGACGAAAATACGGCGCATAAAGCTCTATCAGCATAAAGCGTGCCAGTTACCAGATGTATGTATTAAATTATTTAAAATCAATGAATTAAATTTATTTAAGTGATCTTGTTCATCACTGCAGGAAAATATTGCCATGTCGATGGCAGGTTGTTTCGACAAATATGACGGAACAGGCACGCTACTTTATTTCCAGCATGCTGAATCAGATTTTAATCAGTCATTGGATTCTGGCATTAATATTGCAATAACCCATTTATTGATCTCTGGAGGGACCCGTAATAATGCACGAAATAACACTGTGCCAGAATGCCGTGGAAATAATGCAAGAGTTTGGGCAGCAAAATAATGCCCGGCGAATTACGGCGGTGTGGATGGAAGTCGGCGCATTTTCCTGCGTTGAGCCAGAAGCGCTGAGGTTTTGTTTTGAACTGGTCTGTCGCCAAACGCTGGCCGAAGGCTGCGAACTGCACCTTGACACGCCCGCCGCAGAAAGCTGGTGTCACGATTGCCGACAGGATATTCACTTACTCAGCCCCGGCGTGTTGCTTTGCCCGCAGTGTAGCGGCCGCAATGTGCGGGTCATTGCCGACGATGGCATGAAAATTAAACGTATTGAAATTGAATAACGGGCGTTCATTTGCCTGAGGAGAAAACTATGTGCAGTACCTGTGGTTGTGCCAGTGGCGAACTTCGGATTGAAGGTGTCAGCAGCAAACATTCTCATCAACATTCTCATGATGCTTCCCCACATTCTCATGCGCACGGCCTACCGTTTTCGGCTCGCCGCCTGATTGATATCGAAATGGACGTGCTGGCGAAAAATAATTATATCGCCGCTCACAACCGCGAGCATTTCGCCGCGGCCTCGATTCTGGCGCTAAATCTGGTCTCCAGCCCCGGCTCGGGCAAAACAACCTTGCTGACCAGTACGCTGAACCGTCTTGCGTCACAGCTCGATTGCGCCGTGGTGGAGGGCGATCAACAAACCACCAACGATGCCGATCGTATCCGCGCGACGGGCGTTCCTGCGATTCAGGTGAATACCGGCAAAGGTTGTCATCTGGATGCACAGATGGTTCACGATGCGGTGCATCAGCTGGCACCGAAAAATAACAGCCTGCTGTTTATCGAAAATGTCGGCAATCTGGTGTGTCCGGCCAGTTTTGATCTCGGCGAGCGACATAAAGTCGCCGTTCTTTCCGTGACCGAAGGCGAAGACAAGCCGCTCAAATACCCACATATGTTTGCCGCATCTCGACTGATGATCCTCAATAAAATTGATCTGCTGCCCTACGTCACTTTTAACGTCGACATCTGCATTGCCAATGCACGTCAGGTCAATCCGGAAATCGACGTGATCGCGCTGTCAGCGACGACGGGTGAGGGAATGGATCAGTGGCTGGCGTGGCTGGAGCAGCAACGATGTGCATAGGCATTCCGGGACAAATCGTGGCGCTGCACGAACAGCAGCCCGATCACGCCTGGGCAGAGGTATGCGGAATGCGTCGGGAAGTGAATATTGCGCTGGTCTGTGAGGGAAATTCGCCAGACTTGATCGGCTGCTGGGTACTGATCCACGTTGGTTTTGCGCTGAGCAAACTCGATGAGCAGGAAGCCCGGGAAACGCTGGCGGCGCTGCATGCGATGGCAGAAGTGGAAGCCGACGTCGCGATGTTCCTCGGCAAAGGAGAGACAAAATAATGCGTTTTGTCGATGAATTTCGCGATCCCCAACTCGCCAGGACGCTGATTGAACGGTTGCATCAGCGTGCGGCAGGGCTGCCCTATACCGCAGAAAAACCGATGCAGATTATGGAAGTGTGCGGGGGTCATACCCACGCTATTTTCAAATTCGGGCTGGATAAACTGCTGCCACCGCAGCTGGAGTTTATCCACGGGCCGGGTTGTCCGGTTTGTGTCTTACCTATGGGGCGTATCGACGCCTGTTGTGAAATTGCTGCCCATCCGGAGGTGATTTTCTGCACCTTTGGTGATGCGCTGCGCGTGCCCGGCAAACAGGGTTCACTGTTACAGGCGCGCGAACGTGGCGCGGATGTGCGGGTGGTGTATTCGCCACTCGATGCCTTGAAAATGGCGCGTGAAAATCCTCAGCGCAGTGTGGTGTTTTTCGCTCTCGGTTTTGAAACTACGCTGCCGGTGACCGCCGTCACGCTGCAACAGGCGCGCCGGGAGGGGCTTACCAACTTCAGCGTGTTCTGCCAGCACATCAGTCTGATTCCCACGTTGCGTAGTTTGCTACAGCAGGACGACGTGCGGATTGACGCCTTTCTCGCGCCTGGCCACGTCAGCATGGTGATCGGCACTTCGCCGTACCACTTCATTAATGAACAGTTTGGTAAACCGCTGGTGATCAGCGGGTTCGAACCACTGGATATGCTGCAAAGCGTTCTGATGCTGGTGGAACAAGTTTGCGAGGCATCGTGTAAAACGGAAAACCAGTACCGTCGCGTGGTGCCGGAAGAGGGTAACCTGCTGGCACAGGACGCGATACGTGATGTGTTTCAGCTCTGCGGCAGTAGCGAATGGCGTGGTCTTGGGTTGATTGAAGACTCAGGTATTTCTCTGACCACCGCCTACGCGGCCTTTGATGCTGAACAACGCTTCAGCCCGCAATCGCAGTCGGTTGCCGACGATCCGCGCGCACGCTGTGGCGAAGTACTGACAGGTCGTTGCAAGCCGCATCAGTGCCCGCTGTTTGGCACAGGTTGCACGCCGCATAACGCTTTCGGTGCGCTGATGGTGTCGTCCGAAGGTGCCTGCGCGGCATGGTATCAGTACCGGCATCAGGAAACTCAACACGTGCAAAAGCAAGAAAAACAGAAGGTGACAGGATGAGCCATCGTAACCAAGTGGTCACGATGGCGCACGGCAGCGGCGGGCGTGCCATGCAACAGATGATCGAACGGATGTTTCTCTGCGCGTTTGACAACCCGTGGCTCAACGAGCGCGAAGATGGCGCGCGGCTTAGTTTGGCCGATCTCAGCCGTCAGGGCGATCGTCTGGCGTTTACCACCGACAGTTATGTCATCGACCCGATTTTTTTCCCCGGCGGCAACATCGGCACACTGGCGGTGTGCGGCACGGCTAACGATCTGGCGGTCAGTGGCGCAATACCGGCCTATCTCTCCTGTGGGTTTATTCTTGAAGAGGGCTTACCGCTTGACGACTTGCAGGAAATTGTCAGTGCGATGGCGCAGACCTCGCGGGATGCGGGCATTGCCATTGTGACCGGTGATACCAAAGTCGTTCAGCGCGGTGCGGCGGACAAAATCTTTATTAACACCGCCGGGATCGGCGTGATTCCGACGGCAGTGAGGTGGGCGGCAAAAACCATTCAACCCGGTGACAAAGTCATCGTCAGCGGTACGCTCGGCGATCACGGCGCGACGATCCTTAATCTGCGCGAACAGCTTGGTATGGAGCTTGGTGTTAAAAGTGACTGCGCGGTGCTGGCACCGATGATTGCGCCGCTGCGTGCGCTTTCCGGCGTGCATGCTTTGCGCGACGCGACGCGCGGCGGGGTGAATGCTGTCCTGCACGAGTTCAGCGAAGCCAGCGGGTTCGGAATTTGCATCGACGAAAATGCTTTACCGGTGAAACCGGCGGTACGGGGGATCTGCGAGTTACTGGGGCTGGAACCTTTGAATTTTGCCAACGAAGGCAAACTGGTTGCGGTGGTGTCCGCCCAGGATGAAGACGCTGTGCTAAAAATCTTGCGTCAACATCCTCTGGGGGCCGATGCCGTGATCATTGGTGAGGTGACTGAACAACCGCAGGTATGTTTACGTGGTGCGCTGGGCGTTATTCGCCAGCTCATGTTGCCGCATGCGGAGCCTTTACCCCGCATTTGTTGATCTCGTCAGGGAGTGGTCTGCGATGAAAGAGGTAGAATTTGGGTTATTACCCTGGTGATAAAATTCTTGCTACCAAAACTTATGTTACAGAACCTCTTTTACTAAAAAACGGGTATCCAGAGCTAACGCTATGCAGAGTGCAACAATGAGTATCACAAAACATAAAGGACTATTGGAACTGACGCGCACGTTGCTGCTGCAACAGACCATGACATCGCTACTGGAAACCCTGACGCAGGTAGTCCAGAGCGCGGGTATCGCGGAAGCCGTTACGCTGGTGCTGTTCAACAGCAACAGCGACCGCGTCAGTTTTTACGGCATCGATCCGCATCATCAGCCGGTCAATTATGAAGATGAAACCCTGCTGGCGACCGGGCCGGTGCATAGCCTGCTGAACAACCCCAAAATGCAAATCTGGCGCAGTGAAGCACTGAATCTGCGTTACCCGCAACTGGCGGCACTGAATTTATATCCGTCGTTTACGGGATATTGTCTGGTGCCTTTGCTGGCGTCTTCCGGCCTGCTCGGCGGCTGTGAATTTATCCGTCACCATGAAGATCCGTTTAGCGATGAAGATAAAGCCGGTTTGCACGAACTGTGCATGCTGGCCGCCATTGCGGTCGAACAGATCCAACTACGTGAAAGCGCGCTGTTTCAGCAATCTTTGCTGCGTCACGAACGCGATGATTTTAGTATTCTGGTGGATATCACCAACGCGGTACTTTCTAAGCTGGATCTCGACGAGTTGACCGGAGAAATCGCTAAAACGATTCATCATTTCTTTCACATCAACGCCATCAGCATTGTGCTGTGCGATGCCGATAAAGACAGTAAGCAAGCCAGCGTCTACGCCACGCATTACGTGCAAACACACGTCGCCGAACGGGAGCAATCACGCATAATGCTGGACGGTTCGTTGGAACGACAAGTGATGAAAAGCGGTGAGATGTTGCTGACCAATATACGGCCTTCCGCAGAAGATGAAAGCGAGGAGAGCACGTTGCTCAAGCTATTATGGCGCGACCAGACACAAACGCTGTGTATCCTGCCGCTTCGCTTCGGTCATAAAACGCTGGGTGTGCTGAAGTTGGCGCAGTGCCAGCCGGACAATTTCAATTCGGCTAATCTGCGGGTGTTACAGCAAATTGCTGAGCGTATTGCCATTGCGGTCGACAACGCGCTGGCCTATCGGGAAATCAAAAGTCTGAAGGAAAAGCTTCAACACGAGAATCTGTATCTGACCGAGGAGATCAACAGTAATAACCCGGATTTTAGCGACATCGTTGGGCGCAGCCCTGGCATGTCATCGGTGCTGAAACAGGTGGAGATCGTGGCGAAAAGTGATTGTTCAGTGCTGATCTTAGGTGAAACCGGCACTGGCAAAGAGCTGATCGCACGCGCGATCCATAACCTCGGCGATCGCCGCGATCAGCGCATGGTGAAAATGAACTGCGCCGCCATGCCTGCCGGACTTATGGAAAGCGACCTGTTCGGCCATGAAAAAGGCTCATTTACCGGTGCAACGGCGCAACGCATGGGGCGCTTCGAACTGGCAGACAAGGGTACGTTGTTCCTCGATGAAGTGGGTGAAATTCCTCTTGAGCTACAACCCAAACTGCTGCGGATCTTACAAGAGCGTGAGTTTGAGCGGGTGGGTGGAAACAAGCTGATTTCGGTCAACGTGCGGATGATTGCCGCGACTAACCGCGATTTGCAGCAGATGGTCGCCGACAAAGAGTTTCGCAGCGACTTGTTTTACCGGCTGAACGTTTTCCCGATCGTCATTCCGCCCCTGCGAGAACGCCCTGAAGATATTCCGCAACTGGTGAAATTCCTGACCTATAAAATCGCTAAACGCATGAAGCGCACCATTGACAGTATTCCTGCCAGTACCCTACGTCATCTAAGCCAGATGCCCTGGCCGGGCAACGTGCGTGAACTGGAAAATGTCATTGAGCGCGCCGTCCTGCTGACGCGTGGCACTGTTTTGGATCTGCAACTTCCCGAACTCAACTATTCGCTGAGTACTCTGCCGGTGGTTGAGCCTCTGGCGAGGACTCAACCTGTTGCGCACCTCAGTGACGACGACGAACGCGAGCGCATTATTGCGGTGCTGAAAGAAACCAACGGTGTGGTCGCTGGGCCACGTGGCGCGGCTCAACGTCTTGGGTTAAAGCGCACGACGCTGCTGTCCCGGATGAAGAAGTTGGGTATTACTTCGCATTAATAACCCGTTATTATTTTTACCCTCATCTCCTATTTAGAATCCGGGGTGGTCACCGAAAGCGGCCCCCTCTTTTCGCGCTTACTCAACTCATTTCTCGTTCAGTTTTTAGGTTCTAACCACTGGCGGTTGAATTCTTCCAGTGGCATCGGTTTGCCGAAGAAATAACCCTGCAGGTAGTCCAACTGGTAAGGCGCGAGGTAGTCGATTTGAGTCTGAGTCTCGATGCCTTCAGCCACAATGACCATCTCCAGGCGTTTTGCCAGATCGATAACGTTATCAACAATATGACCCGAAAGGGAATCCGTACCGATACGGGCAATAAAACTTTGGTCGATTTTCAGGAAGTCGATGTGAAACTTCTGCAGATAGGTCAGGCTGGAGTGACCGGTGCCGAAGTCATCCAGAGCAACCAGCACCCCCAGACGCCGCAGGGCTTTGAACAGGTTATCGGTAATAGGACTTGGCACAATCAGTTCGCGTTCAGTCAGTTCCAACACCAGTTTGATGGGTTTGATTTTGAAGGCATGAATAAAAGCTTTGCAATCTTCTACGAGACTTAAATCTTTAAAATGATTGGCGCAAATATTAAACGCAAAATGAAAATCATCCGGCAGTTGTGCAGCCAGCGGGGCATAAATATCACGGGTTTGCGCCATCAGTTGGCGGGTCATGTCGATAATTAAACCCGTCTCTTCGGCCAGCGGAATAAATTGATAGGGCGATATCAGACCCATTTGCGGATGTTGCCAGCGCATCAGTATTTCACCGCCGGTCATCTGATGAGTCGTGCCGTCGACCACTGGCTGAATGTAGGGGACGAACTCATGGTTTGCCACGGCGGCTTTCATCATGGCCAAAGGCGTACCGACACGACCCAGTGCCAGGTAGGTCATGATACCAACGAACAGACCTAACAGAGGGAACAAAAACAGGCTGATGGGCGAGTAGTAAAGGGCTTGACGCCAGTGGCTGGTATGCTGAATAAATAACATCACCTGATAAGGGTAATGTGAAGAAGCGTGCTGGATCTTTTCACCGTTTTTACGGTAAATACCGTCGTGCACTTCTCCCTGAGTATCCAACCATTGGTCGCCAACTTGTAGCATTATCTCGACGTGGGTGCTTAGCAGGTTGAGAATATTGTGCAGGTAATAGCCGTCAACGCCAACCAGGATACTATTTTTACCTTGCTGGTCACGGTAGACAATCAGCGGGTGATCGGGCGTAACGTCATTACCACTCATCAGTAAAAGTTGACCGCCGACGTATTCATTATTGTCAACGATGCCAGTGCTGGGGCCAAATAACGTCGTACAGTAAATATCTTTTCCTCCGTTCGTCGCCAGATTGATGGTTCGAACGTTCGGCATCACCACAGTCTGGCGACGTAATTCCAATACTACTTTCTCACTACAGGGCTGCCCAAGTAAGGGTTCCACGGCTTTTGCCGCTTTTTCAGCATTATTGAACATCATATCAATTTGCTCTACGGCCATACTAAGGCGCTCATGTGCGTCATTTTTCAGACCGTGCGACGTTTGCCAGGAAACAGAAAAAATACCGAGCGCAACGATCAGCAGAGAGGCGATCACCGCAAGGATGATGCGGGTATGTGATTTATTGATGTTAGCTCGGAACAAAAGTAAGTGATCCCTGTGCTTTTAAAATAGCGTGTTGATATGGGTTTAATATAACCTATTTGCCGGAAACCGATTTCAAAAAAATAGGTAACTGTGCCGGCCCCCCAATGAGACTATCAGTGATTTTGTGCGGTTGCGGTTATCACACGATCCCTTTAGCGGGCTACAATTTGTAGGATCACTCTTTACGCCGTTAATCAGGTCGTCGGTGATAGCGCTTGTCGCAATCAGCTAGGGTTAACCAAATTACTCGTTTCCCGGAGAACGACAATTCCTGGTTTTGAACTCATATATTCCATAAGCGGTGAGTCTACTACTTCCCTATTTTTTGACAGCGAGGATGCATTTCTGAACCAGACTTTTCCGCCTTCCTTTACGACGATCCCAACATGAGAAACATCCAACCCGTCAAGTGGTGTGTATATACCAATAAAATCTCCAGTGTCTAGCCTATCAAGCACCTTTTCGTTTATGGCATTACCTGGAATATAATATATAACGCGTGGAATAATACCGAGACCTGGAATATATTCACCACCTCCGGGTTTACTGTTCAGTTCCTTTCTTACGGTGATGTAATTGGGGCTGATATCTCTGGTGACATCGACAGCATTTCTGGGCGAGGTGGCGAACCAATCAGAGAAAAAATGCTTTCTGCTAAGATAGTCTACATGGCCGTTAACATATCGCGTTCTGACCAGATGATTTAGAAACGTTTGCTGATCGCTTGCGCGAGAGAGTGCTGCAACATAGTCAATCAGAGTGAAACAGTCGACGTCATTAAAATTTGCAACCAGGATTTCTTTGGTATCTGGAGAGCCGACAAGTGAATCTGCACGGTATGGTGTGCCAAGGAACGCTGATGAGACTGACTCAATGATAAGACCGTGTTTTTGTTTTTTTGCCGGGATGACGCGAGTGTGAATAATCTCATTCACTTTTTCAGCAGTAGGTGTATCGATTTGAGTCTGATATTTTTGCCCGCCTGCTGAGCAGGAAGCCAGACATACTGACATCAATAATAAAACAGGTATTTTCATTTTTCTTTTCCATAAGTTTTTTTCCTTCAGTTTAAGAATATCAGATTGAAGTTTGCTGAAATGAGTAATAAGTGTTGGTTTATGAACTGTTAATACAGCGGCGCAAGGTAATACCCTGTAGCGCTCACTCGTTTATGGATCGTTGACGTAACGCTGCTATCATCAGCACCGCAAATAATGAATAAGGTAGGAATTGATGCTAACTCGATGGATTGTTATTGCTGCGATGAGTTTATTGGCCGGCTGCGTTGACCTGGGCCATGTTGGGAGCCACCCGCAGTTAAAAGAAGCCTGGTTCCCCGCTAACGTTGAAAAAACATATACGTGTCTCTATTCGGCTGCCCTGGTGAACCATTTGCGTCTGGAAGAGGATGAATCTCTGCCCGGCGGCCGTAGACGATTTAATCTTCTGAACCAGAACGATGAGTTGGTGGCCTGGTTAGATATGGCCCGTTCAGGTAAACAAACCGACGTTGACTTTTTCTATGGTCGTAATGATAAGCCAATCGAACAGCGGCTGATGGCGATGATTAAACAGTGCCGACAGGAACTGAACTGAAATATAGAGTCTGGAATATTGGAGCGGTAATGCAGGTTGAATTGAATAAAAGCACCAGAGAGCGGATTTTTCATGCGGTATTGTTTGAGCTGATTGGCAATATTCTCATTACGTTGTTTGTTGCATATATTCTAAAGGTTTCGCTACTCCAGTCTGGAATGCTATCGGTGATTTCTGCGTTGATGGCAACGGTCTGGAACTACATTTTTAATAAGATTTTCGACGAGTTGCAAAAGCACTATGCGTTCGAGCGTAATTTCATGGTGCGGCTGCTGCACGCTGTTGCATTTGAGATCGGCCTGATTGTTACGCTGACACCGGTAGTGATGGTATTGCTTAATCTGTCGTTAATTAACGCATTTTTTGTTGAAATAGGGCTAGTGCTATTTTTCCTGCCCTATACCATGATTTATAACTGGGGCTACGATTATATCCGAGGGCTTCTTATGCTCAGGCAACGGCAGTCGGGCGCTATAGAGTAAAATTCTGTTCGTTACGCGTGATCCCGTCTGCCGTTTTTAGATGCATTTCAAACTATGTAGCCGGGAGTCTCAGCGTAAACCGGCCGGGAAATCTTTCGGCAACTCGCTGGCCGCGCAGTTGATAACATCTTCGTTGTTTTCACCACAGTCGCGTACAAAGCTGATGGTGGCGAATTCGTCGATGACTTCTGTCGGGTAAGCCGGGCCTGCATCTCGCAGCGCCTTCATTTCATCAATGTGGTCGTTCTGGAAGCAGACGGTTTTTTCTGGATTGTTCATCACCCAGCGTGGGAAGAAGATAGTGCCATGGAATACCTTGTCGGCCAGATTGGCGATCAGGCTAACGTCGGTGCCGGTAGGTTCAGTCCAGGATATTTTGTAGACATCCTGACCGACGCGCACGATGTACGCCAACTGGTTTTTTACCCAACGGTTTCCAACCAGCCCGCTGTGAATACGGTAGTCGAGCGTGGTGGCATTTTTGACATAAATTTCATAGTTCCAACCGTTGTCATAGGTGTAAACCAGATGTTTACCAACGAAACCGCTCAGGTCATGTTTATCAAAGCTGCTCATGTATTTATCCTTGAAGTGTCTATTTACTGTCGATGAAATGATCCTACTCTTCCATTTTTTAAATAAAAAACGCTTATTTTTGATGAAACACATCTAAAATTCAGATGTGTTTGGGTCGTATTTGACAGATATACCTTTTGGGGAGAGGCAGATGGCAGTACCGCAAACCACGCTTGAGCAATGGTTCGTTTTGCAGACGGTAATCGAGAAGGGAGGATATGCGCAGGCGGCGTTGCATCTGCATCGTAGTCAGTCTTCGGTCAGTTACGCTCTGAGCAGTTTGCAGGAACGGCTTGGTTTGCCGTTGTTGGACATCGTTGGCCGTCGGGCGGTGCTTACTGAGCAGGGGCAGGCGTTGTTGGCGCAGGTCCGACCGCTTATTGTGGCATTCATCCAGCTTGAGCAGCGTGCTGCAGGGTTGAAAGATGGAGGGCGTACGCAGTTGAGCCTGGTAGTAGACAGCGTTTTTCCAAAGCGTCAGCTGTTTTCTGCGCTAAAGATTTTTCAGCAGCAATTTCCGCAAACGCAGGTACACCTCACTGAGATTTTGCGAACTGAAGATGCGCGCCAGCTTTCCGAGCGGGCGGCTGATGTCTATATCACCACGCTGGCGCCGGAAAATACCCTCAGTGGCCACTGGCTGTTGGACGTGGATTTTATTCCGGTTGCGAGCAGCAAACATCCGTTATTGCAGCTGTCAGCAAACCTTTCGGGTGCCGATCTGGCACGTTTCCCTCTTATTACTATTGCTGACCGTGACGCGCAGCGCTGGGAAAAACAACGGCTGGACGCCGCGAGCAGTTGGACGTTTACCACGGTTGAAGCCGCAGTGGATGCAATCTCTGTCGGCGTAGGCTACGGCTGGATGCCGCTTGAGAGGGTAAGGCGTGCGCTGGAGAACGGCGTGCTGTGCCGGTTGCCGCTGGCGGCGGAGACGGTGCGCCAGACGCCCCTGTATCTTAGATTTGGCGCGGGTTCCAATACGCTCGACCACACGGCGAGTACGCTGGCGCAGATTGTGATGCAGGAAATTGCTGCCACATCGCTATGAGCCTTTCCTCGCCAGCGTAAGTGAAACCCGCTTTTAGCTAGCGCTGCTATTAACCTGTTTTGCAATCGCGCAAGATGTTCAACTGCGGATCAAGTTCGGAAGTCTGTACGTTCATGGCATCCAGCACGGTATGGAACAGGTTGTCCTGAGACACATTGGCTTGGGTGCCTTTGTGTTTCAGACACTGCAGATTGATGCCGTTGGCTTCGACATAACCGGGCGAGAGCCAGAACAGCATCGGCACATGGGTTTGCTCTGCCGGGGCGATGCTGTAAGGGGTGCCATGCAAATACAGGCCATTTTCCCCCAGGGATTCACCGTGATCGGAGAGGTAGATCACCGCTACGTTGTATTTGTCCTGATACTGTCTGGCCTTTTCGATGATTTGTGACACCACATAATCAGTGTAGTGCAGTGTGTTGTCATAGGTATTGACCAACTGTTCATGCGAGCAGTTCTCAATGTCGCTACGCGGACAGTCCGGCATAAAAGTGCGGAATTCTGGCGGGTAACGTTTGTAGTAGGTTGGACCGTGGCTGCCTATCAGGTGCAGTGCAATCAGCGTACTCTTACCGTCATTTTTAATGTCGGCATCAATGTTGTTGAGTAATGCCATGTCGTAACAGGTATCTCCGTCACAATACTTGCCATCTTTGGTGGTGCTGATGATCTCATTCGACACCCGGTCACACACGCCTTTACAGCCTTCATCATTGTCTTTCCAGAAAACGGAAACCCCAGCTTTCTGCACGATGTCCAGTACGCCTTCGCTATTACGGGCGCGGTTGTTGTCGAAGTCTACCCGCTTCATGTTTGAGAACATGCAGGGAACGGACACGGCCGTTGCCGTTCCGCACGAGCTGGTATGACTGAAATAGGCTACGTCCGACACCTTTTGCGTGAATTCGTTGGTCGGTCGGTCATAGCCGTTGTAAGACTGGTTCTGAGCGCGCGCCGTTTCGCCGATGACCAGGAACAGCAGGGTCGGTTTCTGGCCCGGTTGCTGAACTCGTTTTGCGTCATTGCCGATGTTCTGGAAAGGTCCGGTGTGGGTAAAGTAGCGGTGGTTGTAGTACTGGAAGGCGCTGTATAGATAATTAGTCGGTACAATTTCAAGATTGAGCGTGCGGTTATTTCGTCCGACTGACGCGTAATCCTTGTAATAAACGCCGGCAACCGAGGCCACCACCAGCAGGGATAGCACCATCGATAACAGGCGAACTCCCAGACGTTGAAGCGCGGTCTTTTCGTATTTTACCGGAGTGAAAAACAGCAGGACTGCAGGCAACACGCCGGTCAGCAAGAACCACAGCACGACTGAAATATTCAGATATGACGTGGCTTCACTCTGTTGGGTTTCGAGAATGTTCTCTATCATCCCGCGATCAAAAATGATCTGGTACTCGTACATCGCGTAACTGGCCAGTGCGCTGACCTGCAGAATGATGATAAAGAAAGGTTTAAGTAATGGTCGAAAACTGAAAAGCGTGAAGACGAAATTCAGCGCGGCGAAGAGCACCAGCGGAATAGTGATGGCAAAACCGATACTAAAGGCAGGAAGCGCGTGAAGAATCCGGTAAAAATGCAACAAAATCGGAAAGTTAACGACGAAGACAAAATAGAGACTCAAAAGTAAAGTCAGAGAAAGGTAACTGACTCTAGGCGTGAATTTGCGCAAAAAATAACTCCAACTAAAAGGCAATTCGCTGAATGAATTAACATCAAAAGCGGACGGTCAGGTAAAAAATGGGATGACACCATCAGGATGACTGAGATCCTAATTGCGCAAGCTTAAGAAAGCCTTAATCCTTATGCACAGGTTTTCCAGGAGAGATAAAGTTCATAAAATAAAAAAAATATAAAATAGCCACTTAGCTGTTCGCCCAACGTATGCTGAGTGACGTGTGCAATAAAATGGTCAGATGAATTGACCGGCATACACACTGCGTGCTTTCTGAATGCCTTTCTGTTTTTTCAGCGCGACTCCAATTTTCTGTCGATTTTCCTTTTGTGAAGACGATCACTGATGCCTATTTTGCAGGTGTCTGGAGGCTTTTGCGTTGATTTCAATCACTGCTATCGTGGCAAGTAACTCTGTTATTGCCACCGGTGCCACTCTGGGGGCCCATGTTCGTATTGGTGCATTTTGCGTCATCGAGGCTAATGTCGTGATCGGCGACGGTTCGATCATTGCCTCCCATTCTGTGATTAATGGTCACACCCGTATCGGCCGCAACAACGTTATCGGCCAGTTTGCGTCGATAGGCGAAATCAATCAGGATCTGAAATTCCGTGGCGAACCTACCACCGTGGTGATTGGTGACGACAACCAGATTGGTAAAAACTCCACTATTCATTGCGGCACTCTGCAGGGCGCGAAAAGTACATGGATCGGTAACCATAATCGGTTGTTATGCAATGTGCATATTGGACATGATTGTGTGGTGGGAAATTCGACACTAATTGGTGACAACAGTGGGCTGGCCGGACACGTAGTGGTCGGTGATTTCGCCCAGATTGGCTCAATGAGTGCGATTCATCAATTCTGTGTGATTGGTCAGGGAGCGCTGATAGCCGATCAGTCCGCCGTAGTGCAGGATGTTCCACCCTATGTCTGCGCCAGCGGTAACCATGCAGTACTTGAAGGATTTAACGCCCTGGCGTTGACCTTTATGAACGCCAATTTGCCACTGAAGCGAATATTGTTGTCAATTTATGCCAAGCTGTTTCATGACCGCGTGGCGATCGATGATGTTAAATCAGAAGTCCTGCGACTTAGCGAGGAGTACCCGCTACTGTGCTGCTTTAATGAATTCTTCGATCTTTCGAAGCGCGGGATCATTCGCTAACCTCCCGCACGTCGTTAAGTCAGGCTTCCAGCGCCAGCAACGCAAAGGTAGCGAGCCAGTGTTGCCCCATGTAATCGGCGTCGAGATGCGCCATCGCGCTGGATAAATGCCGCTCTGCGCTATCATGCAGTGGGGCTATGCGAGGGTCACCTGCCGGTAGGACTGCTGCCAGCGATCGCTGGCACCATGCGCGGCTGAGGTTCAGTCCGTCAAGATGACCGATTTTACCGTCTGTCCTGTCTGTCACCGTCGCTGGGGTAAAAAGTGCCGCAGGTTGGCACCGTGCCAAATCCGGCAGAAATTCACCAAACCATATTATAAACGCCTCTCGTGGCAGTACCCGACGCATCAGTTCTGCTTCCATTAATGACGGGGATAAAAACTCGTCGCCACCTGGCTCCCACGCCTGACAGTTCACATCCTTTAAATGCCAGCCACGGGCGGTTTCTTCAATCAGCGTATTTAAAGCGGTGTGGTTGATGCTGCGTGAGTAGTCCAGGGTCAGCGACAGGGCGAATGCTGTATTGAAATGGCTGCCGACGCGCAGCGGATAAGTGGCCTTGGGTAAAAATTCGCTGAAACAGTTTTCGAAAAAATGGCTCATTGGCGCAAGGTTGTTCGCCCAGCCCGCGGCTTGTGGCAGTGACATGCTATTCAGCTGTTGAGTCAGCGCGAGGAACCACGCCCAGCCATAAGGTCGCTCGAAACCGGCATGCTGCGGCTGTTGCAGATACTCCATTTCGCCCGCAACATTTTTTACCGTAAAGTGCCGGTCAACCACGTCAATAATTTCTGCCGCCTGCGGTAACTGTGGGTAGCGGTCTACCAGCTTCAGCAGCAACCAATAACCGTGTACACAAGAGTGCCAGTCGTAGCTGCCGTAAAAAATCGGGTGCAGCTCTCGCGGTGTTTTGGCGTCCTGCGGACTGCTCATCGCGTGCATCAGTTTGTTAGGGAATTCGCGGTTCAGATGATCCAGTGCCATCAGGGCAAAACGAGACGCCATTGCTGGCGTCATATGCATTGTCATTTTTCTCTTCTCTGTTTCAGGCGTTAAAAGCGAAACACTAACAGGTACATCAGCGCGGTATTGACCAGTAGCAACAGGGCACCTGTCAGCCACTGTGCTTTGATAACGCCATTTTTGTCCTGGAGCTCAAGCAGTGCTGCCGGAACAATATTGAAATTCGCTGCCATTGGTGTCATCAGCGTACCGCAGAAGCCGGAAAGCATACCGATAGCGCCCATGATGGCAGGGTTACCGCCGAGCTGGTTAACGATAAGCGGCAGGCCGATACCGGCGGTCATCACCGGGAATGCAGCAAAACCGTTACCCATAATGATGGTGAACAAGGCCATACCGAAGGTGTAGGCAACGACTATTGCCAGCGGTGAGCCCAGAGGAATCACATTTTTGACCAGATCTGCTACTACGCCACCAACGCCAGCCAGTGCAAATAGCGCGCCGAGGGCTGCCAGCATCTGCGGCAAAATAGCGGCCCAGCCGACGGTATCCATCATTTGTCCACCGGCCCGGATGGCTTTGAGCGGTGAGTCGCGCAACATCGCTAGCGCCACCACGAAAGCCACCAGAGTTCCCAGAACCAGAGAGATCAGCGTGACATTTTTTGCTTCCACCAGTGGGGTGTATTTCAGGGTCAGCGTGCCGATGAGGGTCACGACAGGGATTAGCAGAGCAGGTATGAACAGTTTATTGCGGTAAAGCGAGGCACCAGATTCTCGCTGGGCGACCGCTGCGGGCTGTTCAGTATCCGTTTTCCCCTTGCCGAGTTTGCCGGTGCCGGCAATCACCGCCAGCAGAATTGCCAGACAGCCGGTGACAAAATGGGGCAGTACACCGCCGAACAAAAAGGTAACGCCATAAGCGCCCCAAAACAGCGCGTTGATCCAGCGGCGGCTGTTGGTTTTATCTTTCAGATTGAAAATCGCGAAGCCGCAAAACAGCAGGCCTGCCAGAATATAAAGTGATTGAAGATTGATCATGGCGCAACGCCCCCGTGCTGGCTGTCAAAACGTTTTGCCAGCGAGCGGTCAAGCAGCCAGAGGCGGATAAAGTGAATGATTAACGCGGCGATAGCGGTTGGGATCGCCCAGACCGACAGGTGCAGAGGTTCGACGGAAATGCCGTTTTGTTCAAGGAAGCCTTTGATCAACAAGATGGACTGCACGGCGATGAAGATATCTTCACCAAAGAATACCGCAATGTTGTCCACGGCGGCCGCATTGGCGCGGATTTTCTGGCGTACATCGCTTGGCAGATCACCGTATTTTGTAACGGCGGCGGCTTCTGCCATCGGTGCTATTAGCGGGCGAACCATCTGAGCGTGGCCGCCGAGTGAGTTCAGACCCAGCGCTGCAGTCATCTGGCGCAAAAAAAAGTAGAGCATCAGAACGCGGCCGGTGGTGGCGGCGTGAATTTTTGAAATCAGATGGCTGGCCTGCTCTTTCAATCCATTACGCTCAAGTAATGCAATGACTGGCAATGTCAGCCAGATGAGACCCATATAACGGTTGTCAGCAAAGGCTTTGCCGAACGCGCTGATAATTTCTACCGTCTGCATTCCTCCGGCAATACCGGTTGAAATACCCGCGATAGTGACCACCAGCAGTGGATTAAAACGTAGTGCAAAGCCCAGCACTACGATCGGGATGCCTATTAGTACCCACATGCTTATTACCCCTGTTTTCTATAAGGTGTTTGTCGACCCAAAAAGTCACTTGTCTTTATATTTTTTAAGCGTCCAAAAAATTTATAATAACTTTAAGTTATTAATTAGATTGATATCGAATAATGAACGCCCTGGGTCGGAAAGTATCAAGCACGTTTGCCGAGTGCAAGGCTCAGGCTTTATGCCATACAGAAGGGCTGGCAAGGTTTATTTAGGTTACAGGGACACGCGGCAGAATAAATAACTGCCCTTAAGCGTGAGATGAGTTCATTTGGCGGAGCATTTGGCAATATACCAGTGAGATTAACCCGTTCACTTAACCGGGTCTTATCCAAAAGAGGGGCGAAAAAACTTATTCGTCGTCTTCGTCACCGTAGTATTTGACGCCAAGCTTGATCAGATCGCGGCCCTGGGATTTTCGGTGCAGGTTGCTGTCGCGCAGCGAATAGACACAGCCGCAATATTCCTGCTGATAGAAGCGCTCACGTTTGCTGATTTCTACCATACGCGCTGAGCCGCCTTGCTTGCGCCAGTTATAGTCCCAGTAGACCATGCCCGGATAGGGCGCGGCGGCGCGCACGCCACATCCGGTGATCTGCTTCATATCTTTCCAGCGTGAGATACCGAGACAGCTGGTCATTGCGCTGAAGCCATGTTCAAAAGCATACAAGGCCGTTCGCTCAAATCGCATATCAAAACACATGGTGCAACGAATACCGCGCTCAGGTTCTTTTTCCATGCCGCGCGCGCGTTCAAACCAATTATCGCTGTCGTAGTCCGCATCAATAAAAGGAATGCCGTGCTGCTCGGCGAAGCGCATATTCTCTTCTTTACGCAGCGTATATTCTTTTTGTGGATGAATATTTGGGTTATAGAAAAAAATAGTGTACTCAATACCAGAAGCCTGAATAGCTTCCATTACTTCGCCGGAGCAGGGTGCACAACAGGAGTGAAGTAATAATCTATTGTGTCCATTGGGAAGGGACAGTTTCTCGCGGATCAGTTCTGACATCTTTTTCGCCTATGACTAAGATTTTTATAAACATTGATTGTTCATTAGGGTTGATGCCTATGATAAAAGACTGTGGATGAGTGTCAAAAATTTCTTATCGGTTTCACCGGCGTACGCAATGCCCTAAGAAACAACAGTGCTATGATATCGGTCGGGATGTTGACCGAAGAAGCGGGACGATGACCGGCAATTGAATGTTAAGGATGCAGGCAATGCAATTAATGAGATCGCATCACATCCGCTGGCTCAGTTTGTTTATCGTGATGGGCGGTTTGTTACTTATTCTTCCTCTGCATTTACTTGCGTGTTTTATCGCTGGTTTTGTAGTGTACGAACTGGTCAATGGGCTGACACCGCACTTCCAGAAAGTTATCAGCGGTGAGCGCGCCCGCTGGCTGGTGGTGGCGTTGATCAGCACCATCGTGGTTAGTGCACTGATTATGGCAGTCGTGGGGATCACCAATTTTCTCATGCAAGATGTGAGAAACCCAGCGGCATTCAACGCGATGGTTTCCCGGTTGCTAACGGATGCACAAAGCCGGATTTCACCCGTGATGCTGCACTATATGCCAGCCAATATAGAGGAGTTGCAGCGTGAGTTCCTGCAGTGGCTACGTCAGCACGTTGCGATGATCCAGACCGTCGGGAAAAACGCAGCACATGCTTTTGTCACCATGCTAATTGGTATGATTTTAGGGGCCATTGTTTCCCTGCAACGTTACGATAAGGAAGCGCAGCATGCGCCACTGAAAAGTGATTTGCTGCAGCGTATCCGCCTGCTGGGAGATGCATTCCGCAACGTAGTTTTCGCTCAGTTTCAGATTTCACTTATCAACACCGTGCTCTCGGGCATTTTCTTGTTTGGTATTTTACCGCTGTTTGATATTCACCTGCCGCTGGCAAAAACCTTGGTGGTATTCACCTTCGTCTGCGGACTATTGCCGGTGATTGGTAATCTGATTTCCAATACGGTCATTTTCATCGTCGGCCTGTCTCTCTCTTTATGGGTAGGCGCGCTGGTGCTGGCGTACCTGATTGTGATCCACAAGGTAGAATATTTTCTTAATGCGCGGATTGTCGGGACACGAATCAACGCCAAGTCGTGGGAAGTCCTGCTGGCGATGCTTATTTTTGAGTCGGCCTTTGGTTTGCCGGGTGTGGTTGCCGCGCCGATTTATTACGCGTATCTGAAAAGTGAGCTGAAAGCTGCCCGTTTGATCTGAGCGCCTTTCTCGGTTAATCCTCCCCCTTGCCGCCAGCGACGTGCCATTCCTGCCACGTCGCTGTGCTGACCTTAGCCATATATCCTGAAAAAAACAGATTCAGGCAAGTAATGGCGAGGATCGTTATAACGATTTTATCTTTCCGTGGTCCATACTTCTTAACGTCAGCGCACCTTGCGCTGACGAATTTCGTCTATTGATCACCCCTCAGGAGAAAACTGATGACCCTTAACGTCCGAGGTTTTGCTGCAACGTCCGCTGATGCGCCGTTGGCACCCCATAATTTTGTACGCCGCGACCCGCGTGATACCGACGTCGTTATCGACATTTTGTATTGTGGTGTTTGTCATTCAGACATTCACCAGGCACGTAATGAATGGCATCAAAGTATCTATCCGATGGTGCCAGGGCACGAAGTGATCGGCCGTATCACTAAAGTCGGCGCCAGCGTAAAAGGCTTCAGCGTCGGCGATACCGTCGGTGTCGGTTGTATGGTCGATTCTTGTCAGCACTGTGAGTCCTGCGCAGAAAGCCTGGAACAGTACTGTGAAGAAGGCGCGACCATGACCTATAACAGCTACGATCGTCATGACAACATGATGACCTATGGCGGTTATTCCGAGCAGATCGTGGTCGCTGAGAAGTTCGTGCTGCGCGTGTCTGACAAATTGGATATCAAATCCGCTGCGCCACTGTTGTGTGCTGGTATCACAACCTATTCACCGCTGAAGCACTGGAAAATTGGTAAAGGCCATAAAGTGGCTGTCGTCGGTTTGGGCGGTCTTGGCCATATGGGTCTGAAATTTGCTAAAGCGCTGGGCGCTGACGTGACTTTGTTCACCCGTTCCGCAGGCAAAGAACAGGAAGCATACCGTCTGGGCGCAGATCACGTCGTGCTGTCAACGGATGCAAAACAGATGGAAGCGGTTAAAAACCACTTCGACTTCATCCTTGATACCGTGCCAAACCAGCACGATCTGAACCCGTATCTTGAAACCCTTAAACGTGACGGAACCCATATTCTGGTTGGGTTGGTCGAGCCTATTGAGCCTGCACTGCACAGTGGTGCACTGATCATGGGCCGTAAAACCGTGGCCGGCTCACTGATTGGTGGTATCGCGGAAACTCAGGAAATGTTGGATTTCTGTGCCGAGCACAATATTGGTTGTGACGTCGAAATGATCGACATGCAAGACATCAACGGCGCGTATGAACGTATGCTGAAAAGCGACGTGAAATACCGTTTCGTGGTGGACATGGCTTCGCTTAAAAACGCGTAACTTTGAGCGGATAGTGTAAGAATGCGTCGAGATGCGCCTGTGGTTTTTTGCCCACAGGCGTTTTTTTTAGTACGCCGAACAGGATGCTGAGCAGGGTTAGCAACATCACACCGCTGCACGCCCAGAGTTACGCTTATTATTTTTGGCGTTGTGACAGTAGTTACTTTCCGTGGTTAATATTTGCGCCTACTCCTTTAGGGGCGTAAGACTATTCCCGACTTCTCAACAAGAATTATCGGGCGGGGTTGCCTGATTTGTATGAAAAGTACCTGAAACCCAATACATAGAGGATACGTTGTATGTCTGATCATGGAAAAGTGGCGTTAGTAACAGGAGCAGGACAAGGGATCGGTAGAGCAATTGCGTTGCGGCTGGCAAAAGACGGTTTTGCCGTCGCCGTGGTAGATTTTAACGCGGAAACGGCCAAACAAGTGGCGGAAGAGATTAATAATGCAGGTGGACGTGCCATTGCCCATCTGGCTGATGTGTCGGACCGCGACCAGGTGTTTGCCGCCGTCGAAGCGGCGAAAACCCAACTGGGCGGATTTGACGTCATCATCAATAACGCCGGTATTGCGCCCACCACGTTGATTGAAGATATCACGCCAGAAATCATAGACCGCGTGTACAACATCAATGTGAAAGGCGTTATCTGGGGTATGCAGGCGGCAATCAAAGCGTTTAAATCTCTCAATCACGGCGGGAAAATCATTAATGCCTGTTCGCAGGCCGGGCATGTCGGGAACCCAGAATTGGCGATCTACAGCTCGAGCAAATTTGCCGTTCGCGGGCTGACTCAAACCGCTGCGCGCGATCTGGCTCCACTGGGTATTACGGTTAATGGTTACTGTCCGGGCATCGTGAAAACGCCGATGTGGGAAGAGATTGATCGTCAGGTGTCCAAAGCAGCGGGTAAACCAGTAGGTTACGGTACCGCTGAGTTTTCTAAAAACATTACTCTGAAGCGTTTGTCCGAGCCGGAAGATGTGGCAGGGTGTGTGTCTTACCTCGCCGGTCCAGATTCCGATTACATGACCGGTCAGTCATTATTGATCGACGGCGGCATGGTGTTTAATTAAGTTAAACGCGATTGCTGCGCTAGCTGAAGCCCGCCTTTTGGCGGGTTTCTTCGTTATGCGCCTTGAGAGGTGCAATGTCATGTTTAGACTAAATCGGCCTCACGAAATCATTGCGTGCTGAAATTTCATCTTCCCTGTCTTGCTGGCTTTTCGCTGGGTGCCGGCGGTGGTATTCTTCGGCTTTCGCCGAGCGAAGGAAAATCAGTGGCAAAGAATTTTGATGAATTGATCAGAGATATTGATCTGATGATTGAACATGTGGATGGTCTAAAAAACCTTCCGCCGCGTGCACAAATTGTCGCTGCAGTACCAGCTGACAAGCCTGCCTATGACTCATTTTGTGAAATTTATGCGCTGAAAGCGGTGATGCGGGCATTTATTTCTTCGGTCGATACCATCGTGAAGGTCCAAATTGCCAAGAAAGTTGAACAGGATATTGGCCATCTTGAGAACACTGTTCGCTCCATTGGCGGTGGTAACGCCGATGCGGAAGACGTAGCGCAAATCACAGCGTATGTGCGCAAAGCCGTTTCTGAATTAATGGATTAAACCGCTTCAGGCACAGCGTGCAGACAAAGAAGCGTCGCCCACTATGCGTGGTCGGCGTTTTTTTATGTGCGTGACTTCATTGTGCGGAATCCGGCCGGAATTCGCCTTCTTATTCGGCATTGTCACCGGATACATCAATCGGATGCATTTTTTTGCGTAAACTACGGCGCAAAATTCTCAACTGTTTACGTTCAACATATTGATAAAAATCGATTAATCGCACAAGGAACGAGCAAGGTGATGCTTAAACCACCATTTTATGGGGTTTGCAAAGATTATTAGATAAAAAGAGTTGCTATTAATGGGCCATCATGAGTAAATACATCCCGGCCTGTGGTACAGACCTATTTATGCACGACATCCTGAGTAAAGTTGTTCAAATGTAATGAGTTATCCATGATAACACTGATCTGACGAATTTCCTTCTTAGTGCCTCCATAAGTAACGACTGAAATCCGGCTATAACATGCCCATGGTGGCGAAATTTTTATATAAAAGGTAATTCTTATGTCAATGATGAAAGGTCAGGTTAAGTGGTTTAACGAGTCTAAAGGCTTTGGCTTCATCACTCCTGCTGACGGCAGCAAAGATGTGTTCGTACACTTCTCTGCTATCCAGGATCAAGGTTTCAAGACCCTGGCTGAAGGCCAGAATGTACAGTTCTCTATCGAGAACGGTGCTAAAGGTCCGTCTGCGGCAAACGTAACCGCTATCTAATCTCGCTTCTGCGCTGTTTACAGCACATTAACGTAGATTACAAAAACCCGCATATGCGGGTTTTTTTATGCCTGAATTTTGCCAAACGTCGTACCTCAGATCGTTTGGCAAAGTCTTGGTATACGTGCTGTTTTGACAGATTCTGTACTACAATCAACAGCATTGAAAATGATAGGATAACTCGATGAAAGTTAACGATCTGGTTACGGTAAAAACTGACGGCGGTCCGCGTCGCGAAGGTAAGGTTCTGGCAGTTGAAGAGTTTTACGAGGGCGTGATGTATCTGGTGTCGCTGGACGACTATCCGGCAGGCATCTGGTTCTTCAATGAAGGTGATAGCAAAGATGGCACCTTCGTTGAGCCACGGGTCGTAAGCAAATAAGGGGTGACGGCTTACCCCCGCGTCGGCACTGACTTGATCCCATAAAAAAACACCGGAAGGCGACTGCATCCGGTGTTTTTGTTCTTAATGGGATCGACTACCCGTCTAACGTCATTTCTAACGATCACTATCGATATCGATACTTAGAATTTTTCCCAATTCTGAACGCTGTTGCTGCTCGCTTTGGAAGCCCGTTTGGCATCCAGCTGAGCCAGCTTCGGCTTGTGTTTCAACGGTGATGAGGCACGTACATCAAGGCGGAACACTGCCACGGCTTGGGTCAGGCGCTCGGCTTGCTCTTCCAGCGAGGCCGCCGCCGCAGACGCTTCCTGTACCAGCGAGGCGTTCTGCTGGGTCACGCCGTCCATTTCTGATACCGCCAGGCTAACCTGACTAATGCCGCGGCTCTGCTCGTCAGATGCTGAGGCTATCTCGCCCATAATATCGGTAACATGGCTGACCGCGGTGACAATTTCATACATAGTGTCACCTGCATCTCCCACCAGCAGACTGCCTTCACCGACATAATCCACCGACTCTTCAATCAAAGACTCTATTTCTTTCGCAGCCTGTGCGCTTCGCTGTGCCAGGTTGCGCACTTCGCTGGCCACGACGGCAAAACCACGACCCTGTTCACCCGCGCGTGCGGCTTCAACGGCGGCATTCAGTGCCAGAATATTGGTTTGAAACGCAATGCTGTTAATCACGCTGGTAATTTCTGCAATTTTGGTCGAACTGCGCGAAATATTCTCCATCGTACTGACCACGCTCGCGACAATATCGCCGCCTTTTTGCGCTTTTTCGGAGGCCTCTGCGGCCAGTTTGCTGGCGTGATGGGCGTTTTCAGAATTCAGTTTTACCGTAGCGGTGAGCTGCTCCATGCTGGCAGCTGTTTGCTCCAGCGCAGCGGCTTGCTGCTCGGTACGGGAGGATAAGTCCGTATTGCCGGACGTTATCTCGGTAGAACCCTGATAAATCGACGTTGCTCCTTCGCGGACAATCAGTACCGTATTGGCAAGCGATGACTGCATAATGTCGACGTTGCTACTCAACACGCCGATTTCATTGCGCCCCGCGCCATCAGCCGGTTGGGTCAAGTCACCTTCGGCAATTTTCTGAATGCGGCTGACCAGTCGGTTGATTGGCGTGATGATCACTTTGCGTATCACAATATAGGTGATGATTGTCAGCACCAGCGCCAGCGCGAAACTAGCCACCATCAATATATAACCCAGCTTCGCATCAGACTGCGCTTTCTGATTAATCTCATTGGCAGTTTTGGTGCGGTAGGCAATGGCCGCCAGCAGAGGGATATTATTGTCCTGATCTAGCCCGCGCACCGTTTCTGCTTCCTGAGAAATGACTTCCTCGAAATGAGCCTGACGTGCTGACTCGAGCATCGGTGTCAGGCCGATTTTCAGGTAGTTATCATAGGATTTTTTCAGTGGCTCATCGAGGCTGAGGTCGGTGGCGGTTTTATTCGGGCGGTCAGCATATTGCTTGAACGACAATTGCGACTGCTTAATACGATTTTCGGCATCGTTGATGTTCTTTTGGAAGACCTTCTGATCGCCAATACGTGCTGCTGCGGCGGCCTGAATCAATAGCAGGCGTGCTGTGCGCAGATGGTTGGAACTGTTCGAGAGCGCCAGGCGGATTTGCAGCTCCTGGGTGGCATTTTCCAGGGCATCATTACTCTGTTTAAGGAAAAAGCTGGAGGTAGAAATAGAGAGGGCAAATAAAATCAGGATCCCGGACAAGATAGTACTGATCAAGGTGATCAGACGAATGTTACTGATAAAAGAGATGTTTTTTTTGGCAGTGGTTAATGCGTGTTCCGTCGTGAAATTATCCATATTATTCCGCTCTGTTAATCGTGCATGTGCGGCAATTATGCAGCTCACGCTACAACGATGTAGGTTTGCCTGACGGCAAAACCTGCCGTGACGCAAAAACGTCATCCTCAGTTATCGGCATTTCATGGCGGAAATTGAATCTATAAGTGGGATCCAGATCTCACTTTTGTTATTAATCCGGCAGGTCGTTTTGTAGTATCTGCGAAAGAACACTGCTAATGCATTGTCCCCTAAGATAAAAATAGCGACTAGTTGACATAAATGCCGCCGGTGAATTGATCGCTCAGGCGCACGACGTGATAAATAATATGTTTATTTGCTGTTTTTATTTTACGTTTGATACTGCCTTTATAGGATGAAACCGTTTTTACTTTAATGTGCAACTTATCCGAAATTTGAATCGTGCCTTCTCCTGACATCCACATTTTTAACGTATTGGACTCGCTGCGGCTGAGCATCACCGGGGTAATATCCAACATCGCAAACTCAAGTTCTGCTAAATCATGATGATACAAGTATTTACGAATCAACAAATTAAGCGTCATTGTCTTAATTGATTTTGATGAAATAATGACGTTCCTTCTAACGAATACATACTCTTCGAAATGGATCCGCATTTCCGACATGAAAATAAAGAACAACGTTTCCGGATACTGACTGATTAAATTTCTTATCTGCTCTTTACTCTCATCATGGGGTTGCAAACAAGCTTCATTGATAAATACCATCCCGGTTTTATTTTCCAGACGACTTAAATTTAACTGTTCAAAAGTACGAACAAAACTGACATTTTGTGCCTGAATACCGCTATCGCGTAATGACTGAACTAGCCCAAGGCAGGTAAAACTGCATGAATCTAAAATTATTGTTTGCATCGTTAATCCTCATGGGACATCCCTGTTCGTCATAATATTTGCGTGGTATATAACTGCTGGTGATGAAAGCTATAAATGTGTATTTCTTATATCTTTGTGCAACAAAAGTCCGCGCAGTCATAGGATTTTTTTTAGTGAAATAGCAACCTGTGTGAGCCAGTTAAATTTGCTTTAAGTCGCTACGGAGTGGGAAGGGACAACAATAGGCATCACTGATTGGGAATATTCTTAATGGTGCTAATCACATAGCGGGAAGGGTTTAATGAAACGTTAGGATTTCCCTCATAAAAATTGATGAGTCGGTTTATTATTCAAACATAAAATGCTTAAAAATTATTCATCAATATTGTTACTGAACATTCAGTCAGTATGCCAATGTGGATAGTTAAGACGGCCAGGCCTGGGCATGTGATAAACCATCAGTATTTTTTATCAGTAGTTCTGTGGAAGCGGTCGGCAACCCGTGCGGTTTTGCCGACGTGTCGTATTTCATTATCTTTTTTTGTCATCTGATTGGCAGGGCACCGCTGCAAAATCGCAAAACGGTGTTTCTGCTGGAGCTTTAAGCTTACGTTGAGTTTACATCTCCGCGCGGCAGGCTTTGATCGACGCCAGCGTGAGTTCAATATCATGCTCACTGGTCATCCAGTTAACCAGCGCAGCACGCATACCGGGTTTGCCGTTGAGTGAGGTTGAGGTGCAGCGCACTACGCCCGCCTGGTCGAGCAAATTCAGAAAGCGGTTGCGGCGCACGACTGACCGCGCACTGCCATCTGCATCATCGAGCGCAAAACAGACCACATTTAATGTCACCGGTGCGAGCAGGCGAAAACCTTTCATCACGTCAATGTGGCGGGCGAACAGGGCGGCAAGCCCTACATTGCGTTCCACCACCTCTGCCAGTCCGGCGCGTCCGTAGGCTTTGAGCGCCATCCACACCGGCAAAGCGCGGAAGCGGCGGGAATTTTCCGGCGTCAGGTGCAGATAATTGTCTGGACGGACACTGGGTGGTATGAGATACGCCGAATGGTTTTGGAAGACGTCAATCTGCAACGCCAGATGGGCTTCGCGAGTAAATTGAATCGCGCTGTCATAGGGCACGTTTAGCCATTTATGCGCATCAACCGTAATGGAGTCTGCCTGTTGCCAGCCTTCAAGTAAGTGAGCGAATTTCTCTGAGGCTGCCGCCACACCGCCAAAAGCAGCATCAACGTGCAACCAAAAACCATATTTATCGCGCAGTTTAAGTAACGCCAGGATGTCATCGAAGGCCACGGTATTGACGGTTCCGGCACTGGCCAGCACCAACGTCGGGGCATCCGGTTGCTGCTGCAATGCGACTTCCAACGCCTGCGGGTCAATGGCTTCACTGCCGTGCAGCGTGGCGACATTCTCAAGTGCGTCGCGGCCGATCCCCAATATACTGAGACCTTTCACACTGCTCGAATGCGCCGCCGCCGACAGTACTCGCAGCGGGCCAAGCGCGTGCAAACCCTGCTGTGCAATGTCGACTCCACGCTGCCTGCCGAGCCACTGACGGGCAATCGCCATACTGACAACGTTCGCCATGGTTGCTCCGCTGACAAACGTGCCGCATTGATCGGCGGGCAGGCCAAGTAGCTGTTTTAGCTGATTGATGGTTGCCAGCTCAATGGCCGGCGAAACAGTATCAAAATTCAGCTGAGCATTTTGGTCGATAGTGCTGACCAACCAGTCGGCTGACAAAGAGGCCGGTGTCCCCCCGCCGGTCACGAAACCGAAATAGCGCGGCCCCGCGCTGGCTGAAATACCTTCTGCATATTTTTCCCAAAAATGGTTCATCGCAGCCGCGGCACCTATGCCTTGCTCGGGCAGAACATCGTCTCCGGCTTTAAGTTGCTGCGCACTCAGTGGAGGGCAAGTCGAGCGGCCAGGCAGAGAATCAATAAATGACACCGCTGTATCACGCGCCTGTTGCAGAATATCACCGAACGTGTCGGAGTCATGCTGAAGAAGTGGATGCATAGGTTGTATAAGCCTTGTGAGGGTCTGGTGATGAGTTTAACGATGCATTACGTTAGCGGATTTCCAAAGGAATCAATACTGAGACTTTTTCACCGCCGTTTCCCTCCACTCCGCCTGCGCCGAACCCAGCGTTGATGCTGCAAAATCCCATGTCATAGCCGTTCCTGCCAGCATCACCGGTGGCAGCAAGCGCCATCCTTCGCCCCATTGAGTATGTTCCGGCGTGGAGGCGTAATCGCTTTTCACTGTATGTCCAATATCGGGATTCAGATTACTGCTGTCCGCCGTGGAACATTGCATCAGCTCGATGGCGGTTCGTGCCAGTGACAGCCGCGTTTCGCTGCCCTGACCGCTGCGTAGCCGTTGGGTTAATCCGTGGAGAACGGTGGCAGCCATCAAATAGCCGGTGGCGTGATCCAGCCCTTGTACCGGCAGCGGGAACGGTTTCTGGCTATCGGCCCAGCGCCTGCCCTGTTCGGCGATACCGCAACTCATCTGCACCAGACTGTCGAACCCGCGTCTTTCACGCCACGGCCCACTCCAACCGTAGGCATTCAGACAGACATCAACCAGCCCCGGTGACAACATGCGTCGCTGCTCAGTTCCGTAACCTAATTTTTGCAGTGCACCGGCGCGGTAGCCATGAACGATGACGTCTGCTTCACGCAGTAACTGTTCGAAAGTATGCCTGTCCTGCCGATTATGCAGATTGAGCCTGGCACAGCGTTTCCCCAGAGTAACCTCCGGTTCCTGGCTGGCTTCGTCCCAGCCGAACGGATCAATGCGCAATACGTCGGCACCGAAGCCGGCCAGAAAACGTGTCGCGACAGGACCGGCAATAATACGCGTGAGATCCAGAACGCGAATGCCCTGTAGGGGACGCTGGCCTGACACCGGCCAGTCAGGTTTGGGCTGGGCAGAAAAAAAAGCATGCTGGAACAGGGGTTCCTGCGCCACGCTTTTTCCCTGAATGTGTTGTTGCCACTCCTGCGGGCTGCGCATTTGTGCTGCGCAGCCCGCACTCTCAACGATAGCCTGTTCCAGCGCCTGCTTATGCCATTTTTTTACGACCAAAGCCAGTGACTGCCGATCAGGGTGATGACCGAGCACCGTTTCGACCACCTTACGGTGCGCTGGCGCATTGGTATGCAGCCGGATCCAGCCGTCTGCCGTGACGTAATCACCGGCGATGGCATCCCACACGGGCGGCAAGGCCCAACCACGGGGTGAGAAACTGGTGGAGAACCACAGTGAGGCTCGCCGCCGGTCCACATCAATCGACGGTACAGGCACACCGCTTTCAATCATTAATGCGGCTAACGCCATAGACGCTAACGCAATCGACGCGGTGGCAAATTCTGTGACCGGATAGGCGCAAGGAAAATGACCGGTACCGCTGACCTGCAACTCAGCCGGCAGGGGGGCATTGGCGGTTGTGGTTAATTGTGAATACAGAGACCGGGTCCATTGTGGAATTTGAGGATCTGACATCGGGGACTCCTTGAAAAGAAAATCAAAGAAAGTGACTGGCTCCATAATGATTAATATTTTCATAACCATTCATTAACTTTAAAAGTAACAGATTCATCTTAAAAAAGACGCCGAGAGGTTTTTTTGAATAGCAGATAAAAGTTCTGTAAGCGTTACTTACGTTTTATGTCAGTCGCCGTGTGTCCTGCCTGCAGTGGTGATCTCACATATCGGAAGCGTCATCCTGTGCAAGCTATTTTTAGCTGAAAGTTCTTAATTTTATGGTACTCGCCATGTGAATTTTACGTTAGCCTTGAGGTCGTAATTTTCACATCCCGTGGATGTCTTTCGCGCCAGTCCGGCACATTGCCTTTCGGCGGCGACACTCACGGATAACTTACCGTCTGGCACAGGAAACCCTTCTTGCATGGAACGAAGAGCATTTATCAAAGCGTCAATGGCGTTTGCCGCCTACTGCGGGGTGCCAACGATGGCATCAGTGTTCACGCGATCTGCTGCGGCAGCGCAGGAAAACGTAGCGGACGGTGGTGCCACCACTTTCGACTTCTCCGTACTGCAAAAGATGGCCAGCTCCCTCGCTTCGCAACCTTTTGGTGGTCCGCCTCAGCCTCTGCCGCAGACGCTGGCTGAACTAACGCCGCAGGCGTATAACGCCATTCAGTACGATCACGATCACTCACTGTGGAATGACTTGCCGAATCGTCAGCTCGACGTTGAGTTGTTCCACGTCGGCATGGGCTTCAAGCGCCGGGTATGTATGTATTCGGTGGATGCAGACCAGCATCTGGCTCGCGAAATTCACTTCCGTCCGGAGCTGTTCAAGTACCATGATGCGGGCGTGAAAACCGAACAGCTCGAAGGTATTACCAACCTCGGATTTGCTGGATTTAAAGTTAATAAAGCGCCTGAGCTGACCCGCCGTGACGTGGTATCGTTCCTCGGTGCCAGCTACTTCCGTGCGGTTGATGACACCTATCAGTACGGCCTGTCAGCACGTGGCGTAGCGGTAGATACTTTCGCAGGCGTGCCTGAAGAGTTCCCGGACTTTACCGCTTTCTGGTTTGACAGGCCAAAACCGGGCGATACCACTTTCACTGTTTACGCGCTGCTCGATGGTCCGAGTATAACGGGCGCTTATCGCTTCATCATTCACTGTGAACCCACCCGCGTGGTGATGGAAATCGAAAAGCACATCAACGCCCGTAAAGACATCAAACAGCTCGGCATCTCGCCAATGACCAGCATGTACAGCTGTGGCACCAGCGAGCGTGGCCGCTGCGACACTATTCACCCACAGATTCATGACTCAGACCGTTTGGCGATGTGGCGTGGCAATGGCGAATGGGTCTGTCGTCCGCTGAATAATCCGAAGAAGTTGCAGTTCAACGCATTTGCTGATGAAAACCCGAAAGGGTTCGGTTTGTTACAGCTGGATCATGAGTTCAATAATTATCAGGACGTGATTGGTTGGTACAACAAACGCCCGAGCTTGTGGGTTGAACCGGTAGGAAACTGGGGGAAAGGGGCGCTTAATCTGCTGGAGATCCCGACCACCGGCGAAACGCTGGATAACATTGTCTGCTTTTGGCAGCCGGAAAAACCGGTCAAAGCTGGCGACTCGTTTGATTTCAGCTATAAGCTCTACTGGAGCAGCACGCCACCAGAGCGCAGCCCGCTAGCCAACGTGTTGGCAACCCGCACTGGCATGGGCGGCTTCCCGGAAGGATGGGCACCGGGGGAACACTACCCGAACGTCTGGGCACGCCGTTTCGCCGTTGATTTTATTGGCGGTGATTTGAAAGCCAACGCGGATAAAGGCCTGGCGCCGGTGATCAACGTGTCATCAGGTAAAATTAAAGATATCGAAATTCTGTATGTGCAGCCGTTTGATGGCTATCGCATCCTGTTCGACTGGTATCCGGATAGCGATTCAGTCGAGCCGGTTGAATTGCGAATGTATATTAAAACGGGCAACACCGCGCTAACTGAGACCTGGCTTTATCAGTACTTCCCGCCAGCGCCAGACCAGCGCCGTTATATCGATGACCGGCAGATGAGCTAACCGCGATTCGCGCCGTTGCCAAAAGGTCATTAATGACAAAGCCCCGTCTCTTCCGAGCTGGGCTTCTTTTTTACTTCTTTTCGCAGATGAAGTAGACGCTTATTCTTGCTGATTTACCCGACACAGGAGACCTCAACAATACTGCATTTATCAAACAAATTGTTCAGAATGCTTTTACCAGCACTTCTCGCTGCGAAGGTTCATGACCTGTTCTCATCAAGGCTTCGAAGGATTTCTCCATCTTTCTGACTTGCTGTAAAAACTCTTGCGGCGAAAAGTCATGCGACTTGCCGCTCATGTATGCAAGAGCTAATTCTTTTGCCTGGTAACGCTGGAAGTTATACATGTTATCCCTCAATTCCGTCATATAGGGTGTTGTATCTGCGTTAGCGGTATTCACTAACCTTAGTCAGCTCATCACCATGGGTTCTCTTGCTGCTTTGATACAACGCTAACTATTTGGGAATTCATTAAAGTTAAAGTTAAACAGGATGGCTAACAGCGAGCTGAATCGTTTGCAACTGCTTACATCGTGCTGCCAATACGAAACATTCTACGGACTCTTTTGATAAGTAAAAGTCGCTTTTATTGATAGATTTGATAGCTAAAAGCTTAGATTAGAAGGGTTGACTCTAAGGGATAATGATTTTCATTACGTAAATTACGCTAATGTTTTTTTCTTACCATTCCATGCGATCATTATTAGATTTAATAATGTGAATTTACAGTACAGTAGGATAGTCTCGAGGTGAGTTTTTCAACGAAAGAGGTCATTATTATGAGTAAATTTATCTTCTCTTCGCCACGAAAATACGTACAAGGTAGCGGCGTGCTGGATGAACTTGGTGAGTACTTGCCTGCACTGGGGGGCAAGTCTCTGCTGATAGCCGATGATATGGTGTGGGGCATTATTGGCGATCGCGTTAAAGCGTCATTGAAAAAAGCCGAAGTGCCATTCCACTATGAGAAATTTAAGGGCGAAGCGTCATCGAATGAGATCACCCGTCTGGCTGAGATTGCCCGTAAAGCTGGGACTCATGTTGTGGTCGGCCTGGGGGGGGGTAAGACGCTCGATACTGCCAAAGCCATTGCTGACGAACTGAAACAAAATGTGGTGATTGTCCCGACCGTGGCTTCTACCGATGCACCATGCAGTGCGCTCTCGGTAATTTATACCGATGAAGGCGTGTTCGATACCTACCGTTTCTACGATAAAAACCCGGATCTGGTGCTGGTGGATACACAGGTTTGCGCGCAGGCGCCGGTGCGTCTGTTTGCGTCCGGTATTGCGGATGGTCTGGCGACCTTCGTCGAAGCGCAGGCCGTACTGCGTTCGCATTCACAATCTATGGTGGGCGGTGACCCGACGATCGCCGGTATGGCGATTGCCGAAGCCTGTGAGAAAACCTTGCTGACTTATGGCTACAGTGCCTATACCGCCGTGGAGCAAAAACTGGTGACCCCAGCGGTTGAAGCCGTGGTTGAAGCCAATACGCTGCTGTCCGGACTAGGTTTTGAGAACGCAGGTCTGGCCGGCGCACATGCGATCCACAATGGTTTTACTGCGATTTCAGGGGATATTCACCACTTGACCCACGGTGAGAAAGTCGCTTATGGCACGCTGACGCAGATGGTGCTTGAACAGCGTCCGGACGAAGAAATTGCTCGTTATGTCCGTTTTTACCGCGCTATCAAAATGCCGACCACCTTAAAAGAGATGCATCTTGAAAATGAATCTTACGAAAATCTGGTGAAGGTCGGCGCGTTGGCAGGCGGCAAGGGCGATACCCTCGGTAATCTGAATCAACATTTGTCACCGGAAGGTGTCGCCAACGCTATTCTGGCGGTGGATGCATTCAGCAAAACGGTTAAGTAATCTTGCGGCTCCCTCTGTAAAGGGGGAGATTGTTTAAACTCTCGCCAGCACCCACGGCAACAACGCCGGTAACTGTGACAACAGATATAACACCAGGCCGATAAACGCCCCAACCAGCGTACCGTTGATGCGGATAAACTGGAGGTCCTTGCCGATATTAAGCTCAATCTGTCGCGACATATCCTTTGCGTCCCAACTTTTTACAGTGTCACTGATATGTCGGGTGAGGAACTCGGCGAAATCCGGTGCCATTCTGGCGGCGACCGTTTCCATCTGCGTATTCAGCGACGCGCGCAGTGTGGGGTCGTGCTCCAGCGCCTGACCGAGCCACTGACCGGATTCGGTTATTTTGGTATGTACTTTGGAATCCGGGCTTTCCAAATCCTCTTTCAACCAGCCGCGCATATCTCCCCACAGCTGCATGACATAGCCATTGAGTTTTCCGTCATTTTTGAGGTACTGCTTAATCTCCTCGGCTTTTTGGGCAATGACCGGATCGTTTTGCAGTTTTCCTATTAATCCCTGCACCGAACGGTCAAAACCTTTGCGGAAAGCATGGGTTTTATCATTGCCCATGTCATCAAGCACCGAATTGACCGCGTTCGACACCATATCAGCACCATTTCGGCCGAGCCAGCCAGTGGGTAACAGTTTGGCAGTGAGAGGATGTTCACGTTTCATCCAGCTAACAATCTGACTGGAGATAAGCTTTCGGGTGCTCTCTTTAGCCAGTAGTTGCTCAAGCTGATCCATTGCCTGGTCCAGCAACTCTTGATGACGGCCGTCTTTGGTCAGACTTTCCAATAAAGTGGCCAACGACTGCGATAAATCGATTTTGTCGATCACGCGAAACAGCCCCCGCTTGATCAATTGAGCGATGCGCTGATCGTCTGTGACATCCAGAAAACCGCGCATCATTTTTACCATATACCCGGCGAATCGTGGGGCGTTGTCCGGCGCATTCAGCCAGTCCGAGAGCATCTGCGCAGGGTCATGCTTGCGGATCAATTCGACAATCGAGGCCGGTGCGAGGAATTTTTCCTGTACGAAGGCCGCCAGATTATCGGCAATTTTGTCTTTGTTCTTTGGGATAATCGCCGTGTGCGCGGCGATAAACGGCACTGGCACCCGACGAAACAGCGCTACCACCGCAAACCAGTCGGCCAGCGCGCCAACCATCGCGGCTTCACAAATAGTCTTCAGACCGGAGACCCAAAAATTGGGGGTTAAAAAAAGCGTGACAACAAACAGAGCAGCCGCGGCCAGTAGCAGCCCTAGTGCATTACGTTTACTTCGATGAAGTTCATGTTCTTTATCCATTACAGAAGTTTAGGAACTGGTTCGCCCGCTGTCAGCTTTTTTCTCACGTTGAGGCGCCCAGCAGATAAAATGAGAATAATTATTGATATCAACTCACTCCTCATTACACTGCGTACAGAATTTTATTAGCTATTTATCTGTTTTAAGAAAGTGAGAGCCTTATGGAGTTGTTACGCGTTGTCTTTAAGCAGTATCGCTGGCCATTTTTAGCCGTGATGGTACTGAGTCTGCTCAGTGCAGCCTTGGGGATCGGGCTGATTGCTTTTATCAATCTGAAACTGATTGAGACCACTAATGCGACACTGGCGGTATTGCCGCAATTCCTGGGCTTTTTGCTGTTGTTGTTGATGGTGACGCTCGGTTCTCAGCTAGCGCTGACAACCTTGGGGCACCACTTTATCTACCGTCTACGCGGCCAGTTTATCAAGCGTATTTTAGATACGGATATCGAACGTATTGAGCAAATTGGCAATGCGCAGTTGCTCGCCAGCTTGAGTAGCGACCTGAGAGCGATCACGTTGGCTTTTGTGCGCCTGCCTGAGCTTGTTCAGGGGATCATCCTGACGCTCGGTTCGGCAGCCTATCTGGCCTGGTTATCACCCAAAATGCTGTTGGTCACCGTGGTGTGGTTGGTGGTTACCATTGCGGTCAGTTTTACGCTGGTATCGCGGGTTTATCGTCATCTAACCCATGTACGGGAGTCGGAAGACAACCTGCAACAGGATTATCAGAGGGTGATCGACGGGCGCAAAGAGCTGGCGTTAAACCGTGAGCGCGCCCGACAGTTGTATGAAGATGAATATCAAAAAAACGCCGGAGATTATCGCCATCACATTGTGCGTGCCGACACCTTCCACCTCAGCGCAGTCAACTGGTCGAACATTATGATGCTCGGTGCTATAGGTCTGGTATTTTTCATGGCTAATACGCTCGGCTGGTCCGATACCAACGTCGCCGCAACCTATTCTCTGACGCTGCTGTTCTTGCGTACACCGTTGTTGCAGGCAGTGGGCGCGTTGCCAACCCTGCTCAGCGCACAGGTGGCGTTTGGTAAATTGACGGCCCTGAAACTCAGTGACTATCAGCCGGAATTCTCCGTGTCAACTGCATCTCAGCGTTGGCATACCCTTGAACTGCGAGACCTGATGTTCAGCTATGGCGAGACATCAGGGGAACAAGGCTTTGGCGTCGGACCACTCAACCTGACGATCAAACGCCGTGAACTGGTGTTTCTGATCGGCGGCAACGGTAGCGGGAAATCGACGCTGGCAATGCTGCTGACCGGCTTATATCAGCCGTGCTCGGGTCAGATCCTGCTCGACGGCGTGCCGATCACCGCACAAAGCCAGGAGCAATACCGCCAGCTCTTCTCGGCCGTGTTTACCGATTTTCATCTGTTTGGTCAGATGATGGGACCGCAGGGTACTGCGCCGGATCCGCAACTGGTGGAAGCGTGGTTGCAGCGGCTCAATATGAAAGAGAAGCTGCAATTTGATGGTGATCGCATTACCAATTTGCAACTGTCACAGGGTCAGCGTAAACGTGTTGCTTTACTGCTGGCGGCCTGTGAGGGGCGCGACTTCCTGCTGCTTGATGAATGGGCAGCGGATCAAGACCCGCAGTTCCGCCGAACTTTCTACCGTGAACTCTTGCCGTGTCTGCGTGACATGGGTAAAACCGTGCTGGCAATCAGCCATGATGATCACTACTTTGAGCATGCAGACCGTCTGCTGGAGATGCGCTCCGGCAAACTGACAGAATTGCATGATGAGGCACGGGCCGATGCCAGCCGCGATGCTGTGGCACAAATCGGAAACTAAAAGGAAGTAGCAAATGAATTGGAATGAAGTCATGGTTTGGGCAGTGAGCGGGGCGATTGTCGCCGCAGTGATCGCTGCTTTGCACAAAAAGGGCAAGATAGGCCGTATACCCGGTATTGTGCTGTTTCTGGTACTCATAGTCGGCGGCAATGCCTTGTATGCGGGGCTGATTAAACCGCGCATGCAGGGAGATGAACAAACGCAGGAAATCGACCAGACTCTCTCCGCTTTACCTATTTACAGCACCATTAAAGCGCAGGAACCTGCGTTGTACAGCCAGATCCGCAGCAATATTCTTCGGTTGAAGAAAGAAGGAAAATCCCAGCAGGAAGCTATTGATACGGTCAAGCCGATGGTGTCAGACCTGCTTTCCCGCCGGATGAATACTGCACCAGATGTCAACGTGATAGCCGCCATGAAGGTCAGTCTCGAAGAGATGCTGGCCCTGCAGGCGCGTAATGACGGCAGCTGTTTTAAATTTCTTTATCCGCAGATTAACGGCGGGATCAATACCGCACAGGTTCTTTCACCTGAGCTGTTTAAGAAAGATTTGGACACCATGAACACGTTACTGTTGGCCAGTGGTAGTGGCCAGACGGCACAACCCACCGTTGTCAGCGGCGAAAAAGCCAAGGCACTGATGGCACCGGTACGTCAGGCATTACAGGATAAATACGGCGATAAATTGCAGATGTTCAATGAGTTAAGCGCCGAGAATGTCGATCACGCCAAAGTCTGTGACATTTCCATCACTCTCTATACTGACATTCTGGCACTGCCAGCGCAGGACTCGGCGGCTGTATTGCGCCTGATGCTGGGCAAACAAGGTTAAACCTGTCTTTGACGTCCCACGGCGGTATGCTCCCGCAGTGGGTATCGACATGTCGGAAACTATTTACGAACTTTGTCTCCAATACAGAAAAAACCTGATCTTTTAATGTCTGTTAGCCGTTATTCTAATCACACTGAAAAATAATTTCCCAGGTTGCGGACATATTCCTTTATGCATAATTTCTTCAAATCGTCTGTGATGTGGACACTGCTGTTAGGGCTGTTAGCCGCGCCTGTCACGGTGCTGGCCGCTGCAGATAATGCGGCGTTGCAAACGACTATCACCAATAACGAAGCGGCTGAACCGATAAAGATTAATGCTCCTGCCACGCTGACCGCGCTGCAAAAGCGGCTCGATGCCACCAAACAGCAAGTGGCGACAGCCAAAACAGAGAAGCAACTCAGTGCACTAAATGATGATGCGTTAAAACTTGCGGAAGATGCCGACAAGCTGGTCGTGGCACTTGGGCCGCAACGGGCGCAGGTCCAGTCACAGGTTGAGGTGCTTGGCCCCGCTCCGGCGGCGGGTGCATTACCAGAAACGTCAGAGGTTGTTCGCCAGCGCAGCAAACTGAGTGCCAGCAAAATCTTGCTGGACGCGCAAATTGAGCAAGCTACTGCTATCCGAACCGGTGCCCAGAACTTGTCGACACAAATCGGTGCGCTGCGCCGCGACACGTTGAAAACGCAGCTTGCTCTCAACTCGGGCAGTATTCTCAGCGCCAATTTCTGGTCACCCTTATTTTCCCCGCAAGAGAGCGACATCGCCCGTTTTGATGATTTCAATTCTCAGATAAAAAGTGCCTGGGATCAGGCATGGCAACCCGAGTGGCGAGTTGGGTCTGCGCTTTATCTGTTGTTGGCGCTGGTGGTTGGAGTCTTCGGCCGACGATTATTCGATCGGCCTTTGGGCTGGATGCTACCGCGCTGGTTGCCGGGAGGGCGCCTGCGGCGTAGCTTGCTGGCGACTGTAGCGACCACCATTATTGTGGTCGCCCAGTGGATGTGCGCGATGTTGTTTTGCCTGTTCTTTACCCGTCTGCCAGACACGTCGCCGCCGTTGCTTGAGTTCGCCAAATCTATTATCGCGCTGGCGGTCTTCTCCTCTCTGATTGCCGGGTTGGGGTCGGCGCTGTTGTCTAACCGTCACCCTTCATGGCGGCTGCCTGGTGTGGCTGATCCTATCGCTAAAACCATGGCGGCATTCCCGATCGTGCTGGCGTCATTTATCTTTATTTTCGGCATTGTCGAAGAGATGAATAATCTGGTTGGCTCCAGCGTGGCGGTGACGCTGTTTGGTAATGGTATCTCGGCGCTGTTAGTGGCGTTGAGTTGCCTGGTTGTTCCTGTGCGGGTCAACCGTATGCGTCGCCGTATGTTGGCGCGTGGTGAACAGCCGGAAGCGCGCTCCACCATGGCTGGTTTTATCAATTTGGCCATCAGCGGTACTGCCGTCGCCATCATTGTTTCTCTGTTGATTGGTTACATTCCTCTGGCCCGGTTCCTGACTTATGAACTGGTCTGGGTGGGTTTGGTGCTGACCTGCCTCTATTTGCTTATTCATCTGGTGGTTGATTTTAGCGAAAGCTTCTTTGCGCCGACGACTTACAGTGGCCGCCTGCTCAAAAGCAGCCTGAGCATTAATGAGCGCCACCTGTTGCTGGCGGCAACGCTGTTTGCGGCGGTAGGTAAAGCCCTGTTGGTACTGTTCGCTGCGGTGGCACTGCTTAATGGGACTTTCGGTACGACGACGCCGCTGGAGTTACTCAGTAAAGTAGTGGATATCTGGGGTGGGAAAGGGCTGGAAAGTATCAATGTCATCCCGGCACATGCGGTCAACGCTTTTTTGTGTCTGTCGGTGGGTTGGTATGTATTGCGCTCTGCCAAACTTTGGTTGGATAACGATTTCCTGCCAAAAACCATGATGGACCGGGGAATGCGTGCTTCGCTGGTGACGCTGTTTACCAACGTCGGTTACGTGCTGATTATTTTGCTGACCTTATCCACGCTGGGCATTGAGTGGAACAAACTGGCGTGGATCGTCAGTGCGCTGTCGGTTGGTATCGGTTTTGGTTTGCAGGAGATTGTGAAGAACTTTATCTCTGGTTTGATCCTGCTGACCGAGCGCCCGGTAAAAGTGGGCGATCTGGTGACGATCAGCGGCGTGGAAGGGGACATACGCCGCATCAATGTGCGCGCCACTGAAATTCAGCTGAGCGATCGTTCGACGGTCATTGTGCCCAACTCGCAGTTCATCTCGCAGAACGTACGCAACGCTACTATGGGTAATGCCCAGGGGGTCGCCACTATCACGTTGACATTCCCACTGGATATCGACCCGGAACAGGTGCGCTCTTTGTTGTTGGAATGTTATGGACTGCATGAATCCATCCTCGATAACCCGCCGCCTTCGGTAAGTTTCAAAGAACTCGGCCCGACTGGGATTGTGCTTAGCGTCACCGGTTACGTTAATACTCCGCGTGTGGTCGGTGAAACCAAAAGTGATTTGCTGTATGAAATCCTCAAAGCCCTGCGCGTTGCCGAGATTAGTTTGAGCCAGACGCAAACCATGGTGTTGGAGCAACCGGTCGAAAAACGGTAGGGTTTTCGCCTGAGCGGCGGGCTTTTTTGGCTTTGGTAAATCCCGGAAATGCTTTTTTAAATTCAACTTCAACTTCAAGGTCGTGGGCACCGGCCCACACCGGGGAGCCTTGGGTGGCCACCCAAGCCGGCCTTAAGAGGCGCCTATCGCCGCGCCTCTTAAGAATCTCCGGCTCTTTTAAAAACAGCAGCTGCGCGGGTCACAATGGCCGTGTTTCAGGTATTTCTGTTATAGCCGCAAAATCCCGCCGCTGTGCGGTACTCTCAGTTCGGGCTTCAACCCGCGTAAACTTCCACGCGGTTTTGCGCCTCTCCCTCGACGTCGTTTTGAACGCGGCCGACGCTTTTTCAAATTCAAATTCAAATTCAAATTCAAAACCTCATCTGTTTTTGTCTTTTAAAAAGTCCGGGCCGCATTCAAAAATGCCGCCGGAGGAGCGGTGAGAAACGACGAACAGGTTTATCGTGAGTTGGTCCGAACCCGAACGGAAGGGACCGCAACGCGGCGGAATTTTGCGGCTATAACAGCGATGACTGGAACACGGCCATCACGATTCAGCGATAGCGCGCAGTTAAAAAAACGCCGGATTGTTAAGGGCCGCGTTTACGGCCCTTAACCCGGTGTGGGCCGGCGCCCACGACCTTGAATTTGAATTTGAATTTGAATTTAAAAATTTACCTCAGCTTTCTAAAAGCTGAAAAACACTCATAACCACCCGGACTTCTTCAACTTCCAGTACAGCAAAACGCATCCCACGACCGTGACCCCGACGGTCACCGGGTAGCCCCACACGTCATTAAGCTCCGGCATGTTCTTGAAGTTCATACCGTAGAGGCTGAAAACCACGGTAGGGATCGCCAATATTGCACCCCAGCCGGCAAGGCGCTGTACCACTTCGTTCTGATGCACGGACACCAATGCCAGATTGACGTGCATGGCGTTGGCGAGCATTTCGCGCATGTCGTCTGTGACGGTGATCACCTGATGTGAATGGTCCTGCACGTCGCGAATATATGCCCGCAGGCTTTTCGGGATCAGATCTTCGTAATGGTGGCTGAGCTGGTTACAGATATCTTCCGCAGGCACGGCGGCGTTACGGAGTGACAACAACTCGCGGCGAAGCTTATACACATCCTGAATCGCGTCCTGGTCGAAGTCAGACTTAAACATCTTTTGCTCGATATGGTCGAACTGTTTGGTGTATTCACTGACGATCGCCAAATAGTTATCCACCACCAGGTCAAGCACGCAATAGAGTGCATAGGCTGGACCCTTAGCGAGCATATCCGGGCACTCTTCAGCGCGGGCACGGATATGTTTATAGCTGGATGATGCGCCGTGGCGTACGGTGATCAAAAAATTCTTACCCAGAAAAATGTGGGTTTCACCATATTCTATTTTGTCGTCCACCAGCTGCGCAGTATGAATGACGATAAACAGCGATTCTCCATACTGTTCAATTTTTGGGCGCTGATGGGCCGCGAGCGCATCTTCAATCGCCAGGTCGTGCAGGCCGAACTCTTCCTGGATAGTGCGCATCAGACTGTCTTCTGGCTGCCATAGCCCCAGCCAGACAAAGGTGCCTGGCTCTTTCAATACTTCGCTAATGTCTTGGGTGGTGACTTCCTGTAAACGCTTTCCATCCCGGTAAGCGACACTGTTAACCACGGAATCACAGCTGGGTTTTTTTTCTTCTTTTGCAATGGCGTTCATCGGTCTTATTCCTCAGCCGTGGTTTGCACGCGGACATCCGATGTTGCTGCCGGACCGAAAACGGTATAGGTCGGCAATTTCACATTCTGGTACGGCTCCCAGCCGCCGCCGAGGGCTTTGTAGAGCGAGACTAAATCGGTACTGGTCTGCACTTTTGCGGCAGCAGATTGCTGTTTGGCCTGCGCCAGCTGACGCTGGGCGTCCAGCACGTTGATAAAGGATGACAGTCCTTTGCGGTAGCTGTCGGATGCCAGTTCAAACGTCGTTTGCAAGGCTTTGGTAGTTTGATCAAGGCCGGTCATGCGGTCTTGATCGGTACGGTAATTGACCAGCGCGTTATCGACATCCTGCAAGGCAGTCAGCACCGTCTGGCGATAATTCAGTGCGGAATTAGCCTGCTGCGCGCGGGAGAGATGCACACTGGAGACCAGCCGACCGCCCTGGAAGATGGGCAGGGTGACCGAAGGGCCGAAGGAGTAAAAGTTGCTGCTCCATTTATCGAGATAACTGGCGTCAGTGTTGCGCATGCCAAACTGGCCGGTGAGCGAAATACTCGGGAACATTTGTGCCACTGACACGCCGATCTCAGCCGTGGCGGCATGCAGATCCGCTTCCGCCTTGCGCACGTCCGGGCGGCGGCGCGCCAGCTGTGATGGGACGCCAACGGGAACAGCGGCAGGTAAGGCTGGCATCGGTTTGATGGGCGTCAGTTCTCTATCAAGTGTGCCTGGAGCCTGGCCGAGCAACACCGCTAGCCCATTCATCGCCTGACGCGCCTGGGCCTGATACTGTGGCAATTGGGCACGCAGTGAACCCAGCTGAGCACGGGCGTTTTCTACATCCATCTGCGGAGCCAGACCGTTCTTTTGCTGACTTTGAGTCAGCTCCAGCGTCTGCTGAGCGACATCAATCTGCGTCTGAATAGCGGCGGTAATGCTTTGTGCACCGCGCAGTTGCAGATAGGCGCGCGCAACTTCGGCCTGTAGTGACACCAGTGCATCGTTACGCTGCTCCAGGGATGACTGCTGCTGCGCGTTAGCGGCTTCGACCTGACGGCGTGTACCGCCGAACAGATCCAGCTCCCAGCTGGCATCAAAGCTGCCTTGATACAGATTCGATGGTCCGGTGGCGGAATCAATGGCGCTCGCGACTTGAGGACTTGAGTTCTCAGTCTGACTGGTAATGCCGTTGGATTCGAGTATGCCTTTTAAACCCAGCTGCTGGCGGGTGAACTTGGTGTTGGCCTGAAGTGATGGCATCCATGCGCCGCGTGCCTGTGTGACTTGCTCGCGCGCGCCGGCGATACGCAGAACGGCCTGTTGCAGTGAAATATTACCGGCTATGGCACGGTCGATCAGGCTGTCGAGCTGTGGGTCCTTAAAGGCTTTCCACCATATCGGGTTGGGTTCTGAGGGCAGGGCGATTGACGCACCGTCCTGAACCTGCGGGCGGCTCATATCGTTATAAGCCGCAGGTGTTGTCGATTTTGGCTGCTGATAATCAGGGCCGACGGAACAACCGGTCAATGCCAGAGCCAGCGCGGAAAGTGTGTATGTCAGATTTTTCATTTTTTATCAGTGTGCTCCGGCACTGCCTTCGCTCTTAACCGGCGAAAGCAGAAAACAGAAGGGGATCAAAATAACGGCGACGACGGCGCAGTAACTGAAGACGTCGATGTAGGCCAGAATGCGCGACTGCGAAATCATCTCCTGATACATACGCACAGTGGCGATCTGCATCGGGTCACCCGCCACGTGTGCGAAATCGCGAACGGCAGCGGCGCTGCGGCTAAGGGCTTGGTTGAACTGCTCGTTAAACGGCGTCATGTTGCTCACCATATGGGCGCTATGTGCCTGACCGCGTTCGGTCACCGCGGCGGTAGACAGCGAAATCCCAATCGACCCAGCGACGTTACGGAACATAGTGAACAACGCGGCGGCATCGGCATTCAGACGCTCCGGAATCGTCACAAAAGCGATAGTTGTGAGCGGCACAAACAGGAAGCCGAGGCCCAGCGACTGCATGCTGCGGTACAACACCAGCGTGGTGAAATCGACGTTGGGCGTTAGCCTGCCGGAGTAGATAAACGACGCGGCCAGCAGGAAGAAGCCAAAGGCGATGATGTAACGCGTCTGCACGATAGGCATGAGTTTCAACACCAGCGGAATCGACAGGACGATCAGAATTGCCCCAGGCGACATCACCAGCCCGGCGAGCGTCGCTGTGTAGCCAAGCTGTTGCTGCGAAAGCTGCGGAATAATCACCGAACTGCCATACAGGATAACCGACATGCCCGCCATTAATAGACCCGCAACTGCGAAGTTACGGTCTTTAAGACAGCGCAAATCCACTACGGGTTTTTTGGCATATAACAGCCAGTAAATTGCGCCGACAATCCCGGTGATGGCAAGGAGTGCAAAGGTGACGATAAAGGCCGAATTGAACCAGTTTTCATCCTCGCCACGGTCCATCATCACCTGCAAACAACCGAGGCCAAGCGCAATCAATCCAATCCCGATGTAGTCAATGCTCAGCTTGCCTTTTGCCTTGCGCTCCCACGGTGGATCTTCCAGCAGTTGGTAAATCGCCAGCAAGGCAATAAGACCTACCGGAATATTGATAAAGAAGATCCAGCGCCAACTGATGTTATCGGTGATGTAACCCCCGAGGGTCGGCCCGATCACCGGCGCGACGATAATGGCGATCGATGACAGACCAAAAGCTTTGCCGCGATCTTTCGGTTTGAAGTAATCGAGCAGTACGGATTGTTGCACCGGCTGCAAGCCCCCGCCGAAGAAGCCCTGCAAAATGCGGAACAGAATCATTTGCCACAGTTCGGTGGCGATACCGCACAGGAAGGAGCAGACGGTGAACATTCCGATACAAATCAGAAAATAGTTTTTGCGGCCCAGTACCCGACTGAGAAACGCGGAGATCGGTAATACGATACCGTTTGCCACCAGATACGAGGTGAGTACCCAGGTGGATTCATCGTAACTTGATGAGAGGGAGCCGGCGACGTGCGGCAGCGCGACGTTGACGATCGTGGTGTCTAAAATTTCCATAAACACCGCGATGGTGACGACCGCAGCCACCGCCCACGGGTTGCTGGCAGGTTTCCAACTGCTGCGAGCCTCACTCATTCGACGGTAACCGTTGGGTCAACTGAAAGGCCTAATGGCAGCGGTTGCTTTGGATCCAGTCCGCTGTCGATAACAATTTTCACCGGCACACGTTGCACAATTTTCACATAGTTACCGGTCGCATTTTCCGCCGGGAAAGCGGAGAAGCGTGAACCGGTGCCTTGTTGCACGCTGTCGACATGGCCGTGTAGTTCGATGTCCGGATAGGCATCAATCTTTATCAGCACTTTGTTACCCGGACGCATGCGTTCGAGCTGTGATTCTTTGAGGTTAGCGACTATCCATATATTGGGGGAAACGATAGAGAACAGCGACGAGCCGGCCTGCACCAGCGTACCCAACTGCACATTACGCATGGTGACATAACCATCGTAAGGCGCGCGGACATCGGCATAGGAGAGGTTCAGCGCAGCGGTTTCTAGCTGGGCTTTAGCCTGTTCAACTTGCTGCTGACGCGCTTCGACGTTGGTTTCTGCCTGACGGATTTGCAACCCGACTTGCGCGGCAACCTTTACCTGCGCTTTGGCATTTTCCAGGTCGGCTTTGGCAGAACGCAACTGCGCGCTGGCACTGTCAATATTTTGCTGTGAGGTGGCGCGTGGATCGACACCGTGCTGACGGCGGTAATCTGCCGTGGTGTTCAGCAAACTGGCTTCGGCTCGCGTTTGCTGCGCCTGAGCCTGTGCCAGTTGGGCGGGATACTGCACCTTTGAGAGTTCATACTGCACCTGCGCCTGATGCAGTTGAGAAATCGCAACGCCCAGCTGCGCCTGCGCCTGATCGCGCTGTGCGGTAGCATCACGTGGGTCAATTTGCACCAGCAACTGGCCTTTTTTCACCAGTTGATTGTCTTTTACCACCAGATTAGTGACATAACCGGAAATTTTTGGCGCGATGGTGACTGCGTCACCGTCGGTAAAGGCATCATCGGTGGTGATCTGATCTTTGGTCATCAGCCACCAAACGAGCGCAACAATCACCATCACAATCACCACAACACCCAGGATAATCAGCGGTTTTTTGCCTGGCCCTTTGCGTTTTTCACCGTCGCCCTGCGGACTATCACCTTGATCTTTATCAGAAGGAGCCCTGTCCGTGTTGTGCTCGTTTGGCGAAGAAGAACGGTGTCCTTCCCCGGTTTTTATCTGGCTGGAATCGAGTTCAGATTGTGCGTCGGTTGAAGGTGCATTGTTGTGGTGGGTGGCGTCATTTTTATTAGTGGTCATAATACTCATCTGGTTATGGGCATGATGCATGAATGAGGGATCTCATTATTCTCGTTTCACCCTAGATTGTATTGATGTAAAAGCAAGTAAATAAGCGTCAAGTTAGTACAGTGAGGGCACGAAAATCCACACCATAGGCTTGCTCCTAAAAAAGAGAAAAAAGGGTATAATCCACGTCGCCCATTTAGTGGTAATACCTTGTTAATTTATAAAATCCAATTTTGTATCAGGAACCCTGTGTGAATAGTTCTCAAACTGATGTTATTTTCCGGAACCGCCGATGAGCCGTCCTGCACCGTATAAAGGTTTGACCCGCGTGGCCTCACTGATTTCAGTGTGCGTGGCGCTGGTGTTGGTATTCGTCAAAGTCTGGGCCTGGGTCGCCACCGGATCAATTGCCATGCTGACTTCCGCTGCGGATGGTCTTGTTGATGTGCTGGCTTCAATGGTGACGTTGATTGGTGTGAGTTATGCCGGTCGGCCAGCCGATAAAGGCCACCGCTATGGGCATGGCAAAGCCGAAGCCGTTGCGGCCTTTGTGCAGGCTTTATTACTCGGTGCTGCGGGTCTGGTGCTGGGGGGGGAATCCATCAGCCGCATTATCAATCCGCAACCGCTGGCGCAGTTGGGACTGGGTATTTGGGTGATCATCGGGAGTAGCTGCGCAGCTATTTGTCTGGTGCTGATGCAAACTTATGTAGTGAAGCGCACAGGTTCAACGGCGATTGCCGCCGATCGCGCACATTATATTACCGACGTAGCGGTCAATATTGCAGTGCTGGTGGCGCTGGTACTGGAAAGCTATCTTGGCTGGACGCGTTCTGATTCTATCGGTGCGCTGCTGATATCGTTCTATATGATCTGGAACGCACGCGGTATGGTCGGCGACGCCCTTAAGCAACTGCTGGATCGCGAATTGGACATTGAGGACCGCAAACGTATCAAACATGCTGTCCTCAGTGTGAATGGCGTCAGCGGTGTGCATGATATTCGCACCCGTAACGGCGGTGACCGCGTGTTCGTGGAGTTTCACGTGGAAGTGGATGGCGGATTGTCTGTGGATGTTGGGCATGATATCGGCGATGCCGCCGAAGTGGCCGTCAGCCTGTTGTTTAAGGTGGCAGATGTCACGGCGCATCTCGAACCGGCCGGTATTGACGACGACCGGCTGGATGATCTGCTAAATAATATTGTTAAGTAAGCGTCGTTGGCGGTTTTATATCGGACACCGCGTGCGACACGCGGTGTCCGTTTTTATTTAATGACTCCGCATTCCTGCCGCCGTCATTAACAACCTGAACAGTGACGCTACCACAAACAGCGTCAGTACGCTGCCGGCCCAGATGATGGCCAGCCAACCCACGCGTTTCCACCACGGCTGGCGGATCACGCTCTGATCGTCCATCTCTCTGATGAGTTTTTTCATTATTACCTCAATGATAGCCCTGATCGTGGGTCACTTTCCCCCGGAACACGTAGTAGCTCCAGAAGGTGTAAACCAGAATGATCGGGATGATAATAATCGCGCCGACCAGCATAAAGCTTAGGCTTTGCGGCGGTGCGGCGGCTTCCCACAGCGTGATGGAAGGGGGAATGATGTTCGGCCAGATGCTGATCCCGAGGCCGCTATAGCCAAGAAATATCAGAGCCAGCGTCAGCAGGAACGGCGCGTGGTGTGACTTTTGATTCACCGTTCGCAGCATCCAGAGCGACACCAGAAGCACCAGAACGGGCACTGGCAGGAACCACAGAATATTTGGCATGGTGAACCAGCGGTCAGCAATCGCAGAGTGCATCAGCGGCGTCCACAGGCTGATGACGGCTATCACCAGCAGGAAGACCAGCAACAGCGGTTTCACCCGGCGTTGCATATTCTCCTGCAATGGGCCTTCGGTTTTCATAATGAGCCAGGTGCAGCCAAGCAGGGCGTACGCGATCACCAGCCCGACGCCACAGAACAGCGTGAACGGCGAAAACCAGTCCAATGCACCACCGGCATAGGCACGGTTAACCACCGGAATGCCGTTGATCACCGCACCGAGTACCACGCCTTGGCTGAAAGTGGCAAACAGCGAACCCCAGATAAAGGCTTTGTCCCAGACATGGCGTTTTTCTGCGCTGGCCTTAAAGCGAAACTCAAAGGCCACACCGCGAAAAATCAGCCCGAACAACATCAGCGTCAGCGGGATCGCCAATGCATCAAGGATCACTGCGTAGGCCAGCGGAAAAGCACCAAACAGTGCTGCACCACCGAGCACCAGCCAGGTCTCGTTTCCGTCCCAGACCGGGGCCACTGTGTTCATCATAACGTCGCGTTCATGTTCCTCTTTGACCAACGGAAACAGAATGCCGATGCCTAAGTCGAAGCCGTCCATCACCACGTACATCATCACGCCAAAGACGATGATTAAAAACCAGATCAGCGGAAGATCAATGCTCATTGTCAGCTCCTTTATCATGGTCGTTCAGCGATTCCTGCGCCGCAGAAAGAGGGCGGGCCGGTGTGCGATGTTGCCCCGGTCCGCCGTGATTAGTTTCTAATCCTTCGTGAGCGATCGGCCCTTTACGGATCAGACGCATCATGTACAGGTAGCCGACGCCAAACACCGAGCAGTAAATCAGAATAAACAGCAGCAGACTGATGCTCATCTGCATCGCGCCGTGACCCGACACCGCGTCTTTAGTGCGCAACAGGCCGTACACCACCCAAGGCTGGCGGCCAATTTCTGTGGTGAACCAGCCCGCCAGCAGTGCCAGCAAACCTGAAGGCCCCATCCAAAATACAAAATGCAAGAAGGGCCGTGAACGGTAAAGCGTGCCACGATGGCGCAGCCACAGGCTCCAGACGCCCGCCAGGATCATCAGTAACCCCAATCCAACCATGATACGGAAGGTGAAGAAGATGATGGTGGAGTTTGGCCGGTCCTCTTTGGCGAAAGACTTCAGCGCAGGAATTTGCTGGTCCAGACTGTGGGTTAGAATCAAGCTACCGAGCCAAGGGATCTCAACGGCATAGCGCGTCTCTTCACGGTTCATATCGGGATAGCCAATCAGCACCAGCGGCGACGGTCCGCTGTGGGTATTCTCCCAGTGGCCTTCAATCGCGGCAATTTTAGCTGGCTGATATTGTAGTGTATTCAGGCCATGGGCATCACCAAGCATCGCCTGAATGGGGGCGACGATTAGCGCCATCCACATTGCCATTGAAAGCATAGTGCGCATCGCCGGGTTGTCGCGGCCCTTGAGCAAATGCCACGCAGCTGAAGCCCCGACAAAGAAGGCAGAAGAGAGGAAAGCCGCAGTTGTCATGTGCAGCAAACGGTAGGGGAACGACGGGTTGAAAATGACCTTGAACCAGTCGACCGGCACCACCTGATTATTGATGATCTCAAAGCCCTGTGGCGTTTGCATCCAGCTGTTGGATGCCAGGATCCAGAAGGTGGACATCAGCGTACCGAGTGCCACCATGCAGGTGGCGAAAAAATGTAAGCCGGGGCCGACGCGGTTCCAGCCAAACAGCATGACGCCAAGAAAACCGGCTTCGAGGAAGAAGGCGGTCAGCACTTCATACGTTAGCAGCGGGCCAGTGATACTGCCGGCGAACGACGAAAAAAAACTCCAGTTGGTCCCAAACTGATAGGCCATCACCAGCCCGGAAACTACGCCCATGCCGAAGTTTACCGCAAAAATTTTCGACCAAAAATGGTACAGGTCGCGGTATTCCTCTTTTTTTGTTTTCAGCCACATACCTTCGAGCACAACCAGAAAACTGGCCAGTCCGATGGTGATGGCAGGGAAAATGATGTGAAACGAGACGGTGAAAGCAAACTGGATCCGGGCCAGTTCGAGTGCATCCAGACCAAACATAACGACCTCTGTTTTTTTGCGGAATGACTCTTTCAGCATAGGCGCAGGCAGCGGAAGGTGCGCGATGAGATTTGCAGGTGAATTCTCTAAGAAAGGTCATGCCACGTTGGTTTTTTGCGAGGCGTGAATTTAAGCACGGCAGATAGCATGTATAACAGTAACAATATTATGAATAAAAACTATAACAGATGGCCTTTGTCATTAAGGCGGTGACAACAAGCGAGCTTAAAAGGTTCAGGTTCGCTTCACCGCCAGAGTTTAGGCTTAGATTTTCGTTTTATTCCTCATGTTTTTTACGATCGGTCGTCCGCTCTGATCGAAATAACGCTGCGGCCAGATTTCAGAAGGGGTGACACCAATGGCCTGTGCTATCAGCAACTCACCTTTCGGCCAGGGCCGGGAAAGTGCGTTGGACAGGGTTGATGAGCAGAGGCCAGACTCGCGTGACAACGCAGCCAGTGTAGTGCCTTTTTTACGCAACGCAGCGATGATATCTGCCGGATGCCAGTTCTGATGAAAATCGGGGGGCAGAATAGAAGATGAGGGATTAACTTCACGTGTATTGGTTACTGACTGGTGAGTGATAGACATTCGCATTCTCCGTTGCAAAACGAACTTTACTACCACCAAAAGGTGCAAATCTCTTGGGTGGTAGCCCAGACGGAGTTTGCACTACCGGCCACAACGGATCACCGGCCAGCCCGAAGGCTGCCCCGCCTGAGCCACCATAGAAGCATTGCTTATTACGTGAACAGTTAATAAACAAAAGGTGTGCTAAGGCTTCGATATATAAATGCAATCTACATATCGACGCTGTGTTATCCAGGGTGCAAATCCCGGCTGCGGATGTGCCGCAGCGGACGAAACTATACCGCAATCGCTTAGCGGAAACCATGCATCTGTGAGGGGTTACATAAGTCTGTGGCGTTAATTTAATCAATAATCCGGCAACAGCCGGATTATTGATCTTGGGGGAAAAGAAAATCGTTATTTAATCGCCATGGCATTTTTCATGGTGAAGAACAGATCGGTCTGGTCAGTCAGGCCCGCGACGTTGGCGGCATGTGGACCATAGGCAGCAATACGCAGCTGTGTTCCTGTGTGGCCCTGCGAATCCTCCTCCGAGTTACCGTAGCTGATTGTCATCGGTGCACCATCTTTGGTGGTCAGCGTTTGCGTGAGGCCTGGTGCTTTGGCATCAGTTTCAATGATCTGGCTGGAATGGGCATGGTCAGCGGTCACAATGACCAGCGTATTGCCCTCTTTACGGGCAAACTCGAGCGCTTTCTGTACAGCCTCGTCGAGGTCGACAGTTTCGCCGAACTGACCGCATGGGTTGGCCGCGTGATCTTGTTTATCAATCGATGCGCCTTCCACTTGCAAGAAGAAACCTTTTGGTTGCGATTTCAGTAAATCGATGGCCTTTTCGGTCATGGCTGCCAGCGTAGGGATATCCTTAGTGCGTAGCGGATTGGTTTCACAGGTAACTGCTGGCTTGTCGAGATTGCCATGATAGCTGGCTTTTGGCCCGCTCCAGCGCACCGGCATATTGCCCGCAGAAAACAGACCCAGAAGGGGTTTTTGCTGATCTGCGAGTACCACCGCTTTCAGCTCATCTGCATTCTCTACCCATTGATAACCCTGCGCGATGGCCTGATCTTTCAGTGATTTCCCCTGAAACTCACCGCTTTTAGCTAGCTGGCTGAAGGATTTTGCCCCGCCACCGAGCGTGACGTCTGCGCGGCTTTTCAGCAACTGCTCAGTAATCGAGCCGCGACCGCCATTTTCCAACGCGTTAGTTGGGCATTTTTCACTGGTTTCTTCGGGCCCATAGCACTTACGCGAGGTGACGTGCGAGATCTGTGCCGCTGGGGTGGCATCCTGCAATTCGGCGGTAGAGACGTTGCCGGTAGCAAAACCTGCCGCTTTAGCCAGCTCAAGCAAGGTGTCATGATCTTTACCATTGACGTCTACGCCCAGTGCACCGTTGTAGCTTTTAACCCCGGTTGACCAGGCGGTTGCCGAGGCCGCAGAGTCGGTCACGTAGTTCGGTTTATGCGTTTTCTTGTCAAGTGAATAATGGGTGTATTGTCCTGTGAGCGGCAGTGCATCAATACCTTTAAAATAACCGCCGGCACCTTCAGCGTAGTTTCGTGCTGAGGTGATTTCAGAATCTCCCATGCCGTCGCCAATCAGCAGAATCACATTTTTTACTGTCTTATCGGAAAGCGACGCTTTTAGCGCTTCGGTCTGGTCACCGCTCAGACGGCGTGCACCGCCCTGTTCAGTGATATTGCCAGTGGCTGCGCGGGACGTCATAGACGCGTCGGCAAGTGCAGCCTGCGTAGAAGTGAGGAGCAGAGCGGCAACAACCGCACGAGAGATAAGAGAAACAGGCTGATACATAAAGAAAACTCCGTGTAGTAGAACGTCAGATAAGAAAAGACACAACTTGTCTTACTTTGTTACACGGGATCTTAAGTCAGTAGCATGACGACTTTATGACATTGAACATTTAAAGAGGAAAGCGGGGTGGGGCCAAAAAAAAGCTCCTCATATGAGGAGCTTTCTACTGCAGGTGAAGCTGAATTAATTCACCAGCGTTGGCATACCTGAACGCAGTTCGATGGCACGCTGAACCACAGTCTGATTGACGCTAGGGTCCATAGCGATGGCACCAACTTTACCGGTCAGGGAAACAGGGATTGGCTCTTGAGAGTCAAACTCTTGCTCATTCGCTGACAGTGGGTTGTGGATCTCTACATAACGCTTGCCACCTGGCTCAACGGTTGCCTTCAGCGGCTCGTTGATAAACTGTACACGAGTGCCTTGTGGCACGTTGTCATACAACCATTTGATATCAGCATCACGCAGACGTACACAGCCGTGGCTCACGCGCAGACCGATACCAAAGTTGGCATTGGTGCCGTGCACGGCATAAAGACGACCAACGTATAGTGCATACAGGCCCATCGGGTTGTCCGGGCCAGCAGGGAAGACGGCTGGCAGGACTTCACCGCGTGCTGCATATTCTTCATGCATTTTTGCGGTTGGGGTCCAGGTCGGGCCCGCTTTCTTACGCTGGATAGTGGTCACCCAGTTCAGTGGGGTGTCTTTACCCAGTTCGCCGATGCCGATCGGCAGGACCACGACGGTATTACTGCCTTTCGGGTAGTAGTACAGACGCATCTCAGCGCTATTGATAACCACGCCTTCGTGTGGGGTATCTGGCAGGATCAACTGATGTGGAATGGTTAACACAGTCCCTGGTGTTGGCAGGAAAGGATCCACACCTGGGTTAGCTTCAAGCATGTTGCTCAGGCCCATCTGGAACTGTGCAGCATAACTTTCCAGCGGTAATTTGCTGTTTTCTGGAACGGTAACGGTGATGTTCTCCCCGATTAACCGCCCATTATTGGCCGGGAGAGGATAGACCACGGCAGAGGCTGCCTGGCTGTACGCAGCAACTGCCAAAACCATAGTAAAGATCGCGCGAATGCTCATTTTCATATTTTCGTTGGTTGTTATTGCCACACCGGCAGTTGTTGTCAGGTTGTTCCCCCGGCGTTACACAACCGGATGAGTATTGTAGATACACATGAGCCTGATAGGGAATCAAGATGTGTAACTAATCACATTTCTGGGCCGCTAAGTATAAGGATTTATTTCAAACAGGCCAAAGCTTTCTCAGCAAGTGTGAAAAGTTCCCTCAAGAGACTGCATTTTTTACCAGATTGGTGGCAAACATTTTACATTTTAGCTGAAAAAAAACCGGCAGATTTGCCGGTTTTGCATTTTAAACGTTTAAACCACTATCAGAAATCATACCCGACGGTTGCTACGACGGTACGCTCCTGGCCCCAGTAGCAGTAGCTGGTACCATAACAGGCGGCGACATATTTCTTGTCGAACAGGTTATTGGCATTCAACTGCACATAAGCGCCTTTTAGTTGCGGGTTAAACTGCGCCAAATTCATACGTACTGAAGCATCGACCAGTGTGGCGGAAGGCATATGCTGGGTGTTTTCATTATCAGCCCACTGGGTACCGATATAACGCACGCCCGCTCCCAGATCCACGCCTGCCGGCGTGTTGTACTGACCCCAGATAGAGGCCATCTGCTTCGGCGTTACGTAAGGCGTGTTGCCGTTGTTCTCGGTAGCATCATCCAGACGTACTTTGTTGTACGTATAACCCGCCATAATGTTGAAGCGTTCTGTCACCTGCTTTTTGGCTTCCAGCTCAAGGCCTTGCGAACGCACTTTTCCTGCCGGCTCATAGTAGCTGCCTACCACAACACGGTTACCCACGTCATCCTGAGTCAGGTCAAACAACGCGGCGGTATAGAGATCTGACGTTCCCACTGGTTGGTATTTGATCCCGGCTTCGTACTGCTCGCTCTGCATTGGTTTCAGCAAGGTATTGTTCGGACCTGGCAGGGAAGACGGGGTCATGGCCTGGCTGTAACTCACGTAAGGCGAGATGCCGTTTTCAAACGCATACAACAATGAGGCTCGGCTATTGAAATGGCGGTCAGTTCGCTCGGTGGTGACGTCAGTGAGTGCAATGCTGTCTACTGCCGCCGTTTTAGTTTTCAGCGTGTCATAGCGGCCGGAAAGCGTCAGGTGCCACTGATTCCATACCATATCATCCTGCAAATAGGTGCCCATTTGCTCATAACGGTTTTGGCCGGTTTTACTGCTGTAATAATCCAGACCCGGTCCACCGGTATAGCCGGTGTAAGGATTAAGCGTGCTGGCTGTTGCGCTCAGGGATTTCAGGTCATTCATAAAGTAGGAGTAATCGAAACCGACCACCACTTTATGTTCTAGCTCGCCGGTAGCGAAATCGGCTTCCAGCTGGTTATCGACGGCGACGCTGTTCAGTGACGAGGTTTCACCGGAGTAGTAGCGGTTCATCAGGGTACGGTCCGCGTTCCAGCCCGCCTGATAGACCTGATCCAGTTCAGTGTTGGAGTGCGTATAGTTGGCATTCTGGCGGAACGACCACACGTCGTTGAAAGCGTGGCGGAATTCGTAGCTGTAGATCTGCTCCCAGCGTTTGAACTGGTTGAGAGAGGACTCGCCATCAAAGAAACCGCGGCTCAGTTTATCTCCGTACAGGCTGCCGTCGGCAGGCACGGCGGCGTGGTAACCACCGGAAGGATCTTTTTGCAGGTAGGCGCGCAGTAACAGCGAGGTATTTTCATCCGGCTGCCACATCAGCTGTGGGGAAATGGCATAACGCTCTTCACGCTGATGATCGTATTGGGTATCGCTGCTGCGGGTCATCCCCGTCAGGCGGAACGCCCACTGATCGTTGATGGCGTTGGTGTAGTCGAATGCGCCGCCTTGGGTATCTTGCGTCCCGCCGGAAAGGCGGAAGTGACCTTCTTCACTGAACTGTGGGCGTTTGGTGGTTTCCATCACCAGACCGCCAGGAATGCTTTGACCATACAGCGCAGATGAAGGGCCTTTGATCACATCGATACGTTCGAGGAACCAGGGATCAACCTGAATGGAGTTATAGCTGCCGCCATCGCTCAAAATACGCAGGCCATCGAGGAAGGTATTGTTGACGTCACCGCCGTGGAAACCGCGCAGGGAGATAGTGTCATAGCGCGTTGCGCCACCGGCAAAGTTGGTAAATACGCCCGGCGTGTAGTTCAGCGCGGCGTTGACGGTGGTGGCGTTCTGGTCGTCCATCTGCTGACGCGTTACGACGGATATGGCCTGGCCAGTGGTCATTATCGGCTGATCTGTCTTGGTGGCGGTCCGGCTGGTTTTCGCATTGTACCCCTGGGTTGGAGTATCGGCGGTTTGCACCGGTGCTGAGGTTACAACCACAGTTTCTTCCGCGAAAGAGGCAGCAGGAAGCGTCAGAGCGACGGCACACAACAGTACCGAACGCTTAAGAGGGAAGGCCAACAACATGTTCAAAGTTCCTATGAATTCTGAGTAGAAAATGGAGTGATGAATTAATTAATTGCATGTCTGACGTCTAAAAACTAAGCGCAAACACCGACTGTTTTCGCGCGAAAATCCCCGCCAGTGGCGAAAGGTTCTTTTAGGATTCGCCATGGCAATGGTAAACATAATGATAACTATTATCATTATTATTTTACAAATTCAAGTGAACTTTCTTCAAAACTTGTGAAGTGCATGAATTTTTATCCGCATGAAAATTATGGGATTAGTGTTCAAAAATGAATAAAGCCATCTTGGGCAATGTCACATTTGTGACTGTCTCACGGCATCAGGGATGAGATATTCCGTGAAAAAATCTAAACAAACAGGCAGGAAGGGTATTAGCTTTAATAGTGCGTTTTTCAAAAATAGAGATTCACTATGGGGAGCCGGAATGATTCAGCTAAGCGCGGAGCAATACAGTGAGAAATGGACTCAGGTCGATAATTATTTGGTCAGCCATTTAATTGAAGATGACCCGATTTTAGATCAGGTACTCAAAAATAACCTCGAAGGTGGTTTGCCTGCTCATGACGTCGCACCGAATCAGGGGAAATTACTGGCATTTTTTGCACAAATGATCGGCGCACATAGAGTGCTGGAAATCGGCACGTTGGGCGCATACAGCACCATCTGGTTGGCGCGGTCGATACCTGACTCTGGTCATGTGGTGACATTGGAAGCCGACCCGCATCATGCTCAAATCGCGCAGGTTAATATCCGGCTGGCAGGTTTACAGGACAAAATTACGCTGCACGTTGGCGCTGCGTCCAACACCTTGCCTTTACTGGAGGCAGAAGCACCCTTTGATCTGATCTTCATTGATGCCGATAAACCCAGCAACCCGCTGTATTTAGAGTGGGCACTGAAGTTGTCTAAGCCGGGAACGTTAATCATCGGAGATAATGTAGTGCGCGACGGTGCCGTGCTGGATCCTGGCAGCGACGATGCCCGTGTTCAGGGCGTGCGTCGCTTTATTGAGATGATTGAGCGGGAGCCGCGTTTAACGGCCACCGCGTTGCAAACCGTCGGCAGCAAAGGCTGGGATGGTTTTGTGCTGGCGCGGGTTACCGGTTAGAAAACGGTTTTTACCGCGAAAGCCCAAAGCCAATTTCATACAGAGGGGATTCACTGTCATGCGGCATGTCCGACTTCTGTTTGCGTATCGCAGCCATTGAGGAGGGCAGCTCAAATGGGAGTTTTCCAGTGAACGCTTCTCCGCTGGTCAGGCGGGTGAACAGTACGGTATCGCTGACGCCGAAGTTGCCCACAATGGCTTTGGCTTTTTCTTTGACGTTAGTCAGAATGGCTGGGCGGTCGAGGTAAACGGTGACGACCGTCGGCACATGTTTACTGGCATTAACGATCGCTTGATAATCGACATTATCATCGGTAAACGCCAGCGAACCTTCATGATGACGCTTGCCAAAGAACCAGCTCTCATGCAATTTCTCATGCGGTGTTTGTGTGCGAATTAAGGCCACATCCGCCTTCTCTGGAGAATCAACTACGATGAAACCAGCCGCTTGTGCCGCCTTTGGTTCGATGCCATACAGCCAGATTTTTTTGCCTTTCTTGAGCGGTAATACATCATCGGTATTTTGCAGTAACACCAGCGAGTGCCCTTGTGCCGCGTTAGCTTCTTTCTGCCAGTCCGCTCGGCCTATGGTTTGCACCGCTTTTTGTACATCAACATACGGATTTTCAAACAAACCCGTCTGGAATTTCTGTTCAAGAATGCGCATTACGGACTCATTCAGGCGTTCTTCAGTCAGCTGTTTTTCATTGACCGCGTTAACCAGCAACTGGGAGTCGGTGACACCACCAAACTGATCGACACCGGCTTTCACCGCTTTGACAAAGCGCTGCTGAGGCGTCAGATCTTCAACGCCCCAGGACATCCCGCCCGGCACGGGCTCTTTGTTGTCTTGCGCGCCGTTGTTACACTCTTCGTCGCAGTCGCTGGTGATCAGCCAGTCGCTGAGGATCACGCCTTTGAAGCCGTATTGCCCGCGTAGAATGTCGGTGAGTAGCTGATGGTTGAAACCGGCACCTACTTGTTCCACCGGTTTGCCTTCGATGTTGACATTTTTCAAGATGGAATAGGTGGGCATTACGCTGGCGACGTTGACTTCAAATGCACCGGTGAACGGATAAATATGTTCTTTAAGATTGTTGCCGGGAAAGATGGCGTTCTTGCCATAGGCGTTGTGGCTGTCGAAGCCATTTTCGGCTGCGCCGTAACCGACCCAGTGTTTCACCACTGAAATCACGCTGCCCTGATTCAGGCCGTCTGCGCCGTTTTGCATACCTTCAACATAACCGCGCACCATGTTGTGAACGCGGGTCGGATCTTCACCGAATGTTCCGCTGATACGCGCCCAGCGTGGTTCGGTTGCCAGATCTGCCTGCGGTGACAGCGCTTCCCGGATCCCGGCGGCCAGATACTCCTGACGGACGATGTCGGCATAGCGGCGGGTCACTTTCTCATCGCCAATCGCGGCCAGACCTAACGTCTCCGGCCACTGGGTGAATTTGCCGGATGAGGTGCTGGCGCCGATAAGATATTCGAACGAGTTGCGCGGATCGCTGCTGATGGTGACTGGAATACCCAGCCGCGTGCCTTCGGCGATCTGTTGAAGTTTGTTATTTTCTTCCGCCATCACTGCCGGGTCATCCGCCGACAGACGGGTGATCAGGCTGTTTACTTTCGCTCCGGCAATCATCTTTTTCGCGGCTTCAATATCGTAATGTGTTCCTGCACCCACCGGGCTGTTGGCCGTCGGCGCGGACCCGTGCATCATCGCGCCCGCTTTTTCTTCCAGCGTCATGTGCTTCACCAGATCTGCTGCGCGCTCTTCTGGAGTCAACCGCCAGTCTTCGTAGGGTTCGAGTTTTTCTGAGTGGTTGAGATCTTTGAACTGCAAGCCATCGACGCTCAGTAACGTTACTTCACGCTGGCTGAGATCGGGCTGAGTGTTGTCGGCAGAGGCAGTCGCAGAAAGCAGGAGGGCAGAAACAGCCAGGCTCAGAGGTTTACTATTCATCATCATCCTTAACTTTTTTTGATATATAAAGAGTTGATATCTAAAGTGGGTATATAGAGAAAATCGATGTTCAATCAATAGCCTATTTGCAGGATGAATGTTGAGATCGGCTTCTCAAATAAAAAGCACATTAAGTATGTTAATTTTAAAACCTGATCTAAACTTCTGCCTGAATCGTCCGATAACCTAAATTAGTCAACGACTGCAGCCCGTTTCTGTAAGCGGGAGCATCCGCAGACTGTTATCGATATTTAATGGTCGTTTTGGCCTTCTATAAGGGATTTTCATGAATAAGGTTATTTTAGCTGCGGCCGTTGCCGTACTGTTATCCGGCTGTGCGCAGCAAACTTTCAATATGGATCAGGGGATTGCGACCACACCTAAGCAAGTGACCACGCATCACTTCTTTGTTAGCGGTATTGGTCAGAAAAAATCCATTGATGCTGCGAAAGTATGCGGCGGCGCGGAAAAAGTGGTACGTGTTGAAACGCAACAGACTTTCGTGAACGGCCTTCTGGGTCTGGTAACTTTCGGGATTTATACCCCACGTGAAGCACGTGTTTACTGTTCTTAAGTCGAACTAATTGATTGACTCAGGCTGCCAGTGGGCAGCCTTTTTTATCAACTCAACTCAACTCAACTCAACGCCAGCCCCAGCACTGCGCCTGCCGCCAGCACCCACAGCGGATGGATGCGTTTGTTCATCGCCAACAGGGTACACAAAATGATTATGCCCCCCATGATGACCGTGGTGGCCGATGCTTTGGCGATCAACAGCCCGCTTGATACCACCAGACCGACGGTTACCGGCACCAGCCCGCGCTGAATAACCTGCCGCCACGGTTTGTCTTTATAGCGTTTCCAGCCACCCATGACGATCAGCGTCACGATTGACGATGGGCCGAACTTCGCCAGCGAGGACACCAGCAGCCCTGACCAGCCGGCGACCTGCCAGCCAATCAGCGGCACGATCATCATATTCGGGCCGGGCGCTGCTTGCGCCAGCGCAAACAGGGCACTGAATTCCTGTGCGTTCATCCAGTGGTGCACATCCACTACGGCGCGCTGCATCTCGGGCAGGATGGTATTGCCGCCGCCGAAGGCCAGTAAGGAGAGTTCGGTGAAGAGCAGAGCAAGGGAAAGTAAAACCGCCATCAGAATTTACTCCTGGCGCAGATGAAAATGCTGACCGGCGCCAGCACCAACATGACCGGCAACATCGGTATGCGAAATATGGCGATAGCCACCACCCCAACGGCGACCAGTGAAAGTTGCAGCCATTTTCCCCGCAACGGTGCCAGCATTTTTATGCCGGTCGAGAGCAGTAAACCGGCGGCCGCGGCGGCCATCCCGGCGAACAGATGCTCTACCAGCGGTTCATTCTGATAGCGTGCATAAACTAAACCGAGCAGCACGACGCAAATCGTCGGGGCCAAAATTAAGCCCAACAGCGCTGACAGCGCACCGCGCAACCCGCGAAATTCCATCCCCAATGCCACTGACAAATTAATGATATTGCCGCCCGGCAGAAACTGGCAGAGCCCCAGCAGCTCGGTGAACTGACCCGTACTCAGCCAGCGTTTTTTTTCCACCAGCATATGCCTTGCCATAGGCAGCACGCCGCCAAAGCCGGTCAGGCCCAGAACAAAAAAGCCCATAAAGAGTTGTCGGCAATCAGGTGATGCTGCTGTTTGATCATCGGTATTTAATAGGGTCACTTCCCGTATTGGTTCGGTCATACTCACCCTCCCTGCAAATTTAATTCGACAATGCCAAAGGCGTAAATTTCTTTAAGGATCATGCGCGTGGCTGTGCCATGATGTCTAATGCATTTATTGGTTGCAATGGATACCCTGAAAGTATGGCAATGATTGAACTCAAACGGCTTAACGCCTTTGTAACCGTGGTGGAAGCCGGGAGTATTACCCGGGCCGCTGAGTTGTTATTTATTCAACAACCGCCGCTGACCCGCTTATTACAGGGGCTGGAGCAGGATTTTGGTGTGCCGCTGCTTAAACGCCTGCCACGCGGCGTGATCACGACCGAAGCTGGAGAAGTGTTGCTGAACGAAGCCCGCGCGTTGCTGGCGCGTGCCGACCAACTGAATGCTGCCATGCAACGTGCCGTGCTGGGCGAGCAGGGGCGGATCCGCATCGGTTTCACCAGTTCAGCGGCCCTGCACACCTTTGTACCTGGACTGCTGCGCCGTTATCGCGAAATTTTCCCTTCGGTCAGCACGCAGCTTGAGGAGAGCGGCAGCGGCGAGTTGTTGGCAGCGGTGGTTGCCGGGCAGCTTGACGTGGCGTTTGTGCGTATGTCGGTGAAAGACATGCCGGAGTTAGAGATGGAAAAAGTGCTGGAGGAACCCATGTGGGTGGCGGTTCCCGCCGGACACCAGCTGGCGTTGCGACGGTCTCGTCAGCCTCTGAAACTGAAAGAACTGAGCAATGAACCCTTTGTCTTGTACCGGCGGCGGGCTGGGCAAGGGTTGTATGATGCAATACTTGCCGCGTATGTCCGTGCCGGTTTCAGCCCGCACATTGTGCAGGAAGCTCCGCGCTTAACCTCATGTCTGAGTTTGGTGGGTGCTGGGTTAGGCATCTCTATTGTGCCTGAATCCATGATCCGGTTGGGCGGCGACGGCGTCGTCTTTTTACCGCTGGATCCGACCACGCAGCTCAGCGCGCCCTTATATCTGGCGCGGCGGGGAGACTGTCACGCATCGTCTATAATTAATACGTTTTGCCAACTGGTGAAAACGCAATTGGCGGGAAATTAAAGGTGTTGGTCTGAGATATGTTTTTGAGTGGATTCCAGCGTAATGCCGTCCGATTCAATGACGCTCAGCAGGGATTCAAGCAGGCCGGGAAAGCGTGCGTTGAGGTCTTCACGGCGTAGTGACAGTAAATTGGCACGGCCGTCCGGGCGTTGCCAGATCACGCCGCTCTCGCGCAGCACGCGCCAGTGATGGGTCAGAGTCGATTTCGATAATCCCTGCAACAATGTACCGCATGGATATTCGCCACCTTTTGCCAGTGCGCGTACCACGGCCAGGCGCAGCGGGTTTCCGAGTGCAGTCAGCACATTCTCGAGGCGGATCTGCTCGCGTTCAGGGTGATTGGCTATCATCAGACTTTTCTCGAATCCTTCATCTTGCTTCTGCATTGGTCGCGCAATATAGCCTATACCTACTTCAGTTTACAGCGCGCCGATTTCAGCGATAGTGAAAATAATTGTACGAATATATACGTACAGTTGTATCATGCGCTCCGTAAAACGAAATGACGAAAATCTGTACTGATTAGATCGTCACCTTTGCCATCCATCACGTAAGGACGTTATATGGCTCGCCAAACCCCTATCGAGCGCTACCGGAATATTGGTATCTCAGCACACATCGACGCCGGTAAAACTACCACCACTGAGCGTATTCTTTTTTACACCGGCATGAATCACAAGCTGGGTGAAGTGCATGACGGCGGTGCGACTACGGATTGGATGGCGCAGGAGCAGGAGCGCGGAATTACTATCACTTCCGCAGCGGTGACCTGCTTCTGGCAGGGTATGGATCACTCGTTTGAGTCGCACCGGATTAATATTATCGACACCCCGGGACACGTTGATTTCACCATTGAAGTGGAGCGATCCATGCGCGTGCTGGACGGCGCGGTGATGGTGTATGACTCGGTTGGCGGCGTGCAGCCGCAGTCGGAAACTGTCTGGCGACAGGCCAATAAATACAAAGTACCGCGTTTGGCCTTCGTCAATAAAATGGATCGTGCGGGTGCTGACTTCTTCCGTGTTCGTCAGATGATGGTGGATCGCCTGAAAGCCAACCCAGTGCCGATTGTTATTCCTATTGGTAGCGAGGAGCATTTCACCGGCGTCGTGGATTTACGCAAAATGCGGGCAATCTACTGGGATGACGACACGCAGGGCATGACTTTCAGCTATGCAGCCGTTCCGCCTGAGCTTCAGTCACTGGCAGAAGAGTGGCGCGAGAAAATGGTCTCGGCAGCAGCGGAAGCCAGCGAAGCGCTGATGGACAAGTATCTTGAATTGGGCGAACTGTCTGAGGATGAGATCACTCAAGGTCTGCGAATCCGTACCATTGCCGGCGAAATTCAACCGATGCTGTGTGGCAGCGCCTTCAAGAATAAAGGCGTGCAGCGCATGCTTGACGCGGTGGTCGAACTGATGCCGTCACCGCTGGATATTCCTCCGGTGGCAGGTACAGACGAAGACGGTAACGAGGTGTTTCGTCATTCTGATGACAGCGAGAAATTCTCGGCGCTGGCGTTCAAACTGATGACTGACCCGTACGTGGGCCAGTTGACGTTTGTACGCGTTTATTCCGGTGTGCTGAAAAAAGGCGACAGTGTGTACAACCCGGTGCGCGGCAAGAAAGAGCGTATTGGCCGTATCGTGCAAATGCATGCTAATGATCGCATCGAGATTGATGAAATCCGCGCCGGAGATATTGCGGCCTGCGTCGGGTTGAAAGATGTGACCACGGGTGAAACGCTGTGCGATCCGTCTGACATCATCACGCTGGTGCGTATGGAGTTCCCTGAACCGGTAATTTCGCAGGCTATCGAGCCAAAAACCAAGGCCGATCAGGAGAGGATGGGCATCGCGTTGTCGCGTCTGGCCTCGGAGGATCCCTCATTTCGCATCCGCACTGACGAGGAGTCCGGCCAGACGATTATTTCCGGAATGGGTGAGTTGCATCTGGAAATCATCGTTGACCGAATGAAACGTGAGTTTGGGGTGGAAGCTAACATCGGTAAACCGCAGGTCACCTATCGCGAAACTGTGCGTAAAACCGTGACCGACGTGGATGGCAAATTTGTGCGCCAATCCGGTGGTAAAGGTCAATACGGGCACGTGGTATTTACGCTGGAACCGCAGGAAGCGGGCAAAGGTTTTGCTTTTGTTGATGCCACCAAAGGCGGCGTGGTGCCGCGTGAATTCATTCCGGCGGTTGAGAAGGGCGTGGTGGAAGCGCTGAACAACGGCATTCTGGCCGGTTATCCGGTGGTTGACGTTAAAGTCACACTAACGTTTGGTTCGTATCACGAGGTGGATTCTTCGGAGATGGCGTTCAAAATGGCGGCGATCTTCGGTTTTAAAGAGGCCGCGCGCCTTGCGAGTCCGGTGATCCTTGAGCCAATGATGCGGGTCGAAGTGGAAACGCCGGAAGATTATGCAGGCAGCGTAATGGGGGATTTATCCTCACGTCGGGGTACGGTGCAAGGAATGGAGGAGATTGCGGGCGGCGGTGGCAAAATCATTAAGGCCGAAGTGCCGCTCTCCGAGATGTTTGGTTACTCGACCACTTTGCGATCTATGTCGCAGGGCCGTGCAACCTATACGATGGAGTTCAACCATTATTCCGAGGCGCCGCGCAATGTCGCTGAAAGTATCATCACTTCACGCGGCAAGTGATAAATAAACTAAGTCATCAAAAGGCGCAAATTTTGCGCCTTTTCTATTTTGCTATTCAGCCTAACTCACCAATTTACTGGTGATGGTGGCGACATGCTTGCCCTGATGATGAGCAATTCGCAGTTCTTCCGCACTGGGTTGGCGTGAACCGTCACCACCGGCGATGGTCGTTGCGCCGTAAGGTGTACCGCCACGAACCTGGGAGATATCAAATAATTCCGGAGTGGTATAACCGATAGGCACAATGATCATGCCGTGGTGCGCGAGGGTGGTCCAGGTCGAAGTAATGGTCATTTCCTGACCGCCACCGGTGCCGGTTGAGCTGAATACGCTGGCGACTTTACCTGCCAATGCGCCTCTCGCCCACAGACCGCCGGTCTGGTCGAGGAAATTACGCATCTGCCCTGTCATGTTGCCGAAGCGGGTTGGGGTGCCGAGAATGATGGCATCGTAATCGGCAAGTTCTGCTACCGAGGCCACTGGAGCGGACTGCTCCGTTTTGCCGCCTGCCGCTTTGAACGCCTCTGCATCCATAGTTTCAGGCACACGCTTCACGGTAACTTCTACACCGGGAACGCTGCGCGCACCTTCTGCGATACTCTGCGCCATCGTTTCAATATGCCCGTACATGGAATGATAAAGCACTAATACTTTTGCCATTTTTAACTCCTCATTGGGGGATTGTGATTCCGAACTTTTGCCCAAAAGACGTGTAAAAAAATTGCTCAGCGATCCCACTGTCTATCCTGCGCCTGATGGCGGGCTGATGAGTGTGAAGTTCCATACTCCCCGCATTAGGACTGCGATACAACCGCAAATTTTTAAACAAACACACCCTCCGACAACGCTAAAGTAATATCCTGTAAAGAGCAAAACAGCCTGATATCCCAACATGTTAAGCTCCTGCAATATTTTGAAATACTATCATCAGAGACAATAGAGAATGGAAGCTATTTTGGGATATGTTATTGAAAACCCGTCGAGGGTGTTGGTTTCCGTTGCATCTCTGGGGATGGTGATTTTTGCTGCGTTATTGCGAGGGAAACATGCCGTATGCGCCAGCCTGCTGGCAATCTTTGGTTCATTCCTGGCGATGATGTTATAAGCCCGCGTCCGATTCTACTACCAGACTGCCTCTGCTTTAATCTCGTATTTTGGAATGAGAAGACTTTATGATGTCTATCTATTTCAGCGCTGAATTCCAGCGCTGAATATCGACGAAATATAAAAGAGTTCGTTTTATCTTAATTTGAAAACGTTAATAAAAATCCCACCCATTATTAATTGAAAGTCATGCGTCTTGACGTTTTTCCAGCGTCTTAGTTAGCCACGGCAGCACCTCTTTCTTGCGGCTGAGCATGCCCGGCAGCGAGACGGACTCGGAGTCAAATAGCGTATTTTGCGAGAAGTAGATCACTGAGTTTTTGATGCTGATGTCGGTGATGATCAACGCAAACAGATCCAGTGCGTTCTCGTGACATTGGCTGCTCATCGCGGCGACCAACTGTGGCAAGATCGTGTCGGTCTGGGTAAAGCTGCTGACTTCGATTTGTGCCAGCAGAACATTCAGATTGGCAATGCGATAATTCTTTGCGTCTTTATTGATCAGCGTCTCGGGGCTCATGCCCGCCAGATCGGTTTTTGCCGCCAGCAGACCGCTGATGAACGTTTCGCGCTCCAGCTGGCTGATGGCGAACAGAGCATCAGCGGCTTTGATATCCACCGGCGTAGTGGTCGGCGAGGTGAGGGCGACGGTATCACTGAGCAATGCGCCGAGCATCAGCGTGGCTTGAGATGCGGTGATCTGCTGATCCGTTTCACGGGTGATCAACTGCCATAACAACGTGGCGCAGCTTCCCAGTGGCTGAACCCATACTTCGGCCGGGTTGCGGGTGGTGACAGTACCGAGTCGGTGATGGTCGACAATCCCCAAAATATTGCTGTGAGGAAGCGATGCCGGCCCCTGCTCAAATTCGCTGAAATCCACCAGCCAGACGTCTTTATCTTCCACGCTCTCTTCCAGTAACGGCGGCGCTTCTACGCCAGCAGTTGTCAGAATAAAGCGGGTTTCTGGGTTGATCTCCCCCAGTCTGAATGCACGCGCCGGTCGTCCCTGCGCGTTAAGCCAATCAGCAGCAATTAAGGCGCTGCAAACCGTGTCGCTGTCAGGGTTCAGGTGCCCGAAAACAGATATCATAATGACCTCGTTGTGCTGGTTTTCGAAAGGCCACTCGCCTTTCAATCGAAACAGAGTGTACATCAGACCCACAGGGTTGTTGCTGCTGATGTTCTCTACTGTCAATTTTATACTCTCTACCAGTGAGAATGCCGGATAACAGCATTTAATGCAGCATGTTATCCGATATTATAATGCAACGAAACCGGCCAAATAAAACCAGAATTAATTATAATCAGAAGCGATAACCAAGACCGATCACAACGCCGTTCATATGAGTACTGTAATCATTGAAGCCTTTAATTTTTGAGCCTTGATAAGCTACATCAACGACCATCTGGGGAATTGGATTTATCTGCACACCCGCACTGTAAGCCAGATTGGTAGAGTGAGTGTTACGGTCTTCGGTGTAGTCATTTCCGCTATAATATAAATTGACATCTATTTTGCTACGGCTTAAACCAACCAAAGCATATGCGCTAATATAGTCGTTAACACGGTAAGCGGGTCCGGCCGTCAGTGAATAATATTTCACATCAGTTGATTTATTAACATAGCCATTTTCCTCGTACCCATTAATCATGCTATCGCTTATGTTATCTTTCATGTAGGTGAAAGAGGCAATCATGCTTACCGGACTATCCCACTCATAACGGTATTTAACATCAACGCCTTTGAGCTTCACGTCGTCTGCTTTACCATAGGCATAACCTAAAGAAACAGTATGATTATCTGCTTGCGCAAAAGTACTAAAACCAATAGTGGCAACCAACGCAGAGGTGATTAATAACGCTTTCATTACTTCATCCTTTTAGTAAAAATGCTGATTATAATATCGTTTTTATAACTGTCAATATTGGTTGGTTAAAAAATATATTCCGTGTCACCCCTCCTATTAATCCTATGTGAATTTTAAATCTTTGAGGATGGATAAATCTCATTGAGTCATTTAAAATTGCCAAATACTATGCGGATACACGGACGTCTTATTTATAACAAGCCACACTTGCCACATTTATTTCTGATGTACATTATGCACGTCACGTCAGGCGCGTCCGAAAAGCATGCTATGAACGTCAAAGGGTGATAATTGAAGCCATACAATTGTATCCTCCGCAGAGTATTAGGGTTGAACCGACGGACTCAGGAATTCATATTGTTTGTTGGTTATCGGACACTCTTAATGAACAGGATATTATCGATAAATGTCGTAAAGTGGGTTTAGGCGCGCAACCTCTTTCCCGTTACTGCCAAACAAAATCCACAAACCAGGCCATCTTGTTAGGTTTTGCGGCTCCAAAAGAAAGTGAATGATAACCGCACGGCTTAATAAGCCGCCTTCAGGCAGCTTATTAAGCGCTAAAGCCGGTATGAAACCGCTGCTCAGCCGCGCAGCAATCCAGACCCATTTTCAGCCAACTGATTTTTCTTCATTCCTTCGATTTTCATTAGCATGTGATAGAGCGGCGCGATGCGCTGAAAATCTTTGCTCAATATGCCAACCAGTCTGTCAGAGAACAGGGTGTCCATGTCCATATGAGTGCTGATGAGCGCGAAGGATTTTTTGTTGTACCATGCCGCCAGGTCCGGGGACTGATCTTTAATCAGCGGGCGTTTATAGTTTTCACCTTCAATGGTGAAATTGGGCTCGATGCACTTCGCCATGGTTAGAAAAGCCGTAGGATCGCGCAGCAGTTGCTGACGAAACAGATCCATGGTCTTTTTGGATGCACTGTAGTAGCCCAGGCCGTAGCGCCACCAGTCTTGCCCAAATTCGAAAAAGTAGGTCGGTGCGTCGGTCCAATTTTTGCGGGAACGCTTAAAGGTGACCCAAATGTTGCTGCGATAAATCGACTTGTCGCGGGAAAAACGAGTATCTCGATGCATTCTGGAGATGGTTTTTCCTATCGCAGGGCGCAGTTCAAAAAGGTCATCAATCACTTGCATATCCTGACTTAAATCCGTCACCAGATTGCGCACCGGCTTGAGCAGTTGCTGCTGATAGATATCGCGATGTTCCTCAAACCACTCCTTATTATTGTTTTGACTAAGCTGCTGCAAGAATGTCAGGCCAGGCTGAGTAAAACCGGAAAATTCTCCCATGGTATCCCTCATTAAAATGTTAAGAATAGGCCTGTTTTTTTAAACAGACTGTTTATTAATCCAGTATCGCTGAAGATGAACAAGAGAGCAAAGAGATCAACATTCGGTGTATTAGGCATGAAAAGCATCCTGCTTTTCATGCCTAATTAATGACCACGTAATATACTTATGGCAGGATGATCGGTTAGTAAAACGTCAATTCATTGATTTGTATAAAAAAATTATAAACAGATTTCTTCACAATAAATTATTGAGAAGAGGATGAAAAAGCCATATATTGGCCGCGATTTATTCATAGTGGTTATTTTTTTACTCATTTATTCAACTTTGGCGTTAGCGATAACCCAGTTGTAGGAGAGATATGATGACGGATAAAGTCCGTATTGATAATTTTGGTGCGAATTCATTTAATGAAAACAATGAAACCTATTTAGCCCGACAGGCTAAATTTGAATCGAATGTTAGGAGTTATCCCCGCAAATTGCCGTTAGCCATTGCGCAAGCCCATGGCGTCTGGATCACCGATGTTGAGAATAATCAATATCTTGATTGCCTTGCCGGCGCGGGAACCTTGGCTCTGGGACACAATCATCCTGATGTGCTGCAAAGCATCCAAAATGTCATTACCAGCGGCTTGCCGTTACATACACTGGATCTGACAACGCCGTTGAAAGATCAGTTCTCTGAATATCTGCTGTCTTTATTACCGGGACAGGGCCAAGAGTATTGCCTGCAGTTTACCGGCCCAACCGGTGCTGATGCCGTGGAGGCAGCGCTGAAACTGGCCAAGAAATATACCGGCCGCTCTGGTGTGATCAGCTTCTCCGGCGGCTATCATGGCATGACCCATGGCGCGCTTGCGGTCACGGGGAACCTGTCACCGAAAGAAGCGGTCAATGGCATGATGCCTGAAGTGCAGTTTATGCCTTATCCGCACCTGTACCGCTGCCCATTGGGCATTGGCGGTGACGCGGGCGTGAAGGCGTTAACCTATTACTTCGAAAACCTGATTAATGATGTCGAAAGTGGCGTGCGTAAGCCAGCGGCGGTCATTCTGGAAGCCGTTCAGGGTGAAGGCGGCGTTAACCCGGCGCCTGCTGAGTGGTTGCAGCGCATTCGCAAAGTGACTCAGGAACACGGTATTCTGCTGATTATTGACGAAGTTCAGGCTGGTTTCTGCCGCACTGGCAAATTGTTTGCCTTCGAACACGCGGGTATCGAGCCAGACATCATCGTGATGTCCAAAGCGGTCGGCGGCGGCTTGCCACTGGCGGTACTCGGCATCAAGAAAGAGTTTGATGCCTGGTCACCTGGCCACCATACCGGCACCTTCCGTGGTAACCAGTTGGCAATGGCCACCGGCCTGACGACTCTGCAGCATCTGAAAGACAACAACATTGCTGACAAAGTGGCTGCTCAGGGCGAATGGCTGAAAGATAAATTGGCCGACCTGCAAGAGCGTTATCCGGTCATCGGTAATGTGCGTGGGCTGGGCTTAATGATCGGCATTGAGATTGTTAAACCCAACGAGGCACAGGATCACATGGGCTGCTACCCGGCTGACGGTTATCTGTCTGCGCTGTTACAGAAAAAATGCTTCGAAGCCGGGCTGATTCTGGAACGCGGTGGCCGTAACGGTTGCGTTCTGCGTCTGCTGCCTTCCTTGCTGATCACCAATGATGAATTGGGTATTTTCCTGGATAAATTTGAGCAGGCCTTGTTAGCGGCCGGCGTCAAACCTGTCTGAGTGGAGTAAATGACCGCGATGTCCGAGTTAAACCCGATCCTGGCCGCCTCCGCGCAAAGCACCGAGGCGTACCAGCAGGCGATTGCACAGAGCAGCAACGCTGTGGTGCAGTGGCTGCAACAACCTGAGATGTATCAGGGTAAGACCGTTGCTGAACTGCGTGAACGTATCAAGCTTGATTTCAACCCGCAGGGTCTGGGCAATCAGGTAGCGATTGAACGTGCGATTGAGTACTTTTTAAAAGACAGCTTGTCCGTACATCATCCGCAGTGCGTTGCGCATTTACATTGCCCGAGCCTGGTAATAAGCCAGGCTGCCGAAGTGCTGATTAACGCCACTAACCAAAGTATGGACTCCTGGGATCAAAGCCCGTCAGCCACTATTATTGAGATGAAGCTGATCGAATGGCTGCGTACTCAGGTGGGTTATCAGGCTGGCGATGCCGGCGTGTTCACCAGCGGTGGCACCCAAAGTAACCTGATGGGACTGATGCTGGCGCGCGATGCCTTCTTTGCGCGTCAGGGGCATTCTATTCAACAGGATGGATTGGTCGGTAACCTGAAGAAGATTAAAGTGTTATGTTCTGAAAATGCCCATTTTTCGGTGCAGAAGAACATGGCTTTACTCGGTCTGGGTTACCAGTCAGTGACGCGGGTGAAAACCGATCAGTTCGCCCGTATGGACGTCAACGATTTAGCAGATAAACTCGCCACAGCGCAGGCCAACGGCGAGCAGATCCTGGCGATTGTTGCGACCGCAGGCACGACCGATGCCGGTGCTATCGATCCGCTGCGCGCTATTGCAACACTGGCGGCAGAGCATCAGATCTGGGTGCATGTTGACGCGGCGTGGGGCGGTGCATTGCTCTTGTCAGAGAAGTACCGTGACTATCTGGATGGCATTGAACTCGTGGATTCCATCACCCTGGACTTCCACAAACAGTTCTTCCAGACCATCAGCTGTGGCGCGTTCCTGCTTAAAGAGTCCCGTCACTATGAGCTGATGCGCTATCAGGCGGCTTACCTGAACTCCGAGTTTGATGAAGAAGCGGGCGTGCCGAATCTGGTGTCCAAATCTTTGCAAACCACCCGCCGTTTCGATGCACTAAAACTGTGGATGGGCCTGGAAGCGTTAGGGCAGAAGCAGTATGCCGAGATCATCGATCACGGCGTAACGCTGGCGCAGGAAGTGGCTCACTATCTCACTGAGCAACCGTCTCTGGAACTGGTGATGCAGCCACAGCTGGCGAGCGTCCTGTTTCGTTTCCGTCCGCAGTCACTGCCAAGTGCCAGCGATGCCGCTATTGCGCTGCTGAATCAGAAGATCGGCGATGCGCTGCTGGAGTCTGGCCGCGCTAATGTGGGTGTGACCGAGCATAACGGCATCACCTGCCTGAAGCTGACCTTGCTGAACCCAACCGTCAGCCTGGAGGATGTCAAAGTCCTGCTGACGCTGGTGGAGAGTACGGCGCAGCAACTGCTGAACGCTTAAACCTTCATTTCTGCGTTAGTTCGCAGTAAAAAAAGCCGATAACATGAAGGTGTTATCGGCTTTTTTATTCCTGAAAATCACCCGCTTGTTTTACCACCTGTCGCATTAACTCGTCGGCCCGACATGCTGCTGTTTGATGGTTTTTGACATCAAACGTTAGCGATCACTCTCGATAATCTTGACGTACAACGCACCAAGTAATGAGAGATCCGCTAACAGGGCAAACGCGTAGGGGAAACCTGTCATACCGGTAAATCTGGACTGTAGCAGCACGACAGCCGTCACCGAAAGTACAGGTCCGATTATCAACATGGCTGACATGTATATCGGCGTATGCCATTTGTGCCATTCTTTTTTGCATCCTTTGATGACTGCTGTGCAAACTATTCCTTGTCCCAGCCCGGAGATAATAATGCCCGGAAGCAGCGACAGCCAGCTGTGTAATTCGCGTGATGCCGCCAGCAGTAGCACCATACCGGCTGCGCTGATGAGGAAACCCTGACATAACCGTGGCAGGAGACTTTTTCGCTGTAATACCTTGAATTGCGCCAGAAAACATCCGCCTGAAAAAACGATACATAGCAACGAAAGCAGCGCAATACTGATGAACAGGTTTCCCCGTGCAGAGAGCTTGAGTAAAAGGATTGTTTGTCCTGCCAGGATGCTGCACAGAATAGTGGCGGCATGTATCCGTGCTTGTCCGGCAGAGGGGAACGCGTCAGGTATAGAAGTCATTGTCATGATAAATCTCACTATTAAAAGCGACCATGCTAAATTATATTCATCCTTAATTAGCCAGTGCTGCGAGCTTATCCCTTGTATGACAAGAGGGACAAAGTCATGCTTTTCACCCATGGATGAAATTAACTCATCATGAAAAAATTACGGTTACCTCCTCTTGGTGCACTACGCGCATTTCATGCTGTTGCCGGCTGTCTCAGCTTTAAACGAGCCGCCGGGCAACTTAACGTGAGTGCGACAGCCATCAGTCACCAAATTCGCCTGATTGAGTCGATGCTTGAGTGTCGCGTATTCGAGCGAAATGCGCAGGGTGTGAAATTGACAGAGGTGGGTTGCATACTTTATTCAGGCACACAATCCGCGTTTACCGCGCTGGAAGATTCCGTCGTAAAAATTGACCACCTCAGACAACTTCCCGCACTGACTATTACCACCACCTCAAACTTTCTGACTAACTGGCTGGTTCCCCGGCTGGCGAATTTTAAGACAGATTTTCCCCTGATTGATTTACGCCTGCATACCGGCATTGAAAGAGTCGACTTAACCCAGCGCACGGTTGATGTGGCCATCCGTTATAGAGAGAGTGCCGAGACTGACTTACACAGCACGTTGTTATATGAGGATCGGTTTGTCGTCGTCGCCAGCCCGACGCTGGGATTGAAAGCGGTGGGCGATTTGCACAGTGCGACTCTGTTGCATGTTGAACACCGGCACGTGCCCGCAGAGTCACCTGACTGGAAACACTGGCAACAACGCTATGGACCAGAGGAGCTGAATATTTCAAGGGGTCTGCATTTCAGCGATGAAACGCATGCGTTGCAGGCGGCGGTGGCGGGGCAGGGAGTGGTGATTGCCAGTCAGTTGCTGGTCGGGGATCTATTACAGCGCGGAATACTGATCGCACCTTTCGCGGCTTATCTGCCAGGCGCCAATTATTATCTGCTCACGCTGGAAGATATTGCACAACGTCCTGATGTAGAAGCATTACGTGAATGGATGTTGGAAAAAATGCAGCCTCGGTGAGTTTTGCGACTGTCTTGGTTGGGTGGCTCGGGTAAACACCCTGCGGATGGTCTAAAAAACTGCTGATGCCGACATTACTCCAGGATAATCAGAGTATTTTCGAGTCCCACTTTTCATTGCCGTAGCGGCGCCCTTTATAGCTATCAATTCGCCATTCGCCCGCCTTTTTTAAAACGACAACCAGATACTCATCCTGAAAGGGGGTTTGGGTGATAACGATGACTTCGGCGCGGCTTTTGGTTTTAAGCTCTACGCGGACTTCTGTCGGACGTTCAATACCGACAAATTTGGACGGGAAGCCAAAACTCTTAGTTTTTTTCCGCCGTACACTCTGTGCTTATCCGTACAGTATTCATCAAACAGCGGCGCTGTGCGTTCACCTAAAACTTCGAACCAGTTGGTGCCAGGCGCGTAATGGTATTCGGTGCCGGGATAGTTCTCGTGGAGGATTTTTTCCTCTTCGTCATGCCGGGTGCGGCTATCGTTTTCAATCAGGTTCCACTTCTCGCCGAATTCCCTAACGCGCCGGCCAGATGCGTTTTTAACGTATCGTCATCCATCGTTGTCCCTTTTCTCAATTTTTCACTATGGTTATCGCTTTACTTTACAAACAGTTAGGCACCAATGCTTTTACAAAGCATTGGTGGGTGTTGACGTGATGTCCCGTTTCCGTCAGCAGTTACTGCTAACTCGTTGTTTGGCGGCTTCAGATACCGATGTTGTTCAACGATGACAGGAGATCTTCAGGTAACTGAAGGTTGACACTTTTGATGTTCTGTTGCAGATGCTCTACTGATGAGGTTCCCGGTATCAGCAGGATGTTCGGTGCGCGCTGTAGCAACCATGCCAGAGCTACCTGCATCGGTGTCGCCTCGCATTGCTCCGCAGCGTAGCTCAACGCATCGGCCTGCAGAGGAGAGAAACCTCCGAGCGGAAAAAACGGGACATAGGCGATGCCCTCTTTTGCAAGACTATCAATCAGCTCGTCATCTTGACGATGAGCAAGATTGTACATGTTCTGGATGCACGCAATGTTCGTGATCGTGCGCCCCTGAGCCACCTGTTGTCCGGTCACATTGCTTAGTCCAATGTGACGAATCAAGCCTTTGGCCTGAAGCTCTGCGAGCGCCGTCAAAGGCTCTTCAATATCACCTTCAGTCGGTGCTGCGGCATTGAACATGACGCGAAAGTTCACCACATCGAGCACATCGAGACCGAGATTACGCAGGTTGTCATGCACTGCCGATTCCAGTTCGGCCGGCGATGAGGCTGCGTTCCATGAAGCATCGCTACCCCGGCGGGCCCCTACCTTCGTCACAATGGTGAGCGCGTCAGAATAGGGATGGAGCGCCTCGCGGATAAGTTGATTTGTCACGTGAGGGCCATAAAAATCGCTCGTGTCGATGTGAGTAATTCCGCTTTCGATAGCAGCGCGAAGCACCGTCAGTGCTGCTGCCCGATCTTTCGGTGGCCCGAAAACGTGAGGACCCGCCAGTTGCATTGCACCGTAGCCCATGCGTGTAACCGACAGATCGCCCAGTTGAAAAGTACCTGCTCGTGTCACTTCAGTCATTGATGCGTTCCTTATTCCAGGGATTAGTAAGCGGTAACGTGTTCATGTAGAATACGAATAATCATTCATATTGTGAATTCGCATATGCAGACAGATAACGGACAGGGGTTAGAGGCCCGCAAACAACCGCGGCAAGCGCGTTCCCAGGCTACAGTGGAGGCGATTTTTGATGCGACTATTCAGGTTTTACGGGCTGAGGGATTGCAGCGGCTTACTACTATCCGCGTGGCTGAGAGAGCCGGGGTCTCGGTCGGCAGTCTTTATCAGTATTTTCCTCAAAAGCAGGCGCTGCTATTTGCCGTGTTGCAGCGACATTTAGAAAGGGTGGTGAGAGCGACGGAGAATGCTGCTGCGTCAGCGCATAACGCGAGTTTGCAGATGATGGTGAAGACCGTGGTTAGAGCATTCGTGCAAGCGAAGACGGAAAACCTTGACGAGTCGCGAGCTCTCTACGCGGTTGCCGTCGAACTCGATTCACGGCTTTATGTTCGCGAAGTGGGGGATCGCAATCGCGCTGCGCTGGAAGCTATGTTGAAGACCGCTTGCGATGCGCATTTTGACGACGTTGCCATGACCTCGTTTATGTTCATGGGAGCCTTGGTCGGCCCCATTCGTTTGGTGCTTGAAGGGGAATCACCGCAATTAATTATCCCTAAGCTTTGCGGGCAACTTGAGTCACTCTGCCTGGGATATCTGCAGTGCGAGGCACGACCAAAAATCGTCTGATATTCATCATATCCCTATATAAATAGCCAGTTTCTACAGGAGATTATCTACCCGTTTGATGACAAGTCCTGACCAATCATCATTCTGTGACCCTCTGGAGTGGCTACCGTAAATTCACGCATACCATGAGGTTGATCGGCTGGAGGTTGAAGTATGATGGCCCCCGAGCTGACGAATTCATGATAAAGCGCGTTGGCATCGTCGACATTCAGATAACCAAAATAGCTGTGATCGCCCGTTTCCGAAGGGGGAATCGCATCCGGTGAATGGCCCATCATGATACGCACAGCTCCTCGTGATGCCATTTGCCAGCCCAAGTCTTCAGGCCAGGCCAAACTAAATCCGAGAACATCACGAAAATAAGCCGCACTTTTCTTAAGATCGGGCACGGCAAGCACAAAAGAACATGAAAGCAAATTAGCGGTAGAACCAGACACAGTAAAACTCCTTTAGACACGATGATATTCGCGCTGCATCAGCGCATAAGACCATTGTTGATTATGGCAGTGGAATAGCCAGTGCTAAAACATCCGATTTTCATTTAACCGTTTCTCTGTGAGATCAGGGTCTTTATTTCCTTATACTGTAACTCACTGTGGCAAAGCCTGACCCGTATCAGTATCCACGATCAGATGCAGTTTCTGCCAGACGGGATGCTTTTGCTTACGCGGTATGGTGGCGCCTGAGCATTAAGGCCTTCTGGTCAGAATTCGGTCTATCAGCCCCCATTCAAGCGCCTGCTCTGCGGTCATAAAGTTGTCGCGATCGAGTGCACGCTCTGCCTCTTCATGGGTACGCCCACAATGTTGAGCATACAGCGCGGTGATCCGTTTCTTGGTCAGTTGCATCTCCTGCGCATGAATGAAAATATCGGATGCCTTTCCCTGAAACCCTCCTGAAGGCTGATGCACCACGATACTGGCGTTGGGCAACGCTGCTCGTTCACCGGATTCGCCTGCCATTAACAGGAATGAACCCATCGATCCGGCCGTGCCCATACATAGCGTGTGCACCGGTGCCTGAATAAAACACATAGTGTCATAAATCGCCAGGCCACTGGTGATGACACCACCGGGTGAATTGATATAGAGATTGATCGGCTTGCCGGGATTTTCTGCTTCCAAAAATAACAGTTGCGCACAAATGAGTGTGGAGATGCTGTCATTCACCTCGCCGTTGAGAAAAATGATCCGATCGCGCAGCAGGCGCGAATAGATATCAAAAGACCGCTCGCCCGTGCTGGATTGCTCGACGACCATCGGGACGAGTTGCATCATTTCGCGCATGGCGAACTCCTTTTATCGGGGAAAATTATTTTTAAACTGCCGCCTCAGGCTGCACACATCAGTCCGGGTTGAGCGCCATGGGCTGGCATCAGCCGGGCGTCTTCCAGCCCATGAATAATGGTGAGCGTGGTGCCACCTTGCGGGTTAGGCATAAGCTGAAATGTCACCATGCTGGCGAGATATGGCGGCTCATCGTCCTGCATCTTGTAGCAGATTTCCTTGCCTGGTATGGAACACACCGGCGCACTTTCGGCCAAAACTTGTGACGGTAACCACTGCTGACGCAGGGAGGAAAGGCTTATTGCGCGCCAGACTTTCTCAGGAGGCGCGTCGAGATCGTATTTCAACACGACGTGTTTATTTTTCCTCTCGGTCATCATGTCGTTTACTCCATATCCTTCAGCAACGTTTTCAAGCTGTCGATCCGCGCTGGCCAGAAGGCGCGATACTTGGCCAACCATTGCGCGACAAACGCCAGGCCTGCGGGATCGACTTCATAATTTACGAAACGCCCCTGACGCTCTTCGCGCACCAGACTTGCGTGACGCAAAACTGCAAGGTGTTGGGACATGGCGGACTGGCTGATCGACATGCCTTCGCGCAGGGCTGTGGCATTCAGGCCGCCTGTCGACAGTTTCTCGAAGATGGCGCGGCGGGTAGGGTCAGCCAGCGCTTTGAATATCTCATTTTCAGTCATTTTTAAACATTAGTATCCACTTATCTGAAGCGCAAGTTTATCGAATAAAAAAATTATAGGTATCACGGATGCCATTAAGCACCTCAGGCGGGGGAGTTAACCGCGCTGAGGTAAAAGGTGAGAGGGTAATCAAGGGGGATGGGCTCGACGCTAGCTGATTAGCCCCGCAGCCACGTTCACTGACAGGCCTAAAATCGCCAGATTGAACACAAACGCCATAATGGACTGAATCAGCGTAATACGGCGAACTTCGGTGGTGCCAGTGGCCACATCGGCGGTCTGGCAGGCGACGGCCAGCGTGAAGGAGAAGTAGAGGAAATCCCAATACTCGGGTTGTTCTATTTTATCCGGGAACAATAGTGCTTTCTGTTTTTCTGCCCCGCGCCGGTAATAAAGATGGGCGTAGTGCATCGAAAAGGCGGTCGGTAGCAGCGACCACGAGGCAACCAGCGTGGTAACCGTGAGGATCAGATGAAAGGATTTAGCCGCGCCGGAGAGCTGCTTAACGGTACTGAGTTCCATAAAAATCACCAGCATACTGACCAGACAGGCGATGCTGACCAGCATCAGCACCTGGCTGGCACTTTCATCCTGGGCACGGGCAATAGTACGGATCCGCGCCGGTGCCGCCGTCATCATCAGTAGCCAGATCAGGATCAGATAGAGCCATGCCAGCATGTTCCAACTGACCATCAGGCGTTCAAATTGTGACAAGTGTGCTGGCAGCAATGGCAGCAAAAAATAACAGCCAATGCCAGCAGCGATGGCGATCAACAACCGCGGGCGAGTATGAATATAGTGTTTAACGGAAAGCATAGTTAAATCTTCTGGAAAGAGGATGGGTTAACTGTAGCTCAACTACGTGACGTTGGTGAGTAAGGGCAACCAACGCGGCTGCCCTTGGAAGAGAACGGGGATTTTAACGATAAACCAGACCGACGATCGAAGCGGACAGCAGGCTGACCAGCGTAGCGCCAACCAGCAGGCGGAAAGCTGCACGGGCGACCATGTTGCCCTGAACCTCCGAAATGCTTTTTACCGCACCGGCAATAATACCGACGGTAGAAATATTGGCAAAAGAGACCAGGAACACGGACAGGATTGCCACGGTGCGCGGTTCCAACTGGGCCAACAGATCTTTCATCTGCAACATGGCGACAAATTCATTGGCGACAATTTTGGTGCCCATGATGCTGCCGGCGGTCAGTGAGTCATGGCTGACAATACCGGTCAACCATGCCACCGGATAGAACAGATAACCGATGATGTCCTGGAAGCTCAGACCAACGCCGTGCAGGAAAATCGCATTGATCATCGCCAGGAGAGCGTTGAACCCTACCAGCATGGCGGCCACAATCATCGCCATTTTGAAACCGGCCATGATGTATTCACCCAGCATCTCGACAAAGCTGTGCTTGGGTATGTCCATCTTAGGCATTTCACTGTCTGCTTCATCAGAATAAGGGTTCACTACCTGTAAAACAGCGAAGGTAGAGAGCATATTCAGGATCAGCGACAGCATAACGTAGCGCGGCTCCAGCAAGGTCATATACGAGCCGACAATGGACATTGAGACGGTTGATATGGCGGTGGCAGATAACGTATACATCCGGCGTTCATTAAGTTGAGGAACAATATCTTTAATAGCGATGAAGTTTTCGGATTGTCCGACTAATAATGAACTCACCGCATTAAAGGACTCCAGCTTAGGCATACCATTAATTTTGGATAAAGCCCAACCGATACCTTTAATCATTAACGGTAAAATACGCAGATGCTGGAGAATACCAATCAGCGCGGAAATAAAGATGATTGGGCAGAGCACAAATAAGAAGAAGCTGAACTGGTTTTCATTGACCAGACCACCGAAAACAAAATCGGTACCGACGCGAGCATAACTCATCAGGTTAGTGAACACGCCAGACAAGCCAGAGATAAGGTAGACCCCGGCCTGGCTGTATAGCAGCACCCAAGCCAGTGCGATTTCAATCACCAGAATTTGCAGCACATAACGTAATTTAATGCCGCGTTTGTTGTAGCTAATTAGCCAACTCACGCCGAATACCATTATAAGACTCAACAGGAAATGCAATATATTTGATGCCATGAGGATCCCAGAAAGTTTAAGTGGTGTTTTAAACGCGAACTATAACAGCAAGCTCACAAAACTCATCTGGTTTTTTCATTACGTTACTGGCAAGTAATCGCTTGCGTTCAAAAAACCAACCAACAGAGTTGAAGTAATGAAATAATGCCCCGTCATGGTGATGTTTATATAGCTTCGCACTATTTTGGGGAGACAGTAGATATTCTTAATAGGGATATCCGTCACTGTGTGGCAAGAATCTCTATTTAATTTATCTGACTAGCGACGCGTGTTTATTTCTCCGGCAATACGGTCACTGAATTGCTGGCGGTAAAGGGTCGGCGTTGTGCCCAGGCGCTGACGAAAGTGGTGGCGCAGGCTTTCAGGGGAGCCAAAACCTGATTGCTCGGCCACGCGGTCGACGCTCAACGTACCGCTTTCAAGCAGCGCACAGGCTTTCTCCAGCCGTACGCCGAGCATCCACTCACCCGGCGTGCTGCCGGTCGCGTCATGAAAACGGCGCAGGAAGGTGCGGCGGCTCATTCCCGCTTCGGCAGCCAGTTGTTCAATCGCCAGCGGTTTATTGAGGCGTCTACGCAGGTTGTCGAGCAGCGGCGACAGCGTTTGTGTCGGGCGAACGGGTACGGGTTGTTGAATATATTGCGCCTGGTTGCCTTCCCTGTGCGGCGGCGTCACCATCCGCCTTGCGGTGCGGTTGGCAACGTCGATACCGTAATCGCGCCGGATCAGGTGCAGACATAAATCGACCCCGGCGGCTCCGCCTGCGGAAGTGATCACGCTGCCTTCATCGACATAAATCATGCCGTGTTCTACCTGAATCCTCGGAAACCGTTGTGCCAGCGCGTGTGTACTATTCCAGTGGGCAGTGGCCCGTTTGCCGTCCAGCAGCCCTGCGGCTGCCAGCACAAAACTACCGGCGCAGATGGAAACAATACGAGTGCCAAGTGCATGGGCTTTTTGCAGTGCGGCAATCAACCGCTCGGTGGCGGGTTCGTCAATGCTGCGCCAGCCGGGGATCACAATGGTTCCGGCATCTTCGAGTAACTCCAGCCCGCCATCTACCACCAGACGCACGCCGCCTTGCGCGCCAAAAGTGCCTTCCTCAACTGACGCGACTTCCAGGTCATACAGCGGTTCACCAAGCAGTTCATCGGCCCGGCCAAATGCCTCGACCGCAATGCCAAATTCAAAGGTGCACAAACATTCGTAAGCCAGCAGCACCAGCCGCCGGTTGCGGGGCGGCGCAGAAAACGCCGGAGCAGACATAGTCGTCAGGAGGTTAACTTTTGGCATACAGGGCAGGGTTTCACTCAAGTTGGCATGATCTTGACGATACATGGCATCCGGGCTGATTTCCACCGCGACGCACTTCTTTCATGCTGGCGCTCTCTTAACGCTTTGCAGGAAATGTTCATGAAGGATCTATTGGCTCTGACCGCTGTTTGTCTGGCGGCGCTGATGTCAGGGTTGGAAATCTCCAGCGTGCCGGTGATCCTACCGGTGCTGGAAAAACAGATGCACGCCAGTTTCAACGATCTGCAATGGATCATGAATGCCTACACGTTGGCCTGCACCACGGTGTTAATGGCAACCGGCACGCTGGCTGACCGCTATGGCCGCAAACGGGTCTTCATCATCAGCATCATCGCTTTTGGGTTGACGTCGCTGATGTGCGGGCTGGCCGGTAACGCGGCGTGGCTCATCGCTGGCCGTTTTTTGCAGGGGCTGAGCGGTGGCGCGATGCTGACCTGCCTTATCGCCATTCTCTCGTACCAGTTTCCCCAGGGTAAAGCGCGCAGCCGTGCGTTTGCCGCCTGGGGGATCCTGTTTGGCTTCGGACTGGGGTTCGGGCCCATTATCGGCGGCGCGCTGGTGGCGCTGTTCAGCTGGCAGTGGGTATTTTTGGTTCACGTCTTTATTGCGCTGGTAACGTTGATTTTAGCGCTGGGAAATGTGGTGGAATCGCGCGATACAAACGCCCAAAAACTCGATATTGGCGGGCTTGTGACGTTGTCACTCACTGTATTAGGCACCACGTTTCTCATCACGCAGGGCAGCAGTCTCGGCTGGCAAAGCGGTGCGGCGCAGGCCATCGGACTGGTCACCGGGCTGAGTGCCGTGTTGTTTGTCTGGATTGAGAAACGCCATCCTCACCCGATGTTCGATTTCGGTGTCTTCCGCATCCGGCGTTTTTCCGGCGCGCTGATGGGGTCCGTGGGCATGAATTTCAGCTTCTGGCCGCTGATGATCTATCTGCCGGTCTACTATCAGAGTGGTCTGGGTTACGGTAGTGTGGCAACCGGACTGGCGCTACTGGCTTACACCTTACCGACGTTAGTCATGCCCCCGTTGGCAGAGAAACTGGTGGCGAAATACGGCGCGGCGGAAGTTATTCCGCTGGGGTTATTGGTCATCGGCGCCGGGTTCATGCTGATGAAATACGCGGCGGCGCACGATGGAAGCCTGCTGCCTGGCGCACTACTGGCAGGCACCGCGCTGGGCCTGACCAACACACCGGTGACCAATACCACCACCGGTTCGGTGCCAGGCGATCGCGCAGGGATGGCGTCTGGGATTGATATCAGCGCGCGGCTGATCACGCTGGCCATTAATATTGCCTTGATGGGCAGTTTGCTGGTGGCGGGAATTACCGCCAGCCTGCGCGGACGACTGCTGCTACCCGTGAATGAAGCAGATCTGCATCGGCTTGCCGAACGTATCGCCGGAGGTGCTGAATTTAATAACGAGCATAATAACGAGCATAGCGTCGCCCAACTGGCGTTGATTGATGGCTTTAGCGGCGTGTTGATGTATGGCGCACTGGGTGTCTGTTTGCTGTCTCTGGCCAGCTATCTGCTCTTCAACTGGCGAGTGAGCTGTCAACGAGAATCACCCGCAGCCAAAATCTGAACCCCGTCACAAATTAAACTTTTCGCCTGATTTCTACTTGTATCTGACGCAGGTTCGCAACAGAATCTCTGTCAGAAAAACAGGATTGTTACTGTTAATCAGGCAAAACCTAAACTTTCTGCTTCTTCACCCCAACGGTGGAAGAGGCATGAAGTTTAGGTTTTTTTTTGGCCTGAAGTCAGCGGCATCCTTTTACTCAGACTGTTAACGGCAATGTCGTGCACGACGCCATTTTATTCGCAGAAAATCATTACTACGAGATAATTCAATGGAATACAAAGTATTAGCGGAAGAGATTCTCTTGGGTGTTGGCGGTCGGGAGAACGTGAAAAGCGTAGTGCACTGTGCTACCCGTCTGCGTTTCAAACTTAAAGACGCCAGTAAGGCGGATGCGGAACGACTGAAGCGGGATCCGGGCGTGATCATGGTGGTGGAGAGCGGCGGGCAGTTTCAGGTGGTGATCGGTAATCATGTGGGGGACGTGTTTAATGCACTGAACCACGGCGCGGAGATAACCGAAACGCCGGGGTCTGAGCAACCAGGCAGCGAAGGGCTATTTGCGCGCCTGATCGATGTTATCTCCAGTATCTTCACCCCATTCATCGGCATTATGGCGGCATCGGGCATTTTGAAAGGGTTGCTGGCGCTGGCGCTGGCCTGCCACTGGACCTCAGCCGAAAGCGGCACCTATAAAGTGTTGTTTGCCGCCAGTGACGCCATGTTCTATTTCTTCCCGCTGATCATTGGCTATACCGCCGGTAAAAAATTTGGTGGGAATCCGTTTATCACCATGATGATTGGCGGCGCGATGATGCATCCGCTGATGATCTCCGCCTTTGACGCGTCACTTCAGCCCGGTGCTCCCGAGCAGTATTTCCTCGGTATTCCTCTGGGGTTCATCAATTACGCGTCATCCGTGATCCCCGTTATTCTTGCTGCGTGGGCGTCCAGCTGGCTTGAGCGCAGGGTGGTGAGAATATTACCCGGCGCATTGCGTAACTTTATTACGCCACTGATTTGCCTGGTGGTGATTGTTCCGCTGACCTTCCTGGTGATTGGGCCGCTGGCGACCTGGGCGAGTCAGCAACTGGCGCACGGCTACCTGGCCGTTTACAACGTCAGCCCGGCGATTGCTGGTGCATTTATGGGAGCGTTCTGGCAGGTCTGTGTGATCTTCGGGCTGCACTGGGGGTTGGTGCCGCTGATGATTAACAATCTGAGCATACTCGGCCATGACACTATGCTGCCGTTGTTACTGCCCGCAGTGATGGGACAGGTAGGGGCTACACTGGGCGTAATGCTTTATACAAAGGATGCACGTACTAAAGCGCTGGCTGGTTCAGCCATCAGCGCCGGTATCTTTGGTATCACCGAACCTGCGATCTACGGTATTACGCTACCTAATCGCCGGGCGTTTATCTTCGGCTGTATTGGCGGTGCTATGGGATCGGCAATCCTGGGATACTTCCACACCACGACCTATTCTTTCGGCTTCCCCAGCGTATTTACATTTACACAGGTTATTCCGCCAACCGGCTTTGACCATACGGTGACTGCCGCGGTTGTCGGGACCCTGGTTGCGCTGATTTTTGCTGCCGTCAGTACCTATCTTTTCGGTCAGCAAATCAAACAGCCTGTGATTGACGCGACGGACGCCGTTCCGGCTAGCATCGCTCGTGAAAAAGTGGCTATCAGTAGTCCGCTGACAGGCGTACTGATTGACCTTGCGAATGTCCGGGATTCGACGTTCGCCAGTGGTTTGCTGGGTAAAGGTGTGGCGGTGAGACCGACTATCGGGCAGGTGCTGGCACCGGCGGACGGCGTGGTTGCCTCGCTGTTTCGCACCCATCACGCTATCGGTATTGAGTGCATCAACGGTGCTGAAGTGCTGATCCACATCGGCATTGATACCGTCAAACTCGACGGCCAGTTTTTTACACCACACGTCCACGTCGATGACGTAGTGAAACAGGGTGACCTGTTGCTCGAGTTCGATATAGAAGGCATCACTGCGGCGGGTTATGACCTGACTACACCGGTGATTATTACCAACAGTGATGACTATCTGGATGTCATCCCTGCCCGCAGCGGGCAAGACATCACGCAAAATGCACCCTTACTAACGCTTTTACGCTAATTTCGTTTCTTAAAAGGAGGTTCCAATGAGTTTACGTTTCCCTGATGGTTTCTTGTGGGGCGGCGCGGTTGCCGCAAATCAGGTTGAAGGTGCCTATCTGACTGACGGCAAAGGGCTGTCCACTTCAGATTTGCAACCCAACGGCATCTTTGGTGAAGTTAAGCAGCGTGTGGAAGGGGATGTCGGCATCAAAGATGTCGCTATTGATTTCTATCACCGTTTCCCACAGGACATGGAATTGTTTGCCGAGATGGGATTCAGCGTATTGCGGACGTCGATTGCCTGGACGCGTATTTTTCCTGAAGGGGATGAGACTCAACCGAACGAAGCCGGTCTGGCGTATTACGACCGTCTGTTTGATGAGATGAAAAAGTACGGAATTACGCCTCTTGTGACGTTGTCACATTACGAAATGCCTTACGGATTAGTCAAAAAGCATGGCGGCTGGGGCAGTCGCGATACCATCGGCTTTTTCGAGAACTATGCCCGCACCGTCTTCCAGCGTTATCAGCATAAAGTGAAACACTGGCTAACCTTCAACGAAATCAACATGTCACTGCATGCGCCATTTACCGGCGTGGGTTTACCGGAAGGCAGCGATAAACAGGCGATTTATCAGGCTATTCACCATCAACTGGTGGCCAGTGCCAAAGCGGTTAAAGCCTGTCATGAAATCATCCCGGACGCTAAAATCGGTAATATGCTGTTGGGGGGGATGCTTTATCCGCTGACCTGCAAACCGGCTGACGTAATGGAAACTCTGCAACAGAATCGCGAATGGCTGTTCTTCGGTGACGTGCAGGTGCGCGGTTATTATCCAGCTTATATGACGCGTTTCTTTAAGCAGAATAATATTGCGCTGACTATCACCGAAGAAGATAACGTGGCGCTGAAAGAGACCATCGATTTCATCTCCTTCAGCTATTACATGACCGGTTGTGTGACGACTGACGACGAGTTAAATAATAAAGCCCGTGCCAATATTCTGAATATGGTGCCGAATCCTCATCTGGCGAGTTCTGAATGGGGCTGGCAAATAGATCCGGAAGGCCTGCGCTATCTGATGAATGAACTGTATGACCGCTACCAAAAGCCGCTGTTTATTGTCGAGAACGGTTTAGGCGCACGCGATACCGTTGAAGCCGATGGCAGCATCAACGATGACTACCGCATCCAATACATCAATGATCACCTGGTCCAGGTACATGAAGCTATTGAAGACGGTGTGGAAGTGATCGGCTACACCAGTTGGGGACCCATCGATCTGGTCAGCGCGTCAAAAGCAGAGTTCTCGAAACGCTACGGCTTTATTTACGTCAATCGTGACGATCAGGGTAATGGCACGCTGGAACGTCGCCGCAAGAAAAGCTTCTTCTGGTACGCCGACGTGATTAAAAGCAATGGCGCGACACTCAAAGTGTAATTAATCATCCTCGCGGCTTATTTAATTCCCTTAATTAAGCCGCTCTTATAAAAATATAAAAACAAATGCGATATTTCGCAGGGCACCTTATGCTTGCGAATTGGCAAAATAATAAAATCTTCAACAAGGTTATAATGATGAAGCCTATTCCAAAAACACTTATTCCTGACTTCAGTAAAATACGAGCCGCGGCGATAATAGCGGGTTGTCTGGCAATGCCTTTATACGCGCATGGAGAACCTACCTGGAGCGGCACTGTACTGGGTTTTGAAAGTCAGCCGGAAGGCATGTTAGGGGATATGCTGGGTATTCGTCCGATCCTGGAAAATAACGGTTTCCATTATAATCTGGGCTATCTGAGTGAATCTGCTTATAACGCCGGGGGCGGATATAACCATAATAAAAAGACCGCCTATATTGATCAGTTCTCTCTAACGTTTACTCAGGATTTGGAAATGTGGACCGGTATTCCTGATGCGGCCATTGAGGGAAATATTGTTAATCGTAATCACAACGATAATATGACCACCGAACGCACGCAGGACCCGCGCGTCTCATTCAATGATATTGCCCAGGAAAGTTGGGGAGGACAGTCGATCACCCGTCTTGGCTGGCTGACCTTTGCCCGTAGTTTTGACGCTCGCCGTCTGCACTGGCGTATCGGTATGATGAATAAAAATCAGGACTTTGACCAAATCATTCCTTGCGACTTTCAGTTACTGAGCCAATGCGGCGGGAAATCGGCGAACTCACTGACCTGGTACAACTGGAATGTACATTACTGGGGAACAACTGTTCAGTATAAATTAACGCCTGAGCTGACCTTGAAAACGGGCGTATTGGAACAAAACCCACAGGCACCGGCGCGTAGCCATGCCTGGAGCTGGTCAACCAAAGGCAGCAAAGGTTTTCTGCTGCCGGTCGAGGCGGAATTGAAAACAACGGTCAACGGTTTGCCCGGTATTTATAATCTCGGAGTGTTGTTTACCAATGCACCGCAGCAAGACTTGTCAGAGGGCAAGTCCCAAAGTAACGGCGCGACCGACCTCGCAGGATATAACAACCACGACCGGACCTGGTTTATGTATACCGGTTTTAACCAGCAGATCACGCAGAGGGACGGGGATCCGAATCGGGGGATGAGTGTTTCCTATAGCCTCGGGCTGGGCGATCAGCGCAGCAACTACATCCATTACTCGCAGGCGGTTTCTATGCGTTATCGCGGTCTGTTTGATGCGCGTCCTGATGACTGGCTGGGTTTTGGCGTCACTTACATCAAAATGAGCGATCACTACCGACAAAATCAAATTAATCTCAACAATGTCGATCAAGTGGATGATTATGGAAATCCGCTTTACCATCCTCTGCCGGGACATTCGGTGAATGCTGATTTGTACTATCAAATTAAGGTCAGGCCCTGGTTAATCCTGCAACCGGATCTGCAATATTGGTACCGTCCGGCGGGAATTAAAGAGACACAGGATGCGTGGGTCACCGGGCTGAAAGCCATCGTCACTTTCTAAAATCACAGGCAGCGACGATCCTCATCACGTTTGTGCAAAGCGGCTGTTGAGACGCTTACGAAAACTGCTAAAGTCCGTGTTTGGATTGTCACTGCTCCGGCAGGCAAAACCTGATCCCCCAATGTCCGGGTGATCAGGTTTTTTTGTTTTTCAGGGGTCGCAAATGAAAATCGCCAAGATACTTAATAATAATGTGGTGGTGGTGCTCGACGAACAGCTACGTGAGCAGGTGGTGATGGGCTGTGGGCTGGCTTTTCAGAAACAGGCAGGTGACAGCGTAGACGACAGTAAAATTGAGAAGGTTTTCGCGCTGAAGAATGATCAACTGGTTGCCCGGCTTTCCGAGTTACTGGGGCATATCTCGATAGACGTTATGACAACGTGTGACCAGATCATTCAGTTGGCCAGCCAGCGTCTGGGGAAGTTACAAGAAAATTTGTACATCGCGCTGACCGATCACTGTAATTTCGCTATCGAACGGCAAAAACAGGGCGTGCCTGTCAGCAATGCGCTGTTGTGGGAAACGCGGCGGTTGTATCCGAAAGAGTACGCTCTGGGGCTGGAAGCGCTGGAGATGATCGACGCCCGGCTCGGGGTCCGTCTGCCGGTTGACGAAGCCGGATTTATTGCTCTGCATCTGGTCAACGCGCAGCTCAACGGTGAAATGGCGGAAGTGACGCAAATCACTAAAGTGATGCAAGAAATACTGCAAATGGTTAAGTACCAATTAAGTCTGGAGTATGACGAGGAAACTCTAAGTTATCAGCGTTTTGTTACTCATCTTAAATTCTTCTCTCAGCGAATGCTCAGCCGCTCGGTGGTCCCTGATGATGATCTGATGCTGCACGTGGCGGTCAAAGAGAACTATCCCAAAGCCTGGGCCTGTGCCGAAAAAATAAGTACTTATCTTATGGCGCATTACCAACGGGAGCTCAGCACTGAAGAGATCATGTACCTGTCGATCAACATAGAAAGGGTGCGAAAAGAGAGCCGCAGCGCTGAAGGTAGATGAGTTTTTTTGCAGTAAAAAAGTTTTCTCATGAATTATGACTGATCACAATTTTACAATACGGTTTCGTTTTTTTTTGCCTCGTTTGTCCATAAAAGGTAGCATCCAACGCCGTAAATATACTGATATTTAATCAGGCTAAGAATAATACAGCGGCAAAGCCGCGCAAACGTCAGCATCTGCAATCGTTTGCCTGTAAGTACATCAGCAGGCATCGGGCATTTTGGAGAACAGGATCGAATGCGATTACATAGAAAGTCTGCTGAAGAGAAGCAAGCCGCTAAGCGACGTTGGTTGGAGTCACATGACGACGGGTATCAAAAAAGCATGGGCAATCGTCAGGTTCAGATGATTGCGATCGGTGGTTCTATCGGGACAGGTTTATTCCTTGGAGCCGGTGCGCGTTTACAAATGGCCGGTCCGGCATTGGCGATTGTGTATGCCGTGTGCGGTATTTTCTCTTTCTTCATCCTCCGCGCGCTCGGTGAGCTGGTATTACACCGCCCGACCAGCGGCAGCTTCGTCTCTTATGCACGTGAGTTCCTCGGTGAGAAAGCCTCCTATGTCGCAGGCTGGATGTACTTTCTCAACTGGGCGATGACCGGCATCGTGGACATCACCGCCGTCGCGCTGTACATGCATTACTGGGGCACCTTCGGTGATGTCCCTCAGTGGATGTTTGCCCTCGGCGCGCTGGCGATTGTTGGCACCATGAACATGATCGGCGTGAAGTGGTTTGCTGAAATGGAGTTCTGGTTTGCGCTGATCAAAGTGGCGGCTATTATGCTGTTCCTGATTGTCGGCGTAGTGGTGCTTGGTACGGGTAAAGAAGTTGCCGGCAACGCCACGGGCCTGCATTTGATCACCGAAAACGGCGGTATCTTCCCGCATGGCTTGTTACCAGCGCTGGTGCTGGTGCAGGGTGTGGTGTTTGCCTTCGCGGCCATTGAGCTGGTGGGAACCGCTGCAGGGGAAACCAAAGATCCTGAAACCGTATTGCCAAAAGCGATTAACAGCGTTATCTGGCGTATTGCACTGTTTTACGTCGGGTCCGTGGTGCTGTTGGTGTTATTGCTGCCGTGGAATGCTTATCAGGCAGGTCAAAGCCCGTTCGTGACCTTCTTCAGCAAACTTGGCGTGCCGTACATTGGTACCATCATGAACATTGTGGTATTGACCGCGGCGCTCTCGAGCCTCAACTCCGGTCTTTATTCCACCGGGCGTATTTTGCGCTCGCTGTCGATGGGCGGTTCTGCGCCGAAGTTCATGTCAAAAATGAACTCGCAGCAGGTGCCTTACGCCGGGATCTTAGTCACTGTGGGTATCTATATCATCGGGGTAGTGCTGAACTACTACGTACCGTCGCAGGTGTTTGAGATTGTACTCAACGTGGCTTCGCTGGGGATCCTTAGCTCGTGGGCCTTTATCATCGTTTGCCAGATGAAACTGCGTAAAGCCATCAAAGAGGGCAAGGCCAAAGAGGTCTCCTTTAAGATGCCGTGGGCCCCGTTCACTTCCTGGCTGACTCTGGGTTTCCTTGTCAGCGTATTAGTGCTGATGGCCTTTGACTACCCGAACGGCACTTTCACCGTGTCGACCATCCCGGTCGTCATCCTCCTGCTGGTGCTTGGCTGGTACGGTTTGCGTAATCGTGCCAAAGAAGTTAACGCTGAACAGGCTGCTCAGGAAGAAGCGCATCATGCCAGTGAAGAGAATAGCTAACTGTTGATGCTTTTGCAGATATGAAAAGTACGAAAGGCACAGCGTCATGCTGTGCCTTTTTTTGGCTGCGCTATAGCCATCCTGCCAGTAATAAATCCGAAATCTGGTCTCTTTTGTCACACTGCATGATTTCTTAGCTACTCTGAATGTCTATCCAAAGGAGCAGTTATGCTGAAAATCTTTATGCGAGTCTTTTCCAGCCCGGAAAAATTTTTAGGGTTGTTCACTGCGAACGACATTCAGGAAACCCTCGAAGAGGGGGAGCGCATTATCATCGATGAAAACGGCATCGCATCGGTGAATCCAGCCAATGAGCAAATGCAACAGGACTTCACCCGTCACGTGAAAAAGATGAGTGTACTTTAATGGCAACGGCAGTTTTTATGGTGTTGATGGTGTGCGGTTATTGGTATACCACCCGCGACATCTCAACGCGTTTCAAACTTAAACGCACCTTTGGTTGGGATGTCTACTTTCTGGTGGCGCTCTACGGTTGTATCTTCGTTTTGCAAGGGGTACTGACTATAGCCATTGTCTATATACTGCTGTGGGGCATCTCGTCGGCGATTAATCACCTACCGGAGATCCACTCTCTGAGGCAGGACGTGCATTATCACCGCGACTTCATCAACTGGAGTTTCCTGGGTATTCAGGCACCGGTGGTTATTATGCTCTGCGTTTCAGTCATGCTGTGCCTGTTTCGCACCACTTGGTCGCCGGGACTTCGGCTCAATACCGCCGGGCGCAAGCAGTTATACAAACAGCTCACCAGTGCCAACGGCGTGGAAGGGATTTTGTATCAATGCATGGAACGGGGCGACATGGTGTATATCACGCTGAGTTCACACCGGGTCTATATTGGAATGGTGCATACAGCTCGCTGCGAAACGTCATCGACGGATAACGTTGTCGTTATCCCGATGATCAGCGGTTACCGCGATCGTCAAACCCAGCAGCTGGTGGTCGAGCATAACTATGCAGCGTATTATCGACAACACTGGATAACGCCGGTGTCCGAGCCAAATAATGCGCTGAACTTCCGCAAGGTGATCCTGATTAATCAGATAGAATCTCTGTCGCTGTTTGATCCCGCTACCGCCTGCGGGTTTGAAAAACTGGCACCGACAGTGGAGCAGCACATTGAGCAGACAGCGCCGGGAGAACGGACGCCGTTGCTTTAAGGCTAATGAATCATTGAGCACTATTCGGCGTTATAGCGTTTGCCCGGATGAGCCTGAGCAAAGCCCGGCAGCATGTTGCGGCGAGCGGTCTCAAAGTCTTCCCACTGCGTTGCATCCTGCAATGGTGGAATGGTGATCTTCTCTTTACGATCGAAGCCTATCAATGCGGCATCCACCAGATCATCCACTTCCATCAAACCTGGTAGATCATCCAGGCTGCGCCCACTGCGTTCCCAGATCTCGGTACGGGTGGCGGCTGGCAATACTGCTTGCACGTAAAGGCCGCTTTGCGCCAATTCACATTGCAAGGTTTGCGAGAAAGTCAGCACAAAGGCTTTGGTCGCCGAATATACTGCCGCGTTCAGTTCTGGTGCCAGTGCCATAACAGACGAGATGTTGATGATTGCGCCGTTTTTATGGTGTAGCAAACCCTCGAGGGCGACACGCGACAGACGAGCGACTAATGTCACGTTCAGGCGGATGAGATGGTCGATGGCATCGGCATCGCTGGTCTCGAAGCCGCCCGGCAGGGAAGCCCCGGCATTGTTCACCAACAGGGAGATTGCAGGGTGGCTGCGCAGATACTCTTCCACCCGCAACAGGTCAGCATGATTTGTAAGGTCAGCAGGAAGAATATCAATCGAAACGCCGAAGGCATCGCGCAGCGACGCTGCCAGTGTTTCCATGCGCTTGCTATCTCGGGCGACCAGAACCAGATCGTAGCCGCGTTTTGCCAGACGGTCAGCATAGGTAGCACCGATACCGCTGGATGCGCCGGTGATCAATGCGACAGGTTTGGAATAAGTTGATTGAGCCATGAAGTGCTACCTCGGTGTCGTGGAATAAAGTGGTTTAATTATGAAACCAGATGATAATCACGCAGGCGGGTACTATAATGCAACCAGATTTTCGACCACCGCATTTTTTGCGATCGCCACAGGAGCCTTTTAATGAAAAGAACCCGACTGGAAGACAGCGTCTGCCCGACCGCACGGGCGCTGGATTTGATCGGTGACTGGTGGACGCTGCTCATTGTGCGTGACGCCATGCGCGGCATAACACGGTTCAGTGAACTTCAGCGTAGCCTGGGTGCGGCAAAAAATATCCTCAGCGCACGGCTAAAAACGCTGGTGGCGGAAGGGATTTTACGCGTAGAACCGGCGTCGGATGGCTCTGCTTATCAGGAGTATGTCTTGACCAAAAAAGGCATCGCGCTACAGCCAATTCTGGTGGCGTTAGGACAGTGGGGCAGTGAGTATTTGTTCGAAGATAATGAGCCTTGCACCCATCTGGTGGACGCAAAAAACCGCCAGCCACTGCGCAAAATAGAGCTGCGTGCGCAGGACGGGCGGGTGCTGGAGAATCAGGATATTGCCGTGATTACCCCTGACGCTTAACGTGCAATCCGTTCATGCCAATACTTCGTAAATTCCTCCTCACCATTGAGACTGACCACCATGTCACCGCTGACGATGAAATGTGTCAGATCACTGTGCATATCCAGTGTGATCTCGGCTTCAACCTGCCAGCCGGGGCAGCTTATTTTCATGGTCTGCGTGAGTAAATAGCGGGCTGAAAGTGGGTCTGCGTTGTTGATGCTCAGTTCGCGGCGTAGGTTGTGATCCACCGTGGTATCAATATCGTCGAAGCGGTACACGCCTTCGCCAAACACGCCGCCTTCGCCGTTGGTCACACAGGCCCAGATGTCCGTCAGAAAATCATAACTGACTGAGCGGTCAACCCGGCCCTGAGTCAGCAAGGTTTGCGGCGTTGGTGCGGCGCTTTCTGGCTGTTTGTTCGGGCCATCAATCAGCAGCGGCTGTTCACAAACTGGCAGTAAAAGTTGGGCGCTGTGCAGATCAACGGTCAGCGTGGCTGCTTCGGCCATCGGCCAAACCATCGGCCAATAAGTGGTAGCCAGTGAAATACGCAAGCGATGACCGGCTTCAAAGCGGTGGGAGATACCATCGAGCTGCACCGGTACGCGCACTTTCGCACCCGGTACCAGCGGTACAGATTTATGATGGCCTTGCAGATGCGTCAGGTTGAGCCAGCCGTGGGTTACACGGTTGACCGCACCCTCCGGCGAAACGTCCGAGAGGCGTACATACAGCATGGCCGCCGGTTTATCGCTGCTCAGCTCTACGGTGAACTCCGGGAAACCAAATATCGATAACGGTTCAGCCAGCGGCTCACCGTCGAAGATCTCGGCGTTACCGTCGTCAACTCGCTGATCCGGCGGTGTTTCACCCAGCACGCCCGCGCCCATCCATTCCCCTGACATCAGGCCATGATTCTGTGGAGAACACAGAGAGATGATACCGGCATCCGTGTACGGCTGCGTATTGAGTTGACCACGGGACAGCCAGCGAGGGCTGTGGCTAACATTACTGGCAGTACCGCGATCAAAACCTACCCACCGGCCTTTGCTTACCGGGCGCTGCGCTGACGGCGGCTGACTATCTTGTTGCCAGGCCTGAATCATCGGGCCATCCATCGCATCGTTGTCTTCACCTTTCAACCAGTGATCCCACCACCGCACCGCCTCCTGTAAGAAACCGATCGCCGGCTCCGGCGTGCCGTCCTGCGGGTACACGTGCGCCCACGGGCCGATAATGGCGCGGCGCGGAACCTTCAGGCTGTCCATCAGACGAAAAACAGCGTTGCTGTAAGCATCGGCCCAGCCACCTATTGCCATGACCGGACATTGGATCGCCGACCAGTCTTCGCATACGGAACCGTGTTGCCAGTAGCGATCACGTAGCGGGTGTTCCATCCACAGCGCCGGGAAGAACGGCATGTTCTCCAGACGGTGCAGCCATTCGTTATACCAGCCATCACCCACCAGGGCCGGATCGGCCGGGCGGCTCTGGTAGGCCAGCATGATGCCTCCCCACCACAGATTATCGTTGAGCAGGCAGCCACCTTTGTAGTGAATGTCATCGGCGTAGCGGTCATCAGTGGAGCAGACGGTAATAATCGCCTTAAGAGCCGCAGGGCGATGGGCCGCTACCTGCAGCGAGTTAAAACCACCCCAGGATTTACCCATCATACCGACGTTACCGCTGCACCAGTTTTGCTCCGTTATCCACGTGATCACTTCCAGCGCATCTTTCTGCTCTTGCAACAGGTACTCATCGGCCAGCAAACCATCGGACTCACCGCTACCGCGCATATCTACGCGAATAACCGCGTACCCGTTACCTGCAAAATAGCCGTGCATCGGTTCATCGCGGGTGCGAGTGCCGTCGCGTTTTCGGTAAGGGATGTACTCGAGGATGGCCGGAACTGGGGTATCATCGGCGGAATCTGGCAGCCATAAACGGGCGGCAAGGCGCGTGCCGTCATTCAGTTTGATCCATAGATGCTCGATCGTGGTGACCGCGTGCGGGAACTCAGTAATGATGCGTTTAGTACTCATAATGCACCTGTAAGTGAAGACTTTTCGGAGGACGAAGAGGGTGAGCGCAGTGCCAGAACTTCGTCGAGCCAGTCGGTGCGCATTTCAGGTACCGAGGTCAGCAGGGTTTCAGTGTAACTGTGCATCGGCGGGCTGAAGACTGCGCGGGTATCACCGCTGGCGACAATCTGTCCCTGATACATCACTGCGACCTGGTGCGCGATGCGTTTTACTGTCCCAAGGTCGTGCGTGATAAACAGGTAGGAAAGGCCAAGCTTCTCTTGTAAACCGCGCAGTAAGCTCAGCACTTCTTCTGCCACTAACGGATCAAGAGCCGATGTTGCTTCATCACAGATGATCAATTCAGGCTGAGCCGCCAGTGCGCGTGCGATACAAATTCGCTGCTTCTGGCCGCCGGAAAGTTCACCGGGATAGCGGTCAATCAGCTTGAGCGGCAGCTCGGTCAGTTTCAGCAACTCTTCAACCCGGGCGCGCACCTGATACTTATTTAGGCCGAAGTAGAAGGCCACCGGGCGGCCGATAAGCTCCAGAATGGTCTGACGTGGGTTGAGCGCTACGTCAGGCAACTGATAAATCATCTGGATCCGCCGCAGCGTCTCTTTCTGGCGCTGCTGGTAGAGAGGCGAAAGGATGACGCCGTCGAACTCCATCGTGCCTTCAGTATCGGGCAGTAACCCCACCAGTGCACGTGCCAGCGTACTTTTTCCACTGCCAGACTCACCGATAATCGCCAGAGTTTTACCGCGTGGCAGTGTCAGATTGATGTCACTGACCACTGTCTTGCGATTGTAGCCGGTGCTCAGATTATTGATGGTCAACAGGGCGGTACTGCCTTTGGGCTGCGCCGCGGTGACCGGTGCCGTCGCGTGTTCACGCTCGGCGACCAGTCTGCGGGTATACGCATGTTGCGGGTGATTAAGAATATTGTCAGTGGTGCCGGTTTCGACCTCTTTACCGTTACGTAACACCATAATGCGGTCGGCCAACTGTGCAACGACGGCCAGATCATGCGTGATATACAGTGCGGCGGTATTGAACTCGCGCACCAGTTTTCGCAGCATCACCAGCACTTCAATTTGGGTGGTAACGTCCAGTGCGGTGGTCGGTTCATCCATTACCAACAGGTCCGGTTTACAGGACATTGCCATGGCGGCCATCGCTCGCTGTAGCTGGCCGCCTGAAAGCTGATGCGGATAGCGTTTACCGATGTTCTCCGGATCGGGTAAATCCAGTGAGCGAAACAGTTGAATCGCCCACTGACGGCTCTCTTGCTTGTTCATCAGGCCGTGGGAGAGCGGGCCTTCACATACTTGCTTTTCGATAGTTAGCGCCGGATTGAAGGCGGCGGCAGCGCTTTGCGCAACATAGGCCACGCGACGTCCGCGCCATTCACGTTTCACCCGCGCAGGTTGCGGTACGATGTCAGTGCCGTCGAGGATCACTTCCCCACCGGCAATCCGGCAACCCTGCCGCGCATAGCCAAGCGCTGCAAGCCCGATGGTGGATTTCCCTGCGCCGGATTCGCCGATAAGCCCGAGCACTTCGCCCCGCGCCAGTTGCAAAGAGATATTCTGCACCAAGGGAGAGCCGTCGAGGGTTTCCACCCGTAGCTCGCGCATTTCAAGGATCAGCGCTTTGTTTAATTGGCTCATGCTTCTTCCCCGTGTGGCAGGTTGTTGCGGGCCAGAAGCCAGTCAACCACCAGATTGACGCCGATGGTTAGCACGGCAATCGCCGCTGCCGGGTAGAGCGGTGCAAACTGACCAAAGTTAATCGCCTGTGCGTTGTCGCGCACCATACTGCCCCAGTCCGCATACGGTGGCTGAATGCCCAATCCTAAGAAGCTCAGACCGGCAATAAACAGGAAGGTGAAGCAAAAACGCATACCAAATTCGGCCAGCAGCGGCGGTATGGCGTTAGGTAATATTTCTTTTCTCAGCACCCAAAGCAGCCCTTCGCCACGCAGGCGGGCCGCTTCGACATACTCCTGGCAGACAATGGCCTGCGCCACCAGACGGGCCAGACGAAATACGCGGGTTGAGTCGAGCAGGGCGATGGTGAGTACCAGTACCGGAATTGATGTGCCCATAACAGAAAGCACCATCAGGGCGAAAATTAGCACGGGAATTGACATCACGGTATCAACAATGCGAGTCAATATCACGTCTACCCATTTGCCATAAATCGCCGCTGCAAATCCGCTGATGATACCGATGACAAACGAAGTGAAGGTGATGGTCAGTGCAATAGCGATAGTGGTGCGGGCACCAAACAGGATACGTGAGAGCATATCGCGGCCCAGACTGTCGGTGCCGAACGGCGTGGCCGCCGACGGCAGCAGCCAGATGTCGCCGACCTGTTCGGTTTCACTGTGTGGCGCCAGCCACGGAGCGAATATTGCAGCCAGCAGATTGATGGCAATAATGATGATGCCAATCCAGGCGGAGAGCGGGATATTGATAAATGATCGTTTCATAATGTCCGGCCTCTAGCGCGCGTGGCGTAAACGTGGGTTACACCAAATAGCCAGTAAATCGGCGGTGGTATTGAGGAAAATGTAAGTGCCGCCGAACAGCAGGCCGCAGGCCTGCACAACGGGCAGGTCACGTTTGGTTACCGCATCCACCATGTATTGACCGATGCCCGGATAGACAAACACCACTTCCACCAGAATTACCCCGACCACCAGATACGCTAGATTAAAGGCGACGACATTGATAATTGGAGCAAGGGCATTGGGCAGCGCGTGGGATACGACAATCCGCCAGCGGGATACGCCTTTGAGCACAGCGCTTTCGATGTAAGGGCTGGACATCACGGCGGTCACCGAGGCACGGGTCATGCGTAACATATGTGCGAGAACCACCAGTGTCAGGGTCAGCATCGGCAATGTACACACATACAACCGTTCACTGAATGAGCTGCTGGGGTCGACCATCGCGAGACTCGGGAACCACGCCAGCCGGATGGCAAAAGCAATCACCAGGACGTAACCGACGAAGAATTCCGGTACCGAAATACTGATGAGCGTCAACGTATTGGCCAGTCGGTCAAAGATCGAGCCGCGCCAGATGGCCGAGGCAATGCCCAGACCCACCGCCAGCGGAATCGCGATGATGGCAGCATAGCCAGCCAGAAACAGCGTATTGCCGAGACGCGGCAGCAGCTCGTTACTAATCGGCCTGCCGTTAGCCAGCGAGTTGCCCAGATCGCCATGCAGAATGCCTGCCAGCCAGTGGAGATAACGCATGACAGCGGGTTCATCGAGTCCCAGTTGCAGACGCAGTGCAGCGACCGTTTCCGGTGTGGCACTTTGGCCGAGGATCGCGGTGGCCACGTCCCCTGGCAGCATTTCGGTGCCGATAAAAATCAGCAGCGACACCAGCCAAAGCGTACCCAGACCGAGCAGTACGCGTTGTAAAACCCGCTTCTTCATCATGCCTCCAGCCATACGCGCTCGGCCAGACGACCACCCATGAAGTTGAACATTGGATGCGGTTTGATGCCGCCGACTTTTTTATTCGCGGCATCGAGATAGTCACCGAACAGAGGGATCATGGCACCGCCGTTATCCCGCACCCTACTTTGCAGTTCGCCGTAGATTTCTGCACGCTGGCTTTCATCCAGCAGGGAACGTGCCTGAATCAACATGGCGTCGAATTTTTCGTCTTTCCAGTGCGTGTCGTTCCATTTGGCGGTGGACTGGTAGGCGGTGGAGAACATCTGGTCCGCCGTCGGGCGTCCGCCCCAGTAGCCCATGCTGAACGGGGCTTTCATCCAAACGTCGTCCCAGTAGCTGTCGGCAGGCTGGCGTTTGATACTGACCTGAATGCCACCTTTCTGCGCCTGTCCCTGGAACAGCGCGGCGGCGTCCAGGGCACCGGCAAAAGCGGCATCGGACGAAGAGAGTTCAACTTTGAGAGCGGACATGCCTGCTTTTTTTAGGTAGAAAGCAGACTTGTCAGGGTCGTAAACGCGCTGCCCGAGGGTGTGATTGAAGAAGCGGTCAGTTTTCGGGATCGGATGATCGTTACCGAGTGAGCCGTAGCCACGTAGCACGGTGTCGAGGATCTTCTGCCGGTCGATGCCGTGCTTAATCGCCATGCGCACGTCGTTATTGTTGAACGGCGCGACGCTGCAATCCATCAGGAACGTAAAGTGCTGCCCGCCGGAGGAGCGCACGATGTTGAGCATCGGGCTGCGCTTAAGGAAATCGACGGTTTTGAAATCTACCCGGTTGATAGCGTGAACCTGCCCAGAAATCAGGGCGTTGGTGCGGGCAGTTGGGTCATTGATGACGATGACTTCTACTGCATCAACAAAGGCGCGGTCTTTCTTCCAGTAATTTGGGTTGCGTTTGAACAGTGAACGAACGCCCGGCTGGTACTGGTCGAAGACGAAACCACCGGTGCCAATTGGGTGTGACCAGTCGGTAAAGCCATTCGGCACCACCAGCAGATGGTAGTCAGCCAGTAGATACGGCAGGTCGGCGTTGCCGCTTTCCAGGGTGATCAGGATTTGCTTATCGCCCTGTTTGGCCAGGCCAGTGATCGGCGCCAGCTGGCTTTTGATGGCGCTTTTGGACTTATCGCCACGATGCAAATTGATGGAGTAAATAATATCGTCGGCGTCGAGTTTCTTGCCGTTGTGGAACGTGACACCCTCCTGCAAGGTGAATAACCATTCGGAAGCACCGGGTTTGGCTTCCCAACGGGAAAATAATTCAGGCGTGGCTTTATTATTTTCGTCAATCTCTACCAGGCCATTCATCAGCATATATGCCTGATTTAAGGGCACCCAGTCGCTGAATAATGTGGGATCTAAAGTATCACTGGTGTTACCGCCTGACATTCCCAATTTTAATATGCCACCTTTTTTCGGTTCAGCGGCAAATGCAGAGAAAGGTAATAGTCCATAAGCGGCAGTAATACCCACAGCGGTAGCGCTGGTAATAAAGCCGCGTCGGCTGAGTTTTGCATCCTGGATTAATTGCGTCAAAGCGGAATTTTTGTCTTTCATATCGTTATCGTCTCCGTGGTGGCAAAACCTGGTGTTTGCAGGCGAAAGCGGTGCAGTATTTGTCTTCTCTCTGAATGATTTATATCAAAACGTATCGAAGAACTTGCATGAGAATTACTCATGAGGGTATGCGAAAAATGCGCAGCAGAACACCCCGGAAAGTTATATTTTGCCCAGAGATGAATATTGAAATGGGAAATAACAGGTGGAACTGCATACCTTAGTCGGCTTAATTGGCGTGTTTTGCTATCTCCTGGCTTATGGGTTAGTCCAAATGCGCAGACTAGCGATTGATGCTAATAGTTACGCATATCTTAATATTATCGGCGGTGTGTTCGGGCTATATTCATTAAGCCATGATTTTAACCTCGCCTCCTGTATTTCCCAGTCGTGCTGGCTTTTATTTACCTTAATTGGGATGAATTCGGCGCGAAAACGGCGGTATTCGGAGAAGAATAAAATTCCGGAAATTAACATTTGAAATAATGCTAAGAATTTTGGCATTTAATTGCAAATGTCTGTTTTAAATTCAATGTCAAGACCTTGGGCTGCCACCCAAGACTAAATCTTAGGTTTGCTGGCTTTTCAAAAGCCACTCTCTCACCTGCCGAATCACGGGTCTCAAATACCTGTCTTGCGGCGTCAGCATAAAACATTTCCCTTCAGCAGCGAGCTTGCCCGGGTGGGCGGGGACCAGTTGTCCTCGGTTGATGAAATCTTGCACCAGCCCCTCCCAGCCAAGCAGAATCCCGTCCCCCAGCACGGCTGATTGCACCAGAAATGGATAACTGTTGGCCCGCCAGGTCTGACGCGGTGCGATATGCTGGATCCCCTGAGATGCAAACCAATCACGCCAGCCGGTCCATTCGCGCTGCGGGTCGTCCTGGATCAGCAAGGTGTAATTGAACAGATCCGCGGCGCTGAAATCAGCCGGTAACTGTTTAAACAGGGCCGGGGAGCACATCGGGTAACAGACTTCGTCAAACAGCGGTTCAGCGTGATAGCCGTCAGGGGGAGAGCGCAAATAGAACATCGCCAGATCGAACTCCGACGATTTCAGCTCAGAAAAGCTGTCAGAGATTTTCATGCGGACCTGCAAATCAGGCATCAGCTGATGCAGGGCTGATAGTCGCGATGACAGCCACAGGCTGCTCATGGCGCTGGTGCAGGCCAGCGTCACCTGCGGCAGGCCGTTCCAGCCCATGACTTCAGCAGTAGACTGTGAAATGTCACCCAGCCATTTACGCACCTGCCCGGCATAGATTTCCCCGCGAGGTGTCAGAGTGACGTTACGCTGGTTGCGCTGAAACAGCTTGCATCCAAGCGTCTCTTCCAGCTGCGAAATCTGTCGGCTAATAGCGCTTTGAGTCAAATTTAGTTGATCGGCAGCCCGTGAAAAACTGCAATGACGTGCAACACATTCAAATGCCACCAGCGTGTTTAGTGGTGGTAAAGGCTCTATCTGCACGTAAATCTCCGCGTCTGAATGTCTGATAAAGGTTTACAAGGACGCCATCATTTCACGAATACACTGCCCAATGTTTTGAATGGCCTGCTCGTAGATTTCGGTCAACGGCTGAGCATAATTGATCCGCAGACAATTGCGATACTTACCTGATGCAGAAAATATTGACCCAATAGCAATTTGTACCTTGTGCTGCTCAAGCATGCGATTAAGACGCTGGGCATCAAGGCGCTCATCCAGTTCAACCCACAGCATGAAGCCACCCTGAGGGCGGCTGACGCGGACTCCACAGGGGAAATATTGGTTGACCCAGCAGTTGATGGTGCTGAGGTTGCGTTGATACTGATTACGCATACGCCGCAGGTGTTGCAGGTAGTGTCCCTCTTTGATGAAGTCTGTTAGGGCAATTTGCGGCAGAGTAGATGTCGCGCCGGTGCTGATAAACTTCATATGCAGCGCGCGATTGTGATAACGGCCGGGCGCGATCCAGCCAATGCGTAGCCCAGGTGCCAGCGTTTTGGAGAATGAGCTGCACAGCAGCACGCGGCCATCTTCGTCGAATGACGTGATAGTAGCAGGGCGCGGATATTGGTAGGAGAGTTCGCCATAAACATCGTCTTCAATGATGGCAATGTCGTAGCTCTGAGCCAGACGTAGCAAGGCTTTTTTACGCTCGTCCGGCATGTTGTAGCCCAGCGGATTATTGCAGTTGGGCGTCAGTTGAATGGCCTTGATAGGCCACTGTTCCAGTGCCAGTTCCAGTGCTTCTATGCTGATGCCGGTGAGCGGATCGGTTGGGATCTCCAGCGCCTTCATGCCATAGCCTTTCAGGGCCTGCATTGCGCCGTGGAAGCTCGGGGAATCCACCGCGACGATATCGCCCACTTCGCACACTGAACGAATGGCGATTGACAGCGCTTCATGACAGCCTGTGGTGATCATAATGTTGCTGGCGTCCATATGGCTGCCGCTGTCGATCATCAGGCGGGCAATCTGTTCGCGCAGCGCCAGCGAGCCGTAAATGGTGTCGTACTTTAGCGCTAGCAGGTTTTGATGCTGGCCAGCGCGAGACATGGCACGGTTCAGCGGTTTCAGGGTTGGGGCCGTAACGTCCGGCGAACCACGCCCAAGCTGCACGAAATCCGGGCGCTCAGGTACGGTGATCAATTCCAGAACCTGATCCCACTGTGTGATCTCAACCGGACGCTGTGCCGGGCGACAGACAGCGGGTAGTGCCGCCTGCGGACGGGCCGACGTAACGAAGTAGCCTGATTTCGGTCGTGCTTCCACCAGGAGCTTCTCTTCCAGTATGCGGTACGCCTGCTGAACGGTGCTGATACTGACGCCGTGTTCGCTGCTGAGAATGCGCACTGATGGCAGCCGTACGCCTGCCGGATAGAGCCCTTGCTCAATCCGTTTGCTCAATACGTGAGCCAGATTCTCATAACGATTCATGCATATTCTCCACAGAAGAAAACTGAAAGCAGTACAGATGCTTCTAATTTAGAGCCAAACCTGTCACTAACGCCAGTTCTGTATGGTTTAAATATCGAATATCTGAATCTGTAATGTTTTGGGTCTCTGCTGCATCCTGTTGTCATCAGGTTAACGGGAGTTTATATAATGAAAAACAGCATTGAAGAGCGTCAGTTCGGCAGCTGTACTGCAGCGGTTTGTAATGAGTCTCTGCCTGGTGACACGGTGCTAAGCGAAGTACCCGTTATCACAACAGTGAAGAAAACCGTCTGGTGGAAAAAAAGCATACAGTTTATGCAAGCGTGGAACGAACGGCGTACAACCCGGAAAATGTTGTTGTCATTGACTGACGATCAACTGCGAGATATTGGGCTGACCCACAGTGATATTCATCAGGAATACGATCGTAAGGTGTGGCCTTCATGGCCGAAATAATATCGAGGGGCGTCTTGATATCCGCTTTTGAATTCAACTTCAACTTCAAGGTCGTGGGCGTCGGCCCACACCGACCAGAGGGCTTATTGCGTCCCTTTGTCGCTTTTTAAATTCAAAAACAAGACCTTGGGCTGCCGCCCAAACCCGCGTTAAGGCCCGCAGTTGAAAGAGCCGGAGATTTTTAAGAGGCGCGGCGATAGGCGCCTCTTAAAGCCAGTTTGCGTGGCAACCCAAGGTCTTAATTTTGAATTTGAAAGCCGGTCTGGGTGGTAACCCAATGTTTTGAAGTTAAAGCGGAAAGCGAGTCGCAATCCGCTCAAAACCCGAACGGCTTTACTTCACCTGCATGCCTGGCTGTGCACCGGAATCCGGGCTTAGCAGGAAGATCTCTTTACCACCAGGGCCTGCGGCCATCACCATGCCTTCTGAGATGCCAAAGCGCATTTTACGCGGTGCAAGATTGGCAACCATAATGGTCAGGCGGCCTTCCAGCAGTTTTGGATCCGGGTAGGCTGAGCGAATACCGGAGAAAATTTGACGGGTTTCGCCGCCGAGATCCAACTGCAAACGCAGCAGCTTGTCAGAACCTTCCACGAAATCGGCGCTCTGGATCAACGCAATGCGCATGTCCACTTTAGCGAAGTCCTCAAAAGTGATAGTTTCCTGAATCGGGTCTTCGGCCAGCGGGCCAGTGACCACTTTTGCGTTAGCGGCAGCAATATCTTCTTTTGATGCATCAACCATGGCGGCCACCTTATCAAGTTCAATTCGGCTGAACAGCGCCTTGAACGGATTCACTTTATGCGAAAGCAATGGTTGTGCAATCGAGTCCCACGTCAGTTCCGTGTTAAGGAACGCTTCTGTACGCTCGGTCAGCGACGGTAATACTGGTTTCAGGTAAGTCATCAGGACGCGGAACAGATTGATGCCCATGGAGCAGATGGCCTGCAGATCGGCATCGTGGCCTTCCTGCTTCGCGACTACCCAGGGAGCCTGTTCATCAACATAACGGTTTGCCAGATCGGCCAGTGCCATGATTTCACGGATAGCGCGACCAGACTCGCGGCTGGCATAGGCTTCAGCAATGCTTACTGCGGCATCGGTAAAGGTTTTATACAGCGCTTCGTTTGCCAGTTTATCTGCCAACTGGCCGTCGAAGCGTTTGGTGAGGAAACCGGCATTACGTGAGGCCAGGTTAACCACTTTATTGACGATGTCTGCGTTGACGCGCTGGACGAAGTCCTCCAGATTCAGGTCGATATCATCAATTCGGGAAGAGAGTTTGGCGGCATAGTAATAGCGCAGGCAGTCCGCATCCAGATGGTTCAGGTAGGTACTGGCTTTAATAAAGGTACCGCGCGATTTGGACATCTTCGCGCCGTTGACCGTCACATAACCGTGCACGAATAAGTTGGTTGGCTTGCGGAAATCGCTGCCTTCCAGCATCGCTGGCCAGAACAGGCTATGGAAATAGACGATATCTTTACCGATGAAGTGATACAGCTCGGTAGTGGAGTCTTTTTTCCAGAACTCATCAAAACTGAGATCGGGGCGACGGTCGCACAAATTTTTGAATGAACCCATATAGCCAATTGGCGCGTCGAGCCAGACGTAAAAATATTTCCCCGGTGCATCAGGGATCTCAAAGCCGAAGTACGGCGAGTCGCGGCTGATGTCCCACTGCTGCAGACCAGACTCAAACCACTCCTGCATCTTATTTGCAACCTGCTCCTGCAGCGCACCGGAGCGGGTCCAGGCCTGCAACATGGCGCTGAATTCCGGCAGGTCAAAGAAGAAATGCTCGGAGTCACGCATCACGGGCGTTGCGCCGGAAACCACAGATTTTGGCTCGATAAGCTCAGTTGGGCTGTAAGTTGCGCCGCATACTTCGCAGTTATCGCCATACTGATCCGGTGATTTACATTTCGGACAGGTGCCTTTCACGAAACGATCCGGCAGGAACATGCCTTTTTCCGGGTCGTACAGCTGGGAAATAATGCGATTTTTGATGAAGCCGTTTTCTTTCAGACGCCCGTAGATCAGCGAAGAAAGCTCGCGGTTTTCGTCGCTGTGCGTTGAATGGTAGTTATCGTAGCTGATGTCAAAACCGGCGAAATCTTTCTGATGCTCCTGGCTCATCTCGGCAATCATTTGCTCCGGTTCAATACCGAGTTGCTGCGCTTTCAGCATGATCGGCGTACCGTGTGCATCGTCAGCACAGATGAAATGAACTTCATTGCCGCGCATTCGCTGGTAACGGACCCAGACGTCAGCCTGGATGTGCTCAAGCATGTGGCCGAGGTGAATAGATCCGTTGGCGTACGGAAGTGCACAGGTTACCAAAATTTTTTTCGCGACTTGAGCCATAGTAAGAACTTGCTTTCTGCTGTTGAAATCAGGGGCATTGATGTTAACCGAAAGCCGTAGGCGACGTAAACAAACGGTATACTCATCATCCTCGAATCATTTTGAGTATATGCTACGTAGAAATATCAATGTCTTTTCATAACACGTTTCAAGGAGCCGGGATGACATCTCATTCCCCTGAGCAGAATACCCCTGAGGGACTGCACGCCTTGGTGACCGGCGTACTGGCCACTTTTACCCATTTCACCCTGCAAAAAGACCTGTTGTCGATAAAGGCGCTGCATCACTGTGCCCTGATGGACAACGTGCTGCACCTCGATCTCACACTGCCTTTTGCGTGGCAAAGCGGTTTTGATGCCCTGAAAGAGAGCACCAGTGCTGAACTGATGCGGGTGACTGGCGCAAAAGGCATCGAATGGCGTCTTAAACATGACATCGCTACCCTGCGACGCGCCAACGACCAGCCTGGCATTAAAGGCGTGCGCAACATCATTGCTGTCAGTTCCGGCAAAGGTGGAGTAGGCAAGTCGACCACGGCGGTGAACGTCGCCCTGGCGCTTGCTGCCGAAGGCGCGAAAGTTGGCATTCTGGACGCAGACATTTATGGTCCGTCGGTGCCCAATATGCTGGGTACCGAGGATGAACGTCCAACGTCGCCTGATGGCCAACATATGGCTCCGATCATGGCTCATGGCCTGGCGACTAACTCTATTGGTTATTTGGTGACAGATGATAACGCTATGGTGTGGCGCGGTCCGATGGCCAGCAAAGCACTGATGCAGATGTTACAAGACACGCTATGGCCGGATCTCGATTATCTGGTGATTGACCTGCCGCCGGGTACTGGCGATATCCAACTCACGCTGTCGCAAAATATCCCGGTGACGGGCGCGGTGGTAGTCACCACACCACAGGACATTGCGCTGCTTGATGCCATGAAAGGCATCGTGATGTTTGAAAAAGTCAACGTGCCGGTACTCGGCATTATCGAAAATATGAGCATGCATATTTGCAGCCAGTGCGGTCACCATGAGCCGATTTTTGGCACCGGCGGCGCGCAGAAACTGGCAGAAAAATACCGCTGTGAGTTGTTGGCCCAGATGCCACTGCATATTTCGTTGCGTGAGGATTTAGATCGCGGTGAGCCGACAGTGGTATCCAATCCACAGAGCGAATTTACCTTGTTGTACCGTCAGCTCGCCGCCCGTATGGCCGCGCAGCTCTATTGGAAGGGCGACGCGATCCCCACGGAAATTGCCTTCCGCGCTTTGTGACCTTAACGCTATCATTTAATTAAATAAAAACCGGCATAGAAGCCGGTTTTTTAATGTTCATCTGGCATGACTCACATCAGTAGTCGTGCTGGATTGCAAATCCGCCCGTGTGTAGGGGGTTGCTACCGAAGCGAGAGTTATGGCAATCCGCTCCAGTAATCCCTGAGTGGGAGCCGCCTTACCTGTGTTAATTAATAGCAGCGGCAATATCAACGCGCAGACGCTTTTTTGATAGGAGAGGCTCGGCGCTAAACGGTGGCGCTGCAACAGCAAGAAAATGCTGCTTGCTACAAAGCCCAGGGCCAATCCGGCCACAACTTCTGACGTGGAATGAACGTGAATAACCAAACGTGAATAACCGACAGCGAGAGCCAGCATGTAACCGCAGGAAACGGCAATGCGGCCAACTGCAGTGGAGAAGCGCCCGCTTAGCACCCACAGCATGACTGGCAAGATAGTAGCTGACAGCGCAGAATGACCACTGAAACCCGTGAAGTCATACTCACGGCTACCAATGCCCCATCCCATAAATGCCAGTTTTGACAGGCAAACAATGCTCCCCACGTTACCAAAAACCATTATCCACTGACCGGCCGGTTTACGGCTTGCGTAGGATGACATCAGCAGGATGAAAATAATTACAGCACTGGGCAGCAGCAACATGCTGTCACCGAAGAAAGTCAGGAAGGACCAATTCATAAAACAGACTCTTTTTCAGGGGAATACAGCAGTAGTTTTTCAAATACTTCGATGGCAATCGAGTCATTGCATGCCAAATAATTTGGCAATTCTACTGTATGTTACCATCGGGGAGTATCCTGAAAGCGGATGAAGGCGGATTTTGCACGCTTGCCCAGCCTGTTTATGTTCATATAGTAATCCACTGTTCAATCGATCACGGCAGTAACCGGTAAGTGCTGGCATCACGCTGGCTTACTCCCTATAATTGGCGCGATCAAAGCACTGTCTGCGTGCTTTTGCCCCTCAAACCTCCAAATCAGGTCTTTAATTTTATGTCTGACAAGCTCCATCAGTGTGTCATCGTCGGTATTGCTGGCGCATCTGCCTCTGGGAAAAGCCTTATTGCCAGTACCTTATATCGTGAACTTCGTGATCAGGTCGGTGATGAGCATATCGGGGTGATTCCAGAAGACTGCTACTATAAAGACCAGAGCCACATGACCATGGAGGAGCGGGTAAAAACCAACTATGACCATCCCAGCGCCATGGACCACAATTTATTATTGCAGCACTTACAAAGCCTGAAAGCCGGGCAATCCATTGAATTACCGGGTTATAGCTTTATCGAGCATACGCGTCTAAGCGAAACCGTCACCCTTAAGCCAAAGAAAGTGATCATCCTCGAAGGCATTCTGCTGTTGACGGATGTCCGGCTGCGTCAAGAGATGAACTTCTCTATTTTCGTCGATACACCGCTGGACATCTGTCTGATGCGTCGTATGAAACGCGATGTTAACGAACGCGGCCGCTCTATGGATTCGGTGATGGTGCAGTATCAGAAAACCGTGCGTCCGATGTTCCTGCAATTTATTGAACCTTCTAAACAATATGCAGATATCATCGTTCCTCGCGGCGGGAAAAACCGTATCGCCATTGATATTCTTAAAGCAAAAATTAGCCAGTTCTTCAATTAAAAAAACCACTCGTTTTCGATGGCCTTTTTAGCAGTTAGCAAACGGAGAGAGACACGATGAGACTTTGCGACCGAGATATAGAAGCCTGGATGGACAGCGGCAAGTTGACAATCACACCGCGTCCACCCGTAGAACGCATTAACGGCGCTACGGTAGATGTACGTCTGGGTAATGGGTTTCGCGTCTTTCTGGGCCATAACGCAGGTTTTATCGATCTTAGTGGCCCGAAGGATGAAGTCAGCGCTTCGCTGGACAAAGTCATGAGCGACGAGATTGTGCTGCCGGAAGGCGAGGCGTTCTTTTTGCACCCAGGTGAACTGGCGCTGGCCGTAACCTTCGAGACGGTTTCAATCCCTGATGATCTGGTGGGCTGGCTTGACGGGCGCTCTTCTCTGGCTCGCCTCGGATTGATGGTTCACGTGACGGCGCATCGTATTGATCCTGGTTGGCAAGGTCGGATCGTCCTGGAATTCTATAATTCAGGTAAGTTGCCTCTGGCTTTACGTCCTGGAATGCTGATTGGTGCGCTAAGCTTTGAACCACTGTCGGGTCCTGCTTCACGCCCTTATAACAGCCGGCAGGATGCTAAATATCGCGATCAACAGGGCGCAGTAGCAAGCCGTATAGACAAAGACTGATTCAAGTTTGTACCCTCTGATTTGCGGGTTAAACGATAAGAGGAAGGCATGAGAAGATTACTGACTACGCTGGTTATTTTACTGGTGGTGATTATTGCCGGTATGACGTCGCTGGTATTTTTAATTAATCCGAATGATTTCCGTGCTTATATGACGGATCGGGTTGAGCAAAAAACCGGCTATCAGCTGGCGATCAAAGGGGATTTACGCTGGCACGTCTGGCCACAGCTCAGCATTCTCGCCGGACAGACGTCGTTGACCGCACCTGGTGCCAGCAAACCGGTAGTCAGTGCGGAGAATATGCGTCTCGACGTTAAACTCTGGCCACTTCTGTCACATCAGTTGGCGGTTCGTCAGGTGATGTTCAAAAATGCGGTGATTCGCCTGACGCCGGAAAGTGAAGCGAATATGCCGGATGCGCCTATAGCGCCTTCCTCTTCTGTCCAGCCACCCAGTGAACTGGAGTCCGGGTGGAAGTTTGATATTGATAAAATCAGTCTGGCAGACAGTCTTCTTATCTGGCAGCGCGGTATGAATGACCAGATAAATGTACGTGATCTGAATTTGCAACTTGTACAGAATGCGCACCGCCAGGCAACCCTTGAACTTTCCAGCCGCATTAACCGTAATCAGCGTGATCTTGCATTTTCGCTCTCCGCCGATCTGGACATGCAGAAGTATCCTGAGCAGTTTTCCGCCAACATTAGCAAATTTACCTATCAGTTAAACGGTGCAGATATTCCGGCCAACGGGATTCAGGGTGGCGGCTCAATGCAGGCCAGTTACCAAAATGACAGCCAGCGCATGACGCTAAGCCAACTAACTCTAACCGCTAATGATAACCAGCTCAGCGGCACGGCGGCGGCTACGCTTTCCGGCACGGCGAATTATCAGGTCAACCTGAATGCTGAGAAATTGGATCTCGATGCACTGTCTGGCTGGCAGGCGAAGACTGCGGGTCAAACAGCTGAAACGGCTAAGGCAGTGACGTCTGCGCCGGTGATTGCCCGGGATGTCAGCAAAGAAACCAATAACTTCAGCATACTCAATAGCTTTAATGCCAATCTGGCGTTAAATGTGGCTGACTTAACATACCGTGGCTTAAAGATTCAGGGTTTTAGTCTGCTGGCTGAGAACCGTCAGGGCAGGGTCAACCTGAAAACACTGAGCGGTAAGATGGCGCCTGGCGATTTCTCGCTGCCAGGTACGATGGACGCGACCAAGACGCGGGCGTTAATCAGTATTAAACCTGTTGTTCATAATGTTGAACTGGGACAGGTATTGGCTGCCTATAATTTGCCGCAAGTGCTTTCCGGTAGCTTCTCGCTGGACGGAGACGTGTCGGGGCAGGGGTTATCCACTGCAGATTTCAGTCAAAACTGGCGTGGCAATGCGCAGATGTCGATGGAGAATGCCCGTCTGAATGGCCTGAATATTCAGCAGCTTATTCAGCAGGCGGTGACCCGTAATAACAACAGTGTGCAGGGACTTGAGAATTACGAGCACTTCACTGCCGTGAAGACAATACAGGCTCAGGGAGAACTGAAGAACGGCACCTTGCAGTTATCCAATTTGGTGGCTGATTCCGCCATGCTGACAGCTAAAGGTGAGGGGAGTTTGAATTTCCCTGACAGTCAGTGCGATATGAATCTGAGCGTTCGTGTTACCGGTGGTTGGAAGGGGAACGGTAATTTGATCTCCCGGCTGCAAAACACCGATATACCGTTGCGTGTTTATGGTCCGTGGACGCAATTGAACTACCAGTTGCAGGTTGACCAGGTACTTCGCAACCAGTTGCAGAATGAAGCCAAAAGCGCCATTCAGAACTGGATTGATAAAAATAAAGGCAGTAAAGACGGCAAAGACCTCAAGTCATTGATCAAGTAGTCAGGACTGAGCGTCGGCATATGTCTAAAAGAACCTGGCCTCTATAAATGAGGTCAATTCTTACATCGGCAAATAGCCAGCTGAGTGAGCTGTAAGAAATAATTGTGTTACGGCATGAATGATAATGATCAGCGATTTTAAACTCAAATCAGTACAGTAAGTACCAGAAAAAAAGGTGTTTCGATTGAAAGTCGTGCGTCGGTTGGCCGTCTGAACAATGGGTCAGAAAGTGACAGTTTGCGATTATAAAACCCGCAAACGAGGGAAACATTCTGAATTTTAAGTCTTTAGCTTAACGTTTATGTGTACTTGCTGCTATCGTAACTAGCAGGTATCAGATCAGAAGATGTTTAGTAGCATGCGTCGCTTAACGCTTCCTTCCTTTACTCAGGGTCTATACTGGTAGAAGAACAAGCGACACTGAAAAAGAAATGATTTAAACAACTTCAGTACAGTGAGTGACCGAACGTTTTTAATATTATAACTGGCTGAATTTTCAAACTATTGGTTTCAAGGAGTATCCTTTACAATGTTAAAAGCTGTTATCCCTGTTGCCGGTCTTGGCACCCGCATGTTGCCTGCTACAAAAGCCATTCCTAAAGAAATGTTGCCGATCGTTGATAAACCATTGATCCAATACATTGTTAACGAATGTGCTGCCGCTGGCATTAAAGAAATCATCCTGGTGACTCACTCTTCTAAAAATGCCATTGAAAACCATTTCGACACGTCGTTTGAACTGGAAAGCATGCTGGAATCACGCGTTAAGCGCCAGTTGCTGGAAGAAGTGCAATCGATCTGCCCGAAAGGCGTAACGATAATGAATGTGCGTCAGGGCCAGTCAAAGGGTCTGGGCCATGCAGTGTTGTGTGCGAAACCTCTAATTGGTAACTCACCTTTTGTCGTTATTCTGCCTGACGTTCTGATGGATGACTCCACCAGCGATCTTCGTAAAGATAACCTTGCCGCCATGCTGGCCCGTTTTAAAGAAAGCGGCAACAGTCAGATAATGGTTGAAGAAGTGCCTGAAGAAGATGTGTCTAAATACGGTGTAGTCGATTGCAACGGCGTGGAAGGCGAACCGGGCAAAAGTACCCCGATGACTGCGATTGTTGAGAAACCGGATCGCAAAGATGCGCCATCGAATCTTGCTGTTGTTGGGCGTTACGTATTATCCGAAGACATCTGGCCACTGCTGGCTGTGACTCCGTACGGCGCAGGCAATGAAATTCAGCTGACCGATGCTATCGCTATGCTGATGAAGAAAAAAACCGTCGAAGCTTTTACCATGACCGGTCGCTCACATGACTGTGGTGATAAACTTGGCTATATGAAAGCCTTTGTTGAGTATGGTATTCGCCACAAATCGCAGGGACCGGCGTTCAAGGCCTGGCTGGAAGAGTTCGCAGGTAAGTAACGGGTCTGTTTTTTATGAAACTCAAGAGCACCATGCTAATGGTGCTTTTTCGTTCATTAAATACAGTGACAAATTGCCAATCTGAACCTCTTCGGCATTGAGCTGACGAAATAAATTATCTAACCCTATTTTAAGATAATGGAATCTTGTCATGGGCAATAGTAAGGGTAAGATCACACTGCTGATGTAGATGCACTGGCAACTGACAATGACAGATTGATGTGGTTAAACTATTGGTTGGGTAACTTGTTTAAATTCAATTAGATAAGTGAATTGGAGCGCATTGGTAGCTTGTAAGCCAAGGGCGGTAGCGTGCTTTTTTATATCATTACTTGCCGTACATCAATGCACCTTTTTTCGTCCAAACTATGGTTTATAATTCTGCTTCTTTATTAAGTTAATGTTCATTAAAACTTAAAAAAGCCATTTCTTAGCTTTTAACGATTTATTATTTGCATTAGCCCATTAACGAGCATCCCAAAACATCAATTTTATTTTTTGTGGAATACTTGGATTATTGAATCTTTACAGAGAGCGCCTACTTAGCATTATAATTTTTTTTGATAAAAATATTTTATGAGGTTGCTTTATAGACCGTGATGGTTATGAGAAACCGTTATCACGATCTACCTTTAATAAGGATACGCAGTGAAAATTCTGGTAACAGGGGCAACAGGTTTTGTCGGCAGTAATTTGGTTGCAAAGCTTCAAGAAAAAAATCACATTGTCGTAGGGACTTCACGTCGTGCATCTGGTAATGCACAGACCCTGGTTAATATCGGGCAGATTTCCAACAAGACCGACTGGTCAGTTGCCCTGAAAGGCTGCGAAACAGTCGTTCATACCGCTGGGCGTGCACACGTTATGGATGATAGAGCAAAAGATAAATTAGCTGAGTTCCGCCGTGTCAACTGTGACGCTACGCTAAAACTCGCGCAAGATGCACAAGTTGCAGGTGTTAAGCATTTTATTTTTATCAGTTCTATTGGTGTCAATGGTAATGAAACTTACGGTACTCCTTTTACCGAGCAGTCCGTACCTAAACCGACTTCTGAATATGCCATTTCGAAGCTTGAAGCTGAAGAAGCATTAAAAAAACAGTTTGCTAATAGCGATATGGCCATAACCGTGATTCGTCCAGCACTTATTTGCGGAGAAAATGCGCCGGGTAATATCCGCCGCTTACTGACAATTGTTGCAAGCGGACTGCCTTTACCTTTTAAAGGTGTCAAAAATAAAAGAGGGATGGCATCACTTGACAATGTTGTGAGTTTTATTACAGCTTGTATAGAGAATCCACAGTCCAAAAATGAACTATTCCTATTGGCTGATAAAAGTGCACCCAGTACCGAAGAGATTGTTCGTGCTTTTTCCTTAGGTATGCAAAAGCCAGCCCGCGTTATGTGGTTCCCCTCTTGTTTATTAGGTTTTGCTTTGAGATTAACGGGTAAGAAGAACTTGTACGATCAACTCTATGGGTCACTCGAAATTGACGTTAGCAAAGCAATGACATTATTGAACTGGCAGCCGCCGGTCACTATTGACGAGACTATGAAAAAAACGGCTGCGTATTTTGTTAAGGAAAATAAATAATGCTTAATGTAATCATTGCTGTGGTTATCTTCATTATTTCTTTTGTTTTGACTTGGTGTTTGCGGGTTTATGCGTTAAAAAATAATGTTATTGATGTTCCTAATCAACGTAGTTCACATTCAGTCCCAACACCACGCGGTGGTGGCGTTGCTATCGTGGTGAGTTTCCTCATTGGGCTGGTGGTTTTATTTATGCTAGGCCTTATCTCAACTTCTCAGTTATTCTCTCTGTCTATTGCGGGTAGTATTACTGCTATTGTTGGGTTTCTCGATGACCATGGACATATCGCAGCCAGATGGCGTTTGCTAATGCATTTTATGGCCGGAGCGGCAGGGCTGTATTTTTTAGGGCAGTTCCCGATTATTGATCTGTTTGGTTATGAGTTTTCCGCCGGTTGGGCTGGCATGTTATTTGGTTTGATCTATTTGGCGTGGATGCTAAATCTTTATAACTTTATGGATGGAATTAATGGTCTGGCAAGTATAGAGGCCATCACGTTTTCAATCAGTTCATGCATGCTGCTTATTTTCTCTGTACCTGGAGCTATGGAAACAAGTCAGTTCTCTATTCTGGTTCTATTAGGTTGCGCAGCATTAGGATTCGTTTTCTGGAATTTTCCAAAAGCTAAAATTTTTATGGGAGACGCAGGCAGCGGTTTCCTCGGTATTATTGTCGGTCTTATTGTGCTGCATGTTGCGACCTTAAGCAGTGGCTTATTTATGGCTGAAATATGCCTGTTGGGCCTATTTATTGTTGATGCTACGGTGACGTTATTGCGTCGCCTTATTGCCGGTAAGAAGGTTTATGAAGCACACGCCAGCCACACATATCAAATTCTGGCCCGTAAGTATGGCAGCCATATACCTGTCACATTAGGCGCATTGCTCATCAACATTGTATGGCTTACTCCTTTGTCGCTTCTTATTGCTAAAGGAGTCGTCACCGGTGTCATTGGCGTTTTCATAGCATGGCTGCCGCTTCTTGCACTCGCTTTCTTCTGCGGTGCAGGAGTGAAAGATAAGGCTAACTCGTCATTATGACCGATTCACTGTTGATCCTCGGGGCCGGTGGGCATGGACGTTCGATTTATGAACTGGCTTCGCTTTCTGGTGCTTTTTCGCATATTGCTTATCTCGACGATAGCTGGAAGCCCGGTGGTGAAAAACGTTCCAATATCATTGGGTGTATTGACCAGTTAAAAGAGTACGCGCCGCGTTATACCCACGCAGTTATCGGTATTGGCAACAATAACGTTAGAGAGCAGCTACAATGCCAAGCTTTGAATCTGGGGCTAAAATTAGCAACCTTAATTCACCCTAAAGCTATTGTCAGTCCTTCCGTAAAAGTCGGTTCAGGCACTGTCATTTTTGCTGGCGTGGTCATTGGCGTAGATGCTCATATTGGGCAAGGCGTCATTATCAATTGTACGTCGACAGTCGATCATGACGGAATGCTTGAAGACTTCTCTCACCTTGGCGTAGGCGTACATCTGGCCGGAAGTGCCCATATTGGGAAGAATGCTTTTGTACAGGTTGGTTCATGCGGAGGGTATAAGGCTTATGTTGAAGCCTTTTCTGTGTGTGCTCCCGGGACAGTTTTGAAAACCAGGGCTTGATGCTCTGATAATCTACTTGGTTGAAATTATGCTTAAGTATTTGCTCTCTTTACCCAGGCCGGCGAAAAGAATTATCACTCTGACAATTGATGTCGTGTTGTTGTTATGTGCTTTCTGGTTCGCATTTTGGGTACGTATTGATTCAATGACACCCGTTGCAAGTTTACCGCACTGGATTTTGATCCTTTCCGTTATTGTTGCAACTCTTGGCTTCTTTGTGAAACTGGGACTATATCGTGCTGTCATTCGATATATCACCGCAAAAATATTAGTTGCTGTGGCTTTCGGCATGGTTGCTTCCTCGTTACTGATCATTATTGCCGCTTTTTATACCAATTTGTATCTGCCGCGTACGGTACCCATTATCTATTTTTCTTTTGGACTTTTGATGATTGCTGGTTCCCGACTTGCATTGCGGATGATCATTAATCGCGGCCTGAAGATGGGCACAAAAATTATTATCTATGGGGCAGGTGCGTCGGGTAGGCAGTTGCTGCCCGCATTGAGTCAGGCTGCTGAATATTATCCCGTGGCTTTTGTGGATGATAATTCCCGCCTGCAAGGAACCGTGATGCATGGTGTAGCAGTCTACTCACCCGATAAACTCGCTTGGTTGGTAGATAAGTATGAGGTCAAGAAAATCCTTCTTGCGATGCCGAGTGCTACTCGTTCCCGCAAACGTGAGGTTATCAATCAGCTGGAAGGCTTGCCATGTGAGGTGCTTTCTATCCCTGGTATGGTTGATTTAGTCGAGGGTAAAGCCAGTATTGATACACTGCGTAAAGTCTCCATCACCGATCTATTAGGGCGGGATCCAGTCGATGCTGTTCCAGAGCTTATCGCGAGGAATATTCGTGATAAATCCGTAATGGTGACGGGAGCCGGAGGATCCATTGGTTCTGAATTATGCCGGCAGATTTTACGCAACGCGCCGAAAATATTGGTGCTCTATGAAATGTCTGAATATTCACTTTATGCTATCGAACGTGAGTTAGCCGATATAATCAGTGCGCACAGTTTACAGACAGAGCTCTATCCTATTTTGGGCAATGTGCAGGAACAGGAGCATGTTGAACGCATATTAACGAGCTTTAAAATAGAAACTATTTATCATGCGGCCGCCTATAAGCACGTGCCGCTGGTTGAATATAATGTAACGGATGGTGTGCGTAATAACGTATTTGGCACGCTGGCGTGTGCGCGGGCAGCCATTGCCTGTCAGGTTACAAAATTTGTATTGATTTCAACCGATAAAGCAGTACGTCCAACCAATACTATGGGCGCGACTAAGCGAATTGCGGAGTTAGTACTTCAGGGGTTAGCGTCTTCCCAAAATGCTACCTGCTTTAGCATGGTGCGCTTTGGTAATGTTCTCGGTTCATCGGGCTCCGTTGTGCCGCTTTTTGAGAAGCAGATCGCAGCAGGTGGTCCGATAACGCTCACTCACCCTGATATTATTCGTTACTTTATGACCATTCCTGAAGCTGCGCAGTTGGTTATCCAGGCCGGTGCAATGGGCCATGGTGGTGATGTATTCGTACTGGACATGGGCGACCCTGTAAAAATTATCGATTTGGCCCATCGAATGGTTACGCTAAGTGGACTTAAGCTCCGTGACGCTCAAAATCCTGCTGGGGATATAGAGATCAAAATGACCGGTCTGCGGCCAGGTGAGAAACTTTTTGAAGAGTTACTCATCGGAGAAAATGTTATGAATACGCAGCACCCGCGCATCATGACTGCGAATGAAGTCATGATGCCATGGGAAGAACTCACTGAATTAATCAGCGAGTTGAACATTGCCTGCAGTCATTTCGACCAAAACCGTATACGCGAGTTGTTACTTAAAGCGCCTGCCGGCTTCATGCCCACCGATGGTATATGTGATGTTATGTGGGTTAAATCCCAGGACAAATGACCGTATATAACGTCTTTACATTTAATATAAATTAAATGTTGGTTTAAGCGCGAATTTGTAAATCCAAAGAGAGATTGTTGAGATGAAAATTCTTGTTACCGGTGGTGCCGGTTTTATTGGTTCAGCAGTAGTTCGTCATGTTATTAATAATACGAAAGATAATGTCATTAACATAGATAAATTGACCTATGCTGGAAACCTTGAATCATTACTTAGCGTGTCTGAGAGCGACCGTTATGCGTTTGAACAGGTTGATATCTGCGATAAAAATGCACTGGATCAGGTTTTTATCCAGCATCAACCTGATGCTGTAATGCATTTAGCAGCGGAGAGCCATGTTGACCGTTCAATCACCGGTCCTGCTGAATTTATCGGCACTAACATTGTTGGAACTTATACGTTGCTCGAAGCAGCCAGAGCCTATTGGGCTGGCTTAGATGATCATCGTAAGAATACATTTCGTTTCCATCACATATCCACAGATGAGGTTTACGGCGATTTACCGCATCCTGATGAATGGGAAAGCGATGAGGCGCTGCCGCTCTTTACAGAGAAAACCGCGTATGCGCCAAGCAGTCCTTATTCTGCTTCGAAAGCCTCCAGTGACCATATTGTACGTGCCTGGCAGCGTACCTATGGCCTGCCATGCATCGTAACAAACTGTTCGAATAACTATGGCCCGTACCATTTCCCTGAAAAACTCATTCCTTTAGTCATACTTAATGCCCTCGAAGGAAAAAACTTGCCTATTTACGGCAAAGGCGATCAAATCCGTGACTGGTTATATGTTGAAGACCATGCCTGTGCGCTTTATAAAGTGGTCACAGAAGGCAAAGTCGGTGAGACATATAATATTGGTGGGCATAATGAGAAGAAAAATCTCGATGTGGTGCTGACTATTTGTGGCCTTTTGGATGAACTCGTTCCAAAAGAGCAATCCTACAGTAAACAGATCACTTATGTGACAGATCGCCCTGGGCATGACCGTCGTTATGCCATTGATGCAGAGAAAATTAATCAGGAACTCAACTGGAAGCCTGTTGAAACATTCGAGTCTGGGATTAGAAAAACTATTATTTGGTATCTTGATAACCCAACTTGGTGCAAGAGAGTGCAAGATGGCAGCTATCAACGTGAACGTTTAGGACTGGAATAATTATATGAAAGGTATTATTTTAGCAGGCGGATCAGGCACGCGTTTATATCCTGTAACAATGGGTGTGTCGAAGCAGTTACTGCCAATTTATGATAAACCAATGATTTACTATCCGCTTTCAGTATTAATGTTAGCGGGTATTCGAGATATTCTCATTATAACTACGGAAGAAGATCAAGCATCCTTTCAGCGTCTTTTAGGTGATGGTCGACATTTTGGTGTGCGTTTAGAATATGCAGTACAACCGAATCCAGATGGACTCGCTCAAGCTTTCATTATAGGCGAAGATTTTATTGGTTCAGATTCCGTTTGTTTGGTATTAGGAGATAATATCTTCTTTGGACAGGGTTTTAGCGGTAAGTTGCGCTCAGTAGCTGAGAGAACGGATGGCGCGACCATTTTTGGCTACCATGTTATTGATCCAGAGCGTTTTGGAGTCGTTGATTTTGACTCCGATTTTAATGCGTTATCAATTGAAGAAAAACCAATACATCCTAAATCAAATTGGGCAGTGACCGGTCTCTACTTCTATGATAATAGTGTCATAGAAATAGCAAAGAATATTAAACCGTCAGAGCGTGGCGAATTAGAGATCACCGCAGTCAATGAAGAATACTTAAAAAGGTCGAAACTTCAGGTCGAATTACTTGGTCGCGGATTCGCATGGCTTGATACCGGTACTCATGACAGTTTGATTGAAGCGGGCAGCTTTGTTGAAACTGTTCAGAAAAGACAAGGCATGATGGTTGCCTGTCCAGAAGAAATTGCGTGGCGTAATGGTTGGTTAAGCGATGATGAGTTGCTAGAGCGAGGTACACTTTTCAAAAAAAATAGTTATGGTCAATATCTCTTAAAACTCATCAATTAGTTAATATTATATTTGCTAATGAAATTTATCGTTTGTTGATGCAATTTATAATTGTATTTGATCTAAATTAATTAAATGGTAGGAAGTTTTATGAATATTATCAAGACGCCTCTTTCTGGATGTTTAATTCTTGAACCAAAAATTTTTGGTGATTCTCGGGGTTTTTTTTTGGAAGCCTGGCATGAAAAAAAATATAAAGAGGCTGGCATCGAAGAGAGTTTCGTCCAAGATAATCGTTCTCGCTCGGCTAAAAATGTTTTACGCGGTTTGCATTTTCAGAAGACCAAGCCACAAGGTAAACTGGTCAGTGTAATTAGTGGCACTGTTTATGATGTTGCAGTCGATTTACGTCGAGATTCTGAGACATTAGGTCAATATGTTGGAGTGATTCTGAGCGGTGAGAAAAATAATCAGCTTTATGTCCCTCCTGGCTTTGCTCATGGTTTTTGTGTGTTGAGCGAGTATGCCGATTTTCATTATAAATGCACAGATTTCTATGACCCAAGCGATGAGGGCGGAATTATGTGGGATGATGTTAATCTTGATATTGCTTGGCCAATCGAGAATCCTCTTTTATCAGAGAAAGATAAAAAACAGATGACGCTGCAAGAATACCGGGATATGAAATGAGTGATAAGTATACAGTAATTGGAGGCAATGGTTTCATTGGTGGTGAAATTGTATCCTTACTTAAAGAAAAAGGTGAAACGGTTAACGTACCTGTTCGTAACTGCAATACACTGCTAACTACTGACCTAGGTATAGTTATATTTGCAGCAGGTAACGGCGATTGTGTAAACAAACCATTTGAAGTTTTTAATTCAAATACCAAACTTTTAGCCGATATACTAGAACATGCAAGTTTTACTAAATTAATATATATTTCATCTACACGTGTATATATGGAGCAAGAAGCGTCTAGTGAAAGCGCGAATGTTACAATATGTGAGAGTGACAACCGGCGCTTATTTAATCTGACGAAGTTAGTCTCTGAGGAGCTTTGTCTAAGAAGCGAAAAAAATACTGTTATTGTCAGGCCTAGTAATGTGTATGGGCTTGCCTTACATAGCCCGCTTTTTTTGCCAAGTATTATTAGAAATTCCATCAATAATAAGCATGTGGATATGTATGTCTCGCCGGAATATGCTAAGGACTATGTTTCAGTTACTGATGTTGCTGCATTAATTTATAAAATAGCACAAAAGAATACTCATAATGTTTATAACATTGCTTCCGGCTCTAATACAACGGCTGATGAGATTGCAAACGTCATATTGTCAGAAACTCAATGCAGTATTAAATGGCATAATGGCTTTGCAGGGGAGTACTTCCCAGTAACTGATAACTCACGAACCATTAATGAATATAATTTCAGCTATCGTAATGTTTTAGATGAAATGAAAATAATGATTAAAAATTACATAAAGTATCTAAGCAATGATATCTAAATTATTTTCACCAGTAATACGACAACTTCAAGATCAAGATAAAAAGAAAGTATTAATTAATTTCTTTTTTCTTGGTGCGGAACGTATCGTCCAACTAATTGTAATAATTTTAATAAATAGGATAATAATCGGGAGCTATCATCTTGATGATTTTAGTAACTGGCAATATTCGTTGGTTGTGATGACTGTATTCATGACAGGAACATGGATATGTGGTTCGGAAGTTGTTATTCCTCGGTTGATGGATCATCCTGAACGCCTCAATTTAACGATAAGCAATGTCTTAACCCTTCGTTTAATTGCCGGGCTTTTAGTCGGTCTCTTAATGCTAGGCTGGGGGATATTTTTTGCGCATGGTTTAGCTCGCCTTTTTATCATTGGGCTGTCAGTGTCGGTGGCTCTACGTGAAACCATGATAGTGGGTTTAACTTGGTTTCAGAGCGAAGCGAAATTAAGAAAACCTTGTTTGATATTGATGTTTTCTGCAATAGTAAAGTTGGTCGTAATTTATTTTGGAGTGCATTATAACGTTCCGATTAATTATTTATGGGTGGCTTGGGTAATCGAGTCGTTACTACCTTGCATCCTTATCTATTATAGCTTTAAAAATTTTACTAATTTTAAATTTGTAAAAATAAACAGCGAAATAATATTTTTGCTGAAATCAGGTTTGATCGTTTGGTTTTGTTTGGTAATGCAACAACTTACAATGAAATTCGATCGTATTTATTTAGATGGAAGAGTAAGTGGTGAGTTTTATTCAAACTACGCTTCTGCTTTACAGTTAGTTGATAACTGGTATGCAATATGTATTTTATTCGTCCAGGCAATAGCTCCTGTCTTTATCTTCAAATATGTGAAGATAAAAGATATAAAACAAAAACTACCTTTTTGTGTCTTTTCAACACTCGGCATGACCTGCGCAGGAGCACTGTTTACTACAATACTCTCTAATGAGTTTATTAGTCTATTTTATGGGGGTAAGTTATTATTTGCAGGTACCTATTTAGCTCATTTTATTTGGCTTACTCCACTTTTAGCTACGGATCAGTTACTTAGTCTGGTCCTTATTAGGATTAAGAAAACATCACGTATAGCAATCAAATGGTTGATTGCATTCTTGTTAACCATATTATTGGTCCCGTTAGCATATTTATTCTTAGGTGTGAACGGTATACTTTTCGCATTAATGTTAATTTACACATTTAATATACTATTTTCTTTATGGAACATAATCCATGCACACTGAGCTTATATCTATTATTGTGCCGGCATATTGTAATGCTGAAAAACTAGAGAGATTTTTAAAAGGTATTATTGAGTTAGATTACCCAAGAAATTTCCTGCAGTTAATAATTATTGATGATTGTAGTCCCATAGATTTAGAGTCTACTTTTAATGAATTTAAAAAAGAATGTAACAACTCTCACTCTTTAATATTTCATCGTAACAGTATTAATCTTGGGCGCTCAAAAACCAGGAATATCGGAATAGGATATGCCGAGGGACGTGTTCTACTGTTCATTGACGTAGATAATATCCTGGAAAAGAAAGCACTTATTGGTATCTCTGATTTCTTTTATGAAAAAAATCTCACATCGGCGCGTATAAATATTAGGATTAATCCATCGCGGTTATGTAGCAGCCAATATATGCGTTATTTTGACAGCCGTTATCTTGGTGCAAGGGATGTAGGGCAATCTCTTATTAGTACTCGATTTTTTGCTAGCGATGGCGTAGCCGTAACACGCGACGTGATAGATTCAATCGGTGGTTTTGATGAAAGCTTCTATCATTATGGCTGTGAGGATGAAGAATTAGGTATGCGTATCGGTGAAATGGGTTACCCATTTTATTTTCTTCCAAACGTCAAAGCTGAAGATAGTGATACCCCAACAATAAGTCGTGCTTCAGCCCGGATGGTGACTTACGCACATAAGTCCTTTCCTTTATTAAAAGAAAAACATCCTGAATGTCTGCGTGAAAGTATTTTTGGCGCTTATGAATTATTGCGCATAAGCCAAAAAAAATCCGACCGTATCTTACTCAGCATTTTACATGCAGCACCAATCAAAACATTTAGAATGTGTCTACTTAAAGTATGCGATTTTTTAGATAAAAAACCGTTTAAAATACCCGCAGTAATTTACAAGTCACTATTAGCCTTTTCTTATATTGAAGGCGGAAGGTTAAGGGGAAGTAAATGAGCATTTTTTTATTATCCCCAGGTTTCATATATGCTTCAGTATGGCTATTTACATTTAGCTTGTATAGTTTGGGTTTAACAACAAACACTATAGCTATATCAGATAATGTTGCATTCTTTATAATGGCTAATGTTTTCTTGGGGTTATTGTTTTCTTTATTATTCATTCGTAATGGTTCAGTCAGTTCTATTGCTTTGTCAAAAACAATGCCAACTGCAAAATCCACAAAAATAATGTTTATTATTTGGTGTGTGGCTGTAATACCCGACGTCATTGTAGCCGGTGGTATACCGATGCTTATGCAATTACGCGGAGGATATAACTATACGGAATTTGGCATTCCTACCTACCATGGTTTTGTAAACATGATCTTCCTTTTTGTTTTTCCCGCAATTTATTATCAATATATTTGTTCAAAAAACAAAAAGTTGATACTGATATTATTAGGGATGTGCATATGGGAAATGCTAGTTTTTAGGCGTGGAATAATCATGTCTGGATTGGTTGAAGTATCGTTAGTCTACTTTCTCCACAAAAGATTGACCCTGAATGTATTCTTGAAAGTATTTACTGCACTGGTGTTAATAATATTCTTATTTGGTGCGGTTGGTGATGTACGCGGTGCGGAAAATCCATATAGTTATTTAATAACGGATAAAGATTCGGTGCTAAATTTTCTACCTTCAGGTTTTACTTGGTTTTATGTATATATAACTGCGGGAATGGCTAATCTAACCTATAATTTTTCTCATATCATTCCAGTATTTGATTTCACAAGTTTTCAGGATTTGTTCCCAAGCGTTATTCGTAATATTATTTATCCGGATCTAGGCTTTCATGATTCTATGAAGCTTATAGATAGTAATGCGAATGTTTCGACAATGTTTGAAAAATTACTACCTGACTTGGGCATATTTGGTTCCTTGATGGTAGTGTTTTTAATGCTTTCATTATTTAGTTACGCATACCAAAACTTACTCAAGTCATATCGATTTAGCATATATCCATATGCGGTTGCTATGCAATGCGTTATTTTTAGTGGGTTTTATAATTTGTTTTTTATACAAACATATTTTTTGTTATTTGTTATTACCTTGGTATTTGTGAGGGTAACCCTTAAGAGGAAAAACAGTGTTCACACTAGCTAAAAAAGACGTTGAAAGATATTATATGCTTTGTGGCAGAGATAAACTCAGTGTTACAACGTTTGATGTAATAAAAGCTTTCTTAGGCTTCAAGTTAACACCAGTACTGCTTTTTCGCATGAGTAGCTTTTGTTATAGAAAAAAAATACCTGTGTTTGATAAAATATTCTCTCTTATTAACTTTGTCATCTTTGGTGTAGAGATTGCTAATAACTGCTGGATAGGAGGAGGATTATTTATCCCTCACTCACAAGGTATTGTCATCGGAGCTTCTTCTATTGGTACGAGTGCAACTATTTATCAGCAAGTAACCTTGGGGGCAACTAATATTGACATTCCATTTAATTACGCCAATAGACCCAAACTTGGTGATAACGTAGTAGTTGCTTCTGGTGCAAAGGTTTTGGGTGGAATAGTAATTGGCAACAATGTTATTATTGCCGCTAATGCTGTCGTAACTAAATCATTTGGTGATGATGTTATTCTCGCTGGTTTACCTGCAAAAATAATTAAGCGTAAATAAAATGAAAGCATTGTTTATTTGTCCGCGATTTTTTGGTTATGAAAATGAAATATCAGAAGCTTTACATCGAGCAGGGTATGATGTTACATATTTTGATGAAAAGCCGTATAATAATTTCTTTTTCAAAGTGCTTTTGAGAGTTTGGAAAAATAATTTTTTAGTTAAAAAAATAATAAATAACTACTTTGCGAAATTACTCAATAGTGCACCTGAGAAAGTGGATATTATTATTGTGCTTAAAGGTGAGTCACTCACGGAAAACATTGTTAAAAGTATTCGTGCAAAATATAAAAAAACTAAAATGGTATTTTACGCTTGGGACTCAATAGTTAATTACCCTCAAGTTCAAGATTATCTTTATCTTTTTGATAAAAAATACACTTTTGATGATCGTGATATAAATAAGTTTAAAAATTTAGAGCACCTTCCTTTATTTTTCTCACCTGAGTTTTCGAAAGTCAATGTACAAGAAAGTCATGCACGAGTTAGTCCAAAAAAGAGAATTGCCTTTTTAGGTAGTGTACATAGCGATAGATACGTGCTGCTAGGTAAAATCTATCAAAAATATAAACATACATTCGAACTCGATTTCGTGCTTTATTTTCCATCGATTGTTATGTTGCTAGGTTTTATCGCGACTAATATTAAGAATGTTTTTCGATATAAGCTATACAGCTTCACAATACACTCTAGAAGTAAAAAAGAAGTCGTATGTTTATTTAAAAATGCAGATGCTATTCTTGATATACAGCACCCTGGTCAATCAGGACTGACAATGCGGACTCTTGAATGTCTTCCTTTGCAAATAAAAATGATTACTACAAATATTGAGATAAAAAATTATGAATTCTATAATGAATGTAATTATTTTTTTCTCGACAGGAATGAATTGACTTTAAGTTCTGAGTTTTTTGCTAAAGAATTTCAGCCTACAGATCCCAATGTTATTAATAAATACAGTGTTGACTATTGGGTGAAAACGCTCTGTAACTAAATTATTCATTCATATGTCACTTTAATGAATGCCGCCTTCATTGAAGGCGGCATTGTGGTCATTATCTGCAAGACACTGAATTGTAATTACTTACTTACTTACTTACTTACTTACATTTATTTTCTTTTTTGAATTTTTCTATTTTTTCTTTATATTCAAAATAACTGCTTTTCGGTGTGCGTTTCAAATCTTTACTAGTAAAATCAACGCTGACTATTCCAAATCTATTTTGATAGCCCCATAACCATTCAAAATTGTCTAGAAAACTCCAGAATAAATAGCCTTTCACATTTGCCCCTTCTTTCTTTGCCTCTGTTATCGCGTCAATATGAGCAGAAAGATATTTTGTTCTGAGGGGATCTTGCACTATACCATCTTTTAACTTTTCATCACTGGGGCCAAATCCTGCTCCATTTTCTGTGATAATTAACTCAGGGTTGCCATAATTGTTCTTTAGTGAAATAAGCAGGTTAATAAATTCCTTTGGCGACACTGGCCCGTTATATGAAGGTTCTTTGTCAGGGTTAGGCCTATCACCAATACCAAATGGTTTATTAATATCGTCTTTGACTAACGTTGGTCCATAATAATTAACCCCGATAAAGTCAGGCTTTGCGGCTGATATTTTGATCATTTCAGCATCGGTTGGACGAAAGTTTGGATTTTCCGCTTCATAGAGTTCTTTGACTTCTTTTGGATATTCCCCTTTATATACAGCATCTAAAATCCACTTGTTATGGACCTCATTACACATCTCTGCTGCTTGGCTGACATTATTATCGGGATCTATACATGGCGAAAGATTAAGAGCCATCCCAATTTTTCCGGGATTCTTCATTTTATGATAATTACTTACTGCTAATGCATTTGCTAAAAGGACATTGTGCATTGATGTGGCTTGTATTGCGCGTGACTTAACTGAAAGAACTTTTTCGTAACCTTCAGGGGTTGCTGAAACCAAATTATCTACTAAGGGTGAAAGAGTAAATATATAACCTTCAGGTTCATTAAAGGTGATGAAGTACGGAGCATCCTTTCCGAAATTCTTAAAGATTAAGTTTGAGTAATTGCTGAACCATTGCGGTGATGCGGGGTTGGACCAGCCACCTTGTTTGTACAAGGTCAGTGGCATATCCCAATGATAGAGTGTGATAATTGGTTTTATTCCGGCATCTTTTAAATCTTTTATTAATTTTTGGTAGTATTCAATACCTTTCGGATTGACCGAAACACCGTCAGGCATAACACGAGACCAAGCAATTGAAAATCGATAGGCATTTACGCCCATTTTTTTCATCAGTTGAATGTCTTTAATATACACATCACGGGATATTTGGTTTGTGGCAATATCTCCATTTTCACTTTTACCCGTTACGTGTTTAGTCACATTGTTATGCGTGAAATAGTCCCAGTTCGAAGGGCCTTTCCCATCAAGATTCCATCCTCCCTCAACTTGATATGCTGAGCTTGCTGTACCCCACAAGAAATTGCATTTATCATTCCCAGAGCTTGACTGTATGTTGAATGCCACTAGCGATACTAAGATCGATACCGTTAATTTTTTTTTCATTAATGTGTTTTCCATTGTCAGAACGGTTTTAAATAAGCTTGATTCGATATAACTGATTGAGCTATATGTAATTTTTAGACATCATAAGTCATAATTTTGGCACTATATTATCATGTTTTTAATCAAAAAAAATAAATCCAAGATGTATTTATGAGTTGCCTCACTTTCCTAATAAAATTTAGTACATCATTGATTTTTAAATTAATCTAATTGTTTGATTAGGTTTGCATTTCTCTATTTTTCTACTAAAGAGTGGTTTGTTAAAAAATCAGATGTAGATAAAGTATTCCTTGTCAGCCACTTCTTCATACAACTCGCATACTTTCTGGATGCCGGCCAACATTATTTTGTTTAATGCACGGTTCATGTCCATAGTCCCACCAGTCTAGGTATTGTAATAACGTAGCGTTAGATGACCACTGAACAGCAGCTGTAAGACGTGTTTCATTTCTAGTATTCGTAAACCTTTGCTTCGCCAGCGACTGACTGCGGTAGGTATCCCTTCGTCAGTCATTGATCTTACCTGTTCATCATTTTTATTTTCTTATGTCGCAGATCGTCATGGCACAGCAGACGTCTCATGGGCTGTGATCTCTTGATTTTCGGTGGCCTGGGGATAAGTTCTGTGAGCGTCTGCGCACCTGTAAAGCTGTTCTTTGGAATGTTATTAATAGGCTAAATAAAATTTATTTAGTTATTTAGCAAAGTCCATTCAGCATTTAATTAATAAAAATTTCTTCCAAGCATAGTAGTGAGTAAAGCCTCAGCAATCACTCGGTGACCAAAATCACCAGGATGATTTACCCCATTTCCAGTTATAGCCCAGATATTTTTTCTCTTAAGTATTTGGTTCCAAACATCCGTAATGTCAATAAATGTTGTGTGCTCGTACTTTAGCGATAGCGCCTTCAATCCATTGCTGTATCCTTGGAAATATTCTTTTTTAGGAAGAACCCATTCTGGGTTTGGTCTGATTGGGGAAGTAAGGACAATACGGGCATTTTTATTTTTATTCTTTATTTCTCTTATTAAAAACTCTATGTTTTTGATAAACTCTTTTGGAGTTACGTCATTGCTATCATTTACACCAAAAGAAATGACATAAATATTTGAATCAAGCTTCAACATGCGTCCAGTATTATCAGAAACGGCGTTATTAGTATTCCAGCCAGGTACTGATGGGTTATACCAGTGGTATCCTCCTCCTTTGAACATTGATAGATAAGCAGAGACAAGGCCAACAAATGGCGGCTGGTTAGGGGCTGAGTATATGTCTGTTGCATTAGCCCCAAACGTTATACTGTCTCCGTAATATGTTACTTTAATGTCAGGCTCTTCTTTTATTAATTTACGCAAATCACTTATGCTGCCTGACATTTTTAAATTCAAATGGCCGTTCTTTTTATAGGATACCGGTATTTGATAATTTTGATATTCCGTATTTACTTTGACGTTAAATTTTTTATCTTCTTTTAGTGGTTTACTAAAACCAGCAGGTGCCACGGGTACCGCACTATCCGTCGGGAATGTAATCGAGCTACCATGGTAAACGAAATCTTTATTTTTACGGTATAGAACACTGGTCGTTTGATTGAAAACCATAACTGAAGAAGTTGGTTTGAACATTAATTTTTCTTTCTTGTATTCTACAGAGGCATATACTGGTTCAGCGTAAACATACGTACCACCAAAAAAAGAAGGGTGTATGTTGAATTTGTTGACAATATAGTTACTGCAAGATACTTCAGTGCATGATAAATATGTATCATTTGCTTTAGGTAGTTCGGCATAAGAATTAATGGATACTAACAAACAGGCAGCTAAGATGTTTTTTTTCATTGTTTTTTTCCGTAAGATTTTTTCTTTATCCAATTATTCAAGGGCTTTTCGATCAAGGTATAACTACCAAGACCAATAACTTGACAAAAAATATAATAGATAATGACGTATGCGGTTATTCCAATGGTGTTTTCAAGGCCATAATGAGTCCATACGAATAAAAAAATTGGCGCTGCAATTCCGTGTGAAAGGTAGAGACTATAAGAGGAATCACCGAGGAGCAAAAAAATTCTGTAACGTGGTATTTTCCCTTCCAAACTTAGCGCTGAAAATACTAAAATGAATGCCGGTATCCCCCATGTAAGAACGCGAGAGTATTCGTTGTAGGGTAATATACCTGAATTAACGAATGCAAAAATTGGAAAGAAGGATATAAGGCCAAGCCATGCCAGCCACTTAGGTAGAATGCATCCTGAAGAGTACAAGCGGTAAAGGTACATTCCCATAAGAAACTCAATAAACATTTGACTGGAAAGCGTAAGCAGAACTTTGTTTTCACCGTGAGCTATGGAGTTACCCATACCGAAAATAACAAATGTAAGAATTGCGTAAACTTCAAGCGAGTTTGCTTTTTTTACTCTTAATGCCAGCATTGCAGCCAGAATAAAATAAAATAAGAACTCAAACTGAAGTGTCCAGCCGATACCAAGAATTGGTGGTTTATCGAAGTTCGTGAAAGTCATCGTTTTCACGAACCACATTAAATCTAGACGAGAGGAATTGAAAATGTAAGCAAAATCTTCGGTTGGTTGAGATATTAAGTTAGAACTTTCCATCCAAGATATGAATACCACGGCAAGTGTCGTGACAAAATAAAGAGGCCATATTCGGGTAATTCTACGCTTAATAAATCCCAGAGGAGATAGTTTGGGTACCATACCATCTTTGTGCAATCCACCGTATATGATGAATGGCATGATGAAACCACTAATGATGAAAAATATGTCTACGCCGATGCCACCAAGGTTAGTTATTGAAGGTGGAATACCATAAACCGACAGGTTTGCATGGGCATAAATCACCAAAAAAGCAGCAAAAAATCTAAGGTATTGTATGTTAGCAATCATGATTTAACGTTTTTTTGTAAAGAAAGGTATTCTATCAGGTAATCCACGAGTAAATCATAAATTCAGCTATCATTTTTGGCGAACCACAATTGAGAAATTGATAGGTTCCATGTTGAAAGCGTTGTCACTTTACTTCGCATAGGCTTAAAGTTGCGTATCGCATTTTGTGATCGCTGCAATATGTTCCCCCTTTGCCATTCTCATGTACAATGCTTGTGTCCATTTGTATAGCTCAGAGCAAATTAACCCCAATATAACAAAGGGTTAGTCGTAAAGCTGGGCAATCAACCAATTCAGACAGGAGTTGTTAATGTCCAAACAACAGATCGGCGTTGTCGGTATGGCGGTCATGGGCCGTAACCTCGCGCTTAACATTGAAAGCCGTGGTTATTCCGTTTCCATTTTTAACCGTTCTGGCGACAAGACTGATGAAGTCATCGCTGAAAACCCGGGTAAAAATCTGGTTCCACACTACAGCGTCGAAGAGTTTGTTGACTCGCTGGAAAAACCTCGCCGCATCCTGCTGATGGTGAAAGCAGGCGAAGCAACAGACAAAACCATCGCATCCCTGACTCCTCATCTGGATAAAGGTGACATCCTGATCGATGGCGGCAACACCTATTATAAAGACACCATTCGCCGTAACCGCGAACTGTCTGAGCAAGGCTTTAACTTCATCGGTACCGGCGTTTCCGGCGGTGAAGAGGGCGCACTGAAAGGCCCATCTATCATGCCTGGTGGTCAGAAAGAAGCTTACGCGCTGGTTGCCCCAATCCTTGAGCAAATCGCTGCTCGCGCCGAAGATGGTGAAGCCTGTGTGGCTTACATCGGTGCAGACGGTGCGGGTCACTACGTTAAGATGGTTCATAACGGTATCGAATACGGCGACATGCAGCTTATTGCAGAAGCGTATTCATTGCTGAAACAGTCTTTGGGCCTGAGCAATGAAGAGCTGGCAAGCACTTTTGTTGACTGGAACAAAGGCGAGCTGAACAGCTATCTGATCGACATCACTAAAGATATCTTCACCAAGAAAGATGAAGAAGGTAAATATCTGGTTGATGTGATTCTGGATGAAGCGGCCAACAAAGGTACCGGCAAATGGACCAGCCAGAGCTCGCTGGATCTTGGTGAACCGCTGACGCTGATCACAGAGTCAGTCTTTGCTCGCTATCTGTCGTCCCTGAAAGACCAACGCGTTGCGGCTTCTAAAGTACTTACAGGCCCAACCGTTAAACCTTTCAATGGTGACAAAGCGGAATTTATCGAAAAAATCCGCCGTGCGTTGTATCTGGGTAAAATTGTCTCTTATGCACAGGGCTTCTCACAGCTGAAAGCGGCATCAGAAGAGAATAACTGGGATCTGCATTACGGCGAAATCGCCAAGATCTTCCGTGCTGGCTGTATCATCCGCGCTCAGTTCCTGCAGAAAATTACCGATGCGTATGCTGAAAATGCATCTATCGCTAACCTGCTGCTGGCACCGTATTTCAAAAATATCGCTGATGAGTATCAGCAAGCGCTGCGTGATGTGGTCTCCTATGCCGTGCAGAACGGTATCCCGACGCCAACCTTCTCTGCTGCGATCAACTATTATGACAGCTACCGTTCAGCGGTTTTGCCTGCTAACCTGATCCAGGCACAGCGTGACTACTTCGGTGCCCATACTTACAAGCGTATCGATAAAGACGGCGTGTTCCATACCGAGTGGCTGGACTAAGTTAAAGCGGGTTATTCTCAATGTCTTATTAAACGACCCTCTAAGCGGGTCGTTTTTATTTTCCTCTCAAAACCTGATTCAACTGCAGATGATTTGAAATTTGCGAACTAACGAACCGGTTAAATTTCGGTGTAATCTGATCGAAATGTCTGGCTTTAGGTTAGGTGTTTCTTAACCCGGCAGACTATAATAACTTCATGCATACAATTGTTTATAAGTAATTTTTTCTTAGGGTGATCATGAATCAAGATAACAACAGTGTGAACAAAAGTCGCAGCAGTCAACCGGATGAATCTATTGATTTAGTTGATGTTTTTATACGACTTTGGCGTGGTAAATTGACTATCATTATCTGTATGATTTTGGCGCTGGCTCTAGCAGTCGTTTATTTGTTTGTTGCCAAAGAAAAATGGACTTCTGAAGCGATTCTTACCTACCCGGACTCAGGTCAGGTTGCGAACTATAACAATGCGATGGGAGTCCTCTATAGCCAAAATCCGACTAATGCGCCAACTGTCATTGACGTTCAACAGCGTTTTTTTGGAAGATTTAATGCTGCGACTTCAGCTTTATCAGAACAACTTAATAATCAGCCTGACCCGGAAAAGTTAACGATAACTTCGGTAGTCAAAGATCAGCTGGCACCCATTAAAATAAACTTTACCGCTGCAACTGCGGGTCAGGCGCAGAAAACGTTGACGACCTATATCCAGCAGATCAATAAGCGCGTAGTCAACGAGCTCGACGATGACTTGCAAATTAGCATTAACTCTAAAATCGGCGATCTGAAAGAGGATTTAGCAACGAAAGAGAAGGTGGCTCAGGAGAGGAAGGACAAGCGTCTGGAAATCCTTAATCAGGCATTGATCGTTGCTGAGCAGTCGAACGTTAAGAACACCAAGGTACAGCAGGCAGAAACGCTGTCTGAAGATACGCTGTTCGTTCTTGGCAGCGATGCGCTCTCTTCAATCATTAAGAATGAAGCTACGCGCCCCTTACCTTTAGATGATTCGTACTACAGTTCCCGCCAGTCATTGTTAGCGATCAGCGCGTTAAAATCGAAACCGGATTCAACTTACTCCTTCCGTTATGTGATGAAACCAAATCTGCCACTTCACCGGGACAGTCCGAAGAAGCCGCTGATACTCATACTGGGTGCCTTGGGCGGTTTTATTCTTGGCGCGATAGTCGTGCTAGGACGTAACGCTGTGAGGAATTATTCTCTTCGTTCATAATTTCTGAAAGATAAAAAAGGCCGGTTTAGTAAATAAACCGGCCTTTTTGCTATTTGAATCAGCTAAAAATCACTTCTTATGCCGTTGACGCAAATTCTCAATCACGGTACTAAAGTTCAAATCCTGATCCTGCAATAACACCAGCAGGTGATACATCAAATCTGAGGCCTCATTGGTCAGCTCGAAACGGTCGTTGACCGTAGCCGCCAGTGCGGTTTCCACGCCTTCTTCACCCACTTTCTGCGCTATACGTTTGGTGCCACTGGCATAGAGTTTGGCGGTGTAAGAACTTTCAGGGTCAGCATTTTTACGTGATGCCAGCAATTCTTCGAGTTGGAACAGGAATCCCCAGTCGGTGGCGGCAGGGTGGAAGCAGCTGTTGGTGCCTTGATGGCAGGTCGGGCCGATCGGATTCACCAGCGCCAGCAGGGTATCATTATCGCAATCCGGATAGATACTGACCAGATTGAGGAAATGACCTGAGCTTTCACCTTTGGTCCAAAGGCGTTGTTTCGTCCGCGAATAAAATGTCACTTTGCCGGAGTCTTGCGTCACACTCAGGGCATCCTGGTTCATATACCCCATCATCAACACTTCACCAGACACCGCATGCTGTACAACCACCGGCATCAGATTATCGACTTTTTCCCAGTCGAGCAGGCTAATCTGTTGTTCGCTTAAACGACCATTATTTACAAATTCGTTACTCACAAGCGGATCTCCACGCCATTTTCTGCCAGGAAGCTTTTCAGCTCGCCGATATTGATAATTTGTTTATGGAACACTGATGCCGCCAGAGCGCCATCAACATTCGCCTGTTGGAAAGCGTCGAGGAAGTGCTGGGGTGTTCCCGCACCGCCCGAAGCAATCAGCGGCACGCGGCACACGTCGCGCATCAGCTTCAGTTGCTGCAAGTCATAACCGTTACGCACGCCATCCTGGTTCATCATATTCAGTACAATTTCACCTGCGCCACGTTCCTGTACTTCCTTTACCCAGTCCAGTGTCTGCCAGGTGGTAACCTTGGTACGCGCTTCATCACCGGTAAACTGGTGAACCTGATAACTGCCTGACTCTGCATCATGCCAGGTATCGATGCCCACAACGATGCACTGTACACCGAAACGATCAGCCAGACGGCTTATCAACGTTGGGTCTGCCAGTGCAGGCGAGTTGATGGAAATTTTATCTGCGCCAAACTGCAGGATCTGCGCCGCGTCTTCTGCACTCTTAATGCCACCCGCCACACAGAACGGAATGTCGATCACTTCCGCCACTCGCGACACCCAACTTTTATCCACCACGCGCCCATCAGAAGAGGCAGTAATGTCGTAAAATACCAGTTCATCTGCGCCTTCTTCGGCGTAGCGTTTTGCCAGTGGCACAATGTCACCGATGATCTCGTGATTGCGAAACTGTACGCCTTTTACTACCTGGCCGTTTTTGACGTCCAGACAGGGAATTATCCGTTTTGCCAGCATGAAATTGCCTCCGTCACGCTAAATTTACCGTCGAGCAATGCACGCCCGACAATCACGCCTTCCACGCCGCTGTCACGTAATTGAGCGATATCATCCAGAGAGCCAATACCGCCGGAAGCCTGAAAGGCGACCTGCGGATAACGCGTGGTGACTTCGCGGTACAGCTCAACGTTGGAACCGGCCAGCGTGCCATCGCGGGAGATATCGGTGCAAAGTACATGTTTCAGGCCAAAGGGCAGATATTGCTCGACCACCTGTTCCAGCGTGGCGTTGGAGTTTTCCTGCCAACCGCTGATGGCAACATTTTTAGCGCCGTTGGCGTCAATACGCACATCCAATGCCAGTACCAGTGCATCGGCGCCAAAACGGCTGAACCAGGCTTGCACCAGCTCAGGGTCTTTTACCGCCGTTGAACCCACAACAACGCGGGTTGCGCCAGCCGATAATAGAGCTTCTACATCTTGTTCATGGCGAATACCGCCACCGACTTGCACGGGTACCGTGACGCCCGCCAGCAGTTTTTTCAGTAAAGGGATCTGGCGCGCGGCGGGATCTTTAGCACCGGTCAAATCGACCAGATGCAAAACTTCTGCGCCCTGGCGTTGATAATCCTGCAAGCGAGGCAGCGGGTCGCTACCATAATCGCGCTGCTGGCCATAATCACCCTGATGCAAACGCACCACGCTACCGTCGATCAAATCCAAAGCGGGAATAATCATGGTGCTCACATCTCCAGAAAATTTTGCAACAGTCGTGCACCCGCGGCACCGGAACGCTCCGGATGAAACTGCACGCCGAAGAAGTTGTCTTTTGCCACGGCGGCGGTGAACGGCTCGCCGTACAGCGTTTGAGCCAAGGTGTTTTCGCATATTGGCATCGCATATCCGTGGACGAAATAGAAATAAGCGTTCTCATCAATACCGCGGAACAGGTGGCTGTCCGCATTGGCGATCACCTGATTCCAGCCCATGTGCGGCAACGGCAATCCGCGATCCTGCATACGTTGCACCGGCTGGTCGATAATCCCCAGCGTTTTGATGCCGCCATTCTCGTCGCTACCGGAACCCAACAATTGCATCCCCAGGCAAATGCCCAGCACTGGTTGAGTACAGGCCTTGATCAGCTCAATCAGTTCACGTTGCTCTAGCTGCTCCATGGCGGCGCGCGCGGTTCCCACGCCCGGTAAAAACAGTTTGTCAGCTCGCAGCACCACTTCCGGGTCGCGGCTCACCTTGGGCTCATAACCTAAACGTTGTACCGCATACTTTACCGACGAGAGATTGGCACAGCCGGTATCAAGAATGACGACGCTCATCACAGCACTCCTTTCGAACTCGGCAGCGTGTTGCCGTCGACACGGATAGCCTGGCGCAAGGTGCGGCCAAAGGCTTTGAACAGACTTTCAACACGGTGATGATCGTTCTTACCTTTGGTTCGTAAGTGCAGCGTACAGCCCATTGCGTAAGAGAGAGAACGGAAGAAGTGCTCGACCATCTCCGTGCTCAAATCGCCCACACGCTGATAGTTAAACTCGGCTTTATACTCGAGGTGCGGACGACCGGAAATATCCAGCGCGCAGCGCGCCAGACATTCGTCCATCGGCAGTACAAAGCCGAAACGGCCGATCCCACGTTTGTCACCCAACGCCTTATTTAGGGCCTCGCCCAGCGCCAGCCCGGTATCTTCCACGGTGTGGTGGTCGTCAATATAGAGATCGCCTTTGACCTCGATATTCATGCGGAATCCACCGTGGGTGGCAATCTGATCTAGCATATGGTCAAAGAAGCCGACGCCGGTGCGGATTTTGCTTTCACCTTCGCGGTCCAGCCAGACGTCCACCTCGATGGACGTTTCACGGGTCACGCGATTAATGTGCGCATAACGATCGCGCAAAGTCAGCTGCGCGGCAATGGCAGCCCAGTTCAGCATACCGCGCTGGTAACGCAAACCGACGATGCCCATATTGGCCGCCAGTTGAATATCGGTGTCGCGGTCGCCAATCACATAGCTGTTAGCGACATCCATCAGGCCGCTTTCCAGATAACCTTTTACCAGTTCGGTTTTTGGTTTGCGGCAGCGACAGTGGTCTGCCGGCAGGTGAGGGCAGATCAGCACTTCGTCAAATATCACCCCCTGTGAGCTAAGGATCTGCATCATCAGATTGTGCGGCGGATCGAAAGTCTCCTGCGGGAAACTGGCGGTGCCCAGGCCGTCCTGATTAGTGATCATCACCAATTTGAAACCGGCAACTTGTAACGCCAGCAGTGCGGGGATCACGCCCGGCTCGAATGCCAGTTTATCCAGACGGTCTACCTGAAAATCTTCAGGCGGTTCACTAATCAACGTACCGTCGCGGTCGATGAATAAGATCTTTTGTACTAACGGGCTCAGGCTCACATCGGCTCCTTGCTTGGGGCTGTTTCATTATTCATGGTGGCGGCGGGCTGACTTATCCCGGGCAGCGGTTGCAGTGCGTCGATCACCCGTTGGCACTCTTTGCGCGTGCCAACGGTAATGCGCAGACAGCCGGAAAGCCCCGGTTGTTTGTTCTGGTCACGTAAGATAATGCCCTGATCCCAGAGGGTTTTAAATACCTGACTTGAAGCGGTAAAGCGAACAAGCAGGTAATTGGTTTCGCTGGTGAATACCTGTTCCACGCAGTCGCAGCGTTTTAGTTGCTGTGTCAGCCATGAGCGTGTTTCAACAATCTCTGCCACTCGAGCACGCATCACGGCCAGACCTTCGTTACTTAACGCCTGTGCGGCAATGTCGGCAACCGGCGTGGAAAGCGGGTAAGGTGCGATCACTTTCATTAATAAGGCAATCAGTTCGCTGTTGGCTAAGGTGAAGCCGCAGCGCAAACCGGCCAGCGCGAAGGCTTTTGACAGCGTGCGCAAAACCGCAAGGTGTGGATACTCTTTTAGCCAGCTTGTCACCGAGGCCTGCGGGCAGAACTCAATATAAGCTTCATCAATGGCGACAATGGCGCGGCCCCGGGTCAACTCGAGTACCGCACGCAGGTCGTCAGGATCAATCAGATTACCGGTCGGGTTGTTCGGGCTACAAACATAGACCAGTTTGACGCCATCCAGCGCAGCTTCAATGGCCGGTAAATCCAGCGACCAGTCCTCTTTAGCCTGAACTGTACGGCCTTCGACGCCGATGGTTTCCGCGCTGACGCTGTACATACCGTAAGTCGGTGGACAATAAAGGATGGCGTCTTTTCCTGGCTCGCAGAAAGCGCGGATCAACAGCTCGATCCCTTCATCTGCGCCACGGCTGACGAGTACCTGATCTTTCTCTAACCCGGCGTAGGCCGCGTAACGTTCAATCACCAGCACCGGCTGACATTCCGGGTAACGGTTGAAGGTCTGGGCGGTCAGTTCAAACTGCGGTGCGATCGGATACTCGTTAGCGTTCAGCCATACATCACCATTGCCACCCAGGCGACGGGCCGACTGATAAGGTGTCAGCTCGCGCACGTTCTTACGCGCCAGCGACTGAATGCTCAGATTTTTTTCGTTGCTCATAATCCTTGCTCCTTCAGTACGTTAACACGCAACGTCACGGCATTTTTGTGTGCGGTTAGCTGCTCAGCCTGTGCCAGCGTTTCAATCGTCGTAGCCAGACCGAGTAACCCTTGCGGGGTGAGTTGCTGTACGGTCATTCGTTTCTGGAAATCCGCCAGCCCGAGGCTGGAGCAGGTTGCCGTGTAACCGTAGGTCGGTAAGACGTGATTGGTGCCTGAGGCGTAATCCCCGGCGGATTCCGGTGACCAGTCGCCAAGAAACACTGACCCGGCGCTGGTGATGCTGTCGACCAGCGCTTCCGGTTCACGGGTTTGCAGGATCAAATGTTCAGGGCCATAAGCGTTACTGATTTCAAGACACTGCGCCAAATCTTTGGCAACGATCAGGCGGCTGCTTTCCAGCGCCTGCCGGGCAATCTCTTTGCGGGATAACTGCGCCAGTTGGCGTTCAACGGCTTCAGCGACGGCGACGGCCATTTCCATACTGGGGGTCAGCAAAATCACCTGTGAGTCTGGGCCATGCTCGGCTTGTGACAGCAGATCAGAGGCCACAAAGTCCGGCGTTGCACCCCTGTCTGCGATCACCAGTACTTCAGACGGGCCAGCTGGCATGTCGATGGCCGCACCATTGAGGCTCTGGCTCACCTGACGTTTAGCTTCGGTGACATAGGCATTCCCCGGCCCGAAGATTTTTGCCACTTTCGGTACGCTTTGGGTGCCGAAAGCCAGCGCGGCAATGGCCTGCGCGCCTCCCAACTGATAGACCTCCGTCACGCCGCACAGTTTAGCGGCATACAGAATTTCATCGGCAATCGGCGGTGGTGAACATAACGTGACGCGCTGACAACCGGCGATGTGCGCCGGTGTTGCCAGCATCAATACGGTAGAAACCAGCGGTGCAGAACCGCCCGGAATATACAGCCCAACCGACTGAATGGGACGGGTCAGTTGCTGGCAGCGTACACCCGGCTGCGTTTCAATATCCACCACCGCCAGCTTCTGCGCTTCGTGGAAGGTCGTAATATTGCGAACGGCGTGCGCCATCGCTTGTTTTACGTCATCGCCTAAACGCGCGGATGCCGCTTCAATCTGCTGCGCCGTAACGCGAATATCGCCTACGTCAGTCTTATCAAAGGTTGCACAGAACTCACGTAAAGCAGTGTCGCCTTCGGTGCGCACGCGGCGCAGGATCTCAGTAACCGACTCGGTGATGCGGTCCGAGGCCGAGATCGCCGGGCGGGTCAGCAGCTCGCGACGTTGCTGTTCGTCACATTGCTGCCAGTCAATCGGGGTGGTAAACGCGTTTGGCTGCATGGCCTTACTCCATCATTTTTTCGATTGGCAGGACCAGAATCGAACTGGCACCCAGCGCTTTCAGTTTTTCCATGGTTTCCCAGAACAGCGTTTCACTGCTGACCATGTGCATCGCAACGCGTTGTTGATCGCCTGCGAGAGGCAGAATAGTAGGGCGCTCAGCGCCTGGCAGCAGGGCAATGATTTCATCCAGACGTTCACTCGGCGCGTGCAACATAATGTACTTTGATTCACGAGCCTGAATCACGCCCTGAATACGGGTCATCAGACGGTCAATCAGCAGCTGTTTTTCCTGCGGCATTTCGCCGTCACGCTGGATAAGGCAGGCCTTCGAGCGGTAAATCACTTCTACTTCGCGCAGACCATTAGCCTCAAGGGTTGCACCCGTGGAAACCAGATCGCAAATGGCATCTGACAGACCGGCACGCGGGGCCACTTCAACAGAGCCGTTGAGCAAACACGATTTGAACTCAACGCCCTGTTTGTCCAGATACTGCTTGAGGATATGTGGATAGGAAGTGGCGATGCGGGCTTTTTGCAGGCTTTGCGGACCGGTATATTCGCAGTCCAGTGGAGTCGCCAGCGACAGGCGGCAGCCACCGAAATCCAGGCGGCGCAGCGTGAAATAACGCGGGTCTTCGCCTTGCGCCCGGCGATTGAGCAACTCTTCTTCCAGCACGTTCTCGCCGATGATGCCTAAATCAACAACGCCGTCCATCACCAAACCGGGGATATCGTCATCACGCACGCGCAAAATATCGATAGGCATGTTTTCTGCGAAGGCGATCAGGCGTTGCTCCTGCAAATTGATTTTGATCCCGCAGCGTGCCAGCAGTTCGCGTGACTCATCACTAAGGCGACCTGACTTCTGCATTGCTATACGTAAACGTGATTTATCTAACATGATGACCTCGACCTTTCTTATGTTTGTTAGCTGTAATGGTTAAATATTTGCGTAATTATATAAGTCATTCGGACTTCAAATTGCAGGTAAAAAAAAACCCCCGGAAGATATCTTCCGGGGGCTCTCTCTACATTCTGCGCCACTGGAAGATCTAAACAGTCTCCCAGCACCAATCGCCTGCAAGACTAGTCAGGGTAATGGTGATGATGGTGGTTGATCAGAATGTTGTTCATGTTTGTTTCTCTTGAAGTGAATACGCCAGATAGCGAAACTTATGCCGGTAAAACTAAACTATCCGATAGCCGCAGTGCAACCTTTTTTTCCGGGGATAAATTTTTCTTATAAAGGGTGCGAGTTTCATCAATGATATGAATACTGCCGCTGCCAGACAAAGTCGCTAACACTTGTGTAAAAAACCTGACGTGTTAGGACGTTCTCTGAACGTCCTCGTGGCGCTAATTTGCTAAACTAAAAACAATTCGGCATTGATCATGCAGGAACGCATGACAAGCAAAGGATGGAGTTGAGTATGAAAAAAGTCGCAATAGTTGGGCTGGGCTGGCTGGGTATGCCACTGGCAATGGCACTGAACGCCAAAGGCTATCAGGTGGTTGGCAGCAAAACCACGCCTGACGGTGTAGAAGCCGCACGGATGTGCGGCATTGACTGCTATCCGCTAGTCTTTCTGCCGGAAATGCAGTGCGAGGCTGCAGATCTCGATACATTGTTAAATGTCGACGCGCTGATTATCACCTTGCCGGCTCGCCGAACAGTAGAAGGGAGCGAACTTTATTTCCAGGCAGTACAGCAGTTGGTGGATAGCGCGCTGGCGCATAATGTCAGGCGCATCATCTTTACCAGCTCAACCTCCATTTATGGCGACGGCAGTGGGACGATGCGTGAAGATTCCTTGCTACGTCCTGTGACCCCCAGCGGAAAGGTCCTCGAAGAGTTGGAGAACTGGTTCCACCGGCTGCCGAATACCTCTGTTGATGTGCTGCGGCTGGCGGGTCTGGTGGGTTCTGACCGTCATCCGGGACGTTTTATGGCGGGTAAAATCAATGTGCAGGGTGGTCACTATGGTGTCAATCTGGTGCATCAGGATGACGTTATTGCCGCGATGATCCTGCTGCTGAGCCTGCCTAAAGGCGGACATACCTATAACCTCTGCGCGCCGTTACATCCGCAGAAGCAGCATTTCTACCCGGCACTGGCCCGCCAGCTTGGTTTAACTGAACCTCATTTTGCTGAATCTGTTGAAGGCGACGGGGGAGGTAAACTCATCGATGGCAACCGCATTTGCAAAGAACTGGGATTTGAGTATCAGCACCCTGATCCTGAACTGATGCCTATCAGTTGATCAATCATTGCAGAACCCATCATAACGAATAGCCTTAATGATGATGGGTTTTGCTGATTAATTTTGCCGTTTTATATAGATATAATTTGCAGGCTATTTAAAGCAATCAGTAAAAACGTAAGAAACCCTTCCTCCTTTATATCTCAGCTCATCTCTCCATAAAATGATCAATATCTGTTCTATTTTACCTGGCGTCTTGATGAAATATATTTATAACGTACTGTGACTAATATAAAGGAATACACCTTCTTTCACTGTGGTTGCGACATATAGTAGTCCTTTTTGCACATCAAACGTACTTCTTATATTGAATCGATAGCAACATGATGAATATTAATCTTGTTTTTTTTAATTGAGAAACATAAATCACTTTTATAAGCCCAATACCTAAAGTTTTGTACATGGATGCCGATAGTGAATATAGAGAAAAATTACTCTTCAAATTGAACTGTTACATAACCAATGCTTCTGTATTTTTCTCAGTGCAGAAGTTTCCGTATACATACATTTTCTGTTACATACCTTGGCTTTATGCTTTGCAAAGGCTGCACGTTTCTCACCAGTTCTTCACTTTTTATTCTGAATTCATGCCGCATTTTATCTCAAATCACGCTACATGCGTCCAGAGGAGGATTTAAAGCGAAATTTCTGTTTTTATACAAAATATCTATAAATATTAAATTTATAGTGTTAAAGACTGCATTTATCCCATCATCTTGGTGTTTGTGTCTTTCAATTTGGCTTTTAATGGCGTTTGTAGGAAATGATCTAATAATGGCGATAAAAAGTGGCCTGATAGGGCTGTTTTAAGACGTGTTTTTACTTTTGGTTGTAATTTGAGCGAGTAATTTAGGTTAAGTGCTGCTTTTTGATGAAAGTAAATTTTATTTTTGTGATATGGATCACACTTTTGTTAAAATGAGTTAGCGTTAAGATTGTATGTGACGATGGTTCGGGGTTACATTTGCGCAGCACTAGGAATAATCCTAATAAATGTATGTAAAAGCGTTTCACAGAACGACACGCAATCATAGCAACGGACCCTGCCAGCTCGACTCAATTGATAATTATTAAATTTAGTTAGACGTGAAATTATCGCACTATATTTGATTTACATCAGGAACTACTTTGTATTGGCGGTGAGTGACATCCGCGGGATAAAACCGTTTATCGTCGCAGAACATTTCTTTGAAAAAAGAAGTCCATCGTCCAATGGGCCAATTGTTTTGATAGTAAAAATCCCTGTTATGCCGGAATGATTTCCGCGGCGCGGATTATATCTATCAACCAGCTTTGAATTCACAGCTGGTGGTATGGGGTATAGAAGCATGTCTGACTTGCTTAAACATATATATGACATCAACCTGTCATATTTGCTCTTAGCACAGCGTTTAATTAACGATGAAAAGGCCTCAGCGATGTTCCGGCTGGGAATTGATGATGTCATGGCTGACGCATTAGGTCACTTGACCTTACCGCAAATGGTAAAACTGGCTGAAACGAATCAGTTGTTGTGCCAGTTCCGTTTTGACGACAGCAAAACAATTCAACGTCTGACGCAGGAATCACGGGTAGATGATTTGCAGCAAATTCATACGGGTATCTTGTTATCAAGCCATTTACTGAAAGGTCTTTCATCCAGGGACAGCAGTGCTCCTAAGAAAAGGGCATAACTATGTCTCTGACAAAAGCCTCAGCGTCAAAAGAGGCCACTGCTAAACCGGTGGTAAAAAGTATCGTTCAGGAAGCCCGGGATATTCAGCTGGCGATGGAACTGATCACGCTGGGTGCCCGCTTACAGATGCTGGAAAGTGAAACACAACTAAGTCGTGGTCGATTAATTAAACTCTATAAAGAGTTGCGTGGCAGCCCGCCGCCGAAAGGGATGTTGCCGTTCTCGACGGACTGGTTCATGACCTGGGAACAAAACATTCACTCATCGATGTTCTACAACGCCTACTCTTTTCTTTTGCGAAGCGGGCACTGTAACGGCGTCGAAGCTGTCATTATGGCGTATCGTCTGTACCTGGAACAATGCCCTGAACAGCCCGGTGAAGCGCCTATTTTGGCACTCACCCGAGCCTGGACGCTGGTGCGCTTTGTCGACAGTGGCATGCTGCAACTCTCTTCCTGCAACAGCTGCGACGGCTCATTTATTACTCATGCGCATCAACCTCGTCACGGTTTTGTCTGCAGTCTTTGCCAACCACCATCCCGTGCAGTAAAAAGACGTAAACTTTCCCCGCAAGTTGCCGATATTACATCTCAAGAGCTGGACGAACAGGTCAAGCGCGCGGTTTGAGATGATGTGGGCTTCAACACTTTTCATAGGAAAATATGCTGTGAAAAGCAAAAAGTGAAAAGAAAGCAAAGAATGGCAGCACCGTCATTCTTTGCTTCATCCCCTAACATCCCTCGTTGTTACTGACGTCTTCACGACGGCTGAGACATCACACCTCGCGTCTAACCTCACCATGTCTTATACCCAAAAGCTATATCGAATTAAGGAATCATCGTGCTAGTGATAATAGGTTACATCGTGGTCCTTGGCTCAGTCTTTGGCGGCTTCATGATGGTCGGCGGCGAGATGGGCGCATTATACCAACCGGCAGAACTGGTGATTATTGCCGGTGCCGGGGTCGGTGCATTTCTGGTGGGTAACAACGGTAAAGCCATTAAATCGACGATGCGCGCACTGCCGAAATTGTTCCGTGGCTCCCGTTACAACAAATCCACATATATGGATTTGATGGCGCTGATTTATCGCTTGCTGGCCAAATCTCGCCAGCAAGGCATGCTGTCACTGGAAAATGATATCGATAATCCTCAGGAGAGCGATATTTTCGCTAATTATCCGCGGATTCTTGCCGATAAACATTTAGTCGAGTTTTTAACTGACTATCTGCGCCTGATCGTCAGCGGCAACATGAACGCATTCGAAATTGAAGCCCTGATGGACGAAGAAATCGAAACCTACGAGCAGGAAAGTGAGGTGCCAGCGAATAGCCTGGCACTGGTCGGGGATTCATTACCCGCTTTCGGTATCGTGGCCGCTGTTATGGGGATCGTTCATACGCTGGCGGCGGCGGATCGTCCTGCTGCTGAGTTGGGTGCATTGATTGCCCATGCGATGGTCGGGACTTTCCTCGGTATTTTACTGGCGTACGGTTTTGTTTCTCCTCTGGCGTCGGTGCTGCGACAGAAATGTGCCGAAAATACCAAAATGATGCAGTGCATCAAAGTGACTTTGCTCTCCAGCCTGAATGGGTACGCGCCGCAAATCGCGGTGGAGTTCGGTCGTAAGACGCTTTATACCGCAGAACGTCCATCCTTCGTTGAGTTGGAAGAACATGTTCGCCAGGCCAAATCGCCTAACAAGCAAGCGGAAGAAGAGAAAGTATGAAGCATCAGAGCCATCCCATCGTTGTAGTGCGAAGGAAAAAGGGCAAGCACGGCGGTGGGCACCATGGAGGCACATGGAAGATTGCATATGCAGACTTTATGACGGCCATGATGGCATTTTTTCTGGTGATGTGGCTGATTTCGATCTCCAGTCCAAAAGAACTGGTACAGATTGCCGAGTATTTCCGTACTCCTCTGGCGGTGGCGATCACTAACGGTCCGCGTAGCAGTGACGCGACGAGCCCAATCCCCGGCGGCGGCGATGACCCGACACAGCAGGAGGGTGAAGTTCATAAAATGACCCAGTCTGAGGGCGCTATGCGTGAAACCGGTGATTTGCAACGCTTGCAGGAAAAACTCGAGCAGATGCTTATCTCGGACCCGCGTCTGAAGGATTTGCGCCCCCATTTGCTGATCAACCTGACAGAAGAGGGGCTGCGCATCCAGATTATCGATAGTCAGAATCGCCCGATGTTCCAACTCGGCAGCGCGACGGTAGAGCCTTACATGCGCTATATCCTGCGTGCAATTGCGCCGGTTCTGGATGATTTTCCGAACAAGATAAGTTTGGCTGGCCACACCGATGACATGCCCTATGCGATGGGAGAACGTGGCTACAGCAACTGGGAACTCTCGGCTGACCGTGCTAATGCTTCACGCCGTGAAATGATTTCCGGTGGACTAAGCGAAGGAAAAGTTCTGCGTGTAATGGGGTTGGGATCAACCATGCAGTTGAAAAATCATCCGACTGGAGATGCTATCAACCGCCGTATCAGCATTTTAGTTCTTAACAAACATGCTGAAGAAGCGATTGAGCGCGAAAACAGTGAAGGCGAAGCGATTAACATCAGCAACGCCGGGCAACTGAAAAAAATGATGCCGGGTAATGACGCAGTGCCCGCACCTGAAGTACCTAATGCCAAAACGTCGCCAGCACTGACACCACACCTGACGTCTAAAGAGCCAGAGCCTGGCGCGTCAATACCGGCAACGTCTTTACCTTCGACAGAACAACAACCCAAGAATGAGACGGTGAAACCGGTCGTTTCTTCCCCGCCTGACAGACCGACGACGGCAATTCCTGCCGCCGCCGACGTCACGGCGCAACCGGCTTCACCGGCAAGCCGCGATTCACAGCAGAGGTGATCACGTGAGCATGGATATTAGTGATTTTTATCAAACGTTTTTTGATGAAGCAGATGAACTACTGGCGGACATGGAACAGCATCTGCTGTTGCTCGATCCGCTGGCACCTGACATCGAGCAACTTAACGCGATATTCCGCGCGGCACACTCGATAAAGGGGGGGGCTGCTACGTTTGGGTTCTCGGTTCTGCAAGAGACCACGCATTTACTTGAGAACCTGCTCGATGGCGCACGACGTGCAGAAATGAGCCTGAGCACCGACATCATCAACCTGTTTTTGGAAACGAAAGACATTATGCAGGAGCAACTGGACGCGTATAAATCCACCCGGACTCCCGATGCCGAGAGTTTTGAATACATTTGCGCCGCTTTGCGCCAACTCGCTCTGGAAGTTCAGCAGCAGGGGACGCCGGCAGCGGATCTCCACGGGGTGTCTGGCGGATTGGCCATCGGCGCAGCAATACCCACTGTCAAAGGCGGGATGCGTATTTGTCTCTCTGGGCTGAAAGAGGCGGAAATTCCGCTCATGCTCGAAGAGCTTGGCAATCTGGGCGACGTTGAGGATCCATTGCAAACTGCGACCAGCGTCGAAGTAACGCTCATCACTACACTCAGCGAAGATGATATCAGCGCCGTATTGTGCTTTGTGATTGAACCTGAACAGATAAGCTTTAGTTGCAGTGCCGCCAACGATGTGCCGGATGAGGAACCGAAAGCGGTGGCCGTTATCTCGGTGGCCGACGTTGCGGTGGTTGTACCTCGCGAAGCGCCGGTTCTGACCGCCGTGCCAGATGTCGCACAGCATAAGGTCCAGGCACCTAAGGCCCCTGAATCCACCAGTATTCGTGTAGCGGTTGAGAAGGTCGATCAGTTGGTCAACCTGGTCGGCGAACTGGTGATCACTCAGTCGATGTTGGCTCAGCGTTCAGACCTGCTGGATCCGGTAGCGCACAGCGACCTGCTAAACAGCATGGGCCAGCTTGAGCGCAACGCCCGCGACTTGCAGGAATCGGTGATGTCGATTCGTATGATGCCGATGGAGTACGTCTTCAGCCGCTTCCCGCGGCTGGTGCGTGATCTCGCCAGCAAGCTCAACAAGCAGATTGAGCTAACCCTGCTCGGCAGCTCAACCGAACTCGATAAGAGCCTGATCGAGCGGATCATCGATCCGTTAACGCACCTGGTGCGTAACAGCCTAGACCACGGTGTCGAAACCGCAGACGTACGTATTGCCAATGGGAAAAATCCGACGGGTAATCTGACCCTCTCTGCGGAACATCAGGGCGGCAATATCTGCATTGAAGTGACCGATGACGGTGCGGGTCTGAACCGTGAGAGGATCCTCGCTAAAGCGGCATCGCAGGGAATGAATCTTAGCGAAAACATTAGCGACGAAGAGGTCGGCATGTTGATTTTCGCGCCGGGCTTCTCTACGGCAGAAAAAGTGACTGACGTCTCCGGCCGCGGTGTTGGCATGGACGTGGTTAAACGAAATATTCAGGAGATGGGCGGTCACGTTGAAATCCACTCCCAACAGGGTAAAGGCACCACTATCCGCATCCTGCTTCCGCTGACGCTGGCTATTCTCGATGGTATGTCGGTCAAAGTGGGTGACGAGGTATTTATCCTGCCGCTGAATGCGGTGATGGAGTCGCTACAACCGCTGGCCGAAGATCTGCATCCACTGGCCGGTGGTGAGCGGGTGCTCCAGGTACGCGGCGAGTACCTGCCGCTGGTCGAGCTTTATAACGTCTTTGACGTCACTGAGGCCAAAACTGAAGCCACGCAGGCCATTGTCGTTATCCTGCAAAGTGCGGGACGCCGTTACGCATTGCTGGTGGATCAACTGATTGGTCAGCATCAGGTGGTAGTGAAGAACCTTGAAAGTAACTATCGCAAAGTACCGGGTATTTCTGCCGCTACCATTTTAGGCGACGGCAGCGTGGCGCTGATTGTTGATGTATCGGCTCTTCAGGCGCTGAACCGCGATAAACGCGCAGTGAATGCGACTGCGGCATAATAAAATAACTTCAGGCATCGCCTCACCATTGAAATTGGGGAGGCTAAACAATATCTGACCGATTGAAGGGTGATTAACATGGCAGGACTTGCAACCGTGGCGAAAATGGCGGATGAAACTGTAGGACAGGAATTCCTGATTTTTACACTGGCTGATGAAGAGTATGGCATTGATATCCTGAAAGTGCAGGAGATTCGTGGTTACGATCAGGTCACGCGTATTGCCAATACCCCGCCGTTTATTAAGGGTGTCACTAACCTGCGCGGTGTGATTGTGCCGATCATCGATCTGAGGGTGAAATTTGCCCAGAAGAATGTGGTCTACAACGAAAATACCGTAGTGATCGTGCTGAATTTTGAAAACCGTGTCGTCGGCATCGTCGTTGATGGCGTTTCTGACGTGCTATCGCTGACCCAGGAGCAGATCCGCCCGGCCCCTGAATTCGCGGTAACCTTGTCCACCGAATACCTGACCGGCCTCGGCTCATTGGGTGAGCGTATGCTGATTCTGGTTGATATTGAGAAATTACTGAGCAGCGAAGAAATGGCACTTCTTGAGAGTGTGGCGAAAGTATAACGTTTGCCAGTGGGCGGGCGGCCCACGAGCGCTTTTAAATTCAACTTCAACTTCAAGGTCGTGGGCGTCGGGCCACACCGACCAAAACCTTGGGTTGCCACCCAAACTGGCCTTAAGGGTGGCTTATCGCCGCCACCCTTAAGAATCCCGGCTCTTTTAACTGCGCGCTATCGCTGAATCGGGATGGCGGTGTTTCAGGGACCAACGAGATAACCGCAAAATACCGCCGCGTTGCGGTTCCCTCCGTTCGGGTTCCAACCCGCGCCAAATGATGCGCGGTTTTCCACCTCTCCTCCGGCGGCATTTTTGAATGCGGCCCACGCCTTTTTAAAAGACGAACACCCTACGTTTTTGAATTTGAATTTGAATTTAGAAAAGCTTCGGCCGTGTTCAAAATGTCACCGGCAAGTTGGTGGAGAGACAACGTCTTTACCGTTGGCTCGAACCCGCAGCCGGGAAGCCCGCAGGGCTGACATTTTACGGCTATAGCTGTAATACCTGAAACACGGCCATTGTGACCTGCGCAGCTGCTGTTTTTAAAAGAGCCGGAGATTTTTAAGAGGCGCCGCGACAGGCGCCTCTTAAAGCCAGTTTGGGTGGCAACCCAAGGCCTTTAAGTTGAATTAAAACGAAATTTGCCAGCTTTCCAAAAGCTGAAACAAAATTTTCCACCGCTTTTTCAAAAGCGGTATGAAGTTCTCACTTCCCCTGCCGATAACCCTCTTAGATGAATCACATTAAGAAAGGGACAACATGTTTAACCGTATAAAAGTGGTCACAGCTATCGTGATCTTACTCGTGGTATTCGGTGCCTTACAGTTGATTTCTGGCGGACTGTTCTTCCAGTCGCTGAAAACCGATAAAGACAACTTCACCACTTCCCAACAAATTCGCTTACAACAGGCTGAGCTGAACGCCAGCTGGGTGTATCTGTTGCAAACCCGTAACACCCTGAACCGTGCGGGTATCCGCTTCATGCTTGATGCCAACCAGATGGGCAACGGTGCGACGGTAAAAGAACTGACTGACATTGCGCAAAAAGATCTAAACATTGCCGCTGAACATTACGCCAATTATCTAAAGATGCCTGTTGATGCCAGCCAGAACCCGGCGTACGCGGCAGAAGTGAAAAAGAAATATGAAGTGCTTAACGGCGCACTGAACGAGCTGATTGAACTTATTGGCATAGGTCGCATCAATGACTTCTTTGAACAACCGACTCAGCAATATCAGGACGGATTTGAAAAAGCCTTTGTCACCTACATTGACCAGAACGACCGCCTGTATAACGGCGCGGTGCATGTCAGCGAAAACTCCTTCAACCATGCAGTGTGGGTGCTGGGTGTGATTCTTGCGGTGCTGATTTTGTTCATCGTACTCGCGTGGTTTGGCGTGCAACGTATTTTGGTGCGCCCGCTGCGCACGCTGGTTGAGAATATCCGTCACATCGCCCGGGGTGACCTGACGCAGGAGATAACGGTCGCCAGCCGTAACGAAATCGGCCAGTTGGCCGACAGTCTTCGCGATATGCAGGACGAATTGATCCGTACCGTCTCCGGTGTACGTCATGGTGCCGATGCGATTTACAGTGGCGCGAGCGAAATCTCGGCCGGTAATACTGACCTTTCATCACGTACCGAACAGCAGGCTTCTGCTCTGGAAGAGACCGCCGCCAGTATGGAACAGCTGACCGCGACGGTGAAACAGAATGCCGAAAATGCCCGCCAGGCCAGTCAACTGGCACTGAGTGCGTCAGAAACCGCGCAGAAAGGCGGAAAAGTGGTTTCCAACGTGGTGCAAACTATGAATGAAATCGCTGCCAGTTCGAAGAAAATAACCGACATTACGGGTGTTATCGACGGAATTGCTTTCCAGACCAACATTCTGGCATTGAACGCTGCGGTTGAAGCTGCACGTGCCGGTGAGCAGGGTCGTGGCTTTGCGGTGGTCGCCGGTGAAGTGCGCAGTCTGGCACAGCGCAGCGCCCAGGCCGCGAAAGAGATCAAAGGGCTGATCGATGACTCAGTCAGTCGTATCAATACCGGTTCCGTCCTGGCCGAAAGCGCCGGCGAAACTATGAGCGATATGGTGAGCGCGGTAACCCGCGTGACCGACATTATGGGTGAAATTACCTCTGCGTCCGACGAGCAGAGCCGTGGAATTGAACAGGTTGCACAGGCTATTACTGAAATGGACCGCGTCACCCAGCAGAACGCCTCGCTGGTGGAAGAGTCCGCATCGGCTTCAGCTGCACTGGAAGAACAAGCCAGCTTATTAACTCAGTCAGTTGCGGTGTTCATCCTGGGCCAACACCAAAATCAGGCGGTGCGCCAGAACTCATTATCGACCAACAAATTAGCCTTGTTAACTCCGAACCTGTCAGGTTCAAAAGCCGGTACAGGCAGAGCTTCAGATAATTTGACCGAAAATTGGGAAACCTTCTGAGTCACACCGTTTCGCAGGCCGGCACTGTCGCGGCCTGCACCAGAGCAGAGTCAGAACAATTAGAAAAAAGCGCCGGTCAGGTCTGACGCAACAAGAGGTTCACCCCATGTTTAAGCATATCCGTGTGTCCACCTGCTTATTATTACTGTTACTTGTATTCTTTGTGATGCAACTCGCCAGCAGTGGTCTGGCGCTACTGGCCGCGCATACGGATAAATCCAACTTTGAACATATCGCTGGCATCTCCGAACAGCGTGATGCGTTAAATCAGAGTTGGTCGTCGATGTTGCAAACGCGCAATACGCTAAACCGGGCCGCCACGCGTCTGGCACTCAAGCAGCCGCAGGAGAGTGTCACCGGGCTGATGGGTGATGCCCGCCAGAGCCTGAAAAACGCCGAGCAATCTTATCAGACGTTTTTGGCTCAGCCGCGCAGAACTGAGCGTGCCGTTGAACTGACCAAAGTCAATCAGGCCAGTTATCAGCAACTGCATGACATGCTGCAACTGCTCAATGATCTGCTTTCGAAAGGCGATATGCAGGGGTTTCTTGATAGCCCGACGCAAAAATATCAGGACCAGTTCCAAAAAGATGTCTCCGACTATGCCACTTATGTCGGCGGCCGTTTTAACCAGGTAAAAGATCAAACCGCCGCTTCTTACCAGCACGTAGTAATAAGTGCAGTAACCGTGGTGATCCTGCTGCTGGTGATGACTTTACTGGCGCTGGTGATCACCCGCCGTATTCTGTTCCGCCCACTGGACCAAATGCGCAGCCATTTTGATCGCATCGGTGCGGGTGATATCTCGATTCCTATTGCCGTTGAAGGTCGTTACGAAATTAGAATGATGCTTGCCAGCCTGCAGGAAATGCAGGCATCGCTGGCTAATACAGTACGCACGGTTCGTCACGGCGCAGAAGCTATATTCAGCGGCCTGAAGGAGATCTCCGCCGGTAACCAGGATCTCTCCGCTCGCACCGAGCAGCAGGCCTCTTCGCTGGAAGAGACCGCTGCCAGCATGGAGCAACTGACCGCTACGGTGAAACAAAACGCTGAAAATGCCCGCCAGGCTACCCAGTTGGCGCGCGACGCGTCCAATACGGCAGAGAAGGGCGGCGAACTGACCGGCAACGTGGTGAAGACCATGAACGATATTGCCGGCAGCTCAAAGAAAATCAGCGCGATCACCAGCGTTATCGACGGCATCGCGTTTCAGACCAATATTCTGGCGCTCAATGCGGCGGTAGAAGCTGCTCGCGCCGGGGAACAGGGCCGTGGTTTTGCGGTGGTTGCCGGTGAAGTGCGCAGTCTGGCGCAGCGCAGCGCGCAAGCCGCCAAAGAGATCAAAGAGCTGATCGATGAGTCAGTCAGCCGTGTGACACAAGGCTCGGCGCTGGTGGAATCGGCCGGTAATACCATGGATGACATTGTGCGTTCGGTCACCCGCGTGACTGACATCATGGGTGAAATCGCTTCCGCCTCTGATGAACAGAGCAAGGGTATTGAACAGGTATCGGTAGCAGTAATACAGATGGATCAGGTCACTCAGCAGAATGCTGCGTTGGTTCAGGAAGCTTCCGCTGCCGCTCACGCACTGGAACAACAATCAGGACATCTTTCTGAGGTCGTGTCAGTATTCCGGCTGGCCGCAGAAGATAAAAATCCGGCTTCACGCGGAACAGGCATCGCGCAAAGTATACCGCGCCAGGCATCCACCGCGTCATTTTCGCCCGTAAAAGCCTTAGCTTCAGGCCAAGAACCGGGTCGCTGGGAAAAATTTTGATGCCCAATCCTAATACAAATCAGGTACTGGACAACACGTCAATTATGGCGCAGATGATCCAGCGTTTACCGCTATCGGATACCCATTTCCGCCGTATCAGTGAACTGATTTATCAGCGTGCTGGTATTGTGCTGGCGGACCACAAAAGAGAAATGGTTTATAACCGTCTGGTGCGTCGTCTACGGCTATTAGGGATTAATGATTTCGGCCAATATCTGGCCATGCTGGAAAGTGATATCAACAGTGCGGAATGGCAGGCGTTTATTAATTCGCTGACCACCAACCTGACGGCATTTTTTCGCGAAGCACATCACTTCCCGATTCTGGCCGAACATGCCCGTTCACGGCCGAATAACTACAGCGTCTGGAGTACGGCGGCCTCTACTGGTGAAGAACCTTACTCGATAGCGATGACGCTGAGCGAAGCACTTGGGCCACGCATGTCGACCTGTAAAATTCAGGCCAGTGACATTGATACGCAGGTACTGGAAAAGGCGACCGCCGGGGTTTACCGACAGGAGGAGTTGCGCACGTTGAGCGCGCAACAGATGCAGAAATTCTTTTTCAAAGGTACCGGGCCACACAGCGGTCTGGTGCGCATCCGACCTGAACTGGCGCAAATGGTGGCTTTTCAGCAGCTCAATTTGCTGGCGAGCCAGTGGCAGCTCAATGGACCCTTTGACGCCATTTTTTGCCGTAACGTAATGATCTACTTCGATAAAGAAACACAGGAGGCGATTTTACGCCGATTTGTTCCGTTACTTAAGCCTGGCGGTCTGATGTTTGCGGGACATTCCGAAAACTTCAGCCAGATAAGCCGGGAGTTTTATTTGCGTGGCCAGACAGTTTACGGCCTCGCCAAGGAGAGGTAATGAATAAAATCAGAGTATTAAGTGTCGATGACTCGGCGCTGATGCGCCAGTTGATGACCGAGATTATTAACAGTCATCCCGATATGGAAATGGTTGCTACGGCGCCCGATCCGCTGGTGGCCCGTGATCTGATCAAGAAATACAATCCGCAGGTCCTGACGCTGGATGTCGAAATGCCACGCATGGACGGTCTGGATTTCCTTGAGAAACTGATGCGATTGCGTCCGATGCCTGTGGTGATGGTTTCTTCGCTAACCGGTAAGGGATCGGAAATTACCCTGCGGGCACTGGAGCTGGGCGCCATTGATTTTGTGACCAAACCGCAGTTAGGTATTCGTGAAGGGATGCTGGCCTACAGTGAGCTGATTGCTGATAAGATCCGCACCGCATCGAAAGCACGACTGAACAAGAGCGTCAATCTTGAGCAGCCACGCATGCTTAGCTGTGCGCCGCTGCTCAGCAGTGAAAAGCTTATTGCTATTGGCTCATCGACTGGCGGTACCGAAGCGATCCGCCACGTGTTGCAACCGCTGCCACCGACCTGTCCGGCGCTGATGATCACCCAACATATGCCACCGGGATTTACGCGTTCATTCGCCGAACGGTTGAACAAACTGTGTCAGATCACGGTGAAAGAAGCAGAAGACGGCGAACGCGTATTACCGGGTCATGCCTATATTGCACCAGGTGACCGGCATATGGAGCTGGCCCGCAGCGGCGCTAACTATCAAATTAAGTTGAACGACGGCCCGGCGGTCAATCGCCATCGTCCGTCGGTTGACGTGTTATTCCGTTCGGTGGCGCAGTACGCCGGGCGCAATGCCGTTGGGGTGATCCTGACGGGAATGGGCAATGACGGCGCAGCCGGCATGCTGGAGATGCATCGTGCCGGGGCTTATACCCTGGCGCAGAACGAAGCCAGTTGCGTGGTGTTTGGGATGCCGCGTGAGGCGATTGCCACTGGTGGGGTCAATGAAGTGGTGGATCTCAGCCAAATCAGCCAGCGCATGCTGACACAAATATCAGTTGGACAGGCGTTACGTATTTAATTTTCAGACCGTACAGGGCTGAACGAAACAGAATTTTAGGAGCAAAAAAATGGCCGATCCAAACCTGCGTTTTTTGGTTGTAGACGACTTTTCTACCATGCGTCGCATCGTGCGCAACCTGCTTAAAGAGCTTGGTTTTCAGAATGTTGAAGAAGCAGAGGACGGCGTTGATGCGCTGAACAAACTGCGTGCTGGGGGCTTTGACTTCGTGGTATCTGACTGGAACATGCCAAACATGGACGGTCTTGATCTGCTGAAAACCATCCGTGGTGACGCGACGCTGGCTAAATTGCCGGTGTTAATGGTGACTGCCGAAGCGAAGAAAGAGAATATCGTGGCGGCAGCGCAGGCCGGGGCCAGCGGTTATGTTGTGAAGCCATTTACGGCGGCAACGCTGGAAGAGAAGCTCGGTAAAATTTTCGAAAAATTAGGCATGTAGGAGTGAACATGAATAACGTAAATCCTGCAGCAATAACTATGCCCGCAAATGATGCGGCAACCGCGGGCGATATCATTACCCGCATTGGGCAACTGACTCGCATGTTGCGTGACAGCATGCGTGAGTTAGGACTGGATCAGGCTATCGCGCAGGCGGCGGAGGCCATTCCCGATGCACGCGATCGTCTGGACTATGTCGTCACCATGACCGCTCAGGCGGCTGAACGTGCGCTGAACTGTGTTGAGGCCGCCCAGCCGCGCCAGAATAAACTGGAGTCTGGCGCCAAAAAGCTCGATGCGCGCTGGGACCAGTGGTTCGAAAACCCTATCGAACTCTCTGATGCTCGCGAACTGGTGTCTGACACCCGCAGTTATCTGAAAGAAGTGCCGGAACACACCAGTTTCACTAATGCGCAACTGCTTGAAATCATGATGGCGCAGGACTTCCAGGATCTGACCGGCCAGGTGATCAAACGCATGATGACCGTTGTGCAGGAGATTGAAAACCAACTCCTCATGGTGTTGGTGGAAAATATTCCGGAACAAAAAACCAAAGCCAAGCGTGAGAATGATGGGCTGCTCAATGGTCCACAGCTTAAGGCTGAAGGAGCCGGGGTCGTCGCTTCACAAGAACAGGTTGATGATTTACTGGATTCATTGGGTTTTTAGGCCATCCTGCTTACGCGCTCCGTTTGCCAACGTGGGTAAACGGAGCGCGTTTTTTAAGCGCAATTTCCTCATCAAATGAATAACCCCTATTTATCCCCTTTGTTCCATCCATGACTCTTCGCCAGCTTTGTCATGCTATGCGTGAAATTATGCCCGCAGAAGAGACAGGAATCCCCCGGTGGCTGAAGAAAGCGATGTCGAAAAAAGCGAAGCCCCCACGTCCCACAAGCTTGAAAAAGCGCGAGAAGAGGGGCAGATCCCGCGTTCGCGCGAACTGACGTCTATGCTGATGCTGGGCGCCGGTCTGTCGTTGCTGTGGATGTCCGGTGAATCGATGGCCCGTCAGTTGGCGGTGATGATCGCCCAGGGGCTAAACTTCGACCACGATATTATTAGTAATGACCGTCAGATGCTGCAACAAATAGCCGCGCTACTCGGCCGCGCTGTGTGGGCATTACTGCCGGTGATTGGCGGGCTGATTCTGGTTGCGTTAGCGGCACCTTTACTGCTGGGCGGGCTGAACTTCAGCGGAAAATCTTTCGCGCCGAAATTCAGTCGCATGGACCCCGTTGCCGGGATCAAGCGAATGTTCTCCGGTCAGGTATTGGCTGAACTGTTGAAAGCCATTCTGAAAGCGACCATTGTTGGCTGGATATGCAGTCTGTATCTTTGGCATCACTGGCCGGAGATGATGCGTCTGATAGCCCAGCCGACTATTCCGGCGCTGAGCGAAGCGCTGAACATGATCATATTTTGCGGGCTGATGATCGTGCTGGGACTGACGCCGATGGTCGGCTTTGACGTCTTCTGGCAGATCTGGTCGCACATTAAAAAACTGCGCATGAGTAAGCAGGATATTCGCGACGAATTCAAAAGTCAGGAGGGTGACCCTCATGTTAAAGGGCGTATCCGTCAGCAACAACGTGCTATGGCCAAACGGCGCATGATGGCCGATGTACCAAAAGCCGACGTTATTGTTACCAACCCAACTCACTATGCGGTGGCGCTGCAATACAGTGAAAACAAAATGAGTGCACCAAAAGTACTGGCGAAAGGGGCGGGAGACGTCGCCTTACGCATTAAAGAGCTGGGTGCAGAACACAAAATTCCGATGCTGGAGGCGCCCCCGCTGGCGCGTGCGCTTTATCGTCATAGTGAGATTGGCCAACAGATCCCCGCCGCGCTCTACGCCGCCGTGGCAGAAGTGTTGGCGTGGGTTTATCAACTGAAGCGCTGGAAGCGCGAAGGCGGATTGGCTCCGAAGAAACCTGAACGTTTACCCGTGCCTGAAGCACTGGACTTTGCTGGAGAGACAGAAATAAATGGGTAATTTGGCTGCGCTGCTGCGCTTACCAAGCTTTAAAGACACACAGTGGCAGGTGCTGGCCGGACCGATCCTGATTTTGATCATCCTGTCGATGATGGTGCTGCCGTTACCACCGTTTATCCTCGACTTGCTGTTTACCTTCAACATTGCGCTGTCAATTATGGTGTTGTTGGTGGCGATGTTCACGCAGCGCACCCTCGAATTTGCCGCATTTCCGACTATTCTGCTGTTCTCTACCTTGCTACGTCTGTCACTCAACGTCGCCTCGACCCGTATCATTTTGCTGGAAGGTCATACCGGTACGGCAGCAGCGGGGCGGGTGGTCGAAGCTTTTGGCCACTTCCTGGTCGGCGGCAATTTCGCCATCGGTATTGTGGTGTTTATCATACTGGTGTTGATCAACTTCATGGTGATCACCAAAGGGGCTGGGCGTATTGCTGAAGTGGGCGCGCGTTTCGTGCTCGACGGGATGCCAGGTAAACAAATGGCGATCGATGCCGACCTCAACGCCGGGCTAATTGGCGAAGATGAAGCCAAGCAGCGCCGTTCCGAAGTGACCCAGGAAGCCGATTTTTACGGTTCGATGGACGGTGCCAGTAAATTCGTGCGCGGTGATGCCATCGCGGGCTTGATGATCATGATCATCAACGTGGTCGGCGGCTTGCTGGTCGGCGTAATGCAACACAATATGGATGTTGGCCACGCAGCAGAGAGTTACACCCTGCTGACCATCGGTGATGGTCTGGTCGCGCAGATCCCCGCGTTGGTTATCTCCACGGCGGCCGGTGTTATCGTTACGCGCGTAGGGACCAATCAAGACGTTGGTGAACAGATGGTCACCCAACTGTTCCGCAATCCGCGCGTCATGATGCTGAGCGCCTGCGTGCTGGGGCTGCTCGGGATGGTGCCTGGCATGCCGAATTTCGTGTTCCTGTTGTTCACCGGTGGTCTGCTTGGACTGGCATGGTGGACCCGCGGTCAACAACAAAAACCGGCCGTGGCCCAAGCAGTGGCTCCAATCGACACCGACAACAAACAGCTGGTCGAAGCCAGTTGGTCTGACGTTCAGCTGGAGGATTCGCTGGGCATGGAAGTCGGATACCGTCTGATCCCGATGGTGGACTATGCGCAGAATGGTGAACTGCTGGGGCGTATCCGCAGTATTCGCAAGAAGTTCGCGCAGGAGATGGGTTATTTGCCGCCGGTGATCCACATTCGTGACAACCTCGAACTGCCACCGGCCGGTTATCGCATTATGATGAAGGGCGTTGAAATCGGTACCGGTGAAGCGCATCCGGGCCGCTGGATGGCGATTAACCCTGGCAACGCGATAGGCGAATTGCCGGGAGAAATCACACAAGATCCGGCCTTCGGTTTGGCCGCGGTGTGGATTGAACCGGCGCTACGGGAGCAGGCTCAAATTCAGGGCTTTACCGTGGTTGAGGCCAGTACCGTGGTCGCTACTCACCTTAACCACCTGATAAGCCTGCATGCGCAGGAGCTGTTCGGGCGTCAGGAGACGCAAGAGCTTCTCGATCGCGTCTCCAAAGATCTGCCGAAACTGACCGAAGACTTCGTGCCGGGCGTGGTAACCCTCACTACGCTGCATAAAGTGTTGCAGAATCTGCTCGCTGAGAAGATCTCGATTCGCGATATGCGCACTATTATCGAAACCCTGGCCGAACATGCACCAAACCAGAATGACCCGAACGAACTGACCTCAGTGGTGCGCGTGGCGCTTGGCCGTGCCATCACTCAGCAGTGGTTCCCTGGCACTGGGGAGGTGCAGGTTATCGGACTGGATACCTCGCTTGAACGCCTGCTATTGCAGGCATTACAAGGCGGCGGTGGGCTGGAACCCGGCCTTGCTGAACGTCTGTTGACCCAGGCTCAGGCCGCGTTACAACGTCAGGAAATTAACGGTGCGCCGCCGGTTCTGCTGGTTAATCATGCATTACGTGCACTACTTTCACGCTTCCTGCGGCGCTCACTGCCGCAGATTGCGGTGATGTCGAATTTGGAAATGAGCGACACGCGGCAGATCCGCATGACCGCGACCATCGGAGGCGAATAAGCATGAGCAAGGTTTGCGCAGGATTGTTGATAGTGGGTTGGTCAACATCGCTCTTGGCTGCTTCAGGTTCGTGGTCAGACAGCGGGCAGGGCGTGACCCTGCAAAACCGGGGCGTGATGAGTTCAGCACCGGCGCTTAATCCACCTGCCAGCTCGCCCGTCATGCAAACGCCAGCGGCAACCATTGAATCTGTTGGTTGGAACTACCGCTTATTCGGCCCGCAACCTGCGGGGTTGCAGGTCAGATTGTGCAATACCAATAATCGCTGTGCTCAGCTTGATGCCGCCAGTGGCAGTACCCGTGCATTCTACGGTCAATCAGCACAAGCCCCTTTCCGGCTGGTGTTTTATGTCGAAGGTAAAGGCAGGCTCAATCCGCCGCTGCGCATCGTCAGCCAGCAGGTGATGGTGAATTATCGTTAATTTGAACGTCGCTTATGCGGCGTTTTTAATGGTCCGTCAGCAGGTAAACCCCGTCCCATCGCTCGCAGGAAACGCTGCTGAGCGGCCAGTATATCCCCCAACGAAACGCAGTGATATGTCACCCCATGTCGTGGTGCGACGTCTGCAATAATGTCTGATAGCGCGGAATAATGACGATGATTCCAGTTAGGGAAAATATGGTGCGTCAAATGCCGGTTCAGTTCTCCAAGCCAGTAGGAAGCCTGACGCGGACGCGGTACCCAATCAATGGTGGTGGCGAACACATGGCGATAGCGCCCATGTTTGAATTTCCCATCAGCAGGCATATCGTAAAAAGTGCCCATCGCCCAATGGGATCCTAAAATAAGCACCACAAAAATCAGCGATGAGAGCATCTGGCTGCCTAAATAGCACAGCAGCAGCACCTCGGCGCTCATTCCCTGCTGGCGAAGAAACCAGTAAGGAACCGCGAGTGTCAAAAGCAGGTGCAGGGCTTTTGCGGTAAGGAAAATACTCCAGCCGGTCACTCCATGGTAACGCATTCGTGGTTTTACGCGGGTCTTTCCGGCGCAGTCATACCAGTCAAAAAACCAGATAATGCAGGGGAAGGTCAGGGCAGCGACAAACGGCCAATAGTATTGCTGGGCGCGCATAAAGCCTTTTATTCGCTGAAAAGGTGTCTGGCGCAGCACGCCGTTTTCTTCGATATCCAGATCGAAACCTTTCACATTGAGGTGCGCATGGTGACACTCAACGTGCCGTACCCGCCAGCAATCCGGATCCAGCCCCAGTGGAATACAAATCACCATGTTGAGCGCCCGATTAGCCCACTGCTGGCGAAAGAAAGCATTATGTGAAGCATCGTGAACGGCATTTATTGCCAGCATCATGGCGGTAAAAATAAAGCTAATATATCCGCAGGCAAAACCCAGAGTGCTGCCTGCCGTCAGGCTCCAACCGTAAAACAGCCCGCAAAGTGCCACCAGGAAAAGTAATTTACCGATCATCCAGCCATCGGCGAAGCGGTGGTCATTCTTGTCGAGCAGATAGCGGTTCGCTGCCTGTATCAGATCCCGATGCAGGGCCAGATCGTCACGCTGCTGATAGGTTGGGGCCTTTACTTCGGCTGCCATGGACTCTCCGTATGACCGGTCCGCCGATCATTTCCGCTGCCCATGGCTTTAAGGAATTGCTGCTGTTCGCGCATGAGTTGACGATAGCTGATACAACGGTAATTCATGCCGTGCTGGTGGGCTACGTGTGCAATGATTTTTGCCAGCGCGGGGCAGTGGCGATGGTGCCAGCCGGGGAAAAGATGGTGTGTCAGATGCAGGTTAAGCATACCAAACCAATTTTGCAGCCATAACGGTGAAGGCTGCCAGTCACAGGCAGTGGCAAAATTATGTTTATACCAGCCCTGTGGCATTCGTCCGTTGGTTGGGGCATCGAAAAACTCAGCCTGCGCCCAATGGGTACCCAACAGTAAAAATACCACCATCAATGAGGCAATCATCTGACTGATCACATAGCTGGTAATCACCACGCCGGTGCCGATACCATGGGCATATGCTGCCCAGAGCGGGATCACCAGCACTAATAGCAGATGCCCTATTTTGGCGGCGGTAAATAGGAACCAGCCCCGCTTGCCTGGCAGGGCACCTTTTTGTGCCAGCGGCGTTTTCCCCAGTCTGTCTGACCAGTCAAATATCCAGGCAATATAGGGCAGCGAAAGGGCAGCAATCAGCGGCCAGTAAAGGTGCTGAAAACGCATATAAGCACGGTGCTGCTGATAAGGGCTCTGACGGAAGAAGCCGTTCTCTTCGGTGTCCAGATCATAGTGTTCTACATTGGCGTAACGGTGATGAAACTCGACGTGGCGTAAGCGCCAGAAGTCCGGATCAACACCCAGCGGTAGCGTCACCAGGCGTCCAATAATTCGGTTGGCGCGTGGGCTGCGTAAAAACACGTTGTGTGAGGCGTCATGATTAACATTGACGTTCAGTAACATGCCCATCATCACAAACAGCAAATACCCACCGAAGAAGCCCCAACTGCTTTGCTGTGTCAGACAGATGAGGTAGCCGCCAACGCATAGCAGCGCCAGCAGCAAGGCTTTGCAAAGATGAGCACCGTCTGCGAAACGGTGATCCTGTTGCTGTTTAAGGTACGCCTGGGCTTCGCGGTGCAACTGGCGATGAAATGCCTGTTCACCGTCCGGCATAAATACCGGCATCTCTGATGATTTACTCATGATTGGCTATCTGAGATAACTGACTGCGACCCAGGCCTAATGCCAGCGTGACGGCGTGCAGCGCAGCGAGCGGCATCATCAGCAACCAAAACGAATCACGCCAGTGCAGCAGTGCGATGAAAATAAACGGCAGGCTCAGGGTGATGGCCAGCCACAGCACGACGCCCCAGCGCCGACCTTCTGAGATCCCGCCGAGCGCCAGAGTCCCTGCCGCCAGCAGCAAAAACAGACTGATTTGCGGCAGGGCCATCGTGTCGTAGCCGTAGCCAAACCGGTAGACATAGCCAATCACCAGCGAGAACAGCAGCATTGCGCCAATAAACAAACTGGCGACTGAGCAGTGAAACTGTGCTGTTTTCTGCTTAGCGCGGAAGGGCCATTTTAGATAGCGGAAGAAGGGCTGATTGCTGGCCCAGAATGGGTTTTCCGAGTGGCGCTCTTTACCTGCACCGTAGCTGAAATCGCCTTCAGGTAGCGCCGGACAGAACGTCCCGAACCATTTATCCCAGAAAATAAAACTGCCGCCGAAGTTTTTATCCGAGTAAAAACGGTCGTTTACATGATGGATTCGATGATGTGACGGTGTCACAAATATTTTCTCAAGAAAACCTAACTTCGGGGTCAGGGCATTATGGTTAAACAGCTGTAACGTGTAGTGCAGCAGCGACACGCTGATAAAAACGGACAACGGCACGCCGACAATAGCCAGCAGCATAAAGAAAGGAATTGAAGTCAGGGAGGAGTACCACGAATTACGCACCCCGAGAGACAAATTAAAATGCTCCCCCTGATGATGAACCACGTGTACTGCCCACAGTGCGCCAAGCCGGTGATGTAAACGGTGCAACCAGTAAAAACCGAAGTCCCATGCCAACAAAGCAAACAGCCAGACCAGCGGTGCAGGCCAGTGACTCAACCCGTTCAGGCTGAAATGTGCGGCCACCATTCCATAACAAAATATCTCCAATCCACGGAAAAGCCACAGCATGATATGGCCGGAATTAAGGTTAAAAATCACGTCACGCCAGTTCACCGGTTCTTTGCGTATGACTTGTAATATCAAGGCTTCACCCGTAACGACAACCAGCATAAAGATGATGGGAATAATCAAATCCGTCATGGGATTTTTCCTTGTGATGTCGTTCGTGCCGGTCTGACAACACGCCATAACAGCGCGCCGGTGCCCACTGCCAATGCTGTACCGCTCAGTAAATCGACAAACAGATGACGGCGCAACTGTAAAATAGAGAAACCGATCGCCAGCCCCCACAACAGATAAAGCCCCGTTCTTAGCGGACGTTCACGGCGGCTCATGGCCCACACTGCTAATACGGTAAGTGCCATGTGGAGTGAAGGCAGGCAGTTTTGAGCTGAATCAACCTGAACAAGCTGGGCCAGCATTTTCGCGCTGAGTGATGAATCAGGGACAAACGTCGGGTAAAGCAAGGTGGTTGGCCACAGCAGATAGACCGCACCGGAACACAGTGCGGTGATCACCATGGCATTGCGTAGCCAGCGTAACCGCCAGACCGGGCAGGTCAGATAGGCCAGCGGAATAATCAGGAAAAAAGAAAAATAGAACCAGATACCGATGGGATTAAAGGTGACCATCTGGTCGATAAATGACGGAGAGAGCACGGTTCCTGAGCGTTGCAAGGTATCGGTGAGGTTGTAAACCACGCCGACGGCGCCCCAGCCTGTCAACAAGTACCATAAGCGATCACGCATTGCGGGTCTCCTTGCTACGCATTATCCGTCGTTTCTTATGCATGAAATTCTGCGAGATTTCCCCTGCTTGTAATACCCATTGCAATAGCTCGACATCGACTCCCTGCACCGCGAAATACTTTTCCAGTTGCGTTTTACAGTACTCAAGTTCTGCATCACTACAGTCGCTGTGCAGGTGCAATTCCCGCGTATTGTGTTGTACCAGCCGGTAATCGGCAGTGAGCGGCAACGCATTAGCCAGCACGCGGTTGCAGGCATCGGCAAACATCACTCTCTCTGCTTCTTGTTCCGTTCCTGGCAATACCAGCCAGTCATCACAGCGACCTTCAATGCGCTCCAGTGCCAGCGTTACCCGGCCGCAGAGGCAAGGTTGCTGGCGTTTAACCAGTACATCATCCAGGCGGTAGCGAACAATGGGCTGTGTATGGCGGGTAAAGTCGGTGATCACCGGAACAAAGCGATATTCATCGATCCACTCCGGCTCGACGTGAATAAATTCTTCGTTCAGATGCAATGTCCCCAGCTCACAGGTCGCGGCAAGAAAGCCTTCTGTTGCCTGGTAAACTTCGCCAACCTGATGAAAAACCTGTTCTAACAGCTGATGATCCTGTGGCGTGAGCACCTCTGCGACGGAAATCACTTTGTTGACCGTTACGTTCAACTGCTGATTCGTTACCGCCAGCGCCAGTTGCCGCAGGACCTGTGCCGGGGCAACGATGATTGTTGGGGCGAACTGCTGGAGTCGGGCAATTTGTTGGTCGAAAGGTGAGAACAGGTCGAAAAATTCCAGGCTCAGCCAGCGGTTATTGACGCTGTGATAAAGATGATTATCTGCACGCAGAAACATCGCAACGCGTTCCCCACGGCGAAAACCCTCTGGCAGCATTTTTGCCAGCATTCCACCTGCCCACATCTGCTGTTCATGATTGCTGACGACAAACAACCCACGCTGGCCTGAGGTGCCGGAAGACAACCCAACGCTAAAACCTCTCACCTGTGGCGTAAAATCGCGGTCTTGTTCCGCCCGCTGCGCGCAGGCCAGCAGTGCCTCTTTATCTAGCCCGGCAGTATTCATTTGGTTGAAATTGGCCATCATCAGCGCCTTGTTCATTATCGGCCAGTCATGATGATGTGCGGGTTGGTATTCACGAAACCATGGGCTGTGAGAGAGTGTCCGGCGGGCAAACTGACGGAGTTTTTTCTGTTGCCAGACCAGCAGCGCGTTGCGGTCACGAAACGTTAAACGTCGGGTGCGCAGATAGTGCCAGAGCGTGGTCAGCGAAATCATAAATCACCCTCGTGACACAGACGGATCTCTACTTTTCCGCCCAGGGACAACTGGTGCAGTTGGTTAAGCGTATGGTAATACGCTGAGACATCATCCATCACCAGGTGCGCCAGCCGCGACGGGCCCCGCAGACGTTGATAACTGACCGGGGACCAGGCGGCATCGCTGGCCAGCAATACCCAGCCCTGCTCCGTTTGCACAAACGCGCCGATATGCCCGGCGGCGTGACCCGGCAATGGCACCAGGATAATCTCTTGCTGGCTGCCCGGTAAGGCGAAACCCTGCTCAAAGGGGGCGAGTTCAGCGGGCAGCGCTATCTGCTCAAAACGTTCCATAAATGCTAAGCCGGTTTCAAAGTCATCGGGGATCAGGCCTGGAACGAAAGCACGTTTCAGGGCGGCAAACCCGCGTAGTGAGCGGCTTGATTCCCATCCCACAGCGCTGCAAATGGAAGGCACACCAGCGAAATCGCGTAAACCGGCGATATGATCTCCATGGAAGTGGGAGATGATTAGTGCCTGAATGTCCGCCAGTAATATCCCCTGACTTGCCAGTTGGCGAAATAAGGCATCGCCTGAATTAAAATGTACCGGAGTCGTTTTGCGGTACAGGCGGAAAATTCCCTTGGCGGTGTAGTATTCAAAGTGATCGGCATAACCGGTATCCCACAACCAGCGCTTCCCCTGAGCTTCCAGTAACCAGGCTCGGGCAGGAAATTTGCACACCCGCCAACCGGCACCTTTCAGCGCCATGCAGCCAGGATGCAGACAGTAACCCACCTCAAACGTTGTGATGTTAGCCATTGAAACCTCTTTTATTTTGCTGCATGGCTTTGGCGGTCAGGGCGATACCTTCATCAAGGGAATAGACGGGCTGATACTTCAGTTCGCTGGAAGCGCGCGTCTGGCTCAGCGTCATATCAAAGTTGACCGCAGCGACACTGTAACGGGTGAGCATGGGTTCCTTCTGATTAAACCGTGCCACCATCTCCATACTTGCTGCCAGGCTATAAAGCAGAGGATAGGCAACGTTCTTAATGTTGAAGTCGATTCCCAGATGTTCCCCCAATAACTGTCGAAGCATGACTTTCAGTGGCTGAGGTTGGTGGTTGGTTATGTTATAGGCGGCACCTGCTGGCAGCGCCTCCTGAATCGTTGCCAGCCACATGGCCTCAACCACGTTCAGCGAGAACGTGAGATCGAGCAGCGCATCACCGCCGCGCGGCAACCGTAATACCCCTTTTTGCTGGCGAATCTGCTGTAATACGCGCGGCACAATCACCCGGTCATGCGGCCCAAACAGGCCGCGAGGGCGCAAAATTGTAAAATGGGTCTGCGGAAATTGTTGCTGGCGTTGCTGGATATGACCTTCGGCGATGAATTTGCTTTTCGCATAATAATTGGCAAACCGCCTGACACGAAAATCCTCATCAATGTCGGTGTGATGGCTGAAATCAAAGTAAATAGCCGGCGTGGAAATATGGACAAATCGCGGTACGCCAGCCTGGCCGGCTGCGTATGCCAGCCGGTCTGTAACCTGGACGTTGGTGACCATAAATGAGGACTCACTCCCCCAGGGTGACGACTTCGCCGCGCAGTGCCAGACGGCTTCGCACCCCTTGACCAGTGACAGATATTCCGCAGGGGTGGCGTAGTCCAGATCGATGAAATGGAATTCAGCACCCCGTTGAACCAGCTCTTTTCCCTGGCGCAGATCCCGGCCTGTCGCTATCACCTGATGCCCTTTCGCCAGTAGCCATTCGGTAGCGTTACGCCCGAGGCCGCTGGCCGCACCCGTCACTAATATTTTCACGGCATCAGTACCATACCGCCCAGCGTTAAACCTGCTGCGGTTCCCACCAGAGCGACGGGCCTGCCAGGTTTGAAGCGGTCATGGGTGATGGCATAGTGCAGGGCGGTCGGAATGGAAGCTGAGACCTGATTGCCATGTTGACGATAGATATCCACCAGCACGTCTGTAGGAACGTTTAACCGGCGGCGCATGTGTTCCAGTGAAACGTGGCTGGCCTGATGTGGGATCACTGTCGCCAGATCCTCAAGGCAACAGCCAGCGGATGACAGCAGCCGTTGCCAATATCCCTCAATCAGCGCTGCTGCCTGGCGGAACAGGCGTTTTCCGTCCATCTGGAACAGGAAATCACTGTTATCCAACCCGGCGCGCGGGTTGCGGCGTGTCCCTCCGGCACGGATCTGACATAAGTCGATCCCGGCGGGATAGGTCTCCAGTAAGCAGGAGAGAATGCCGCTCTGCCCATCGCCCTGTTCAACAATGGCGCAGGCCGCACCGTCGCCAAGAATAATCGACGACTCTTCATGTTCCCAGTCGATCCCCCGCGATGCGAGTTCGGCGCTGACAATGGCTATGCGTCGATAAGCGCCGGTATTCAACAGGCCGGCGGCAACCTGTAAAGCAGAGATAAAGCTGACGCAACTGGTATTAATATCAAAACTGCTGATGCCCTTTTTCAACGGCGATGCTTTCAACACATGCGCTGCGCTGAAAGGCAGTGCCTGAACCGGGATCGCTGAGGCGTATAACAGCAAATCTATGGACTCAGGAGCAATGGCCTGGCGCTTTAGCGCATCACGCAGTGCAGCAACGGCCAATTCAACCTGACTGGCGCTGTCACTGCCGTGAAAACGGAAGTCGATACCGGAACGTTTTTCAACAAAACCGGCGGGTTTACCCAGTCTCAGATCCAGCTCTGCTGAGGTGACTTTTGTTGCCGGAAGTGCCGCGCCGGTAGCGATGATTTTTAGTGGAATCAGCGGAACGGATAGGGTGCATGCAGGCCCTGTGTTTCCTGGTAGAGTCACAAGTATCCTTATTTAAATCTGCAAATCTGCGGGGGCTTTGCTGGCAGAGAAATAATCGCTGTCAGAACGCATTATGTAACGGCATATTACCGGTTTTTCTGGGGTTCGCTAGCGGGAAATGGAGGGTGGCGTTTGTTTTTTGAGCAAAATGAGTGTGCGCTGGGGAAATCTCTCATCCCCAGGGCTGAAGATGGACGCTGCGGGGTAACTACACCGAAATCTTACGTACGATTTGTCCGCTGACCGAAGTCTGCCCATCAGGACCGTACAATTTTTGCGTTTGGCTGGCATTGAGGATCGCCATTGCCTGAGTGTTGTAGTCGAGTTGTTTATCGAGCAGCATGCCGTTGTGGCGGTTAATGTGGCTGAGTCTTTCACTTAGCTGCACCACAGTCTCCCACATGTCAGCAATTTCGTGCTGACGACTTCCCTGTTGATCTATGCCGTGCTGATCTAAGTAGGGTGCCGATTGCTTAAGCCTGACATCGTGGTCACGACGCTGTTTATCAAGATAGTCTACGGTGGTCAGCAATGAACTTTTCTGCTCGGTGATGTGCTGCAAAGCCACCCCGTTGACACGCCCGGAACATAACAGGGTCTGCTCATGATTGATGATCAAATCCAGAGCACGCAACGTTTCAACCAACATATTCATGGTCTTGATAAAAGTATTCATCGGGCTTTATGACCTTTCAACATAAGTACCTTTCAACGCAAAACCTTCACACTAAATGTTTTTCAGATAGTCCTGGGTGTCTTGCAATAACGCATCGGCGATTTTGCCGGTATCCATCGTCAGTTTGCCATCGCGAATAGCCTGTTTCAGCTCTTCCACACGGGCAGTATTAATGTCTTGAGAGGTAGACTTAGTCAGGATGGCCTGCGCGTCGCTCAGCGTCACGGCGGTACCACTAACCGGAGCCGCAGCGTTACTCTCTTTTTTAGTGGCAGGGGCTGCCACGTCTGAAGGGTCACGCTGTTTGATCGGGCTGACAGACTGTGATGCCTGTGTACGTTCGATGCTCATAATATTTCTCCCAATAGGGCGGATCTGTTGACTGATAACCCGCTAAATAATACGAAAATGCCGCCGGATAAGGCGCTGATATTAGATTATCGTCATTTCACAGGAAAACTTTAGTCTTTATTCTCATAGTGAGGAGAGCCAGTGCGATCTGCATTAGGGTTGATTTAAATCGCGATGCTTACCGTGCCATCCGCACTTACTGTACCGTTAACAATTTGGCCGGACGGCATTCTGACTCGTACGCTTTCAGCGGCGGCGGCATTATTCATGGCTTTACCTGCACTGGATACATTGAAACCGCTGCCGGTCGCCTGTACCTGAACCTGCTGTCCTGCGTGCACCATCCAGGGACGGCGCAGCATCGATAGCGTCAAAGGCTGGCCGATATTAATGTTGCGCAACGTGACTGCGTTCAGCGCCTGCTGGCTATCAATGATAACCCGGGGCGGCAATAAATCCAGCCTTCCGCTTTTTTGTTGCATATCGTTGGCACTGATATGGGCTCCGGAGGAGACATTCCTTGCCGCAACCCAGTAAGTGCCGCTGACCTGTACCTTCGCCTGCACATAACTTTTCTGTCCGTTGCAGTTCACGGCTACTGACACATTACCCCAGCTGCGGGCGTTCTGCGACAGAGAAAACTGCGGCGACAAACATTGTGGCTGGCGGGCCGCAGGGGTGGTGATAATGGTCTTCACCTGCATGGCGCTGCTGGCATATTGTTGTTGGAAAAACTGCTGAATCTGACCGGCAAACAGCGTATCGCTATTAGATGACACCGCCACCGGTTTAACGGGGGCAGCCAGCGTCAGCGCAGGTATCAAACCAAGGCACAACCCCAGTATCCGTTTAAATTTCCCGATCCTCAGCTTGTTCATTCCGCTCCTCGCCCGCCAATAAAAACGTTGTGGATCTCCACTTCTGACGACAAGTCTACCTGCAGCCCCTATTTCCCAATGCGACAAATAGCGTGGCATTTTGCGCTTATTCCCACGATAGGTTGTTGACAGGGAGATTTATGCTGTCGGCTCCAAATTCCCATTTTGCGGAGGGCGCATGCTCGACAAATTGAACGCCGCACTACAGTTCCAACAGGAAGCGCTCAACTTGCGCGCCCAACGGCAGGAAATACTTTCGGCGAACATTGCCAACGCGGATACCCCAGGGTATCAGGCGCGGGATATCGATTTCGCCAGCCAGTTACAGAAGGTAATGGAAGCCGGACGTACCAACGGCAGCGGGATGTCGCTTGCGTTGACCAATACGCATCATATCCCTGCCTCTACCAGCGCGGGCACGGATCTTGACCTGATGTACCGCATCCCCGATCAGCCGTCGATGGATGGAAACACGGTCGATATGGACCGTGAACGAACCAACTTCGCCGATAACAGTGTGCGATATCAGACCGACCTGACCGTGCTTGGTGGCCAGGTGAAAGGGATGATGTCGGTACTTCAAGGATAACCCGCATGTCGATGCTCAATATTTTTGATATCGCCGGATCGGCGCTCTCAGCCCAGTCGCAACGTATGAACGTCAGTGCCAGTAACATGGCCAACGCCGACAGCGTTACCGGCCCGGACGGTCAGCCGTATCGCGCGAAGCAAGTGGTATTTCAGGTTAATGCCGCCGCCGGGCAGGAAACCGGTGGTGTAAAAGTGGCACAAGTGATCGATGACCCGGCCCCGATGCGTCTGGTGTATCAGCCCGGTAACCCGATGGCCGATGCCAAAGGTTACGTGCAAATGCCCAACGTGGATGTGGTCAGCGAAATGGTCAACACCATCTCCGCTTCCCGCAGTTATCAGGCCAACGTCGAGGTGTTGAACACCACCAAGTCGTTGATGATGAAAACCCTGACACTGGGTCAATAACGGAGCGTCTTATGTCAGTTTTAAGCTCGATTAACGACACCGCCGACAACACCATTTCCACGACCGGCACGTCGACCACTAAATCGACCGCAGAAGATCTGTCGAATAACTTTCTGACGTTGCTGGTGGCGCAGTTGAAGAATCAGGACCCGACTAATCCGATGGACAACGCCCAGCTCACCAGTCAGTTGGCGCAGATTAATACGGTCAGCGGCATTGAAAAACTTAACACCACGCTCGGCAGCATTTCAGGCCAGATCAACAGTAACCAGTCTGTACAGGCGACCTCGCTGATTGGTCATGGCGTGATGGTCGCGGGCAAGGCGATTCTGGTCGGTAGCGCCGATGGTAAAGTCAGCACCACGCCGTTTGGTCTGGAGCTGGAACGTTCTGTTGATACCGCCAACGTCACGATTAGCGACGCAACCGGCAAAGTGGTGAAAACCATCAGTCTCGGCGCGCAGACTGCGGGTGTTCACAGTTATACCTGGGACGGTACGCAGGACGACGGTACTGCCGCACCGGATGGCAGCTACGGCTTCAGCGTCAACGCGACCAGCGGTGGCGAGCAGATGGTGGCCACCACGCTAAATTACGCGCTGGTGAATGGTGTCACTAACGACAGTTCCGGCGCACTGCTGGATCTCGGCGTACGTGGCAGCAGTACGCTGGCCAATGTAAGACAGATTTTGTAATTGCATTACGTTTCACACAGCAACATATAAAACCTTTTTAAGAATTCCAACAGCCAACCTCCCTGCAATGTGCAGAATGCAGAGAATAAAGGAATAGACCATGAGCTTTTCCCAAGCAGTCAGCGGCCTAAATGCAGCATCGTCAAACCTGGACGTCATTGGTAACAACATTGCCAACTCCGCCACGTCCGGTTTTAAATCAGCGACCGCGTCTTTTGCCGATATGTTTGCCGGTTCACAAACCGGTATGGGCGTGAAAGTTGCCGCCATCACTCAGGATTTCAGCGACGGCACCACCACCACGACTAACCGTGGTCTGGATGTCGCACTGAGCGGTAACGGTTTCTTCCGCATGACCGACGCCAGCGGTGGGGTATTTTATTCCCGTAACGGCCAACTCTCCCTCGACGAAAACCGCAATCTGGTGAACTCACAGGGTCTGAGCCTGACCGGCTATCCGGCAACGGGTACACCACCGACCATCGCGCAGGGCGCGCAGCCGGTGGCGTTGAATGTTCCGAACACCATGATGATCGCTAAAGCGACCCAAACTGGCACGATGGCAGCCAACCTGAACTCCACTGATAAGACGCCAGTCACCGCGACTTTCAATAGTTCAGACCCGACCAGCTACAACTACGTCAACACCATCACGACCTATGACTCACTGGGTAACTCGCACGACAACAACGTCTACTTCGTCAAGTCAGCCACCGTGGCGAACTCGTGGGATCTTTACTCCCAGGACAGCAGCGTCGCAGGTTCCACCGCGGGCAAAATCGGCAGCCTGAACTTCAGCACTAGCGGCACATTAACCAGTACGGCTGATGCAGCGGGTGTCGTCAGCAACCCGGCGATCCCACTGACTTTGCCAATGAATACGGCTGCCAACGGTGCAGCGACTCCGCAAACTGTGGCACTCAGCTTCCAGGGCAGTATTCAGCAGAACACCGGCAGTAACAGCATCGGTACGCTGAAACAGGACGGTTATGCGGCAGGTCAAATGACCGGTTATCAGATCAACGATGACGGCACCATCGCTGGTGTTTACTCCAATCAGCAAACCCAGCTGCTGGGTCAGATCGTGCTGAGCAACTTCTCAAACCCTGAAGGTCTGAAATCCGAAGGCGACAACGTGTGGTCCTCCACCCAGTCTTCCGGTCAGCCTATCACCGGTCTGGCAGGCTCTGGCGGCTTCGGCAATATGACCAGCGGTGCGCTGGAAGCGTCGAACGTCGATCTGAGTAAAGAACTGGTCAACATGATTGTTGCCCAGCGTAACTACCAGTCGAATGCGCAAACCATCAAAACGCAGGACTCCATCCTCAACACGCTGGTCAACCTGCGCTGATCTTATTAAACGACGCGCAGCAATGACAGACGCAACAGGAACGCACTATGGATCACGCAATCTACACCGCAATGGGCGCCGCCAGCCAAACGCTGAATCAGCAGTCGGTCACCGCGAGTAATCTGGCGAATGCGTCAACGCCGGGTTTTCGCGCACAGCTGATGGCTCTGCGTGCCGTGCCGGTGAACGGGCCAAGTATTGAAACTCGTACGCTGGTGACGGCCTCAACGCCGGGCGCTGACATGACGCAGGGACAGCTCAACTACACCGGACGCCCGCTGGACGTGGCGCTGCAGCAGGATGGCTTTCTTGCGGTGCAGATGCCTGACGGTTCTGAAGCTTATACCCGCAACGGCGATATTCAGGTATCGCCGAACAACCAACTGACGATTCAGGGCAATCCGGTCATGGGCGATAACGGCCCGATCGAAGTGCCACCGAATGCGCAGTTGACCATCTCGTCTGACGGCACGATTGCCGTGCTTGAAGCGGGGGCTGATCCGAACACGATGGGCCAGCTCGGTAAGCTGAAATTGGTGAAAGCGGCAGGTAACGAAGTGGCGCGCGGTGATGACGGCATGTTTCGTCTGACCCCGGCCACGGCGCAAGCCAGAGGTAATGCCCTGCAGGCTGATGCGAGCATCCACGTGATGCCCGGTACGCTTGAAGGCAGTAACGTCAAGCCCGTCGAAACCATGGTTGACATGATCGCCAATGCCCGTCGTTTCGAAATGCAGATGAAGGTCATCCACAGCGTGGATGAAAACGAACAACGCGCCAACGCACTGCTGTCGTTGAGCTGATGACCGCAGAGGAGTAACAACATGATCCCATCGCTTTATATTGCGAAGACTGGCCTGGACGCGCAGCAAACCAACATGGACGTGATCGCCAACAACCTGGCAAACGTCAGTACTAACGGCTTTAAACGTCAGCGTGCGGTATTTGAAGATTTGCTGTACCAGACTATCCGCCAGCCGGGTGCACAGTCGTCTGAGCAGACCAATCTGCCGTCCGGCCTGCAAATTGGTACCGGTGTGCGTCCGGTAGCGACTGAGCGTTTGCATGCGCAGGGCAACCTGTCACAGACCAACAACAGCAAAGATATCGCCATTAAAGGGCAGGGTTTCTTTCAGGTGCAACTGCCTGATGGAACGACCTCTTATACTCGCGACGGCTCATTCCAGGTTGACCAGAATGGTCAACTGGTGACCTCAAGCGGTTATCAGGTGATCCCGGCCATTACCATTCCGGCCAACGCTTTGTCTATCACTGTGGGCCGCGACGGTATTGTCAGCGTTACCCAACAGGGACAGACGGCGGCGCAGCAGGTAGGGCAGATCACGCTGAGTACGTTCATCAACGACAGCGGTTTGGAATCGATGGGTGAAAACCTGTACCAGGAAACGCAAAGCTCTGGTGCGCCAACGGAAAGCACGCCGGGCCTCAATGGCGCAGGTTTGTTGTATCAGGGTTACGTTGAAACCTCGAACGTTAACGTGGCGGAAGAACTGGTCAATATGATCCAGACCCAGCGTGCTTACGAGATCAACAGTAAAGCGGTCTCTACTTCCGATCAGATGTTGCAGAAGCTGACTCAGTTGTAATAACCAAAGACAGTAAAAGCAGGGCACAGCAGACCCATTAAGGTGCTGTGCCCTAAGTATTAAATGTCGATATTTTTAAGACTAAGGCGATATCTGTGGTGACCATGAAATTAACGTCGGTAACCCGCGCAGCCGCTCAGCGGCCTGCTGTGTTGGTCGTGCCGCTTTTGGTGACGTTGCTGCTCAATGGCTGCGCGTATTTACCGCATAAACCGTTGGTAGAAGGCACGACGTCGGCACAACCGGCCCCTGCGGCACCACCGGTTCCGAACGGCTCGATTTTCCAGTCCGTTCAACCGATGAACTATGGCTATCAGCCCCTATTTGAAGATCGTCGACCACGTAATATCGGCGATACCCTGACCATTGTGTTACAGGAAAACGTCAGCGCCAGCAAAAACTCGTCCGCTAACGCCAGCCGCAATGGTGCCAGTAAGTTTGGTGTAGCTGCGGCTCCGCGCTATCTCGCAGGGTTATTCGGTAATGCCCGCGCTGACATGGACATGTCCGGCGACAACACCTTCGGTGGTAAAGGCGGCGCGGCGGCCAACAACACCTTCAGCGGCACGCTGACCGTTACTGTCAGCGAAGTGCTGGCGAACGGCAACCTGCGCGTGGTGGGTGAGAAACAGATCGAAATCAATCAGGGCACCGAATTTATCCGCTTCTCCGGCGTGGTCAATCCGCGCACCATCAGCGGCGCCAATGCCGTGGTGTCAACACAGGTGGCGGACGCCCGGATCGAGTATGTGGGTAACGGCTACATCAATGAAGCGCAGAACATGGGCTGGTTGCAGCGGTTCTTCCTTAATCTCTCGCCGTACTAAGAGGCAATCATGCGAAAAATTTGTACCGCGCTATTGTGTTTAACACTGTCAGCTTTAGTGGCGCTGCCTGCTTTCGCCGAGCGTATCCGTGATCTTGCCAGTGTTCAGGGAGTGCGTGATAACGCCCTGATCGGCTACGGGCTGGTGGTGGGGCTGGACGGTTCCGGTGACCAGACCACCCAAACGCCGTTCACTACCCAAACGCTGACTAACATGTTGTCCCAGTTGGGGATCACCGTGCCTGCGGGCACTAACATGCAGCTGAAAAACGTTGCGGCGGTGATGGTCACGGCAAAAATGCCTCCGTTCTCTAAAAGCGGACAGACCATCGACGTAGTGGTTTCATCGATGGGTAACGCCAAAAGTATTCGCGGCGGCACATTGCTGATGACCCCGCTCAAAGGCGTGGACAACCAGGTTTATGCGCTGGCACAGGGTAACGTACTGGTGGGTGGTGCAGGTGCATCGTCCGGTGGCAGCAGCGTAACCGTCAACCAACTCTCAGGCGGACGCATCACTGCGGGCGCGACCATTGAACGAGAATTGCCCAACACCTTCGGTGCCGAAGGGGTGATCAATCTGCTACTCAATGACGAAGACTTTAATCTGGCGCAGCAGGTCAGTGATGCCATCAACCGCCAGGGCGGCCTGGGTTCCGCTACCGCGCTGGATGCGCGCAATATTCGGGTGATGGTGCCGCGAGGCAATAGCTCGCAGGTGCGAATTCTGGCTCAAATCCAAAACGTTGAAGTGAATGTCGGCCCGATGGACGCCAAAGTGATCATCAATTCGCGTACCGGTTCTGTGGTCATGAACCGTGACGTCACGCTTGATTCCTGTGCCGTGGCGCAGGGGAATCTTTCCGTGGTCGTTGACCGTCAGAATGACGTCAGCCAGCCGAACACGCCGTTTGGTGGCGGTCAGACGGTGGTTACGCCAAACACCAACATTTCCGTTCGTCAGTCCGGTGGCGCACTGCAACAGGTTAAGTCTAGCGCCAGTCTGAACAATGTGGTACGCACGTTGAACGCGCTGGGTGCAACGCCTATCGACCTGATGTCAATCCTGCAGGCGATGAAAACCGCGGGCTGTTTACGTGCCGACCTGGAAATTATCTGATGAGCGATCTGATGTCGATGTCCGGCGCAGCGTATGACACGCAGTCGCTGAATAAACTCAAGCTGGCGGCGCAAAAAGATCCGCAGGCGCATATTGCGGAAGTCGCGAAGCAGTTCGAAGGCGTTTTTGTACAGATGATGCTTAAAAGCATGCGTTCTGCCTTACCGCAGGATGGCCTGCTCAGCAGCGATCAAACCCGGCTTTATACATCGATGTACGATCAGCAAATTGCCCAGAACCTGTCGGCCAAAGGGCTTGGCATGGCTGAAATGATGGTGAAACAGATGACCGGCGGCAATCCTGAGCCTTCTGAAATGGCCGGTACGGTGCCCATGGCGCTCGATAAAGAGGTGCTAAACACCCTGCCGGTGCTGGCGATGGAACAGATGATCCGCAAAGCCATTCCCAATGCGCCTGACCGCACCTCTGGCGGCGCGCCATTGGGGCAGGACAGCGGGCAATTTGTCTCGCGCCTCAGTATTCCGGCTCAGGTTGCCAGTAAAGAGAGCGGGATATCGCATCAACTGATTTTGGCGCAGGCTGCGCTGGAGTCAGGCTGGGGGCAGCGGGAGATCCCCACCACGAATGGTAAACAGAGTTTTAACCTGTTTGGTATCAAAGCTGGCAGCAGCTGGGACGGGCCTACCACCAATATCACCACCACCGAATACACCAACGGCGTGGCAAAAAAAGTACAGGCCAGTTTCCGCGTCTATGGCTCTTATGTCGAGGCCATTGGCGACTACGTGAAACTCTTGTCTAACAACCCGCGCTATGCCCAGGTGATGGCCGCAGGAACGCCGGAGCAGGCAGCTCATGCCTTACAGGCTGCGGGTTACGCTACCGATCCGAACTATGCCGACAAGCTGGTCAGTGTTATTCAAAAAATCAAAGGTGCAGGCCAGCAGGCGGTAAAAGCTTACAGCACCGATTTGAGTAAGATTTTCTGACGATTAACTCTCAAGTTTCATCAGCTAAGGCCGATAACACTTCTAGTTTAGAGCTAAACATCAGTTTAGAGACCAGCAGCAGGGGAATAGGGAGTGCTCCCGATTTTCACAACCCTTAAATTTATAAAAACGTCAGCCGGCGTCACTTTGGGATAAAACACTTATGTCCAACAGCTTGATCAATACCGCAATGAGCGGGCTGAATGCGGCGCAGGCTGCGCTCAGTACGGTCAGTAATAACATCGCCAACGTCAGCGTGGCCGGTTATAACCGCCAGACGGCAATTATTGGCCAGAGCAATGGGACGAATACTGCAGCAGGCTACATCGGTAACGGCGTTAGCGTCAGCAGCATTAACCGTGAATATAATGCGTTTGTTGTGAATCAGTTAATGGGTGCCAGCAACGTTAATAGCGCGCTCTCTACCCAGTATGCACAGGCCGGACAGATTGATGATTTGTTGTCAAACACCACTACCAGTCTTTCGACCGCCATGCAGAAGTTTTTCACCGGCCTGCAAACGCTGACCAGTAACTCAGGCGACAGCGCCGCGCGGCAGGCGGTACTCGGACAGGCTCAGGGGATGACCTCGCAGTTCAACAGTTCAGCGAAATATCTGGCAGATATGAGTAGCGGGGTCAATCAGCAGATCACCGACAACGTCAATCAGATCAATAATTTCGCGGCGCAGATTGCTAAGCTCAACACCCAAATTACCACCACCCGTGGTACGACAGGCCAGGAACCCAACGCGCTGCTCGACCAGCGCGATCAGATGGTCAGCCAGCTAAACGATATCGCGGGCGTGACGGTAACCCAGCAAGATGGTGATGCGTATAACGTCTCTTTCGCCAACGGCGTGCCGTTAGTGCAGGGGTCAAACACCCGCACTATCGTGGCAACCCCGTCCAGTGCAGATACCAGCAAACTGACGGTGGGTGTTACACAGCCGGACGGCACAGTATCTGAAATCGCTGAAAGCCGTATCACGACAGGGGCACTGGGCGGGGTACTGAACTTCCGTAAAGACAATCTCGATCCGGCCATTAACCAGTTGGGTCAGTTAGCGCTGTCGTTGGGCGACAGTTTCAACACTGTCAACCAAGGCGGCTTCGACATGAACGGCGATAAGGGCGGAGACTTCTTCAGCTTCAACCAGCCATCCACCGTCTCCAACATCAAAAACACGGGTAATGCAGTAGTTAGCGCAACCTTCAGCAATGTTTCTGCGGTTAAAGCCAGTGATTACGTAATGTCTTATGACGGCACAGCCTGGACCGCGACCCGTACGTCAGATGGCGCAAAAATTACCCCAACGGCGGGCACTGACACTTCAGGCACCCCAACCCTGAATTTCGACGGACTGGAAGTTTCTGTTACCGGTACACCGAACGCCAAAGACAGCTTCACGGTAAAAACCGTCAGCGGTGTGGCCGGTAGCCTTAATCTGGTAATCACCGACTCTTCAAAAATTGCTGCCGCCAGCGAAGTGGATCCGGTCACCGGTGCCGTGGGCGCCAGTGACAACCGCAACGCCCAGAAATTGCTCAACTTACAAACGGCCAAGCTGGTAGAAGGTAAATCTACGCTGTCAGGGGCTTACGCCAGCATGGTGAGTAACGTTGGTAATCAGGTATCGACTCTGAAAATCAATAATACCGCGCAGACCAACATCGTGACGCAACTGAGTGCGCAACAGCAGTCAATTTCCGGTGTGAATACTGATGAAGAGTACGGCGATTTGCAGCGCTTTCAGCAATATTATCTGGCTAATGCGCAGGTGATCCAGACGGCGTCTACCATTTTCGACGCGATCATCAACATCCGTTAATTAAACACTTTGATGCGATAAGGAATTGATGCTATGCGCCTTAGTACAAATTTGATTTACCAGCAAAATATGGACAGCGTCCTCAATGCACAGTCACGCTGGCAAGATACGAGCGTACAGCTCGCGACCGGTCTGAAGGTTAATAAACCTTCTGATGACCCTCTGGCTGCATCGCAGGCGGTGATGGTTCAGCAGGCACAGGCTGAGAACGATCAGTATGGGGTTGCCCGTACTTTTGCCACGCAAAGCATGAGTCAGGAAGAGTCATTACTACAGAATGTGACATCGAGTATTCAGGACGCACAGACGCTGATTGTTCAGGCCGGCGACGGTACATTGAGCAACGATGACCGTAGTTCATTGGCGACCAAGCTGCAGGGCATTAAGGATCAGATATTGAACCTGGCCAACAGCACCGACGGTAATGGGCGCTATATTTTTGCCGGTTATAACAGCGATAAACCGCCATTTACCACCGATGCCACTACCGGCGCTGTGACCTATAACGGCGGCACGCAATCTATTTCCCAGCAGGTTGATGCCAGCCGCACCATGATCATCAACCATACAGGTTCGCAGGTATTTAATGCGTTGACCGGGGATGCGGTAAAAGAGCCTGACGGTTCGGCGAGTGAGTCTGATCTGTTTAAGACCATTGATACCGCGCTGAAGGCGCTGAAAACGTCGAAAGAAGATTTCCCTAACGATACTGATTACACCGACGCGATTGATAAGACCAACCGTGGCCTGCGTAACTCGCTCAACAATGTGCTGTCTGTACGTTCCGAGTTGGGTACTCAACTGAGTGAACTCGATAAGCTGGACTCGCTGGGAGATGACCGCAAATTGACTAACAGTGACAAACTCAGCTCGCTGGTCAATGCCGACTGGACAGCGGTCATTTCACAATATTCTCTACAGCAGGTTGCACTGCAGGCGTCGTACAAAACCTTCAGTAACATGCAGGGCATGTCACTCTTTAAAATGAACTCCTGATCCTTTCATACTGATCTGCTTTCCAGAACGGAGGGGCAAAGTCTCCGTTCTGACACGCTTTTCTGAGCATGCTTAAACCGGGTGCGCTCAGCTTTGTATGTCACTCTGTGTTGCAAAGAGCAGGGTGGCATACACCTTTTAGCGTTGATCTGTCAGCCCCTCAAGCGTTTCAATCCTCTACGAATTTACCCAAATACTGCTAATAACACCGGAAACAGGAACGGGGCCAGCAGCGAAGTGATGATCCCGCAGATCACCAGCGCCAGCGAACTGAACGCACCTTCCTGAAAATCCACCTCAGCGCAGCGAGCGGTGCCCAGTGCATGTGAGGCCGTACCCATCGCCAGACCGCGTGAGGCTTTGGTCGTGATCTGCAGAATATTCAAAATAATGTGACCAAACACCGCACCTAAAATGCCGACGAAAATAACGCACACCGCACTGATGGCCGGTATTCCGTTGATGGATTGTGCCGTAGCCATAGCTATCGGCGTGGTAACAGATTTTGGCAATACGGACGCCGCTATTTCAGGTGTGGCACCCATCCATAAAGCAATGGCGGTGCCGGTGACCATCGCCACCACGCTACCGATAAAACAAACACTGATGATCGACTTCCAGCGCGCGCGGATCTGATGCAACTGCTCATACAGCGGGAAAGCCAGCGCGACCACGGCGGGTTGCAGCAGGTCGTTGAGTATTTTGCTGCCGGCGAAATAACGGGCATAAGGGATATGGGTGATCAGCAGCAAAGGGATGATGATCACCATCGACATCAACAGCGGATTGAGCAACGGCAGTTTGAGCTTCACCGCCAATTTGCGAGTGCCGAAAAACACCAGCAACGTTAAGGGCAGGGACCACAGAATGTCGATCATGGTTTCTCCTCCGCCTCGCCGGTGACCGGACGCTCCCGGTGAACATAGTGGGAGCAGTAACCGGTGACCAACAACACGATTAGCGTGCTGATAAAGCAGGAGACGACCAGCGGGCCAAACTGAGTACGCAACACATCGTAATAACTCATTACGCCGACACCAATGGGCACGAACAGTAATGCCATATAGCGAATCAGCACATTACAGCCGGGTTTCACCCAGCGATAAGGTAAGATCTGGGTGCAGAGCAGGGTAAACAGGATCAGCATACCAATGATACTGCCAGGGATGGTGAGCGGCAGCAATGATGAAACACCAATACCTGCGTACAGGCAGAGGTAAATCAATACAAATGCCCTGATATACTGCAATAACAGCGTTATGATGTTGCGCATAGCCTTCTTTCCAGTGGGGTGACGTATTCATCATACAATTAAAGCGTGATCTATACCACAAAACTGAGTATGAAATTAATGAATGAGTGTATGCCATTTTTGAGCGAGGAGGCACTTGATATGCAGAAAATTATGCAGAGATTATCGGGTGCGAGTGGATCATGTTCTGGCCATGAAAAATCTTCACAAAGTTACATTACTATTGAATTCCCCACTTTAAAGATAACTCCAGGGGTCATGAGCACTAGAGCAACTGTGGGTATTTTGGCTTGTCCCGTTAATCGGTGGCGTTGTGGGTGGATTGATATATCGATTCCTGCTTCAGAAGAACGAGTAGGTTGTAGGGGAATAAGTAGGATGAACACCAAAAGGCGCTTTTTCGAGCGCCTTTTGGCTTAAGTGCACTTGCTCCATGTACAGTGCTGTCTGTAAGCGAAATTCAACTCATTAAGGGTAATAAACGTTGATACAGCTCACTGAATACCTTGCGACGGGAGCTGTAGGCGAGGTGCCTGACCTTATCCGGCTGGTGGGTTTGTTCTAAAGGCAAAGCTGGCAGTAATTGCGCCAGGGATTTCTGCGGGTTCATGGCAATTTGCGCCAGTCTGGCCGCGCCCAGTGCTGGGCCCACATCCCCACCGGTGCGATATTCGAGAACTTGACCGCTGATATCTGCCAGCATTTGCCGCCAGTAAGGACTGCGCGCGCCACCGCCAATCAGGATGATCGAATCCGGTTTCAGACCGGTGGCATGCAGCGCGTCCATGCCCTCTGCCAGGGCAAAACCTACGCCTTCAAGTACTGCACGGCCGATATCCGCTGGCCCATGCTCATGCGTAAGACCAAACAGCGTGCCTTTGGCCTGCGGGTTATTGTGCGGCGTTCGTTCGCCGGACAGGTAGGGCAGGAACCATACCGGCGTTTCTGAGGGCGTCGATTGCTCAACCAGCTTCAGCAAGTCACCTACCGAGGCCATCCCGGTCAGTTTTGCAGCCCAGTCAAGGCAAGAGGCAGCGCTGAGCATCACGGACATCAAGTGCCAGGTATCGGGTAAGGTGTGACAGAAGCTATGTACGGCCTGTTGTGGATTACTGAGGAAACCGTCGCTAACCGCAAAATAGACGCCTGACGTCCCGAGAGAGAGCATGGCCTGACCTGCACGGTATAAGCCAACACCTACCGCACCTGCCGCATTGTCACCGCCACCCGCAATCACCGGTATGCACCCGATGCCCCAGCGTTTTGCCAGTTCGGCTGAAACTTTGCCCGTCATCTGGCAGCCTTCGAACAGCTCAGGCATCTGCTTCCGATGCAGGAAGCACGCGCTGAGCATGGCGTCACTCCAGTCGCGTTTAGCGACATCCAGCCACATAGTCCCCGCTGCATCTGACATATCAGTGGCAAAATTTCCGCTGATGCGCCAGCGCAGGTAATCTTTGGGTAGCAATACTTTATCTATCTGGTTAAATACCTCAGGCTCATGCTGTTTTATCCATGCCAGTTTAGGCGCTGTGAAGCCCGGCATCATGACGTTTCCTGTGATATGGCGGGATTCGGGCACGGTTTTTTCCAGTTCCAGACATTGTTTAAAACTGCGTCCGTCGTTCCATAAGATAGCCGGGCGTAATATCTCTCCGTGCGCACCGAGCAGCGTGGCACTGTGCATTTGACCCGTCAGGCCAAGGGCTTTGACGGTAGAGAGATCCTGTATTGTTGCCAGCGCCAAAATGGTTCTGTCGGTCGCATTCCACCACTGCTCAGGATCCTGTTCTGACCATAAAGGATGAGGGCGAGAAAGGGTGAGTGATTCGCTGTGAGTGGCGACTACCTGCCCGGATTCGCTGAGCAAAATGGCTTTTACGCCGGATGTACCGAGATCGATACCGAGATACATATTCACCTCTTTCTGCACCCGTTATCCTCGTCATACTTCAAGTAGCATGTGCGTTAGCTGCCCCCATTCCCCCCAGTACCTTGTTATTCATGTTCCTGGGGGGAATGGGCTTGCCGCCTGACTGCAATTCGAATTATGTAGAGTATATCTTCCGGTCGTTTGAAATTTATCGGGTACATTCATCGTGGTTATCACCCGGCAGTTTTCACCGGGACGTTTTATACTCGTCATACTTCAAGCTGCATCTTTGTTGGCCACGCTCACTCACCCGAATCACTTAGTTTACTAAGCTCATCGGGATTCCTTCTCTTGCCGCCTCGATGCACCTCGAATTATTTGGGGTATAGCCATTACGCAGTGATTAACTGAACAGGTAGCGGTTAACCAGATTTTCTAGCTTTTCCTGATGGCCGCTCTGATGCACCGGCGCTAACTGTTGCTGCTGTGCAAACTTCGCCAGTTCATCCAGTGACATTTTACCCTGCAAAATCTGTTGGCCCAGCTCAGTATTCCAACCTGAATAGCGTTGGGCGACGTGCTTGTCGAGTTCACCATCAGCAATCATTTTCGCCGCGACTTTCAGCGCCAGCGCCATGGTATCCATGCCGCCAATATGCCCATAGAACAGGTCATACTTGTCGGTGCTCTGACGGCGAACCTTAGCATCGAAGTTCAGACCACCGGTTGTGAAACCGCCCGCTTTGATGATTTCATACATCACCAGCGCATTCTCTTCAACGCTGTTAGGGAATTGATCGGTGTCCCAGCCACACTGCGGGTCACCACGGTTAGCATCCACGGAGCCAAAGATACCCAAGGCAATGGCGTTAGCAATTTCGTGATGGAATGAATGGCCTGCCAGCGTCGCATGGTTAGCTTCTACGTTAACCTTGATCTCTTTTTCCAGCCCAAATTGCTGCAGGAAGCCATAGACCGAGGCAACGTCATAATCATACTGATGCTTGGTCGGTTCCTGCGGTTTTGGTTCAATCAGTAACGTTCCCTGGAATCCGGTTTTGTGTTTGTGCTCAACCACCAGTTGCATGAAACGACCAATTTGCTCACGTTCCTGGCGTAAATCAGTGTTAAGCAACGTTTCGTAACCTTCACGTCCACCCCAGAGAACGTAATTTTCACCGCCCAGTTGCTTAGTGGCGTTCATTGCAGTGAAGACCTGTGTAGCGGCCCAGGTAAAAATTTCAGGATTCGGATTGGTCGCCGCACCGGCACCGTAGCGTGGATGGGAGAAACAGTTAGCTGTGCCCCACAACAGTTTTACGCCGCTGCTCTCCTGCTTTTGCGCCAGCACGTCGGTCATAACGGCAAAGTTATTGACATACTCTTTCAGCGAGTTGCCTTCCGGCGAAACGTCGACGTCGTGGAAGCAGTAATAAGGCACGCTGAGTTTTTGGAAGAATTCAAATGCCACATCGGCTTTACGTTTTGCCAATTCCAAAGCGTCGCCGGGTTGCTGCCATGGGCGATCAAAAGCCCCCACGCCAAACATGTCCGAACCGTTCCAGCAGAATGTATGCCAGTAGCAAGCGGCAAATCTCAAATGCTCAGCCATGGTTTTGCCGAGAATGATCTCATTCGGATTGTAATGGCGGAATGAGAGCGGGTTTTTGCTGTGAGTTCCTTCGTAGCGAACCGCGTCAAGCTTGTCAAAATAAGCGTGCATTGAAAACTCCTTGGAAACTGGCCCAGACCTGCTGGGAGGTGAGAGCCGTTATCTTCGGAGTTGTGGCGGTGTCTCACAATTACGATATTTAACACTCAAATTAACTTAATTATTATCTGTGCGGCAGATCGCAAAAATAGCCGTTTTTACACCGTTATTTTTATAATTACGAGAGTTCCGGAGAAAGTCGGTGTTGGAAGGGTGTCTATGGCAATCAAACCATGATCTTCATCAAATATTAGAAAAGAAACTAAAAATCGTAATGCTACGGTTAAAATCTGCAATTGCTGAATAATTGCTGAGCGACAACAATTCATTCGCCACAACGTTCCCTGTGGTTGCTTCCACATTTATTTATTTCTCTTTCCCTGCCTCTTTATAAAAAAGGTTTTAGAAGATGAAAATGAAAACATTGTTACTCAGTGCCAGCGCAGCCATACTCCTTTTTAGCCATGTCGGGATGGCAAAAGAAATAAAAATTGGTATGGCAATCGATGACTTACGACTGGAGCGTTGGCAGAAAGACAGGGATATATTTGTGGCGAAAGCCAAAACGCTGGGAGCCGATGTGTTTGTGCAATCTGCCAACGGAAACGAAGAAACACAGATGGCACAGATTGAAAATATGATCAATCGCGGTGTCGATGTGCTGGTGATTATCCCCTATAACGGCGAAGTGCTGAGTAATGTTATTGCCGAGGCCAAACGCGAAGGTATTAAAGTTTTAGCCTATGACCGGATGATTAACAACGCAGATATTGATTTTTATATTTCGTTTGATAACGAAAAAGTGGGTGAATTACAGGCACAAAGCTTGGTTGAGCGCGTGCCACAAGGCAACTATTTCTTGATGGGCGGCTCGCCGGTCGATAATAACGCCAAACTGTTCCGCGCCGGGCAGATGAAAGTGCTAACTCCTTTGATAAAAGAGGGGAAAATTAAGATTGTTGGCGATCAGTGGGCTGATGGCTGGTTGCCGGAAAATGCCCTGAAAATCATGGAGAATGCGCTGACGGCCAATAATAACAAAATTGATGCGGTGGTAGCGTCCAATGATGCGACTGCGGGCGGTGCAGTTCAGGCACTTTCTGCGCAAGGGCTGGCAGGCAAAGTCGCGATTTCTGGACAGGATGCCGATCTTGCCGCCATTAAGCGTATCCAGGCGGGAACGCAGACCATGACCGTTTATAAACCCATCACTAAACTGGCTAATGATGCGGCTGAAATTGCTGTACAACTGGCCAAAGGTGAAAAGCCTAAATCCAACGCAACCTTAAATAATGGTAAGAAAGATGTGCCTTCTTATTTGTTAACGCCTATTCAGGTTGATAAAAATAATATTGAAAGCACGGTGATTGCTGACGGCTTCCATAAAAAATCTGATCTTAAATAATTTTTATTTTTGCACTCTTTCCTTCATTGAGCGGCTCTGACATTTTTTGAATTCTGACAAGAATGTCAGAGTGCTGCGAGGTTAATTATGTCTGGATCGTCTGTATCTGGATCGCCTACGTCTGGATCACCGGGAAAAACCTGCCTGCTTGAGATGCGTAATATCACCAAGCAATTCGGCATGGTAAAGGCCGTCGATAATATCAGTATCCAGCTGGACGCCGGAGAAGTGCTCTCACTTTGCGGTGAAAATGGTTCCGGTAAATCGACCCTGATGAAGGTGCTGTGCGGCATTTATCCTTTTGGCACATTTGACGGAGAGATTTATTTCTCCGGCGAGAAGCTGATGGCAAAAGGTATCCGCGAAACTGAACAAAAAGGCATTGCGATTATCCACCAGGAACTGGCGCTGGTGAAACAGTTGAGTGTTTTGGAAAATATGTTTTTGGGTAACGAGTGGGGGCAATACGGCCTGCTCGATACTGACCAGATGTATTTACGCTGCCAAAGAATGCTGGCACAGGTCAAATTAGATATTGACCCGCATACACTGGTTGCTGAACTGGGGCTTGGCCAGCGCCAACTGGTGGAGATCGCCAAGGCGCTCAATAAGCAAGTGCGGCTATTGGTGCTTGATGAACCGACCGCGTCGCTGACAGAAAGTGAAACGGAGATCCTGCTGGAGATCATCCGTGACCTGCGCAATCACGATATTGCCTGTATTTACATTTCCCACAAACTCAATGAAGTCAGGGCAATTTCCGACAAACTTTGCATCATCCGTGATGGTCAGCATATCGCTACCCGCGAGGCCAGGGGCGTGAGTGAACAGGAGATCATCGCCATGATGGTCGGACGGGAATTGACCGAGCTTTTTCCTCCCCGCCAACGTCAGCCTGGTATCGAGGTACTGCGGGTCGCACATCTGAGTGCGTGGCATCCGGTAAATCGCCATATCAAACGGGTCGATGATGTGAGTTTCACTCTGCATGCCGGAGAAGTTCTGGGCGTCGCCGGGCTGGTTGGCGCAGGGCGAACAGAAACCATGGAGTGCCTGTTTGGTGTCTATCGTGGTCGCTGGATGGGGGAAGTATGGCTGGAAGGAAAGAGAGTCAACCTCACCAATTGCCGTGACGCCATGCGGCATGGCATGGCCATGGTGCCAGAAGATCGTAAACGCGATGGCATTGTGCCGGTGATGGCGGTTGGCAGCAATATCACACTGGCAGCGCTGAGTGATTTCACGTCGGCGGGAGTAATTAGCGATGCTCGCGAGCAGCAAACTATCAGACAATCGATCGCACAACTCAAAATTAAGACCACCACATCCACGCTGGCGATTGGCCGGTTGAGTGGGGGGAATCAGCAAAAGGCCATTCTTGCCCGCTGTCTGTTACTTAAACCCAAGATCCTCATCCTTGACGAGCCTACACGCGGTATCGACGTCGGGGCGAAGCAGGAAATATACAAACTCATCAGTCAATTGGCCTCTCAGGGTATGGCGGTCATTGTTATCTCTTCTGAACTGCCCGAAGTCCTCGGCCTGAGTGACCGGATCTTGGTTATGCATCTGGGGCAGCTTAAAGCCTGTCTTAAAAATGACAATTTAACCCAGCAACAGGTTATGGAATCTGCTTTAAGGAGTGAAATTCATGTCTAAATTTACGTCATCGGGCGCGCCGGTATCGGCGGACGAACCCATAAGAACAGCATCACTGTTCTCGTTACAGCGGCTGAAAAATATCAATTTGCAGGTATATGTCATGCTGGCGGCGATTGCCGTCATCATCGTATTCTTCTCGCTAACTACCGACGGTGCCTATATCAGCGCCCGCAATGTTTCCAACCTGCTGCGCCAGACCGCCATCACCGGCATTCTGGCGGTCGGTATGGTATTTGTCATTATTTCGGCGGAAATTGATCTCTCAGTCGGTTCCATGATGGGTTTACTGGGAGGGGTTGCCGCAATTTTTGATGTTTGGCTGGGCTGGCCGCTACCTCTAACCATTGCGGTGACCTTACTCCTTGGTTTATTACTGGGTGCCTGGAATGGCTGGTGGGTGGCCTATCGAAAAGTACCTTCCTTCATTGTTACCCTGGCCGGGATGCTGGCATTTCGCGGGATACTCATTGGCATCACCAGCGGGACGACCGTCGCGCCAACCACGGCATCAATGTCGCTGATTGGGCAAAGCTATCTGCCTGATGGTGTGGGGTTTGGCATCGGCGTTGTCGCTCTGACGTTGTTTATCGGCTGGCAGTGGCGCAGGCGCAAACAGCGGGCAGCATTGGGACTGCCGCTCACACAGGTGAAAAGTGATATTACCCGGCAGGCGCTAACCGCGGTTATCGCGTTGGGGGCAGTGCTGTTGCTTAATGAGTATCGCGGCGTGCCAACGCCGGTGCTGGTGCTGGTTGCCCTGATGCTCGGCGGTATCTTTATGGCATCACGCACTGCATTTGGCCGCCGTATTTATGCCATTGGTGGCAACATCGATGCGGCTCGTTTATCCGGCGTGAATGTCGAACGGAGCAAGCTGGCCGTATTTGCTATCAACGGCCTGATGGTGGCAATTGCGGGGCTGATCCTCAGCTCGCGATTAGGGGCAGGTTCACCTTCAGCAGGCAACATCGCCGAACTGGATGCCATTGCCGCCTGCGTTATTGGTGGCACCAGCCTGGCCGGTGGTGTGGGCAGCGTGGCCGGGGCGGTGATGGGGGCTTTCATCATGGCATCGCTGGATAATGGCATGAGTATGCTGGATGTCCCGACGTTCTGGCAGTACATCGTCAAAGGCGCGATTTTACTGTTGGCGGTATGGATGGATTCTGCGACCAAACGGCGTTCCTGAATATAGATTTCAAGCCGCAAGTGCGTGGGTTACGTGTGATATTGAACTGATTCATACAGGCCGTGGTGCGAACTACCCGGTTTGTTTTTTGCGTAAATCATCGTAGAGAAACCGGCATGTTTGAAAAGCGTTATCGCATCACATTGTTATTCAATGCCAACAAAGTCTATGACCGTCAGGTCGTCGAGGGTGTTGGCGAATATTTGCAGGCATCGCAAAGCGACTGGGATATTTTCATCGAAGAGGACTTTCGCTGCCGCATTGATAACATACGTGACTGGCTTGGCGACGGTGTAATTGCTGATTTTGATGATCGTGCCATTGAAGGGGTGTTGAAAGGCCTGAATGTGCCGATCGTCGGTGTCGGGGGGTCATACCACCGTGAAGAGGACTATCCACCGGTGCATTACATCGCGACCGATAATTATGCGCTGGTGGAAGCGGCATTTATGCATCTTAAAGAAAAGGGCATTAACCGCTTTGCCTTCTACGGTTTACCCGGCGCTGGGGGCAAGCGCTGGGCTCAGGAACGTGAGCACGCGTTCCGCCAGTTGGTGTCTGCTGAACAATATCAGGGGGTCGTCTATCAGGGAATGGAAACTGCGCCGGAGAACTGGCAGCACGCACAAAACCGACTGGCCGACTGGGTGCAAACCTTGCCACAGCAGACGGGAATTATCGCCGTAACGGATGCCCGCGCCCGCCATCTTTTGCAGGTTTGCGAACAGCTGGATATTCCGGTGCCAGAAAAACTCAGCGTGATTGGCATCGATAACGAAGAGCTGACCCGCTATTTGTCACGAGTTGCGCTGTCGTCAGTGGTGCAGGGCACCAGACAAATGGGTTACCGCGCCGCGAAGCTATTACACCAGCTGCTGAACGAGCGTGAGTTACCGTTGCAACGTATCTTGGTCCCTCCGGTGAAAGTGATGGCACGCCGTTCTACCGACTTTCGTTCACTGCGCGATCCGGCAGTGATCCAGGCGATGCACTATATCCGCCACCATGCCTGTAAGGGCATTAAGGTTGAACAAGTACTGGATGCTATCGGTATTTCACGTTCTAACCTCGAAAAACGATTCAAAGATGAAACCGGTCAAACTATTCATGGTGTGATCCATGATGAGAAGCTGGCGCGAGCGAAGAACCTGCTGGCAGCAACATCGATTTCTATTAATGAGATCTCGCAAATGTGTGGCTATCCATCACTGCAATACTTCTATTCCGTGTTTAAAAAAGGCTATGGCATGACGCCTAAAGAGTATCGTGACCGGCATGGCGAAGTAATTTATTGAGTCGCCTGCCATAAAACAGCCCCACAATAGTTTCATTGCAGGGCTGGGCATATCATTTTACTTATTTAGAGCTTTATCGTCATATTGGTGGTGCCATCGTCAGGCTGAATCAACAAGCCGTTGATATGTACAGTCTGAGACCCTTTGGTTATCTCTGTTACTTTAACCCTATTACGCAAGCACAAGGTCCACCGGTTGGCTTTGCCACTCGAGGTCACGCTTATCACGTCACCGCTGCGCATTATTGTCAGCGTAAATATTTTTTTTCCTTTTAAGTCAATCAGTTGACTTTCTGCGGTGCCGCCATCCTCAAGTTCAAATAAGTGGAATTCTGGCCGTTCGCTGTAATCATAATCAGGCTTCTGGTTGTTGCTGCCGAGCGCCAGTAAGGTATTCGGACGGACATACAGCGGCAAACTGTTGAAGCCGTGCTGCTCACGATGCCAGCGAGATCCCTCTGCCACGTTGTTGTTCAGCAGATGCGTCCAGCGTCCCTGTGGCAAATAAAAATCCACGCTGCCCTGTTCGCTGAACACCGGCGCAATCAGCAGTGCGTCGCCGAGCATATACTGGCGGTCCAGATAGTCGCAGGCTGGATCTTCAGGGAATTCCAGCATCATGGCGCGCATTAACGGCGTACCCTGGCTGGCGGCCTGCGCTGAGGTCGGATACAAATATGGCATCAGACGACATTTCAGCTCAGTGAACTGACGGACGACATCACAGGCTTCATCGTCATAAACCCAGGGTACACGATAGGATTTACTGCCGTGCAGGCGGCTGTGGCTGGATAACAGACCGAAGGCGCACCAGCGTTTATAAATATGTGCAGGCGCGGTATTTTCAAATCCGCCGATATCATGGCTCCAGAACCCAAAGCCGGAGAGGCCGATGGAAAGACCGCCGCGCAGGCTTTCTGCCATAGACTCATAGGTTGCGTAGCAGTCACCGCCCCAGTGAACCGGGAATTGTTGAGCGCCAACCGAGGCTGAGCGGGCAAACAGTACGGCTTCGGATTTGCCGAGTTTATCCTGCAGCGTTTCGTACACCAGCTTGTTGTAAACAAACGCGTAGTGGTTATGCATTTTCTGCGGGTCACAACCGTTGTGCCACACCACGTCCGTTGGAATTCGTTCACCGAAATCGGTTTTAAAACAGTCAACACCCATATCGATTAATCGTTTCAGATGCCCGGCGTACCAGGCACTGGCCTCAGGATTGGTGAAATCTACAATAGCCTGTCCCGGTTGCCATTTATCCCATTGCCATACCCGACCGTCCGGGCGTTTCAGCAGGTAGCCTTTTTCTTTACCTTCTCTAAATAACGGGGATTTCTGTCCGATATAAGGGTTGATCCATACACAGATTTTCAGGCCTTTTTCTTTCAACCGCGTGAGCATGCCTTGCGGATCAGGGAAGGTTTGCGGGTCCCATTCAAAATCACACCATTGGAAGGCCTTCATCCAGAAACAGTCAAAATGGAACACGTGCAGCGGCAAATTGCGCTCGGCCATACCGTCGATAAAGCTGTTCACCGTCTGTTCATCGTAATTGGTGGTGAATGAGGTCGTCAGCCATAGTCCGAATGACCAGGCGGGTGGCAGAGCAGGGCGGCCGGTGAGGCGAGTGTAGCGGTCGAGCACTTTTTTAGGGGTTGGACCGTCGATGACGATGTATTCCAGATATTCACTTTCGACGCTGAACTGCACTTTTGACACTTTTTCGGAACCAACTTCAAACGAAACCGCTTCCGGATGATTGACCAACACACCATAACCACGGTTAGTCAGGTAGAAAGGAATATTTTTATAGGATTGCTCGGTGCTGGTGCCGCCATCCCGGTTCCAGGTTTCAACCATTTGGCCATTTTTGACCAGCGCGGTGAAACGCTCGCCAAGGCCGTAGACCGTTTCACCTACGCCTAAGTCCAGGCGCTCCATCATGTAGTTTCTACCATCGTGCACGTTTTGCACATAGCCGTTGGATTTAGCTACGCTGCCGGTAATGCGCTGCCCGTGACGCAGGAAATCCAGTGACCAGTTTGCGCCTTTGGTGATTTTTACGCTCAGGTCACCGCTGTGTAGCACCGCGAATTGGTCCGTCTCTTCAATGCGCACGTCATGCTGCGATTCGCAAAACAGCGGATAATGCGGGCCGAGGTCCAGACCGCCGTCAAAATGGGTGATCCGTACCCCAATCACGCCAGTTTGCGGCGAGAAAAAGCGCAGGGTAAACAAGGGCGTGTCGAGCTGGTTCGCGCGTTCACTCGCGTCGTGCGGGGCAGCATAGATAATCATTTCTCTGGCCGACTTCTGCACTTCTGAAACATACAGCGGGTGCGTAAGGGTCAGTCCATCCTGTATTAACCAGTTACCGTCGCTGATTTTCATTACTCTCTCCTTTTATCCTTGATTTTCTTTAACTGACAGGATCTCTGGGCTCATGAGCTTAGTACTTGGATTTATAATGTGAGTGTAGAGTTGTAACGGTTACCGGGTTGACCGGCTATTGAGATTTTTAGTTCTGAATTTACGTTTCTTTATTTCTGTGATCAAGCAGGGGAACTGGCGGAGTATCGGGGAGAATTCTTTTACAAAACAGCCCGTTTCAATTTACGGAAAGGGGCTGGATGTTATGGAAAAACGTGTTGGTTACTTCTTATATTTGGCTTCCAGCGTGGCAAACCATGGGGCGGTAAAATCTTCAGACTTGCCCCAGCCCGGAATAATCTTGCTCAAACCGGTCACATTAATGCCACCGCTTTGGCTTTGTAGCAGGGCTTGCGGTATCGCCTGAGCCGGGAACTCATAAGTGGCTGGCGTTTTTTCACCGGCAATTTTCAGCGCGACGATGCGCAGGTTTACCGCACCGATCAGTTGAGTATCGACAGCCGCGGTGATTTTCCACGGGCTCCCTTCCTCGCGCATCATCTGCAAATCCTGATTGGATGCATCAATACTGTAGAGTTTGATTTCAGTGCGGCCGTTTTCCTTCAGCGCTTTATACGCACCTTGGCTGAAGGCATCCCATGCGCCCCAAATAGCGTCAATTTTACCTTTCGGGTATTTGGCTAAAATGGCACCGACTTTATTGGCGGTATCTCCCTGAACATCAGACGAGACTGCGCCGATGGACTCCAGCTGATGAATGCCCGGATTTTGTTTGAGAATTTCTTCATAAGTTTTCTGACGACGTTCCATCGGCGGGAAACCGGCAACCCATAATTTGACGATATTGGCTTTACCGTTGAAATCCTTGACCAGTTGCCCTACGGAGGTATGGGTCAGCGAGGCATCATCCTGACGGGTGACCGTCACACCCGGCGTGTTATCCGGGACTTCAGTATCGAATACGGAGACGGCAATGCCTGCAGCGGTAATGCGCTTCACCAGTTCTGCGGAGTAAGGGCCACGGCCCTGCGACAGGATAATCCCGTCATATTTCTGGCTGATGGCCTGATTGACGAAGTCCTGGAATTTGGCGTCGTCACCGTTGCTGAGGAAGGTGTCGACTTTAAAACCCAGTTTGCGGCCTTCTTTGATGGCACCCGCTAAAAATTGGGTGGTGTTATCGTCAGAACCCAAATTGCGGATCACTGCAACGCGTACCGGACCTTGATGCTGAGCAATCACCGCCGGAACAGCGGCGAGCGTGGTTTCTGCGGCGAACGCAGGGGCAGCGGCCAACAGACTCAGAACCAATAAAGAGGTGGATATTTTTTTCATTAACAACTCCGGCAGGCAGTGAACGCGGTTTCGCAAGGTGGTTTACGGGGCTCAATAAGAGTCACCCAATGTGAGGATGTGCAGAAGTCTGTCTGTCCAGACGTCTATCTGTGCAGGCAGTTTACCCAGTTGTTAATAAATAGGGAATGCTTTGTAGTTAGTATATTTCGTCTCTGCGTTATTCCAGTTTGGAATAGATAATTCGGGGGTTGAACTTCAGCAGCTGACAAATAGAGCTAAGTGTCGGACGTGTCTGCATCCGACACTTAGCTGTAGATTAACTCAGCGGGATCATCACCCGCTTCTGATAAGCCGGGCGCTGTGTCAGTTGTTGATACCAGCGCTCAAGGTTTGGATGAGGCTGACGTTCAATATCCAGCCCGAACCACGCGTACGCCAGGCAGCCCATCGGTATATCGCCAATACCGAATTTGTCTCCGGACAGCCAGGTTTGTTTAGCCAGTACGGTATCGACCACTGGCCATAGTTTCTCAAACGCTGCCATGCCGCTGGCGACGGCTGCCATATCACGCTTACCTTCAGGCGTGCGGATCAGATTGATATAGACCTGGCGGAAGGGAATATTCAGCGAATTACTGGCCCAGTCGAGCCATTTATCCGCCGAGGCGCGCTGCTGCAGATCGTTGCCCCAGAACAGCGGGTTGCCTGAGCGCTCCGCCAGATAGCGTAAAATGGCGTTCGATTCCCACAAAACAAAGTCATCATCCTGCAGGCAAGGTACCAGCCCGTTCGGGTTAAGTGACAAATAGAGCGGTTCGTTGACTTTACCGAAAACGCCGCCGGCGTTTATCGACGTGTACACTTCACCGAGCTCATCCAGCAGCCACAACACTTTCTTCACGTTGGTCGAGTTATCACGACCCCATACTGTCAGCATCTTTACTACTCCCTGAATGAGTTGACTTAGTAAACCAATTTAAAAACCCGCTGAAACTATAGGCGTGAAAAAAGCTTTATGCATCTGTGTTTTGCCACCATGACATTATCGCTGTAACTTCTGCGCTCGTAATAAAGCCCATACGCTGAGCAGCGCGACCGCCATCAGATAGTATCCTGGCGCCAGACTGCTTCCGGTCATCGAGATAAGCAGCGTACAGATGAACGGGGCAAAACCACCGAAAACGGTCACCGCCACGTTGTAACTTATCGCCATTCCGCTTGCCCGGGTACCGACCGGAAATAGGTCAGCCATCATCGAGGGAACGGTGGAGAAATAGACAGATTTTAGCAGGGCCAGCCAGCCAATCAGCAGAATCAACGACAGCGCGGAAGTGTATTGCAGCATTAGCCAGAACGCCGGGTAGATGGTAACTAACAGCAGGATCAGTGACCCCCACATCAATGGCAAACGCCCGACTTTCTCTGCCCATAGCCCCATCAGCGGAGTCACAACGGTCAAAATGATACCGGCAACCAGCGTGGCGCTAAAGCCGACCGAAGACGGCAGATGCAGCGTTTTGGTGGCGTAAGTAGGGACGTAGTTGAGCATATAGTTGATGGCGGTTGAGACCACCATCAGCCCGACAGCAATGAAAAACAGGGACTTCTGCGCCCGGACAATCTGCTTCAACGGCGAATGGTTTTTCTCTGCTTTTTGGAAGCTTTCTGATTCATGAATATGGCGGCGAATATACAAACCTACCGGCCCGATCAGCAGCCCGAAAATAAACGGAATGCGCCATCCCCAGTCTTGCAGTTGAGTTTCGGTTAATACGTGCGCCAGCCCTAAACCAAATGCTGAAGCCATCAGCGTGCTTGCACCCTGAGTGGCAAACTGCCAACTGGCGATGAACGCTTTACGTTCTGGAAAATGCTCAACCAGAAATGCAGTGGAGCTACCAAATTCACCTCCTGCCGAGAAGCCCTGAATCAAGCGTGCAAGCAGGATAAGCAGAGGGGCCGCTACGCCGATAGTGGCGTAAGAGGGCGTGATTACGATGATCAGTCCACCTAACATCATCAGGCTTATTGACATCAGCAGCGAGGCTTTGCGGCCATGGCGATCGGCATAGGCACCTAAGACAATGGCGCCCAGTGGGCGAATAAGGAAAGAGACACCAAAGCTGCCGAAGGTCAGCAATAATGACACTGTAGGGTCAACTGCGGGAAAGTAGGCGTGGGCAATATAACTGGCAAAGAAACCGTAGATGGCGATGTCAAACCACTCCAGTGCATTACCGATACAAGTGGCAAACAAGGTTCTCATCAGGCTCGGTTTACCAGAGGAAACCGTGTTTTGCCCGGCAGTATGCGCAGAAGATTGATTCATTTTGCACCTCCCAGAGCAGCATGTTCTCGATGTTGTTGCAGCAGGGACGTTCCCTGTTCACCCAAGTCCCACAACAGGCGTGTCATGATCTCCAGCCCTTCGCGCGCGACCGAGCGCAGCATATGTTCATTCACGCCATGCTGACCGCACGCCGGGTAAGAATGGGGAACCCACAGCGTCGGCAGTCCGAGGATGTCAGAGAAAACTTCATTAGGTAACGAGCCGCCAAGATTGGGTAACAGGGCTGGTTTTTTACCGCTGCAGTGTTGCATCACGCCGAGCGCCCAGCCAACCAGCGGGTCAGTCGGGTCGAAGCGGGTAGCGGGTGAACCGCGCAAGAATTCGACCTCAACCTGGGAAAATCCCCGTGAATCAAGATGAGCGCGAACGTGCTGCGCCAGGTTTTCCCAATCAGTACCGACGACAAAACGCAACTGACACACAGCAGTTGCCTGACCTGGAATTGCATTCATCGGGCGTTGCGGGTTGCCGGTGAGGAAAGAGAGCACTTCAAGTTGGTTCCAGGCATACAGGCGTTCGGTGGGTGTCAGACCGGGTTCGCCCCAGTTGGGGTCAATGTGCGGGTCGGTATCACCGCCGCCCACGGCGATATCACTCAGGATCTGCCGAATCTGCGGGCTGACAGCCTCAGGTTTCAGGGCATCGACCAGTAACTGACCGTGCTGATTGACCAGGCTGGCCAGCGCATTAGCCAACTGCGTGCCGGGGTTGGTCAGCAAGCCGCCCCAGTTACCCGAATGGTAAGCGTTGTCACGGGCATTTATGCTCAGGCGGAAATTGACCGCACCGCGTGACCCCAGAAACAGCGTTGGGCGAATGGCGCTCAGGCGCGGGCCATCCGAAGCGATCAATAAGTCTGCGCTGAGCGTCTGGGCGTGATCGCGGCATAAATCTGCCAGACCAGGCGAACTGATCTCCTCGCCCATCTCGAACAACACTTTGCAATTGAATCCTAAACGACCGCCGCGGGCCTGAAAAATATGTTCCAGCGCGGCGATATTTATACTGTGTTGGCCTTTATTATCGGCGGTGCCACGGCCATACCAGCGGTCACCTTCCTCCACCAGGTGCCAGGGCTTCAGCCCTTCACGCCAGTGTTCATCGTCGCCGAAAACCACGTCGCCATGGCCGTAGGTGAGCAAAGTGGGCAATGCCGGATCTTCAATCCGGCTGGCTATCAGAAACGGACGTTGCGCGGCGCGAGGATTATCAACGCTGAGCAGTGAGAAGCCCATGGCAGATAACGCCGGTTTGATTTCGTCGTCTAAATAGCGAGCCAGCTCGTTATCACGTGTGCTGCTTTGGCTTTCGGTGGTCATCGCCACGCGGCGCGTCAATGTGGTTTTAAATTCACCCCTGTCGAACCAGGCCAGAGCCTGTGCTGCTGCTTTATCCGCTGTCATAAAGTTGTCCATTGTGTTGGTTGTTTTTTTATCTGTTTTTTTATCCATGTTATCTAAACCAATACGTAGCGTTGCTACAATAATAATAATTGCAACCAACCTTTGCTTTTTGTGCAATGCTGGTTTGCACGTTTATGAAGCAGGGAAAATGAGATGCAAAGTACCGAGATTCGCTATTTTTTGGCCGTTGCTCACACAGGCTCGCTCAGCGCAGCCAGTAAACAATTATTTGTTGCGGTGTCGGCGATCAGCCGGCAGATCCAGCGGTTGGAAGAGCGTATCGGGGATAAGCTTTTTGAACGTCATGCCCGCGGAATGGTGCTCAATGACGCCGGTCAGATCCTGGAAAACCACGTGCGCAAAAGCATGATGGACATGGAGCATGCCATCGGGGAGATTAAGGGGCTGAATGCAGTACGGCGAACGGTTATCCGCATGGCATGCACCGACGGCCCGGCATTTGATCTGCTGCCACAGCTATTTATTCGCTTTCGACAGCGTAATCCTGGCGTCATGTTTTCGCTGAATGTGGGTACGGCGCTGCAGGTGGCTGAGATGATCCGCAGTGGTGAGAGCGAATTCGCGTTGCAGTTCAGCCTGACCGCCGAACGGGGTGTTGAAGTGATCGCGACTTTTCCGGCCCCGGTAAGAATGGTGATGCGTACCGATCATCCGCTGGCCAACACCTCATTACAGTTGGCCGATTTACACCCTTATCCGCTGGCAATGAACGAGCCGGGCAGCACTATCCGCCAGCTGTTTGATTTGTCATGCAGAATGAGTGGAATATTTCTTGAACCGGCGCTCAGCTGTAACCGTTTTTCAACGTTATATGACTTTATGCTACAGACTCCGGGCGCCATTGTGGCTTGCAGTCACTTCTCCATTTTATATAAAGCACGGCGCGATGGGCTTTGTGTGAAACCGGTCAATATTGAGCAACTCAACCAGCGCACATTGCAGTTGCAAACTGTCGCAGGCAAAAGGCGTTCAGCGATGCTGAGCCAATTTATCGAGTTTGTCCGTGATGAACTGACACAAGAAGGTGACCTGTTTCGTCATGAGTTTGGTCTTTAGCTTTCAGACGTGAAAGCGGGTCCAGAGGGAGATAAGCAGCCAGGCGGCCAGTGACCAGCAGATCACGCCGCTAAGCAGGGCGTATGGCAGTTTCATCCAACCGATGAAAAAATAAAGAGAAATCAGATACACCATATAGGGGATCACTGCCCACAGGCCGAAGATGATGGTCGTACGCAGCGCATCAATACTGCGTTCGGTACCGACGATATAATGTGCAATCAGCGCAAAAGTCGGAAACAACGGCAGTAAACCGGCGATGTAATAATTACGTGTTTTTGATAATAAACCGATCGCCACCACCATCAGTGCGCCAATCAATGCTTTAATTACGAGTCCTGTCATGCTATTTCTCCACCGTTTTACCCTGTGCATTGATTACCGATAAGCGTTTTATCGATCTTTAAAATGTTATAGGAGCACAAACTTGCCCGACTCATCGCATGTGGTCAATACGTGGGCGATAGAATAGAAAATGAGCGAAAAAAGCCATCAGGGGCATAAATGACGTTCATTCTAAGAATCTTTACATTGCAATGGTTTCTTCGCGGCCTATAAACCGGTAGCTTTTAGCATCGGTCAACGTCTTATTCGCAATTCATAAAGCTGTTTGAAAGATAAGATAAATTTCAGTTACCCGGACAAAAGCGCTGATAAACCTATGATAACCTCTCCTAAATTAAAACGGACCTTTCTTTGTACACTCGGCGGTGGTTTTATGCTGCTGGCGCTTCCCGCTGCACAAGCAGATACCAACCCTGCCGCCCCGCAGATTAACGCTAAATCTTGGGTATTGATGGATTACAGCAGTGGCAAGGTGCTGGCTGAATCTAATCCTGATACCCGTCTCGATCCTGCCAGTCTGAGCAAAATCATGGTCAGCTACGTGGTCGGCCAGGTCATAAAATCGGGTAAAGTGACGCCGGATGACATGGTCACCGTTGGCCAGGATGCCTGGGCGACCGGTAATCCCGTACTTCGGGGGTCATCGCTGATGTTCCTCAAACCCGGCGATAAAGTGCCGGTATCCGAGTTAAACAAAGGCATTGTTATTCAGTCTGGCAATGACGCCAGCATTGCACTGGCCGACTATGTAGCTGGCAGTCAGGACTCTTTCGTCAACCTGATGAACCGTTATGCCCAACAGTTGAAGCTGGAAAATACCCATTTCAAAACCGTGCACGGCCTGGATGCGGACGGGCAATACAGCTCGGCCCGTGATATGGCGCTGTTATCGCAGGCGTTAATCCGCGACACGCCGGAAGAGTACGCGCTGCATAAAGAGAAAGAGTTCACCTTCAACCATATTCGTCAGATAAACCGCAACCGTTTGTTGTGGAGCACCAACCTGAACGTCGACGGTATTAAAACCGGCTACACCTCAGGCGCTGGCTATAATCTGGTGTCATCTGCCAGCGACCCCAGCGGTATGCGTTTGATTGCGGTCGTCATGGGTGCGCCGAGCGATCGCGTGCGTTTCAATGAGAGTGAAAACCTCCTGACCTGGGGCTTCCGTTTCTTCGAAACCCTGACCCCAATCAAGGCCGGTGATGCGTTCATCAGCCAGCGAGTCTGGTTCGGTGAAGACAAAATGGTACCGCTCGGCGTAGCTGAAAATGCATCGCTGACGACACCTAAAGGGCAGTTGAAAAACCTGAAAGCCAGTTTTACGTTGACTAACAAACAGTTGGAAGCGCCGTTGGCGAAAAATCAGGTTGTAGGTACGGTGGATTTCACCCTGAATGGCAAAGTGGTCGATCAGCGTCCGTTGGTCGCATTGAAAGAGGTCAAAGAGGGCGGGTTCTTCAGCCGAATCTGGGATTTCGTGATGATGAAAATCACCGGGCTATTTGGGTCGATCTTCGGCAAATGATCTGAGAAATAAGAAATATCGGGCGCAGTTTACTGCGCCCGTACTGTTTAGCTTAACCCTGTACCCAGCCCTTGCGAATTAGAATGGCAAAACTGAAGCGATAGAGCTTATCCAGTCCGCCGGAGATTTGCTCTCCGAACAGGTTCCACACCATTTGCGCAAACAGGCACCCAATCATTCCTACCAGCAGTCCGCCCAGCATGTCCATCGGCCAGTGTACGCCGAGATAAACTCTTGACCAGGCGATGCTCAATGCGGTGATGCACAACAGTGCACCAGACCATAAGCGATGCCAGCACAGAAAAGCGATAGCAAAAGTAAAGATGGCGGTGCCGTGGTCGCTTGGGAAGGAGTCGTCAGGCGAATGGTGTAGGAAGTTATAGCCAAAACCCTCGACGAAAGGGCGCGCATGGGGGAAAAGAATCGACAGTGTTTTGGCGGTGGTCATCGCGAAGCCGAGGGCAATCACTGTTTTGGCGACCAGCGCGCGCTGGGAGGCGATATGTTCATGTTGCCCCCAGAGCCATAAACCGATGATCAGCAGCGGCACAATCATTATCATGTCATTGGCCATAAATATGGCCAATTTGATCAAAGCGGTTGATGATTCAGGCGTGGCGTTGATCCAGGTAAAAAGCAGGTGATTTAGCTGTTCCATACCTGAACCCTTAAAGTATCTGTCCGCAAAATTAATATCCTCATTATAAATACTGGCCAAAGAGTGGCCGCAAATTATTCCAGTAACTGACTGACTTCAAATCTGAATTTCGGTTAAACGTTAGATTGTGCGGGGAGCCAGGTAAAGGGAGATCGTCTGAATATTCGACTCCATTTAAGCGTGGTATAGTTTCACGATAAAATTAAGAAAGCCTTAAGGCTTGCGGGAAGGACTAATCCGCTATTGATTGATTGGCTAAGTTGTCAAAAATCCTCGAAAAATCCCTATCCGTCAAAAATCTTTTGCGTCATTTTAATGACCTCTTTAAAACGTTATCCTGCGTGATCACCGACGGTCCTGGTATCGTTATTAACGTCATGGAGAAAGAAACAGTTGAACATTCGTCAAGCGGGTATTGCAGATATTGAGCGGCTGCGCAACATGGGGATGGAGACCTACCGGCACTATTTTGGCGCACTCTGGCAAAGTGCCGCAGAGCTGCAACAGTTTCTGGACAATGATTTCTCAAGCACCACTTTGCAGCAGGGCTTGAGCGACTCGCAGCAGCACTGGTGGCTGGCGACGGATTGCGGGCAGGCGGCAGGCTTTGCAAAAGTCCATTACTATCAGCCGCTTCCTGAGAGCGACCAGCAGGGTGCGATGTTGTGTAAACTGTATTTGCAGCCAGTGGCAAAATCACGAGGTTTAGGCGCGGCGCTGTTTTCCCACGCAGAAATCCAGGCAGTTGAGCGGCAACAGACTTGCTTATGGCTGACTGTACTTCAAAGCAATACCAGCGCAATTCGTTTTTACGAACGTCAGGGTATGTCCATCCACTGCGAAAGCGCTTATGTTACAGAAACGCAGACCACCGGGCTGTGGGTGATGAGAAAGAACATTTTATGAAAAAGGAATTTGGATGATTAAAGTCAAACTCGGCGGGCTTTTTATTACGCTGGAACCGGAAGAAGAGATCCCAGCGGATGAAGAACTGTATGAGCACTACACCTATGTCATCCGTTCGCAGCCACGCGGTTTCGAGATTCTGCGTTATGACGCTTATGCGGGTTGGAATCGTAAGCCAGACCGCTGGTTTTCTAACGGCCATAACGCTTTTGTGTTTGCCTACGAGTCCTATATCCATGAATGGAACCAGGTTGATGGCCGGTTAGGCGGCGTGGCGCAAAAAGTGCAGCGTATTATTTGATCATTTTACTGTCGGAGTGATAATCAGTGGATCACTTTTCAGCCAACAACATCATTGATTTATACCAGCAACACAGCGCCCACTGGGACCGTATCCGCAGTGACCAATGTTATGAAGAATCCTGGTTGAACCGGTTTCTTGCTTTACTGCCTGCCGGTGCCGATATTTTAGACATTGGCTGCGGCTCAGGTAAACCCATCGCAAATTACTTCATGAAGCAGGGTTTTAGCGTGACCGGTGTTGATGCGTCTACATCGATGATCGCCCTCTGCCGCCAGCGTTTCCCCGCGCAAAAATGGCACGTGGCTGACATGCGTGCATTATCGCTGAATCAACGATTTGACGGGCTGGTTGCCTGGGACAGTTTTTTCCATCTTACCCGCGACGATCAACGCAAAATGTTTCCCCTCTTTGGCGCGCACGCCAGTGATAAGGCTGTACTGATGTTCACCAGCGGGTCGGGGAATGGCGAGGCGATAGGGGAGTTTCAGGGAGAGCCTTTGTACCATGCAAGTCTGGCGCCGGAGGAATATCGAACATTGCTGGCAGACCATGGTTTTAGCGTCATCAAAATGATAGCAGAAGACCCGCAGTGCACCGGACATACCATATGGTTGGCGCAGAAAGGGGTTTGATAAGGTGCCAGATGATTTGGCTGTTTGTCTTCACCGAGCCGTTCCGCTGAGCTTAATGCAGAAGTCCTCACTAACATCACATTAAAAGCCTATAGCCTCAATAATAAATGCAATAAATTCAAAGGGCGGTAAAGGTGTGAAAAATAGAGGGGATTTATCTCAATGAAATTTGATAGATGGTCTGTAATTATTAATCTTCTTTTAGATCTTGGAGTGTCGTGCTAATAACCTATTTTTAGTTTTAATGCATCGTATCTTAATGAATTTATTTTAAAGGTGCTAAAATTGAAAAAATTTGCAGAGCCTGCCAGGGATGATGTGAATGAATGGTTAAGGACTTGCCGTGATAAACAACTACCCTATATTATTCTTTTGAAACAAGGGGAGTATTGTTCAATACAATGGGACTACATACAGTTTCGGACGGATATCCAAAAGGTTATTCGCAACCAATCTGTTGAGGTTCGTCTTTTGATGACGGAAATTTTTATTCGACATAGCAATAAAAACTCCACCTTTGAGGGAACGGCATTGATAGGGATTATCAAAGGTATTCGTGCAGAGAATGCAATGCCTCTTGCTGACGAAATGTTTAATTTGCTTAGTAAGCATGCGCATAAGTACAGCCCTGACCAAAAAACTCAAGTTGATTCGAGATAAATACATTCAGCCAGAATGTAAAACCCACACTTCACGCAGGAGAGACAGATGGCATTCGACTGGCACAGCGCTCCTTTAACGCGCACGACACGCGTGAATGAAAACTATAAAAATACACAAAATGTACGACGCTTCATGCTTGAGCAGTGCGGTGCAGGTTTCAAATTCGACCGGGATTTTATGGCCTGGATCCGCAATGACATTTCAAAAAACCTGGGTGATGTAGCGGCTGAATGGAAGCGCCGTCAGGCGTGATGCATTCAATCGAGCCGAACATAAAAGGCTCTAAAAGCAGAAAAGAAAAAACCCGCTAATCTCAGTGGGCCTTTAAAATCAATTAATTACAGTAAATTCAAGGGGTTGATTCTGTGGTGAGTGGTGACAAATTAGGGGTAATGCCTTTGTCTGTCGCCACTTTGTCGCCATTTTTCATGGTGGCTAAGGGGTTGAAGTGCAGGGCAGTTTCCAGGTGTTCTGGGGCGAAGTGCGCATAGCGCATGGTCATCTGAATATCAGAATGGCCAAGGATTCTTTGCAGTACCAGGATGTTGCCACCGGACATCATAAAGTGAGCGGCGAAGGTGTGGCGCAGAACGTGCGTGAGCTGGCCACGCGGTAGAACAATATCGGTTGAATCGATGGCTGCCATGAAGCGGAAATAGCACTCACTGAAAAAGCGGTCACCATCAATGCTGGTGATTTCTTTGTACAGTTCTTTGCTAATAGGTACGCTGCGGTTCTTTTTACCTTTGGTTTTAACAAACGTTATCTTATGAGGCGTTACCTGGGAGCGTGTGAGTTTTTCGGCTTCACTCCAGCGTGCGCCGGTTGATAAGCAAACTTTTACTACCATGGGTAAATCAGGTCTTCCTTTGCTGCAAGCTGCCAACAGAGCGGCTATTTGATCATGTCTCAGCCAGGCCATTTCTTTCTCGGCTACTGCGAACTTACGCAACGTCTCTAACGGATTAGGTTGCTTCCACTCACCCAGCCGGATCAATTCGCTAAACATCCCGCTCAGATAGCTTTGTTCCAGATTGACTGTGACCGGGTCGGCTCCCTGCCGCCAGCGCTCTGAATAGTAGATTTCACCATTGAGCCGTTTGTCACGATAGTGGGCAAAGTCTTTGGCGGTGAAAGTAGTGGCAGGGGGATTACCTAAAGCGTCAACGATGAGGCAGAGTTTTTTATAGGTGCGCTTACCGGCAGACAATGCCTGTCCATGCAGGTTAAACCAAAGCTTGGCGATGTCCTCCATGCTCCGGCGGTCAGTTTTTTCTCCGAGCCAGGGCTTGTTATCAGCCTCATCCATGGTATGACGTTCAAAGGCCAGAGCTTCGCCTTTGGTAGCGAACTGTTTACGTACCCTGCGGCCAGAACGGCCCGCAGGATAGCATTCGCAGATCCATAAGCCGGTTATAAGTTTGCGAACTGCCATTGTCATCCCCTTCTGTGAAAGGGCTATTTAACTGTATATAAAAACAGTGGTCAATGTGCGTTTTAACAAAAACAAACATTACTATTAACCATCATTCTAAATTTTCCAATAACGTAACTGTTTGCGAAAGGCTTAGTGAGTTTTCAAGAGCTCTTCTAAAAGACCAGGTTTCGGTCACGAATTTTGTAAGTATTGTGTTGTAGGAAAGCCCAACTTTACTAATGGATTTAGCTTTGGGAGGTATTCCATTTTTAGCGACGCTATTTTTGCAGGCTTTAGCTAGATTTATTAATTTACTTTTGGGGTCGTCTAAACTGTCGGGTAACCTATCTATTTTTTTTTCGGATATGTTTAGGAAGTTACTAAGACCCTCTCTATCAGCGAGAATCCAGCTCTCAACCTCCCTAGTTGGCACTGAGAAAATGAGATTTTCGTGGCGATTTTTTAAGTTTCTTGTTAAATAAAGAAGGTACTCATCACTTGTCCTGTTCATATCTAAATCGATAACAACTAAAACATTACCGGTGTTAGCTAGAGTGTTAAAATTTTCTATTTTTTTAATTAAATAGCCACATCCCTTTCTCCCAAGCTTATGCAATAAATTAAAATCGCCTAGTTCGGTAAGTATCTTAGAAATAACTTCTTCAGAAAGTATGTCTTCAGTAGCAATTGAAATGTCAATCATCGCTTCACCTTTAATATATCTTTAACATTTTTAGGTGATGTTTTAGGTAGCATTATTTCAGCCGGAGTGAAACCTGAGCTCATGGCATTTCTTTCATTTTCATCTGGAGTTCTGGCTGTAGTACCATTAGTCGATGGTTCAAGGATAATAATGCTGTTAGCATCAATGCTATTGTCAAGGAGAGCTTCACTGTGAGTGCTTAAAATTATTTGTTTTTGGTTTCTAGCACCCTTGAGGGTATTTTCAATTATTTCTGGGATGTATCTCACGATTTCATTGTTTAACGACAACTCAGGTTCTTCTAGAAGAAGTAATTGTCTCTTTTCTAACAAAGACCAAAGTAGTCCAATTAAACGGAGTGTACCATCAGAGAATTGGTCTTCTCTCTGCCACCCGGCATTAGGCCGCCAGTGGTCATATCGGGCCTCAAGATGAGGTAATCCATTGTTATCTTTCTCAAATCGTAATTCTTTGAATTGCGGAACTGCTATTGATAATCCGTACTGAATTTTTCTTAACCAAGCATCTCGAGTTCTTATCGGAGTCGCTGCAATCCTTTCAAGGAAACCTTGTCCAAAAGGGTCATCATCAGGCCTGCTGGTATTTATTTCGCCAGGATATTTAAGCAGTTGAGGTACTAAGTGTAAATAAGTTATTGATGTAAAGAAATCAGACAACTCTCTGAAAAGATTGTTGGCTAAAATTTGTTCAAGATAGGTTTGCGTTAATTGTAAGTTATCTGAGTTATCTCGATCGTTTGGTCTGGATATCAGAGTTTTATTGTTTTTTGTAACTTTCTCTTTGGTTACATTTATCCTTTGACGGCCCTTGCCTTCTGCGCGAAATACTAATTCATAAATCCAATTATTTGAAATAAGTTCTTCGTCTTCAAGATAAAGAGTAATTCCAATTTCTGGTTCATTTCGGGCTTGAAGACAACGAAGTTTTGTAATGCCACCTCTGTCTTCTACTGCTTTTTGTAACCCTCCACCAGATTTTGAAATATCATTCATAAATCGAAAAACATCAAGGATGTTTGATTTTCCAGCAGCATTCGGCCCGATTATGTATGTTCTATCTAACAGAGATACATCAACATTTCTGAAATTTTTCCAGTTCTTTAGCACAACTCGTGAAATTCTCATAAGTTAACGCCTTCCTTTGAAATAACTAACTCTATTTTAAAATTGAAACTGATGTCATTTATTAGACAATCAAATGATGTGTCGCCAGTGCCTACCTTTACCTTTTCACCAGGAATTCTAATGATTTTTCGAATGGATTGTTTTCCATCGATATCAATTAACCAAAGTCCATCATTAATTGATTTTAGTCTTTTTTCTGCGATATAAGTATTTTCAGCATCAATAATAACTAATGGCTCAATAAATTCAGATGTCAGTAATGCTTGGTCTAAAAATATATCTCCTGCATCGAATAGTTGCCCTTCTATCAACTTCAATCTTTGTACTTTCGCAAGGTCAGTCATTGGGTTTTCAAAAGCCGAACCGATACCTGTAGTAAGCCATTCCAACGAAGCTTTAGTTTCCAAAGCACACTGAATTACCCACTCTGCAGGGAATGAATCGCGCATATACCTATTCGCCAATGTTCCCTTACTGACTTCTAAGTGGTCGCAAAGCGCCTGGCGAGTGGTGAAACCATAAGCTTCGACCATACGCTCTATCGCCCCACGTCCGCCTTTTTCCAAATCCATAAGATCACACCATGTATACTTTTTAATTGACGTTACCAAATGGTGATCATATAGTTCCGTTGTCTACAAAACGTGAACCACCACAACTTATAACTTCTAATCACTGCTTAACGAGGAATGTTGCCCCATGAGACCTAACATTTCAATCACTCTGATCACGCCACACGTCACAATTGAACGCTATAGCGAACTCACTGGATTAGCTGAAGATACCATCAACGATATGCTGGCTGATGGCCGTTTGCCACGGCACCGCCTGCGGAAAGATAAAAAGCGCGAAAAAGTCATGATTAATATGGCGCTCTTAACGGTTGATGCGTTATCAAATTGTGACCTTGCGGTTGCTTAGTTCGATATTGCAATACGCTGAGGGTTACAACTATGTTTGATTATCAAACCTCCACACATCAGCATCTGGACATGGCTTGTCGGCGTTTTTCGTTGGCACACAATCTGACAGAGCTTGCCGCCATCATGGGTATTTCCGCCCAGGTGTTACGCAACAAGCTGAATCCAGATCAGCCACACCGCATTACTCTGCAAGAGCTAATCATTCTTACTGATATTACGGATGATTCGGCCGTACTGGATGGCTTGCTGGCGCAGCTTAAATGCTTGCCCGCTGTTCCGATGAATGAAGCCAAGCCTGACAACCTGCCAATACACGCACTGAGTGCAACGGCCGCAATCGGCGTAATTGCCGGTGAGGCCATATCAACTGCGCCTATGACGCAGACACGTAGAAACGCCATTTTAGACCGAGCCAATCAGGCGATCCGCGATCTGTCTTTGCTCGTTGTGTCCGTTGAATCGCGTTTCCATACCGCCCCAGCATTAACCAGCGCCATGGATGTATTAGGTGCGCTTGGTGTCATGCCTGGTCTGAACTGAGGTAATTCGATGCAAATTTTCACACGATTTTTAGTAAAGCAGTCGCCGACAATCCAGTTGCCAAGCCACGGCCATGGTTGGTTGGAGTTGCCGAACGGTCAGCGTTGGCAGCCAATGGCCAGCAAAGTGCAGTTTCTAAGTGGCTGCCGTATGCCAGCCGTTAAGACCAAGCGCCGCCCCTGGTGGTTTCGTCTGATGGGGTTAAGGGGGTAAGCGTGGAAACACAGAAGCCTAAATGGATAGCTGAGGCCCGCAAGATGATTTCGGGCTGTGATAGTCGGGTGAAGCATTACTGGAACAATTTGGATGAGGAAGACCGGCGTTATCTGTGCTTTCTCGCAGGACTTAAGCAGCGTCACATCGAATGCGGTTGGGATGAATTGAGTGAAGCGGATAAAGTTTCTTTGTGGGGCGCGGTGTTGAAGGTCCGGCGATTGCAGCAAGACACATGCTACTTCACCCCAGAGGATTTTAAAGGCGCAGGGGCTTGCCGGGTGGCACGCCGAGAAGTTGAACAAGACATTACAAATTCAATGCACTGAGGTAAGTATGAAAATGATAACGGTAGAGAAAGCAGGGCTTAAGGAAGATTTTATAGCCTGGAATGTTGCACCTAATTATGCCCGTATTTTCCTGGATAAGTGCCAGGAGTTCGACGGTTTGATCGCGCTGTCGCCGCAAATGTTTAATGATTCGATGCACCTTGATAACCCGCACCAGTGGTTTGCAGTGAACTGCGCATTTTGGTGCCGTGTTTATCGAGAGGCCGAAACCAGCAAAGGCCAGCTTGAAGCCCTTGCGTCTATCCGCGCCACTTATTACCTGGCCAATTTTCTTGGGCAGGGTTCCATCACTGTGTTGATCGCTCGTTGGTGGGATTGCGCCAAGCAGCTGCACGGCCTGCATTCGCTGAATGTGTCCCCCGTTGCCCGTCAAAGAATCGAAGTTAAGCACTTTCATTAAGTAACCAACTGCTAAGAATTCCCACGGCTTCCCCTTGGTGGCCGGGGTTTCTTGCTGCCAAAATTTGGAGTTTTTACCATGCAAATGAAACGTAATGATCGCAACCAGTTCCCAGCCCTTTGGAATGGTTTTGATGCCGCAAAGGCTGGATGTGACCAAACCGCCATATTGATTAAAGGTGCACGCGCTGAGGCAATGAGTGATGCAGCGGTGAAATATTCGGGTCACTTGGATCGCCTGGCCACGCATGTGGCTAATGAAGGGTTAAGCGCTACCGAAATTGTGGAGCTTATGCGCCAGGAGTCTGAGCAACTTGGCCGCCTTGGTCGTGAGGCTACATTATGAAAACAGTCCTGAAATGGGCCGGTTCAAAGGTACGCATTATTGAAACCCTGAAACAGCATTTACCTGCTGGCCAGCGCCTCGTTGAGCCGTTCGCCGGTTCCTGCGCCGTGATGATGAATACTGATTATCCGGCCTACCTGATCGCCGATGCCAATCGTGATCTGATCGATATGTATAAGTTGATTGCTCAACAACCCTTTGCATTTATCCAGGCTGCCGAAGCGATATTTGTAACCGGAAATAATGAGGAAGAATACTACCGTTTGCGCTTTGCATTTAACTCAAAGCCGGTTGGGGACAAAGACCGTGCGCCGCTTTTCCTTTATCTCAATCGTCATTGCTTTAACGGTCTGTGCCGATACAACAAAAAAGGAGAATTCAACGTTCCCTTTGGCAAGTACAAAAAGCCTTACTTTCCAAAAGACGAAATTCTGGCCTTTGCCGAAAAAGCCAAGCTGGCCACGTTTATGTGTGGCAATTACAGCGAAGCATTAAATGCTGCGAAATTGGGTGACGTAGTGTATTGCGATCCGCCGTATCTGACGGAATCAGCAAATTTTACGGCGTACTACTCTGACGCATTCGGGCATGAGGAGCACGGGCGGCTTGCCAGAAGTGCCAGACGCCTTGCTGGGCGAGGTGTTCCCGTCGTTGTATCAAACAGTGATGCCAGCATGGTGAGGTATCTTTTTAAGGATTTCTCAATCAGTGAAATCACCGCCCCGCGCTCAATTGGCGCAGCGGCCGGCAGCATTAAATCCGCACAAGAAATTATCGCCAAGCTGTTTCCCGTCGCACAGCTGCCGGAGGTAAGCAGCTGTGAATAGACAAATCATTGATGGCAAATACGCTATATCTTTCTTGAAGCCGCGTAAGACGTCGCCGGTACGCCAATTATCACTGCAACAAATCGTTATCTATAAAGGAGATTCTAAAAATCCTTGTTACGAGGTAATGGCCATTTACGATTCAGAAGTCATTCTGACTTTGGATCTGATCCGTCATCACATGGGGACCGGTGTTTTTGCAGGGGGAATACGTTCACGCGCTGAACTGGGTACTGAGTTTGTGCGGCTGAGCGAGTTATGTGACCTGGCGCTGGTAAACCTCAAGGCGGGTGCTAGTGAACCCGCTTAATCATGAGTCTGGTGCAGGCCATCACAAGCTGCGTCAGTGGCAGCAAGAGCAGTTTTCTCCTGGTGCGCCGGGTGATATCAGTCTGACCGAGCGCCAGTTATGGCACTTGGACAAAACCGATCACGCCTGGCGTGCTAAATATCTGGCAGGGATGCCGGATTATTTGGCGCGTTATTTTGGTCAGCGTTATACCAAGTTAATGGAGGCTGGTCCCCAGGGCCGCCGCCGTGCTAATACGTTTTTACGCACTACGGTAGGTAAAAACGTATTGCCACGTTTGGTTAAAGTGCGCGCACAGTACGCCACTGATTTCCAGGGCGCGGGCGGCGTACATATCCCGTTCCTGAAAGATTTAGAAAAACTCCCTACCTATGGCCGTGACGAAGTTCGCAACCTGGCGCACGTCATTGCCGATTTCATGGCCGAGTCGTTCACCGATTTAATCCGCACCGCTTTCCACGAAGACGCAAAAACGCCAGAAGATATGGAGTTTCGCACGCTGGCAACTTACCGCCATTTGGGTGAGCTGGTTAAGCAAGTGGGAGTCGTTCCACCTTACTGGCAGCCATTCCAGGCTGGCCAATCCTTTACGGTCCGTCACGCCGAGTCTGGCTTGTTGCGCATGATGGCCCCGGATTGGTGGCGTGCGAAGTTAAAACGCATCCGTGATCTACTGCGTGAGCATATGGCCATCGCCGTTGGCCAGGTGCAAAAGGCGGCATCGGCATACGTCAGTCGTTCTGCCCAGGGGGAATGGGTTGAGCAGAAGAAGCGAAACCGTGAGTTCTTTAAATCCCGTGATGCCCAAAATCTGGCAACAGGCGAACGTAAATCCCTGACCGACATGATCGACGGCAGCAATGCTAACCCGGCAAAGCGCCGCTGTGAGCTGATGGTAAGAATGCGCGGGTTTGAGGATTTGGCTGATGAAATGGGCATGGCCGGTGAGTTCTACACCATTACCGCTCCCTCTTCCTATCACGCCGTACACAGCAAGGGCGGGTTTGTTTCTCAGTGGAACGCCGCCAGCCCACGGCAAACACAAAAATACCTCTGCGGTGTATGGGCCAAAGCCCGTGCGGCGTTTTCGCGTGCCGGTATCAGCGTGTTTGGTTTCCGTGTCGTAGAGCCACACCACGATGGGACGCCGCACTGGCATATGCTGCTGTTTATGCGGCCCGCTGACGTTGAGCAGGTACGCGATATTCTTTGCTACTACGCCCGCCTGGAAGACTCCGAAGAACTGCAATCAGCTAAGGCGCTTAAGGCGCGTTTTCACGTTGAGCCTATCGACCCGGAGAAGGGCAGCGCAACCGGCTACATCGCTAAATACATTTCTAAAAATATCGATGGTTACGCCCTGGACGGCGAAGCCGATGACGAAACCGGCGAAAACCTAAAGGACATGGCCAGGGCTGTTTCAGCCTGGGCCAGCCGTTGGCGTATCCGTCAGTTTCAGCAAATCGGCGGTGCGCCTGTCACTGTCTGGCGTGAGCTGCGCCGTATGCGTGACGCCACCTTGGAAAACAAACTGATGGATGCCGTGCTGGCCAGCGCGGACGTGGGCGACTGGGCTGCATACACCCAGGCCCAGGGCGGCGCGTTGGTAAAGCGCCGGGATCTGGTTGTGCGTCTAATGTATGAAATCACTGAGTGCGGCAATGAGTACGCCGAAGATGTGCAGCGCGTGCAGGGGATTTATTCCCCGCTCGTTGGCCGTGGTTCCGAAGTAGAAACACGCCTGGTTAAGTGGGCGATTGTTCCGAAGTTGGCAGCCAGCGAAGCGGCTGCTGCTTTTCCTGGCGGCCCCGCCGCCCCTTGGAGTTCTGTCAATAACTGTACGCAAAGTACGATCACCGCGTTGAAAAAGGGTTTTGGTATTCAGCACCAGGATGGTGATCAGATGGCAAAAGCACTGCTGAGGGGGAATATTGTGCGCCTGGATGATGAAAGCGAGATGGTTTTGCGTGATGGAGAGCTGAGGTTAAGGCCGAGGCGGCAGTACTGCCGTTCATGTGGTGACCTCTTAAAATCCGGTGCATCCTCCTTCGATAAGGAAGGGTATTGTCTGGCCTGTGAAGACGGAGAAAAGCATAAAATCTGTGCATCTAAGCGGGATTTAGATAACACATTCAGCCTATTAGAAATATAGGATTAGTCGTTAGCTTAAAAAAAGCATGCTCGTTGTGCTTTCATCAATGCTAACAATATTGTACTGTACATACATACAGTAATGATTATGTAGGGAGAGGAAGGATTCTATGCGGGATTTGTTTTTTGAGGCCATTGCGTTGCAACGCATCGAACTGGTGACCCGGCTTGTGTCACTGGGTAAATGTGAGGCGGAAGATAGAGCGTTAGTGGTTGATTGGGTGGCGGAGTTGTCGGCCGATTTGGTGAAAAGGTTGGATGAGTATGAAAAACAAAACCCCCAAGATGGGGGCGATGAATCAGGCGGTTTGTTGCAATAGGGAAAGAAGAAGTTGTTTGTCATCACCTTTCAGAGAATCAACCAATCCTTTTAATAAACTGCCCTGAGATTTTGCGCTTGGGCTAATTGTGTGCGAAAAGGTCATATTTACTACAAAGGTATGGCCGCACTCATAATTTGAACAGGCGCAATAAACATCAGAGATATCACGATGTTTGCGCGCCGTTTTTTTTATTACCGCATTAGCCCCGCATTCACGGCACACTACTTTCATTACGCGCATGTTGATGACTCCAGGGGAATAATAACCTGGATAGTTTAGCTTTTTTCGGCTCATTTTTCATCACCGACTTCATCTTCAAACGCAAATTTCAAATATAAATGTTCTGGGATATCCGGCACGTTATTTACTGCATTCATGATCATCCGCTGTAATGGGATAACTTCATCTTTTCGGTAGGTGGTGCGGGATTTCTCCGGGTCAGGCAGTCCGCCCGCATTCACCGGGATAATACCCGCCAGGCCAGCCGGGAAGCGGTGCGCGTTAAGTACGTCCTGGGCGCTGATATTTTTCACGTTATTAAATTCATCGTTCGCGCCAATATCCCCCACGGGAATAAACTGGATCGCTTTTTCGGCTCCGCCTGGAATATTCACAAAGATGGTGGAGAAATTACCAATGCCCTTGGCGCTTTCCAGCCTGTCCGCAATTTCGTCCTCCACTTCATCCGTCATATTCGGGTCATTGGTGTAGATAATGCCGCCCGTGTGCGCCCCGTTGTGATAATAGCGGCGGCGGAAAATCGTCGCCTCACTGTTTAATAAAGCCGAATGGATACCGCTGATATAATCCGGCAAGCCATAAACCTGCTGTTGTGGATCGTACTGCTTCAAGAAAATCACATCTTCCGGCGCGTAAACCAAGGGTTCGCCGTCCTGCAGAACCACAAATTCACCTGTTTTACGCAATCGCAGATAAAGAGACGGCAACGGTGCCAGGCCAATGATGTTGCCGAACCAGTCTCGCAATTTGAGAATGGCCAGGTCACCGAACGAAAGAAAATCAAAGATGCCGCCGCGCAGCTGCTGATGTGTTAGCCCGCCGCCCTGGTAATCAGCCGCCACCATATTATGGCGGGCGTAAATGACGCCGCCGTGCTGGCTGTTTAGGTTACTGAGTTGCGCCAGCGCCAGGCGATCCATGGGTAGTGTGAAATGGTCAAATTCATTGTCGTACCAAATATCACGGTAATTGGTGCCGGTGGTCAAAATTGGCTCCGGCTTGCCCAGGGTGATGATGCTCATTTTTTTGCTGCTGGCGGCGTTTGTCGCCTTCTGGTTTTTTGGTTGGCGTGTTGGTTTGCGCTTGCTCATGCGGCTTTCTTCCCTAATTTCCATTTAGATTTACGTTTGTGCTCAAAGTTAATCGGCTCATTGATAACGGCGTGGGCAATAGCCCAAAAGGCATCCGCATGACCGGTTTCAACGGTGCGATCTGCCTTAAACGTCATGGCATTGCCGCTGGCCGTGCTGGTGTGGCGGATGGCCAAAAATGACGCGGGGATCTCTTTGTTGTCTTTATTCCATTGCAGGCGCTTGGCCCCGATAACATCAATCATCTTAAGTACCAGGCGTGTTTTGGTTTCCATGCCGTAGTGAATGGCCACCGCCTCACGCAGCGCAAAATGCTCAATCAGTTCAAACACGCCGCGCCCGATGCCGGTCACGTCAACGCCGATATAGGTCATGTTGTACTGGCCAAACAGCTTTTTGATCTGCGCCGCCTGATAGCTAAAATTCATTCCTTTCCAGTGCAGAACGCGCAGGACACGGAAAACTTCCACGGCGTGGATCGGGGGTGCAACGATCACAAACGTAGAGGTATCCCCTGAGCGGGCCGGGTCAAAGCCGCCCCAGACTTCCCGGCCACCGAATGGCCGTTCGGCTGTTTCGTCATGATCGTCCCAATCGTCAACATCGACGCCGCACCGTTCCAGGTCGCTGAACTTGAAAACGCTGTCTTTGCTGTCCACGAATACACACATGTAAAGCATGTTGAACGTGTCGCGGTTGTAGCGATTCCGTAGTTTGTCGATGCTGGCCAGGTTGAAGCCACTGCGGATCGCATCTTCCAGCGTAATGACGTAGCGCCACTGCCCATCTGGGCAAAGGCAACCGCCGTTCTGCATTTCCTTGAAGCCAGGGAACTGAACGGCCGTCCTGTTTTTGTCTCCACGCTTCCACTCTTCACCCGTCCAAAACGGGTAAGCCTGGTGCGTTTTGGCGCTGGGTGTGGAAAAGTAGGTGGTGCGCCAATGGTCGTGCGTGGCCATGGCGCTGGCCACTTCGTTGAGCCTGGCGAAGTTCGGCACCCAAAAATATTCGTCGCAGTACAAATGCCCGCTGTAGGACTGCGCAGTATTTTTATTGGTAGACAGAAAACGCATTTCTGCGCCGTTGCTTAAGCGGATCGGGTTGCCGGTCAGTGTCACGCCGAAATACTGTTCTGCAATATTGACGATGTACGAGCGGAAGACCTCCGCCTGTGCTTTGGACGCTGAGAGAAAGATTTGTGGGTCACCGGTTAGCGCCGCGTTTTCAAAGGCTTCAACCGCAAAATACCAGGTGGCCCCAATCTGGCGGCTTTTGAGGATGTTGCGCACTTGCTGCGTGATGTTGAGGCGTAAATGCTTCTGGTACCCAAATAAATGCTCTTCTGCAAAAGCGTCAAAATCATCTTTGGTTAGGCCGGAAATGTCGTTTTTCTTATATTTGCGTTTCTTCGCGGGTTCTCCGTTGTCACCCTCGCTCTGGTATTCTCCTTTACTGCCAGAGGTTGCGGCGGCCATTTTTTCTTTGTGCTTATTGGATTGCGCCCGCAGCTTTACTGCGTGCCCAATCAGCGTATCCATTTCTTTTATTTCTAATTCGGTTTTACCGTCGCGCCCGGTCAGTAATTGATAACGGCGCTCAATGGCTTCCTCTGTGGATTCATGGCTAAGTAAATTCGCCCATTCCCATTTTGTTGCCCAATAGTAAATAATCCGCGCATTGGGCAGATTCAAGTCTCTGGCGATTTCTTTTGGTGTCGCACGCTTCAAATAAAGCGAGCGAGCCACCCCGATTAATTCCTCTGCATAATATGCCACTTATTAGTCCCTTAATTTCTGATTCCTTCGGATAACGCCCATAGCCGTAATTATGCGATGCCTAAATCTTTATTTCGTTAACTTAATATCGGCTCTATTCGTTTAATGGCCATATCCGATATTAACCAGGTGCGAGGGTGTAAATAATTGGCGATACTGCAATCCACGGAAGAAAGGAGATAAATTCCGATATGTCAGGCTCTCAATTAATGACGAATTGGATCTGTATCGCTACCGAAGGGGAAACAGTTGATAAACGTTTTTTAACACGGGAAATGTTAATTGACGCAGCGGAAACCTATAACCCGAACTTATACACCGCATTGCTCTGGCCAGAGCATGAGCGCTACGCAGGGAATGCGGGTGAAGTTCTGGAAGTGGAAGCCGGTGAGGATGATGCGGGGCAGGTCAAGCTATACGCCCGCTTGTGTCCATCGACTGATTTAATTTATGCCAACCGAAATGGAAAGCTTTTGTTTACGTCAGTCGAATTAACGCCTGATGGCAACTTTCGCGGAACAGGGCGGCATTATCTTGAAGGGTTGGGCGTTACAGATGAACCCGCAAGCGTTGGCACTACACGAATGCGATTTAATAAGCGGAAGGATAATTACTTCATCGGTAATAGTTCGCCGCTGGTGATTAACGAAATAAAGGAACTGGATATGGCAGGGAAAGTAAAAAATAAATCAACGTGGCGCAGTCTTTTCAGTATTGAAGACGAACAACCTGTAGTGGAAGAAGTGCCACAGGGCGATGATAAATTGCAAGCGTTAGCCGAAGCGCTGGCGTCATTGGAATCTCGCGTTGCTGCGCTGGAAACCAAAACGGAAGAAACAGATTCAACCGTTGTTGATATTCAAAGCGATGTTGAAACCGTAAAAGGCGTGGTGGATACCGAAGAGTTTGCCCGTCTACGTGACAACCTCCCGGCTATCGTTAAGAACTTTAGCAAGCAGGTGACACCGCTGCCAAAAAGTAACCCCAAAGGCACGAAGACGGAATTTAAATTCTTATAAGAATTTGACCAGGGAAATTATTAACCGCCGATGGCGATTAAGGACAAATAAGCAATGATTTTAAATGCAAAGGCGCGTGGCTTTTTAAAGCAATTCGCGGCGGGCCTGGCTGCGGCCAACGGTCTGGATGTGGGGGAAGTCTCTAATTACTTCTCATTGTCTGACCCGAAAGAAACCCAGCTGCGTGATGCACTGCTGGAAAGCTCTGAATTCCTGAACTGGATCACCGTCGCGGACGTTGATCAGCTGTCTGGCCAGGTGGTGAGCGTGGGCAGTTCTGGCCTGCATACCGGCCGTATTGCTGATGGTCGTTTCCGTCGCCAAGTGGGCGTTTCAGGTAACGATTATAAGCTGGTAGAAACGGACTCTTGCGCCGCGCTGCGTTGGGATCTGCTGTCTATCTGGGCGAACGCCGGTTCAGAAGAGGAGTTCTTCCAACGCGTCACCGCTTTCACCACTCAGGCTTTTGCGCTGGATATGCTGCGTATCGGCTTTAACGGTAAGGAAGTGGCGAAATCTACCGACTACGAAAAGAACCCGAACGGCGAAGATGTGAACATTGGCTGGCATGAAATCGTGCGTCAGTACGAAGCCGGTAAGCAAATCATGACCGATCCGGTCACGCTCGATCAGAGCGGTGATTACAAGTCACTGGACGCGATGGCATCGGATTTGATTAACGCCAAAATTCCGCAGGAATACCGCAATGACCCGCGCCTGGTGGTGTTGGTGGGTGCTGACCTGGTGGCCGCAGAGCAGTACCGCCTGTATCAGGCTGCTGACCGCCCAACGGAAAAAATCGCCGCGCAAATGCTGGAAAGCACCATTGCAGGCCGCCGCGCCATTATCCCGCCATTCATGCCGGGTAAGCGCATGGTGGTTACCACGCTGACCAATTTGCACATCTACACGCAGCGTAATACCCGCCAGCGCAAAGCGGAGTTTGTCGAAGACCGCAAGCAGTACGAAAACAAGTACCTGCGCAATGAAGGTTACGCGGTTGAGTACCTGGAATTGTACGCGGCGATTGATGAAAGCGCGGTGACCATTGGCACCGTGGCCGAACCTGCCGAAAAAGTAGGGGAATAAGCATGATGTCACCCGCGCAACGCCATTCGGCCAAGTGTGCCGCACAGGCCAAATTGAAACAGCGCCAGGCGTTGGACAGTTCGGACAGTATGCATGTGATGGCCGCCGCACTGGAAAAGGACGTGGAGGCGTTGCACGGGCTGACACTGGCGCAAAAGGTAGCCATCAAGCGTGATACCTATTTGCCGCGCTGGATGCCTACGGTTGAAAAGTACCTGGCAGAGGGCGTCATTCAGCGTAACCCCGTTCTGGCCTGGTGTGTGATTTGGCTGTTTGACGTGGGCGATTTGGATGCTGCCCTGGATTTAGCGGATATCGCCATTGAGCAGGGGCAGGACACCCCGGACGCACTGAGAAGCAACTTTGTCACCTTTACCGCTGACACGGTGCTGGCCTGGGCGGAAAACATGGCCAGGGAGGGCCAGCCGATTGAGCCGTATTTCTCCCGCACGTTGACCAACGTGACGGGAAAATGGGAGCTGTACGAGGTGATCCGCGCCAAGTGGTTCAAGTTTGCCGGTATGCGGCAGCTGTTTGACTCGCAAGGCGTACCGCGTCCCACAGTGACGGAAGATGTGGCACTGCTGAAACAGGTTGATGAATTGCTGGCCCAGGCGCACAAGCTGCATAGCGGCTGCGGGGTTGGCACCATGCGAAAACAAATTGCTGCCCGCGTGCGAGCGCTTGATAAGAAATCAGGGGAAACAAGTGAAAAAATTTAAGTTTGAATTAGCGGCGCAGGTAATGATTTTGATCAGCGGTGAGGCTGGCCAGATTAAAGCGCGTGCGGAATACATGAATCATGCCAACGCCTATCTGATCCACTACAAAGCCGCAGATGGTCGCGCCGTAAATAGCTGGTTTGATGAAAACGAGATCCAAGCCGCACAGCATCACTGAGCGACACGGGCCGAAGCCAATAGTTATTTAGTGGCGGGTTTACATGCCCGCACTTTGTAAAGTCTACCGCAAGCCGGGGCGGGCGCGGGGAAGGTAATACCCTTGGGTTATGTACCGTGGATCCCGTTATGCCCGCTTCTCTTTTCGGGGGAATTTTATGTTTAGCGGAACACCGATTGAGTACCAGGATGAGCCGTTAAAAAACGAGGGTTTTTGGCCGGACTTGAACCTGCAAGAGTTTCAGGAACAGCGGAGCATTCCGGCCGATATTGACAGCGGAACGGTGGCCACAGCGCTGCTGACCGCAGCCGGTGAAGTGAATGATTTGCTGGCATTAGTCAGGGACGACTACCAGGCCAAGGGGATTGGCCAGGCCAGCGAAGCGCCAGGCATCAGCATGACGGATGAAAATCTGCTGTGCGCCCGCTACAAACGGGCGGTGTATGCCAGGGCAAAGGCGGATTTGATGGGGGAGTTTGCCAGCATCGGACGCCGAGAAACGCACCCAGGACAGGAAAGCGAGGAAACCCGTAACAGCCTGCTGGCAGAGGGTTCAATTGCTATCCGGGCCATCAAAGGAAAGCGCCGTGTGGGAGTACGCAAAATATGAGCCAGTTGGATGAGCTGACCGCTTTCATCACTGAGTACATGCCAAAACGTACCTTTCAGGGCGCAGGATTTGCCAGTTTCATGGATGAAATGAAATTCATCCCGGCGCAGCGGGATTTAGGGCTGGATCAGTATCGCCTGGCGGTTATCCGCTATGACGCGGCGCTGACCTGGGACAGATTCCCCTATCGCCTGTATGACCCGCGCAATCTGGCCGCGCTGTTGCTGGTCTGGCTTGGGCAGGTTGACCGGTCACTGTTTGAAGAAATGGGCATTGATGATGAATTACCGGATTTCGACATTGATGTGATCGACGAAGAAACGGCGGTGCTGGCCATTTCGGTGCCGATGGTTGAAGCACTGAACATGGTCAAGGATGAAAAGGGAAATATCCCCATGGATGGGGCCATGTGGCGGCTGGCGGATCCTAAAATTTGGCTGGCCAGCGAGGCGCATGTTTACGGCGTGGATAGCCAGGGCGCGCCGATTGGCGGTGAAGCGCCGTGATCCGGGGTGAACTGGACGCCGCACAGCTGAAAGCGTTGCGTAAGCAGCTGAACAACCTGGCGCTAACGCCTAAAAAGCGTCAGCGGTTGTTATGGCGCTTAGCCAAGTATGGATTGATGCCTGCGGCCAAACGTAACGTGCGCAACCAGGCAGGGCCGGACGGACAGAAATGGCAGGGACGCCAGACCAAGCGCAAAGGGAAGATGCTGCGCAATATGCCCAAACTGCTACACATCCGCGAAATGCCCGAAATCGACGGCGTGCGGGTGTACTTAAGCGGCGGCGGTTATCGCAACGGTAAGAAATCCATTGCGGCCGGTACGGTGGGTTATGCCCAGCAAAACGGCATGAACGTGACGGTAAACCGTCGCCAGGTCGAGAAAAAAGGCCGGGCGGCGAGTTTGCCGGCCAGCACACGCCAGGCTAAACGGCTGCGGGCGCTGGGGTACAAGGTCAAAAAGGGCAAGCGGTGGCGTAAGCCAGCGTTTAAGGAAATTCAGGAAAGCATGACGATGGCCAAGGCGGGCCTGTTAATCAGGATGCTGTCCGGTAAGGCGGTAAAATCGTCCTGGTCGGTGGATGTGCCAGCGCGTCCGTTCCTGGGTATTTCGCCAGAGGATTTTAACAAAGCGTTAGCGCGTCAATTGCAGGGCATTGGCTACGGCGCAGGATGAGAGGGAACGGCATGACATGGCCAACGGTTCAAGTTAACCAGGTTAACCAGCTTCAGGGTGAAACCAAAGAGATTGAGCGTGCAGTGTTGTACGTGGGGAAAGGGAAAACCAACGCGGGCAAAACGCTGCCGGTGAATACCCAAACGGATCTAGACGTGTTGCTGGGCGCTGACAGCGTGCTTAAACGTGATGTTAACGCCGCCATGCTGAACGCAGGGCAGAACTGGAGCGGGTTCGTTCACGTGCTGGCAGAAGAGGCGGAAGAGGGCGCGTGGGTGGATGCGGTCATAGCCGCCCAGGCGGTGGCTTCGGTTGAGGGCGTGGTGTTGTCGGATGATATCAGCGATAAAAAGCCGATCAACGACGCTGCCAGTCTGCGTGCCAGGCTGCTGGCAACGATGGGCCGCTGGTGCTGGTTTATCCTGGCGGTGGAAGGGCCGCAGGAGGCAGAGGATTGGTCTAAATATTTGGTGCGTTTGGCTGCATTGCAGGCGCAGATCGCCGCACCGTCCGTGCAACTGGTGCCGCGCTTGTTCGGTAATGAGCCAGGCGTGTTGGCAGGCCGGTTGTGCAGCCGGGCGGTCACCATTGCAGACAGTCCGGCACGGGTGCAGACCGGTGCGCTGGTTGAGCTGGGCCGTGACGACATGCCGGTTGATGGCAGCGGGGTGGCACTGGATTTGGCCACGTTGCAGGCGTTGCAGGAAAAGCGCTTTAGCGTGCCGATGTGGTACCCGGATTACGACGGGCTTTACTGGTCAGACGGCCGCACGCTGGACGCGGAGGGCGGGGATTATCAGGCCATTGAGTACCTGCGCATTGTGGATAAAGCGGCGCGGCGCGTGCGTCTCCAGGCGATTGCCAAGATTGCGGACCGCTCGCTGAACAGCACGCCGAGCAGCATCGCCGCACATCAGGCTTATTTTGCGAAGGTACTGCGTCAGATGGCGGTATCCACGCAGATTAACGGCGTGACCTTCCCCGGCGAAGTCAAACCGCCGTTAGACAGCGACGTGACGATCACCTGGAAATCCGCCACGCAGGTGGAGATTTATATCGTGGTTCGCCCGTATGAATGTCCGAAAGGCATCACGGTCGGTCTGTTACTGGATACCAGCGCCGCAGGGAGCAAATAACCATGAAACGTATTTCAGGGCAATCCACCGATGTGCGCATGGACGGCGATCTGATCCACATCGAAAAGGTGAGTTTGGATATCACCGATAACACATCGGCCGCACAAACCCAGGGCGTACCTGATGGTCATGTGTCGGGTGACGTGGCCGGAGAGGGGGAGATTGAAGTCACCACCAAAGTGCTGGGGCAGCTTACCGCCATTGCACGCCGTGCCGGTTCCTGGCGCGGCATTGAGCCGGTGGATCTGATGTTCTACGCCAAGGCCGGGAACGAAGAGTTAAAGATTGAGGCTTTCGGCTGCAAGCTGGTGTTAAGCAACATTCTGGACGCCGATCCGAAGGGCGGCAGCGTCATGACGCACAAAATTAAGTACTTCATTACCGATCCGAACTTCGTGCGGATCAACGGCGTGCCGTATCTGGAAGACGAAGACACGCGCAACCTGATTGGATAAGGAATGGCAGGGATGCAAGAGCATGAAAAAAGCCTGTTAAGCCTCATTATCCTGGGCGCACTGATTGCCCTGGGTAAGGCGCTTAACAGCAGCGAACCCATTACCGCGAAGCTGTTTGTTGGTCGCATTATTTTGGGTTCGGCCACGTCGGTGGCGGCGGGGGCGGTCTTGATTTGGATCCCCGGTATTTCTCCGCTGGCCATTGCGGGTGTCGGTGCCGCGCTGGGGATTGCTGGCCACCAGGTTGTCGAGGTGTGGCTTAAACGCAGGGGAAGCAGTTTGTTACCGGGGAAGGGAAAACCAGAATGACACTGAGCGAAAAACAGCAGCTGTTTACGCAGCTGATTGCCCAGCTTGTTGAGTGGGCAGGAGAACGCGGCTACCGGCTGACCTTTGGCGAAGCCTACCGCACGCCGGAACAGGCCGCGCTGAATGCCAAAAGCGGCAAAGGGATCGGTAACAGTTTGCACACCCAGCGCCTGGCCGTTGATTTCAATCTGTTTATCAACGGCCAGTACCAGACGAAAACCGAGGCTTATTTACCGTTGGGTGAGTATTGGGAGTCGCTGGGCGGCACCTGGGGCGGACGCTTTAAAACGCGCCCGGACGGGAATCACTTTAGCCTAGAGCATAACGGGGTGAAGTGATGGCTAAGCAGCTGGTGATCGCCGTTCTGGCATTGTTGGCCGCGTTTGCCGCTGGGTGGCGGGTGAATGCCTGGTACGGCGACAGCGTGGAACTGGCGATCGCCAACGCCGCCCACGCTGCCGGTGAATCCTCCCGCCTTGCCGGTGAGAAGGTGGCCAGCGAATCAGGCCGTAAGCTTGAAGAAAAATTGGAGGCGTTGAGAAATGCGCAGCCTGTGGAAATTCGCACCGAAGTGGTTAAGCCGGTATTTACTAACGTGTGCGTGTCTGCTGATTTTGTCAGCCTGTACAACGCCGCCGCCGCCAAAGCCGAACGTGCCTTATCAGGAAAATCTGTTAACCAAATGCCCGGAGAAACTCCCGCGCATTAATGGGGTAACGGGTAAAGATATTGCCGAACCTTTATTAATACTGACGCCGCAATATGCAGATTGCGCGGCGCGTCATAATCAATTAGTCGACGAAATTAACCAGCGAAAGGAAATGTAATAATGAGCAACGTTGTCATGACCGTAAACGGCACAGAATTAACCTTCGAGCCAAACACCACCGCGTATAACAAATTCATTAATGAAATGGCCATGGACAATAAAATGGCCCCGGCAAATAACTACCTGCGCCGCATTGTGGCCTCAGAGTGCAAAGAAGCGCTGGACGTTATTCTGGAAATGCCCGGCGCGGCATTACAAATTGTTGGCTTCGTTAATGACCACTACGCGCCGAAGTTGGATATTGAACTAAAAAACTAGCGGCGCGGGTTCGCGCCATCGAAAATAATGGGCTAGAGCAATACCTTATTTTACGCCGCCATTATTTACCGCATGAAAATGACGATCCTGAAAACTTAGCCCGCGCCGTATGGTTGGATAATCGGCAATGGGAATATAACCGCATTGCCGTGGCGAATGGCATTGCCCTGGCATTTAAAGGCGAGTAATGGCTGATTTAGATTTTACGCTGAGCTTAATTGACCGAATTACGCGCCCGCTTAAACAGGCGCAAACGTCGGTCGCTGGTTTTGCCCAGGAAAGCCAGGCCGCCTTTGGAAAAATGGCGATAGGCATCGGGGCATTGTGGGGGGTAGGGGCGTCGGTGAAAGCCGCGCTAGATCCGGCGATCCAGATGTTTGATGCCATGCAGGAAGCCAGTGCGCGGGGGATTGGTGACAATCCCCTGGCTAAGGTCACCGATGATGCCTTTCGATTCAGCGTGCGTTATGGCGAGTCAGCGGTGGCGTTTGTGCAGTCTTCTGCGGATATCAATGCGGCGGTGGCCGGGCTGACCGAGGGTGAGTTACCCCGCGTCACCTATGTAGCCAACACCGTGGCCAAGGCATTGAAGGGAACGGCAGCGGAAGCGGCTGAATTTATGGGCCAGATGTTCACCCAGTTTGACAACGACGCCGCGCAGATCGGCAAGGTGCAGTTTGCCGAAGAGTTGGCCGGAAAAATGGCCTACATGAAAAACCAGTTCGGCACGGACATGGGCGTGATTAAAGACCTGATGGAAGGTGCGCGCGGTGTCGGTTCAAACTACGGCGTAGGGTTGGATGAACAGCTGGCCGTGCTGGGTGAGTTGCAACGTTCTTTAGGCACGGAAGCCAGCGGATCGTATGAGGGATTTCTCAGTGGTGCGCAGGAAGGTGCTAAAAAGCTGGGATTAAGTTTCCAGGACGCGCAGGGCCATATGCTGTCCATGCCCGCCATGCTGGAGAAACTTCAGGGCAAATATGGCAAGAGCATTGACGGCAACCTCAAGGCCCAGGCTGAGCTAGATGCGGCGTTCGGTGGCAGCGCGGCGGTGATTAAACAGCTTTACGGCAACGTCGATATGTTAAAGCGCAATATCACCGAGCTGGGCAGTAATGACGGCATGAAGCGGGCCACGGAAATGGCCGAGAAAATGACGCGCCCCTGGGACAGATTGACCGCCATCTGGTTTGCCATGCGGGCGGCCATCGGTGCCACTTTGTTGCCGGTGCTCTATCCGCTGGTGAATAAGATTGCAGACGGTGGCGAAAAGCTAACCCGCTGGATGCGGCTATTTCCCAACATTGCGCGGGTGATCGGTTATGCCACGCTGGCGCTGCTGAGCTTTGCGGCGGTGGGCGCGATTGCCAATATCGTGATGGGGATCCACGGTTTTATTATGCTGGGTGTCACGCGGCTTTTGGCCCCTATGTCCAAGCTGCTGGGCATCAACCGGCTGGCCATGGTGGCCAGCAATGCCGTGACGGGGTTATTCAGTAACGGATTGCGGGCGCTGCGCGGCACGTTGTTGGCGGCCAGCATCGCCGCCCGCACCGGGGCTATGTCATTTCTCCTGGTGCTTTCGCCTATCGCGCTGATCGTGGCAGCCATTGCGGGCGTAGTGATCGCGGTGATTAAGTTTTGGCAGCCGATTAAGGCGTTTGTCAGCGGCTTTATCAGCGGGTTCGCTGAGGCGTCCGGGGCATTAGCGCCGTTTAAGCCGCTGTTTTCCGGCATCGCGTCGGCGGTGGGCTGGGTATGGGACAGCATCAAAACGCTGATCGGCTGGTTTGGCAATCTGCTGACGCCGGTGCAGATGACCGAAGGGCAGTTAACCAGGGTGACCACGGTCGGGGAAATGTTTGGGCGTATCGTGGCGAACAGCATCGATATTATTTTGATCCCGCTGGGGCTGGTGATGCGGGCAATTGAAACGCTGTTTGATTTATTTGGCATTCTGCGTGACGGCTGGCTGGACGTGGTGAAATCCTTTGATATTAATTCCCCGGTGGAATCGTTTGAGAAAATCGCCGGTATTATCGGCAACGTATTTTCTAAACTGTGGGATACGTTGAAAGAGTCCTTTGCCGGGACGTATAACTGGATCGTCGAGAAGTTAAATAAATTACCTGGCGTCAATATCGAATTAAAAGATGTGCCAGGCACGCCACCGCCCGGCGTTAATCCTCCGCCAGGGTTTGCGGCCGCAGAAAATAACATGCCAGAAACGGCCATGAAAAAGACCTTGCCGCCGCCGCCCGTGGCGATGGGTAATCAAATGTCTACCGGTGGAATAGTGAAAGGCGTGGATCGTGGCGGATTGAGTAAAGAAATTAACTCGACCACGAAAACCACAATCGATAACAGCAAACAAATCGGCACCGTGAATATTCATCCGGCAAAAGGAATGACACCGGCCGAGCTAATGGAATGGCAGGAATTGGGAGCATGACGGACGCGCTTTATATTGACCTTTTAATTACGGGGCGAAATTTCACGCTGAACGCCGGAAATGAGCCAGGGCTTTGTAATAATAAAATCAGCATTGGGCAGGATATTGTTCACGCCATTATTGAAAGCGGGTTAACCACCAAACTGGTGGCCGAGCGAAGCCCTACGCTACGCGCTGATGTGATAACGCAATTAACGCTATTGATTGAAAGCGATGAGCGAATTATTCCCGGCACGGTCAGCATCACCGAAGAAACGTTAAAAAAGCTGTGGGCGGAAGCGGAAACCTACGATTTCGGCAAAGTCTCTGCGGGGGTGGATTATGAATAACAAACCAACGATTGATTTTGAAAAGGTACTGAGCGACGGCGGAATGCCGACGACGCAAGAGGCCATTGCCGACAAGTTCAACGCCATCGTAAAAGCCGAAGGGTTGATCACCAACACCTCTCGCATGTCGCCGTTCTGGCGGCTGGTGACGGCGATTGTGACCACGCCGGTGCTGTGGATTAAAGACGCGCTGGTGACTACGGTGCTGGCCAACATGTTTCTGGCCACCGCCAGTGGGCAGATGCTGCGCCTCCTGGCATGGGGCGTCAATTTGGAGGCTAAGCCCGCCAGTTTTGCCCAGGGTGTGATCCGCTTTATTAAGGAAGACGCAAAGCAGGCGGTGACCGTGCCAGCCGGAACCCTTATCCAGACCGAGCGCATTAACGGCGTGGTCTATGCGGTCACCGTGGAGGCGGATACCACTCTGGCGGCGGGGGCTAACGATGGGCTGATTGCCGTGACGGCCAGCCAGGCGGGCGGTGCGTTCAACCTGGCACCGGGTTATTACCGCATTTTGCCGGTGGCGGTGACCGGCATTAGCCAGGCAGTAAATGAGGATGATTGGCTGCTGACGCCCGGTGCGGATGAGGAATCGGATGATGAGCTGCGCGAACGCTGCCGCAATCAGTTCAACCTTGTCGGCAATTACCACACCGATGCGGTTTACCGCAGCATGATCGCCAGCGTTGTTGGCCTGAGCGTTGACCGAATTTTCTTTTTGCACGATGCGCCCCGTGGGCCCGGCACGGCCAATGCGTATTTGTTGCTGGACAGCGGCGTGATCTCCCAGCCGTTTATTGATGCGGTCAATGACTATATCAATAGCCAGGGCCACCACGGCCACGGCGACGATATGCAGTGCATGGCGCTGCCGGAAACCAAGCACACCCTGAGCGTTACGCTGTTTGTGACTAACCCGGACAACATGACCGACGAAGAGCGGGCCGGTCTGATCGGTAACGCCAGCAATCTGATCCGCAGCGCGTTTCGTGAAAACGCTGACTACGACGTGAAAAAGACCTGGCCCTATTCGCGTTTCTCTTTTTCCAACCTGGCCAGGGAAATGCACCGGGCGTTTGATGAGGTGGATTCCATCACCTTTTCCCTGGGCGATATCGTCAGTGAGTTAACGGTTCCTCGCCTGTCATCCCTCACGCTGGAGATAAAAAGTGCCTGATTTTCAGACCAAATTAAAAAGCCTGGCGTTGCCGTCATGGATGAGCCAGGGCGAACCGGTCAAGCTGCTGCGGGCCTGCCGGGCATTTTGGCAGGGTGTTTATGAGTGGGTGACGTGGCCGCTGCGTCAGTTCGATCCGCTGACGTGCGCCGAGCCTTTGTTAAGGCTGCTGGCCTATGATCGCGACATAACCCGCTTTAACGGCGAGCCGCTTAGTTTGTTTCGTAAGCGTGTGGCCTACGCCTTTATCAACGCCAGTGACGCCGGTTCTGTGGTGGGGTTTATCGCCATCTTTGCCCGCCTGGGGATCGGTTACGTGGAGTTGCTGGAGCGTCAGCCGGGCATTGATTGGGATGTCATTGTGGTGCGCGTCACTGACAGCCAGATCGCCGATAACACGGAATTGCTGCTGGAAATCATCCGCCAGTATGGGCGCACCTGCCGCCGCTATCAGTTTGAAGTGATCACCACCTCCGGGTTGAATATCCGGGCCGGATGGGATCAGGGGGAGTACGTGTGTTATCCGGCCACCCTTGGCACCGAATCAACCACCGCCACCTTTGGCGCAACATTATCGTAAGGACGCGAAATGTCTCAGACCGTAATTACCGAAGCCTTTGAGCAGTGGAAAGCGCAGCAGGCCACCGATAACAAGCCGGTTGTCCTGGATGAATTTGTGCTGGCTAATGTGCCAGGGCTGGATCCGTCAAAAGCGATTGACCGCAAAGAGGGCTTACCGCCAGCGGCGCAAATTGTTTACCGTCAGACGGTCAGTAAAACTGGCCTGGTGAACGATAACGCCGTGGTGTATTCCGTGACGATGGGTGCGGATGTGGGCGACTTTGCTTTTAACTGGATCGGCCTGGTCAATAAGGCGACCGGCACAGTGGCCATGATTGTGCACGCGCCCGTGCAAAGCAAAGTGAAGAACGCCAACGGCCAGCAGGGTAACGTCTTAACCCGTTCTTTCCTGATGGAGTACAGCGGCGCGGTCAGCCAGACGTTGATCTCAACACCGGCCGCCAGCTGGCAGATTGATTTTACCGCCCGCCTGGCGGGCATGGATGAAGCGCTGCGGTTGGCGAATCTGGACAGCTACGGCGACGGTGCATTTTTTGATGCGGGCTTTTTGGTGGCTAAAACCGGTAGTCAGCATTTTGTCACCCAGGGGCTGGGATATGTCAGCGGCCTGCGTGCGTCACTGGCCGAAAATACCAATATTGCCGTGGCCACTAAGCCAACCAAAGTCTGGGCTGATGTGAGCTTTAGCGGGACATTAACCAGCGCTTACCAGACTGCGATTAAGTTTACCGTGGCCCCAACGCTGGTCAATTACACCACCAACGGCGTAATGCACTACGTGTTTGCGCTGGCCAGTATCGACGCGGCCGGAGTCATTACCGACCTGCGGCCGAAAGGGTCACTGGACGATCAGCAGGGCAGTAAGGACTTTCTGCGCAAAGACCAAAGCCTGGCCGAACTGAAAGCGCTGGGTGCGGTGGCCCAGGCTGAGGCGAGAAAGAATATTGCGGCATTGGCTGAAGACGGCACGGCGGTAGCCGCCACCAAACTGGCGACGGCGCGAAAAATTGCCGGTGTGGCATTCGACGGAACCCAAGATATTAACCTGACGCCGGATAGCGTAGGCGCTCTGCCCTCTGGCGGCACGGCCGTAGCTGCCAACAAGCTGGCGACGGCACGAAAAATTGCCGGTGTGGCATTTGATGGGTCAAAAGATATCAGCCTGACGGCGGCCAACGTTGGCGCTGTGCAGCAGGGCGGCGGTGTCGGGATGTCAAATAACGTGGTGCGTATGGGGTGGGATGGCGCCAAGCTGTTGGCGCAGGTTGATAGCCTCCAAATGGGTGCGCTTTACAGTGAGTACAACAAGCCCACGTCATCCGACGTGGGCGCATTGCCAGCGGCGGGAGGTGATGCCGGTTACGTTGATAATGCCGCCCATTACCGAATCAAGCCGGGCGTATGGGAAGGTGCGGGAGCTTATGCCAGCCAGTACGCCAATAATATTGCCCCGTTTATGGTGCCGAGTGGCTTTGTTGCCATGCGGGATGCCAGCCAGTACCACCCCATCGTCAAAGGAATAGTTGAAACGAAAGGGTTTGGCTATGGCACGGCGATCAGTTTAGGCGCACTGACCTCCGGTGCTGCCAATTTTGCGCAAGCGGCTATTCACGTTATCGGCGATAACGGTATCTCTCAGGCATGGACATTTAACCCAGCGGATGGCGCTTTTCGCAGCGGTGGGGATATTGTTTCCGGGCTAAATATCGTCGCGGGTGGGGGGGTATACGAGTCAGGCGGTGCAGTGCGTGCCTATAGCCCAAATTATCGGCCCTCACCCGACGCTATTGGCGCTATTGCGCGGGATACCTGCACCTATGCTGGGTTTGCAGCGGCTGATCCGCAATTACCCTACATGCGAAATTCAAACAACAATGAGGTTGTTTACCTGGCGCGTCAGGATTGGACGCGGGGAAATTTCGCCACGATAGCTTGGGCCAACAACGATTTACGCAATGACATTTACAACTGGGTTACTCGTAGTTTTGTTACCTCGGTGCGATTGGCCGGTCGAGCCGTCATCGCTGACACTGGGGGGCGTATAGATTTACCCGCTGGTTGCGTGTTTACGGGCATGTCTGGTTCAAACTATAACCCACAAACGTGGGCGGCTTATTCAGCCATACAAATCTGGCTAAATGGTGGCTGGGTCACCATAGGAACGGCATAACATGATGCACATGAAAAAATTGGCGCAGTACACTCCAGAAGAAAATAACTTTGGCGAAAGCGTGTTATTTCTTAAGGATGAACAAGGCGCTGACTGGTATGAAACTCAGAAGAATTTCGCAAAAGACACACTTAAAATCGCTTACAACGATGCGGGGGTGATCTGTTCGGCCTATGAGGATATTTCCAGGCTTTGGCCTATTAACCTTTCCGTGACTGAAATTAAAACGTCAAAAGTGCCTGAAGATTTTGCCATTGATGGTAATTGGATTTTTGACGGCAACAAAATCAAGAAGCGCATAGAAACCAAGGCCGAAGCTACAAAGCAGGCCGACGCAAAACGTGCCGAACTCATTTCACGCGCTACGCAAGTGATCGCCCCCTTACAGGATGCCGTAGAGCTAACGATTGCAACGGATGATGAGGCGGAACGCCTCAAAGCGTGGAAGATCTACCGCATTGCACTGACCCGCGTTAATACCAGCAATCCGTCATGGCCAGAGGTGCCGCAGTAATGTGGCGTAAAGCGACGTTAAGCATTGGCCAAAATATGGCGGCGCTGGCCTGCTCTATTTTGCCGGTGCATCCCTGGGTTTATGGCGTGGGCCAGGAAGCAGGCGAAGGTAGCTATTTAAGCCCAAAGAATGCCACTGAATACCTGGCCAACAAGCTGGAAGGGACGGGCGGAGAAATTACCGCCGTGGTGTTCATGGTCTGCGCCACCACGCATGCCGATTTCATGAAGAGCCTGGCGGCGTTTTCGTCCGTGCTGCCGTTGCCGATATTCTCCCAGGTCACACGCCGGGCGCAGGAGGCCGCCACACTGGCCATCACAAAAATGCAGATCCCCGGCAAGGCGTTGGGTGGGTTACCGGCTGCGGTGCCACTTTCTACCGCCACTAATCGGCTGGCCATGAATGCCCAGCGTATCGCCCAGGCCAAAGCCGAGGCGGCCACCGGGGCCAGCGTTAGCGGTCTGGTGTCGGCACTGTCTGATTTCACCAGCGCCCGCAGTTCGGCCCTGGCGGGTATCGGTCAGGCGTTGGCTAATTTACAGGGCAAAGCGGCACCGGCCTGGGTATTTACGGCCAAAGGTTCTCCGGCGTTTATCGCCAGCGAAATGCGCAAAAACATCCCACAGCAGGATGCCATCTTTACCCTGGCCACGTTGTTTTCTGGCCCGGATTTATCGCCACTGGAGGGCATGATAAATGACGATCACCACCCTGGCGCTTAACGGGGAAGCCATTGCGTTGATGGGCCTGAAAGTGACGCCCACGCTGCAATTTCAGGAAAAAGACCAGTCCGGCCAGTCATCGAGCACGGCCACCGCAGAGCAGGGCATAAAAGCCAAAGAACTGCGGATCTCCGGCATGATCACTTTTCGTAACGCGAAAGTGCTGAAACGTATTTTCGAGCTGGCCGAAGCCAAAGACGCCAGCGGCCAGATGCAAACCTACCGCGTGGCCAACCTGGCCGCCCAGGCGATTAACTTTCGTGAGGGGACGTTTACCGGTGCCGTGGATGCCCCGCCGCAGGACGGAAAAATGGCCTGGTTGGTGACGTTTACCTTGCGGGAAAAAGGCAGCGTGGCCGAAAAACGCGAAGCTCGCGCCGGAGGCAAAACGGCCGCAACCAAGCAGGGCGGAAAAGGTGGGGCGGGCGGAAACGGCGCGGCCGAGGATGAAGATAAATTGAGTTGGTTTGAAAGCAAGGTGCTGAAGCCAATCAATAGCGCGTTGGGGCCAACATGAAACCCGTCAAAAGATTGTACCTGTCAAACGTGGCCGCGCACCTGGTGGACGTTAACCTGGCGCTGGAATTGAGCGCGTGCGGTCGGGGCTTTATCACCGCGCAAACGGATGAGGATTTTACCGGCAAGCTGGTGCGCCTGGACATAGGTTATCCCGATCTGGTGCTGCGTTGGTTTACCGGTTTTGTGGAGCGTTCACAGCCTGCGGAAACCGGCTATCAGCGGCTTTTTGTCCGGGAGTTGGTCGGCGTATTCGAACGCGCTTGGCCATGTTCGTTCCAGCATCCTACGCTGCGAGAGGTGGCCAATTGGCTGACCGAAGAAAGCGGCCTGGAATTTACCGTTCCAGCAGCCAGTTATGCCGATAAGCCGATCCCTCACTTCACGCACAGCGGCACCGGTTATCAGCTTTTGGCCAGCCTGGGCCGCGCTTTCTCTATCAATGATTATATTTGGTATCAGCTTCCTGATGGCGGCGTGTTCGTTGGCAGTGCCGCCGATGCGCTGTTTGCGGGTAAGCCGGTGGATATCCCCAACGAATTTAGCCAGGGAACGGCGGCCGGTAACACCATGACCGTGCCGGTTATTCAGACTCTGCGCCCTGGCGTTGATGTGAACGGCCAGCGGTTAACCACGGTTCGCCTGCATAACGATGATATGGCCATTACCTGGACACCGCGCAATAAGGCCACCGGCCAGGCATTGCAGAAAACGCCGATCCAGCGCCAGGTTGAGGGGGTTTTTCCTGAGCTGGCCAGCGGTCTGCACCTGCCAAAGTTCGCCAGGGTAGAAGCACCCAGCGAAGACGTGAGCAACGGAAATATTGCCGATCCCTATCGTCCGCGCTACGCCGTCGATTTGCAGCTGTTAGACGCAGACGGCAAACCGGCGAAGGATACGCCGATTTATTCCGCCGTTCCCCTGCCGCTGCCGATGGCGGGCAGTGAGTCCGGGATGTTCCAATTTCCGCCCGTTGGCACGCTGGTTGAGGTGGGATTCAACGAGGGGCGGCCAGATAAGCCCTTTGTTCGCCAAACCATGGCCCAGGGTAACAGCCTGCCCGCCGTGAAACCGGGAGAGCAATTACAGCAGCAGCGTGATGGCGTATCCCAGCGCGTGACCACGGCGGGCGATTGGGAGCGCCAGACAGACCAAACGATCAGCGAATCTTCCATGCGTCGGGTTATCCAGGCGGATGAAGAAACCCGCACGCTGGTAGCCCGTGAAACGACCATTCAGGCCACGGATAAAACGATGGTTCTTGGTACATATAAGTTGCTGGCCGGTGCCGTGCAGCAGGTTGCCCAGGGGGATTTCAGCCTGGCCACCCAGGCCAACTATGTGGCCAGCATCCAGGGGAATGCCACTACTGACGTGAACGGCGATAGCACGGTTAACGTTGTAGGCCAACTGGTTGAGAAGGTCGGAAAGTTGCGCAGCAGCGTGGCGGCCGTGCGTCAGGAAGTGATTGCGCCGGTGGTGTGGATCGGGAGTCAGAGCATTAACGTCTGCCAGTTGATGCTGGAAACCCTGGACGTGGTGAAGCAGCTGGCTGAGCTGACGGCGGCACACACGCACCAGGATACCGGAGGGCCGCTGAACATGTTGGCCATCACGGACACTGGAAGTAAGACGACTACACTGAAAGAGAAATATAAACAAGTTATTGGATAGCGATAACTACCTACACTGTTTATTGGAGAACTCCATGGCGTTTCAAACAAGAGTCGATATTCAACAACGTGTTGAGATTTATCAATTTTCCATGTGGGATATAAGAGAAGATATGCCAGTTACATCAAGCCGTTGGGGAACCTCTGGTGCGATAGAACACCACCGCGGCACAGTTCTAAGGGAAACAGGAGTGTTAGTTTCGGCCTCAGATGTTGGGCCTGATGGCTTTACGGTAAAAGGCTATAAACCGAAATAAATAGTATTTCCATCAAAAGCTGCCGCGTGAAGTGAGTCCCATACCGGGAACTACGTCCGCCACAGACTCAACTAAGTCAAGCCCGCCACACGCGGGCTTTTCTTTGCCTGTCATATGCCAGCCTGTAGCGGTCACCACGCGCCGCACCATTCCAAACTCGCCCCGTTCGATTGAAAACGATCAAGCCAACCTGATGGCGCACGCGCAGCGGCACCCCCACGGAACAAAGCAAGAGGTGACGGAAATTGCACTACACCGCACCCGCCTGCGGCTTTTGCGTCAGTTATTTTTTTCAGTTTTGAAATTCTACAAACCACACCGCCAGCCCGCGCCGTGTCTGGGGTTCTGCCGTCATACCCAAACTGAAAAGATTGAAACGGATTTCAGTGTTTTACAGTTTGAACGATCAATGGGGGATCGAGGTAAAAACGCAACGTTATGTAATTAAATAGATTTATTTGCTTTTTGTCATTTAGAAAGATCAATAAAACGATCAAATTGAAGTGGCCGCTAAACGCAGCGAAGCCAGGCGCGGCAAGTGCTGTGGGGGAATTGCAGCGGGTTTGTAAAATTGAAATCTGTGAAATGTTACTTTGGAAAAAGCAGAAGCATTTTTAGATATTTAGGCACTACAAAAAGTGTGGTGCCTATGCTTTTTGTTGAATTGTCTCAGTATGTTGATCATCAACGCTTTGGTGGATAATCAAAGCCTCCGTTCGGATATTTACACCTCAATATCCTCGAAAGGCCCAAACGCCAGCCCTTTATGAAGCCGAAGCGTTTCAGGCAAATAAGTGTGTATTTTGAACAGGAGGGGGTATGTCTGCATCGGCCTCTTATGGAGTCTGGTGCAGACTTACGATACAAAAGTACAAATTGAATACTTAGCCAGCGCAACATTTATTAAGCAGGTTTACGGAATGTGATGACATAGTAATATACAAGTCCCTGCTTATTTGCGCTAAAACAGCCTGGTTTTTCTTCAATCCCGATAGTGTCAACACGCTGGAATTCCCATCCTTCAGCAGCCCAAGTATTAACAACATTCTCAAGGTACTGAGCGGCAATGCCACTTTTATTGTCTTTGGCTTTGACTGAAATGTTCGGCGGTACTTGGACCATTTTATATGTGTACATTCAATTTCCTTATCATCACAAAGATATCTAGACGTTAAATGGCTTTAGTTTCTGTCGCCATTTTAAAGAACAAGGGGTTACGTTTTCACGTAACCCCTTGTTTTATTTGGTGCGGCTGGGGGTGCCAAAAATTACTACATTTTCGGAACGAAGCCATACATTAATTTGGGGTGATGCAAGAATTTTGGTATGAGCAATGGAATAAAGGCGGTAGATCGCTCTCATTACTTAGGGTTAGCAGGTCACTCAGTCGGCTGCCACATGATTCAGTAAGACTGTTAAATTGTCACTGAATACGCGCCCTGTTCATTTTCTTCGTTCTTGCATCTGTCCATTACCACTTTTTACGGCTACAAAGCCAACTACCATCATTTTAGGCCGAACTAAAAATCCAAAGCGGTGTGCAAAAATTGGGTCAAAAAAACCTCCTTTTGCATTTCTGTTACAGACAGATACATCTTACTAAATCATTAAAAAAGTGGCAAGAGGCAGCCATACGTATGGGTTTTAGAAGTTGTGTCGCCACTTTGTCGCCAAAGAGAGTACGATATGTTCTTATGTTTTTGATTCTAAACAATTTTAAAAGCAGAAAAGAAAAAACCCGCTAATCTTGAACCTAAACAGGCGGGATTAGCGGGCTCTCCAAAGTGGGGACTTCAAAGAAAAGCAGTGGCATTAATTAAGACTGCCTTTCCTAAATAAAGTTCGTTCAATGCTGCAAAAATTCAAAAAAATTATTGATTTTTTACATGTTCATTACGAATCAGTGGGTTGTATTATGCCCCGGGCCAAATTATTACGATGAGCGTACCGGCCAACGTCAGCAATACGTTAGCGATAGCGTAGGTTCCGGCGTAACCGAGGGCTGGGATATTACTGCGCGCGGTGTCGCTGATGATCTCCATCGCAGGTGCGCAAGTACGTGCACCCATAATGGCACCGAACAGCAGAGCGCGGTTCATACGCAATACATAAGCCCCGAAGATAAAGCAAATCACCACCGGTACCAGGCTGACAATCAGACCGGAAATCAGCATTTGACCACCAATGACTCCCAATCCCTGACTGATACCCGAACCCGCACTCAGACCAACGCCCGCCATAAACACCATCAGCCCGAACTCTTTAACCATATTTAGTGCGCCCTGCGGGATGTAGCCGAAGGTCGGATGGTTAGCGCGCAGGAAGCCCAGCATGATACCGGCAAACAGTAATCCTGCAGCATTACCAATGCCAAAACTAAAGTTCTTAAACTGGAAGGTGATGAGACCAATCATCAGGCCGACGATAAAGAAGGCGCAGAAGGCCAGCAGATCGGTGACCTGGCTGTGGATCGAAATAAAACCAATGCGCTCAGCCACCGCTTTTACGCGGCGGGCGTCACCGCTGACTTGCAGTACATCACCTTTGTTGAGCACGATGCTGTCATCAATAGGCATTTCAATCTGGCTGCGGATAACGCGGTTAAGGAAACAGCCGTGATCGGTCAGGTTAAGCTGACTGAGACGTTTGCCGACGGCGGTGTTGTTTTTGACCACCACTTCTTCAGTGACAATGCGCATGTCGAGCAAATCACGGTCAAATACTTCTTTACCGTTACGAAAACTCGGATCAAGGCGTGAGTGAGCATCGGGATAGCCGACCAGCGATATTTCATCACCGACCTGCAACACCGCGTCACCGTCCGGTGTTGCCAGAATACCATTGCGACGAATACGTTCGATATAACAGCCCGTTTGGCGGTAAATACCCAGCTCACGCAGGTTTTTACCATCCGCCCAGGCGACCAGTTCCTGACCCACGCGATAGGCGCGAATAACCGGCAGATAGACTTTGCGTTGGCTGTCGGTATCCAGGCCGCGCTCACGGGCAATTTGCTGTGCGCTGGTTGGTAAATCCTGATGCTGTAATTTTGGCAGATAACGGGCGCCAAAAATTAGACTCACCAGCCCGATGAGATAGGTCAGCGCGTAGCCGAGACTTAAATTATCCAGTTCTGTACCGAGCAGTCTATTGCCGCCAAGCGTATTCCTGAGCGTATCGCCCGCTCCGACCAGCACGGGTGTGGAGGTCATCGAACCGGCCAACATACCGGCGGTCAGGCCGATGTCCCAGCCGAAAAATCGCCCGAGCCCGAACGCTAACAGCATGGCGCTACCCACCATCACCAGTGCCAGCATTAGGTAGTTTTTACCATCGCGAAAGAAAATAGAGAAAAAGTTAGGACCGGCTTCGACACCAACACAAAAAATAAACAGCATGAAGCCAAGGTTTAGCGCTTCGGTGTTAATGCTGAAGTGTTGTTGCCCGAGCAGTAGGGATACCACTAATACGCCAATGGAATTTCCTAACTGGACGGACCCCAGCCGGACTTTCCCCAGGCAAAGCCCGAGCGCTAGCACTACGAATAATAACAGGATGTAATTCCCGTTTAACAAACTGATGACGTTTATATTCACAAGGGTAACTTATTGTTTACCAACAAATTCTTGATATGAGAGAGTGGAGGAGATAAATTCGATTGCATTATATTTTAACTGCTAACTCAAAGGCCAATAAAATAGTCAGTGATCATAACAACGCAATTTTTAACGTTATTTTAACCACACTATAGTCATTCAGCCAGAGAAAAGGCGGTAGCAATATCCTGAAAGCATGATTTGTGTTGTATTGGAGCCTGTTGCACCTTGAGAAAGGTACGTGCAATAACAGATAACACCACAAAGCAGAAAGGCGCTCAATGAGCGCCTTTCTGCTTTGTGGTGTTTGTCTACATCATTAACACTGGAACAGTGCCAGGTTCTCTTTTGCATAGGCTTCAAAATCTGTGAAACCACCGATGTGGGCGGAATCGACGAAAATCTGTGGGACGGTTTCAACGGGTTTACCGACTGTTTTTTCCAGATCGGCTTTAGAAATGCCTTCAGCGTGGATATCAATATAACGGAAATTGAAATCGTCACGTTCTTCCGTCAATTTTTCAGCCAACTCTTTTGCACGTACACAATAAGGACAGCCAGGACGCCCGAAAATTACTGCAAACATGGAAGCTCCTTGTTTTTTATGCCAATAAAATGAAAGAAATAAAGTGTAACTTGCTCAATTTTTGTTAAGTACGTCACCTTTCTGTTTCGCTTACTATGCCTGTTACCCATGCTAAAAAAAAGCAGGAAATGCCTTTCGGTCCAATCCATAGAACCTATCGTTATGCTGACAAAAGGTTTTTATTTGTGACGAGTCAATTCGCGAATGCAGCTTTTGTTACAGCAATCAGCCGGCAAGCTATTGCAAAGCGTTGGTGGAGCATCAATGATAATTGATAGTTTGTTTAACCTTTTTCTGTTCAAGGATCTCCAATGACACCCACTATCGACCTCCTGCGCTCTCACCGCTCGATTCGTTCGTTTACAGACCAGCCTTTGTCCGATGAGCAACGTGAAGCCATTATCGGCGCCGCACAGGGGGCATCCACATCCAGCTTTCTACAATGTGTGTCAATTATTCGTATTACCGATCCTTCACTGCGCGAAAAGCTGGTGCAGTTCACCGGCGGTCAGAAGTATGTCGCCAGCGCCGCTGAGTTTTGGGTATTTTGCGCTGATTTCAATCGCAATCAGCAGATCAACCCGGAGGCGGAACTCGGCCTGGCCGAACAGCTGTTGCTGGGTTGTGTTGATACCGCGTTGATGGCTCAAAATGCCATGACAGCGGCAGAATCTCTTGGTCTGGGTGGCGTGTTTATTGGCGGCATTCGTAATCAGGTTGATGACGTGATAGCCCTGCTGAAACTGCCAAAATTTGTCATGCCGTTATTCGGTTTTTGCATCGGTTACCCGGCGCAGGACCATCAGGTAAAACCGCGTATGCCGCAGTCTCTGCTGGTGCATGAGAATAGTTATCAGCCGGTCGACAAGCAAATTTTGGCTGAATATGACGACCAGCTTAACAACTACTACCTGCAACGCGACAGCAATGCACGTCGCGACACCTGGAGTGACTTGATTGTCCGCACGCTGAAAAAGGAACAGCGTCCACATATGCTGGATGCTTTGCACAAACAAGGCTGGATCACGCGATAACGGTGACGGAGTGTCGGATGAAAATAGCTATTCTTTCCTGCGATGGAAATTTGTATTCGTGCAAACGTCTGCGGGAGGCGGCGGAAAGCCGTGATCATGAAATCGATATTATCGATCCCCTGTCTTGCTATATGAATATCAATCCGGCCGCGCCCAGTGTGCATTATCAGGGACGCCAACTGGATAAATATCACGCGGTGATCCCGCGTATTGGTTCCACCATTACATTTTATGGCACCGCCGTACTGCGGCAGTTTGAAATGCTGGGCAGTTTTCCGCTTAACGAATCAGTGGCTATCACCCGTGCACGTGACAAGCTGCGCTCAATGCAGATCCTGGCACGTGAAGGGATTGATTTGCCGACCACCGGTTTTGCCAACGCGCCTGACGATACCTCAGACCTGATTTCGCTGGTGGGTGGTGCGCCGCTGGTAGTGAAACTGGTCGAAGGGACGCAGGGCATTGGCGTGGTTCTCGCCGAAACACGCCAGGCAGCAGAGAGCGTCATTGACGCCTTTCGCGGTCTGAAAGCGCATATTCTGGTACAGGAATATATCAGCGAAGCGCAAGGGCGTGATATTCGCTGCCTGGTGGTCGGTAAGCGCGTTGTGGGGGCAATTGAACGCCAGGCCAAGGCCGGGGATTTTCGCTCTAATCTGCACCGTGGCGGCAAGGCCAACAAGGTTAAGATCACCGCACAGGAAAAGGCTATTGCTATCAAAGCTGCATCTACACTAGGGCTGGACGTGGCGGGCGTTGATATTTTGCGATCAAACCGCGGGCCGCTGGTGATGGAAGTTAATGCCTCGCCGGGTCTGGAGGGCATTGAAAGTACCACCGGACTGGATATCGCTGGCATGATGATCGACTACATCGAACATCGCGCGCTGCCGGGTTTTCGGTTGAAATCTGGAGGATGAGTTTCGATAACACTGACGCATTATTCATTCGATCAAGCAAATTGTTCATCAAGGGCGTTTTGATCATAGCGTTGCCTGGCAATATTCCGTAAGCTATGTCCCCTTCGCGCCTGACGCAGGGGCGCTTTTCTGCTGTTTGATTTCATTGTTTTGAACTTATGAGGCATTTTATGGATTCACTCATCGTCCCTGATTTAGCGCTGCTTCGGCGCTGGCTGGATCAGTTGGGCATCTCATTTTTCGAGTGTGATTCCTGTCAGGCTCTCCATTTGCCGCATATGCAGAATTTCGATGGCGTATTCGATGCTAAATTGGATATTGTCGACAACGTAATTCTGTTTTCGTCACTGGCGGAAGTGAAGCCTACGGCGCTTATTCCGATCGTGGCCGACCTCAGCCAAATCAATGCCAGTTCGCTGACGGTGAAAGCCTTCGTCGATATCCAGGACGATAACTTACCGAAATTGATCGTTTGCCAGGCCTTGTCGATAGCCGTTGGCATCGCCCAGTCCCAGTTCGCTCATTTCCTGCAACAGGCAGAGGAGCAGATGTCGATGATTATCCTCGAAGCACATGCTAACGATATGCTGTTCATGGGTGAGGAAGAAGAGGGCGAGCCGGTCGTCGGCGTGAATGTTCCGCTTCTGCACTAATTCCCTCCGTTACGTCCCAATCACCTTTGTGAGCTGTTACAACCGGATAGGAACTAATTACGCAGAATGCGATTTCAATTTGTACCCGTACCCGTAATGATTGGCGCGTCGGCGATTGTGGCGACGCGTTGTCTGCAATTTATTCTGCTGTTTGATGCCTTGGGGTTGGCGGGTCTTACCGATTTTGTGCGTGCCAGCGCCAGTTCGTGGCTCAACGCGATTATTCTGCTCGCCAGCATGATTATCGTGCTGGTTGAGTGCCGCGCTGCCTATGCCATGATGCGTGGTCGCAATTGGGGACGCTGGGCTTATATCGGCTGTCAGGCGATAGTGGTCAGTTACATGCTGCTGGCCTCTTTTGATTGGTTCGGGCCAAAAATTTTCCGCTTTGATACCGACACCCAGGGCCAGTTTCTCTATGCCTTACTGATGCAGAAACTGCCCGATATCCTGGTGATCTTGTTGCTGTTTATTCCACCCGCCAGCCAGCGATTTTTCCTGCGCCGCAAAGCAGCCTTTAAAGCCGCACGGTGATACACTTCGCGCCAACTTTTCTTCTGTTTTTCAAATAACGGTCATATTTTATGCATTGCGCACTTTATACCGCCGGGACCTGTCGCTCTTGCCAGTGGCTCGATAAACCCTACTCACACCAGTTAGCTGACAAACAGCGGGACCTGAGCCAACTGCTTAATGGTCTGCGGGTCAGAGAATGGCGTGAACCGGTTACCGGTGCGGAAAGTGCGTTTCGCAATAAAGCCAAAATGGTCGTCAGCGGCAGCGTTGAACGGCCGCTATTGGGCATGCTGCATCGCGACGGCACGCCGGTTGACCTGTGCGAATGCCCGCTTTATCCGGCCAGTTTCTTAGCGGTGTTTGTCATGCTGAAAAGCTTTATCGCCCGCGCCGGACTTACCCCCTACAATGTTGCCCGCAAACGCGGTGAGTTGAAGTTTCTGCTGCTGACTGAAAGTCAGAAAAACGGTGACATGATGCTGCGCTTCGTGCTGCGTTCTGAAACCAAGCTGGCCCAGTTGCGTGCCGCCTTGCCGTGGTTACGGCAACAACTGCCTCAGCTGAAAGTGGTTTCGGCCAATATTCAGCCGGTGCATATGGCTATTCTCGAAGGCGATGTCGAGATCCCGCTGACGTCGCAGCAGGCGCTGGAAGAGATGTTTAATCATGTGCCGCTGTTTATCCGCCCACAGAGTTTCTTCCAGACGAATCCTCAGGTTGCTTCAGCGCTTTATGCCACGGCGCGTGAATGGGTGACCGATCTTAATATCAGCAGCATGTGGGATCTGTTTTGCGGAGTCGGTGGGTTTGGTCTGCACTGCGCCACGCCTGAAATGAAACTGACGGGGATTGAAATTAGCGCTGAAGCGATTGCCTGCGCCCGTGAATCGGCGGCAAGATTGGGATTAAAAAACGTAGAGTTCCAGGCGCTGGACTCAACCGGTTTCGCCACGGGCAAAGGTGAAGTACCAGACCTGGTGCTGGTTAATCCGCCGCGGCGTGGTATTGGTAAAGCACTCTGTGATTATCTCAGCCGCATGGCACCGCAGACCCTGCTTTATTCCAGCTGCAACGCGCAAACCATGGCGAAGGATCTGATTCAATTACCTGATTATCACATCGAACGGGTGCAGTTGTTTGACATGTTCCCCCACACCGCACACTACGAAGTGCTGACGCTACTTTCCCGCCGTTAATTGCCAGAAGGTCACCCCGCCAGTTGGCTTAATATTAACACCAGTTTGTCGAACACTTCGCTGAAGAGGTGTTCGCAGAAGGGCGCGATCAGCGGCATCATCATGCCAATCGACAAAAGACCGATACTCAGTGTTACCGGGAAACCGATCACGAACACTGATAGCTGTGGGGTCACTCGGTTAAGCACGCCGAGCGCCATATTGATCGTCAGCAATACCGTGACGATCGGCAGCGCCAGCATCAGGCCACTACTGAAAATTATACTGCCACCTTTGGCCAGCGCCATAAAACCGTTGCCGTTGAGCGGGTGTGAACGTATTGGCAGGGTATGAAAACTGTCTGATAGCATCGAAATCAGCCACAGGTGGCCGTTGAAACTCAGAAACAGCAGTACCGCCAACAGGTTCAGGAATTGCGCCAGAACCGGTGTGTTGAGACGGCTACTGGGGTCGAAGAAGGTGGCAAACGAGATACCCATCTGCAGGCCGATAATTTCCCCCGCCATGCGCACGGCGGAAAACGCCAACTGCATGGTGAGACCAAGCGCGGTACCGATGATAATCTGCTGCGCTGCCAGCCACAGGGCGCCGCTAGAGAACATCGGGACGTCAACGGGGGGTAAACCGGGCGCAATGAGAAACGTGATCATCAACCCGAGGCCGAGTTTAACTTTCTTCGGCACCTGTTTTTCGCCGGTGACAGGCGCAGTGCTGAGCAGTGCCAGAATGCGCAGCAGCGGCCAGAAGTACATGCTCAACCAGCCGGCAAGTTGCGTGCTGTCAAAAGAGATCATCGGTCAGCCGATAATATAGGGCAGGCTGGTAAACAGCGTACGCATGTAGTCCAGCAGCAGGTTAAGCATCCACGGACCGGCGATCACGATAGTGGCAACCACGGCCAGGATCTTAGGGATGAATGACAGCGTTTGTTCGTTAATCTGCGTCGCCGCTTGCAACAGGCTGACAATAAGCCCGGTGACCAGCGCAGCCAGCAGTAAAGGTGCAGCAACGGCCAGTGCAATTCGCATTGCCTGGTTACCCATGGCCATCACCGATTCAGGAGTCATAGAATTCTCTTAAGGATTAGTCTGCATGGGCTCGCTTACTTGCCATTTTCAATCCGGTCAGTGCCCGGAATCCTCACGTACTCCTGTACGCAGCGGTTCCTCCGCGCTGACCGTTTTCAAACTGACTGCGACGCTGACGCCCAACCGTCGTGAAAACAAGGCTGGAAACTTAACTATAAAAACTCTGTGCCAGCGAGCCAAGCAGCAGCTGCCAGCCGTCCACCAAAACAAAGAGCATTAGCTTGAAGGGCAGTGAGATGGTTGCGGGCGGCACCATCATCATCCCCAGTGCCATCAGCACGCTGGCAACCACCAGGTCGATGATCATAAATGGAATAAAGACGGTGAAACCTATCTGGAAGGCCGTTTTCAACTCGCTGGTGACGTAGGCCGGTAACAGGATACGCATCGGTACCGCTTCCGGGCCGGCCAGCGGGGGTAAATTCGCTAAACGTGCATACAGAGCCAGATCGCTTTCGCGGGTTTGACGCAGCATAAACTGGCGCAGCGGTTCAGCCCCTTTATCCATGGCGACCTGCATACTGATTTTATCTTCGCTAAACGGCTGATAGGCGTCGGTGTAGATCTTATCGAAAACCGGCGACATGACAAAAAAAGTCAGGAACAGCGCCAGACCCAGCATCACCTGGTTCGGCGGTGCCGAAGGTGTACCGAGCGCATTGCGCAGCAAACCGAGCACGATAATGATGCGGGTAAAGCTGGTACACATCAGCAGTATGGCGGGCAGCAGTGTCAGCGTGGTGATAAACACCAACGTCTGTACCGGCAAAGACCAGCTTTGGGTCCCGTTAGAAAGCTGCTGGCTGATGATCCCAGGCAGTTGCGCGAAGGCCGCAGGGCTGACCAGTAGCAGCACCGGCAACAGCCAGTGCGTATACCCTTTATATTTCACGTTGCAGCGTTGTTGGCTGCCTTCATTCGCCCCAGTCACAGGGGATGTCCATGCTCCCGGGGACTCATTTAGTTGCCGCCGCGCTGCACCTCGAATTATTTTGGGTATAGAATATTTCAGCGAGCTCATGCCTTATTTCCCGGACGTTTTAACACTTTTTTCAACAACTGACCGAAGTCAGTCGATTTTTGTGACGCTGTCACCTCGCCCGGTGTGGTAGTCACCGGTGGTGCACTCAGCGTATGCAGCAGGGCGATCTGCTGTGAGGTCACGCCAAGTACCAGCCAGGTTTTATTTACTTCAACAGAACCCACTTCCACCACCACGACTTTTTCACCGCGTCCTACCTGACAACTGGCCGTCACTTTGAGTAGCGAGTTATTTTTTGACTGTGGCGCGAAGCCGGTACGTTTCGCCACCCAGCCGATAAATAAAATCAGCAGTAATATACCGCCCAGTACGCTGCTGACCTGCGTCAGTACCGTACTGGTGGGAATGGCGGGAGCCGCCTGTTGCGCGGCAGTGTGCGAGGCTGACGGCGTGAGGTAGGGGGAATCCGGATTGGCGGGCGCGTTACTCATTAGCGGCTCAGACGACGCATACGTTCGGATGGGGTGATGATATCGGTAATACGCACGCCGTATTTGTCGGCGACCACCACCACTTCACCCTGGGCAATCAGATAGCCGTTGATGAGAATATCCAGCGGTTCGCCCGCCAGCCCATCCAGCGACACCACGGAACCCTGCGACAGACGCAACAGTTCTTTGATGGTCATTTTGGTACGGCCTAACTCTACGGTCAGCTTGACGGGAATATCGAGGATCATGTCGATATCTTGCAGGCTTCCGCTACCTTCCTGGGCACCCAGCGCGGCGAACACACCGCTGGTGGAGGGTTTTTCAATGCCGCCCGCCGCTTGCTGTTCGTTAAACGCATCAGCCCATAAATCGTCAACGTTGTCCGATCCGCTGTCAGACGGTTTATTGGTGTCACTCATGGGACTGTTCCTCATCCAGGGAATTCAAAATTGGGTTTATCAAATGTTCAACGCGCAGGGCGTACTGATCGTTCAGAGTGCCATATTTACTGGTCAGAACCGGGACACCGTCGACGTGCGCAATCAGACGATCCGGTTTTTCAATGGGTAGCACATCGCCAGGCTGTAGCTTAAGAATTTGCGACAGCCGCAGCGGAATATCGACGAAGTTTGCCACTAATTCCAGTTGAGAATGCTTAACCTGATGCACCAGATTTTCACGCCACTGGCTCTCTTCATTACGCGAGTTCTCTATCGGCGGGTTGGTCAGCAGTTCGCGAATCGGCTCAATCATGCTAAACGGAATGCAGATGTTGAAATCACCGCTTAGCGCGCCGATCTCGACATGGAACGGGGTGGTGACCACGATGTCATTGGGGGAAGACGTAATATTGGTGAACTTCACCTGTAACTCGGCCCGTACATACTCCACGCTGAGTTTATAGACAGCGCTCCACGCATCCTGGTAGGCATCGAGCGCCAGCGTCAGCATGCGTTTGATCACCCGCTGTTCGGTGTGGGTGAACTCGCGTCCTTCGACTTTTGTCGGGAAACGTCCGTCACCGCCGAACAGGTTATCCACGGCGATAAACACCAGGCTTGGCGCAAACACAAACAGCGCCGAACCGCGCAGCGGTTTCAGGTGGATAACGTTAAGATTGGTTGGCACCGGCAGGTTGCGGGCAAAATCATGGTATGGCTGGATTTTAATCGGGCCGACGGTGATGTCCGGACTGCGTCGCAACAGGTTGAATAGACCCATGCGGAAGTGGCGTGCGAAGCGTTCGTTAATAATTTCCAGCGCCTGCAACCGCTCGCGAACCACGCGTCGCTGGGTGGTGGGGTCAAAAGGTTTTACACCATCGTCAGTTTTACCCGCCTTGGTGTCGACCTCCTGTGGACTGTCGCTGTCACCGTTAAGCAACGCGTCAATTTCCGCCTGTGAAAGAATGCTGTCGGCCATAATTTGATTATCGCAGTATGAAAGCAGTGAAAAGCACGTCGTTGATCACCAGGCTAGGCTGACCTTTGACAAAAGGAGTACTCAGAACTTGTTTAATCTCGGCGATCAGTTGCTGCTTGCCATTCTCACTGGCTAAGTCATCGCTTTTCTGGCGCGACAGCAGTAACAGTAAACGGCTGCGGACTTCCGGCAGGTACTCGCCCAACATGGTGCGATTTTGTTGATCCGACAGTCGCAGGGTCAGGCCAATGTAAAGTACGCGATCGGGGTTGTTATCTGCGTTTTGCAGATTCACGGTAAAGGTATCCAGCGCCAGGAAAATAGGTGGTGCGGGTGGTACGTTTTTCTTAACCTGCTCTGACCCCGACGTCGCGGTCTTATTGTGCAGCATCCACCATGCATAACCCCCGGCAGCACAGGCAGCGAGGGTCACTAAAACCAGCAGGATAATCAGCATCGGGCGTTTACTTTTACGCTTGGTCGAAATGGCAGAGTCAGACATGGATAAGCGAATTTCCTGTTATTTGGGTAAGTCAGATAATTAATTTCTGTTTAGGATTATCCTGCGTATCCCTTCTTTCAATAGTCGGAATAGGCAGGATAAATGTGTCTAGATCACGCCTTAACCCTATTTGGGCATCAGGGTGCTATCTATCAGGCAAAAATATCCACGCCGCTTTTACCGTTAGCCAACTGCTGTAACGAGGCGGGGACCGGCAAGGCCTCGCTGTCAGAAACGCCGCTGATACCGTTAAACGCGGCCCAACTGGAGGCATTACCCTGGGATGAGCCAGACTGCTGGCCGGACTGTTGGAAACCCTGCTGCGGCTGTTGCCACTGCGAGGTATCGCTGCTGACGTTGCTCTGGCTGAGGTTGATACCACTGTCAGCAAGTGAGGTGCGCAACTGTGGCATTGCCGCTTCCAGCGCGGCACGCACACCGCTGTGGCCGGAGACAAAGTGCATCTGCGCCTGACCATCTTCAATCTTCATGCTGATTTGAATCGAGCCTAAATCCTGTGGATTCAGGCGCAGTTCAGCCGTTTGCTGGCCCTGACGATTGAACATCATCACCTGCTGGCCTAACTGCTGCTGCCATTCCGCAGTACCGAGCTGTGCGTTCAATTGTGGAACACTGGGCGCGGTGACCAGGGAAGTGGTGGTTGGCGTGCTGGAAACGGTCGCTGAAGGTGCCGACATGGCTGCGGTATTCGCCTGACTCAGCGTCTGTAACAGGCTGCTATTGTCAGTGCTTTTCTGTTGGACATCCGGCTGGGTGGTGGCGCCTGACGCTGCGGTCATCGCCGCCAGTGCGTTGTTGAAATCAGTCGCGCCGTTGGTTTTACTGGCGGCAGCCGGGCTGTTGCCAGATTTACTGTCAGTCACGGCGGTTTTGTGATTGGCCGTTTTATCGCCATCGGCCAGTAACGCCTTGGCATCGCCACTCAGGCTTTGCAGCAGGGCGCTTTTATCTTTTCCATCATCGGTTTTGGCAAGCGTAGTGCTTTGCGCGGCGGCTGCGGTGACCTGTGGTGCAGGTTGCGCCGCCAGCATGGCGAATAACGCCTGAACCGGCAGGGCACTGGCATCTTCCGTTTTGGCATCACGGACTTTATTTTTATCGTCAGTAATGAGGTTTTTAAGCGCATTAAGGTCGGTGGTTTTCAGGCTACCTGCCGGTAAGCTCTGAACTGCGGCCATGACCTGTTTAAGCTGGGTTTGGTCGAGCAGCGAAAGCGTGCCCGCTTTTGCTCCGGCTTTGACAGCCTGTGCCAGGGCGAGGTTGTCTACGGCCTGATCCTTGCCACTTAGCTGTTTAGCAAACTGCCCACCCGGCAAGCCTGTTTTGGCGCCCAGTTGCGCTTCCAACTGCGTCGCGAAATCGCCGGTTACTGTACCTGTACCCGCCTCCGTCATCAGACTGTCGTCAGTGGCATTGCTGGTTTTGCTGCCGGTGCCTGCGGTTTGGGTGGGTGTCACGGCAGCGGGCACAATATTCATATTCATCAGTGTTTTTTCCTGTTTGTGCCGCGCTGGGCAAACTCATCTGTCTGTTTTTGGTCCATGCGGTTTTCATGCTGGCGTTGTTGTTCGCTGGCACGGCTCTGCAGTGTTTGATAAGCGTTCAATCGCTGCTGTTTTTCTTGCCACTGGTTAACGGCGGCGTTCAGCCGCTGGTTCCATTGCGCCAGCTGTTGGCGGTGCTGATCGATAGCCACTTCCAGCGTCGTAATAAACTGCTGGTAATTCTGCCAGGTGTTGGCCGCGATCCCTGCGGTCATGCTGGTATTGAGCTTCTGCCGGTACTCGCTCTGATAATTGAGTAACATTGACAGCTGTTCTTGTGCCTGATTGTGTGACTGTCTGATCTGACCCAGATGATTGGTGGCCTGATCAAGCGCCTTCTGCGCCAAAGAGCAGAGAGTAATCAATGGGGAAGAGCTTTGCATAAGATCTCCTTAAAGGATTAACCCGGTAACAGCATTTTCAGTTGGAGACAGGCGTCTTCATACGCGCTGCGCTCCATGATGTCCTGCTGTAAAAAATCTTCTATTTGCGGGTAGAGCCGGATAGCACGGTCAAGCAGCGGATCGCTGCCTGCGGCGTAGGCTCCCACGCTGACCAGATCGCGGTTGCGCTGATAGCTGGACAACAGTTGTTTGAAATCACGTACACGTCCGTACTGAGCATCATCAATGAGCGACGTCATGGCACGGCTGATAGAGGCTTCGATATCAATGGCCGGGTAGTGGCCTGACTCAGCGAGACGGCGAGATAGCACCACATGGCCATCAAGGATGGCGCGCGCAGAGTCGGCGATAGGATCCTGCTGGTCATCCCCTTCGGTCAGTACGGTATAAAAAGCGGTGATCGAACCGCCGCCGCTGATGCCGTTACCCGCACGTTCAACCAGTGCAGGCAGTTTGGCGAACACGGAAGGCGGATAGCCTTTGGTGGCCGGGGGTTCGCCAATGGCCAGGGCAATTTCACGCTGCGCCATGGCGTAGCGGGTCAGGGAATCCATGATCAGCAACACGTGCTGACCCCGGTCGCGGAAGTCTTCGGCAATGCGGGTGGCATAAGCGGCCCCCTGCATACGCAATAATGGCGAGACGTCTGCCGGCGCGGCGATCACCACCGCACGGGCGCGGCCTTCATCACCCAAAATATTTTCGATGAAATCCTTCACTTCACGGCCACGCTCACCGATCAGGCCGACCACAATCACGTCAGCCTGCGTATAACGCGCCATCATGCCGAGCAGCACCGATTTACCGACGCCGGAACCGGCGAACAGGCCCATACGTTGACCCCGACCCACGGTCAACAGGGCATTTATGGCGCGCACGCCAACGTCGAGAACGTCAGTAATGGGTGTACGTTGCAGCGGGTTGAAGGGCGGCGTGATCAGCGCAGCACGATAGCCGGTATTCGGCGGTGGCAGGCCATCGAGCGGTTTGGCGCTGCCGTCGAGTACGCGGCCAAGCAGCTGTGGGCCGAGCGGTAACTGTTTGCTGGCGGTATGGCCTTCCGGCGAGATACGGGCATAAACACGTGCGCCGGGCAGGACGCCTTCGACTTCCTCCAGCGGCATTAAAAACAGATACTGGCCGTTAAAACCGACCACTTCGCTTTCCACTTCCTGCACCTTGTCACCGTCATGCCGTTCAATCAGACAGGTGGCACCCAGCGGTAATTGCAGGCCGGTGGCTTCGAGAACCAGACCTGTAGCGCGGGTCAGTCGACCATAACGGCGCAGTGCAGGCGTGCGTTCCATACGCTTCTCGGCGTCATCGAGCGTTTTGAGCAGGCGGGTAAGGCGGGCGGTCATAAGAGTGTACCCGGTGCAGCAAGGCGGCACAGCTCGTGCCAGCGCGTGGCGAGCGACGCGTCCATGTCGCCATCTTCCGCGCTGACTTTGCAACCACCGGCGTGGATCTGACTGTCGGCCAGCAGACGCCAGCCGTGCAGGCTTAACGTCACACCCATCTGTAGTTCAACCCGTTCGAAATCAGCCGGGTTAACCCGCAGCTGTGGCTTGCCTTTGAACATCGGCTCTTGTTGAATTAATTGCTGAATTTGATTGAGCAGGGCGGAGCCGTCGCAAATCGGCGGCTGTCCCAGTACCTGTTTCGCAGCGGTCAGCGCCATCTGCATCAGACGCGAAGCGATCACGCTGTCCAGCGCATCTAGGGTTTGCTGGAACTCGGTCACCATATGCTGCCAGTGTTCGGTCAGAACAGCCTGTTGTTGCTGCCCTTCTTGCATACCCTGTAGTTGTCCTGCTTCCTGACCGGCCTGAAAACCGGCCTGATAGCCCTGCTGCTGACCCGCGTCATAACCTTGTTGATGGCCCTGCTGCTGTGCCTGCATTTGCAGACGTTGCAACTCATTTTGATCCACCTGAACCTGAGTCAGCTCTTCGCTGCTGTCATGCTCATCTTCGGCAAATAGCGGTTCTATCGGCGTCTGGTAAGACGGCGTATTCAAGTCCTTGAGCCTCCACGGCTGCCATGGCAGGGCATTGATTAGCTCGGCCTTCTTCTCCGCGGTGCTTTTTTTCGGCTCGTCCGGTGTATCTTGTGGCGTCAGGTCATCAAACATAAGATTCTTCGCCTCCGCCAATCATCATCTCGCCAGACTCGGCCAGACGACGTACTGTCTGCAGGATAGCTTTCTGTTCGTTTTCCACCAGAGACATGCGCATCGGGCCGCGGTTGGCCAGATCGTCGCGCAGTATATCGGCGGCACGTTGTGACATGTTGCGCAGGAACTTGTCGCGCAGCGGCGCATCGGCCCCTTTCAGTGCAATAAGCAGCGCTTCGCCTTCGATCTCCTGCAACAGCCGCTGGATACTGCGGTCGTCGACATTGACCAGGTTTTCGAACAGGAACATTTCGTCGATGATTTTCTGCGCCAGTTCGCCGTCGTAACCGCGCATGGCTTCGATAACCGCCTCTTCCTGCTGGGATTTCATCAAGTTGATGATCTCCGCCGCAGTGCGAACGCCGCCCATCTTCGCCCGCTTGAGGTTCTGACCGTCGAGCAAGTTGTTGAGCACTTCGGTCAGCTCAGCCAGCGCTGCGGGCTGGACTCCGCCGAAGGTAGCGATACGCAGCATCACGTCGTTGCGCTGACGTTCGTCGAACAACGCCAAAATATCGGCGGCCTGACCACGTTTAAGGTGAACGAGAATAGTGGCGATGATCTGCGGGTGCTCGTCGCGGATAAGATCGGCCGCAATCTGCGGTTCCATAAAGTTGAGCGTTTCCATACCGCTGGTGGTTTCGCGCGACTCGAGAATGTCCTCCAGCAGACTGGAGGCACGCTCTTCGCCGAGCGCTTTGGTCAGCACTGAACGCAGATACTCGCTGGTGTTCACGCTGAGTGCTGCGTACTGCTCTGATTCATCCTCAAATTCACTCAGCACTTCGCTCAGTTGTATATTGGAGATTTGATGGATGTTCGCCATCGCGCCGCTGATTTGCTGAACTTCGCGCGGGCTAAGGTGTTTGAACACTTCCACCGCACGGTCTTCACCCAGCGTGATCATCAGAATTGCGCTTTTTTCAGTTCCAGTCATCGTCATGATTGTTCGTTACTCATCCATTGGCGGATAACCAGGGCGACGATACGCGGATCTTTATCCGTCAGCTCCTGAACACGTTGGGTCTGCACTTCGACACTGACTCGTTGTTGTGAACGTTTACGTTTGGCCAGCTCGTCGTTGGAGAGTTTGACGCTCACGCCACCCTCGGTCGGCGGAGCTGAGGTGGTCACATTGGCGGCGGCCACGGCTTCGCGTTCTGTTTGTTGTTTACGCAACAGTGGGCGAACCATTTTGCGCCACAACAGCCAGGCGACGATCAGCACCAGCAACCAGCGACCGGCGTTCATCAACAGGTCGAAGAAGGCTGGCGATTTCCAGAATGGTTGGGCGGTGGCATCATCCAGTGTTTCATTGAATGGCGTGTTCACCACGTTCAGTGTGTCACCACGGTCGGCGGAGAAGCCCATCGCTTCGCGCACCAGTGAGTCAACTTGCTTAAGTTGCTCATCGGTCAGCGGTTTGGATTTACCGCCCGCGCCTGGCTGATAGTTGACCACGACAGCGGCCGACAGCCGCTGTACGGCACCGGCGCTGTGCTGAGTATGTGTGATGGTGCGATCAAGCTCATAGTTGGTGGTTTCATCGTGACGATTGCTGCTCGGACCACTTGGTGCGGTGGTACGGTTGGCTGCATTATTCTGTGCATTGGCTGGCTGATTCGCCGCCGCGTTCGGGTTGTTAACATTGGTCGCCGCGTTGTTGATAGGCGCGGTTGCCGGGGCAGTAGGCTGATTGCTCAATGCGCCCGGTACGCCACCGATACCTGAACCACCGATTTGATCGCTGGTACTCAACTGGCGTGAACGTACAGCCGTTTTGTCAGCTGACCCGTTTGGCTGATAATTCTCATCAGTCTGCTCGCGGACGGCGTAGTCAATCTGCGCGGTGATTTGCGCGTGAACGTTGCCGTTACCGACCACGGGCTGAAGGATAGACTCGATACGGTGCTGCAGGCGGCCTTCCACTTCGTTGGCATATTTCAGCTGTGCAGCGTTCAGGTCACGCCCGTTGTTGTCGGACTGGGTCAGCAGGCGACCACTTTGATCGACCACGGTCACATTGGCGGGTGGCAGCCCGGAGACGCTGCTCGACACCATATAAACGATGGCATTGATCTGACCATCATCCAGTGCGCGGCCGGATTGCAATGCCAGGGTGACGGATGCAGACGGATTTTTCTGTTCACGTACGAACAGTGACGGTTTGGGAATAGCCAAATGGACTCGGGCGCTTTGCACCGGTCCCAGGGTTTCAATCGTGCGGGAGAGTTCACCTTCCAGTGCGCGCTGGTAGTTAATCTGTTCGCTAAATTGACTGATGCCGAATTTTTCCTGATCCATCAGCTCGAAGCCGACCGCACCGCCTTTTGGCAAGCCGGCAGAAGCCAGCTTCAGGCGCGTTTCATAGACTTTGTCGGCAGGAATGAGGATCGCGCCACCGTTATCAGAAAACTGATAGGGGATGTTCATGGTCGTCAGCTGAGTGACAATGGCGCCACCGTCTTTATCATTAAGATTGCTGAACAGAACCCGGTAAGTCGGTGTCTTGGCCCACAACATCATTACAACAACAATCGCCATTGCGGCCGCAGCAGCAATGGCGATTGGAATTTTCGGGTTAGCCCGCAGTCGATCGATAAACGCAGTCAGTCCGTTTGCAGGAGTGCCAGCACCGGCTATTGCGGAGCTCATAGAAAATTCCTGTTTAGCAGTTGAACGGCGATATTAGTGTTGTGTCGTAACCGATTGTGTCGTAACAAAACGGACTCCCAGATGCGCAAACCTGTTGGGTTGACCTCAACAGGCATTAAATTTTTTATCGTTCCTCTCAGGCAACACAAGAGGAACCTGATTTTTCAGGTAAGCCATTATTTGCCTCCTTATGCAAAGTTAATGGGTCGATAAGCCATGTTTTTTGCGGTCAATTAGCGCGTTTAGGGAAATTCCTATGTGATAGGGTGGCGTCCTGTGAATCTCGTCCGTTTCATATTTCAGGTTTCGGCCCGATCCAGATAGTGACGACAGCAAAAATAGTTACGGCAGCTAAAACTGAGGAATTTATGGCAATTCAAGGCATTGAGAGTGTTTTGCAGCAATTACAGGCCACGGCGTTGCAGGCAGGCATGAAGCAACCGGTCGAACCGTTACAGGAAGCTGGCTTTGCCAGTGAAATGAAAGCGGCGTTGGGTAAAATCAGTGAAACGCAAAACACCGCCAAATTGCAGTCAGAGAAGTTTGAGCTGGGCGTACCCGGCGTCGCTCTTAATGATGTGATGGTCGATATGCAGAAATCCAGCATCTCGCTACAGCTGGGTATCCAGGTGAGAAACAAATTGGTGGCGGCATATCAGGATGTAATGAATATGCAGGTGTAGGGGATTTACTCCGGCATCAGGGCATTAAAATCTTCTTCGTAGAGCGCTTTGCACTCGGCGATAAATTCGGCGTACCCCAGTTCTGAAGTTTGTACCTCGCGGCCCAGTCGGGATTCTAAATCGGTGTGAAACCACTCGAACTCACCGTGTAAAATGCCGGTAAAACCGGTGAGGATCACACACTGTTGTTGAGTCAGCTTAATCATTGAATTTCCTTGTGGTCTTTAAGGCGGATGGCTTTGAAGTGTTCTATCCTCTTATTAATCATCCCGAAAAACAAGGAAACGTAGAATGAACGAGGATATCTTCGAGCAAGCGCCGTTACCCATGCTCACCCGTTTTCAGATCGGTGATAAAGTGAAGCTGCTGACTTTTCCCGTTGGTGTCGAACCGGCAAGTTATCAGTTGGAGGTTACCATCAGTCGCATTCTGGACGGTGAATTTGAAGGGGAGATCGTCCGCGTCTCACCGTTAGGGCGGGTCTCCACTACTCACCGGCATTTTGAGATTGGCGGTTACGTTGAGTTCCACGCCGCCAACGTTCAGGGTATGGCTGGCTAAATTTCCAAACCTCTGAAAAAAAACCAACCCCGCAACCGGAGGGGCTATTTTTTACTGCGTTCAATGCAGCAGGAATAAACAACATAATGCAAAATGACGACATCGTTGAACTGGTTATGTCGGTGAATAATCAGTTGCAGGAGACGACCCTGCAAGGTGTGGTACTGCGCAATCTACTCATTGTGATGTGTAACCACCTGAGTGCGGAACAACGCGGGCACATCAAACAGCAAATGAGGCAAATTCACCATGTGCCTGACGGCCTGAATAACCCAAGTGATAAAGAGATGTTAGTCAGGACGCGTCGCGATGTTGATATCATTCTTGAGATGATTCGGTAACTTTTATTACGCCACGTCATCATGTTCCGACAGATTAGGCTTCCAGCATTTTTTTATGCACCTGTGAGGTGAGCGTTTCGATGCGCTCGGTTAGTTGTTTGGTCATGTTGGTCAGTTCGGTATTTTGTTTCAGCAACTCAATCATATGTTCTGCATTCTGGGCGGCTATGGTCAGGCGTTGCTCGTTGGCCAGCGCCAGTTCTTCACGGTGCTGTGCATCGGCATCCGCGTGGGCTTTATCGCGTTCGGCTTGCCGGGTTTGTGCTAGCAGGATCAGCGGAGCGGCATACGCAGCCTGCAGACTGAAGGCGAGGTTCAGTAAAATAAACGGATACACATCAAACTTCACCAGACCGGTGACGTTAACCACAATCCAAACCGCCACAATCAGCGTCTGGCCACCAAGAAACAGCGGTGTGCCAAAAAAACGCGCAAAGGCTTCGGCCTTCAGGGCAAACCAGCCTTCACCAAAAGTTGGGGTGAGGTGGGCATGTTTACGATGAAAGCGGAAAGGGTCACGTTTTTTGGGCGATGTTTCAGGCGCGTTGGTTTGCATAATAAATCCCGGTAAAAGTGGAAGAGATGAAGGTTGGCTAAAACGTCACGTTTCAGATGACTCATTATTCACACTGTTTGCCCGAATGACGCCATATTATTTTGTATCTGTCATTTACACTTCCAGGTAAAAACCCTTTTTCACGAATTGTCCGATTGTTAGATCACAGATTCTTGACTATCTTTTTATTCATCATCAAAAAGGAGAGAGATATGGGTTTTTGGAGAGTGTTAATTACTATTCTTATGCCGCCATTGGGCGTGCTTATCGGCAATGGCTTGGGCTTACAATTTCTGCTTAACATCGTGCTGACTCTTTGCGGCTACCTGCCAGGTCTTATCCACGCATTCTGGATCCAGACTCGTCAGTAGTATGCAGACAACAAAGCAATCCATGAGACAGGAAACCCGGTTCAGTACCGGGTTTTTTAATGACAGATGTTTTAATAGCATGAATAGAGGTCAGCGTGCAGACTAGAAGAGTGAGAATAGCAGGACAACAGGAAAGCTCATCGGCCAGGTAAACCCGATAATGCCTGAGGTCAACAAGCGGATTTTAAAGGTGCCGCGACTCATTAACAGCGTGAAAATTACCGCCAGAGCTAAACCGCCCCAATAAATTGTTTTAATCACTTCCCACCAAACGTGCAAAACAGACCCCTAAATACGCCAAAGTAAAAACAGTGATCATTGTATGGCGTTAACATTTAGTAATCAATTAGTCAGAGCTATTTGTCGCGTTTTTACAAATTTCACATTTACACCCAATGGTCAGACCCGGTTGTAACTCTGCACTTACCTTTTAAATCAGCCTGTAACGTTATTATAACGGGCGCAAATGACCGCGAATGGACGTTGGCGCGAAACCAAAGCGTTTGCGGAAGCGTTCCGCAAACCGGGAACTGCTCTCGTATCCGACCTGATGAGCAATATTGGAAATCGCCAGATCGGTACATTGCAGCAGACGCAGCGCGTGGGTCATGCGCACATCAATCATCAGATTGCGCAGCACGCTATTTTCCGTTGCCAGACGACGGCGCAGCGTCACTTCGTTCATCTTTAACTGCTCAGCGACTTCCGCAGCGGTAAAAGACTTATGCAGATTATTTATCAGCATATCGCGCACCTGCTGCGTCAAGGTTTCGACCCGCCGACGTGAATAACGGATACCGAGCTGCGACAACCACAATAGTTGTTCAATCATCCTGTGACGCGCAATAATCGGCGGCAGGCTGCTATGCCACAGCATCGATTGGTGGGTATCACTAAATGACTGCTGGAACGCGAGGGGAATATGGGGGATCACCCGAATATCTTCAACGCTGCTTAATGCCCCCTCGAAGGGCGAGGCGTGTAAACGGACATCGCTGAACAGGGAGCTATCCCAGGCCATTATCGCACAGCTAAATACGCCGTTGTCTGACAGCGAGTTGGTCATGCTTACAGTCTGTCCGCTATTAACCGCCAGCATTTCACCGCTGTTAACGCGGGTTTCCTGTAAACCATGGCGGATAATGGAGTAGCCCTGCTGAATAAAAATAAGTTCGGGTTTATCGACAAAAATATTACGGATAAGCAGCCCACTATGCTGTATGAGCAATGATGATGATCCGATCCCTGGAGATACTTTAATTTTACGTACCATCGTGTCTTTGCTCGAAGCAGCACATTATATTGCCGGTATCACCCAATGCCCCAAGACCACTGAACGATTGCCAGTATTCCGCCGGTTAAATGATATCAGAGAGGCGACAGAGAAAAGAAACCGCTAACGGGCTGCTTATTCTCTGTCTCAGAAGTCTTTAATATACACAAGAAATAGGACGAACGGGTAATAAAGGTCTTAACGTATTTATTGCTGATCGCGCATAGCGATTTCGCGATTGGTAAAACGTCCATAGGTCGTGTTGACTTCCTGCTGTTTTACGGACTGACCGATTAACTCAGCCAGTATCTGCATCCGTGCTTGTAGCAATATTTTAATCTGGGTTTCGTTGTCCAGAATACGTCGCAAATGCAGGCGAATCAAATTCTGAACACCTATGGCAACCTCTTCCGACAGGGGCAGAATGGTGGTTGCTTCAACGGCTTTCAGATAGCTGACTTCCAGTTCAACCAGTTCATCCCACTTTTCTTCCTGCGCCAGCGCCAGCATGTGCTCGCTCAACGTCAGGATCATCTTATATTCATTAACCAGGTACTGATGTCGATCCATTATATTGGTCCTGCGACGGGTGATAGTTAGGGCCGATTTGCCGCCAGGCATCGGCAATATTTTCAAGTAAGACTTGCACTTCTGTGATGGCTTGCGAGTCATTATGTAAATTGGCATATAATAAGCGCTGAACCATGTAGGAATAGAGCGCTTCTAACTTATCGACTAAATCCGGATTCCCTTTTTCACGGCTTAATCCAGCCTTGAGACCGCTATCGATAATATTAATCGCTTTCGACAGGGCAGCGCCTTTCTCGGCGATATTACCCTGTTGAATAAAAATACCGGCGCGAATAAGGGCGCTGCGCGCCCCATCAAATAACATCACCACCAGTTGATGAGGCGTTGCACTCATCACCGCACTTTCCACGCCTATCTGAGCGTAGGCCTGAGTTCCTTTAGCCTTATACATAATTTTCTTCCTTACTAACTTGAACTGGATGTGGACATGGCATCGAACTGCTTGGTCAGATAATCCGCCGTACTGTTGAGCTTCTGAATGGCGACGTCGAGCGCAGTGAACTGCGTTTTGTAACGTGCAATAGTGGCGTTGATGCTGTCATTGACCTTGTTGTACTGCTCTGTGAGACCTTTCAGAGTGGTATTAACTGCAGTTTTCGCATTCGCAATCGTGCCAGTGGATGAGTCAAGGTAAGAAACATTGAGGTTATTAAGCTTAGTAATAACACCTGTAGTAGAACCATCACCGAGTAACATAGTTTTTACGTCACTGGTATTATTAGCTAATGCATTGTCAAGCTTGGTACTGTCAACTTTCAGATTGCCCGTACCTGGATCGGTTGTAATACCGATACTGGACAGCGAACTTATCCCGTTAGAGTTGAAAGCAGATGAAACCGCTGATTTCAATTGAGTCTGGATAGTTCTCAGGGCGCTGTCGCCCAACAATGCACCATTGCTTGTGTTTTGAGTGTCCGTATTGCTATCAACGGCTGTGTATTTGGTGAGGCTCGTAAAAGTGGTTTGCAAAGCATTATAAGCGGTGACAAAGGCTTGGATCTTAGTGTTGGCGTCGCTGGTGTCTTTCTTCACCGTCAGTGTCGCTGCACTATCGGTAGTTGCCAGCAGGTTTAGCGTGATCCCTTCTGGAGCATCCGTCACGGTATTGCTCTGGCGTTCCAGTGCAATACCATTTACGCTGAGCTGAGCATTTTTTGCTTCAACGTTCTGGGACATGCCGCCGGTGTTGGTCGCTGAGTCATATCCGACGAATTTATTAAGAGTGTCATCACCGGTAACGCTAAGCGTCATTTTGGAATCAGTGCCAGTATCGTTTGCAGAAACAATCAACTGATAGCTGCCATCAGTCACTTTCAAAATACTGGCAGTCACCCCCGCATCAGCACCATTTATGGCATCACGCATGCCCGCCAGCGATGTCTGGTCGTCAGTTAACGAGATAGTGACTGGCTTGCCATCCCCCTGAGTTATAGACAGGCTACGCGTGCCGTTAGTCGACGTGCCACCCAACGCAGTACTACTGTCTTTCGCGGTACCTGAAACCAAAACCTGAGCTTGTGCCAGCGTTGTTACATTTACTGCATATCTGCCCGCCGCTGCACCTGCTGCAGTGGTCGCCGTAAAAGCGGAAGTATTGCTGGAGGTCGCGGTAGTTGCCGCATACACGTCAGGGCTATTTAGTGCAGCAGTCGCATCTGCAAAAGACTGCAGAGAACTTTGCAAGGTTCCATAGGCCGACAATTTCGCGCTATAGCTGGTTTGGGCGGTAGTAATGGGCGCCAAACGTGCTTTCTCACCGGTCGTCAGGTTTGCCAGCAGAGTATTAAGGTCTAAACCTGAACCGATGCCTAATGAAGAGATAGTGGCCATAAATATCCTTTATGAGTTATTTACCCTACGTAATTGAATTTGCAGCGGCGTCAGCATCGCTTGTGCATGTGAGTCACTGACTTCAGGACTCACTTCCTCGCTGCCTTGCTACAACTCAAACTACTTGGGGTATAAAGAGTCTTTAAGCCCTATCGGCACGATGGAGAAAAAGTTTAATGGATTACAATAAAAAGTAATGGCGTGAATAGCCGGTATAAGGAGGGGTATTTCTCAAAGTAAGAAAATACGCTTTTTTTAGAAATAATCCTAAAGGTTACCGGTGTAGCGCCGATACAAGTTTGGACGGTGATGAACACCGAGGGCAAGCAAGCCCAACCCCCTTAACCAGATTTGAAGGAATACACTCATGGGCCAAGTAATTAATACCAACACGCTGTCTCTGATGACTCAGAACAACATGAACAAATCCCAGTCAGCACTGGGCACCGCTATCGAGCGTCTGTCTTCAGGTCTGCGTATTAACAGCGCCAAAGACGATGCAGCGGGCCAGGCAATTGCTAACCGCTTCACCTCTAACATCAATGGTCTGACTCAGGCTTCACGTAATGCCAACGACGGAATCTCCGTTGCGCAGACCACTGAAGGCTCACTGAGCGAAATCAACAACAACTTACAACGTATTCGTGAGCTGTCTGTTCAGGCGGCTAACGGCACCAACTCCGATACCGACCTGTCTTCAATCCAGGACGAAATCACTTCCCGTCTGGACGAAATCGACCGCGTATCCGGCCAGACTCAGTTCAACGGTGTAAAAGTATTAGCATCTAACCAGACTATGTCTATTCAGGTTGGTTCTAACGACGGCGAAACTATCGATATCGACCTGCAGAAAATCGACTCTAGCACTCTGGGTCTGAGCGGTCTGAACGTTCAAACTGCTAACGTATCTACCGGTAAAGCACTGACAACTGTTCCTATAAGTGTGACGCTGACTGGTGTTGCAGCAGCAGCTACAGCAAAAGATGCTACAGCCACAGCAACTATTGAAAAATCTGAAGACGGCAGTTACTTCGCGAAACTGGCAGCTTCAACTGCGCCAGCCAACGATGGCTACTACTCTGTGACTATCGACAACACTTCTGGTGCTGTGACTATCGGTTCCAAAGTAACTGACCAAACTTCAGTGAAAACTGATGGTGTTTCGCAGACGGCTGTAACGGTAAACAAAGCTATCGATATGACCGATGCATCGGTGACTGCTGTTTCTGGTGCAAAACTTTATCAGGTAACTAACGCGTCAGGAGCCACTGCTTATGCTGTTAAAGGTACTGATAACAAATTGTATTCAGCGGCTGTAGATACTGCGGGTAAAGTGACATTGGATACTGTGACTTACACCGATGCTGCTGGTACTGCAGGTGTTAAAGCTAATGTAATGTTGGGTGGTACTGATGGTTTGAGCAAAGTTGTGACCGTAGGTACTGGTGAGAACACTAAAACCTACAAATCTGCTGACTTGAGCGGCGCAAACTTACAAACTCAAACGCTGAGCTCGATCAAAACCTCTACAACAGATCCGATGGCTGCAATCGACGCGGCAATCGGCCAGGTTGATAAGTTCCGTTCATCATTGGGTGCGATTCAGAACCGTTTCGATTCTGCTATCACCAACTTGAGCAACACTACTACTAACCTGCAATCTGCACAGAGCCGTATTCAGGATGCTGACTACGCAACTGAAGTTTCGGCCATGTCTAAAGCGCAGATCCTGCAGCAGGCGGGTACTTCAGTGTTGGCTAAAGCTAACCAGGTCCCTCAGTCAGTGCTTTCTCTGCTGCAGGGCTAATCGCCTTCCCGCTGAGTATTCAACTGCAAAACCCCGCTTCGGCGGGGTTTTTTTATTCTTTTGGCTCAATATTTTAACTAATTATTACCTTTTAGTATGATGCTGTGAACAAAGTCGCTGCTATAGTTGCCGTCCGTTATTGCTTCGCGGTGTCGACATAATCCAAATAGCCGCGTTTTTCAGTCCTTATTCAGGCGATTGGAAAGGGCTAACGAAAGGATAATAGTACGGACCTTCCCACTGCCAGGTTAGAATAGTGAGCGATCTGTATACCGCCAGCGGCGTGATAGACAAAAATTCTTTATGGCAGCGCTATGTTCCGCTGGTGCGTCATGAAGCCCTGCGTTTGCAGGTACGGCTTCCCGCCAGCGTCGAGCTTGACGATCTGCTGCAAGCGGGAGGCATAGGCTTATTGAATGCGGTTGACCGGTTTGATGCTATGCAGGGCACGGCGTTTACCACCTACGCGGTGCAACGTATTCGAGGCGCGATGCTCGATGAGCTACGCAGCCGTGACTGGGTGCCGCGCAGCGTGAGACGCAATGCGCGTGAAGTCTCAAAAGCGATGCATCAGGCTGAACAGCAGTTAGGGCGACCACCGAGCGAAAGCGAAGTGGCGCAGGCGTTAGATATTCCTATTGAGGAATACCGCCAGATTTTAATGGATACCAACAGCAGCCAGTTGTTCTCTTATGACGAGTGGCGCGAAGAACACGGCGATACAGCAGAAGCATTGATGGAAGGGCACGAAGAGGCCAACCCGTTACATCTCTTACTGGAAGGTAATTTACGCCAGCGGGTGATGGATGCCATTGATGCACTACCAGAACGGGAAAAGATGGTACTGACGCTTTACTACCAGGAAGAGTTGAATTTAAAAGAGATCGGGGCAGTACTGGACGTTGGGGAATCCCGCGTCAGCCAGCTACACAGCCAGGCTATTAAGCGCTTACGGGCGCGTCTGGCTAACGACCACTGATCCGCTTTTTCCTGGCCGGTTAACTACTCGTCATACTTCACGTTGCAGTCACGTTGGTGACTTTTGTGCAACTCGAATTATTTTGGGTATATATTTAAACTTCCTCACCAGGAAAACATTATGTCAGCGGGAATGAAAACGCGGCCGCTCAGCCGCTATCTAAAAGATTATAAACATAGCCAGACTCACTGCTCACAATGCGGTAAAGAACTCGATCGGATGGCGCTGGTGTTTCGCGGTCAGATCATCAATAAAGACGCCATTGCCAAGATGGACCAGCCTATTGATGACGAAGTGTGGAGTAATCTTTCGCAGGAATTGGCCGCACTGTGCCGTTTTTGCAGTGAGATTAGCTGCAACACTCATCCGGCCTATTTTGACATTATGGCGTTCAAACAGTATTTGTTTGAACAAACCGAAATGAATCACAGCACGGTGCGCGAGTATGTTGTGCGACTGCGTCGTCTGGATGAAATTCTGGTGGCCCATAATTATCCCCTTGAACGTACCCGGGGGGAGAGCATCCATGAACGTATTATCAGTGACCTGCCGTTGGCAGCGCATGATAACTACCGTATTGCGTTGCGCAAATATGATCAATATCTGGCATGGCAAAAATCCGCATAACCGTTTTTTGCTAAACGCTTTGCTATCAACAGGCACCTTCGGGTGCCTGTTTTTTTGTGTTGCATGCACGGTAAGATTGTATAAATTCTGTCTATAATCTTTTGATCACAATACAAACAACCTATTTTTATAACCTAATTCATATCAAGCGCTTCAGGGGAACACTGTGCCTGCTAAAATTTCATTAGTTAAACTTCGGCTGGAAGCCTTTCCGCGTTTAGACTTGCTGGGCAGCATGACGCCGCTGGAGAAACTGAACCGTCTTTCAGATTATGTCGGTCGCCCAATTTACATAAAACGTGACGACGTCACGCCGTTGGCTATGGGCGGTAACAAATTGAGAAAGCTGGAGTTTCTGGCGGCTGCCGCGCTTGAAGAGGGCGCGGACACTTTGCTCACCGCCGGGGCTATTCAGTCTAACCACGTCCGCCAGACCGCTGCCGTTGCCGCCAAGCTGGGGATGAGATGCGTGGCGTTGCTGGAAAACCCAATCGGTACCACCCAGGCCAACTACCTCACCAACGGCAACCGCTTACTGCTCGATCTGTTCAACGTCGACGTAGTGATGTGTGAGGCGCTGCATGATCCGATGACCCAACTGACGGATGAAGCCGAAAAACTCGAAGCTCAGGGGTTCCGGCCCTATATCGTGCCGGTTGGCGGCTCCAACGCCCTCGGGGCGCTGGGGTATGTACAATGTGCGCTGGAAATTGCCGAGCAAAGCGCCTCCGGTTTTGTCGATTTCAGCGCCATTGTGGTGGCTTCCGGCAGTGCAGGCACCCACGCAGGACTGGCCGTAGCTCTGCAGCATCTCATGCCAGCCACGCAGCTGATTGGTGTGACGGTGTCACGTACGGCGGAACAGCAGCGGCCCAAAGTTGAGGCCATTGCACGTGATGTTGCCAAAAGACTGCAGCTGGACGCACCTCTGCCGCCGATACATCTGTGGGATGAGTATTTTGGTCCACGCTACGGTGAGCCGAGTGAGGAAGGGCTGGCGGCGATCAAATTACTGGCTGCGCAGGAAGCGATGTTGCTGGACCCTGTCTACACCGGCAAGGCGATGGCGGGTCTGCTGGACGGTATTGAGCGCGGGCGTTTTCCGGGAGACGGGCCGATTCTGTTTATTCATACCGGCGGCGCGCCCGCGTTGTTTGCCTATCACCCTCATATTTAAAATTCCTTTTACGGTCACGAAAAAAGGAATAATCGCAGTGATAAGCGTGGCCTAACGGCCCGCTTATGCCGTCTCAGCAACGCTTATGCTTTTATGCGCTAAGATTAGAGGATTATATTGCTGATAATCTTCCTGCGCGGTGCTAACGTGCGGCAGGTGATGAAAACATGATAACAATTAGACGTTTCCGTCAGTTAAAGAGGTATTAACTTGCCTCAAAGCTGATAACTGAAATTGAATCGAATGAGGTGAATATGGTTTTTTCTACATTACGTCGTCGTTTACTTCTGGGTGCCGTAGCCGTGACGCTGACCAGCGGTATGGTCAGCAACAGCTTTGCTGCCGATGAAGGTCTGCTGGCGAAAGTTAAAGAGCGCGGAACGTTAATTGTGGGCCTCGAAGGCACCTATCCTCCGTTCAGTTTTCAGGGAACCGATGGCAAGCTTACCGGCTTTGAAGTGGAGTTTGCGGAGTCGCTGGCACAGCACATGGGTGTGAAAGCTAAACTGCAACCGACCAAATGGGATGGCATGTTGGCGTCGCTGGAATCCAAACGGATCGACGTGGTGATAAACCAGGTGACCATTTCCCCAGAGCGCCAGAAAAAATATGACTTCTCCACGCCCTATACCCTTTCAGGTATTCAGGTGCTGACTAAAAAGGGCAACGAAGCCAAATTTGCTACCCCTGATGCTCTGAAAGGCAAAAAAGTAGGTGTAGGTCTGGGCAGTAACTATGAACAGTGGCTGCGGGCTAATGAGCCGGGTGTGGATATCCGCACCTATGACGATGACGCCACAAAATCTCAGGATTTGCGCGTAGGCCGTATCGACGCCATTCTGGTTGACCGTCTGGCCGCGTTGGATCTGGTGAAGAAAACGGGTGATACGCTGGCGGTGGCTGGCAAACCGTTTGCGAGTCAGGAATCTGGCGTCGCGTTACGTAAAAATAACCCTGAGCTGCTGGCTGCTATCAATAAAGCCATTGCCGACATGCAAAAAGACGGTTCTCTGGCGAAAATATCAGATAAATGGTTTGGGGCTGACGTCACTAAATAATTCTCGCCATGCCCGTTATTCTTGGGGCTGTTTCTGCGCGTTAGCTGCACGTGTTCGCCTGAATCACTGACTCATGTCAGCTCATCGGGACTCACAAGCTTGCCGCCTTGATACAGCCTCAATTATTTAGGGCGTAGCAATACATTGAAGTTGTAAAAGGCTTAAAGGTTTTAGATGCAAGAAAGTCTCCAACTGGTGCTGGATTCAGCACCCTTTCTATTAAAAGGTACGCTGTTTACCCTTCAACTCAGCTTGGGTGGGATGGTCTTCGGGCTGCTGCTGGGATTTATGCTGGCGCTTATGCGCTTGTCAAAATTCTGGCCTCTTTCATGGTTGTCGCGTTTTTACGTGTCAGTTTTTCGCGGTACGCCGCTTATCGCGCAGTTGTTTATGATCTATTACGGCCTGCCTCAGTTCGGCATTGAGCTGGATCCTATCCCGTCAGCGATGATTGGTTTGTCGCTCAATACAGCTGCTTATACTTCGGAAACCCTGCGTGCTGCGATTTCTTCTATTGAGAAGGGCCAGTGGGAGGCCGCCGCCAGTATTGGTATGAGCCGCTGGCAAGCCATGCGCCGCGTGATTTTACCGCAGGCCGCCCGTACCGCGCTGCCACCGCTGGGTAACAGTTTTATTGGTTTGGTGAAAGATACCTCGCTTGCCGCCACCATTCAGGTCCCGGAACTGTTCCGTCAGGCGCAACTGGTGACCTCGCGCACACTGGAAGTCTTCACCATGTATCTGGCCGCCTCGCTGATTTATTGGGTGTTAGCCACCGTTTTATCCTTCCTGCAAAATCGTCTGGAAGACCGCGTTAACCGTCAGGATCAGGAGCCTTCATGAGTACCATTGACGTTAAACAGCTGACTAAAAAATTCAACGGTCAGACGGTGCTGCACGGTATTGATTTACAAGTGAACTCCGGCGAAGTTGTCGCGATTATCGGGCCGAGTGGCTCCGGTAAGACCACGCTGCTGCGCAGTATTAATCTGCTCGAAGAGCCGGATTCAGGCACCATTACCGTTGGCAACATCCAAATTGACGGCAATCGTCCCATTAGTAAGCAGAAAGAAAACGTCCGCAAGTTACGTCAGCAGGTCGGTTTTGTGTTCCAGAACTTCAACCTATTCCCGCACCGGTCGGTGATAGATAACATCATCGAAGGGCCGGTGATTGTGAAGGGTGAACCGCGTGCCAGGGCCATCGCCTACGCCCGCGAGTTGCTGGAAAAAGTCGGTTTGAGTGGCAAAGAAGACGCCTACCCACGGCGTCTGTCCGGTGGTCAGCAGCAGCGTGTGGCTATTGCCCGTGCGTTGGCGATGAACCCCGCCGTGATTTTATTCGATGAACCCACCTCGGCGCTGGACCCCGAGTTGGTCGGCGAAGTGCTCAATACCATCCGTGCCTTAGCGCTGGAGCGCCGAACCATGGTGATCGTCACGCATGAAATGAGCTTCGCGCGCGATGTTGCCGACCGGGCTATTTTTATGGATGAAGGGCGGATCGTGGAGCAGGGACCCGCGAAAGAACTCTTTTCGAATCCGCAACACCCACGGACTAAGCAATTTTTGGAAAAATTCTTAACCCATTAAGAGCGGATGGCGATTCGCAGACGCTTTTAAATTCAACCTCAACATCAAAACCCTGGGTTGCCACCTAAACTGGCCTCAAGGGGGTCTATCGCCACCCCCAGAATCCCGGGCTGTTTTAAAAACAGCTGCTGCGCAGGTTACGATGGCCGTGTGTCAGGAGCCGCTGTTATAGCCGCACTTCTTGTTTATAAAGAGGCGCCGCGGCGCGGGACTCTCAGTTCGGGCTTCAACCCGCGTAAACCCCGCGCGGTTTTGCGCCTCTCCCTCGACGTCGTTTTGAACGCGGCCGAAACTTTTGTAAATTCAAATTCAAATTCAAATTCAAATTCAAATTCAAACTCAAACTCAAACTCAAGGCTGTTTTTATCTTTTAAAAAAGTGTAGGCCGCATTCAAAAATGGCGCTGAGCAAGTGGTTCGAGACCATAGGCTCGAAACCCGAAGCGAAGGTACCGCCTAAGCGGCAACATTTTGCGGCGATAACCAAGGTGGCTGAAACACGGCCATCCCGATTCAGCGAAGCGCGCAGTTAAAAAAGCTCGGATTCTTAAGGCCCGAGCGACTGCGGGCCTTAAGGCGGGTTTGGGCGGCAGCCCAAGGTCTTGAAGTTGAAATTCAAAGGCCCGTTTGGGTGGCAGCCCAAGGTCTTGAAGTTGAAATTCAAAGGCCCGTTTGGGTGGCAGCCCAAGGTCTTGAAGTTAAAATTCAAAGGCCCGTTTGGGCGGCAGCCCAAGGTCTTGAAGTTAAAATTCAAAGGCCAGTTTGGGCGGCAGCCCCAAGATCCCAGACTATCATCCAATAGTCATCAAACTCGCATTACCCCCGGCCGCCGCCGTATTAACGCTTAGCGAGCGTTCATGCAACAACCGTTCAAGCAGAATATTGTCTTCGCCACGCGCAAACCCCTGCACAGAAACAATCGGTCCGGTCCGCTGGGCAATGACCTTGCATAGATCACATAGCTGATCGGCGTCACCGTGGTAAATCACCGCGTCGAACACCGGCGCATCGGTTTGCCAGTCTTTCGCGAAATCAATCCGTTCCTGCACCGCTTTTGGCAACTGTTTAAACAACTCTTGCTGTAAAGGTGCCTCCGACCACAACACGCGGCAACCAGTGGCAGTAACGGCGGCGAGTTGAATCAACACATCGTCCTGATTATCCGCCAGCGCCAGTACGCGTTCACGCGGTAACAGGGCATAGGTATTACGTTCCCCCGTTGGGCCTGGAAGGATCCGAACCGTACCGCCCTGAGCCGCGAGCGCAAAGCGTTTGCATAGCGCCGCTAACGGCTCGCGGTTTTTCTGGCCCATTGCCCATTGTTGCAGAGCGTGATGGGGTACCAGCAAGGCCTCGCGCAGTGAGATATCCAGCGGCAGTTCCTGATCCTGAACGCTTAGCGCCCGGGACACGGCTTCCAGCGGACGGCTGCACAGCAGGCGATACAGATACAGCGGCCCGCCAGCTTTCGGCCCCGTACCTGACAGCCCTTCGCCGCCAAATGGCTGAACGCCAACCACTGCACCGACCATGTTGCGGTTGACGTACATGTTGCCAACCTTGGCTTTTGACGTAACGCGGTTAATGGTTTCGTCAATTCGGGTGTGAATACCCAATGTCAGACCGTAACCGGCGGCGTTGATTTGCTCAATCAGCGCATCGAGGTCCTGACGCGCGTAGCGCACCACGTGCAGCACCGGGCCAAAGATCTCTTTTTGCAGTTCATCGAAGCTATCCAGTTCGATCAGTGTGGGCATAACGAACGTCCCGCGAGCCCACTCCTGCTGATCCTGCGTATTGTGTTGTGCTGCCTGATAGACCGCGCGGCCTTTGGCACGCATCGCTTCGATATGCTTCTCAATGCCTGCCTGTGCTTCGCTATCAATGACCGGGCCGATGTCAGTAGACAGGCGTTCTGGGTTGCCCATTCGACATTCGGCCATGGCACCGCGCAGCATTTGCAGCGTGTGCTCGGCGACATCTTCCTGAATACACAGGATGCGCAGTGCGGAGCAGCGCTGCCCGGCACTGTCAAAGGCCGATGCCACGACGTCGGTCACTACCTGTTCAGTCAGCGCCGATGAGTCGACAATCATGGCGTTCAACCCACCGGTTTCGGCAATCAGCGGAACAGGGCGGCCCTGCGGGTCCAGCCGTCCGGCAATGCCGCGTTGTAAAATACACGCCACGTCGGTTGAACCGGTAAACAGCACGCCACGTACGCGCTCATCATTAACCAGTTGTGCTCCCACGGTTTCACCCTGGCCTGGCAACAGTTGCAACACGCCAGTGGGAACGCCTGCTTCATGCAGAATGCGTACGGCCTGTGCGGCAATCAGCGACGTCTGTTCGGCCGGTTTAGCCAGCACGCTGTTACCTGCCGCCAGCGCGGCGGCGATCTGACCGCTGAAAATCGCCAGCGGGAAGTTCCACGGACTGATGCAGACAACAGTGCCTAATGGGCGGTGAGTGTTGTTGTCAAACTGCTCGCGGATCTGCCCGGCGTAGTAATGCAGGAAATCCACCGCTTCGCGTACTTCTGCAATGGCGTTATTAAAGGTCTTGCCAGCTTCGCGTACCAGTAGGCCAAGTAGACTTTGCAGTTCGCCTTCCATCAATTCTGCGGCACGTTGCAAGATTGCAGCACGTTCTCCGGGAGGTGTTGCAAACCAGATCGGACCTGCAGCAGCAGCGGCATCGAGTGCGCGGCTCACCTCAGCGTCGGTCGCTTCTCTTACGTGGCCGACGATGTCTTTCGGCTCGGCCGGATTAATGACGGCCGCAAACTGGCCGTCATCAAGTTCGGCGTCAATCATCGGCTGGGCCTGGTAGGGGTGCGCTGCACTGCTCAGGAGGGCGCTGGAGAGCGAGGCCAGGCGGTGTTCGTTAGACATATCCAGGCCGGAGGAGTTAACGCGAGTACGCTCCTCTAAGCCACCTTCTGAGCCTGAGCCGCCATATAAGTGACGCGGTAACGCAATGCGAGGATGCGGCAGGCCAACCTGACCCTCATTGACGGCCAGCGCTTCAACCGCTTTCACCGGATCAGCGACCAGTTCGTCAAGCGGCAATGTGGCATCTGCAATACGGTTGACAAAGGAGGTGTTGGCCCCGTTTTCCAACAGGCGTCGTACCAAATAGGCGAGCAGGGTTTCATGGGTACCCACCGGCGCATAAATGCGGCAAGGGCGGTTGAGTTTGCCTGCGGATACTTTACCGACCACCTGTTCGTACAGCGGTTCGCCCATACCATGCAGGCACTGGAATTCGTACTGTCCCGGATAGTAGTTATTGCCTGCCAACTGGTAAATGGCGGCCAACGTATGAGCGTTGTGGGTAGCGAACTGCGGATAAATTAGGTTCGGTACCGCCAGCAGTTTACGGGCGCAGGCCAGATAAGAGACGTCGGTATATACCTTGCGGGTATAAACCGGATAATCTTCCAGGCCGTCCACCTGTGCACGTTTGATTTCGCTGTCCCAATAGGCGCCCTTCACCAGACGGATCATCAGACGACGGCGGCTACGCTGCGCCAGACCGGTCAGATAGTCGATCACCATTGGGCAGCGTTTCTGGTAGGCCTGAATGACGAAACCGATGCCGTTCCAGCCGGCCAGTTCCGGTTCAAAACAGAGTTTTTCCAGCAGATCGAGGGAGATTTCCAAACGATCGGCTTCTTCGGCATCAATATTGAGACCGACATCATACTGGCGGGCCAGCAGCGTCAGCTCCAGCAGACGAGGATAGAGTTCGTCCATCACGCGCTCGTACTGCGCGCGGCTGTAGCGCGGATGCAGAGCAGAGAGCTTGATAGAGATGCCAGGGCCTTCATAAATGCCGCGCCCGTTGGAGGCTTTGCCGATGGCGTGAATGGCCTGTTGATAGGAGAGCAGATAGGCCTGCGCATCCTTTTCAGTCAGTGCCGCTTCGCCGAGCATATCGTAGGAGTAACGGAACCCTTTCTCTTCGTGTTTACGGGCGTTGGCCAGCGCTTCCGCGATAGTTTCGCCGGTGACAAACTGCTCGCCCATCAGGCGCATTGCCATGTCTACGCCTTTGCGGATCACCGGTTCGCCGCCTTTGCCGATAATACGGCTGAGGGAGCGCGACAGATTGGCTTCATTGTGGGTCGCCACCAGTTTACCGGTAAACAACAATCCCCAGGTTGCGGCATTCACAAACAGTGACGGGCTGCGGCCAAGGTGTGAATGCCAGTTGCCGGTGCTGATTTTGTCGCGGATCAGCGCATCACGGGTTGGTTTATCGGGAATACGCAGCAGCGCTTCGGCCAGACACATCAGGGCCACGCCTTCATGCGAGGAGAGTGAGAATTCCTGTAGCAGGCTCTGTACCATTCCGGCGCGCCCGTTGGCACTCTTTTGGTTGCGCAGTTTGCTGGCCAGATCATAGGCCAGCTTATGCGCGGCCTGATCCATCGGTGCAGGTAGACGGGCTTGCTCCAGTAGCATGGCGACGGATTCGGCCTCCGGGCGACGGTAGGCGGCGGTGATGGCTGAGCGGCTAACCGACTGTGGGAGGATCTGCTCGGCGAAGTCGAGGAAGGGCTGATGTGACTCGATCAAAGCCGGGGAAGGGTGCTCATCGTTTTCGGCCACGTTGCCAGCGTTAAGCGCCGGGATCTCAGGCAGCGCATCGCCATTTTCCAGTCGCTCAAGATAGGAATAAATCGCCTGTTTGATCAGCCAATGTGGTGTGCGGTCAATACCCTGTGCGGCCACTTTCAGCCGGTCGCGGGTGGCCTCATCCAATTTAACGCCCATCGTCGTCATGCCCATCTAGCAACTCCGTAATTAAGGCCCGCAGTCCCTGAAGCCGCAGCATCAATGACCAGAGCATCGCCGTTATGCAAAGTACGTATGTGCAGCAATATCTTCTAAGTTGCAACTTTGTGCAACCTTGTTAAATACATGGTGTGCGGCAACGCTAAAACTCGGTCGATTATTAACATTTTTTGTGGCATGACCATGGCTGTTAGCCCATGGATGTAGAAACTGTGGCAGGTGCAACTGCGGATAATGTAAGGTGCAACCCATCATCATGATAACTGTGACTGGGAATGGTTTTTTGTAATCGATTTGTTAAAAATGTTGAAATTCTACTTTATGTCGCCGAGTATCCGGCCGAATTCGATTTTTAGCTGGAGCTAAAGCCTGTCAGGGACGCATCAGAATTAACCGGCTTTTTCTTTTTTCATAAAGAACTAAGTACAGGACAACACGTGGAGAGCTTGCATGACAATGAATACGCCCATGATGGTGACATTTTGTGTTTATATTTTCGGTATGATCCTGATTGGGCTGATCGCCTATTTGCGGACCAAGAATTTCGATGACTATATTTTGGGCGGTCGCAGTCTCGGTAGCGTAGTGACCGCACTGTCCGCCGGTGCATCTGATATGAGCGGCTGGCTATTGATGGGCTTGCCGGGTGCGATTTTTATCTCAGGCATTTCCGAAAGCTGGATTGCCATAGGGCTTACTGTCGGTGCCTATCTCAACTGGAAGTTGGTGGCAGGGCGTTTGCGGGTGCATACCGAAGCCAATAACAATGCGCTGACTCTGCCGGATTACTTCACGCATCGTTTTGAAGATAAAAGCAAAATGCTGCGTATCATTTCCGCCATTGTCATCTTGGTGTTTTTCACTATCTATTGTGCTTCCGGCATTGTTGCCGGTGCGCGCCTGTTTGAAAGTACCTTCGGCATGACTTATCAGACTGCACTGTGGGCCGGGGCGGCCGCAACGATTCTGTATACGTTTATTGGCGGTTTTCTGGCGGTCAGTTGGACGGATACTGTGCAGGCCAGCCTGATGATTTTCGCGCTGATCCTGACTCCGGTGTTTGTCATTCTTGCGGTGGGCGGTATCGATACCTCAATGATGGTGATCAACGCCAAAAGCCCTGAATATACCGATATGTTTAAAGGGATGAATCTGGTCGCTATTTTGTCACTGCTGGGCTGGGGACTGGGCTATTTCGGCCAGCCACATATTCTGGCACGCTTTATGGCCGCTGACTCTCACCGCACGATCCGCAGCGCACGCCGCATCAGCATGATCTGGATGATCCTCTGTCTGGCAGGTACCGTTGCCGTCGGTTTCTTCGGCATTGCCTATTTCAGCGACAATCCGGGGCAGGCGGGCAATGTGACGCAAAACGGCGAGCGAGTGTTCATTGAACTGGCGAAAATTCTGTTCAACCCGTGGATAGCCGGGGTGTTGCTTTCGGCCATTCTGGCTGCAGTAATGAGTACGTTAAGCTGCCAGTTGCTGGTCTGCTCAAGCGCCATCACCGAAGATCTCTACAAAGCGTTCCTGCGCAAGAATGCCAGCCAGTTTGAATTGGTATGGATTGGCCGCGTCATGGTGCTGGTGGTTGCGCTGGTAGCAATTGCGCTGGCAGCAAACCCTGAAAACCGCGTGCTTGGTCTGGTGAGTTATGCGTGGGCAGGCTTTGGTGCGGCTTTTGGTCCGGTGATCCTGATTTCCGTCATGTGGAGACGCATGACGCGCAACGGGGCGCTGGCCGGTATGCTGGTCGGTGCGATCACCGTGCTGGTGTGGAAGCAGTACGCCTGGCTGGATCTGTATGAAATTATCCCTGGCTTTATTTTTGCTTCGCTGGCGATCTGGATTGTCAGCCTGATGGGAAGTCAGCCGTCTGCCGCCATTGGACAGCGTTTCGACGCTGCCGAAGCGGAATTCAAGACCGTCTGATACTCAATCAGAAACCGCGGAGTCAGGCCTTCTGGCTCCGTTTATTATCATGAGTAACCGCCGTTATTCCCCCCACAGAAATAATCAGCAATAAATTATCGGACTGAAAGCCACGCTGCAGTGCAAAAAATCCTCCACAGCCACTTGTTTTTATTTTTGCAAGAATGATAATCACTATCGTTTTCATTTTACTTATCTTTACACGATAGGTTCGCATTTAAATGTTCAGCATTCCGGTGCCGGGAGTCTCTTTTATGTTCGTCCCCTTTCTCATTATGTTCCGTGAAGGGCTGGAAGCCGCGTTAATTGTCAGCCTGATCGCCAGCTACCTGAAGCGAACGCAGCGCGGGCAGTGGCTCGGCGTAGTATGGATTGGTGTGATTGTCGCCGCGGGCCTGTGCCTGGCGCTGGGCATTTTCATCAATGAAACCACGGGTGAGTTCCCACAAAAGCAGCAGGAGTTGTTTGAAGGCATTGTGGCGGCCGTTGCCGTCTGCATTCTGACCTACATGGTGTTCTGGATGCGTAAGGTGTCACGCTCCATCAAAGTGCATCTGGAAGGCGCGATTGATCATGCACTGAACTCAAACCGCGGGCAGGGCTGGGCACTGGTAGCGATGGTGTTTTTCGCCGTGGCACGTGAAGGGCTGGAATCCGTCTTCTTCCTGTTGGCAGCATTCCAGCAAGATGTCGGTATTGAAGCACCGATCGGCGCCTTGCTTGGCTTAGGCGCGGCTATTGTGCTCGGCTTCCTGATCTACTACGGCGGCGTAAAGCTGCATTTGGCGAAGTTCTTTAAATGGACCAGCCTGTTTATTCTTTTTGTCGCAGCCGGTCTGGCAGCGGGCGCCATTCGCGCCTTCCATGAAGCGGGTTTGTGGAACCGCATGCAGGATGTCGCGTTCGATCTCAGCGGCATGCTGTCCACCCATTCCTTATTCGGCACCTTGCTGGAAGGGATGTTCGGTTATCAGGAAGCGCCGACGGTTAGCGAAGTATCGGTCTATTTCCTCTACCTGATCCCAGCGCTGTTTCTGTTCTTTATGCCCCAGAGTAAACCAGCTGTAGCCGTTCCGGCATCTGCCGGGCAGAAAACGCCACGTTGATTTCGCAAGTCTGCTGTTTATAAAACGATTGCTCATACACCTATTTTCTATCACATCGTCTCTGTCAGGGAGTTGTAAATGTCATATTCATCCCCACTGTTTCGCCATAAAGCTTTACAGGTTGCACTGTTATCTCTGCCAGTCTTTGCGCTGAGCGCCAACGTGTTGGCTGCCGATGTTCGTCAAGTCAAAATTACCGTCAATGATAAACAATGCGAACCGATGGCACTGACCGTGCCTGCAGGTAAAACTCAGTTTGTGGTGCACAATGCCAGCCAAAAAGGGCTGGAGTGGGAAATTCTCAAAGGCGTAATGGTCATCGAAGAGCGTGAGAACATCGCGCCGGGCTTTACCCAGAAAATGACCGCTAATCTTGAGCCGGGCGAATATGACATGACCTGCGGTTTGCTGAGCAATCCAAAAGGCAAGCTGACCGTGACGGCTGAAGGTGCTGCCGTTGCGACCAAGCCTGATGCCATGGCGCTGGTTGGCCCGATTGCTGAATACAAAGTCTATGTGACCCAGCAGGTAGGTGAACTGGTTTCACACACCAAAGCCTTTACCGACGCGATTAAGAAGGGCGACCTGAAAAAAGCTCAGGCACTTTATCCGTCAACCCGCGTTTACTATGAGCGTATCGAACCTATCGCCGAGCTGTTCTCTGATCTGGACGGCAGCATCGATGCCCGTGAAGACGATTTCGAGAAAAAAGCCGAGGATCCTAATTTCACCGGTTTCCACCGTCTTGAAAAAATCCTCTTCGCGGATAAAACCACCCAAGGCACCGAGAAGTTCGCCGATAAGCTCAACATTGATGTGCAGGATCTGCAAAAGCGCATCACCGATCTGACCTTCCCACCAAGCAAAGTGGTCGGTGGCGCCGCGGGCCTGATTGAAGAAGTGGCTTCAAGCAAGATCAGCGGTGAAGAAGACCGTTACAGCCGTACCGATCTGTGGGATTTCCGTGCCAACCTTGATGGGGCACAGAAAATTGTTAACTTGCTGCGCCCGTTGCTGGTGAAGGCTGATAAACCGCTGCTGGATAAAATCGACGCTAACTTCAAAACCGTCGATGCACTGCTGGATAAATACAAAACTAAAGAAGGCTATGAGCATTACGAGAAGTTGTCTGACGCTGACCGTAATGCCATGAAAGGACCGATCACCACACTGGCAGAAGATCTCGCCAAGCTGCGTGGCGTGCTCGGCCTGGATTAATTCCTCATTCGGCCTGCTCCTTCCCCTTTCACGAGGGGAAGGTTGGGATGGGGTGTGGGTTTTAGCTACAGAATCGGCTGCAAACCCCCTCCCAGACTCCCCCTTGGCAGGTGGAGGCGCTAAAAACTAAACCTGAAAACGGCGCAGACTGTGTGAGCTTTGACTTTTTTCGAGAGATCAGCAATGAGTGATAAACACGACAATAAGTTTGATTCACAGGACGTCTCTTCTTCCCGCCGCCGCTTATTGAAAGGCGTCGGTTTATTGGGTGGCGCATTTGCCCTGGGCGGCGCTGCCGCTGCCGGTATTGAAAACGCTTCACCCTCGAAAACTACGGGGTCGAAGCCAGGTTACCAGCCAGGCACCGTTTCCCCTGACGAACGTTGGAGCAAGCAACCCTTCCACGGTGAGCATCAGGCTGGCATTTTGACGCCGCAACAGGCGTCAATGATGCTGATATCCTTCGATGTCTTGGCGACGACCAAAGCCGATCTCGAACGTCTGTTTCGCCTGCTGACGGCACGCTTTGCGTTTCTGACCACCGGCGGCACCGCACCTGAAGTTGACCCAAAATTCCCGCCGATGGATTCCGGTGTGATGGGGCCGGAAATCTATCCGGATAACCTGACCATGACGCTGTCGGCCGGAGATTCGCTGTTTGATGAACGCTTCGGACTGGCGGCGCATAAACCGCTGAAACTGCAACGGATGGCGCGTTTTCCGAATGACTCGCTGGACGCCAAACTGTGCCACGGCGATCTGCTATTACAAATTTGTGCGAACAACAGTGACACCGTGCTGCACGCGCTGCGTGACATCATCAAGTACACACCTGATTTGCTCAGCGTGCGCTGGCGGCGCGATGGCTTTATCTCATCCCATGCTGCGCGCAGTGAGGGCAAGGAGACGCCAATCAACTTGCTAGGTTTTAAAGACGGCACCGCCAACCCGGATGCTAAAGATGCGCCGCTGATGGACAACGTTATTTGGGTGACGCCAGAGCAGGGCGAACCGGCCTGGACGGTGGGTGGTAGCTATCAGGCGACGCGTATTATTCCATTCCATGTCGAATTCTGGGACCGCACGCCGTTACAGGAACAGCAGACTATTTTTGGCCGCCACAAACATACCGGCGCACCGCTGGGTATGGAAAAAGAACATGACGTGCCGGATTATTCTAAGGATCCTGACGGTAAGGTGATCCCGCTCGACGCGCATATTCGTCTGGCCAACCCACGAACAAAAGCCACCGACGATAACCTGATGCTGCGCCGTGGCTACAGTTATTCACTCGGCGTGACGAACTCAGGGCAGCTTGAAATGGGCCTGCTGTTTGTGTGCTTCCAGCACGATCTGGAAAAAGGATTCCTGACCGTACAAAAACGGCTAAACGGTGAGCCGTTGGAAGAGTATATCCGCCCGGTTGGCGGCGGTTTCTTCTTCACGCTGCCTGGCGTGAAAGATGACAGTCACTATCTGGGACAGGCATTGATTGAGGCCTGACTGAGCGACGCCGGCTATTCAAGTCGCCGGCGTCGTTAAAATAGCCAACAGTAATAAACATGCAGCCATAAAGGCACACGCCTAAGGATCTGAAAAAGATCTTTAAAGATCTTGTTGACCTTCTGCTCAAACCTTTTTACATTTCATTAAGAAGTTGGTAACGAATTTTTATAGCAAAGGTGTCAGCTGTCACTATACTGACATTATCAGGCGGTACTTTTAGTGGGTGCGTAATGTTTAGCACCGAACAAAACTAAAAGTTTACTCGGTGTACGGTAAATGGCCGTAAATATCACAGCGGGGATCGCGAATGGGAATGTCCAGTTTTGGGCGCGGATATAAAAATACACTTTTTAACCACACCACTCGTTGTTGTCGCACAAACGCCAACGAGGGCCAAAACGTCGACTCTCTGATATTTACCCGTACGTTTTCTTCTACTTCACGACTATTCCGAATTTTTCCACTCACACACCAGCACCTACGTTGTTTAACTGAACCCACCCTGATATTGAAACTGACTGATTATTTTTCTGGTATGCACACTGGATTGAATGCTGCGTGGGTCAACGGTTGGTCGTTAATGGCAATGCCTCTTCGTGAACAGAAAATAGATCTAAAGAGAATAAGCAACAGATCGTTTATTAATCGATTACGTTTATTTTCCTCTTCACGTTATTCATTGGCTTTACTTGGTCTAAAAGGAGACCAAAACCTCATTTGTTAGTGAAACATAACCGAGCGGGCAACTGCCTTAGCGTTAAGTGAATCAAACTGTAAGGTGCCACTATGGGAAGACAGAAAGAAGTGATCAAAGCTCGTCGTGAAGCGAAACGTGTTATTCGTCGCGATTCACGCAGTCACCGCCAACGTGAGGAAGAAACAGTGACCTCTTTAATACAAATGGGCGGTGTGGAATCGATTGGTATGGCGCGCGATACTCGCGACTCGTCAACAATCCAGGCGCGAAATGAAGCTCAGGGTCATTACTTATCAGCCATAGAGAATAAGCAGTTAATTTTTGCTACCGGCGAAGCAGGCTGCGGCAAAACATTTATCAGCGCAGCGAAAGCTGCTGAGGCATTAATCCACAAAGAGATAGACAGAATCATTGTCACCCGTCCTGTATTGCAGGCAGATGAAGATCTCGGTTTCTTACCTGGTGATATATCCGAGAAATTCGCTCCTTATTTCCGTCCGGTATACGACATTTTAGTCCGTCGTCTGGGGTCGTCATTTATGCAATATTGTTTGCGACCGGAAATAGGCAAAGTCGAAATTGCTCCTTTCGCGTATATGCGTGGGCGTACTTTTGAAAATGCGGTGGTTATTCTGGATGAAGCCCAGAATGTCACGGCCAGCCAAATGAAAATGTTCCTGACCCGTCTGGGTGAGAACGTGACGGTTATAGTTAATGGTGATATTACCCAATGCGATTTACCGCGAGGGGTTATATCGGGTCTCAGCGATGCAATGTCCCGCTTTGAAGAAGACGAGATGGTTGGCATCATAGAATTTGGTAAAGAGGACTGTGTGCGCTCGGAGCTGTGTAGACGCGCTCTGGACGCCTATTCTTAATTCTTATCAATATCAATAATAGAAAGGCCGCCTGGAATAAGGCGGCCTTTTATTTACTTAAAATGCACTTTACTCGAAGGATGAAGAGTTAAAGCATAATGATCATCATATAGGCACAGAACAGCGCCAAATGCGCAGTGCCGTTTAATACATTGGTACGACCGGTCGAGAACGAAATCTGACACAGAATCAGCACCGCCAGCATCACGACGATATTCGCCGGAGCCAGACCGAAAATCAGCTGCTGGCCAGTGAGGGTAGCAATCAGTGTTACCGCAGGTACGGTCAGGGAAATGGTGGCCAGCACTGAACCGAAAAACAGATTCATCGCGCGCTGTACCTGATTTTGCATAACGGCCCTCAACGCACCCAAGCCTTCAGGGGATAGGATCAGCAATGCAACCAGGAAACCAGTGAACTGTGCCGGAGCGTTCAATTCCGTCAGCAATGTTTCCAGCGGATTCGCATTAAACTTGGTCACGGCGATAACCAAGACCAGATGCACAATCAACCACAGAGTATGTGTGAGATTGCTTTTCGAGGAAGGCTTTCCATGACCCTCTTCTTCGCCATCATCTTCATGCTCGTAAATAAACAGGCTCTGGTGGGTCTTCGTTTGAATTAGCAAAAATACGCCGTACATCGCTGCAGAAATCACCGCCACGAACAGGGCTTGTCCGGTGGTGAAATTGCCATCCGGCAGCGCCGCCGGTAACACCAATACGATGATAGCCAGCGGAAAAATCGCCATCAGATACTGTTTGATACCGCCAAGATTCACATACTGCGTAGCAAATTTACGCCCGCCCAGCAGCAGGGAGAAGCCCACCAGACCGGCCATTACGATCATAATTATCGAGAACAGTGTATCGCGCATCAGCGCTGGAGCGGCATCGCCGGTGGCCATTAGGGCGGATATCAGACTGACTTCGAGAATAACCACTGACAGGCTGAGGATCAGGGAACCATAAGGCTCGCCCAGCCGATGGGCTAATACGTCGGCATGGCGCACGACGCTGAATGCGCTGGCGAGAATACCCACCAACGCAATTAAATTGATGCCGACAACGGTGAGAAAGTCGCTGCTATTACTAAAAAATACCAACCCCAATAATGCGACGATGGGAAAAACCAGTGAATATTCCTGATGACGAGATTTATGTTTTGGGGACTCCTGAGATGACACCATGATGATTTTCCTCCTTATAAACACACGCGGCCCCGGATAAACCGGATTCACGAAGCGGCAGTCTTAACCTTGTCAGTCGAGCACAACTGCCAGTACAAAAACACGCTAATATCTAACGATTTAACCCGCTTACTATAGTGGAAAAAGCACTCAATTAACAGAAAAAATGGACTTTGATGAGATAAAATAATCAACAACCGATTTTGTGCAGTACAATCTGATTAATAATGCCAATTAAGCATCTTTTGGTGATTTTATTTTTTTTATAAGGTTATTAAAAACAATGCAATAACAACATAATCATGATTTATAGTGGTTTTGCTTACTTTATTATTTAGTGGTGGTGTATTTACATTAATTTATAGGGGGCTGTAAGTTGTTCCAGCTTAAATAAACTTTGTTTTTTCAATATTTTGTTCGAGTAATCAGTCTGATAACATGTATGGGCGTTAACTTATTTAGCGTAGCAGCCAAACTTCATTATGTGCCAGTTGGCGGTAAGGTGAATTTGACAAATTCAACGACCAGCAGGGTGCGACTACCGGGGAGGAACGGCGCACTGAGTGCACTTCAGGGGCGGGCTTTATTTTGCCATTCGGGTCAACACTTTCTCAATGTTCATAAAAAAGTCACTTAATTTACGTTTTGTGATCACCATCAATCTTGATTGATGGTGCAGAAACGCATAAGGTTTGAACTATTAATAGGATAAAGAAATTCTGCAGCGTAGGCATTTTAACGGAGATGACAGCGTCAACAGCATGGTAAGTACTTTAAGCAGTGGCTTCGATGGAGGGTGTTAATGATGTTAACCCGTGATTTTCTGCGCAATGCAGATTGCAAAACAGCATTCGGCAGCATCGATGAATCGATGTTATTGACCATGGAACAACGCACTGCTTCACTGGACAGCACCCTTGCACGACGTCCGGGCAACAGCCCGGTGTGGATATTTGGCTACGGCTCTTTGATGTGGAATCCGGTGTTCGACTCAGAAGAGGCGCGTCCGGCAATGCTCAACGGTTTTCACCGTGCATTTTGTTTACGTCTGACTGCCGGGCGTGGCACCCACGCGCAGCCTGGACGTATGCTGGCGCTTAAAGACGGCGGACGTACCACCGGCCTGGCGTTCCGCCTGCCCGAAGAGAAGCTGCGCGATGAGCTGGAACTCCTGTGGAAGCGTGAAATGCTGACTGGCTGCTACCGCCCGACCTGGTGCGAGCTGCAACTCGACGATGGGCGTACCGTCACCGCGCTGGTATTTATTATGGATCCCGCGCATCCGCTGTTTGAAGCCGATACCTCCTATCAGGTCATTGCACCGCTTATCGCCAAAGCCAGTGGGCCGCTTGGCACCAACGCCCAATATCTGTTCGCACTGGAAAAAGAACTGGCCAATTATGGTATGCGTGATGACTGCATGAGTGAACTGGTTAATCAGGTGCGTATGCTGCTGTCCGTCTCATCGGGCGAGGGTATTCCGGGCCTCGGTTAAGATTCTGTTTAATGTATCGAATGCCCATGACGCCGCCGAATGATACTGCTCCTTCGGCGGCGTTTTTATTGGTTAACTTGATACTGAATATTTGCCTAAATGCAGTTTTTATAACTATACGACTACTCTTATACAGAATTTGCATAAGGTTAGTCATTAAACGACTTTCTTGTGGGTTAAAGACTCACATACAATTAATAAATTATTAGCAATTTCGCTATGTTGGAGAGTCATCATTATGAGAGCCTTTATCCCTTCCGTTCTGTTTGTTGCTATCGCAGCCAGCTTTACCGTTCAGGCTGCGACACCTGCAAATACCTTGGTTATTGCGCAATCTATCGATGACACATCAAGCTTCGACCCCGCGCAGGGTTTTGAACTGACTACGGTACAAGCATTTAACAATATTTATCAGCGTCTGGTGCAATCTGATCCACACAACCCAATTGATCTGAAGCCGACGCTGGCTAAATCCTGGGAAGCGGGTGCCGACAACCGTAGTCTGACCTTTACTCTGGATCCGAAAGCCACCTTTGCCAGCGGTAATCCGCTGACCGCAGATGACGTTATTTTCTCATTGTCCCGCGTGGTGAAACTTAACCTTGAGCCATCATTCGTCCTGACGCAGTTAGGCTGGGATAACAAAAACGTCGACGGCCTTTTGACGAAAGTCGATGACCATCACGTAAAAATCAGCTGGACTGCTAACGTCAGTCCGTCCTTCGTGCTAAGCCTGCTCTCTGCGCCAGTCTCATCCATCGTCGACAGCAAACAGGTGAAAGAGAATGCCAAAGGTGATGACCTGGGTCACGGCTGGCTGAGCAATCACTCGGCGGGCAGTGGTCCGTATAAAATCCGCACCTATGTGCCGCATGAAGTGTTGGTACTTGACGCCAACCCGACATCGCCTGAAGGCGCGCCGAAGCTGAAAACCATTCTGATCAAAAACGTGCCGGATCCGGCTGCCCGCCGCTTGTTGATTGAGCAGGGCGACGCCGATATAGCGCGCAATCTGGGTGCAGACCAGATGGCCGCACTGGCCAAGACGAAAAACGTTAAACCGCTGGCGATCCCTTATGCCTCATTGTACTTCCTGCAATTCAACGCCAAAGCCTCTCCTGCGCTGGGTAATCCTGCCTTCTGGGAAGCGGCCCGTTATCTGTTTGACTATCAGCGCATCGCCCATGATCTGATGAAAGACAACTTCCAGATCCATCAGGCTTTCCTGCCGGAAGGTTACCTTGGCGCGTTGAATGACAATCCGTACACCTATGACCCGGCCAAAGCGAAAGCCATTCTGGAAAAAGCCGGGTTGAAAGACGTCACGTTCACGATTTCAACCTCTAACCAACCGCCGTACCTGGACATTGCTCAAGCCTTGCAGGCCAGCTTCGCGCGGGGCGGTGTGACGGTGAAACTGGATCCGGGCCTGAGCCAGCAAATTTCCACCAAGGTGAAAGCGCATGACTATGACGCGTATATGTCTTCGTGGGGACCGGATTACTTTGACCCGAACACCAACGCATCGGCCTTTGCATTCAATCCGGAAGATGGCAGCAAAACTCTGGCGTGGCGCGCCAACTGGTCAATTCCTGCACTGAACAAACTGACGCTGGCTGCCATTGCGGAACCGGATCAGGCCAAACGCGTGGCTGATTACCGTCAGTTGCAACTGGAAGTGCAGAAAAACTCGCCGTTCGTCATTGGCCTACAGGCGAAAAGCCTCATCGCCGTACGCGACAATATTCAAGGTTACGTGCAGGGCATCAACCCTGACATGGTCTTCTACAGCAAGGTCACCAAGTAATGACCGACAGTTCAACACCCGCCGGATTCGTCCGGCAGGGTTGGCGTTGGTCAGGCCGTTTATTGACCAGCGTGATATCGCTGGTGCTCACGCTGCTGGGCTTACTGGCCTTTACTTTTACGCTTTCCCATCTCGCCCCCATTGACCCAACGTTGCAAATCGCCGGGGACCATGCCAGCGAAGCAACTTACGCTCAGGTGCGTCACGACCTGGGTCTCGACGAGTCGGTGCCGGTGCAGTTCGGCCGCTATATTCAACATCTGGCGCACGGTGACATGGGCATGTCGCGGACGACCGCGCAGCCGGTGGCCAGTGATTTAGCCCGCACTTTCCCGGCAACGGTTGAACTGGCGACTTGTGCGATCATCCTCGGCGCTTTCTTTGGCATTTCGCTGGCGCTGCTGGCGGTGTGGAAGCCGGGAAGCTGGCTGGATAACGCCGCGCGACTGATCTCACTGCTCGGCTATTCTGTGCCGATTTTCTGGCTGAGCCTGCTCGGCTTACTGCTTTTCTATGCGGTATTGCATTGGGCTGGTGGGCCGGGACGGCTCGATGATGTGTATCTCTACAGCATGGAGCCGAAAACCGGCTTTGTGTTGATTGATACCTGGCTGTCAGGCGACCGCGAGATGTTCTTTAACGCTATTAGCCATATGTGGCTACCGGTCACGGTGCTGGCGATGCTGTCGATGGCGGGGATCACCCGTCTGCTGCGTGCCTCGATGCTGGGTGAAATGAACAAGGAGTACGTGATCCTGGCCCGTTCGAAAGGTGCCGGACGCGGCCGTGTGCTGTTACGTCATGTCTTTCCGAATGTGCTCGGCACGCTGATCACCGTACTGACGCTCTCTTACGCCAGCCTGCTTGAAGGTGCGGTATTGACCGAAACGGTCTTTGCATGGCCGGGCGTTGGGCGTTACCTGACTACCGCGCTGTTTGCGGCTGACACACCGGCTATCCTAGGCGCGACGTTGCTTATCGGCACCTGTTTTGTGCTGCTGAACGCACTGGCTGATGCCCTGACGTATCTGCTCGATCCGCGAACCCGATAACTGGCTGAATACTATGACTCAACGCATTCCCGAACCGTTAACGCAGTCCGATGTCACCCGCACATGGCGACCCGCTTGGCGTATTACCGCACTGTCGATCGGCACTACGCTGGTGATTATCCTGATTGCCTGCGCGCTGCTGGCCCCGTGGCTGGCCCCTTTTGCACCCAACATTCAGCATATCGAGTTGCGTCTGTTACCCCCGTCCTCTGAGCATTGGCTGGGCACCGACGGTTTTGGCCGTGACCTGCTGTCGCGCGTGATTTACGGTGCGCGGCCAACGCTGTTGCTGGTGTCGCTCATTTTAGTGCTGACCATCCCGGTCGGGCTGCTGGTGGGCATCAGCGCCGGATATATTGGCGGTTGGTATGAGCGGATTATCATGCGTATGACCGACATTGTCCTGTCGTTGCCAAGTTTGGTTATCGCACTGGCGCTGGTGGCGATCCTCGGTCCCGGTTTGATGAATGGCGCACTGGCTTTAGCTTTTACCAGTTGGCCGCCTTTTGCCCGTCAGGCGAGGGCGGAAACATTGGCATTACGTCGCAGTGATTATCTGGCGGCAGCGCGTATGCAGGGCATTGGCGGACTGCGTCTGATGTTTGGCCATATTCTGCCGCTGTGCCTGCCAAGCGCTGTGGTGCGCGCAGCACTCAGCCTGGGCGGTATTATTTTGGCGTCGGCCGGCCTTGGCTTCCTCGGTATGGGCATTCAACCGCCGACCGCCGAATGGGGTTCGATGGTGGCAGAAGGCAGTAAGGTGATTTTTGACCAGTGGTGGGTGGCCGCCGCACCGGGTGGCGCCATACTGTTCGCCAGCCTGGCTTTCAACCTGCTGGGCGATGGCCTGCGTGACAAAATGGATCCACGACATGGCAAATGATTTCGAACTAAATCAACAGAAAATCCTGCACAACGACATACTGATCGCCAAAGATCTGACCGTCTATCTGCCAGGCCCGCAACCGGTGGAGCTGGTCAAATCTCTCTCCTTCAGCGTAGGTAAAGAGCGGGTGGCGATGGTGGGGGAATCTGGCTCGGGGAAATCCCTCACGGCGCGTGCGCTGATGGGCCTGTTACCTTATCCGTGCGCGATGCGCGCCAGACAGTTGACGCTGGGCGAACAAGATCTCCTGACCCTGAGCGAGCGCCAGTGGAATCAGTTGCGAGGCAACCGCGTAGCCATGGTGATGCAGGATCCTAAACACGCACTCAACCCGGCCCGTCCGATTGGCTGGCAGGTCGAAGAACCGCTGCGGCTACATACCCATCTGGGGCGTAAAGAGCGGCAAGAGAAAGTGCTGGATATGCTCAATGCCGTGGGGTTGCCGGATCCAAAAAGATTATGCAAACAGTATCCGCACCAGCTTTCTGGTGGCATGGGCCAACGCGCCATGCTGGCGATTGCGCTGATTAACGATCCGCAATGGTTGATTGCTGATGAACCCACTTCGGCACTGGATTTCGATATGCGTGAGCAAGTATTGGATCTTATCGAACGTCTGGTCGAGCAACGTAATATGGGGCTGATTTTGATCAGCCACGACCTGCAACAGGTATCGCAATTCTGTGAGCGGGTACTGGTGATGTACAAAGGCGATCTGCTGGATGAGCTTCCCGCCGACCAACTGGCGCACGCCACGCATCCGTATACACAAACGCTCTGGTCATGCCGTCCGAGTAAATTAACCCATGGCGAACGCCTGCCTGTGCTGGATCGCGCATTGCTTGAATCTTTGAAACAGAAGTCTTCTCAGTACGTTTCATCGCCCGAAGCCTCATTACAGGAGCCACATTCATGAATCAGGTCGTCGCCGAATTTGCCGGTCTCAGCGTCTCGCACCGTCATGGCTATGAGCTACGCACTGTCGTGCATGACGTAGACCTCACCATTAATCAAGGTGAATGTTTCGGCTTAGTCGGGCCTTCCGGTTGCGGTAAATCATCGCTGCTTTGGGTGCTGGCCGGTTTGAATGGGCAGTGGAGCGGTAACCTGACGATGCTTACGCAGAAACTCACGCCAGGTAAACCTTTCACCGGCAGCCTGCGCCGCGACGTGCAGATGGTGTTTCAGGATCCGTACGCCTCGCTGCATCCTAAGCACCGGCTGCGACGTACGTTGGCTGAGCCGCTGAAAATTCTCAAAGAGCAGGGTATTGAGCAGAAAATTGCCGAAGGCTTCCGTCAGGTTGGGCTCGACCCGGACATGATGAACCGTTATCCGCATCAGCTTTCCGGCGGTCAACGCCAACGCGTGGCCATCGTAAGGGCATTGTTGCTCAAACCCAAATTGCTGCTGCTCGATGAACCGACCTCCGCTCTGGATATGTCTGTGCAGGCCGAGATCCTCAATCTGTTAAATGATTTGAAAGCCTCAAGTGATCTGACGATGTTGCTGGTAAGCCATGATGCCGATGTGATTGATCACATGTGTGATAGGGCGGTTCATATGGATAAGGGGCACATCATCGGGTGATGTTGGGCGGCTGCCCAACCTGCTTTATTTTTTAAATTCAAATTCAAATTCAAATTCAAATTCAACTTTAAGGTCGTGGGCTCGCCGCCCACACTGGCCCAAAGGAGGCATAAACGTGCCTCCTTTGGAATCCTGCGTTTTTTAACTGCGCGCTATCGCTGAATCGGAATGGCCGTGTTTCAGTTACCACGGCTATAGCCGCAAAATGCCGCCGCTTAGGCGGTTCCTTCGCTGCGGGTTACAACCCGCGCAAGAGACGCGCGGTTTTCCACCTCTGGCTTAGCGCCATTTTGAATGCGGCCTGAACTTTTAAAACAGAACTCGGCTCGGACATCGGCTAAGCCGGGTGTAGGGAAGGGGATTAATGCCTTTCATTGTCTTAATCTATTTAACTAAAATACGAAGCGTTATTTGTTTTTTCTGTCCTTATTTTTTTACCCCTGTTTACATCACTTAATAATCGCGTATTATGCCGAGAGTAAAAACCACATATTATATAAGGATGTTATATATGGCAATTCCAGCATATTTATGGCTAAAAGATGATGGTGGCGCGGATATCAAGGGGTCAGTTGACGTAAAGGATAGAGAAGGGAGTATTGAGGTACTCAGCTTTATGCACGGTCTGAGTATCCCTACAGATAGTCATACGGGGAAACTGACCGGAACGCGAGTCCACAGTGCGCTTGAATTCGAAAAAGAATTTGATTCTTCCAGCCCCTATCTCTACAAGGCTGTCTCTTCTGGGCAAACTCTAAAAAGTGCATAGATAAAGTGGTATCGTATTAACCACGCCGGACAGGAAGAGGAGTATTTTAATATGTTCCTTGAAAGCGTTAAGGTTGTTTCAGTCAATCCACTCATGCATAACATAAAATCCATTCAGAATATGAACTACCTCGAGTCGGTAACACTTCGTTATGAAAAAATAACATGGAAGTATTGCGATGGAAATATTGTTCACTCTGATTCATGGAAAGAACGAACGTAGTTAATTAATGGCACTTAATGTGCCATTTTAAAATGAGGGATCACAATGAGTTGGGTTTATGATGTCAGAAAAAAATCATTCACACTGGATGGTAAATATCAGTTTAGTGCAATGTATGCAGGTGCGGAAGGGTATAAAAATGATCCAGCACTTGAGTGTGAGATTAATAAGGGCCCATTGCCACACGGTAAATATCATATCGGCCACCCGATAGCAAAACATCCTACTGCCGGGAATTTTGTTATACGTCTCAATCCCTACTCAGAAAATAACATGTGTGGACGTGCTGGATTTCTTATCCATGGTGATAATGGGCGAGGAACAGCATCTAATGGCTGTATGGTTTTAGCTCCAAATTTTAGGAAATTAATTGCAGATAGTGGAGATAAGGAGTTAATTATTAAATGAAAATCATGGCAGCTATTCCTTTTTTTTGGGTTTTGGTATTGTCTGGTTGCCATGTCGCTAATGATGAAATATCTAATCCAGAAGATTTACTTTACAATAAAGTCCTGCATGCAATAAGAATCCAAAATCAGAATATTATAACTGACTCAGAATACGACCAGGTTGTGGGGTATATTTCTAAGGGCGGAAGTAAATGGGTGGCCCTATATCCAAAATTGAAAAGTACCCCTTTCTATGGTGAAACCTCATTTCAAGAGGGATTAAATATTTCAATGGCCTATTCCCTATCTCATAATCCTTCTGAAACTCTTCAGTTTGTCGATAAAGATAATATAGGCAGCATATGCGGTATTCCTTTCATAGAACCAACTAATAACGAAATATATACATACTATCTAAAAACCCGAACAGCAATAGCTTCCAAAGCTGCGGAAAGTCCATGGGCAGAAAAATGCCTATTGCAGCTTGAGAAATCAATGGAATCTATGAATTCACTGTCTGAATAGTAATGTATTGATCGCGTTAGGTGACAACGTCACTGACGCTAGATCGCTGTTAATCCGCTTTATCTGCATAATGCAACGAGCAAATTTTTTATTGATATTTTTTTACCGATGCCGGTAATGCACTGTGGTGGACGGTATTACCGGCCACCACGCTTGTGGCCTACTTGTTGCCAAAGCGGCCGATAATACCTGCTGCTCCCTTGCTGTGACCCTCCAGTTTTTCGAACAATTGGTCTCGGGTTAGACCAGCGGGCAAAGCGTCGGGCGCTAAGTCGGTGGCGATCAGCGTGAAGACGTAATGATGGACACCTGCGTTAACCGGTGGACAAGGGCCGTTATAGTGGCCATTGCCCTGAGTGCTTTTCCCGCCATTAAACCCTTTTGCGGCAGACAAGTCGTTTTGCGCAAAACCTTTCACGTCAGCAGCGATGCCATAAGCAACCAGATGATTCACACCCAGGCCGCCACGGCCCTCGGGATCCACCATCGTCAGAGCCAGACTTTTGGTACCCGCCGGAACATTCTCCCAATTCAGGGCGGGGGATATGTTATCCCCGGTACAGAAGGCGTTACCTTTCATGTTTCCGGCGAATTTCTGCGCCAGTAGCGCGTTGTCCTGAAAATCTGGCGATGAAAGGATAAATATTCCAGCTGCATTTGCCAGCGGTAACCAGACTGCCACCGTGGCGGCAGTGGCTGTTTTTAACATTATTTTAGATGAAAACATTGTTTTTCCTTAAAGGGGATCCGCTTGAAAAGCATAGCAGATGAGAAAAACGCTGTGGGGTAGGAAAAGTATTCACCGGTTTATCTAAGGCATGGGTATTCTTAGTCACACTTCACTATTCGATTCACACTCTTATGCAGATTAGAAACTACGGATATACATTGGGCGCACTGTGCTTCGCCTTGGGTGGCTTGCAATATCTTCTGGCCGAAAAAATTACCGCCCTGAGTTGGGAGGATCCTTTCTACAGCTACGCGGCTAACTACATCAGCGATTTAGGTGTGGCACAGTGCGGGACGATGCCAGATGGCAGAAATTTATGCTCTCCTTTTCATTCCGTCATGAACAGTGGGTTTGTTATCGAAGGCATACTGTTCTTTATTGCCTGCTGGTTGTTAAGGCCCATTTTTAATGGACGGGCGGGGAAACTGTTTCTGGTGTTTGGACTTTTTCATGGATTGGGTGGCGTGATCATCGCTATTTTTCACAGCGAACCGCAAGGCGCGATGCTGGGAAGTGTCTCAGCGCATCAGCTTGGTGCAGTGTTGGCCATTATCGGCGGGAATCTCACCGTGCTGGCGGCGGGATCCAGTCAGTGGCAGAAGCCTGGATGGCGTGGTTTTAGCCAACTAAGCATCGTGTTGGGATGCGCCGGGCTACTCAGCGTGGCGATATTGACCCAGGGAGTTTTGCCGGTGGGCTTGATTGAACGCTGTTCAGTTTACGCCATTACTTTCTGGCAAATTTTTACCGGTATCTATTTGCTGACGCGGGGTAACGTGCTTGGCAGCCAAAGATAACTCAGAATACGAGGTCTTGTGCCGCCCAAACGAAAAACTTCACCAGGAATAGTTATCTTTTATCGCCGCGCTCTTTTAACCAGCGAACCAGTTGACCGACATTATCAGTCTGGAACGCCCGTACGCCCGCTTCTATCAATACGCCCCAAACGCCTTCGGGATCCTGTGCCGCACGGCTATCGCAGAAATCGAGCGAATGAGAGACATCCAGCGTGTTGACCCACACTCTTACGCCAAGGCGTTTCAGCTCGTCTCGGGCGGCAGTTACGTCGGCGAGATCGGTAAAATTAAGCTCAATCATCTGCGCGCCGAACTGCTCTATGTTACGTAAGTCCTGTGCAAACAGGCCCGGACGAGCGTGCAGGATCGGCATAAAGGGGATCCGCTGAGACGCATTACTCAGCACCAGAGGGAAACGCTGCGTTGCCATATCCATTTTGCTTTTTAACAGCACGCCATCGGCCATATTCATGCTGAGAATAAGCGACGCGACGCGGTCTGCATCACGCGGGTACTTAATGTCCACGTTTACCACGATCCGTCCGCGGGCTTCCTCGAGTAACTCTTCCAGTAACGGAATGCGTTCGCCGGTGAGCACCATGCCTTCTCGTCCGTCACTGGCTTTTAATCTGGCGCGGCGCACCGCTTCCAGTGACATGGTCGCCACTTCGCCCTGATAATTACAGGTACGGTCGAGGTGCGCGTCGTGGATCACCACCAGTTGCGAATCGGCGGTGGTTTGCGCATCAATCTCGATAATATCTGCGCCCTGATGAATAGCCTCATGCAGCGCAGCCAGAGAGTTTTCGGCGGTGGTTTGCCACACACCTCGGTGGGCAATGACCAGAACATTCGGGTTTTCGGGACCAATCAACGTGTGAGTAAAGGCTTTCATCATAACTCCTGATATCGGGGGAATTTACCCCGTTACTGTTTGCAGCGTTCGATTACTTTCCTGCGATCGACTGTTCAAAACGGCGTAACAGCACGTTTCCGCGCGTGACCATGTTATCGAGCGATTGTTTCGGTGTTTCCTGCCCGTTCCAGACTTTTTCAAGCTCTTCATCCATGATGGTACGAATTTGCGGCATATTGCCCAACCGCAGACCTTTGGTAAAAGGCAGCGGCGGCTTGTTGAGCATCTGTTTCATGGCGATATCTGCTCCCGGATGGCTTTTATAAAAACCTTGCTCCTGAGTCAGTGCATACGCCGCGTTAGTGATCGGTAAATAGCCGGTGTTCTGGTGCCACTGGGCGGCATTTTTCGGTTCCGTCAGGAAATGCAGAAATTCCGCCACACCTTTGTAGGTTTCAGCCGTTTTGCCTTTAAACACCCATAAGCTTCCACCGCCAATAAAGGCATTTTGAGGTGCGCCTGGCACGCCGTCCTGATAGGGCATCATGCCTACGCCAACATCAAATTTGGCGTAGTGGCGGATGGTGTTTAATGCGGCCGAGGAGGTGGTCAGCATGCCGCAGTCACCGGCGTAAAAATTGTTGGTTGCGTCATTTTGACGGCCATAATAAGAGAAGTCGCCTTTCTTATGCATGGCGTTGAGTTGTTCGATGTGGGCGACCTGCAGGGGGCCGTTGAAATTGAGTTCAGCGTCGGTTCCGTCAAACCCGTTGTTACGGGTCGCTACCGGTAAACCATTCCAGGCACTAAAACCTTCAATCTGGATCCAGCCCTGTTGACCGGCATTGGTGTAGCCACATTTCATTCCAGCCGCGCGTAGTTTCGCGGCATCTTCCGCCAGCTCATTCCAGGTTTTTGGCGGTTGTTCCGGGTTCAACCCGGCTTTCCTGAACGCTTCTTTGTTGTAATAGAGAACGGGCGTCGAGCTGTTAAACGGCTGTGAGATCAGATGTCCAGTCTTGCTGTCGCTGTAATACGCCGCCACTGAAGGCACAAAGTTGCTTTCATCGTTAGGGATCCCCGCGTCTTTAAAAACCTGCGACACCGGCACTACGGCGTTACTGGCCATCATGTTTGGCGTACCGACTTCATACACCTGCAATATATCCGGCGCATTGCCGTTGCGGTAGGCTGAAACACCAGCCGACAGGCCGAGTTCATAGTTGCCTTTATAAATGGGGACTACGTGGTAATCGGGGTGAGTTTGGTTAAAACGGTCCGTCAGTGCGTTGACCTCTTTACCTAAATCACCGTCCATGGAATGCCAGAAAGTCAGCGTGGTTTGTGCCTGTGCGCCAAAGGCCATCATCAACAGTAAGCTAATGCATGTGAGCTTTTTCATCGACTATCCGGTTGGAATGTTTATGGGTATCAAGTGGTTACCTTGGCATGTGTTTGTGACAAACCGGAGGGAAAATAATGAATAAAAAATGACAAAGTGCTCACCGATTTGCCGGTGACATTTTGCACGCGGCCGCATTCAAAACTGAATGTCTCCTGCTGACAAGCGAAAAAAAGGCGCTTTTCAGCGCCCAACACTTGCGATTATGAAGACAAAACCTTAATTACTTTTTCAGCTCTGTTCGCAAATCCTTAACATCAGAGGCCGCCACCGCGGTGGCAGAATTCCCCCAACTGTTGCGAATGTACGTCAGCACGTTGGCGATATCTTCATCGCTCATGTTGGCGTCAAACGACGGCATTGCTGGCGCGGTAGGCAAGGCATTGGTGGCGACCGGGCGGCTGCCGGCTAACACGACGCGGATAAGCGAGGTGGCGTGATCCTGGTTAATCAGTGCAGAGTCAGCCAGACGTGGGAACATGCCTTCTTGTCCTTTGCCGTCCGGCGTGTGGCAGGCTGAACAACGGTCTGCGTAAATATGCCTGCCGGCAACCATTGCTTTATTATCGGCACTCAGAGGTTCCTCTGCTTTGGTGCCACTGTCGTGGCCGCTGTCTTTAAGGTAAACCGCCACGGCTTTAAGGTCTGCATCGGTCCAGTGCTGCGATGAATGCTCAACTTCATCAGCCATCGGCCCGGAGGCAATATCAAAACGGTTAGCTCCGGTCTTCAGATATTGCGTAAGATCCTGTTCGCTCCAGTTGCCAATCCCGGTGCGCTTATTGGTCGTGATGTCCGGTGCGACCCAGTTTTCTATCACTGCGCCTTGCAGGAATTCACTCTCTTTATCACCGCCAATCATGTTTTTTGGTGTATGGCAGGTGCCGCAGTGGCCCAGACCTTCAACAATATAAGCGCCACGGTTCCACTCCGCTGACTTGTCCATCTTCGGCTTATATTCACCTTTGCTGAAGTTAAGCCAGTTCCAGCCCATCAGGCTGGTACGGATATTAAACGGGAAGGGTAACTGGTTAGATTCCACTTCGCTGTGCACCGGCTGCAAGGTTTGCAGGTAGGCCCAGATAGCGGCGTTATCTTCGCGGGTCACTTTGGTGTAAGCAGTGAATGGCATCGCGCCGTACAGGCGTTTGCCACCGTGGCCGATGCCTTCAGACATAGCACGCTGGAAGTCGTCAAAGGTCCATTTGCCGATACCCGTTTCAGCATCCGGCGTGATATTGGCACCCACTAAACGACCAAAAGGTGTCTCGATAGGGACACCACCGGCAAAAGGTTTGGCATCCGGCGTAGAGGCCGTGTGGCAGGCCGCGCAGTCGCCTACGGTGGCCAGATAGCGCCCGCGCTCGACCTGTTCGAATGCGCCATCACCGGCAGCATGTACCATCCCGGATACAGTCAACGCCACCAGTCCGAGTGAGAATGAGGTTAAGGTTTTCATACGATCATCTCTCCCGGTTTTTTCAGGTAACTCTTGCGAATGGCTTCGGCGGCTTTAAATGCCAGCGCACCGACGGTGCCGGTTGGGTTATAGCCTGGGTTTTGTGGGAAGGCCGAAGCGCCGACCACAAACAAGTTGGGCACATCCCAGACTTGCAGATGCTTGTTAACGGAGCTGGTGGTCGGATCGGCGCCCATCACGAAGCCGCCGACAATGTGTGAGGACTGATACGGCGAGCCGTTCCAGTGGCCTTTCATCGGTTTTTCCACATATTGCCGTGGGTTCATGGCTTTAGCGATCTCGCCAACTTTACCGGTGCAATACGCGGCCATTTTTAGATCGTTCTGCGCGAAGTCGAAGGTGACGCGCAGCAGCGGGCGGCCCAGACGGTCTTGATAGTTTGGATCCAGCGACAGGTAGTTCGTTCGCGTGGTGTAGCTGCTGGCCTCACAACCGATCGACATGCTGCTGAGGTAGTTGCTGACCGTGGCTTGCTTCCATTCTTTACCCCATTTCGGCGTTCCCGGCGGAACAGGGCGGTAACCGATGGGCGCGCCACCGATTGGCGTCACGCGGATACTCCCACCGCCAAAGAAACCGAGGCCGGAGTGGTCGAAGTTATCGTTGTTGAAATCATCAATACCCATGCCGACCGCACCTGCGCCAATAAACGGGTTGAAGTTCTTGTCATCGAAGAATAACTGTACGCTGTTGGCGGTCTGATAAGCATAGTTACGGCCGGTGGTGCCGGTGCCGCTGATCGGGTCGTAAGGTTTACCAATGCCAGAAAGCAACATCAGGCGGACGTTTTCGAAGGTGAACGCCGTGACCACGATCAGATCTGCGGGTTGTTCCCACTCGTCGCCGGAGGAGTCGATGTAAATGACGCCGGTGACCTGTTTTCCATCAGGGGAGGTGACGATTTTCATCACTTCGCAGTTGGTGCGCGCTTCGAAATTGTCCTTTCGCATCAGCGAAGGCAAAACGGTGGTGATGGCGCTGGCTTTAGAGTAGTTGGCACAGCCGTAGTTGGTACAGAAACCACAATAAGTACAAGGCCCCATTTTGACGCCAAGTGGGTTGGTGTAGGCTTCAGAAACCAGCGAGGAGGGGACCGGGAAAGCGTTGTAACCCATGTTACGTGCCGCTTCGGCAAACAGCGTCGGGCCGTAGGGCATATCCATTGGTTTGGTTGGATACTCAATCGAGCGCATGCCCTCGTAAGGATTGCCGCCTTCATGGTGCCCGCCGTTGACATTGCTGGCTTTACCGGAAACACCGGCCAGTCGCTCAAAGGAGGTGTAATGCGGTTCCATCTCTTCCCAGTCGGTGCCCCAATCCTGCAATACCAACTCTTCAGGAATGGCATTGGCACCGTACTTTTCGGTCAGGTGGCTTTTGAGACGAAACTCATCAGGCTGGAAGCGGAAGGTGATGCCCGCCCAGTGGTTGCCTGCGCCGCCAGTGCCATTACCCGGGTGGAACGAACCCCATTCGCGCATGGGCAGCGCGGTTTGTGAAGGCGTGTTACGAATGGTGACCGTGTTTTGTGCAGTCTGCACCATCAATTCCTGGCGGCTGCTGTAACGCAGTTCATCGGTGACAGTCGCCACGTTGAAGTCACGGGCAGTATCTCGCCACGGGCCACGCTCGATGGCGACCACATTCAGTCCTTCATCAGCCAGTTCATTAGCAATGATTGAACCGGCCCAGCCGAGCCCAATCACGACCACATCAGTTTTGGGTAATTTCTTTGCCATAATATTTATCTTCGCCCCTAGCTTTTAATCTTCCATGCATCTCCACCGGAGATACTCAGCGGTTCCAGATCTAATTTCTGGTTATGCTTGCTGACGTATTCACGGTAGTCATAGCGTGCGCCCGGAAAACCGAGCATTTTCCACGACACCATGTTGCGGTTTCCGCCATAAATTGGGTCGGCGAAGAAACCTTCCATGGTGTTCTTCAGCGTGATATCAAAGAAAAGTTTGGAATCGATCCCACTCAGGACAATTTTTCCGGCCTCTAAACCACGGAGGATTTCATCTTGCTGATCGCCGGTCAGTTCCTGGAAGGGTTTTTTATGTTGGGCCTGAGTATATTGCTCAAGCGCTGCCAGCCCGAGACGGTAACGCTGTTGCGGCACCAGCGGAGACTGGTCGCCTTGCTCAGGCGTACCTGGCCGGAAAGGGCCTTGCATATAGAGGCGCGAATAGTTGCCGTAAAAGCCGGCCAACTGACGATCGATAAACACCGCACAACCGGCATCTTTGCCGCCTACGCTCAGTTCGTCGGCGGGGATTAGGCGGTCAACAATGGCTTCCAGGGCAGCCGCTTCGGCGTCAGTAAAGAACACCCAACCTTCAGTTTCAATCTGCGGTGGCGGGCTGGCATCAAAGGGGCTCCATATTGGCGTACCTTTGAGCGTAACGGCATTGGCGATTTTAGCTGCCCCAAGCATGGCAGAGGCTGCGGTGAACGTCAGGATTTGCCGACGCGTAACGCCGGGCAAGGTTTTTTTGCTCATCTATGTTCCCTTGTTTTTATAGAGTGCGCACTTCTCACTAACCCGCCGAAGTGGGTTGGTGAGTGGGAGACGTCGTGCTGATAACGTCATTGAACCGTGATGATAGTCACGCACTGCAAATAAAAATTTGCATTCGGGTGGCGTAGCCACATCAAACGTACGTCTTTAGGATAGATGAAAAACACTTGTAAAGAGAATGCGAAAAGATGTTAAAAATGTTATGAAATGTGTGTATTTTGGTTGAGATTCTAGTAGAAACGCGGTTGATTTACATCATCGTGCAAACCTTCGCCGATCGACTAAAAACAGCACCCTAGGGGAGATAAAACGGCATTGAGGGTTGAAATATGCCTACCGTCGGGTAAGATCGAAACTCATTCTTAATTTGTGCAAAATATGACTGAAGTCACGGTTTTTTCTCCCTATTTATTCAAACGAATTGTGCCTGTACTGCGTAGTCCCTTGTTGTTTCTAATGAGTTCAGTTTTTTATACTGCATGCGCCAACGCGCTGACGGTAGACGTCTATCAGCCATTGTCTCATGATGTTGACCTTTCTGCCCCGGCGGGTGATGTGGATTCCCAGTTCAACGTGGGGACTCCGGCCACGGATCCTAACGACTTGCCGAGCCTTGGCAGCGCCTATTACAGACCCTCATCGGGTGCCAGCGCCACTGCAACCAAAATTGCCAACGCCCTCAAGCAGTTCGGTGAACAGAGCACGTCCAGTGATAGCCAGGATCCTTTGCGTGAGCAGGCTGAAACACTGGCACTCACCCAGGCCGCTAAATTGGTGCAGAAAGAGACCAGCAGTCTGCTTTCTCCGCTCGGGACTGCCAGCATGTCACTTGACGTCAGTGGGCGTAATCTTGACGGCAGTTCAGGGCAACTTTTCAGCCCGTTGCATAATAGTAAAAACCTGCTGACCTATAGCCAGGTTGGCGTCAGCAGCTCAACCGATGCAACGGTGGGGAATTTCGGCCTGGGCCAGCGCTGGAGCGAAGGGGCGTGGATGCTCGGGTATAATGCTTTTGTCGATAACGATTTTGACCATCAGCTGACGCGCGGCAGTCTTGGCGCAGAAGCCTGGACCGATTACCTGTATTTTTCCACTAACTATTACCATCCATTCTCCTCCTTCCAGCCCGACAACAGTACCTCGACCCAGCTAAGGCGACAGGCGCGGGGTTACGACATCACTACCAAAGGTTATTTACCGTTCTATCGCCAGATTGGTGCTTCACTGAGCTATGAACAGTATTACGGCGATCGGGTGGATTTGTTCGGCAATGGTACACGGCAGACCAATCCGTCAGCCATGACGTTTGGCGTTAATTACACACCGGTCCCGCTGGTGACGGTGAAGGCAGCCCATCAGGCGGGGCAGGATGGCGATAATCAGGATACCGTACAGTTGTCGCTTAATTATCGTCTGGGCGTGCCGCTGGCTCAGCAACTCTCAGCCAATTATGTGGATGATGCTCACTCGTTACGCGGTAGTCGTATGGACACTGTCGAGCGCAACAATGTGCCGGTGATGGATTTCAAACAGCGCAAAACGCTCTCGCTGTTCCTTGCTACGCCGCCGTGGACGTTACAGCCGGGCGAAACATTAACGCTTAAACTCCAGGTCAGAGCGCTCAATAGATTGACCGCATTGAGCTGGCAGGGTGATACCCAGGCGCTTAGCCTGACGCCGCCGCAGGATAACCGCGATACCGAGGGTTGGAGTGTGATCATTCCGCCGTGGGACAGTTCGCCGGGGGCCAGCAACAGTTACCATCTGTCAGTCACCGCCGTTGACAGCAAGCAGCAGCATGTCACCTCAAATTGGATCACTCTCAACGTATCGCCGCCACCGCTCAGTGTCGGAATGCAAGATCAGGGGCTTAATTTTTAAGCTGTGGGCATGCTGCCCACGGCTGCTTTAAATCTTCAATTTCAATTTCAATTTCAATTTCAACTTCAACTTCAACTTCAACTTCAACTTCAACTTCAAATTCAAGGTCGTGGGCGCCGGCCCACCGCGGGTTAAGGGTGGGAAACGCCACCCTTAACAATCCTGCGTTTTTCATGAGACACCGACAGCTTCGCCGCTGGCAGGGCACGTGTTTCAGCCACTTCCGTTCACGGCGCAAAATGTCACGGCTGCGCCGTCCCCGTATTTCGGGATTCGAGCCTTGGGTCTCGAACCTCTCATCCGGTGCCATTTTTGACTGCGCCTTAGTGGCTATGTAAGTCAAGAGAGAAAATATAAGAAAGGATTGGATTGGGTTGGTTTTGACTTTAGAAAAGCCTCGGCCGCGTTCAAAACGACGTCGAACGAGGGGTGGAAAACCGCACGTTTATTTGTGCGGGTTGTAACCCGAAGAGAGAGCACCGCGCAGCGGCGGAGTTTGCGGCTATAACAAAAGTGCCTGAAACACGGCCATTGTGACCTGCGCAGCTGCTGTTTTTAAAAGAGCCGGAGATTTTTAAGAGGCGCGGCGATAGGCGCCTCTTAAAGCCAGTTTGGGTGGCAACCCAAGGTCTTGACGTTGAATTTAAAAAACGGATTCGGCGCGTTTACGCCTACCCTGGTCGGTGTGGGTCGGCACCCACGACCTTGACCTTAAAGCCCGTTTGGGTGGCAACCCAAGGTGTTGATCCTAAATCACGTTGCTTTGTAACACCCACACCGCCGCTTCGACGCGAGATTTCAGCTTCATTTTTTTCAGCAGATGTTTCACATGGACTTTGACGGTACTTTCCGTAATGTTCAGACGGCGGGCGATGACTTTATTGGGTAATCCTTCGGCGATAAGTTTGATGATATCGCGCTCGCGCGGCGTCAGGGACTGAATGTCCCGGTCACCGCTGGGGCGGCTTTCGCGCAGGCTGGCAGCCAGCACCGGCGTAAGTGCTTCACTCAACACCATCTTACCGGCAGCGGCGTTGTGCAGGGCTGCGAGAAGATCCTCCGGCTCCATATCTTTCAGCAGATAGCCATCAGCCCCGCGTTTGAGCGCTGTAACCACATCATCTTCATGATTCGATACGCTAAACACCACGATACGGCCTGACAGTGAGGTCTGGCGCATTTTGTCCAATGTATCTAGACCGTTCATGCCGGGCATGTTGAGATCCAAAAGGGTCAGGTCTGGATCCAGTTCTTTTGCCAGCTCCACGCCTTGTTCGCCATTACTCGCTTCGCCAATCACCAGCAGCATGGGGTCCAGCGCGATGAGTTGCTTAACGCCATTGCGCAGCATCGGGTGGTCGTCGATCAGCAGGATCGTGGAAGGGGTCATGTCGGTCATACTTGCTCCTGGGGATTAATGGGCAATGCGTCGGGGTGAAAGCGAACGGTAACGTTAGTGCCACCGCTGGCCCTGTGGGCAATGCTGCATTCGCCGTGCAAACTTTTGGCGCGATCCTGCATGATGATCAAGCCATAGTGACTTTGTCGTTCAATATTCTCGGGCAGTCCGCGGCCGTCATCGTCCACCTGCATAAGAATCTGGCCCTTTTCGCAGGTCAGCCTCAGAGAAACTTCGGTGGCATTGGCATGTTTAAACGCATTATTGAGTGCTTCGCGGGCGATGTGCAGCAGATGAATTGCCTGATTCGCCGGTACAGAACGCGGAGGCAGCTGGTAATCAAAGGCAATGTTGACGCCCATTCGACCGGAGAATTCATCCACCGCATGTTGCAGCGCCGCCCGTAAACCCGGCGCATGCATCTTCAGGCGGAAGGTGGTCAGCAATTCCCGCAGCTGTCGGTAAGCCGTATTCAGCTCATCGCGGATTTGCTGAATTAGCAGGCTGTTTTCTTCGCTCAGATTGCCGCCCTGCATCTGCAGACAGGCAATCTGAATCTTCATGCACGAAAGCGACTGGGCCAGCGAGTCGTGCAGTTCCCGGGCGATGGCCGAACGTTCATCCATGAGCATCAATTGCTGCTGATGCTCAGCCTGCCGTGCCAGCATAAGCGAGCTGGTCAACTGCTCCAGCAAGGTGGTGATCAACTGCTGTTGATCGTCGTTAAGCTGGCAGCCCTGAGGCAGTTGAGCCAGTAATACGCCGTAATTTTCCCGTTCGTCGCGCAGGCTCCAGCTCAGTGGCTGGCGCGGATGGCCTGCATTCGGTTCAATATTATCACTCAGCAGATGATGTTGGGCCTGCGTCTGAGTGAGACTTTGGTCTTTATCCGCGGGTTGCGGACTACCAATGTCATTAAACAGCTCGGCGCTGTTGTTCTCGTATAAACGTAGCTGTACGGATTGCAGTGGCGTCAGGGTTTGTAACTCTTCCAGCACGGGGACCAGACGCTGTTCGATCGGTGCGCTGGTGTGCAACTGGCGACTCACGCGGTAGAGAAAATCCAGCACCTGATTCTTCTGTTGCAGATCGGCCGTTTTGTCGGCAACCATTTGCGCCAGACTGTCTACCAGCCGCTCCATTGCCAGCGACATGCTGTTGAGCGACTGGCCGAGAATATCCATCTCATTATGCGGGCGTCGTGCGTCGGCCGCAGAAGAGTGCATGGGCTGATAGCGTTGGCTGAATTCCCCGGCGCTGACCGCATTGGCTTGCGCCAGCAGGCGCCGCCACGGTTCGAGTAACCGGCGGCGTAAAAACCAGATGGTCAGCGCCAGCAGTATCAGGGTTAATGCCAGCAGACCGCGCTGCACCATAGAGATCAGCGCCAAATGGTATTCGGTTTTATGCTCCAGTGCGGCGACCATTTTATCGAGCTGGCTGACGTACACTGCTACATTGGACTTCACCTGATCGGGGTGCTGCGCCCGTTGAATCTGGCCTTTCAGCGTGGTCATCCAGTAACTGCGCAGAGCGTCGAACTCTGGTTGCAGGTTCTCGCTTTGTACGGCATGGCGTAAATCCGAGCTGTCCTGATCCCGCTCCATCTGACGTAAATATACGTCACTCTCTTTTGTCAGGGGGATGGAAGCCAGTAAGCGATAACTTTGCATGCGCAGCGAGCCTGCTTTATTGATGGCATGGGCATTCCCCTGAATACTTTGTGCCATCCAGGCTGCTACGCTCATGCTGCCAATACCCAGCAGGCCGAGCAGCAGCATCAATAATGCAATCTGGCTGACCAGAGAAAGCGGGGTGAGGGCGCGTTTAATCATTAATAGATCCCTGTTGATACATCTTGTGGGACAAACATCTTGCCCGTGGGTACATATTTTTTATTATCCCGGCCTAACCAAAAATACCCCAATGGGAGTACTCACTAATTTCCAGTGCGTATGTGGGGAACGCGGGTGAGTAAAATAATTAACTTCAACATTTTGAATTATAGTTGTTTATTGGCCTGATGTGACCTACTCATAAAGGGCGTGTGTCGTTATAACATCGAAAACTTACTCATCATCTGGTTGATTTATATCAACATCATGTAAGAGAGCACTACCTAGTGTGTGCAGCATTCATAACGCCAATGTTCTGCATACCGAGGTTTCTATGTCGCACACTTCTTCCACACAGACTGAAAAAAAGTCACGGCTGCTCCAGGACTGGAGACCGGAAGATCCGGCCTTCTGGGCTGAAAGCGGTCACAAAGTTGCCAGCCGTAATTTATGGATCTCCGTTCCCTCGCTGCTGCTTGGCTTCTGCGTTTGGATGCTGTTCAGCCTGGTTTCGGTCAACCTTAATAAAGTCGGTTTCAACTTTACGACCGATCAGCTGTTTATGCTGACGGCTATCCCCTCGGTGTCAGGCGCCATTCTGCGCGTCCCTTACTCCTTTATGATCCCGTTGTTTGGTGGCCGTCGCTGGACCGCCATCAGCACTGTATTTCTGATTATTCCTTGTGTCTGGCTGGGCTTTGCGGTGCAGGATATCACCACGTCCTACAATACCTTCCTGATCATCTCCCTGTTGTGTGGTTTTGGTGGTGCGAATTTTGCTTCAAGCATGGGGAACATCAGCTTCTTCTATCCGAAAGCTAAACAGGGCGGTGCGCTGGGCATTAACGGCGGGCTGGGTAATATGGGGGTGAGCGTGATGCAACTGCTGGCACCGCTTGCTATCTCTTTGGGCATTTTTAGCGCGTTCAGCGACCCGCAAACACTGGCCGATGGTAGCAGCATGTGGCTGCAAAACGCGGCATGGATCTGGGTGCCGTTCCTGCTGATCTGTACCGTAGCGGCGTGGTGCGGTATGAATGACCTGGCGTCATCGAAAGCCTCAATCCGCCAGCAACTCCCGGTTCTCAAACGCGGCCATCTGTGGATCATGTGTGTGCTCTATCTGGCGGCATTTGGTTCGTTCATCGGTTTCTCCGCCGGTTTTGCGATGCTGACTAAAACCCAGTTCCCTGACGTGAATATCATGCACTACGCCTTCTTCGGCCCGCTCATCGGGGCGCTGGCGCGTTCAGCCGGCGGTATGCTCTCTGACCGTCTGGGTGGTGTGCGAGTGACTTTCTGGAACTTCGTGGTGATGGCGATCATGGCGGCGCTGCTGTTCCTGACGTTGCCACACGGTGGCGTCGGCGGTAACTTTGCGGCCTTCTTCGGCGTGTTCATGGTGTTGTTCATGACTGCCGGTCTGGGGAGTGGTTCGACTTATCAGATGATTGCGGTGATTTTCCGCAAACTGACCACTGACTCAGCGCTGGCTCGTGGTGATAACGCAGAGTCTGCGCAGCGTGAAGCAGTGACCGACACCGCAGCGGCGCTGGGCTTTATCTCTTCGATTGGTGCAATTGGCGGCTTCTTTATTCCTAAAGCTTTTGGTACCTCACTGGCAATGACCGGTTCACCCGCGGGTGCGATGAAAGTGTTCCTGGTGTTCTATGTTGTCTGCGCGGTGATCACGTGGGGGGTTTACTGGCGTAACCTGAATAAAGGTTTCGCCACCAAAAAACCGCGTTAATTGTTTTATCATTATGGGCCGCAAGGCCAGACTCTGAGGCTGCCTTCTGGCAGCCTTTTTTGTGATTAAGGTCGTTAGGCGATTTCTGCTGGATACGGCGTCGATATGTGCTTTATACGATAATGCTGTCCGTGACTGGCGATGATTTTTTTTCCGGCCGTGAAATGGATTTTTTTCCAATTTGCCGTGTCCCAGGCAACGATATCAATGAGCGCGTCTGCGATGGGTTCACCGACAAGTTGCGACAGATCGTTGAAAGGGGCGATATCACTTATCTCTCTGGTGGCGAAAATAGCCCCGGTGATGTTGTCGCTTAAACGTGCGGCAACCACCGGATATGTTCTGACCTGAGGCCATCCAAATGCTTTAGCTACGTTTTGAAAACCGGCGCTAATGAGAAAGTGATTCAGGCTTTCTGCATCGTGCCACAAATAAAAGGGTGCATAGAGATTCTCTGCACTGTCGGTTTGTAGATCATCGCGGCGCGCATAGAGATACGTTTTAAAAATCAGCCCTGGATAGCCATCCAATAAATGCCCATTGTCGGTGATGCGCTTTTCAATAATCGCCATGTCGTAATCCGCAGGCAGGGTGAAACTGTATTGCATGGCAATCATAATATTGAGCCTTGTGCAGTCGAGAACATGTCTCCGTGACTGAATGACCAATCTTCCGGCTGAGTAAAGCTGACGACGATCATGACATCAGCGGGGGAAATCCCCAGTTGATGATGTAATTTTTCAACCAGATATCGGTATAACGCCTGTTTTTGCGCAGCGTCACGTGGCTTACCTCCCGTAATGTGGAAAAGCAGGAAGTCTTCTGAACGCAGGTCGTCTTGCCCCGACTCTTTTTTTCCACACAAATAGGTTGGGTTAATCACACGCTGACCTCTACTGGCCGGTTCAAACAGTTGAAAGCAATCCTCTTCAGGAACGGAAAATGTGCTGACCAGCGCCTCCTGCAACGTGGCAGATATCACGGATTGCCAGGCATGAATACGGTGAGCCGGCAGAGATATTCGGGTAAATGGCATGGTTATTTTCCTTTTTATTCCAGAATCAGAGGGGAAAATTGGGTCAGGGCTGAAGCCGCCGCTGGCCATCCTGCATAAAAGGCCAGGTGGGTAATTAACTCACTCAACTCCAGTTGAGTTACACCGTTTTTCATCGCCAGAGTCAGATGAAAAGGCAGTTGTTCAACGCGGTTCAGCGCAACCAGAGTTGCGACAGTGATCAGGCTGCGGTCACGTGCCGGGAGTTCACTTCTTTCCCAAAGATCGCCAAACAGCACCTGTTCAGTAAGCTCAGCCAATTTCGGCGTCAGAAGCGCCATGGTTTCCAGTGTCAGTGTTTGAGTGGTGTTTGTGCTCATGTCAGGTTCCTTTTGTCCGGGTGTGAAAAAGAGCATAAGCGGTTATAATTATCCTGAAAATAGAAAATATCAGTAAGTTTAATCCACAAAAACGGGATGATAAGGCATGACTAAACGACCAGTAACGTTCGATGCTGAAGCGCTGCGTAGTTTTGTGGCGGGAATTGAGCTTGGTAGCTTTGTACTGGCCGCTGACCGCTTGGGGCGCTCGACATCTGCCGTAAGTGCTCAATTGAAAAAACTCGAGCAGCAGGCAGGTACGCAATTAGTACAAAAATCTGGCCGGCATTTGATACTGACCGAGAAGGGTGAAGTCATGCTGAGCTATGCGCGGCGGATTCTGAGCCTGAACGATGAAGCCAGTGCGGCCCTGCTGGCCAGTTCGCTGAATGGCAGTCTGAATCTGGGGATGCAGGAAGACTTCGGTGAAACCTTGCTACCGGCCATTCTCGGTACTTTCACCCGTGCACATCCTCAGGTGCAGCTTTCAGCCAGTATTACCCGTAACCAACAATTGCTGGAGGGGATACGCCATAGTGAATTCGATCTGGCGGTAAGTTGGCAAGCCGTTGATGAACCCTGTTTTCCGACCAGTCAGTCTCTCGGGCGTATTGCTTTACGCTGGATTGGCCCTGATCATTTTTCTCTTGAGCACTATTTACACGCGGGTGAGCCGCTGCCTTTACTGGTGTTTGAAGCGCCCTGCTTGATGCGCAGTGCAGCCACCGCTGCGCTGGACCATGCGGGTATCCCCTGGAGGATTGCGTTTACCAGCCGTAGCCTTAGCGGGATCTGGGCAGCGATGTCAGCGGGGCTGGGTATCACCGTGCGTACCGATTTCGGGATGCCTCAGACATTACGCGTCTTAAACGAATTACCCGCACCCGGTGAAGTAGGAATCAGTCTACATCAGAGCCAGTCTCAGCCTGGTGAAGCGGCGAGCTGTCTGAAAGAGGCAATCATTGGCTTTTTTGCGGGCCATCAATAAAGTGCTAACGGTTTTTAAAAGCAGAGAAACGACCTAAGCCGACAGGTGTGTTGATCATCAGTAAAATGCTACTCTGCGGGACCGGCCGATACCGCAACTTACGGAACAACATGACTTTGAAAGCCCCTGACGCCTGGCAAAAGGGCGACCTGATTAATCTATTGATTGCCATTCCAGCTGGGATCATTGCCGCGCTGGTGACTATCGCTTTTCGCGGGGCGATTTCGGGTATTAACGGTCTGATGTTCACTGACGGCAACGACATTACCAAAGCATTTCTCGAATACCCGCGTGCGATATGGCCACTGATCACCACCGTTGGCGGCGTGATCGCCGGTTTCATCCTGCTTTGGGCGCTGAACGTTGAACGCAGACACGGTAACATGCCGGATTATCTCGACGTAATTGACCAGCGTCTGCCGGGGATCCCATTGCGCAGCACCTTGCTGCGGGCGGCTTCCTCACTGGCCAGTATCGCCAGCGGCGGATCGATTGGCCGTGAAGGGGCCATGGTGCAGCTTTCAGCGCTCAGCGGCAGTCTGCTCGGGCGTTTTTCCCGTTTGCGCGTTTTGCATCAGTCGGATGTTATCGCGATGGCGGCGGCTGGCGGACTGGCTGCGGTATATCATGCACCCTTTGCGGGGGCGTTGTTCGTGGCCGAGATCGCCTTTGGCGTGACCGCCGTACAGCGGCTGATCCCGCTGTTTATTTCTGCTTCGGTGGCGGTGCTGACCGTGCGCTCGATCACCGACTACGAACCACTCTATCTTTACTCCACGGCCACTTTCAGCCCATCGGCGGGCGCCATCGTCACCGTGCTGGCGATTGGTGTGGTAACCGGCACGCTCGGGCCACTGTTTATAGGCTCCATCGACAAAGTCCGTCAGTGGATGAAACCCATTTCGCATCCGGTGTTGCGCCTCGGGCTGGGGGGTTTGGCGGTCGGGTTGGTGGCGATGGTGTCACCGCTGGTGCTGGGCAACGGTTTTGAAGTGATCGACCTGATCCTCAACAACGGCGACCTGCAAACCTCGCTGCTGCTGGTGCTGGTATTGAAAATTGTCGCCACGGCGATCACCGTCGGTTCTGGGGCGGTAGGTGGGTTGTTTACGCCGTCGCTGCTGATCGGTGCCGCCAGCGGGGCACTGGTCTGTACTTTCCTGCAGTGGTTGGGCTTTGATCCGGGACCGGTCGGTTTGTATGCAGCAATCGGGATGAGCGCACTGTTGGCGGCGACCAGCCACGCGCCGCTGATGTCGATCATGATGGCGTTCGAAATGACGCTCAACAGTTCGCTGCTGTTCCCGCTGATGCTGGCAACGGCGATCTCCTATGTGGTGGCCTCAAGGTTGAAAACCGGAGGAACCTATCCGGTGTTGTCCCGGCATAATGCGCGTTTTGCTGCGAAAAATGAGTTTGAGTACAGCACCGTTGCCTCGCTGATTTCTCCCTGCTCGAAGATGTACGTTGATGCCACACTCTCTCAAGTGGTCAGCGAAGGGCTGAAGCAGCGCACGCGCTATGTCTACGTGGTTGACCGCGAAGAGCGTTTTCTCGGCGTAGTGCCGACCAACGTACTGGCAAGCGGCATTATTGACGGCAGCCTAAAAACCGACAGCGCAATTGATCCCTTTATCGAACAGGAATTCACCACATTACTTCAGCAGGACAGCTACGAACAGGCATGGGCGATGTTCAGCAACTCGCCGCTTGAGCGTTTGCCCGTATTGGACAACGCGGCATCTCGCCGGTTGCTCGGTGTTATCACTAAGGCAGCGCTGCTCAATAAAGCCAAAGACTTTATGTAAGCGTCAAAAAAACGTTAATTGTCGTCTTTTCTTTTAAACGCGTACCAGCCTGCCAGAAGAGTAAACATTCCCACAATCACCACCAGTAAAATAAAACCGTGGTGATTGTTGGCAAGCGGAATTCCCCCGACGTTCATGCCAAAAAAACCCGCCACAATATTGATCGGCAACGCCAGAACGGTGATAACCGTCAGCACGTACAATGTGCGGTTACTTTGCTCCATCTGGCGTGATGTGATCTCTTCCTGCAACAGCCTGATGCGTTCGGTCAAGGCAATCAAATCGTTCAGCACCACGGAAAATTCTTCGGCAAATTGACGTAAATCCTGTACTACGTCTGGCGCAATCCAGGCCGGAGGACGGTTGAGCAGTCGAAATAGCGCGGTCGGTTCGGGAGCCAGCAAACGCTGGAAGCGCAGCAGCATTCGCCGCAAACGCCCCAGATTGGCGCGGTTCTTCTTTACGTGATGGCTGAGCAGGCGCTCCTCAATGTTGTCAACGTATTGATTGGCGCGGCGGACAATTTGCTCCAGTAAATCCTCCTGTTCCTCCAGTAAATGCACTAATAGCGCTGTCGGTGAGCCAATATTCAAATGTTCCAGTCGTTTGAACAGGCGTTCGATCAATCTCACCGGTTTATGCCGGGCGGTAACGACCAGTTGCTGATGACAGCTTAGCCAGAGTGTAGAGGTTTCATCGCTGGTTTCTTCCGGATCAAAAATCACGTCATTAAGCACGGCCAGCAGTGTGTCATCCAGCCGCTCAATGCGTGTACTTCGTGATCCTTCACGGATCTCCTCGAAGAAAACATCGCCTACGGAAAAATGCTTCTTAAGCCACTTTTCTGACATGGCATGATTGAGATTAACGTGGATCCAGATGAATCCCTGTTCGTGACAGACTTTCTGATACGCCTCCTGCACCTGATGAGAGGAAACGCTTTCGGGCGGTTTGTCAGGGCGAAAAACAAAGCCGTAAATCATTCCTGTGACTTCATTATTGAAATTGAGTACGGCGGGTTTTTCTGTCTGCATGTCAATGTTCTGATGGCGGAAACGGGTGACTCCATTACGCCAGTAATCGGCGTAAATACAATAACCGACATGCTAATTTCACAATTTTGTAATAATTCTAAACGTCTTACCCCTAATTTTCCGCTGTGACGCTCCCGGTGCCAATTTTAGTTATAAACTAATATTTTTGCATTAAAAAACAATAGGTTAATCTTTGATTTCACGATACCTATTTGGAGGTATTTGTCGCTATGTAAATAATTACCTAACGATGAGGCCTTGATCGCAATCAATTAGGCGCGCGGGTTGACTGCATACCCTGAAGGCATATTGAGCAATGACGTTGTATTCCCCGCCATTCACATAATGACAAAGCGCTATAAGCCTTTGCACAGGAGAGTTCCGGATGAGCAAGTTTCTTGACCGGTTTCGCTATTTTAAAACACTAGCTGAACCTTTCGCGGATGGCCATGGCCAAACGCTGAATACCAATCGTGACTGGGAAGACGGCTACCGTAGCCGCTGGCAGCATGACAAAGTGGTGCGTTCCACCCACGGTGTTAACTGTACCGGCTCCTGCAGTTGGAAAATTTACGTCAAGAACGGCCTGGTCACCTGGGAAACCCAGCAGACAGACTATCCGCGTACCCGTCCTGATTTACCAAACCATGAACCGCGCGGCTGCCCACGTGGCGCGAGTTACTCTTGGTATCTCTACAGCGCCAACCGTCTTAAATATCCATTGATGCGTAAAAAACTGATTCAACTCTGGCGCGAAGCCAAGCTGAAATACAGCGACCCAGTGGATGCCTGGGGTTCGATCATCAGTCAGCCTGAACAAGCCAAGCAGTATAAAGCCGCACGCGGTCGCGGTGGTTTTGTGCGTTCCAGCTGGCAGGAAGTCAATGAGCTGATTGCCGCGTCTAACGTCTATACCGCGAAAACATTCGGCCCGGACCGTATTATCGGCTTCTCACCCATTCCGGCCATGTCGATGGTGTCTTACGCAGCGGGTGCCCGTTACCTGTCGCTGATCGGCGGCGTCTGCCTGAGTTTCTACGACTGGTATTGCGATTTGCCGCCAGCGTCGCCGATGACCTGGGGTGAACAAACCGACGTGCCGGAATCTGCCGACTGGTACAACTCGTCATATATTATTGCCTGGGGTTCCAACGTCCCGCAGACCCGTACGCCAGACGCCCATTTCTTCACCGAAGTGCGGTACAAAGGCACCAAGACGGTGGCGATCACGCCGGATTACGCCGAAGTGGCCAAACTGTGTGACCACTGGTTAGCACCGAAACAGGGCACCGATAGCGCACTGGCACTGGCGATGGGCCACGTTATTCTCAAATCTTTCCACCTCGATAACCCAAGCCAGTACTTCATCGACTATGTGCGTCGTTACACCGACATGCCTATGCTGGTCATGCTGGAACCGCGTGAAGATGGCTCTTATGCCGCTGGCCGTATGCTGCGTGCTTCTGACCTGGTGGATAACCTCGGTCAGGAAAATAACCCGCAGTGGAAAACCATCGCTATCGATGAAACCAGCGGCGAACTGGTTTCTCCGCTGGGGTCTATCGGTTACCGCTGGGGCCAGAAAGGCAAGTGGAATCTGCAGGCCCGCGAAGGTAAAGATCAGCAAGAAGTCAGCCTGATGCTGAGCCTGATGGACAAGCGTGACGAGGTGGTTGAGGTTGGATTCCCTTACTTTGGTGGCGCCGTCAGCGAGCACTTCAACAGCGTTGCGCTGGAAGAAGTATTGCTGCACAAGCTGCCGGTTAAGCGCCTGCAACTGGCCGATGGCAGCACCGTGTTGGTCGCCAGCGTCTACGACCTGACCCTCGCTAACTATGGCGTTGAGCGCGGTCTGAATGATGAAAACTGTGCTAAAACCTTTGATCAGGTGAAAGCCTACAGCCCGGCCTGGGCCGAGCTTATCACCGGGGTTTCACAACAAAATATTGTGCGTATTGCGACCGAGTTCGCCGATAACGCCAACAAAACCCACGGCCGCTCAATGATCATCGTCGGTGCCGGTATGAACCACTGGTACCACATGGACATGAACTACCGCGGCCTGATCAACATGCTGGTGTTCTGCGGCTGCGTGGGTCAGAGCGGAGGCGGCTGGGCGCACTATGTCGGTCAGGAAAAACTGCGTCCGCAAACCGGCTGGCAGCCTCTGGCCTTTGGCCTGGACTGGCAGCGTCCGCCGCGCCATATGAACAGCACCTCGTTCTTCTATAACCACTCCAGCCAGTGGCGTTATGAAACTGTCGCGCCGCAGGAGTTGCTGTCGCCGCTGGCAGATAAATCGCAGTTCACTGGCAGTATGATCGATTTCAATGTGCGCGCCGAACGTATGGGTTGGTTGCCTTCCGCGCCGCAGTTGAACGTCAACCCGCTGAATCTGGCGGAAATGGCGAAACAGGCCGGTAAAACGCCGCAGGAATTTACGGTCGACAGTCTGAAGGACGGCAGTGTGCGTTTTGCGGCTGAACAGCCTGATGATCCGCAGAACTTCCCGCGTAACTTGTTTGTCTGGCGCTCGAACCTGCTGGGCTCGTCCGGCAAAGGCCACGAATACATGCTGAAATATCTGCTGGGTACAGAGCACGGTATTCAGGGAGAAGATCTCGGTGTGCAGGGCGGTATTATGCCGGAAGAGGTCGAATGGCAGGCTCAGGGCGGCGAAGGCAAATTGGATCTGGTGGTGACGCTCGATTTCCGCATGTCCAGCACCTGTCTCTATTCCGACATCGTGCTGCCAACCGCGACCTGGTACGAAAAAGACGACATGAATACGTCGGATATGCATCCGTTTATTCACCCGCTGTCTGCCGCCGTGGATCCTGCGTGGGATTCAAAAAGTGACTGGGAAATCTATAAAGGCATCGCCAAAGCGTTCTCCCGTGTTTGTGTCGGCCATCTTGGCGTAGAAACCGATCTGGTGACCCTGCCGATTCAGCACGACTCTGCCGCTGAAATGGCGCAGCCCTTTGGCGTGGAGGACTGGAAAAAAGGCGATTGCGACTTAATCCCTGGCGTGACCGCACCGCATCTGGTGACGGTGGAGCGCGACTACCCGAACACCTACGAACGTTACACCTCGCTCGGTCCGTTGCTGGACAAATTGGGCAACGGCGGTAAAGGGATTAGCTGGAACACCGAAAGCGAAATCGAGCTGCTTAAAAAACTCAACTACACCAAGGCTGACGGTGCGGCTAAAGGGCGTCCGAATATTGACACCGCCATCGACGCCGCCGAAGTCATTCTGACGCTGGCGCCGGAAACGAACGGTCAGGTTGCGGTTAAAGCCTGGGCGGCACTCAGCCAAAACACCGGTATCGACCATACGCATCTGGCGCTGAACAAAGAAGATGAGAAGATCCGCTTCCGCGATATTCAGGCCCAGCCGCGCAAAATCATCTCCAGCCCAACCTGGTCTGGTCTGGAAGATGAACACGTTTCCTACAATGCCTGTTACACCAACGTGCATGAGCTGATCCCGTGGCGCACGCTGTCAGGCCGCCAGCAGATTTATCAGGATCACGCGTGGATGCGTGCTTTCGGTGAGAGTCTGTTGGTGTACCGTCCACCCATTGATACCCGCGCGGCGCAGCCGTTGCTCAATGCCAAACCGAACGGTAACCCGGAAATGGCGCTTAACTTCCTGACACCACATCAGAAGTGGGGCATTCACTCGACTTACAGTGACAACCTGCTGATGCTGACGTTAAGCCGCGGTGGTCCGATTGTCTGGCTGAGTGAGGATGATGCCAAACAGTTGGGTATCGAAGATAACGACTGGATCGAAGCCTTTAACGCTAACGGCTCACTGAGCGCCCGTGCGGTAGTCAGCCAGCGAGTGCCATCGGGGATGACCATGATGTACCACGCGCAGGAACGCATCGTGAACATTCCAGGTTCTGAAATCAGCCAGCAACGCGGCGGCATTCATAACTCGGTGACCCGCGTTTGTCCAAAACCGACCCACATGATCGGCGGCTATGCCCAGCTTTCTTACGGCTTCAACTATTACGGCACTGTGGGTTCCAACCGGGACGAGTTCGTCATTGTGCGCAAGATGAACCGTATCGACTGGTTGGACGACGAAGGTAACGACTACGTGCAGAGCGCGGTTGTACAGAAGAAAGCACAGGAGAAAGCCAAATGAAAATTCGTTCACAAGTCGGCATGGTGCTGAATCTCGACAAATGCATTGGCTGCCATACCTGTTCCGTAACCTGTAAAAACGTCTGGACCAGCCGGGAAGGCATGGAGTACGCCTGGTTCAACAACGTCGAAACCAAACCTGGCCTGGGTTACCCGACCGACTGGGAAAACCAGGAAAAATGGAAGGGCGGCTGGATCCGTAAAATCAACGGCAAGTTGCAGCCGCGTATGGGCGGCAAAATGAATCTGCTGCACAAGATTTTCCTCAACCCACATATGCCGGAAATTGACGACTATTACGAGCCGTTCGATTTTGACTACCAGCATCTGCACACCGCCAAAGAGAGCAAACATCAGCCGGTAGCGCGTCCTCGCTCGCTGCTGACCGGTAAACGCATGAACAAAATCGTCGGTGGCCCGAATTGGGAAGATGATTTAGGCACCGAATTCAGCAAGCGTTCCGCTGACCAGAACTTCGCAAACATGCAAAAAGAGATGTATGGCGAGTTCGAAAACACCTTCATGGCCTATCTGCCGCGGTTGTGCGAACACTGTCTCAATCCTGCCTGCGTGGCGACCTGTCCGAGCGGCGCGATTTATAAACGCGGCGAAGATGGCATCGTGTTGATCGACCAGGATAAATGCCGCGGCTGGCGTATGTGCCTGACCGGTTGCCCGTACAAAAAAATCTACTTCAACTGGAAGAGCGGCAAGTCAGAAAAATGTATCTTCTGCTATCCGCGCATCGAAGCCGGGCAGCCGACCGTCTGCTCAGAAACCTGTGTCGGTCGTATCCGTTACCTCGGTGTGGTGCTGTATGACGCCGATCGTATCGAACAGGCGGCGTCGGTTGAAAACGAGAAAGACCTGTACCAAAGCCAGATGAGTATTTTCCTTAATCCGAATGATCCGGACGTGATCGCGCAGGCTGAGAAAGACGGTATTCCAATCTCCGTGATGGACGCTGCCCGCCAGTCGCCAGTGTATAAAATGGCCATTGAGTGGAAGCTGGCGCTGCCGCTGCACCCGGAATACCGTACGCTGCCGATGGTGTGGTACGTGCCGCCATTGTCGCCGATTCAGTCCGCCGACGATGCAGGTGCACTGCCGCATACCGGCGTATTACCGGATGTCGAAAGCCTGCGTATTCCGGTGCAGTATTTGGCCAATCTGTTGACCGCAGGCGATCCTGAACCGGTGCTGTTGGCGCTGAAAAGGATGCTGGCGATGCGCCACTTTAAGCGTGCGGAAACGGTTGACGGTGTGGTGGATACTTCGGCGCTGGAGCAGGTGGGTCTGAGCGAAGCGCAGGCGCAGGAGATGTACCGCTATCTGGCCATTGCCAACTACGAAGACCGTTTTGTGGTGCCTTCCAGCCACCGCGAACAGGCGCGTGAAGCTTTCCCGGAAGCTAAAGGTTGTGGGTTCAGTTTTGGTGATGGTTGTCACGGCAGCGATACCAAATTCAATCTGTTTAATAGTAAGCGGATTGATGCTATCGACATCGGCGCGAAAACGGAAAGGAACAGCTAATGAACAGTTTACGACTCATCGGCTTGCTGCTTGATTATCCGTCTGAAGACCTTTGGTTACATAAGATGGAACTGATCGAAGCGGTAAACGAATCACCGGAAATGAATACGCAGCAGCGTCTGGATCTGGCGCTGTACATCCATGCCTTTTGCAAACAAGAACTGTTAGATGCGCAGTCTGCGTATACCGGTTTGTTCGATCGCGGCCGTGCCACGTCGCTGTTGCTGTTTGAGCACGTTCATGGTGAATCCCGCGATCGCGGTCAGGCAATGGTGGATTTGATGGAGCAGTATCGCGCTGCCGGTCTGGAGATCGACAGCCGCGAGCTGCCGGACTACTTGCCGCTCTATCTGGAATATCTTTCCACTATGGAGATCACCGAAGCCTGTGACGGTCTGAAAGATATTGCACCGATTCTGGCTCTGCTGGGTGCTCGTTTTCATGAACGTGACAGCGCCTATGCCGGTCTGTTCGATCTGCTGCTGGCTATGTCTGGCAGTGAACTGGCCAGTGAAGATGTGCGTCCCAGCTTGCAACAAGAAGTGCGTGATGACACGCCAGCCGCGCTCGATGCGGTATGGGAAGAGGAGCAGATCAAGTTCCTCGGTGAGCAGAGTTGCGCCAGCGGTGAAGAAGCGGCCCGTCAAAAACGCTTCGCCGGGGCCGTTCAGCCTCAGTATCTTGACCTTGACGCAGGAACATTCCGCGTGACAACGACAGAGGATGTACGGCCATGAATTTCCTCAATACTTTACTATTTGATATCTATCCATACATCTGTGGCACCGTTTTTCTGGTGGGTAGCTGGCTGCGTTATGACTATGGGCAATACAGTTGGCGCGCGGGTTCCAGCCAAATCATGGACAAAAAAGGGTTGCGCATTGCTTCTCCGCTGTTCCATGTCGGTATTCTCGGCATCTTCGCCGGCCACGCCTTCGGGATGCTGACGCCGCACTGGATGTATGAATCCTTCCTGCCGATCGCCGTGAAGCAGCAAATGGCGATGTGGGCGGGCGGTGCCTGCGGTTTGATGACGTTGGTGGGTGGCGCGATGCTGCTCAAGCGCCGTCTGTGTAATCCGCGCGTACGTGCAACCTCAAGCGCGGGTGACATTATGATCATGACCTTGTTGGTTGTTCAGGTTTGTCTGGGCCTTGGCACCATTCCGTTCTCCGCTCAACATATGGACGGCAGCGAAATGATGAAACTGGTGGGCTGGGCGCAGTCGGTGGTGACCTTCCACGGCGGCGCATCCGCGCATCTTGACGGCGTGGCGTTGATTTTCCGTGTGCATATCGTGCTGGGCATGACGCTGTTCCTGTTGTTCCCGTTCTGCCGTTTGGTGCATATCTGGAGCGCACCGGTGGAATATCTCACTCGTCGTTACCAACTGGTGCGTAACCGCCGCTGAACGACAGGGTGCGGGGTATTTTGACAAGAAACAGAAGGGCGCTATGATGCGCCCTTCGCTTTTTTATAATGTTAATGCCTCTATTTACCAAGGATGCTCATCATGGCCATTGAAAGAAAACCCTTCTCCCTGCCGCGTCGATTATTGCGCAACAGTCTGATCCTCATTGTGATCGGCATTGTCGCCGTGGTCCATGGTCTGATTGTTGGCAACAGTGACCCGGCGCTCGGTGGCGAAATGCCACCACAGTTCTTGATGGGGATCTGGTTCATCGTATTTGGGAGCGTGTTGGGGCTTATCAGTTGGGTTGTGATTCGGCGTAAAGCGAAGCAATAGTTTTTATTTTTGATTTCAAATTTAAATTCAAATTCAAGGTCGTGGGCATCGGCCCACACCGGGCAGGCTTCGGATTGCATTCCGAACTTGCTTTTGAAGGTCAAGGTCGTGGGCATCGGCCCACACCGACCAGAGGGCGGCCAATCGCCGCCGCCCTCTGGACTCCCGGGCTCTTTTATGCAGCTCTCGCAGCTGCGCGGGTCACAATGGTCGTGTTTCAGTTATCTCAGCGATAGCCGCAAAATGTCGCCGCTTAGGCGGTACCCTCACTTCAGGTTCGGACCTGCTCGCAATAGACCCGCTCACAGTTTCTCACCGTTCGTTCGGCATCATTTTTGAATGCGGCCGAAGCTTTCTTCACTTCAAAATCGGAACTGTATTTGTCTTTAAAAAAGTATGGGCCGCGTTCAAAACGACGTCGAGTGAGAGGCGTAAAACCGCGTGGGGGTTTACGCGGGTTGAAGCCCGAAATGAGAGAACCGCGCAGCGGCGGAGTTTGCGGCTATAGCCATTGTGCCTGAAACACGGCCATTGTGACCTGCGCAGCTGCTGTCTTTAAAAGAGCCCGGGATTCTTAAGGGTGGCGGCGATAAGCCACCCTTGAGGCCAGTTTGGGTGGCAACCCAAGGTCTTGACCTTGAAGTTGAACTTGAACTTGAACTCAAAGGGAGGGTCGGGAACGCCATTTCCCAATGAACTGAGAACAATTTTCATTTAGACTGACAAGCTTGCCCGCGCCTGGGCTATTCCAATGAGGATCGACGATGCTCCGCCGTTTTTTTGCCTATTACGCCCCCTATAAAAAACTGTTCTACCTCGATTTCGGTTGCGCGATCCTCGCCGGATTATTGGAGCTGGGCTTTCCGATGGCCATTAAAGTCTTCATCGATAAACTGCTGCCAGCTCATGACTTTGTGTTAATTCTGGCAGCGACCGTCGGCCTGCTACTGATTTATATGCTGAACACCGGTTTGATGGCCATCGTCAACTATTGGGGACATGCGCTGGGGGTAGGCATTGAGACGGATATGCGGCGTCAGGCGTTCAGCCATTTACAGAAACTCTCTTTCCGTTATTACGACAACACTAAAACCGGCCATATCATTACTCACGTCACCAAGGATCTGGAGGAGGTGGGGGAAGTGGCGCACCACGGTCCGGAAGACTTGTTTATTGCCATCATGACCTTTATTGGTGCGTTTATCCTGATGGCGACGGTGCATCTGCCGATGGCGCTGATGACCATCGTTATTGTGCCGTTCATGACATTTCTGGTCAGCCGTTACGGCGCACAGATGACTGAAACCTGGCGGCGTCTGTTCGGGCAGGTGGGTAATTTCAATGCAAGGATTGAAGAGAGCATCGGTGGTATCCGCGTCGTGAAAGCTTTTGCAAACGAAGCGCATGAGGAAACACTCTTCGCCAGGGATAATGAAAGCTATCGCACCACCAAGCTGAAAGCCTACCGCATAATGACCGCCAGCCTGACGCTAAGCTACCTCAGCACGCGTTTGATCCAAATTATCATTATGATCGCCGGAACCTGGTATGTAGTGAACGGTCAGCTGAGTTATGGGGGCTTTGTCGGGTTCCTGCTGCTGGTGGAAGTGTTTTTCCGCCCGGTGGCAAAAATCACCTCAGTATTGGAAAGTTATCCGAAAGGCATTGCGGGTTTTAAACGCTTTACCCAACTGATTGACACTGCGCCGGATATTGTTGACCGCCCCAATGCACTGACCGTGGCGCATTTGCGGGGTGATATTAGTTATCGCGACGTGGTGTTTGGCTATACGCCGGCCAGCAAAATTCTCAATGGCATCAATCTTGAGATCAAAGCGGGCGAGACGCTGGCGTTTGTCGGCCCGTCCGGTGCAGGTAAAACCACGCTCTGTTCACTATTACCCCGTTTTTACGAGCTGGACAGCGGGTCTATCACCATTGATGGTATCGACATCCGAGATATGACACAGGTTTCGCTACGCAATAACATTGGGATCGTGCAGCAGGATGTGTTTCTGTTCGGTGGCAGCATCCGTGAGAACATCGCCTATGGCAAACTGGATGCGACGGAATTCGAAATCCGCGAGGCGGCACGCCAGGCACGCCTGGATGATGTGATTGATGCGTTACCTATGGGCATGGACACCGTGATTGGCGAGCGAGGTGTGAAACTCTCCGGCGGGCAGAAACAACGCCTGTCGATAGCGCGCATTTTCCTTAAAAATCCACCCATCCTTATTCTGGATGAAGCCACCTCTGCGCTGGATACGGCGACCGAGCAGGCGATTCAGCAATCACTGGCCGAATTGTCACAGGGGCGTACCACGTTGGTGATTGCCCACCGGCTGGCGACGATTCAGAATGCAGACCGTATTGTCGTGGTAGATAAAGAGGGGATTATCGAGCAGGGCACCCATCAGGCACTGCTGGCGTTACAGGGGCGTTATGCTCAACTCCACGCTGCGCAGTTCCGCCCAGAGTAATTAATTTTTCCTTATATTGTTTTCATCCAAAAAACCTCTTCTTGAACAAGAGGTTTTTTTAGAATAAAAAACACCCAAATCGGTCACCCGCAATATCCTCATTTTGTTCAATTCAATGACCATGGAAACTATTTCTATGCGATGAACGCAAAAAATTTAACTTATTAATATTTTATAAAAGAAAATAAAGAAAAAGGTGATGAGATATAAATCACACTTTATCTTTTTCTGTTTTTTGTATAAGTAAGTCCTATTTTAAATGCTCACCCTGCTATGCATTATTTTGGTGCATCGGTGCTGCCGAAGTTGTTAATTTATTAATGCTTGTTAATGGTATCTAACCTCAGCTGAAAAGTGATCTCGATTACAATTGTTATACAAACCGTTCCTTTTTTTGCACTAAAATGGGGCTATGCACTGTAGTGGTGCATTCCATCATGCAAAATGCGCATATAATCAGTAAGTTATAATTCCCTCCATGAAATATTTAGTAACAACTATTTACTCTAAATTAACTAAAATGCGCGAACTTTTTCATTTTAACTTTTTGTGCTTAATGCTAAGGTTCAAATCGATTTACAGACAGAAGCATTTTAAAACATTTAAAACTCACAGCCTGATATTCCCGTCATATAAAAGAAAGCAGGCATGAGAAATCCTTTATAAAAAAATCAAGGAAACTTAAATAATGATGAAGCGCAGTGTGTTGGCCGTAGTGGTCTCTTTAATCGTTGCATCCTCTGCAGCAAACGCGGCAGAAGTTTATAACAAAGATGGCAACAAATTAGACTTATATGGTCGCGTAAATGGTAAACACCAGTTCAGCGATAACACCGGTTCAGACGGTGATAAAACATACGTGCGTTTCGGTTTTAAAGGCGAAACACAAATTAATGACCAACTGACCGGTTACGGTCAGTGGGAATACAACGTTCAGGCTAACCACGCAGAATCAGCAGGCACCGAAGGCACCAAAACGCGTCTGGGCTTCGCGGGTCTGAAAGTGAAAGATGTTGGGTCATTCGACTACGGCCGTAACTACGGCGTAGTGTATGACGCTATCGCGTTTACCGACATGATGCCTGAATACGGCGGCGACACAGGTTACAGCGACAACTTCATGGTTGGTCGTACTAACGGTGTGGCAACCTACCGTAATAAGGACTTCTTCGGTCTGGTTGAAGGTCTGAACTTTGCTATGCAGTACCAGGGCAAAAATGAGAATGATGGCCGTGCTGGCTCAAAAGCTAACGGCGACGGCTACGGCGCGTCACTGGATTATGAAAACATCGCAGGCAGCGGTATCGGTGCAGTACTGGCAGGTTCTTCTTCTGACCGTACTAATGGCCAAACCAGCGCGACCTACGGTAAAGGCGACAAAGCGACTGCATGGGCAACTGGCCTGAAATACGACGCTAACCAGCTTTACCTGGCGGCGATGTACAACGAAACTCGCAACATGACCAACATCAGCGTGCCTGGTGTCGGCGTGACGCCAGCGCAGGCGGGTTATGCCAATAAAACCAAGGGCATTGAATTTGTTGCTCAGTACCAGTTCGAAAACGGCCTGCGTCCTTCTGTAGGTTACGTCCAGTCTAAAGCGCAGGACATCGAAAACGGTATTGGCGATGCAGACCTGGTGAAATATTTTGAAGTTGGCGCGACTTACTACTTCAACAAAAACATGTATGCCTACGCTGACTACCAGATCAACCAACTGAAAGACGACAACAAACTGGGCCTGAATAACGATGACGTTATGACAGTCTCCCTGACTTATCGTTTCTAAGTTAAAACCACGAGTTATTACCCATTTCTGTGTCTGAAAATGGTAATTCCAAAGGCAGAGCTCATTGGCTCTGCCTTTTTTTATGCCTGTGATGTCGTGCTTGCCAACGTTATTAATTCGCTAAAATCTTACTCTTATCAATTAAATAATTACCTATAACGTAAAGGTATACCCCCCCACTAAACAAGTATTCGCAAGCGTTGCTCCCGCATGAAATAGTCAGTCTCACCGGTGACAAAAACCGGATCTGTTCCCTGACATTTTTTGGAGAGAAACTGACATGCAACATATTCCCATGCCGTATTTGCTGTTCCTCGGTGATGTGATGGATCCGCTGGCGGCGAAAACGGCGCGTGGCATTTACGTCTGGCGTCCTGATTCCTGCGTCGGCCAGATCCGTCTGGCTACAGATTCGGTCTCCCTTGGACTGGAAGAGATGGATATCGCTACTGCCAAAGTGCGGGGCGCAAAAACAATGGTGCTCGGCACTGCCAACTCAGGCGGTAAGCTGCCTGCCCATTGGCTGGACTCGATCAAAACGGCCATCCGCAACGGACTCAATGTCGCCAACGGTCTGCATCAGGGCCTAAACGATATTCCTGAACTGGTAGAACTGGCAAAAGAGCATCAAGTAGAGCTGTTCGATGTCCGTCATATGCGCCCGGCGCTGGATACTGGCACCGGCATTAAACGCAGCGGCAAACGAATTCTGACCGTCGGCACCGACTGTTCGGTTGGCAAAATGTACACCTCGCTGGCGCTCGAAGCCGCCATGCGCGAATTGGATCTTAACGCAGAATTCCGCGCTACCGGGCAGACCGGTGTGCTGGTAGCCGGTGCGGGTATCGCCATTGATGCAGTGATCGCCGACTTTATCTCCGGTGCGGTGGAAGCGCTTTCCCCGGCCAATGATCATAATCACTGGGATATCATCGAAGGTCAGGGCTCGCTGTATCACCCGTCGTTTGCCGGTGTCAGTATGGGACTGATCCATGGTGCGCAGGCCCATCTGCTGGTGATGTGTCATGAACTGGGCCGCCCGCATATGCGTCATTTACCGCACCAGCCGATGCCAACCCTGCGTGAGTGCGTGGACACCAATCTGGCGGCAGCGCAACTGACCAGCCCGAATGTGAAACTGGCCGGTTTCTCCCTCAATACCTCCGGCGTGAGCGAAGAAGAAGCGCGGACAGCGCTGGCGGATATTACGGCGGAATTCGGTGTTCCGGCGACTGATCCGGTACGTTTCGGTATTCAGGAAATGGCGCAGTGGATTAAGGACAACGGCTAATGACCACCATGACTTTTGAAACGCTGGAGCTGCCGCTGTCCCGGCCTTTTGTTATTTCGCGCAGCGCGCGCACTGCTGTTACCGTGGTGCGTGTGCATCTGACTGATGGCGAGTACAGCGGGACCGGCGAGTGTACACCGACGCCACACTATCAAGAGTCGGCAGAGAGCGTTACCGAGCAACTGGTGCTGATCCAGTCACAAATAGAGCAGGGATTAAACCGCGAGGCACTACAACAGGCACTGCCACAGGGCTCAGCACGTAATGCTCTCGACTGCGCATTGTGGAAACTGGATGCCGCACGTCAGGGAAAAACCGTCTGGCAACTGCTGGAAATGACGCCCCCCGCGACGGTTATCACCGCTGAAACACTGAGTCTGGATACACTTGAGAACATGGTGGCCGCCGCTGCAGAAGCGGTTGCAGGTGGCGCTAAGTTGCTGAAGATTAAACTTAACCGCGAGCAGATTGTTGAGAAGGTCGCGGCTATCCGCCATGCGGCACCGCATGCCACGCTGGTGGTGGATGCCAATGAGTCCTGGGCCGGGCTGGATCTCGACAGTCTGTTTCATACCTTGCATGGCTTCAATGTTGCGATGATCGAACAACCGCTGCCTGCCGGTGATGATCACGATCTGGTACGTTGTTTGCATCCGATTCCGGTATGCGCCGATGAAAGCTGCCATCAACGTTCAGACATTGCAAAATTGCGCGACCGTTACGAGATGATCAACATCAAGCTGGACAAATGTGGTGGGCTGACCGAGGCGCTGGCTATGTGCACCGAGGCTAAAGCACAGGGCCTGCGGATCATGGTGGGCTGCATGCTCGGTTCGTCGATTGCCATGGAAGCGGCGCTGCCCGTCGCCGTGCAGGCGGAACGGGTCGATCTCGACGGGCCTATCTGGCTGGCACAGGACGCCGAACCGGCACTGCACTATCACCAGGGTGAAATCTGGTTGTAATTCCCCTGTTTACATCCTAAGGAGACGCTTTTTGAATACAGAACCGGCCACTCAAGACAACCCCAGCGATGCGCAAACTGCGTCAACGGACAAGCCTCACCGGCCCATTCTGCAGGTGAACAACCTGTCGGTCATTTTTTCTGGCCGTCAGGGCCAGACCCAGGCACTAAAAGGCGTTTCCTTTTCTATTAATAAAGGTGAAGTGGTGGCGGTAGTCGGCGAAAGCGGCTCCGGGAAATCGGTCACTTCACTGAGCGTAATGGGCTTGTTGCCTGATTCCGCCCACATTAACGGCGGTGACATCGACTTCTTTACCCGCGACGGCCAGCGTCACCCGCTGGTGGCGGCGTCCGCCGAGGCACGACGCAAACTGCGTGGGCAGGAGATGGCGATGATTTTTCAGGAGCCTATGACCTCGCTCAATCCGGTGCTGCGGGTGGGGGACCAGCTCACAGAAGCGCTGCTCGATCACCATATTTGCGGCAAGAAAGCTGCTCTCGACAAGGCCCGTGAGCTGTTGCGTCAGGTGCGTATTCCTGATGTCGAACGTATTTTACACTGTTATCCGCACGAGCTGTCCGGCGGTATGCGCCAGCGGGTGATGATTGCTCAGGCACTGTCCTGTGATCCTGCGCTGCTGATTGCTGATGAACCGACGACCGCACTCGACGTCACGGTGCAGGCACGCATTCTGCAAATTCTGCGTGACTTGCAACAGGGCACCGATATGTCGGTGATGTTTATTACCCACGATATGGGCGTGGTCGCCGAAATTGCCGACCGCGTGGTGGTGATGTATCAGGGCCGCGTGGTGGAGCAGGGTAGCGTGACCGATATCTTCGCCAACGCGCAGCATCCTTATACCCGTGCTCTGCTGGCTGCGGTGCCAAAACTTGGCGATATGCAGGGTCTGAAATGGCCACGCCGTTTCCCGCTGTTGAACACTTTTTCTTCGCCAGAAACGCAACCGATTGCCCCTGATGATGTTCAGGTCTTAGCGGATCACGGTGATCAAATGACCGCCAATTACGACGTGCCACCGCTGCTTGACGTGCGCGGTTTGCGCGTCTGTTACCCGATCCGCTCCGGCGTGCTTTCGCGGTTAACCAAAGAGGTTCATGCGGTTGAGCAGATCGACTTCTCCATCTGGCCGGGCGAAACACTGGCACTGGTGGGCGAGAGCGGTTGTGGTAAATCCACTACCGGCCGGGCAATTTTGCGCCTGGCGGATAGCCAGTCTGAAAGTATTTATCTCAAAGGCCAGGAGATCACCATGCTGCGCGACCAGCCGTTTCAGGCGGTGCGCCGTCAAATCCAGATGGTATTTCAGGACCCTTATGCCTCTTTGAATCCGCGCTTAACGGTGGGGTTTTCCATTGCTGAACCGCTGCTACTGCACGGACTGGCGAAGTCGTTGGCGCACGCCACTCCCACAGTAAACAAACTGCTCAAAAGCGTCGGGCTGGAGCCGTCACATGCGCGGCGTTATCCGCACGAATTCTCCGGTGGCCAGCGCCAGCGTATCGCCATTGCCCGCGCGATGGCCTTGCAGCCGCAGGTGATTATCGCCGATGAAGCCGTGTCAGCGCTCGATGTGTCTATCCAGGCGCAGGTGGTGAATTTGATGATGGATTTACAGCGCGACACCGGTGTGGCCTGGCTGTTTATCTCCCACGATATGGCCGTGGTGGAGCGCATCGCTAACCGCGTGGCGGTGATGTACCTCGGCCAGATTGTGGAAATCGGCCCGCGGGAGGCGATTTTTAGCTCACCTCAGCACCCTTACACCCGTCGCTTGCTTAGCTCCGTACCGGTGGCGGACCCGTCACGGCGGACGACGCGCAGCTTTGATGATGTGGAAGTGAAATCGCCGGTCCATCCGGCGGGAATGCAGATAGAAAAAATCCAATATCGGCGGGTAAGCCCGCACCATTGGGTGTCAGAGACATAATTCACGCTTATTTTTGGGACACACAGGAGAAGTACATGCAATCGACTTTTTTACGTAAAAGCTTAGTGGCTGCTGCACTGGCACTCTGTTTTGTAGCCTCGGCCCAGGCCAAAGACCTGCGCATCTCCATGTACGCCGACATGACCGGGTTTGACCCGCATGACACCACCGACACCCTGAGTTACTCGGTGCAGAGCGCTATTTTTGAGCGTCTATTCCAGTTTGATAGCAAAATGGCGATCGTGCCGGTACTGGCCACCGATTACACCAGCAACGCTGACGCCACCGAATTCACCATCAACCTGCGCCATGATGTGACCTTCCAGGACGGCACACCGTTTAACGCCGACGCGGTGAAAATTAACCTCGACCGGCTCTCCAATCCTGCCAATCATCTGAAACGTAATGCCCTGTTCAGCATGATTAAATCGGTCGATGTCGTGACGCCGTATCAGGTAAAAATCACCCTAAACAAACCTTTTGGCGCGATGATCAACACGCTGGCGCATCCGTCAGCCGTCATGCACAGCCCGGCGGCGCTGAAACAGTATCCGAACGAGCAGGATCTCAGTGTGCATCCGGTAGGAACTGGGCCGTTTAAATTTGTCGAATGGCAGCAGGGCAAAGACGTCAAGCTGGTGAAGTATGACAATTACTGGCAAAAAGGGTGGCCAAAAGTGGATTCCGTGACGCTTTATCCGACACCGGAAGACTCCACACAGGTAGCAAAACTCAAGTCCGGCGGCGTGGATGCTGTGTATCCGTTACCCTCTGATTTAGTCGATACCGTGAAAAACGATCCTAAACTGGATATTTCGCAAAATCCCGGCATCTACCTTTATTACGTTGCATTCAATACGCAGAAAAAAGAGTTCTCAGACGTGCGTGTGCGCCAGGCAATTAACTACGCCATCGACCGTAATCTGTGGCTGAAAGTAGGTTTTGCGGGTCTGGGTTCGCCATCTACGTCGCCACTGCCGAAAAACGTCCAGTTCTATGAAAAGCAGACCACTCCGGATTACAGCTACAACATTGCTAAAGCGAAAGAGCTGATGAAAGCCGCCGGCTATGAGAAGGGCTTTGATGTTGAACTCTGGAGCTCCAACAAATCCGACCGCATCCGCAGCGGCCAGTTCCTCAAGCAGCAACTGTCGCAGATTGGCATCCGAATCAAACTGGTGCCGATGGATTCCGGCTCACTTAACCAGCGTCTGTGGAGTACGCCGAAACCGGCCGATGCCAAAGTCGAGATGTATTACGGTGCATGGTCAGCGTCAACCGGTGATGCCGACTGGGCGCTGCGTCCGCTGTTCGCCACCGAATCCTGGATCCCGACCGGCTATAACGTCTCTTATTACAGCAACAAGCAGGTGGATGCGGCCATTACTGCGGGCCTGCAAACTGCCGATCCTGCCAAACGCCAGGCGGCCTACGCCGACGCGCAAAAACTGTTGTGGGCAGATGCACCGGTTGCCTACCTTGGCGTACCGGACAATCTGGTCGGCAAGAGCAAAGACCTCTCCGGCGTCTATATGCTGGCAGACGGTTCGTTGATCTTCAATCAGGCAGAGTTTAAGTAATTTTTTCTCCTCCCCCTGCGAAGGGGGGAGGCTGGGAGGGGGTTTACCAACAATTCCAGAGTTGCCTGCTATACCCCGCCCCAACCCTCTTTTCGCAGGGGAGGGAGTTAACTGAATTCACGGGAAACACATTTATGCTGACCTATTTTATACGCCGACTGCTGGAAATGATCCCGGTGCTATTGGTGGTATCGCTGCTGGTTTTTGGTTTCATCAAGCTGCTACCGGGTGACCCTGCGCGCATTTACGCTGGACAGGATGCACCGATTGAAGCGGTGGAGTCAGCGCGGCAACTGCTTGGCCTGAACGATCCGCTGCCGGCGCAGTATTGGCGCTGGCTCGACGGTATGGTGCATGGCGATTTAGGCACGACCTACCGTACCCGTCAGCCGGTCAGCAGCGTAATTGAAAGCGGCTTTATGCCGACGCTATTGCTGGCGCTGGCCGGTTTCACCTGGTCGGTAGTATTGGGGCTGGTGATCGGCGTTGTGTCGGCGCTAAAGCGCGGAAAATGGCAGGATTGGACGCTGATGAGCATGGCGGTCGGCGGGATTTCTATGCCGCCCTTTTGGCTGGGGCTGTTGTTGATCCAGTTCGTCGCCATGCCATTCGGGCTGTTTTCAGTCAGCGGGTTTAACCATCCCAGCGATATCATTTTACCGGCTATTACGCTGGGATCTTCCGTGGCGGCAGTGATGGCGCGTTTTACCCGTTCCGCGTTTCTCGACGTGGCGCAGGAGGACTATGTACGCACCGCCAACGCCAAGGGATTACGCGCGAAGCGGGTGACCTGGAAGCACATCATGCGCAATGCGCTGATCCCGATTATCACCATGCTTGGTCTGCAATTTGGATTCCTGCTTGGCGGTTCGATCATTGTAGAGAGCGTGTTCAGTTGGCCGGGTCTTGGATGGCTGCTGATTGAGTCGATAAAAACGCAGGACCAGCCGGTTATTCAGGCGCTGGTAATGCTGTTTGTGTTCGAATTTATCCTGATTAACCTGCTGGTAGACCTGCTCTATGCGGTGGTTAATCCGGCTATCCGTCTGCGTTAAGGAGGCACTATGACTGAGTCCGTAATTGTCACGCCTGTACCGCAGAACGACGACATCCGTTCCCCCTGGTATGATTTTTTCCACGCGTTTATTCGTCATCCGATGGCTGTTGTGGCGGGTGGATTTATTCTGCTGCTGGTGCTTATCGCCATCTTTGCACCGTGGCTGGCTCCTTATGACCCGATGACGCCGGACTGGATGGCGCTTGGGTCTGGCCCTTCGGCGGCTCACTGGTTTGGCACCGATGATCTGGGCCGCGACGTGTTAAGTCGTATTATTTATGGTTCGCGTATTTCGTTGTACGTTGGCGTCTTCTCGGTAACGCTCGGTATGATCGTTGGCGTGTTCCTCGGACTGCTGGCCGGTTATTACGGCAAATGGCTGGATATGCTGATCATGCGTGGCTCAGACGTGCTGTTTGCTTTCCCTGGTATGCTGCTGGCCATTGCGGTGGTGGCGATCCTCGGCCCCGGCCTTAATAACGTCATTATCGCCGTCGCCGTATTCAGTGTGCCGGTTTTTGCGCGCATCGTGCGTGCCGCCACGTTATCCATCAAACAAAGCCCTTATGTTGAAGCGGTGCGCTGCGTTGGTGCGCCTGACCGGGTGGTGTTGCTGCGCCATATTTTACCCGGCACACTCTCGAACGTGATTGTCTATTTCACCATGCGCATCGGTACCAGTATTCTTACCGCGGCCAGCCTTAGTTTTATCGGCCTCGGCCCTGAGCCGGATGTGCCTGAGTGGGGAAATATTCTGGCAATGAGTCGCAACATGATGATGGCCGGAAAGTGGCATGTCAGCGTATTCCCCGGTCTTGCTATCTTCCTCACGGTATTGGCTTTTAACCTATTGGGTGACGCCCTGCGCGACACGCTGGATCCTAAACTGAAGAAATGACCAAAGAAACCGATGATTTTTCCCGGGCAGGCCTGAATGCGCTGCTCAGGCGCTGGGCTGACAAACGGCAGATTTTTCGCCCGCGTTTTCCCTGCGGACCGACCAACAGTCTGAGCGACGTTACGGGCGTCACCGTCGGCCACAGCACGCTGGCGGTGGGTGACGTGCAGACCGGCGTCACCGCAATTGTGCCTCCGGGCGACAATCTATATGCGCAGCCTTTGGCCTGTGGTGTCTCGGTACTCAACGGTTTTGCTAAACCGATGGGGTTGATTCAGGTGATGGAACTGGGCGAACTGCAAACGCCGATTCTGCTCAGCAACACCTTTGCCACCGGTACTTTATTCAACGCGCTGGTGAAGCGCAGTTGCCAGCAGTTTCCGCAAATCGGCCGCCCGGATGCGACCATCAATCCGCTGATCCTCGAATGCAACGATTTCTATCTCAATGATATTCAGGCGATGGCGGTAACCGAAAACAACGTGCTGGCGGCGTTGGATTCCGCCCGCAGCGACTTCGCCCGAGGCAGTGTAGGCGCGGGGCGCGGCATGAGCTGTTTCGGTCTGAAGGGCGGCATTGGCACTGCGTCGCGCTGGTGCGAGACGCTTAATGCCACGCTTGGCGTTCTGGTACTGGCAAATTTTGGTACGCTGTCTGAACTTACGCTTGATGGCGTGCGGGCTGGCGCGGCGATTCAACAACGTTTAGCGCAGGCTGCACCGCAGGTTGACGCCGGTTCTGTGATTATTATTATGGCCTGTGACCGTTATCTCGACAGCCGTCAACTGACGCGCATCGCCAAACGGGCCGGTGCCGGTTTAGGCCGTCTGGGAAGTCACTGGGGCCACGGCTCGGGCGATATTTCGCTGGCGTTTTCCACTCAGCGTCAGGGCACTCTGACCGCCGAACGGGATCTTGACCCCTTGCTGGCGTTGGCCGCAGATGCCACCGAACAGGCGGTGCAGGACGCCATGCTCAGTGCTGAGTCTGTTACCGGATTTCGCGGCCATCACCGCGTTTCTTTGCGGGATATTTTGGATCACTACAACGAGAACCTATCATGAAAATTTTCATCTCTGCCGATATTGAAGGCGTGGCGGGCGTGATGCGTCCTGAGCAGTGCAGCCCCGGCAATACGGACTATGACGCCGCCCGTGCATTAATGGAGCAGGAAGTGAATGCCGCGATTGATGGCGCATTTGCCGGTGGTGCAACGACCGTTACGGTCGCAGACAGCCACGCGACCATGCAAAACCTGCGGGCTGAAAATATCGATCCGCGAGCGCGTTTGGTTCAGGGCAAACCCCGGGTGTTGTCGATGATAGAAGGCATTGCGCAACAGCAGTACGACGGCCTGATGCTGGTGGGTTTTCATACTGCGGCGGGTGAAGCCGGAGTATTGGCACATACCATCAACGGGCGTGCATTTTACCGTGTAAAACTGAACGGACAGGTGGTCGGTGAGAGCGATCTTTATGCGGCTGCTGCGGCTGAACTCAACGTGCCATTGTGGCTGGTGACCGGCGACGACCAGCTCGAAAGATGGATTAACCAGCACTATCCGTATGCACAGTTTGTTTGTGTGAAACGCGCGATCTCCGCCAACGCCGCTGAATCTGACAGCCCGTCCATTGCCCGCGCCCAGATCCGCAAACAGGCTACCCTGGCCGTCACCAAAGCCGTGCCGGGCATCACCAACCGTTTCTCATCGCCCTATACGCTCGAACTGATGGTGGCTAAACCGGTGTTGGCGGATCTGTTTATGTTAATCCCTGGCGTCGAACGCCTTGATGCCGTTACCGTCAGTTACACCAGCGCCAGCGTTGCGCCCATCATCAGCTTACTCAGTGCGTTCTCCTATCTCGCTTCAACGCAGAAATAAAACAGCGAACCTTTCATCCTTCATGGCGCTGGTGTGTCACCTTCCCGCGACGCGAATGATTTTGGGTATATTGCAATATCGGATTTTGTGAAGAGGCAGGAGCGCATGCGCTTACGTCATATCGAAGTGTTTCAGGCGGTCTTACAGGCGGGCAGCGTCAGCGGTGCTGCGCGGTTGCTTAATGTATCCCAGCCCAATGTCAGCCGGGTGCTCAACCATGCTGAGCAACAACTGGGCTTTACGCTGTTTGACCGGAGCCCGCAGGGATTGATCGTCACGCCGGAAGGCCGACGGCTGATGCCGGAAGTGGAGGCGTTGTTCAGCCACATTCAGGCCATTGGCGTACTGGCCGAACAGTTACGCCAGGGCGAAGGGCAGCATGTTCGTATTGGCTCGGCGCACTCACTGGGCCACAGTGTGATGGCACCCGTGCTGGTGGATTTTCGCCGTCAGATACCCGGCGGTAGCGTTGAACTGGTGACGGGTCATTTCAACACGCTGAGCCAGGACCTGCTGCATTATAAGATGGATTTCGCACTGGCTTTCGGCGAGCAGGTATCATCAGAACTGGTGTCTGAGTCTATCTACCGCGCCGACATGGTGGCACTGTTACCCGCCGACAGCCCGCAGGAAGGACCGGTTTCGCTGAGCTGGCTATGCGACAACGATTTACTGATGCTGCAACAGCAAGACCCTCTCGGTCAGGTACTCAGTCGCGTATTACGTGAAAATGGCCTGACGCCGCGTTCGCAACTGCACATTAAAACCTACTCGGTGATCGCCGATCTGGTGTTGGCTGGCGGCGGTGTCGGTGTGGTTGATACCTTCACCGCCAGGCGTTATAGCGACCAGCTTAAAATCCTGCCCGTCGTTGAAGCTCTGCCGTTTGAAGTGATTCTGCTTAGCCGCAGAGATCAACCTCAAAGTCAGGCAGCACTTAAACTCAAACAACTGATCAGACATAAATTATGGGAGCTGGAGGCATAGAGAACGACGGAAACTCAACACCCGGCTGCGGTTGGAGACTAACCGGACATTGTAGCCCTGGAAATAGAGACAGAACGACTTTTGCCAGGGCCCGTCGGGCATTTCTACCAATAAACGACCCTGGCCGAGCGACGTTAGCGTGCCACGGCTGCGCAGGGGACCAACGCCCATGAGCAACTGGTCACCTTCGATGTCAAACGCCGCTTTTGATTCCGGGTGGAACCAGCAGCCCTGTACTTTCTCCAGACAGTCATTGGGTTCTACCGGTACAAATTGACGCGTTGCATGGCCAATTTCACCCTTTATCGCGTAACCATCCCAGCGCAGACGCATCGGCATATGGGCAGAAAGCGAAATAGCCTCGCCTTCATCCGTCCCCTGATACAGATTATCACCTGCGCCAAGATAGCTGGCGACACCTTGACTGATTTTGAGCCAGTAAGGCTCTGCGACGCTGGCGTAAAGTCCGTCGGGTATGGCGTTGCTGCGTGCGGGTAATGGGCTGCCGAGCAGGGCAGACATGACTTCCAGCGCAGCGCTATAGGCGGCGGTGTCTTCGCGGTTAGAGACCAGCGCGATACCTGCGTTGAGTTGCGGATGCAGCAGGAAATAGGTCTTATAACCTGCATGAGAACCGCCATGGCCGTACACTTTGTGGCCACCAATCTCGACGGAAGTGATTCCCAGCCCATAAGCGGAGAGAATATCACCATGCAGATGGCGCGGAGCGGAGAGTTTTTCCAGCATCCCGGCACCAGGACCGCTGTTCGCTAACAGGCTTTGCAGCCATACCGTGAGCGAGCGCAGGCTGCCGGTCAGGCTGCCCGAGGCTGACAGATGTAACCCAGCGCTGGTGGTTTTCCAGACGGAATTATCCTTCCAGTAACCGGGAATCAGGCCGGGAACCACGTCAAACCAGCTATCCGGCGCATGCAGAGCGATGTCCAGTGGCCGGGCAATGTGCTGTTGCAGCAAGTCTTCGAACAGGATCCCTTTGCTGTTTAAAATGGCTTCAACCAGGCGGTAGCCGGTATTGGAGTAGGAAATTTCAGTGCCCGCCGGGAAGTTCAGCGCACCATCCTGTGACAGGAATTCGAGAATAGCGTCCGGCTCGCTGGCGTCATAGACCGATACGCCCAGCAAGGAGAGCGTTTCACGCACGTCGGGCAAGCCGCCGGTCATGTCCAGCGCCTGACCAATAGTCACCTGCGACATGGGTGCTTTCAACAGGGGTAAATATTGGCCGAGTGTGTCATTGAGGGAGAGTCCTGCATCGCTGTGATACAGCGCCAGCGTGGCGAAAATATGCTTGGTGACCGAGGCATAGCGCACCACATTGTCGATACTGAAACGCTCACCGGTGGTGAGATTGGCCAGACCGCCTGAGGTATGACCCTGAAGCGAACCGCTGTCAAACAGGGTGATAGCCCCCCCCGGCTCACCGGGCTGGTTCCATTTTTCGGTAATACTGTTGGCTGCAGTCAGCGCTGACTGCCACTGTAATGTGTGTTCTGATTTTCTTAGGGTGGATGTCATTCCTGATCCCCTGTAACGTTAATCTGTGATTGAAAGGCAGCCCTGGCTGCCCGTTAAAACCGCGTTGGCGTTGGTTTAACCCGGCTCCTCAAGACTGAGACTTAACGATCGTAACTCTGCCGTATGCGGGTGGGTGACACGTCCTGCCCGTAAATCGTCTGCGCTCAGAAGCTCGACCATTTCACCACCAATCATTACGCCAATTCTGGTGCAAAGATGCGTAACGACCGCCAGGTTGTGGCTGACCAGAATATAAGTCAGTTTGCGGCGTTCGCGCAGGTCGGTCAGCAGGTTGAGGATCTCCGCCTGAACGGAGACATCCAGCGCCGAAGTGGGCTCATCCAGCAGCAGGATCTCCGGCTCTGAAATCAACGCACGGGCAATCGCGACCCGCTGGCGCTGTCCGCCGGAGAGCTGATGCGGAAAGCGAAAACGCACCGCCTGCGATAACCCTACCTCGGTGAGTGCATCGGCAATGCGCTTCTCAATATTGAGAAAACCGTGCACGGTCAGCGGCTCGCTCAGGATGCGGTCAATGGTCTGGCGTGGATGCAGAGAACCATACGGATCCTGAAAAACCATCTGTACGCGGCGGTAAAAGCGTTTCTGGCGTACCGGCAGTTGAGGTTCGCCACCGATGATCATACCGCCGTGCCAGAACGGATATAGGCCGACCAATGCACGTAAAATAGTGGATTTCCCTGAGCCACTTTCGCCGACGATACCGAAGCACTCGCCAGGCGCCACGCTAAAGCTCACCCCTTTTACCACCTCGTTGTCGCCAAAGGAAATGCGTAAATTATCTAAGGTTATCTTATCGTTAGTTTTCTCTATCATCTCACTCATGATGTTTTCCACGCTTCGTCCCGAACCAGCACCGGCAACCGCGCACGCGGATGTTTAAGTGACGGCAGGCATTCCAGCAAGCCGCGGGTATAGGGATGCTGCGCATTGAGCAGTTCACCAGCTTGCAAAGTTTCTACAATCCGACCGGCATACATTACTGCCACGCGATCGCAGAATTTCGACACCAGCGGCAAGTCATGACTGATTAAAATCAACCCCATGCCCCGGCTGGATACCAGGTCGTCAAGCAGGCGTAGGATCTCTGCCTGCACCGTGGCGTCAAGGGCGCTGGTCGGCTCATCGGCGATCATCAGTTCCGGGTCCGGTGCCAGCATCATGGCGATCATCACCCGCTGGCCCATGCCGCCCGACACTTCATGGGCATAACGCTGCGCGACTTTATGGGGTTCACGGATACGCACCTGATCGAGCAAATCGATGGCAGCCTCCATCGCCTGTTTCTTGCTGCCGCCTTTGTGGGTGTGCCAGGCTTCGGCCACCTGTTTGCCAATGGGCATCACCGGATTGAGCGAGTATTTCGGGTCCTGTAAAATAAACCCCACCCGTTTACCACGGATTTGCCGCATCTGTTTTTCGCTGGCATTACGCAGGTCGATGCCGTCGAAAGAGAGTGTGTCGGCACGGCATTTGGCGCTGGAGGGTAGCAGGTTCATCAGGCAGCGCGCCGTCAGGGATTTACCCGAACCACTTTCGCCCACAATGCCGAATTTCTCTTTACCGAGTGACAGTGACACGCCGCGCACGGCGTCAAAACTGCCACTGTGGCTCGTAAAGGTGATGTGCAGATTCTTGATATCGACCAGCATCAGCGTTCCTTAGGGTCAAGGACGTCACGCAGACCGTCACCGAGAAAGTTAAACGCCAGAGACGTGATGAAAATAGCCACGGCCGGGATCAGTGGCACCCACCACTCTTCGAACAGGAAACGTCGGGCGGTGGCGATCATCGCGCCCCATTCCGGAGAAGGTGGCTGTGCGCCCATGCCCAGAAAACCCAGGCTGGCGGCGGTAATAATGATGGAACTCATGTCCAGCGTGATGCGTACCACCAGGCTGGGTACGCACAGCGGCATGATGTGCCGCCAAATGATGCGTGCCGATGTTGCACCGGTCAGCTTGCATGCGGCGATGTAATCCGTGCCGCGCACCTGCATGGTTTCGGCGCGGGCCAGACGTGCATACGGAGGCCAGGCCGTGAGGGCGATAGCCAAAATAGCGCTCTCAATGCCCGGTTTGAGTGCAGCGACAAACGCCAGCGCCAAAATCAAACGCGGAAAGGCGAGAAAAATATCGGTAATGCGCATCAGGATACGGTCCAGCAGGCCGCCGGTATAACCGGCCACGCAGCCAATCAGCAGCCCGATCGGCGCGACAATCACCACAACGGTGATCACCATGCCGAGTGTGATCCGCCCACCGTAAAGTATACGGCTGAAGGTATCGCGACCCAGTTCATCGGTTCCCAGCCAGTGCAGTGACGACGGTTTTGCCAGACGATTAGCCAGGTCCTGAGCACCAGGGTGGTAAGGGGTGAGCAGCGGCGCACAGATTGAAATCAGCAGCACCAGTAGCACGGTAAACAGGCCAATGACAGCCAGAGGATTAGCACGCAGGCCCAGCCACAGGCGGTAACGACGTCCCCAGATGGCTTGCGTTCGTGTCAGAGGCGTATCGGCCAGCAGCCAGGCGCGTGAACCGGCGCGAGGTTGCGGTAAAGCAGAGAGAGTGGTCATTTTACGCGTGGATCCAGAAGTCGGTAGAGGAGGTCGGCGAACAGATTGAGCATCACGTAAATTGCGCCAATCAGCAGCGTGGAGCCAATCACCGGGTTCATATCGGCGTTCATCAGTGACACGGTGAGATACTGCCCGAGGCCCGGCCACGAGAAGACGTTTTCCGTCACCACCGCGCCTTCCAGCAGGCCCGCGTAGGTCAGCGCCAGCACGGTGATCAGTTGTACACCGACAGTCGGGAACGCGTGCTTCCAGATGACGGTTTGCGCCGATAATCCCTTGGCACGGGCGGTGATGACATATTCACCACTTAGGGCGTTGAGCATGAAGGTGCGGGTCATACGGGTGATATACGCCATGCTGAAATAGGCCAGGATCAGCACCGGTTGCACCATGTGCGCCAGCGCGTCCCTGAAAGCGCCTAAATCACCGGCCAGCAGGGTGTCGACCGTGAGCAGCCCGGTCACCTGCGGGATCATGTCCTGATAAATGATGTCCTGACGTCCCGGTCCCGGTGCGATGCCCAGCACCGAGTAGAAAATCAGCAGGCTGAGTAACGCCAGCACGAACACCGGCAGGGAGTGACCGGCCAGACAAACCACGCGGATGGTCTGATCAATCCAACTGCCCTGGCGCGTTGCCGCCCAGACGCCAAGCGGAATGCCGATCACCGCCGCGATAATAATCGCCGCGGTAGCCAGCTCCAGCGTGGCGGGGAAGAAACGAGCAATATCCGTGGTAACCGGGTTGGAGGTCAGGGCGGAGCGGCCTAAATCACCGTGAAACACCTGATTGAGATAGTGGAGGAACTGCATCAATAGGGGCTGATCCAGCCCCATTTCATGACGAACACGTTCGACTACCGCCTGCGGTGCGTTGTCGCCCACCGCAGCCAGTACCGGATCGGTCGGCATGACCCTGCCAATGAAAAAGGTCACCACCGACAAACCGAACAAGGTAAGACAAACGCTGATGCAGGTACTCAGAAAGCCATTGAGTCTCTTGCTCACGCTTTCACAACCTTGTCATATGGGCTGGTGCTCATTACGGTTAACACCACGCCGGAGATTTCATGACGGCAGGCAGCGGTCAGCGTCGGTTGCATCATGATGGCAAACGGACTGTTTTCCATATGTTTAGTCTGCAACTCTTCGTAGAGCTTGATGCGGGTGGCCGGGTCCGGTTCGTGCAGCGCTTTTTGGCTGAGATCGGAAATCGACTGATCCTGCCAGCTGCAACGCCACGCCAGGGTGCGGCTTTTGGTTTTGTCGGTATTATCCGGATTGCTACAGAACGCTTCGGCATTGGAGTTGGGATCAAAATAATCCGCACCCCATTGGGTGAAGGCCAGTTGCTGCTGACGGGCGCGCATTTTGGTCAATACCTGACGGCTCTCGGCGGCCAACAACGTGACCTTGATACCGATCTCAGCCAGATTCGCCTGCAACGCCTGCACGATGTCAGCCTGCGGCGAAGAGGAGTAGTGATCGAGCGTGATTTCAAAACCGTTTGGGAAACCGGCTTCTGCCATCAACGCTTTGGCTTTTGCGACATCACGCTTGTACATGATGGTGTTCACCGCCGCCGGGAAGCCTTCAGGCAGGAAACTCTGATGGACTTTGTGCGTCAGCGGCACGATATGCTGCTGGATGCCGTTGTAATCGATGGCCCATTTGATCGCCTGCCACACTTGCGGTTTGGACAGGTTTGGGTGCGCGGTATTGGCGGAGAGCATCATGGTGCCGGCGATGCCTTTGCGCACCAGCGTGAAGTTTTTATCGTCAACCAGCGGACGCAGTTGCTCAGTGTTCAGGTCACGGGCAATATCGATATCGCCCTTTTTCAGCATCAGCAGTTGCGCAGAAGGATCGACGATGTGGCGCAGGATAATGCGCTGAATCTTACCGGCGTGCGGGTTATTTTTATTGGTTTCCAGAATGACCGACTCACTGACTTTCCAGTCACGCAGTTTGAACGCACCGGAACCGGCGCTGTTTTTCTTCAGCCACGCATTGCCTAAATCGTCGCCCACCTGATTCGCCATACAGGCGGATTTTTGCACGATGCTGCCTACGTTAGCGCTCAGGCAATACAATAGGAAAGATTCTGATGCCGACTCAGCGGTTTTGATCACCAGCGTTTCGGCATCGGGCGCGCTGATAAAGCTGTCGACGTTATCTTTGGTGTAGCCGAACTGGTTGATGATATAGGCAGGGCTTTTGTCCAGTTTCACCGAACGCTGTAAAGAGAACGCGGCATCTTCAGCGGTGACCGGTTTGCCGTCGGCCCATTTGGCTTTCGGGTCCAGCTTAAAGGTGAAGGTTTTCATGTCCGGCGAGGCGGTCCATGACACGGCCAGATCGCCTTCGATTTCGTCAGGGGAAGCCAGTTTAGGCTTCACCAGTTGCTGATAAATATTGCCGGTGATTTCACTGCCTACCGATTCAAAACCTTCGTGTGGGTCAAGACTGGTAATGATGTCGAGTTTAATCGCCATCACAAGGATAGAGGTCGGAGTGGCAGCAAAGACAGGTTCAAAGCTCAGATAGGACAAGACAGGTACAGCAGCAAAACCGGTAACAAATTGACGTCTGGTAACCATAATAACTCCCATGATATTGATAATTATATCAAAAATAGAAAATGATCTTGGCCGAACCTTGACTTGAAAGCACGCTAGTGGCTTTAATTGAATATCAGTCACGCGTTTAAATCGCTGCCATCAGCTCTCAGATAAACTAATCTGAAACATGTGTTCATTTGTTCATTGATAGTGCAATAACATGCGTTGAATGCACCGTGAATAAGCAAACTGTCAGCGGCTTTTGCCATGCTTAACCAAGGGTAGACCTTTTTTATGAATAACGTAGCGCACGAAACTCACGGCCTGATGCCGGTATTTGACGGACATAACGACGTATTGCTGCAACTCTGGACTGAACATCGTCAAGCTGCTGCTCAGACTTTCATAAAAGGACCTGCCAGCGGACAGATGGATTTGCCACGCTGTCGTGAAGCAGGCTTTGCCGGCGGGCTTTTTGCCGCCTGGGTACCGTCTCCACGCTTTGACTCTGCAAGTAGCGTGCCGGATCTGAATATCGACCCCCGCTTTTTGTTGGAAGGCACTCAAAAGCATGCGGATTTTTCTCCAACACCTTCTTTCGAATTTGCGCGTGAGGTCACAATTGGCATGATGGCTTTTTTGCTGCGGATTGAAGAACAGTCGCAGGGCGTGGTAAAAATTTGCCGTTCTGCCCAGCAGATCCGCACAGCGATGCAAAATCAGGCATTAGCTGTCGTTATGCATATTGAGGGTGCAGAGGCGATTGACCCGGACCTCTACATGCTGGATGTGATGTATCAGATGGGGTTGCGAACGCTGGGACCAGTGTGGAGCCGTCCGAATATCTTTGGGCACGGCGTACCGTTTAAATTCAATACGTCACCCGATACCGGACCGGGGCTGACCGAACTGGGTGTGAAACTGGTGCAGGCCTGTAACCGCAAACACATCATGGTGGATTTGTCGCATCTCAATGAGAAGGGCTTTTGGCAGGTGGCTGATGTCTCCAGTGCGCCGCTGGTGGCCAGCCATTCCAATGCATTCTCACTGTGTGCCCAGTCACGCAATCTGACCGATGCTCAGCTTGATGCCATTCAACAGAGTGGAGGCTTTGTCGGCCTCAACTTTGCCACTCCTTTCCTGCGTGAAGACGGAACCCGCGATGCCAATACTGGCATCGATGATTACCTGCGCCATCTGGATTATCTGCTGGAAAAACTGGGTGAAGATCATGTGGGCTTTGGTTCGGATTTTGACGGCGCATCAATGGCACCTTTTATGAAAGATGTCAGCGGCTTACCGGTGTTAATCAACGCGATGCGCGAGGCGGGTTACGGTGAAGAATTGGTGGCAAAAATAGCGCATAAAAACTGGATTAACGTGCTGGAAAAAACCTGGGGTGAGTGAGCTATCCTCCCTTTTATCAGGGAGGATATTGAGGCTTATTCAGCAAACAGCGTCTGCTTCAGTGCGCGTTCAACGCCGCGAAGCTCGGCCAACCCTCTGAGACGACCAATGGCCGAATAACCTGGGTTGGTCTTCTTGTGCAGGTCATCGAGCATCTGATGGCCGTGGTCCGGGCGCATCGGAATAGGGCGCATATTACCCGCACGCTGACGAGTTTGTTCTTCGGCCAGAATCGCTTTGATCACCGCTACCATGTCCACATCACCGTCAAGATGGTCAGCTTCATGGAAACTTCCCGGTGTCGCTTCGCGCTGAGTGGCACGCAGGTGGATAAAATGCACACGGTCGGCGAAGGTGGTCATCATCTTCACCAGATCATTATCTTCGCGCACACCATAGGAGCCGGTACAGAAACAGAAACCATTGTGAATACTGTCAACTGTTTCTTTTAGCCACTGCATGTCTTCAATAGTCGACACAATGCGTGGCAGGCCGAGGATCGGTCGCGGCGGGTCGTCAGGATGCACCGCCAGCTTCAGCCCGTGCTGTTCAGCCACGGGTACGATGCTGCGCAGGAAATGCGCCATGTTTTCGCGCAGCTTGCCCTTGTCAATGTCGTCATAGGTGGCCAGACGGGCGCGGAACTGCTCCAGCGTATAACCCTCTTCTGCACCCGGCAAACCGGCGATAATATTCGCGGTAAGCGTCTCTTTCTGTGCGTCGGTCATCGCGTTGAAGTGAGCGGCCGCCTGAGCCTGCTCATCCGCCGAGTAATACTGTTTTGCGCCTTCGCGCTTTAGCAGATGCAGCTCGAATGCGGCAAAGGCGATATGGTCGAAGCGCAAGGCGCGCGAGCCGTCCGGCAGCAAATAACCCAGGTCGGTGCGGGTCCAGTCCAGTACTGGCATGAAGTTATAACACACCGTATCTATGCCGCAGGCCGCCAGATTGCGGATCGACTGTTGGTAGTTAGCAATGTATTTTTCGACGTCACCGCTGCGGGTTTTGATCTCTTCGTGAACCGGGATACTTTCGACCACTGACCACACCAAATTTTTTGCAGCCAGTTCGGCCTGGCGTTTTTTGATCTCCTCGACCGGCCACACTTCGCCATTGGCAATATGATGCAGGGCAGTGACAACGCCGGTGGCACCTGCCTGTCTTACGTCATCCAATGAAACCGGATCTTTCGGGCCATACCAGCGCCATGTTTGTTCCATGTAAAACTCCTTGTGTTCAAAATGGGTGTACTTAAAACGCGTTACTCTGGTGGAAAATAGGCAATCTGTGACATCACTTGTTTAAGTTTTCTTGACGTGGTGCTGGCAGAACGTTCAAGCTAACCACGTTGCATGGTCAGGTGGTAGGGTGGTCAGGCCACCTGACCTGCATATCATTCAGCATGAAAAGGGTCATTAATGTGATCTGCTCTGCAATTTTTGGATCGCCAGCAATTTTGTCTACGAGTGCCAACCAGAGAACAAGCTTCAGCCGGAGAAAGTAATGGAATTACCTACCCTAAAAGTGGAAAGGCTGTACCGCCAGATTTCAAACGTTCTTATTAACTGTATTAAGAGCGCCCAATTTGCGCCGGGTGAGATGATTCCGTCCGAACGTGACTTGTCTAAACAGCTTGGCGTTAGCCGCTCATCGATTCGTGAAGCGCTGATCGCACTGGAAATTACGGGTTGGATTGAGATCCGCACCGGCAACGGCGTCTATGTCAGCAACCCGTTACCCCTGCAACCGCTAACGGCCATGGAAGAAGAGTTCAGCCTGGAATCGTTGGTCAGGGCGCGCCAGATCTATGAAAGCACTACGGCAGAATTAGCCGCGTTAAACGGCACTAAAGATCAGCGCGAGAGGCTGGTGGAAATTAACCGCGAACTGAGTCAGCTCAACATCAATAACGATGCGTTTCTGGAGCAGGACCGCTGTTTTCATCTGATGATCAGTGAAATGACCGGCAACGACGTGCTGCGTGACATGATGGAGTACCTGTGGGACAAACGAGATTCACGTCGTTTTGTGCGTCTGGAAACCCACTACACCGATACCGGTTTCGCCCGCGAAATGAACACCGACCATCAGGCCATTACCGATGCCATTCTTGCAGGAGATGCGCAGGGTGCAAGGGCGGCGATGCAGGGGCACCTGCAACATGTATTTGATCGGTTATTTAGCGAATAGGTCGGCTTTTAAAAAAGCTTGAGTAAAATTTTTTGAATTCAAATTCAAATTCAAATTCAAATTCAAATTCAAGGTCGTGGGCGTCGGCCCACACCGACCAGAGGGCGGCCAGTCGCCGCAGCCCTCTGGACTCCCGGGCTCTTTCATGAGACTCCTCCAGCTGCGCGGGTCACAATGGCCGTGTTTCAGTCGCCATGGTGACAGCCGCAAAATGTCGCCGCTTAGGCGGTTCCTTCGCTACGGGTTTCGAGCCTTAGGTCTCGAACCACTTGCTCAGCGCCATTTTTGAATGCGGCCACAGATTTTTAAAATAGCACTCGTTCAGGTTTGGTTTTTAGCGCTTGCACCTGTGAAGGACCAGCGCAGATAAAGTTGTGCTTCTGCGTGGTTTCATATTGTTTACCCAGTAAGCGTTGCGTAATTTGGCTTTTTTTAGCAAGAGGCAATAAGGAATAAAGCATGATGGCCATGAAATGGTTAACTCTTGGATTTGTCTGCGTTCTGTTGCTGTCATTCGGCTACAGCTATGCGAAATCTACGCAGGGACGTGAAGAACTTGTTGGCCAGAGTTGGTCAACAGCGCGCCGGGATTCCGCCGGTATAGCCCCCGATCCGCATAAGCTTAAAAATATTGCCATCGTTCAGGTTTATACTGCGCCTACTTACGGCTGGCGCGGGTTGGTGGCAGTGCATCCGTGGATTATCTTCAAGCGTGAAGGGGAAACGCAGTTCACCCGCTATGACGTTGTCAGCTGGGGCAGCACCGATGTGGTTCGCCGCAATTACGCCATTCCCGACGGTTACTGGTTTGGTTCACAACCCAAGCTGCTGTTGGAACATCGCGGTGCACAAGCTGAAATGATGATCCCGAAGATAGAAGCGGCCATCAAAAGTTATCCTTTCCCGCACACCTATCACGCGTGGCCCGGACCGAACAGTAATACGTTTATCGCCCATATCGGTCGGGAAGTGCCTGATTTACGATTGGATCTTCCCTCTAACGCGATCGGTAAAGATTACCGCGCCATTACCAATCCCATTGGCTTACCGCCTTCAGGCCGTGGTGCTCAGGTTTCTATTCTTGGCGTTCTGGCTATTACGTTAGGCGTTGAAGAAGGTATTGAGGTGAATGTTCTGGGGCTTAATCTGGGGATAGATATCAAAGATCCGGCGCTGCGGTTACCGTTCGTGGGGCGCATAGGGTGAGTTTTTTGGGTGGCAGCCCAAACCTGCTTTTAAATCTTTAAATTCAAATTCAAATTCAAATTCAAGGTCGTGGGCTCTTTCATGAGGCTCCTCCAGCTGCGCGGGTCACAATGGCCGTGTTTCAGTCGCCACGGTGACAGCCGCAAAATGCCGCCGCGTTGCGGTGCCTTCATTTCGGGTTCGGACCGGCTCGCAATAACCCCGCTCGCCGTTTCTCACCTCTCATTCAGCGCCATTTTTGAATACGGCCGAAGCTTCTTTAAATTCAAAATTCAAAATTCAAAACCAGCACAATGTTTGTCTTTAAAAATGTCGAGGCCGCGTTCAAAACGACGTCGAGGGAGAGGCGCAAAACCGCGTGGGGTTTGCGCGGGTTGAAGCCCGAACGGAGAGTACCGCGTAGCGGCGGAGTTTGCGGCTATCACAGAAATACCTGGAACACGGCCATTGTGACCCGCGTAGCTGCTGTTTTTAAAAGAGCCGGGGATTCTGAAGGGGCGCGGCGATAGGCGCCTCTTCAGGCCAGTTTGGGTGGCAACCCAAGGTCTTGAAGTTGAAGTTGAATTTAGATTTAAAGATTAAAAATTTGCTTCAGCTTTCCCAAAGCCCAAAAACTTAATCAACTTTTTCTTTAAACTCACAAAGGTCTTCAATCAAACATGACCCACACCGGGGCTTCCTCGCAATACAGGTATAGCGCCCATGCAAGATAAACCAATGATGGCAGTCGAGTTTGAACTCGGCGGGAACCACTTTTAGCAGCTTGTCTTCGACCTCTTCCACGGTTTTTCCTGGGGCAAAGCGAGTGCGGTTGCAGACACGATAAATATGGGTGTCGACGGCGATGGTTGGCCAGCCGAAAGCGGTGTTGAGCACCACGTTAGCCGTTTTGCGGCCGACGCCGGGCAGGGCTTCGAGTGCAGCACGGTCTTCCGGCACTACGCTGTTGTGTTGCTCTAACAGAATGCGGCACGTTTTGATCACGTTCTCCGCTTTGGCGTTGAACAGGCCGATGGTCTTGATGTACTCCCTTACGCCGTCCACGCCCAGCTCAAGCATCGTCGCCGGGGTGTTGGCGACCGGATAGAGCTTCGCAGTGGCTTTATTCACGCTGACATCGGTAGCCTGTGCTGAGAGCAACACGGCGATTAACAGCTCAAACGGCGTGGAGTAAACCAGCTCGGTGGTCGGATGCGGGTTATTTTCCCGCAGGCGGCTGAGTATACTGATGCGTTTTTCTTTATTCATGAAGCATTGCCTGCATTGCCATTTGGCATAGATTGCGCCTGGATGGCCCGTGTTTTTGCTGCCTGTCGGGCTTTCTGGCGTTCATCGATCAGGTATTTACCTGCCAGCAACAAACCAAGGCCGATAAATGCGCCCGGCGGCAGCATCGCCAGCAGGAAGGGGTTATCCAGATGAATCACTTCCACACGCAACACTTTGGCCCAGTTGCCGAGCAGTAAATCAGCGCCGTTAAACAGCACGCCGCTGCCAAGAATTTCACGCATCGAACCCAGTACGAACATTGCCGCCGTCGCGCCGAGTCCGGTCATCATGCCGTCGAGCGCGGCCAAATGCACCGGACTGCTGGACGCGCAGGCCTCGGCCCGCCCAACCACAATACAGTTGGTGACAATCAGTGGAATGAATATTCCCAGCGCCTGATAAAGGCCAAAAGCGTAGGCGTTAATCAACATCTGCACCGTACTGACGACTGAGGCGATGATCAGCACGTAAATGGGAATACGAATTTCATTCGGAACCCAGCGCCGAAAGGCGGAGATCATGGCGTTGGTGCAGATCAACACCAGCGTGGTCGCCAGTCCCAGGCCGAGGGCATTGGTGGCGGTTGATGTCACCGCCAGCAGCGGGCAAAGGCCCAGCAGTTGCACCAGCGAGGAGTTATTGGTCCACAAACCCTGAATAATTATCTTTCTGGCTTCACTCATCACGGGCTCCACATGGGGTGAGGTGGGAAAGCTGAGACGGTACGGTCTCTATAAAAAGCGCAGTGCGTTTCACCGAATGTACCACGGCGCGCGGGGTGATAGTCGCGCCGGTAAACTGGTCAAACATACCGCCGTCTTTTTTAACGGCCCAGCGAGTATCCTCAGGGCTGTTAATGATTTTGCCGGCAAAAGCCTTAATCCAGTCGGAGATGCGCACTTCAATTTTGTCACCTAAACCGGGCGTTTCATGTTGTTCCAACACGCGGGTACCGTAGACTTTGCCATGGAAATCCGCCGCCACCAATAGCTGGATGGCACCGGAATAGCCGTCCGGCGCGGTGGTTTCAATCGCCGCTGCCACGGGAATACCGTCTTTGCGCGCCAAATAGAGGCGGTGGAGCGTTGCGTTGCCCAGAGATGGATCAGTGACGTTGTAACATTCATTTTGCATATCGTTATTATAGACGTCCGACGGGATCACCTCGTCGAAAAGCGTCTTCTGCTGCAACAGTGCCTGATGCTCAATCGTTGGCTTGGTGAGCATGTTGACTACCGCTGTCATGCTGGTCATCAGCGCGCCGAATACCGCCAGCGTCACGCCGTGGCGGCGCATGGTCTGTAATATTTTACCTTTTTCCATGCCGTCCTCAGCGATGCCCGTAAACGCGCGGTTGGGTGTAATGGTCGATCAACGGCACGGTGATATTCGCCAACAATACGGCAAAAGCGATACCGTCAGGATAACCGCCGTAGGTGCGGATCAGCCACACCAACAGTCCAATCAGTGCGCCGAAGATCAAACGCCCTTTGGGCGTTGTCGACGCGGTTACCGGATCGGTGGCAATAAAGAAGGCACCGAGCATGGTGGCTCCGGAGAACAGACCAATCATCGGTGGCGGGTAAGCTTCCGGAGAGAGGCTCCAGGCCAGCGTAGCGCAGAAGGTCATCACCACTAATACGCTGACCGGGATATGCCAGCTAATAATTTTCTTCACCATCAGGAACAGGCCACCGGCCAGAAAGCCAAGGTTGATCCACTGCCAGCCAAGTCCCGCCAGCACACCGCTAAACAGCGGCTCGGCCAACACCTGATCGGCGCTGTGGCCTGAGCGCAGGCCAGTTTTGAAGGCGTCCAGAGGGGTTGCCTGCGTCACACCATCCACATTCATCTGTAACTGATAGGCGGATAAATCCTGACTATTATGGCCGGTAAAAATGGTCATTAACGTGTCAACCAGACCGACAGGGTGATGTTGCAGCGCATCCGGCGGTAACCAGGTCGTCATCTGTACCGGGAACGAGATCAGCAGCACCACGTAACCGACCATTGCCGGATTGAACGGGTTCTGGCCGAGACCACCGTATATCTGTTTAGCGATAACAATGGCAAATATCGTCCCGATCACCACCATCCACCAGGGTGCGAGCGGCGGCAGACTGAGACCCAGTAATACTGCGGTTAACAGCGCAGTGTTATCTCCCAGACGTTTTTTGACCGGCATTTTACGCAACTGTAAAACAGCACCTTCAGTCAGCAAGGCGATGATCATCGCCAGTGCCAGTTGTACCAGCGTGCCATAGCCAAAGAACCACACCTGCGCCAGCAGGCCCGGAATACAGGCTAAAATAACCATCAACATAATGGTGCTGGTGCTTTGCCGGTTATGGGTGAAAGGAGAACTCGCGATTCTGAAGGCCATCTATTCCTCGTTCGACATTGTCTGAGCGGCGGCTTTACGCGCCTTAACCCGGGCGATCGCAGCAGCCACGGCGGCCTTACGGGGATCGCTTTCTTGTTGTGTTGGTTCTGCTGTCACTTCTTCAGACGCCTCTTGCTGTCCGGCAGCTTTTTTGGCCTTAACCCGTGCTATAGCAGCAGCCACAGCGGCCTTACGGGGATCGCTTTCTTGCTGGGAGGGTTCTGCTGTTACTTCCTCAGACGCTTCTTGCTGTGTCGCCATTTTTTTGGCTTTAGCGCGGGCGATTGCAGCCGCCACGGCAGCTTTGCGTTTGTCATCGGCGCCAGATTCCATTGGTGACGTTGTCACCGATAGGGTGCTGTCGGTGGCTTCTACCACCACGCCAGTCGTTGCAGCTTTTTTAGCTTTCACCCTGGCGATAGCCGCGGCCACGGCGGCTTTACGGGCGTTGTCATCGCCCGTCTGAACCGGTGCTGACGGTGTCGTGATCGGCTCTGCAGCCACCGGAATGTCCTGTGTCGCTGCCGCTTTTTTAGCTTTGGCGCGTGCTATAGCTGCGGCCAGTGCCGCCTGACGCGGATCGGTTTGGTTGACGGACTCATGTTTCGCTTCCTCAGTCGGAGCCGCAGCGTTGTCTGCGTTTACTTTTTCAACCGGCGGTGTATTGAGCTTCACCGCAGATTTTTGGTGCTTCTCTTCACGAGCCTGTTTTTCTCGTTCCATACGGGCCTGTTTGGCTTCAAAACGCGCTTTGGCCTCGGTGGCCTTGGCAGTTTCTAAATCCACGGCGCGGATCTCGGCTTTTTCCTGACGGTAATACTGTACCAGCGGAATATTACTTGGGCAGACGTAGGCGCAGGCACCGCACTCGATGCAGTCAAAAAGATTATGGTTGCGCGCTTTCTCGTGCTCCTGACCTCGACTGAACCAATAGAGCTGCTGTGGCAGTAAACTCGCAGGGCAGGCATCCGCACACAAGCTACAGCGGATGCAGGCTTCTTCTGGTTCCTGCGCGCCCATTTCACTTTCAGAAGGTGCCAGCAGACAGTTCGATATCTTCACCACCGGCACATCAAGAGATGGCAGAGTGAAGCCCATCAGCGGGCCGCCCATGATCACCATCTTCTGCGTACCCTGTGGCCGCAGAGCGCCCTCGACCATTAGGTCGGCAATGGGCGAACCAAGAAGAGCCCAGACGTTGCCTGGTTTTGCCATCGCTTCGCCGGTCAGCGTGACGACGCGTTCAATCAGCGGTTCGCCGTTGATAATCGCGCGTTTAATGGCAAACACCGTCCCGACGTTTTGCATTAATACGCCGATGTGCGACGAATGGTGGCCTTTGGGAACTTCAAGGCCGGTCAGTATTTTGGTCAGTTGCTTGGCACCGCCGGAAGGGTACTTGGTCGGCACCACGCGTAACTCGATGGTCACACCGTCAGTCTGCTCGGCTTTAATGGCTTTTTTCAGCGCCCTGATGGCTTGAGGCTTATTGTCTTCTATGCCAATGATCACCCGCTCAGGATTCAGCATATGACAAAGAATACGCGTGCCTTCGAGGATCTCTCCGGCGTGTTCCTGCATCAGCCGGTCATCGGCGGTGATGTAGGGTTCGCATTCGGCAGCATTGAGGATCAGCGTACGGGTAGAAGTCAGCCCGCCCTGCAGTTTGCTGGCGGTCGGGAACCCGGCACCGCCCAGCCCGGCAATGCCGGCCTGATGAATACGTGCATTGAGCTGGGCAGCGTCGAACTGGCGAAAATTTGTGACAACGTCACGATCAATCCAGCGGTCTTCGCCATCGGCGCGAATCAGAACGCACAGCTCTTTCAGCCCGGATGGATGCGCGGTGATATGCGGCTCAATGGCGGTGATCACCCCTGAGGTTGGCGCATGAACCGGCACGGTGCGGCCACTGCCTGTGGTCAGCGGTTGGCCTTTTAATACCCGGTCACCGGCTTTCACACACAGCTCACCTTCGGGGCCGAGATGCTGTTGAAGAGGAATGATAAAGCGCTCAGATAACGGGGCACGGCGCAGCGGCACGTGGCTGGACTGAGTCTTCATTTCCGGCGGATGAATACCACCGTTGAAGTCCCACAGCTTGTCTTTTTTGAGCGCGGAAAACAGATTAAACATGGTGTTCCGCTTACTCCGCATGAATGACGTGCACCGGAATGGATTTCATATCCCACTTCCAGTTGGCGGTGGTGGTCTTAATCGGCAGCATTTCTATACAGTCGGTCGGGCACGGCGCAACACACAGGTCACAGCCGGTGCATAAATCAGTGATCACCGTGTGCACCGCGCGGGTGGCACCCACGATGGCGTCCACCGGACAGGCCTGAATGCATTTAGTGCAGCCGATGCAGTTACTCTCGTCGATGTAAGCCACTGTGCGTACTGGTTCGGCGGCAGCGGCGTCATCACCCAGCGGTTGTGGCTCAACGTTGAGCAGTGCGGCGAGCTTCAGCATGACCGCTTCGCCACCGGGCACACATTTATTGATATTGTCGCCATTGGCAACCGCTTCAGCATAAGGTTTGCAGCCAGGGTAGCCGCATTGCGCGCACTGGCTTTGTGGCAGAATATCGTCAATCTGATCCACCACAGGATTGCCTTCAACGGCAAAGCGGCGCGAGGCGTAACCCAGCAGCAGCCCGAAGACCAGTGCCAGTGCCGTCAGCGCAACTATCGCAATCCACAGTTCAAACATTAGAATTTCACCAGACCGGTAAAGCCCATGAAGGCGAGTGACATCAGTCCTGCCGTGACCAGTGCAATCGACGAGCCTTTGAATGGCGCAGGGACATCAGCCACGACCAGGCGTTCACGGATAGCGGCAAACAGCACCATCACCAGTGAGAAACCGAGCGACGCGGCAAAGCCGTACAACGCCGACTGCATGAAATTATGGGCCTGATTGATGTTCAGCAGAGCCACGCCAAGCACGGCGCAGTTGGTGGTGATTAATGGCAGGAATATACCGAGCAGACGGTAAAGCGGCGGGCTGGTTTTGCGAACCACCATTTCGGTGAACTGTACCACCACGGCGATCACCAGAATAAAAGCCATGGTGCGCAGGTAAACCAGATCCAGCGGCATCAGCACGAAGGTGTTGACAATCCATGAGCAGATACTCGACAACGTGATGACGAATGTTGTGGCTAATCCCATGCCAATGGCAGATTCGAGTTTTTTGGATACGCCCATAAACGGACATAAACCGAGAAACTTAACCAAAACAAAGTTGTTCACCAGCACGGTGCCGACGAACAGTAACAGGTATGAAGTCATGACATTGCCTGAAGATAACTGAAAATAGATCGACGCCTGACCGAGCAGGTCAACCGCCACCACCGCTTATTATCTGAAATAAGCGCCCCCTGGACAACGGGGTAACCGCAGGGTTATTCGGTAAACGTCTCTTTCACCCGGTGTGAGCGTTTGAAATAAGGCACCAGCAGGGCGGCTGCCAGTAGCGTTAATAATAGATTACGTACCGCCATGTCGTCGTTAACCGGCGAGAAGGCGAAGGCTTTAACCGCCAGTAATACGGTACATAGCAGCCAAATGATAAACATTTTCGGTACATGCCGGGTGCGTTTGCAAAACTGCCACAGCAGCGCGATGGTGAAGGCACCCATCGCCAGGGTGGTGACGATCGAGAAATACCATTGCAGGGTGAATGCCTGCGAATTGGTCAGCAGATATTCCCGCGATTCAGGCACGAACAATGCCATGGAGAACAACACCAACATCAGCGCGACGCTCATCAGCGTAACAATCAGGTACGCCAGCGGAGCCAACAGCCAGCCGCCAATGCGTGGTTTGCTGTTTTCCTGCGTGATCGGTTGTTGAGACATAGTCAGCCTTCGGTTCGGTGCAAGATGATTACGGTATCGTCCATTCAATTGGGACAACCCATCTTATAAGGCGCAGAAGTTTACCCTGAGATGTCTAACGGCTCTATCGTATTTATGTGATCGAGTATTTTGGGGTGGCGGCCCTGAACCGCTTTTAACTGCAAATCTGGCTTTAATTTCAACGCCAAGACCTTGGGTTGCCACCCAAACTGGCCCAAAAGGAGGCGTAAACGCGCCTCCTCTTGGAACTCCTGCGTTTTTCTCTGAGACACCGACAGCTTCGCGGCTAGCATGGAACGTGTTTCAGCCACTTCCGTTCACGGCGCAAAATGTCACGGCTGCGCCGTCCCCGTATTTCGGGATTCGAGCCTCAGGTCTCGAACCTCTCATCCGGTGCCATTTTTGACTGCCCCTTAGCGGCTATGTAAATCAAAAAACAAAGAAGAAAAGAAGATGGTCTGTGTTTGTCTTTTAAAATATCGAGGCCGCTTTCAAAAATGCCGCTGAATGAGAGGTGAGAAACGGCGAGAGTCTTTTTTCGAGCTGGTCCGAACCCGAAATGAAGGAACCGCAACGCGGCGGTGTTTTGCGGCTATAACTGAAATACCTGAAACACGGCCATTGTGACCTGCGTAGCTGCTGTTTTTAAAAGAGCCGGAGATTCTTAAGAGGCGCGGCGATAGGCGCCTCTTAAGGCCAGTTTGGGCGGCAACCCAAGGTCTTGATTTTAAAAAGCCAGTTTGGGCGGCAACCCAAGGTCTTGATTTTAAAAAGCCAGTTTGGGCGGCAACCCAAGGTCTTGATTTTAAAAAGCCAGTTTGGGTGGCAACCCAAGGTCTTGAAGTTGAAGCTAAAAGTGAAATTAAAAAGCAGGCTTGGGCAGCAGCCCAAAACCTGCTCTTAAAACGGCCCGACTTTCCGCAAAGTCTATTTACCGCAAAGTTTAAAATAAACCTCATTCCAGCGAATTTGATTCTTGAAATCCGCCAACGTGGTGTCGTTATCAATCACCAGCAGTTCCATATTATGCATGTCGGCATACAGACGCAGATGGTCAATATCCAGCGCCTGTGAGAACACCGTATGGTGTGCGCCGCCGCCAAGGATCCAGGTTTCTGCTGCGGTAGCCAGCGTTGGCTGGGCTTTCCAGATGGCACGCGCTACCGGTAATTTTGGCAGTTCGTGTGGTTGTTCGACGGTATCGACCAGATTAACCAGGAGACGGAAGCGGTCGCCCATATCAATCACGCTGGCGTTAACGGCCGGACCGGCAGGGGTGGAGAAGATCAGTCGTGCCGGATCCGCTTTACCGCCTATACCCAGGTACTGCGCGTCGAGCAGGGGTTTCTGCTCTTTGGCGATGCTCGGACAGACTTCGAGCATGTGCGATCCGACCACCAGATCATTGCCGGTTTTGAAGTTGTAGGTGTAATCCTCCATAAATGAGGTGCCACCTTTCAGTCCACCGGCCATCACTTTCATGATGCGCAGCAGGGCGGCGGTTTTCCAGTCGCCTTCACCACCAAAACCGTAACCTTTTTGCATCAGACGCTGAACCGCCAAGCCTGGCAACTGCTTCATGCCGTGCAAGTCTTCGAAGTTAGTCGTGAATGCGTGGAATCCACCCTGTTCGAGGAAGCGTGTCATGCCCAGCTCGATTTTTGCTGCGTCGAGCAGGTTCTCACGGCGTTCACCATGCAGTTTAACCGTGTCGGTCAGGCGGTAGCTGGCTTCATACTCGTCGACCAGTGTATCAATGTCACTTTTGCTGACTTCATTGATCACTGCCACCAAATCGCCGATACCAAAGGCGCTGACGGTATAACCAAACTGAATTTGGGCCGCGACTTTATCGCCTTCAGTCACCGCAACCTGACGCATATTGTCGCCAAAACGCGCGACTTTCAGATTCTGACTCTCATTTTTCGCCGCGGCGACGCGCATCCACTGGCCAATGCGACGATGGGATTCGCCATCCTGCCAGTGACCCGCCACTACGCTGTGCTGCTGACGCATACGCGCACCGATGAAACCGAACTCGCGACCGCCGTGTGCAGTCTGGTTGAGGTTCATAAAGTCCATGTCCATAGTGTCCCACGGCACTTCGGCATTGAACTGGGTATGGAATTGCAACAGTGGTTTATGCAGGATGGTTAATCCGGCAATCCACATCTTGGCCGGAGAGAAGGTGTGCAACCAGGTGATCAGGCCGACACAAGACTGGCTGTAGTTGGCTTCGCGGCACAGTGCGGTGATTTCGTCCGGCGTGGTGACCAGCGGTTTAAGTACCAGTTTGATGGGCAGACCGGCTTCACTGTTCAGGCCATTGACCACCTTTTCGGCATTCTCTTTCACCTGACGCAATGTTTCCGGGCCATAGAGGTGCTGACTGCCAATCGCAAACCAGACTTCGAGATGTTTAAACGCGTCCATTTGTTACTCCTGCAAAATAAGAGGGTGAATTCAGTGAGTCGTTTTTGCTGCAAACAGCGGCTCAGTCGAGCTGCACCACTGCTGATAACGTTCATAAAGTTTCTGGTATTGCGCCACGCGCTGCGGGTCTGGCAACAGGGTACGTTCGATGCTACACGCCATGTTTTTCTGCGCGGCAGGAACGTCGGTAAATTCTCCGGCGGCGACGGCGGCAAAAATAGCGGCACCCAGCGCACAGCACTGATCTGATGCCACAATTTGCAGCGGACGGTTCATCGCATCGGCGCACACCTGCATGATCACTGGCGATTTACGTGCAATGCCGCCGAGGGTCAGAACGTTTTCTACCGGAATATCCTGCTGCTCGAAGCACTCCATGATGGCGCGCGCACCGAAGGCGGTGGCGGCGATAAATCCGCCAAACAGTTCAGGTGCCTGGGTGCCGAGATTAATATCGGTGATCACCCCTTTCAGACGCTGGTTGGCGAAAGGTGTACGGCGTCCGTTGAACCAGTCCAGCACCAGCGGCAGGTTATCCAGCGATGGATGGGCCGCCCATGCTGCAGTCAGGTCCGGCAACAGGTTTTTCTGTACCTCAGAAAGTACCGGTTTAAGTTCAGGATGCGCGTGCATTGCCTGCACCAGCGGCCAGCTCAGCAGACGGCTGAACCAGGCGTACATATCGCCAAACGCCGACTGTCCCGCTTCCATGCCGATCATCCCCGGCACGACGCTGCCTTCGACCTGGCCGCAAATCCCGCCAATGGCGCGATCCTTAACCCGGTCAATGTCGGCAATTAAGATGTCGCAGGTGGAGGTGCCAATCACTTTCACCAGCGTATAAGGTTGTGCGCCTGCGCCAACGGCACCCATATGGCAGTCGAAAGCACCGCCTGACAGTACGACACTCTGCGGCAGGCCCAGACGCTGCGCCCATTCGGCGGTCAGCGTACCGACCGGTTGCTCAGCGGTGGAGGTGTCAGTGAACAGCGGATAAGGCAAGTCTTCTACCAGCAGAGGATCGAGTGCGCTGAAGAAGTCGCGCGGAGGCAGGCCGCCCCACGAAGGATGCCACAACATTTTATGACCCGCGCTGCAACGTCCGCGGACCATGTCAGCCGGAGCGGTCGTGCCGGAAAGCAGGGCGGGCACCCAGTCGCACAGCTCAACCCAAGACGCCGCCGCTTCACGCACGGCGGCATCCTGGCGGGAAACGTGCAGGATTTTGGCCCAGAACCATTCGGAAGAGTAAACGCCGCCGATGTAGCGGGAGTAGTCGGGGAAATCGCCGCTGCGGCACAGGCGGTTGATCTCTTCGGCTTCTTCAATGGCGGTGTGGTCTTTCCACAACACGAACATCGCATTGGGATTGTTTTCGAATTCTGGACGCAGTGCCAATACCTGACCTTGTTCATCGACCGGTGCGGGTGTTGAGCCGGTCGAGTCCACGCCGATACCCATAATTTTGGCGCTGCGCTCAGCGCCGAGGCGCTGGACCAGATTCACAATCGCCTGCTCCATTGCCTCTATATAGTCACGTGGATGATGGCGGAACTGGTTTTGCGCCGCGTTGCAGAACAGACCCTCCTGCCAGCGCGGATAATAGACAACGTCGGTGTCGATCTCCGCGCCGCTCTGACAGTCCACGGCCAGCACCCTGACGGAGTCGCTGCCAAAATCCAGACCAAGAGCAATTGCACCTTGCGTCATTCTTCTCACTCCCAAAAATATGGATGAATATGTCTGATGATCATCCTGTGCGCGAGTGAGTGAGATGCGTGAGGAGGCGTTAGCTACAAGTATGCACAATCCTGCTCCTCATGATGTTTATGTGAAGTTAGTCAAAAGTTAACGCTTGGCTAAAATCGCTATATCTATGCACGATCCTGCTGTAATCCCCAAGTGTGATAGCGCTCTATCTTCCGGCGCTAATTTCCCGTTAAAACTGTTACGGTCCTATTTGGCTAAACAGCAAACCTGTTACCAGAATTGCCGGTATACGGCACCTAAAAGCAGATTGGTTTTTTGGCTACACCCTACTGATAACGTTTTCACGCTGGTCCCGGCCTGAGTCAATTCAGCGGAATGCAGCGTAAGACAACTATAAAAAGTCGGAGAACATCATGCATAAATTCACTAAGACGTTAGCGATGGCAGGTTTTGCTGTCCTTATGTCACATTCAGCTATGGCAGAGACCATGAAGCTGGGCTTTCTGGTTAAGCAGCCGGAAGAGCCATGGTTCCAGACTGAATGGAAGTTTGCGGATAAAGCAGGCAAGGATCTGAACTTCCAGGTGATCAAAATTGCGGTGCCGGACGGCGAGAAAACGCTGAACGCTATCGACAGCCTGGCTGCCAACGGTGCGAAAGGTTTTGTTATCTGTACGCCTGACCCGCGTTTAGGGCCTGCGATTATGGCCAAAGCCCGCAGCTACGATATGAAAGTGATTCAGGTCGATGACCAGTTTGTGAATGCCAAAGGCAAACCGATGGAAGAAGTGCCATTAGTGATGATGGCCGCGACTAAAATCGGCGAGCGTCAAGGGCAGGAACTGTATAAAGAGATGCAAAAACGTGGCTGGAATGTCGCAGACACCGGCGTCATGGCTATCACCGCCGATGAACTCGATACCGCACGTCGCCGTACTTCCGGGGCAATGGATGCGCTGAAAGCGGCTGGCTTCCCGGAAAAACAAATTTACAAAGTACCGACTAAGTCCAACGACATCCCTGGCGCACTGGATGCCGGTAACTCCCTGTTGGTACAACATGCAAAAGTGAAAAACTGGCTGATCCTTGGCATGAACGACAACACCGTTTTGGGTGGCGTGCGTGCAACGGAAGGTCAGGGCTTTAAAGCGGCTAACGTGATTGGCATTGGTATCAACGGCGTTGACGCGGTGAACGAGCTGTCGAAAGGTGCGCAAACAGGTTTCTATGGTTCTCTGCTGCCAAGCCCGGATATCCATGGCTATAAAAGTATTCAGATGCTTCATGACTGGGTGAGCAAAGGCGTTGAGCCACCGAAATTCACCGAAGTTACCGACGTGGTGCTGATCACCCGCGATAACTTTAAAGTTGAATTGAAGAAGAAAGGCTTGATGTAATTTCTTTGTCATCATCCGGGTTGCAGAGGTGTTGACTGCGCTCGCTCGCCCCGGTCGTTTAGTTAACTAAGCGATTGGGGATTTTTGAACTTGCCGCCTTTCTGCCGTCCGAATTATTTAGGGTAAATAGGTTTCGCTACTCACTTTGTTTCGTCTTTTGGTGATTACTATGACTCAGCAAACACTTCTCAATGCCTCAGTGCTGAAACCGTCTTTGAAAGAGTTTGGTGCCGACGCGCCTTACCTTGAATTCCATAATATTGGCAAGACGTTTCCCGGTGTGAAAGCACTGGATGGCATTACGTTCGACTGCAAAGCCGGACAAATTCATGCCCTGATGGGTGAAAATGGCGCGGGCAAGTCCACGCTGCTCAAGATCCTCAGTGGTAACTATCAGCCTTCGCAGGGTGAAATCCATATCAAGGGTCAGCCAATGAGTTTTACCCACACCACGCAAGCGTTAGATGCCGGTGTGGCGATTATTTATCAAGAGCTGCATCTGGTGCCGGAAATGACGGTGGCAGAGAACATCTATCTGGGACAGTTGCCCAGCAAATACGGCATGGTGAATCGCAAACTGTTGCGTTATGAAGCCAAAATTCAGTTGGAACATTTGGGCCTGGATATTGATCCAGATTTGCCGCTGAAATATCTGTCAATCGGTCAGTGGCAGATGGTGGAAATCGCCAAGGCGCTGGCGCGTAACGCCAAGATCATCGCCTTTGATGAACCCACCAGCTCGCTATCAGCCCGTGAAATCGAGCAACTGTTCCGCGTTATCCGTGAATTGCGCGCTGAAGGGCGGGTGATTTTGTATGTCTCACACCGTATGGAAGAGATCTTCGCGCTCAGCGATGCGGTTACCGTATTCAAAGATGGCCGTTATGTCTGCACCTTTGATGATATGACACAGGTGAATAACGAGAAGCTGGTGCAGGCTATGGTTGGGCGCAATTTGGGCGACATCTATGATTATGCCCCGCGCCCGCACGGCGAGATACGTTTGCAACTCGACGCGGTCAAAGCGCCAGGTGTCAAAACGCCGATTAGTCTCAGCGTGCGTCAGGGGGAGATCGTCGGGCTGTTCGGGTTGGTAGGCGCCGGACGCAGCGAACTCATGAAAGGGTTGTTCGGTGGCACCAAAATCACCACAGGCACCGTATCGCTTGACGGCGTAGCGCTTAATATTCGTAAACCCGCAGATGCTATCCGTCAGGGGATCATGCTATGCCCGGAAGACCGTAAAGCTGACGGCATCATCCCTGTTCACTCCGTGCAGGACAATATCAATATTAGTGCACGGCGTAAAAGCGTTATCGCAGGTTGCCTGATCAATAATAAGTGGGAAGCGCAGAACGCCAAAAAGCACATTCTCTCGCTGAATATTAAAACCCCAAGTTCGCAGCAACTGATCATGAATCTGTCCGGCGGCAATCAGCAGAAAGCCATTCTCGGGCGCTGGCTATCGGAAGACATGAAAGTGATCCTGCTCGATGAACCGACGCGCGGAATCGACGTCGGTGCCAAGCATGAAATCTATAACGTGATCTATGAGCTGGCGAAGCAGGGCATTGCCGTGCTGTTTGCCTCAAGTGACTTGCCCGAAGTACTGGGGCTGGCAGACAGAATCATTGTGATGCGCGAAGGCGCGATTTCCGGCGAGTTGTTGCATGACGACGCCACTGAAGAAAAAGCATTAGGGCTGGCTATGTTAAGAACGCCAGAATTAACACCTGCCGAATAGGCTATTTTACTTGCCATGTTGAGCGGGCCGCCGTACCCGGGATCGCCACGTACTGAATGTACGTTGGGTCACGACGCGCAGCACCCGCCCAAACTGTCTGCGACAATTACGCCTATTCGATAGGTGTGCAGGAGCATTAAATTATGTCATCTATGACCACAAATTCAGGTAAACCGGAGCAGTCCTCTGCCGCATCACGTGGCGGCCAGGGCATTATGCGTATATGGGACAGTTACGGCATGCTGGTGGTGTTCGCGGTACTGTTTCTTGCCTGCAGTATTTTTGTGCCAAATTTCAGTTCGTTCATTAATATGAAGGGTCTGTTGCTGGCGGTTTCTATGTCCGGCATGGTGGCCTGCGGCATGCTTTTCTGTCTGGCCTCTGGCGATTTTGACCTGTCGGTTGCCTCGGTCATTGCCTGTGCTGGTGTCACCACCGCGGTGGTGATTAACCTAACTGAAAGTATGTGGGTGGGTATCGGTGCCGGTTTGATCCTGGGAATGCTGACCGGTTTACTGAACGGGTTTGTTATCGCCCGGCTGAAAATCAATGCGCTGATCACCACGCTGGCGACGATGCAGATCGTGCGCGGTCTGGCTTATATCATTTCTGATGGTAAAGCAGTGGGGATCGAAGATGAGCGTTTCTTTGCGCTGGGTTATGCCAACTGGTTTGGCTTGCCTGCGCCGATCTGGTTAACTGTCGTTTGCCTGATCATTTTCGGCCTGCTGTTGAATAAAACCACCTTTGGGCGAAACACGCTGGCGATTGGGGGTAATGAAGACGCCGCGCGACTGGCGGGTGTGCCAGTGGTGCGTACTAAGATCATCATCTTTATGTTGTCCGGTCTGGTTTCGGCGGCGGCAGGGATCATTTTGGCATCGCGTATGACCAGCGGCCAGCCGATGACCTCTCTGGGTTATGAGCTGATCGTGATATCTGCCTGCGTCTTGGGTGGCGTGTCGCTCAAAGGCGGTATCGGTAAAATTTCCTACGTGGTGGCGGGTATTCTGATTCTTGGCACGGTGGAAAATGCGATGAACCTGCTGAACATCTCACCGTTCTCGCAATACGTTGTGCGCGGACTTATCCTGCTGGCGGCGGTGATCTTTGACCGCTACAAACAGAAAGCCAAAAGCGCGGTGTAAAGTCATTCCCCTCGATAATAGGAAGTGTGACGGGGATGGGTGATAACGTTTTCACACGGTGTTTAACGCTTTGACGGGTTAAATACCGTAAAACACAGCTTTTGTTCACGTTTTTGCAACGTTTTCTGGCAGCGCTTTCATCGGTCGATAGAATAAAAGAAAACCCGCCCCAGTGTGATTTTTCAGGAGGTCCCGATGTATCACCGCATGATCCAGGATCAACAGCAAAACCCGTTGTTACCCGGTTACAGCTTTAATGCTTATCTGGTGGCGGGGATGACGCCAATACTGGCAGACGGGCCTCTGGATTTCTCCATTGATCGGCCCGGTGGCATGAAAGGCTTTATCCTCAATCTGACGGTCAAAGGCCAGGGGAAAGTGTTTGATGGCGAAGACACCTTCTACTGTAACCCCGGCGATCTGCTGCTATTCCCACCGAAAGCGCGACACCTTTATGGCCGCTCGGTCAACAGCGATTGCTGGTATCACCGTTGGGTCTATTTCCGTCCACGTGCTTACTGGACCGATTGGCTGGAATGGCATACTAAAACCAATGACGTCGGGCGGCTTTCACTGCCTAATAATACATTGCTGCTGGAGTTTGACCGTCTGTTCGCCAATATTGAGCAGACGCAAAAGTCCGGGCGTCGTTTTTGTGAAGAGCTGGGGATGAATCTGCTGGAGCGCCTGTTACTGCGCGCGATGGAAGAAGACCCGCAAAGCCCGCAGAAAATCATGGATCCACGGGTGATAGAAGCCTGCCAGTTTATTACCGGTAATCTGGCCGGAGAACTGCGCATTGATGAAGTGGCACGCCATGTCTGCCTGTCACCGTCCCGACTGGCGCACCTGTTCCGCGAGCAGGTGGGGATCAACATTCTGCGTTGGCGTGAAGACCAGCGGGTGATCCGCGCCAAACTGCTTTTACAGACCACGCAGGAGTCCATCGCGACCATTGGCCGCGTGGTCGGTTATGATGATCAGCTCTATTTCTCCCGGGTATTTCGCAAACGGGTGGGCGTCAGTCCGAGTGATTTCCGCCGCCGTAGCGTGGAAACCAACTACCCGGCGAAACCTTACCGTTCTCACCCGTCCCATGAACCGGAAAATGTCTCGGCGTATCAGTTTTGATAGTGCATTATCAAATCAGGTTGAAGCCTGATAATAAAAGGATAGAGAAATGACTGATACGCTACGTGTCGGGCTGGTGGGCTACGGTTTCGCCAGCAAAACCTTTCACTCACCGCTGATTTCAGGTACGCCGGGCTTAGTGCTTGCGGCGGTATCGAGCAGCGATGCCTCTAAGGTTCATGCCGACTGGCCGAGTGTCGCCGTGGTCGACTCGCCGGAGAAAATCTTCGCCGATCCCACCATCGATTTGGTGGTGATCCCCACCCCCAATGACACGCACTTCCCGCTAGCGCAGCAGGCGCTGGAAGCCGGTAAGCATGTGATTGTCGATAAGCCTTTTACTGTGACGCTCGGAGAAGCACGCTCGCTGAACATTCTGGCTCAGGAAAAGGGCAAGTTACTGTCGGTATTCCACAACCGCCGCTGGGACTCTGATTTCCTCACCGTGAAGGCCTTGATAAAAGAGGGTGTTCTGGGTGATATCGTCTACTTTGAATCACATTACGATCGCTTCAAACCGCAGGTACAGGAACGCTGGCGCGAGAACGAGCAGCTCGGCAGCGGTATCTGGTACGATCTGGGTTCGCATCTGCTGGATCAGGCCTTACAGCTGTTCGGTATGCCGGATACGATCCAGTCAGACCTCGCCATCGTGCGTCCGGGCGGCAAAGCCGTGGATTACTTCAACACTGTGTTGACCTACGGCCGCCGTCGCGTGGTACTGCACAGTACGGTTTACGCCTCGGCTGAAACGGCACGTTTTATCGTTCAGGGCGAAAAGGGCAGTTTTGTAAAATACGGTCTGGATACTCAGGAAGACAGTCTGAAAGCGGGCATTCGTCCGCCACAGGCCAACTGGGGTCAGGATAAGCGTGATGGGGTGTTGACGCTGAGTTTCGATGGAGTACAGGCCGATAAACATCTGCCAACGCTGCCGGGAGATTACCCGGCGTACTATGCTGGCGTGCGCGATGCTATTCTCGGCAAGGGCGATAATCCGGTGCCAGCCGTCGATGCGATACAGGTTATGGAGCTGATAGAACTGGGTATTCACTCTTCTTTGCAGCAGAAAACATTAAACGTCGTTAAAGGTTAAAGGTTCTCAGAGACAAAACGCGTACTGCGAAGGGGGCGCATTTTTTATTTCTGGCATTAAAATTAAACGATGAATACCTCTTCGCTTTTTTGCCAATGCATGATGTTCATCGTTGATTTCACTAGGTGAAATATTGATATATTAAGGGCAAAAATGCTGCCCCTGTGGCGGCGATATCCCCTTCAAGCTTACTGAGCAGAATCCGGGGATAAGCAGCGGGTTCCCAACGATGCTCACGTGGCGTGGGCGGCACGTCGAGCAGCAATTCGCCCAATTTTTTCGGTAATTCGCCGCCAAATACAATGGCTTCTGGGTCGATCACTGCATGAAGGGCATCAATGGCACGATTGAGTTGGGGAGCGATCTCCTTCACCCACTCTTTTACCCCTGGCCATTGAGGATCAAATTCAGTGTATAGCGTTGAGATATCGCCAACTGATATGCCATGGCTCTGTAAACGTTTGAGTAATTCTCCCAATGCAGGACGATGTGAACCTTCTTCATTGGTGTATATGCGGCTGATTTCACCCGCGTTACCAAATGAACCTTTCAGCGGTTTTCCGTCAAGAATAATCCCTCCGCCAAAACCATAATTGAAAGAGAAATAGCCGAAGCTCGAAAACTCCAAACCTGCGCCAAGAAAGGCTTCGCCAATCGCGCCCGTGGTTGCGTTATTCTCAGTCCACACGGGCATTTCAAACAGCGTGGTGATCTCTTGCTTCAAATCAATCAATGCCCAGTCACTCAGCGGTTCCGGCGGGCAGAAAAGGCGTTCCGCTCCCACAAAATAGCCCGCCAGAGCAAAGCCAATGCCGGCAATTTTAGTCGTCGGCAGTTGGTGCTTTTGCAACACATCGAGCACGTGTTTCTTAATCTTAAGCAGCGTGCGGGCAGAGTCCACAGGCTGAATATACAGCAGTTGATAATCCACAACCGATCCAGCGAGATCACAAACCGACACCGCCACGCTATCGGTATTGACCGAGATACCAATGCTGTAGCGCGCGCGCTCATTGAGCAACAGCACACGACTTGGTTTCCCCCGGCCATGTACGACGCTTTCGCCGATGAAAAGAAATCCCTTCTCTTCAAGCCCTTCAACAATACGATGGACAGAGGACTGCGTAAGGTTAGTCAGTGGCATAACCGCAGAACGCATAATTCCGCTGTTGCGCCTGACAATCTCCAGAATAATGCGCTCATTGGTGGAAAGTTGTTGTCCTGGAGACTTATCAATTTTTTTATTCATCTAGTCACTCATTTCACCGGCATTTATGAGAGTTGCTGAAACGCTTATCGTCTGTTCCTGTCCCTTCACGCTTATTACCCGTTACGCATAAAAAGATGTTTAGACAACTTACTACTCAATTAAGTGATCATGCAATTCATTAATATTGATGAGAATAATAAACTTCATAAATCTTTAACCTCTCTGTTATTGCACTTTTTCTCTGCTGGTCATTATTATGCGAAACAGATAATAACATATAGTTATTATATATGTGCTTGATACCGATAGGCTAGGAGCCACCAAACTGTGAGTAACCTTAATATCAATGCTGCTCAGTTGCGACTGGGCAATTTTCAAGTGCTGGACGGCATAACATTTTCTGCCAACAAAGGTCAGTTCATCACTATTCTTGGCCCTTCGGGATGCGGTAAAACCACACTCCTGAAAGTCATTGCCGGTTTTCTTGCTCTTGATGCAGGCTCTGTTCTGATAGATGGCCGCGATGTGTCAAGTGTGCCGCCTGAGTTTCGTAACACCACCATGTGCTTCCAGTCATATGCGTTATTTCCCCATCTGAGTGTGGCGGAAAATATCGCATTTGGCCTGCGGCAGAAAAAAGTTCCCCGACCAGACATTAAAAGCCGGGTGGAAGGGATAGCACGAAGGGTTTCACTGAGCGCGCATCTTAGCAAACTCCCTGCACAGCTTTCTGGCGGTCAACAGCAGCGTGTCGCACTGGCTCGTGCGCTGGTCGTTCAACCTGGCGTTGTCCTGTTCGATGAGCCGCTGTCCAATCTCGATGCACAACTGCGAAATCTTGTCAGGCTGGAAATTCGCCAGCTACAACGCAGCTATGGATTTACCGCCGTCTACGTGACTCACGATCAGGAGGAGGCACTCGAAATGTCTGATCAGATCATTGTGATGAATGCGGGGAAAATTGAGCAAATGGGTACACCTCATGAGATCTACTACTCGCCGGTAAACCGCTTTGTCGCTAATTTTATCGGCATTGCAAATATTATGGTGGCACAAGTCCTCGCTCAGGACCGCAGTAAAAAACAGTATAGGGTTTCTACTGCACTGGGCGTATTTACTGTTGAATCCAACACACCGCCTCAGGGAAGTGAGGTGTACGTATTTTGGCGACCGGAAGATGCCGTGCTTGTTCACTCACTTAGGGAAGCACCAAACACAGTCCTGTTTACTGTGACATCCACCCGATTTCTGGGGAATATCAGCGACCTCAGTATAAAACGGGATACTCACCGTAACGATGATACCGAGTGGCGCGTACAGCTACCTGGACAGGTCACTCAGGAGGAGGGCGAGCAGGTGTTTTTCTCCCTTCCGCCGCAGAAACTTCGCTTTCTGGCGGAGCGTGTTCAGTGAAGCGGTTATCTATGATCCTGCCTTATTTGCTGATCCTGCCGGTACTGGGGCCTATCCTGGTATTCATGTCGTTGGTTATCGGCATGGCAGTTTCACAATCATTTGGCCTGTATAACTTCGCAGGTAAAGACCATTTATCCCTCGCCTATTGGCAAGAATTATCCGTAAACCCGCAGTTTTGGCGGGCGCTGGCTTACTCCGCACGCATCGCCACAATCAGTGCATTGCTGGCAGTCACGTTGGCGTATCCGCTGGCGTTATGGCTGCGTAAACCGTTTCCAGGTTCAGCATTGATCAGTGGCCTGCTTAAAGCGCCGTTGATGATCCATGGTCTGGTGGCCGCGCTTTTGTTTATCAACATCATTTCATGGCAGGGACTCCTCAATCTCACATTGCTAAAGCTCGGTTTGATTGACCATCCGCTGCGCATGCAAAATGACAGTATGGGGATAGGCGTGGTCTTTTTACAGGTCTGGAAGCAGATGCCTTTCGCACTGCTTATTCTGTCGGGGGCTGTTCGTGGCATCAGTGAAGACTTGCTTTATGCCGCACGTGATCTCGGCGCATCATGGTTTGCCCGTTTTCATCAGATACTGCTTCCGCTGACACTTCGTGCGGTGCAGGTATCACTGATCCTGATTTTTATCGGGGCAGCAGGGGACTTTGCTTTTCAAGTTGTTGCAGGACCCACCTCGGTAAATTCTCTGGCACAGTTGATGGTGAGAATGCAGGACAGCGGCGACAGTGGCTGGAATCTGGCTGCTGTGGTCGCGGTCGTATTGATGTTGTTATCACTGGTCGGCTCTTTGCTGATGGCGACGTTAATACAAGTGATTGTGAACATCGGGAGGTCAGCATGAGACCTGATAAGTTGTACGCCAGGCTGTCTCACAGTCTGTTGATTTTCGCCGTCATCGCGATTTTTTTCCTTTGGTTTATTGTGCCACTGGCGCTGACCGCGCTCTGGTCTCTGGTCGATATTCAACATCCCTGGGCCTGGCCCAATGTACTGCCACCTATGCTATCTCTGAGGCGCTGGAATGAAGTGTGGAACACAACGGCTCTTCCACAGGCGTTAACCAACAGTTATCTGTTGGCTCCGGGTGTAGCCCTGTGCACTTTATTATTAGCCAGTCCCGCCGCTTACGCATTTGGCCGACTGAACTTTTATGGCAAAGGTGTTGCGCAAATGTTGGTGCTGATCCCACTGGTCATCCCTGGTTTCGTGGTTGCGGTGTTCTTCGCTTCGCTGCTGATTCACCTGGGCATTCATTCGCGCTATCTGGCAATTATGATCAGCCATACGGTCATATTTTTGCCGTATGCCGTACGCATTCTAACGTTGTCCTTCACGCTTGTACGTCAGGACGTGATTGATGCTGCTCGCGATTTGTCAGCCTCGAGGCTGACGTGCTTTCGCACGGCTTACTTACCGGTGATCCGGCCTGGACTTTTTGCATCACTTATCGTGGTTTTCATTTTGTCGATAGAAGAGTTTGCACTGTCATACATTATAGGCTCACCGGATTTCACCACAGTACCGACCATTCTTTATTCCTATCTTGGTTACAATTTTATTCGCCCTAATGCCGCAGTGGTTTCGCTGACGCTGATTGTGCCTAACGTGTTGATGATGCTATTTGCGGAACGCTTAATGCTTAGCAATCCGCTGGCACAGGTCAGCAGTAAAGGCTAGACAGAGTGCCTTCATGTTCGGGAGACAGTTATCATGTTGAAATATATTATTAAATTTTGTTGCATAGGATTTCTGAGTCTGTCAACCGCATCGGCGCAGGATCTCCAGTCAATGAATTGGACGCAAATTGAACAGCAAGCAAGGAAGGAAGGACAGGTTAACTGGTTCAATTGGTATTTTCAGGATCGTTTTCGCCAGCAGGTCGCTAGTTTTGAAAAGCAGTATGATATCAAAGTGGTGATCTCTGACGGGGATGCACAGGCCAACATTAACAAGTTTCTGGCCGCTAAAAGCCAGAAAATAGGTGACATCGATGTTTTATCAGTAGGTGGCGCTGCTTTCAATATGTTGTCGCCGCAAAAGACTTTTTGGGGACCACTCAATACTCTGCTTCCTGATAGCGGGCATCTGAAATACCAAATTGAAGGCACGGATAGCCACGGTTACGGCGTGGCATTCTGGGGTAATCAATCCGGTATCGCATATGACCCTCAGCGGATAAAAGAGGAAGATTTACCACGCACTTTACGGCAGTTTGCTGCATTTATGGCGTTACATCCCAGCGAGTTTGGACTTAATGCTGAAAATGGCGGCTCAGGACCTGCCTTCGTCGAGGCAGTGGTTCGCACGCTAACGCCATCAGTAGATTACGCCTCCGGCAAGGCGGATGACGCAACGCTGGCGCGCTTTGCTCCAGTATGGAATTGGTTCAACCAGCAAAAGAGCCGTTTCGTGATAACCGCTTCCAACGCAGATAGCCTGTCGCGCCTGAGTGCGGGTGAGTTTTTGCTGGTACCAGCATGGGAAGATTATGTCGCCGGTTTACAGAAAAAAGGCGAGATATCAACCCGGATCCGCGTTTATATCCCCGATTTCGGCATGCCGGGCGGTGGCAACATGGTGGCTATTCCTGCTAATGCACCGCATAAAGCTGCCGCATTGTTGTTTATCCACTGGCTGACCTCGCCGGCAACCCAAAAAAGCTTGAATCAGACTTTTGCCGCTGTGCCGCAAAACGATCTGGCCGTCGCCAGCGTATCGTTGATCGCGCAGGCCGACAGACAGAAGAGCTTTACCTGGGCTGCGCATCCATTAGGCGATCGTATCAAACAGCAATTTATACAAAATGTTATTTTGAAATAAATAAACTCGCCGTCAGTGATATAGCCGTTATCTTCCTTTTTAAAAGAGGGGTCACATTCAGGAGATATTTATCGCAGCATGCATAGTCTGAAGTCTCACTAAATCGTTCCACAACGAAGTATTGCTAAATAACGTGAACAGTCGTTAGGGTTCTCTGCGTTTCTACATTTGTTTAATAGCGATAAGAAAAATCGTGGAGAAAAATATTATATCTTTTTTATGGCAGATTAATCTATGCGCAAACGAATCATTATCAGCAGTTTAATAAGCATTGTCACTCATCTAATTATCAACGCATCAGCAAATGCCAGTGAAATTTATAATAAAGACGGTAACCGCCTCGATCTCTATGGCAAAGTCGATGCACGCCACGTTTTTTCTGATAACAAACCAGAAGATGGAGACGAAACCTATATACGCATGGGCTTTAAAGGCGAAACGAAAATTAATGATGAGTTAGATGGCTATGGTCAGTGGGAATATAACTTCAACGGTAATAAAAGCGAAGGAAGCGATGCTCAGACCGGTAATGCCACCCGTCTTGGGCTAGTGGGGTTGACGACGAAAAAATATGGCTCTCTGGAGTATGGCCGCAGTTTGGGGGCTTTGTACGATACTGAGTCTTACACTGATATGATGCCGATATATGGCGGAAATAGTTGGGCGCGCAACGATAACTTTATGTCCAAACGCTCAACAGGGCTAATAACATACCGTAATCAGGGGCTTTTTGACTTGGTTCCAAACTTGGGGATTGCTGTGCAATATCAGGGAAAAAATGAGCGCAGCGATGTGACGCGATCCAACGGTGACGGCGTGGCCATGTCAACGCAGTACTCTTTCAATAACGGCATTTCCATTTCCGGTTCTTGGGGGCAATCTGACAGAACGGACGGGCAGCAGGCCGATGGTCAGGGCGGTCAGGCATCTGCCTGGGCCTCTGCTATCAAGTACGATCAAAACCAAATCTACCTTGCTGCAATGTATAGCGAAACAAAAAATATGACACCTTATACCAACACCCTTTTTGCCAGTAAAACTAAAAACCTGGAGTTGGTGACTCAGTACCAGTTTTTGAATGGTTTACGGCCATCTGTCGGTTTTGTGATATCACGTGGGTCTAACCTGGCCGCCTCTGGTAACAGCAGTGAAACATTTACAGGCGGCGATGAAAATCTTTTGAAATATATCGAGGTGGGAAGTAACTATTACCTGAATAAAAACATGGTTCTTTATGCTGATTATAAAATTAATCTCTTGAAGGATAATGTTTTCACCCGGACAGCAGGTGTAAGTACAAGTAATAGTGTTGGCATTGGTATGGTGTATCAATTCTAATTCCGCATATCAATTCGTTGTTAGATAGTGTTTGTGAATCTTAGCAGGAAGGTCGCTCCCCGCCGGGGTGGGGTATTATGCCTATTATATGTCTTTACTTCGGCAATAGGCTTCCAGTAACGGCGCATCGGCCGGTGCCAGTTCAAATCGAAAGGCTTCATGTGGCGGAGTCCAGGCAATTTCAGAGTGACACTGTAACGAAATGATGTTGGTAAACCCGCTAACCCGCCAGGCATGCAGGCGGATGATGCGCCCAGGTTGCTGAAAATCGTGACTGGCTCTCCACTCTTCCACCCGTGCGGCGATCCCCAGCTCTTCCTGTAATTCGCGGATGAGCGCCTGCGGCTGGCTTTCCCCGTCTTCAACTTTTCCGCCGGGGAACTCCCACAATCCGGCCTGATCGCCAGAGGCGTCGCGACGTGCGAGCAGGATGTTGCCATCCTGTTCAATGATTGCTGCGACGACATCAATAACTTTCATGGCCGGAACCTTATTTCAGATCGAACTCAGCCCAAACCGGTGCGTGGTCAGAGGGTTTCTCCATCGCACGAATATCGTAATCAATGCCGGTGGCAATACAGCGGGATGCCAGAGGCTGGCTGGCCAGCAGCAGGTCGATGCGCAGACCACGGTTCTCATCGAAGCCGCGCGAGCGGTAATCAAACCACGAATACTTATCAGCAGCGTCCGGGTTAGCGGCGCGGAAAGTATCAACTAAACCCCAGCCTTTCAGCCGTTCCATCCATTCGCGCTCCTCCGGCAGGAAAGAGCATTTGCCGGTGCGTAACCAGCGTTTACGACTGTCCTCACCTATACCAATATCTAAATCGGTCGGGCTGATATTGACATCGCCCATCACCAGCACCGGTTTCTCCACCGACATGTGTTGTGTCAAGTAATCCTGCAAATCTTGATAAAAGCGCTGCTTGGCGGGGAATTTGGTCGGATGGTCACGGCTTTCGCCCTGTGGAAAGTAGCCATTAATCACGGTCAGCAGGCCCTGCGGCGTTTCAATATCTGCCATGATGATGCGGCGCTGTGCCTCTTCCTCGTCACCCGGAAAACCACGGCGCACGGCAACAGGTTGTTGCTTGGTTAACATGGCAACGCCGTAGTGCCCTTTTTGCCCATGATAAAAGACGTGATAGCCGTGCTGGCTGACTTCTTCCAGCGGGAACATATCGTCATGCACTTTGGTTTCCTGCAAACCGATAACGTCAGGCTGATGCTGTTCGATGATCGCGGCGAGCTGATGCGGGCGAGCGCGCAATCCATTGATATTAAATGAGATGAACTTCATAGTCGGGAACCATTTGGCGATGAAATTAGGTGTCGATGTTAGCAGATTATTTTTCCGAATGGTACGTGGAGCCCGCTGTAAAGCTACGCTTGCGTAGGGTTGTGCGGTGCATGGCAACCGTTCATAACACTGTGCGACTCAGACATTTAGTGGAAATTTCTGTCAACATTTTGTGACAGTCTCTTCTTTGGCTGTATATGAAAGAGTATTATGCCCCAAGCGATTTCCGCACCGACAGAAAAAGGTCAACACTGATGCGTCTGGAAGTTTTTTGCGAAGACCGCCTGGGTCTTGCCAGAGAGTTACTCGATTTATTGGTGCTACGCAGCATCGATTTGCGCGGCATTGAAATTGCCTCCATTGGTCGTATCTACCTCAATTTTTCCCAACTGGACTTTGATACTTTTCGTGCACTGATGGTCGAAATTCGCCGTATTGAGGGCGTAACTGACGTACGCACCGTACCTTTTATGCCATCGGAGCGTGAACACCGTGCACTGCGGGCGCTGTTAGCGTCTATGCCAGAACCGGTGTTTTCTATTGATATGAAAGGCAAAGTTGAGCTGGTCAACCCGGCAGCACAGGCACTGTTCGAACTCGATGAAGATAAAATCCGCCAGCAGACCGCCGCCAGCCTGATCCCAGGTTACAACATTACGCGTTGGCTGGAGCATGACAGCCAACGTCCGCACGCCGAACGGGTGGTGATCCGCAGTCAAGACTTCCTGATGGACCTGACGCCAATTCAGTTTAATGACGATGAACGTCAAGTCAGCGAAGTGGTGGGTGCGGTGGTCATGCTTAAATCTGCTGCGCGGATGGGACGTCAGTTGCAGGATTTAGCGGTTAATGATGACAGTGAGTTCGACCACATCGTGGCGGTCAGCGGCAAAATGCGACAGGTGCTGGATCAGGCACGCAAACTGGCGATGCTCGATGCGCCATTGCTGATCGTCGGTGATACCGGCACGGGCAAAGATTTGTTGGCACATGCCTGCCATCTGCGAAGCGCACGGGGCAAGAACGCGTTTCTGGGCCTCAACTGCGCGTCGTTGCCGGATGAAGTGGTTGAGAGCGAACTGTTTGGTTATGCCGCAGGCGCTTATCCAAATGCGCTTGAGGGTAAAAAAGGCTTCTTCGAACAAGCCAATGGCGGTTCAGTCCTGCTGGATGAGATCGGCGAAATGTCGCCACGTATGCAAATTAAACTGCTGAGGTTCCTTAACGACGGCACCTTCCGCCGCGTTGGCGAAGAACATGAAGTGCGCGTTGACGTGCGGGTGATGTGCGCCACGCAGAAGAATCTGGTGGAACTGGTGCAGCGTGGTGAATTCCGCGAAGATCTCTACTATCGGCTCAACGTACTGTCGCTGACTTTACCGCCGTTACGTGAACGTCAGGCTGATGTCATGCCGTTGACCGAACTGTTCGTGGCGCGACTTGCCGATGAGCAGGGTATGCCCCAACCAAAACTTTCACCGCAGCTGGCGAATTATCTGACCCATTACGGTTGGCCTGGCAACGTCAGGCAGTTGAAAAATGCCATTTACCGCGCGTTGACCCAGCTCGAAGGCGGTGAACTGCGCCCGCAGGATATTGTATTGCCAGATTTCGATGCGGAAGTGACGCTCGGCGAAGAGGTGCTGAACGGCTCGCTTGATGACATTAGCAAGCGTTTTGAGCGTTCGGTGCTGACCCGTCTTTACCGCACTTATCCCAGTACCCGCAAACTGGCCAAGCGTCTGGGGGTTTCTCATACCGCCATTGCCAACAAACTGCGTGAATATGGTTTAAGCAGCAGAAAGTCTGACACCCGCGACGAATAAGCTGTCTGTTTCTGGCGATAATAAAGAAAAAGCCCTGCATTGAACCGCAGGGCTTTGTTGTTTAGTGTTTACGCGGCGCGCAATTATTTTTTTAGCACGGCCAGTGCAGCGTCATAATCAGGCTCGGTGGTGATTTCATCTACCAACTGGCTGTACAGTACGTTGTCCTGACCATCCAGCACCACCACTGCACGAGCAGTCAGTCCTGAAAGAGGACCATCAGTGATCGCGACACCGTACTCATTTTTGAATTCGCCGCCGCGCAGGGTGGAGAGGGTAACTACGTGTGACAAGCCCTCAGCGCCGCAAAAACGTGACTGTGCAAACGGCAGGTCAGCAGAAATACACAGCACCACGGTGTTGTCGATTTCGCCAGCCAACTGATTGAATTTACGCACAGAAGCGGCACAAACGCCGGTATCAATGCTTGGGAAAATATTCAACACCTTGCGTTTACCCACAAAACTGCTCAGGCTGACATCAGAGAGATCTTTTGCGACTAAAGTGAAAGGCTTGGCAACGTCGCCTTGTTGTGGAAGCTGGCCAGCAACGCTGACAGGGTTGCTCTGAAAATGTACTGTCTGGGTCATGGTATTTTCCTTTGTACAGATGAGACAAACGGCAATCAGTTTAGGGTATCAAATGTAAATTTGGTATATAAAGTTTGCTAATCATTTTAGTGAACTATGTTGAGTGGTGACCTTCGCGCATCAGCCGAAGGCAGCGTAAAGAGTCGTCAGGAGCATCAATGAGAAGTGTGCGCTTTTATCCGCAAGCCTGGCCGTTGCATACGGCCTTTGTTATTTCCCGTGGCAGCAGAACTGAAGCGCGGGTGGTTGCCGTAGAGATAGAAGAAAACGGTGTGCGCGGTATTGGAGAGTGCACGCCGTATCCGCGTTATGGCGAAAGTGAAAGCAGCGTGATGGCGCAAATTGCCAGCGTTCTTACGGCGATTGAGCAGGGTGCGGGTCGCGCAGAATTGCAGAATCTACTGCCTGCCGGTGCTGCGCGCAATGCGCTTGACTGCGCATTGTGGAACCTCGAAAGTCAGCTGACTGGCCAGACGCTGTGGCAACTGACCGGCATTACGCCGCTCTCTTGCATCAGTATGGCGCAAACGCTGAGTGTGGATACGCCGGAAGCGATGGCCGAGGCCGCCAGCACCCATCAGAAAAAGGGGGCGACGTTGCTGAAGATTAAACTGGATGACCATCTGATCACCGAGCGTATGGTGGCTATTCGCAGTGCCGTGCCTCAGGTTACGCTCATTGTTGATGCCAATGAGTCGTGGCAAAGCGAAGGGTTGGCGGCGCGTTGTCAGTTGCTGGCGGATTTGGGCGTCATGATGCTCGAACAGCCTCTACCCGCCGGGCAGGATGAGATGCTGGAAAACTTTATTCACCCGTTGCCGATTTGCGCCGATGAAAGCTGCCATACGGTTGAGGATTTGCCGGGTCTGAAAGGGCGCTATGAGATGGTCAATATTAAGCTTGACAAAACCGGCGGGTTGACCGGCGCGTTGGCTCTGGCACAGCAGGCGCGTGAGCAGGGTTTTGACATCATGCTCGGCTGCATGCTGTGTACGTCGCGTGCGGTTCGCGCTGCGTTGCCGCTCACCGTCGGGGCCAGATTCATTGACCTGGACGGCCCGACCTGGCTGGCGCAGGATGTTGAACCTGCGCTGGCTTTCCACTGCGGCGTGATTGACCTCAGCGCGTCACAATAGTTTTACAGGTCGGGTGCTACAGGTCACCGCTATTGTGCCACGCCGGTCAGTAAATCCACCAGCGCCTGCAGGTAGACTTCACTGGCGTAGTCGGCGGAAACCGGCGGATATTCTGCGGTAATGCAAGGCAGACTGATATCCGTACACCAACTGCCAAAAGAACCCGGCGTGGCATAACCAACGCTGGTCACCAGCGGCAGCTCGAAGGCCTGCGCCAGCCATGCGCCAAGAGTTGAACTGTGTGGATCTTCGATGCAGGCCAGAGGCTCATGGAAGGTCACTACCCATTTTGGGGTCAGTTTTTGGATCAAATGACACAGTGCCTGCGTCTCCAACTCAGAACCCGCCTGGACGCCGGTTGACAGCAGTACGTCCCGTTCATCAGCCGCGCTGTTCCAGCGATATACCGTTTCGCCGCTTTGCCAGTTGGCGCTGGGAAAGTTGCGATTGAGGTCAACTCCGTTAGCATTGGCCCGCAGCCCTAACTGACAACCATCTGGGTTAACCGCCAGCACCACGTGATGCCTGAGCCGAGTCGGTTCAATGCAGCGCAGGGCACAGGACAGTGACACCACCGCTGCGGTTTCGTCTCCGTGGGTACCGGCCAGAATCAGCCCGGTGGTGTGATCGGGTTCGTTTGCCGGGAAGTAGATCAGCGGCGCACCAAGCAGGGATTTGCCATAAGGCGTGCCGAGATTGCTTAATCGTCCACGCAGGGGTCGGGGGCGAATGTCAGTCATAAATGTGTTCCAGAACAGATATGGGATCAGGATGGCTTTTTTTACCGCAGTTTGCCGCCGGAATGTAGCTTTATTGTTTCGTGTCGGACATTTAATACCTTTTCTTTTCTTTCTCCGTTTTCTTCGCTGAAGTTTTGTGCGCTAAGACCGATCTATAGCGAATTTTTATAGGGTATCAATTCAATGAATGATACAACTCCTGAACATCATTAAATCAATCGGTTGTCAGGGGAAGTTCATGCTTGAGGGAAAACTGTTTCGTCCATTTTCTTACACGGTTTGCGGCGGGTTGATCGCGCTCTTTTTGGGTACTGCGACGGCGGCTCAGGTTCCAGCCGGAACGCAGCTTGCCGATAAGCAGGAGATCGTTCGTCACATTAAAGACGAGCCCGCCTCGCTGGATCCCACCAAGGTGATCGGTTTGCCAGAAGCCCAGGTGGCGCGCGATCTGTTTGAAGGGCTGGTGAATCAGGATGCTAACGGTAAAAATGTGCCAGGCGTGGCAGAAAGCTGGCGGACTCAGGACAATCAGACCTTTATATTCACCCTGCGAAAAAATGCCCGCTGGTCTAATGGCGATCCGGTCACGGCCAAAGACTTTGTCTACAGCTGGCGGCGTCTGGTGGATCCGAAAGGCTTATCGTCCGGTGCATGGTTTGCCGGTCTGGCCGGCATTCAAAATGCTGATGCCATTATTGCCGGCAAAATGCCGGTGGACCAACTGGGCGTGACAGCCATCAGTGATACCCAGCTTAAAGTGCAGTTGGTGCGCCCGGTGCCTTATTTTGTCAGCCTGCTGGCAAACTTCAGTTTGTTCCCGGTACATCAGGCCACGGTGGAGAAATTTGGTGAAGACTGGACTAAACCCGGCAATCTGGTGGGTAACGGTGCCTACGTGCTTAAAGAGCGTGTGGTCAATGAAAAGCTGGTGCTCGAGCCTAATCCTTACTATTGGGACCATGCCCATACCGTGCTGACCAAAGTTACCTTCGTGCCGATCAACAAAGAGTCGAATGCGACCAAACGTTATCTGGCTGACGATATCGACATCACTGAATCCTTCCCGAAAGATCAGTACCAGAAGCTGCTCAAAGATATTCCGGACCAGGTTTATACGCCATTCCAGCTAGGGACCTATTACTACGCTTTTAATACCCAACGGGCACCGACCAATGATATGCGCGTGCGTAAGGCCCTGTCTTACAGTATTGACCGCAAAATCATCGCTGAAAAAGTGTTGGGCACCGGCGAAATACCGGCTTATCACTTCACGCCGGATGTCACCAACGGCTTCAAGCCAACGCAAAGTGTTCTCCAGCAGTACTCGCAGGACGAGCTGAATGCGCAGGCGAAAAGTCTGCTGGCGGCGGCAGGTTATGGTCCCAATAAACCGCTCAAGTTGACGCTGCTGTACAACACATCTGAAAGCCACCAGAAGATCGCCATTGCCGTGGCATCGATGTGGAAAAAGACGCTGGGTGTTGACGTCAAACTGGTCAATCAGGAGTGGAAAACCTACATTGACAGCCGTAATACCGGTAATTTCGACGTGATCCGCGCTTCGTGGGTAGGCGATTACAACGAAGCCTCCACTTTCCTGTCGCTGCTGACCTCAACCCATAACAGCAACATCAGTAAATTTAGCAACGCGAGTTACGACAAAGCCCTCAGCGACGCCAGCCGGGAAACCAACGACGCCCGCCGCAACACAGATTACAACCAGGCTGAGCAGATCATCGCCGAGCAGGCTCCGATCGCACCAATTTACCAGTACACCAATGGCCGTCTGATTAAGCCTTGGGTGAAAGGTTATCCGATCACTAACCCTGAAGACGTGGCTTACAGCCAAGAGATGTATATTCTTAAGCACTGATTTCCCACATCAAAAAGGCAAAGAGCGCCGGAATTAACCGGCGCTCTTTTTTTGCTATAAGCTAATCAGTCCAGATCAAGGCATTCGGCTTGCAGCGTGATGCCTCAGTTGGCCGAAACGCAGGAATCAACCGAAGGTTCCTCAGGTTGGTGTTAAACGCTAAACTGGGGAATATAACGAATAAAGCAGCGAGGAATGTCGTGGAAGTCATTAAGGGCAAAGATCTTCAGGTTTCTGATGCAGTGTACGCCTATCAGTTAGATGGCAAAGGTGGCGTAAATGAAATTAATACCCAGTGTGTCGCCAGTGATGAAAAACCGTGCTGGCTGCATCTGGACTACACGCTGCCCGCCAGCGAACAGTGGATCAACACGACGCCAATTCTGCCTGACAACGTGCGTGAAGCATTGGCCGGTGAGAGCGTCCGCCCGAAAGTTCTACGCATGGGCGAAGGAACGCTCGTTACTCTGCGCAGTATCAATCTCAATGCCAATTCACGCCCTGATCAATTGGTCACCATCCGCGTTTACCTCACTGATAAAATGATCGTCTCTACGCGCCACCGCAAAGTTTTTTCGATGGACGAGATGATCTCTGACATGCAGCACGGCACCGGCCCAACCGATACCGGCAGCTGGTTGGTGGATATGTGTGATGCGCTGACCGACCACACCAGTGACTTTATCGAAGATATGCATGACAAAATCATTGATATCGAAGATGACCTGATGGAGCAACAGGTGCCTGAACGTGGCCAGATGGCGCTGTTGCGTAAGCAACTGATTGTTCTGCGTCGTTACATGTCGCCACAGCGAGATGTGTTCTCCCGTCTTGCCAGCGAACGCCTGCCGTGGATGACCGATGATGAGCGCCGTCGTATGCAGGAGATTGCTGACCGACTGGGACGCGGACTGGATGATCTGGATGCTAACATTGCCCGTACAGGCGTGCTGGCGGATGAAATCGGCTCGCTGATGGCCGATGCACTCAACCGACGGACCTATACTATGTCAATGCTGGCGATGCTATTTTTGCCCACCACTTTCCTTACCGGACTGTTTGGGGTCAACCTCGGCGGTATTCCGGGTAATACATCCCCTTATGGATTTACCCTTTTCTGTCTGTCATTGCTGGTTCTGGTAGGCGGTGTCGCCTGGTGGCTGAAGAGAAGTAAGTGGTTATAGTCGGGAGAGTAGGCGAAAAAAAGCCGGTCAGAAGACCGGCGTCATTCGAATTAAAGTATCTAGCGGATTAATTCTAAAAAATTTGAAATAAGACAATATGGAGCACAACGCCCATCGCTTGACGTTGCATTCACCTGCGGGATAGATACTGGACTCGTTGCGCTGCGTATATGTTGATTTCGCGCAATCTTTTTGGGGTTTTGTCGCCAGTTGGCGGTTTGCTAGTCATCCTGAGATGCATCTGCGTTTATTTTGATCGAACTGGGAGATTTTTATGTCACCGTTTGAACGTATTCATCAGGCCTACAATGATGTTACTCAAAACACGCTGAAGCTGTGGGAGCGGTCTGATGGATGCGGCTCCGTGCGTGACAAGCCTTTTTATCATCCGACTAAGTTGGCATTTTCCAGCGGTAACCGACCCGAACTGGGTCCTGAGCTGTTGCTACTTCTCAGCGCGATGCAAGAAGTAACACAAGACGATCCGTTAGCGGATCTCAATCCTGCCAGTGGCGTGCATTTTAGCTTTTTCCCTATTTCTAATGCGCTCTATGACAGTGTGGGACAGGCTGATGAGCGGGAAGAGGTTGCCGCTATTTTTAACCGCTGCTGCGCCGGTCATGTCATGCACATCAGCCAACTACGCCTGGTGGCGCTGCCTAATCAGATCTTATTGGCGGGTATTCCCGATCAGCAGAGTCTGGACGTTCGAAAACGTCTTGCTGGCGCGCTGCTGGACTCAAGGTGGCAAGACAACGTTAGAGCGCGTTACCCTTCTGGCGATATCCCCCAGCTTTTCTGGCACAGCACGTTATTGCGTTATAACGCTGAGTTTATTTCTCCCGAGCTGCATGCTCTCTTTCTGCGTTTTCAGAACCACAACTTCGGTGATATTTCATTGCCGGTCAGGCTGGTTATGTGTAACTACAACTGGCAGCAGGTGGAATTTCTGGCTTGAAACGCGGATAAAAAAAGCCCGCTTCAATATGAAACGGGCGAGTTTTGTAGTACTGCTTTTTTTATTGTTTTGAATTATTTAATTTCGAATACGTTTAAACGTTCAATTGCTGCGACGTTTTCATCATGTTGCGGCTGCCAGCCAACGGGCTGCATCGGAATATCTTCGCGGTCAAACGCAATATCACCGCCGTCTACCACTTCACTGCCGTGCCGAATGCCTTTGAAATCAAACAGGCTGGCGTCGTTAAGATGCGATGGCACGACATTCTGCATGGCGGTAAACATGGTTTCGATTCGTCCCGGGTATTTTTTGTCCCAGTCATTGAGCATGTCACCAATCACCTGACGTTGCAGGTTAGGCTGTGAACCGCAAAGGTTACAAGGAATGATAGGATATTCACGCTCAATGGCAAAGCGTTCAATATCTTTCTCACGACAATAAGCCAGTGGGCGGATCACGATATGCTTGCCGTCGTCACTCATCAGTTTCGGTGGCATGCCTTTCAGTTTGCCCCCGTAAAACATATTAAGGAACAAAGTTTGTAAAATATCATCGCGGTGATGACCCAGCGCGATTTTGGTACAACCCAGTTCCGTGGCCGTACGATACAAAATACCACGACGCAGGCGTGAACAGAGTGAGCAGGTCGTTTTGCCTTCCGGGATCTTCTCTTTCACGATCGCGTAAGTATCTTCGGTGACAATCTTATATTCCACGCCCAGGTTATCTAAATAGGCGGGTAAAACATGCGCCGGGAAACCCGGTTGTTTCTGGTCAAGATTAACCGCAATCAGGTCGAAATTTACCGGTGCGCTCTGTTGCAGATTACGTAAAATCTCCAGCATGGTGTAGCTGTCTTTGCCGCCGGACAGGCAGACCATAATACGGTCACCTTCTTCAATCATGCCGAAATCTGCAATGGCTTTACCCACGTCACGACGCAGGCGCTTTTGCAGTTTATCAAGATTGTATTTCTGTTTTGGAATTGGAGTTGTCACAAAGATCTCTTTCGCATTAGCAATTGCGGCGCAGTCCGCCTGACTCTATGCGCAGTAGGGTACGTATTTTGCCACTGAAAGTCAGTCATATTTTGTGAAAAAATGGGCTTTTTATGCGCCGAAGCGCGCCTTCCTGCGAATATCCGCAGGAAGGCAAGGTGCAGATTAGCGATGCGTTGTGACCGCATCTGTTTTGTCGGCCTGCACGGCTTTGGCCGCTCGCGCACCGCGTTCGGCACTACGATGTAACACCCAGCCAAAGATCAGGATAGACAGAGCACAAATCAGGAACAACCCACGACCCCACAGCGGATTAGGCACCAGAACCATTAGCAACAATCCGCCTCCCATGTACATGGATATTTTACCGATCTTGTCGCGTTGCAGGCGGTCAAACTCATCCTGTTCCTTATCGGCATAGACCGGCAATTTCATATCGGTAAAGAACTTATTGCGGATGGTGGTGCGTTCTGTGGCCTGCTCTTTGTAAAATAGGGTAGTAAGACAGAAGAAGCCGCCGGTAAAGACCATGTGCGAGAAGATATTCCACATGATGGCGATGTCGAGCATTTCCCGTTTGGTGAAGTTCATCCCCAGCAGTTTGACCACGTCCGGCGCGGTAAACACGTTGACTATCACGTAAGAAACCATCAGCCCAAACAGTACCGTTGCCCAACCTGCCCAGTCGGGCGTTTTACGGATAAATACCCCGAGGAACAGTGGCACCACAATAGGTGCCTGCATCAGTGTACCGACTTTCATCATCAGATCGAACAGGCTGACAGTCTGCATGGTGTGCATATATTGTGCGACCAAGATCACCAGCACGCCGTTGACCAGACAGATAGCCTGACCGACCCGGACTTGATACTTTTCACTGCGTTCTGCATTGCGGTTAACGATGGGCGTCCAGAAGCTACGCACGAAAATCCCCGAGTTGCGGTTCAGCGCTGAGTCCATCGATGACATAGTGGCAGCAAACAAACCGGCCATCAGCAGACCCACGGTGCCGAGTGGCATCGCGCGTTCGGCGAAAATCAGGTACACCGCATCAGTGGCATTTTTACCCAGTTCAGGGTGCGCGGTGGCGGCATCAGGATAAAGGATCGCCACGGCCCACGGTGGAATAAACCAAATTAGCGTTCCCACGAACATCAGCACCAGCGCAAACAGCGCGGCTTTCTTGGCATTGAAGCTGTCTTTGGCATTCAGAAAACGGTAGGAGTCCTGCAGGTTATTGATGCTCTGCACGTTTTTAATAAAGAAGAACAGGAAGCAGGCAACCAGCAGCGAAATGTAATGCGGCCCGACGTCCGGCCCGGTAATAAATCCTGAAGGGAATTCGGTCACCAGATTGACTGGCCCACCGACTTTCACCAGGGCCACCACCGCACAGGCAATCGAGATAATCGCCACTACCAGCGTCTGAACAAAGTCACTGGCAACCACGCCCCAGGCTCCGCTCATCAGCGAAATCAACAGCACGACTATTCCTGTGACCCAGAGTGTCAATGTAATGTCATGTTTGAACACCGCGCTGGCAAATACCGCCAGACTATTGAGCCACACGCCGGCGCTGAGAATGCTTAACGGGATGATCATCCAGGTAAAAAACTGCTCATTGCCTTTACCGAAACGGTGGTTGATCGCTTCAGTGGCGGTATCCACGCGCAACTGGCGAAAGCGGGTGGCAAACCACCACCAGGCCACCAGATAACCAAATACGTTACCGGCGAATACGCTGACGACATTGAAGCCGTAGCGGTAGGCCTGTCCAGCTGCACCGGTGAAGGTCCATGCACTAAATTGGATCATGAAGGCAGTCGCGCCCACCATCCACCACAACATGCGCCCGCCACCGCGGAAATAGTGGCTGGAGGAACCGGAAGCCATCTTCTTAAACGCGTAACTGATCGCAATCATTAACACGAAGTAACCAATCATCACTAGAACGTTAATATCCATCGTCGTTAATCTCTTCAGTGTAGGGTGAGGTTTTTATGGTTATCTTTTGGTCAGAGTTAATGAGCAATAGTAGGAGAGTGATTTGAAATTAAAAGTACTACAAATAAGAAAGGCCATATTTGTTGCCAGTATGTGACAATGGTCACTTCATGGGCATTAATGCGCGATAAAAAGGTGCAAAAGTCGTTTTTAGGGTGGCTAACTTAATCTGCTTCTGCTTTATTTGTATTACTAAAGTGAATGAGCAAGACGATCGCACATGGGGAAAATGCATGAAAGTCTCTGTTTTAATGATAGGCGTCAGTGTGATGTCCGGGCTATTTTCTAGTGTGTCACTGGCTGCGGCAGAACCTGCATTCCTGAATACAGCACAGTTGGCGGTGATTAAACAGCAACTGAGCGACCACCAGGCTGCGCCACAAACAGCAGCGGCTTATAAACAGCTACTGGCAACCGCCGATAACGCGCTGGGCAAACCCAATCTCAGTGTGACGGATAAGGGCATGACGCCCCCCAGCGGTTCGAAGCATGACTACCTGAGTCTGAGCGCTTACTGGTGGCCGGATGACAGTAAGCCTAATGGTTTACCGTGGATCCGTCAGGACGGCAAGGTCAATCCGGCCAGCAAAAATGATCAGAGTGATGGGGTGCGGCTGGCCGATTTCACCGCGCGGGTACAGAACCTGACGTTAGCCTGGTATTTTTCCGGTGAGCAAAAATATGCCGATAAAGCTGCCAGCCTGTTACGCGGCTGGTTTATCGACCCGGATACTCGCATGAATCCTAATCTCAACTTTGCGCAGGGTGTACCAGGCATTGCGCCGGGGCGCAATTCCGGCGTACTAGACGGGCGCTACTTCTCAACCCGCATTGTGGATTCTGTGGTCCTGCTGCATGGTAATCCCGCGTGGAAAGCGACCGACGAACAGGCATTTCGTCAATGGATGACGGAGTATTTGGTGTGGTTACAGGGCGATAAAATCGCTAAAAAAGAGAGCCGCACTCAGAACAACCACGGCAATTGGTATGTGACGCAGGTGGCGGGTATTGCCTGGTATCTCGACCAGCCGCAGGTCATCAGGCAGATGGCGACCCTGATGAAAAGCAAACTGGATCTGCAACTGATGCCCGATGGCACTCAGCCCGCTGAGCTGGCGCGCACCCGCTCTTTCCATTACAGCTACTTTGACCTGCAGGCCATCAGTCTGATGGCCATACTGGCGCAGAAAAAGGGTATCGATCTGTGGAATTACCAGACGCCGCAGGGGGGTAGTGTCATCAAGTCGCTAGATTTTATGGCGAAATACACTGACGCCGCCAAACCGTGGCCGTACAAAACTATGGACCGCATCAGCATACGGCCGGTGCCGCTGCTCTCGTGGGCGGATAATGCGACCGGTTCCGCCCGCTACCAGCAGCAGATCCGCAGCGCGACTTTCCACCTGCCGCCAGCCGGTGAGAAACTCAAAGGCGGCTATCATGCTGACGTTACGCGCGGTGCAATAATAGAAGCCGAACGTGAAACCTGGCTGCTCTCCCTGCCGTCGTGGGCCAAAGGCTATGTCGCGCCCAAACCGGCGCTGAGAACCGGGGACGCGTCATCATGACCGACTGGAAGCCGCTATTTATCTCACCTGATGAGGCGCAGCAACTGCGCGCCGAGCTTGAGGCTGACTCGCTGATGGGCCACGTGCTGCGCGAGCAGATAGTCGCCCTTGATAGCTATATCGCGCAGCCGGTTGAGATCCCAGGGCATGGGGAAGCTGGCGGGCCAGAACATGCGCATCACAAGCAGAACTACCTCTACATCAATCTGGCCGGGCGGCTGTTTATGATTTGCGGGCGGCAGGCTTACCGGGATTTTGCGCTAAACCTACTCAACGGCTACGCGGCCATTTACCCCTCGCTTGGCAGCAACGTCAGTAAAGACAGCAATGCGCCAGGGCGTCTTTTTCACCAAACACTCAATGAAAACATGTTCATGCTCTACGCAGTGGAGGGTTATCACTGCATTATGCCGACGCTTACCGCCGCTGAGTGCGATCTCATTGAAAGCCAGCTGTTTTGTGTCATGGCCGATGACGCCCTGACGCGACATGCCAAAGATTTCGACATCGTGCATAACCACGGCGTTTGGTCTGTTGCCGCGGCGGCAGTGTGTGGGTATGTCATGGGCGATCGCAAACTGGTGGAGAAGGCCCTATATGGGCTGAAAGGTGACAGTGAAAGCGGCGGATTTTTTGCCCAACTCTCTCAGCTGTTTTCCCCTGATGGCTATTATATTGAAGGACCGTATTACCAGCGTTTTGCGCTACGCCCTATGCTGTTGCTGGCCGAAGCTATTTATCGTCGCCAGCCAGAATTACAGATTTATCAATTTCGCGGGCAAATCATCCGTAAAACCTGCGAAGCCCTGATGCAGTGCGCGTTTCCTGACGGCACGCTGCCGGCGCTCAATGACGCCTCAAAGAGCATGAATATTCATGATGACGGTGCGGTGGTGGCGGTCAGCGTCTGTTTCCATCGCTATGGTCACCATCCCCAGTGGATCGCCACGGCCTGCCAGCAAAGCAATCTATGGGTGAGTGCTGCGGGGTTGGCGCTGTCAGTTGCGATGCAAGACCAGCCAGTGCCGCAACACAACTGGGGCAGCCTGACCTTGTCGGATGGGCCGGAAGGCGAGCAGGGTGAGTTGGCGATTTTACGGCATCAAGATGCACGCGGTGATCTCTCTATGGCATTGATGTGGTATGGCCAACACGGCAGTATTCCCCGGCTGCATTCTGCGCTGAACCACGGGCATTTCGACGGCCTGCACCTGAGTCTGTTCAACAACGGGCGTGAGTCGCTGCGTGATTATGGTTTCGGGCGCTGGGTTAACGTTGAACCCAAGTTCGGCGGACGCTATATCCCGGAAAACAATAGCTACTGTAAGCAAACGGTCGCCCACAATACGTTGGTGGTGGATGAGCAGAGCCAGAACCAGGGGCAGAGTAGTGAAGCGGAAAAGCGCTGGGGAGAACGTCACTTTTTTGTGACCGATCATCCGGACGGACAGGGCATGAGCGCCCGTCTGCATGGTTACTATCCGGGTATCATGATGCAGCGTACCGTGCTGATGCTGCACCTGCCTGAGTTCGAACAACCTTTACTGGTGGATGTGTTCCGCGTCATCAGTGCGTTAACCCATCAATATGATTATTGCCTGCATCATCTCGGTCAGTTTGTACGCAGTGATGCCGAACTTCAGGTTTCAGAAACGCTCAGACCACTGGGCACCCACCATGGCTACCAGCATCTGTGGGACTGTGCGCGGGCAGACGTTGCCGCCGGTGAGTCGGTGTTGTTCAGCTGGCTGGATGGTCACAGCTACACCACGCTGGTGAGTGCGATGCCGTCCGGTGGTGAATTGATAGTCGCTCGCAGCGGTGCCAGCGATCCGCATTTTAACCTGCGTAATGAACCGGCTTTATTGCTGCGCCAGCATGGCGCGAATGCGCTGTTTGCCAGCGTAATTGAAAGCCACGGATCCTTTGATGAAGCGACGGAAACATCTCGCGATGCACGAGGGAAAGTCGCACGTGTCAGTGTGTTTTCGCACAGCGCGGCACAGTCCGAAATACATATCTACTGCATTGACGCACGTATTTTACGGGTGATGATTAATAACCATGACATTCCCGATGCGGGTGCAGAGTTCAGCACAGCGTGGATGTCATGATGCTATCCGTTTTCAATTCATCTTTTTCAGAAAAAAATGTCCCTACACCTTCCATCCTGTTAAAGGAGTTTTTATGTTCAGTGATCTAAAAAACAAACGCGTGTTAATTACCGGCTCAACTAAAGGGATCGGTTTAGCGACAGCGCAGGCTTTTGCTCGTGCAGGTGCCAAAGTCGGCCTTAACGGGCAACGCAGTGATGCCAGTCTTCAGGCTCTTGCCAAAGAGGTGGCAGCGCTGGGTGGTGAGGTGGAGTATTTCGCCGCAGACCTGACGCAAACCGAACAGTGTGAACAACTGGTTACCGCTTTTGTTGAACGCTTCGGCGGTATCGACGTATTAATCAATAACGCCGGTGGCTTGGGTGGACGAAAAGGTCTGGAAAGTATTGACGACGAATTTTATAAGCATGTGATGGATCTCAATGCCCGTTCTGCGCTGATGGTCACTAAATATGCTATTCCTCATCTGCGCAGCGCCGCCAAACAAAGTGGTAACACCACCTCGGTGATCAGCACCGGTTCGATTGCCGGTCGCGAAGGCGGTGGCCCAGGTGCGGCAATTTATGCGGCGTCAAAAGCCTGGCTGCACAATATTCACCGCAACTGGGTGAAAGAGTTCACCAAAGACAATATCCGTTTCAACGTGGTTTCTCCCGGTACCATCGATACGGTTTTCCATGCGGATAAAAGCGCAGAAGTACGCGACAAAATTTCCAGTGGCATTGCCATGGGCCGTTTTGGCACCAGTGAAGAACTGGCACCTAGCTTCTTGTTCTTCGCCTCGCACGCCTGCAGCGGTTACATTACCGGGCAGATCCTCGATGTTAACGGCGGACAAATGGCTCCGTAAGAGGCAAGGCCGTGAAACGGGACGCTGCACCGTGCAGCGTATCGTGGCTTCGGCTATCATAACCGCGGTTAAGCGCAGAAATTAAGGGATGATGAATGAGTATGCAGTTCGAGACTGCCGTGGGCATGACCCGGGGCCTGAATACCCATATTGCGCGCGACATTGCCCGCAAGATCCTCTCCGGCGAGCTTGCCCCGGGAGCCATATTGCCGAGTGAAGTTGAACTGGGTGAACAGTTTGGCGTCAGCCGCACTGCGCTACGTGAAGCGTTAAAATTGCTGACCTCCAAAGGGTTGCTGGAGTCTCGCCCTAAAATCGGTACCCGCGTCAAAGAGCGGCCACTGTGGAATATGCTTGATCCGCAGTTGCTGGACTGGATGCAGGGCATGGATGCGACCGAAGAGGTCTATCACCAGTTTCTTGAGTTCCGTCGGGCGATTGAGCCTCACGCCACCGCGCTGGCTGCCGTGAATGCCAATAAAGAGCAGCGTATTGAGCTGTCACGAATTTACCGGCAAATGTGTCAGGTTGCAGAACAGTTTGATCAAGCGCAGTGGGTGGAGATCGATACCCAGTTTCACCGCACGATCTTCATCGCCTCCGGCAACTGTTTTTATGTGCCGTTTGGTAATGTGCTGACCACTATTTTCAAGTGGTTCATTTCATACTCATCCAAAGAGGGCGGGATGTGTCTCAATGAGCATAAACTGATTTATGAGGCCATTATGGCCGGTGATGAAGGCGCGGCTTATAGCGCGTCGCTGAGTTTGATGAAAGGGCACAAGCATCGACTTCACGTTTAAGTTTGGGGTGCAGCCCAAGAATATTTTTTAACTTTAACTTAAAATTCAAGGCCGTGGGCGTCGGCCCACACCGACCAAAGGCCCGCAGTCGCTCGGGCTTTTGGAGTCCGAGCTTTTCTAAATTCAAAACCCACACCCCATCCCAACCTTCCCCTCGTGAGAGGGGAAGGAGCAAACCCTGTGCTGTTTTAAAAGCCAAGGCCACGTTCAAAACGACGTCGAATGAGAGGCGCAAAACCGTAATAGAACGCGGGATTGGTAAGGGGATTCGTTTCAATCCCCTTATCCCGGTGTGGGCCGGTGCCCACGACCTTGAGATTGACGTTGAATTTGAATTTAAAAAAGCGGGGTAGAGCCGCCACGCCCAATAAACTTTATAAAATCGCTTATTTTTAGGAAAAAGTTGATATTAATTTGCAACAATGCTAGACGGCTGACGAATTGCTCAGATAAGATGGGCGCTGCTAATTTCCCTTGTCATTTCTCTTCAGGAGCCGCACTGATGATCACTGCGTTACGCGTTTTACTGGCCGGAGCCGTTTTGGTATTGGCAGCTTGCAGCAGTCATGATGACTCAGCCGACGTTCCCCAGAAAGGTAACAGCGTGAACATCAGCAACCATAGCGTGAATATGGACACTCCGGCATATGCAGCCTGTTCAATGGCGGGTGGGCAATTACGTCTTGCGCCACAGCTTGACGGCAGCCGTGTTGGCATGTGTTCGATGTCTAATGGTCGACAGTGCTCTGAAGCAGCACTGATGCAAGGGCGCTGTAGTGCTGGTTAATGGGTTGTCACCCAAACTGCCCTCAAGGGTGGTCTATTGCCATTCCACCTCACTGTTTTTACAGATTAAAACGATCTCTTGCTTGTTCCTTCACTTGCAAAGAGGAAGGTCGGGAGAGGGTTTGGCTGGCGATTCTGTAGTTAAAACCCACACCCCATCCCGGCCTTCCCCTCGCAAGAGGGGAAGGAGTCACCGAAAACCGTACTCAAACAGTTATAATATTCCCGCAAATCTCGCCCTTCTCCAATTGTGAAACATTCTGAAGTGTCGTTTCTGAAATACTGATCAATGCATCGCTGGTCAGAAATGCCTGATGTCCGGTGAACAACACATTGTGACACGACGATAGGCGACGGAATACGTCATCGAGTATCACCTCGTTAGAGTTGTCCTCGAAGAACAGGTCGCGCTCGTTTTCATATACGTCCATACCCAATGCGCCGATTTTTTGTTTCTTCAGCGCCTCGATGGCTGCGGTGGCGTCGAGCAGCGCACCTCGACTGGTATTCACAATCATGACCCCGTCCTTCATTTTGTCGAAAGAGGTTGCGTTGAGCAGGTGATGGTTTTCAGGCGTTAGCGGGCAGTGCAGCGAGATGACGTCAGATTCGGCGTATAGCGTATCAAGATCGACATATTCTGCGCCGAGCTCCAATGCCAGAGGACTCGGGAACGGATCATAAGCCAAAATGCGCATGCCGAAACCTTTCAGGATACGCATGGTGGCAACGCCAATCTTACCGGTTCCAATAATGCCTACGGTACGCTGATGCATGTTGAAACCGATCAATCCTTCAAGTGAGAAGTTAGCTTCCCGGGTGCGCTGATAAGCGCGGTGAATATGGCGGTTAAGGCACAACATCATGCCTACGGTGTGCTCAGCTACGGCTTCTGGAGAATAAGCCGGTACGCGAACCACTGAAATCCCCAACTCTTTGGCTGCTTTCAGGTCGACATTGTTAAATCCCGCACAGCGCAGCGCCAAAGTTTTAACACCTAAGGCTTTAAATTCATGCAACACTTCACTGCAGCAGTCGTCGTTAACGAAAATACAGACGGCATCCGCCCCAATGGCGTTTTTAGCCGTGTGCGGCGACAGCAGAAAATCAAAAAACTCCAACTCGTAGCCGTAGTGCTGGTTCACCAGTTCAAGGTATTTACGGTCGTAATTTTTAGTACTGTAGACAGCTATTTTCATTCATTTTCTCCATGACAGACTTTAAAGTAGACACTCTAATTATGGTATCTTATAGAGGTATAGTGAAATACAAGGCATTTCATGAGGAAAGGATTGAAAAAATTCGTATTGGTGTGTCTGTCCACCGTGCTGATCTTGCTATTACTGATGCTGATATTATGGAAAACCATTCCGCGTTGGCTACCCGCACTGGCACAGTACTGGATCCCTGCAGGCACCAGCCTGAGCCTTTCTGCTTCTCCGCACTGGTCCGACGGCGTGTTATCGCTTCCCGGTCTGAGTTATAAGGCGGGAGATTGTGAACTGGTTCTGGCAAAAAATGTTCGTCTGAACCAGGTCAGCGGCAATTGGGCTTTAGCGATGGACGCCCTCACAGTCGATACCCTCTGTTTGCGCAATATTCCTGCCAGCGCCGGTAAACCACTTACGTTTGCGGATATCCAGAACACGCTGCCTTTCGGCTCAGTGACGGTTAAACAACTGTCCATAACGCCATGGCAACGCTATGCCGGTGAGTTACATCTGGAAAATGACGGTACTTCTCAGCATCTCTCGCTGCAGGGAAAGATGCTGAAACTTGACGCCGTGCTCGATAATCAACAACAGCTTACCATCAATTCACTGAGCCTGACGCCGCCGGGTAGTGAGGTGCCGCTGTCACTCAGCGGAAAAGTAACTTTACCCGCGACCGTTGATCAGCTTCCGCAAACTGGCGAACTGCATGCCGAAATGCAAACCGACCCGTTACCACGGCCGTTGGATATCACGCTGCAATGGCAAAAAATGCAGGGCGTTATTACGCTGGCAGAAAAAGACGCGTCTGAGCCGCTTGTGACCTTGCCATGGCAACTGCAGGGCAAGCAGCTACGCATTACCCACGGGCAATGGCGCTGGCCCTATGCCGCTCAGCCTCTTGCCGGTGGCATTAATCTGACCCTCAGCGACTGGAGCGATACTTTTGATCAGACCCAGATTGCTGCCCGTCTGAATGTGCTGACCAAAGGGCATAATGGGAAGGCCAATGTAGTGTTGACGCTCGGACCGGGTAAAATCGGCCTGCTCGACAGCGATCTGGCTTTCCAACTGACGGGGCAGGCTAATTTATTGACGACTTCACTGAGTGCCTCGTTGCCGGGAACCCTCAGGGGCTCGGTGCTCAATCCTGAACTTGCCCTACGAAGCGGTGCGTTGCTGCGGGCATGGGGGAAACCGTCTCCAGAGCTGACCTTGCAGGATGCACGCTGGCCACTGGCGGGCGTGAAGGTTTCTGCTGACGGGGTAAGCGGTCCGCTGCAGGCAATTGTTAAAGCGCGTGACAGCTACTGGGGCGCGTTTGATCTGCACCTGAATGGTAAATCACACAACTTCTGGCCTGATCAGGGGATGTGGGATTTTAACTATTGGGGCAACGGCAAACTGCCGCCGCTGGCCGGACGCTGGGATATGTCGGGTAAAGGCAGCTGGCACGATAATCTAATCACACTCGCATCACTGTCGACCGGGTTCAATCGTCTGCATTATGGCCTGATAGACGTTGATGCACCTCGTCTTACGCTTGAAAAACCGCTGATCTGGCGGCGCCCAGTATCAAAACGTTATCAGGATCAGCTTCCCACACTGCCGTTGCAGTTTGGTGGCGCAATAAAACTGGTAGCGAAAAAAATAGCGCTGGAGAATGACGGTTATCTGCCACCGGCCGAACTGCAGCTACAGCTCAGCGGCACTGACCCGCGGAATTTCAATCTGCGGGGCATGCTGGACGCTAACCCCATCGGGCCGATTCGTTTGCAGGGCCGCTGGGACGGCGAACGTCTGCGTGGAGAGGGCTGGTGGCCTAAGCAACAACTGACCGCATTCCAGCCGTTATTGGCGCCCGATTTAGGCATAAAACTGCGTGAAGGGTCTTTCTATGCGCAAACGGCGTTTTCAATGGCGCGCGGGCAGGGCTTTATTGCCGGTGGTCACTGGGTGGTTAAAAACGGTGGAATGTGGTTAGCGGACGGCGACCTTAGCGGCATGGATTTCAGTCTCTCTTATCGGCTGAAAAATCAGATCTGGACGCTGGGTGTCAAAGAGCCTGTGATGCTGCGTGTCCGTGAAGTAAATAACCTCGCTAAACTGGAAAATGTTACGGCTGACTTGCAGGGCAGTTACCCATGGAGTGAAGCATCGCCGCTAACGCTCAGCAATCTGGGTGTCGATATTCTGCGTGGTCACGTCAGCATGTCGGCACTGCGTATGCCGCAGCATGACGCGGCGGTGCTCAAACTGGAAAAAATCAATTTAAGTGAACTTTTCACTGTACTCAAACCCAAACAGCTGGCGATGTCTGGCAATGTGGACGGCGAACTGCCGCTCTATGTGAATGATCCGAAATGGATCATCCGTAACGGCTGGATTAAAAACGACGGTTGGCTGACGCTGCGCCTGGATCCGCAATTTGCTGATGCCATGGCCAGCGGCAATATTGCCAACCGGCTGGTAATTGAATGGATACGCTATATGGAGATCCGCCAGATGCAGGCGAAGGTCAATTTGGATAATCTTGGCGAACTGACCATGACTTCCCATGTTGTGGGCGCGAATACGTCAGAGAAACAGGATCGCGAAGTGATCCTCAATTATAGCCATCAGGAAAATGTTTATCAGCTTTGGCACAGTCTGCGTTTTGGTGACAACCTGCAAGAGTGGCTGCAACAGCAGATCTCCTTGCCGGCGAACTCGCTGCCTCATCAATCTGATGCTATTTCTACCCGTGCTAAAAAGGACACTGATTTGAGGACGACACAATGAAGCCGCTATCTGCTTACCGCACGTCGGTTTGTATCCTTCTGACGCTCTCTGTTTTGCTGCTGAACGGCTGTGTGCCACGTATTGAGTTATCGGCACCGAAAGAGCCAATCACCATCAACATGAACGTCAAAATCGAACATGAGATCCACATCAAAGTCGATAAAGACGTGGAAGACTTGCTGAAAAACCAAAGCAATCTGTTCTGATTCGGGAGGCGGTATGCGTTCATTAAACGTTAACATTTTAAGGGTTAGAAGGTCAGCACAGGTTCTTCTGGCCTCAGTGCTGTTATTGAGTACCACCGCTTTCGCCTTAACGCTGGATGAAGCCAAGCAGCAGGGGCGTGCTGGCGAAACGCTGTCAGGTTATCTGGCACCGGTCAAGCAGGATGCAGAAACGTTGGCGCTGGTTACTCGAATAAATGAAGGACGTAAGCAACAGTATCAGCAGGTGGCGCAAGATAATCAGGTTACCACTAATGATGTGGCAAAATTGGCAGGGCAGAAACTGGTGTCCAGAGCCGGTAAGGGCGAATGGGTAAAAGGCATCAACGGACAGTGGTTGCAAAAATAACGCCCCTCTTTTTTAGGGTTGTTAAATAAAACAGGCAAAAAAAGCGCGCTTTCCAGCGCGCAATAGGTTTATCACAACAACTTCAGGAAGGATGTTAGACAACAGTTTTTGAGGGTAATCCATCCTTACTGAATGTGATAATACGTAGAGTAATTAAGCTGCGGCCACTTGTTTGATGGCGGCATCAATGGCTTCTTTAGCTGCGGCCTGAGCTTTGGTGGCCACTTCTGGCCCGTAGGCGATACCTTCGGCAAAGATGAATTCTACGTCGGTCATTCCCAGGAAGCCCAGGAACAGAGACAAGTAAGGTGTCACCAGATCGGTAGGGGTATCTTTATGGATACCACCACGGCTGGTCAGAACGATAACCTGCTTACCTTTCACCAGACCTTCAGGGCCTTTTTCGGTGTATTTGAACGTCACACCGGCACGGGCTATCAGGTCAAAATAGTTTTTCAACTGAGTCGAAATATTGAAGTTATACATTGGTGCGGCGATAACAATCACGTCATGCGCCTGTAATTCTTCAATCAGCGTATTTGACAGGGCCAGTGCTTCTTCCTGGCGTGGCGTCAGTACCGCATCAGAAGGGCGCATTGCACCAACCAGTTCACCATCCAGAACCGGGACTGGCTCAGCAGCCAGGTCACGCACGGTAACTTGTGATCCACTGTTAGCGGACTGATATTGCGCGACGAAATAGTCAGTCAGTTGGTTTGACTGAGAGAAGTTCGCCAGAATGCTTGATTTCAGAACCAGTACTTTGCTCATGTAAAAAATCCTTAACTGTGCATGTAACAAGAGCGGATGCCCTGTGAATAGCAGTTACTCTATTCACAAATGTCATTCAGTGATAGCGCAATAATTCGAGGGCTACGTTCGAATTATTTGAATGAATAGGAACAGCTTACAAAGAGCGACCACTTTTCAGCATCCTTAATAGCTTGTGTTAACATATCGGCAAACAGGTATGCATTAACCCGCCTGAACCCCATTCAAATTCAGCCGACGGAAGCACTTATTTATTTGGTCGGCTGGCTTGCAACAAGGAATACCGAACGTGAAATCTCCGCTCGCGGCACTGTCAGCGCAATTAGACGGACTGATGCTACGTGACCGGCAACGCCTGCAACGACGTTTGCAGGGTGCCAAAACGCTATTGAATAAACCTGGCCATGATCCGCAAGCGCTGGAAAAGCTAACCGCCGAACTCGAACCTTTGATTGCCCAGAGTTTACATAAGGTCAGGGCGCGCGAAGCCTCACGGCCAAGAATCAGCTATCCGGAAAATCTGCCGGTCAGTCAGAAGAAGCAGGATATCTTCAATGCCATCCGTGACCATCAGGTGGTGATCGTCGCCGGTGAAACGGGTTCGGGTAAAACCACGCAAATCCCAAAAATTTGTATGGAGTTGGGGCGTGGCATTACCGGCATCATTGGCCATACCCAGCCACGTCGGTTGGCGGCGCGCACCGTCGCCAACCGTATTGCCGATGAGCTGGAAACCTCGCTTGGCGGTACGGTCGGTTATAAAGTGCGATTCAACGATCAGGTCGGCGAGAATACGCTGGTCAAGCTAATGACGGACGGTATATTGCTGGCGGAGATCCAACAGGATCGCATGCTGATGCAGTACGACACACTGATCATCGATGAAGCGCATGAACGCAGTTTGAATATCGATTTTATCCTCGGTTACCTGCGTCAGTTACTGCCCAAGCGTCCTGATCTGAAAGTCATTATTACCTCGGCGACCATCGATCCTCAGCGTTTCTCTAAACATTTTAATAATGCACCGATTATTGAAGTCTCAGGAAGAACCTATCCGGTGGAGGTGCGTTATCGCCCGGTGGCGGATGATGCCGAGGATACCGATCGCGATCAACTGCAGGCTATTTTTGATGCCGTGGATGAGTTGGGCCGTGAAAGTCCGGGAGATATCCTGATTTTCATGAGCGGTGAACGCGAAATTCGCGATACCGCCGATGCGCTAACCAAACTGAACCTGCCACACACTGAGGTTCTGCCGCTCTACGCACGTCTGTCGAACAGTGAACAGAACCGCGTGTTCCAGTCACACGCAGGCCGCCGTATTGTGCTCGCGACTAACGTGGCGGAAACCTCGCTCACTGTACCGGGCATCAAGTATGTGATCGATCCGGGCACGGCGCGGATCAGCCGCTACAGTTTCCGTACCAAAGTGCAGCGACTGCCGATCGAGCCGGTGTCGCAAGCTTCAGCCAACCAACGTAAAGGGCGTTGCGGGCGCGTTTCTGAGGGGATATGTATTCGTCTCTATTCCGAGATGGATTTCCTCTCACGCCCTGAATTTACCGATCCTGAGATCCTGCGTACCAACTTAGCGTCGGTTATTTTGCAGATGACCTCGCTGGGATTGGGCGATATTGCCGCGTTCCCGTTTGTTGAAGCGCCGGATAATCGCAACATACAGGATGGCGTTCGGCTGCTGGAGGAGTTGGGCGCGATTAACAATGCGCAGGATGGGCGCTATACGCTGACGCCGTCCGGTCGCCAACTGGCACAGCTGCCGGTGGACCCGCGTCTGGCGCGAATGGTGTTGGAAGCGCGCAAAGATGGCTGCGTACGCGAAGTGATGATTATCACTGCGGCACTGTCGATTCAGGATCCGCGTGAGCGGCCGGCCGACAAAAAACAGGCTTCAGATGAAAAACATCGGCGCTTTGCCGATAAAGACTCTGACTTTCAGGCCTTCGTCAATTTATGGGATTACCTGAAAGAGCAGCAAAAAGAACTGTCATCTGCCCAGTTTCGTAAAATGTGCCGCAGCGATTATCTCAATTATCTGCGTGTGCGCGAATGGCAAGACATCTATACCCAACTGCGTCAGGTGGTGAAAGAACTGGGTTTGCCTGTCAACAGTGAGCCAGCGGATTATCGCAGTATTCACTGCGCTTTGCTTACCGGGCTGTTGTCACATATCGGCCAGAAAGATGTGGATAAACACGAGTACACCGGCGCGCGAAATGCCCGCTTTGCCATTTTCCCTGGCTCTGGCCTATTCAAGAAGCCGCCGAAATGGATCATGGTGGCTGAGCTGGTGGAAACCAGCCGCCTGTGGGGACGCATTGGCGCACGTATCGAACCGGAATGGATTGAGCCACTGGCTCAACATCTGGTGAAAAGCAGTTACAGCGAACCGCACTGGGAGAAGGCCCAGGGTGCCGTGATGGCGACCGAGAAAGTTACCCTGTTTGGCCTGCCGATTGTGGCGGCGCGCAAAGTGAATTACGGCACTATCGATCCCGTTGTGTCACGCGATCTATTTATCCGTCACGCGCTGGTGGAAGGCGACTGGCAGACGCGCCACGCTTTCTTCCGTGCTAACCTCAAACTGCGTAGTGAAGTGGAGGAGCTGGAACATAAGTCGCGCCGCCGCGATATCCTGGTCGACGAAGAGACGCTGTTCCTGTTTTACGAACAGCGTATTGGTCAGGAAGTGGTATCAGGGCGACATTTTGATAGTTGGTGGAAAACCCAACCCGCCGACAGCCTGAACTTTGAAAAAAGTATGCTGATTAAAGAGGGGGCGGGTAATATCAGCGCGCTCGATTACCCCAACTTTTGGCATCAGGGCAACATTAAATTGCGCGTGACCTATCAGTTTGAGCCTGGCACTGATGCCGACGGTGTGACGGTGCATATTCCACTGCCATTGCTCAATCAAGTGGAACAACAGGGCTTTGACTGGCAAATTCCGGGTATCCGCCGTGACCTGATCATGGCACTGATTAAGTCGCTGCCCAAGCCCGTACGTCGCAACTTTGTCCCTGCGCCAAACTATGCTGACGCGCTGCTCGGGCGCCTTAAACCCTTTGAGTTACCGCTGCTTGAGACCATTGAGCGCGAGCTGCGAAAAATGACTGGAGTGACAGTGTCACGCGAGCAGTGGCAGCTTGAACAGGTGCCTGAACATCTGAAGATGACGTTCCGTATTCTGGACGATAAAAACAAAACGCTGCGCGAAGGCAAAGACCTCACGGCGCTGAAAGCGGGCCTGAAAGAGCAGGTGCAGCAGACGCTGTCCGCGGTAGCTGACGACGGGATCGAGCAGAGTGATTTGCATGTCTGGAGTTTCGGCACGTTGCCAGAGCGCTATGAACAAAAGCGCGGCGGCTATGAAGTGAAGGCCTATCCGGCGCTAGTTGATACCAAAGACAGCATCGCCATACGTTTATTCGACAGCGAACTGGAGCAGCAGCAGGCCATGTGGGCAGGTGTCCGCCGTCTTCTGTTGCTCAATATTCCTTCACCTATCAAGTATCTGCATGAGAAATTGCCGAATAAAGCCAAACTCGGACTCTATTTCAATCCTTATGGCAAAGTGCTGGATCTGATAGACGATTGCATCGCTTGCGGAATTGATAAATTAATAGCTGAAAGTGGTGGTCTGGTATGGAAAGAGGAGGAGTTTGGTCGTCTGCATGAACATGTCCGCGCCCATCTTAATGAAGCAGTGGTGCACATTTCGGTGCAAGTTGAGCAAATTCTGACGGCGGTATTCAGCATCAATAAGCGCCTGAAAGGCCGAATTGATATGACTATGGCACTGGCACTCTCTGACATTAAGAGCCAGGTCTTCGGGCTGATTTATCGCGGTTTTGTGACGCAAAATGGCTGGAAACGCCTGCCGGACACGCTGCGCTACTTGAATGCTATCGAAAAACGGATGGACAAACTGCCGGTTGATCCACACCGCGACCGTGCGCAGATGCTTAAAGTCGAACACGTTCAGAAACTGTGGCAACAGTGGCTAAATAAACTGCCGCCAGTGCGACTGCAAAGCGAAGAGGTGAAAGAAGTACGCTGGATGATTGAAGAGCTGCGTGTCAGTTACTTTGCCCAGCAGTTGGGAACGCCATATCCTATTTCAGACAAGCGTATTTTGCAGACCATGGATCAGTTGGCGTAAAAGAGAGATGCCCACAGAGAAGCGATTTCTCTGTGGTTTTTCTTGCTGACTAAGGTGTGACCGGCGCAGCGCTGATCACGCCAGAAGAGAGCTTATTCAACGCTTCCCTGATAGCAGGAACGGCCAGAGCGCGGTTGTCAGCCAAATAGCGGTCCTGAGCTGCCGGGGCTGAACTCTGTATGCCGATCAGGGACCACTTATCACCACTTTTTAGTAACAACGGTGAACCGCTATCGCCAGGCAGCGTATCGCAACGGTGTGACAATACGCCAGGCTGTGCCCAACCGGTCACTAAACAATCTTCATGACTGTACAAATCGTCCAGATGATCTTCTGGATATCCCGCCTGAGTGACTTTTCTGCCGTTTTGTTTTAATGCTGCAGTCAGCTTGTCGCGGCTGCCTTCCCACAGGGGAAGCGGGGTGATAGGGAGTGCAATGTGGGTATCGGTCAAACGCACCAAGGCAAAATCAAATGGAGCCGCTTTGGGCGGTACAATCCAGCCGTCACCGTCGGCTTTAAGTTTCTTGCCGAGTTTAGGGTCAACCAGAGTTTCAAGAGCGGTTATCTGATAGCGCCATTTCTGATGATGAGAAATAAAACGCAGGGCCACGACTTTATCTATTTTGCCCGGAGGAGCCAGTACACAGTGACCTGCCGTCAGCACCAGATGTTTGGAGATAAGCGTCGCGGTGCATAAATTACCACTTTGTGTTTCTATCTGACCGATAGCCTGCCATGGCCACTGGCGTGCATCAGCAACCAGTGAGCGCTGGTCATGGCCAAAAAACAGAGCTGTTTTCTCTTTCACACTGATCGCTGGCGCGTCAGAATCTGAATCTGGCTCAGGAACATCAGCGTGAGCAGAGGGAAGGGAAAAACAGAAAAAGCACAAAACAAAGGGTAACGCGATGCGCATAAAATTCTGACCTTGAAGACAGGGAAATCCCTTGAATCATTGATTATGGAGTGATTATAGACGCTTGCAACATTCAGCGTAGGTATCTGGTTATTTCGTCAACTTTAAAATATTAAACACGAAAACACGTCGGGCCGAGCGGGTGATATTACAAATAGAAAAACAGTGTGATAAGGCCGCAAAGGATCAGAGTACTTAGGGTGATTTCAAACAGGTATCGGCGCAGCATCTTCCATCAATACCTCAAGATTAAAACTGGAGAAAAAAACACCCGGCGAACCGGGTGTTAGATAATCAGTCTTTATAGCGATGAGGGCATACCCTCTAATAAGACGTTTTACTTATGCTGCTGGTGTTGCTTTTGCAGCTGGAGCCGCTTTTTTAGCGTGTTTCACGTGTTTTTTAGCTGCTTGCGCTTTCTGAGCTACTGGCGCCGCTTTTTTAGCATGTTTCACGTGTTTTTTAGCTGCTTGCGCTTTCTGAGCTACCGGAGCTGCTTTCTTAGCATGTTTCACGTGTTTCTTAGCAGCCTGAGCTTTCTGGGCTGGTTTCTTGTGCGCTTTTTTAACTACGTGCTTAGTCGGTGCTTTTGCAGCAGGAGCAGCAGTAGTGGTGGTGGTTGAAGCAGCAGCTGCTGGAGCAGCGGTAGTTTCAGCAGCGAAAGCAACAGAAGACAGACCCATTGCAGCGGCAACAACCAGAGCTAATACTTTTTTCATGTTAAATTCCTCAGAATGTTTGGTTAAGTGTCCACCCCACTGCGGGGTCGGTAGAAGAATACTAGGCTGCGCCGAACTCTTTGTAAGTGAGTGAATGGTTTCGGCGTGTAACGCGATGTACAGGGGGTTTACTCTATATAAATCAATATATTGATTTAAGGCGGGGATATGATTCACATAAAAAACATTATTTTAGTTACAACATTCAATAAATGCTATGTACTTCAACACTCTTTTAGCCCGTAAATTGTTGTGAAATAGGAAGATCTGCAAAATTTATAAAAAGAATTCTTCACCCGAAGGTGATTGCAACCTTGATGCCTTACTACCGTTAATTATAAATAAACTGGTTTTTAGCTTTATTTGTGTATTTTCAACGAAGCGCGCAGTGGAAGAGGCGGGGATTCTGAAGGGGCGCGGCGAGCGGCGCCTCTTCAGGCCAGTTTGGGTGGCAACCTAAGGTCTTGGTCTGTGTGGGCCGATGCCCACAGTTTTGATTTAGAAAACTACTTTGCAATAAAAAGCATCAAAGATAACGATTTTCCAGATGCTTGCGGAAATAGGCCGGGTTCAGCGTTTCCCCCGTCGCGTTCTTAATCAATTGATCGGTGCTGAAACGGCTGCCGTGCTGCCAGATATTCTGCTGCAACCACTGGAACAGGGCCGTGAGGTCACCGCGGGCGATGTCATCCTGCAATGTGGGGATAGCATTGTTGGCACACTGGAAAAGCTGGGCAGCATACATTGCGCCGAGCGTATAAGTTGGGAAATAGCCGAAGCCGCCATCAGTCCAGTGAATATCCTGCATACAACCGTTACGGTAATTACCGACAGTATCAGTGCCGAGGTACTCCTTCATCTTGTGACTCCACAATGCAGGAATGTCTTCGACTTCAATTTCACCTTCAATGAGCGCTTTTTCAATTTCATAACGTAAAATAACGTGTGCCGGATAGCTGACTTCATCGGCGTCAACACGGATTAAGCCCGGTTGTACACGTTGATTGAGCCTAATGAAATTGCTTTCATCCAGTCCTTTACGCTCACCAAACTGGGCACTAACCAACGGGTAAATGGATTTCAGGAAGGGTTCGCTGCAACCGAGTTGCATCTCAAACAGCAGACTTTGTGATTCATGCACGCCCATTGAGCGGGCATTGGAGACCGGCTGTCCGAGCCACTCTTTAGGGAGGTTCTGCTCATAACGAGCGTGGCCAGTTTCGTGAATGACACCCATCATGGAACTGAGAAATTCATCTTCATTGTAACGGGTGGTGATGCGCACATCCTGAGGTACACCGCCGCAGAACGGATGAGCGCTGATGTCCAGACGACCCGCGTCAAAATTAAAGCCCAAACGCTCCATTACCGCCAGACCCAGCTGACGCTGTTTCTCAATATCGAAAGGACCGGCCGGAACGATGCAGGATTCTGTTTTCTGCTTTTCCACCACTTTTTGCAGGAGTTCCGGCAACCAAGTTTTCAGATCACCAAATAACATATCCAGCTTCTTCGAGGTCATCCCCGGTTCGTACATGTCAAGCAGGGCGTCATAACGGCTGATCCCGGTGGCCTCGGCTCGCAACGTGGCTTCCTGACGGCTCAGACGCACCACTTCACGCAAGTTGTCTGAAAAACCCTCCCAGTCGTTAGCTTTACGCTGCACACGCCATGCGTGCTCGCAGCGGGCGCCGGCCAGTGACTTTTCCTGCACCAGACTTTCCGGCAATAAAGCTGATTGCTGATACTGACGGCGCATTTCGCGCAGATTAGCTAACTCCACATCATTCAGTGCTTCGTTTCCTGCCTGTTCGAGCCACTCACCGACCTGTTTAGCCGTGAGGACCTGATGAGACAGCACGCTGATTTCAGCCAGTGCCTCAGAACGAGACTGACTGCCTGCTGACGGCATCATGGTCGCCATGTCCCAGCCAGCGATAGCGGACAGGTGGCTGAAACGGGAAAGTCGTGCGAAGGTGGCGCGCAGTTGTGAATAGGCTGTTGTCATTATTTACTCCCTTCTTAGCGTGGTTCTACATTCAGATTAAAAACGGTTTTAACAGGCCAGGCGAAACGGATGCAGGCGCCGCCGAGGGAAGGGCTGGCATCGACGCTGACACGGCCCTGATAGGCAACCGCGATAGAGTGGACAATCGCCAGACCGAGACCACAACCCCCGGTGGCGCGATCGCGGCTGGGGTCAAGGCGAACAAAGGGTTCGAATATACGCAGGCGTTCTTCAACAGGAATACCAGGGCCATCATCCTCAACCTGTAAACTTGCTTCCTCACCCTCAAGCCACAGGCTGATGCGTAATTGCTTATTGGCGTAGCGCAGGGCGTTATTGACCAGATTGTCTAACACGCGCTCCATCAGGCGCAGGTCCACGCCGCCGAAATCCACATTTTGCGGCACAGATAACACAATATCTTTTTCAGCATTCATCAGGCTGAAATCATCGACCTTATCGGTTAACCAGTCAGCCAGACTCACCTTCTCCAGATTTAATGCTACCTGTGGACGATCAAGCCGTGCATAGGTCAGCAATTCGTCGATCAGCGCTTCTAGCTGTCCAATATCTCGATTGATCGCCAACTGCTCGGCCTCAGGAATATTTTCGCTAATGGCCAGGCGGTAGCGGAGCCGGACAAGCGGAGTACGCAACTCATGGGCAATACCATCGATCAACTGCTTCTTACTGGCAATCAACGTATTAATGTTGTCGGCCATCTGGTTGAACGCGATACCCAGACGGTTGAGGCTCGAGGTTGAGTCAAAGTTGGTTCGCTCATCCAGATATCCATTACCCAGCCGCTGTGCTGAGTTTTCCAGTTTCAGCAAATCTTTCCAATGTGGGCTCATCCAGAGGAACACCGGCACCGCAAGTGATAGGCCAATCAACATCATCAGGGCTAAATCCAGAATGCGCATTTCGTGCATGTAAAACAAATAAGGGATGGGACCGACGACTAAAACATAATGGCTACGCGGTACGCGTTGGATAAAGGTGTATTCATCATCCAGCGCAATAATCTCACCATCTTTGAGGCGCTTGTCCATATCAGGCGGGAGAACGCGTTTGCCCAAGGGTTCAATGTGTAACTTAAACGAGAGGTTGAGATCGAGCGTATTGATGGTTTTATTCCAGTCTTTAATCGGAATCTCACGCAATTCGCTACGCATCAGATAGAGCGAACTTTTCATCAGGTCATTCATTGATTGCCGGCCAGTACGTTCGGCGGTGACTTTATAGACCAGACCGACCAGCATCGACATCACCAGAAAGCAAACCAGCAACAGCAGAAAAAACTGGATGAAAAGCTTTTTCATTCTTCGCCTTTCTCCCAGGCATTCGGTGCAAAAAGATAGCCTTTGTTACGCACGGTTTTTATACGGAAAGGCTCCAGGGCGTTGTCGTAAAGTTTGCGGCGCAGGCGAGATATCGCCACATCAATGCTGCGATCCAGTCCGTCATAGCTGACTCCGCGCAGATTTAGCAGTAAGGCTTCGCGATCCATAATTCGCCCGGCATGGGTGGCAAGTTCCCACAGCAAATCAAAATCTGACGTCGAAAGAATGATGGTTTCATCAACCAGCGTGACTTCGCGGTTTACCGGATCAATACAGAGTTGGCCGAAATGCAGCGCGTTACCGCTTTGCAACGGTTTAGCTGGTTTATCGTCACCCGCTGACTGCGGTGCGTGCTGACGTAAATGCAGACGTAAGCGGGCCAGCAATACGGCAGGTGGCGTGGTTTTCAGGATGTAATCGTTCGCCCCCATTTCAAGTGACAGAATATGATTCATGTCGCTGTCCAGCGAGGTAAGCAGGACTATAGGGCCGCTGTAAGTAGGGCGTAGATCGCGGCATAGCGTCATGCCGTCTTTACCGGGGAGCATAATATCGAGTAATACCAGATCGGGTTTTTCGCGTGCAATACGATCCTGCGCGGTGTCACCACGGGGTTCAACCAGAACGTCAATATCATGTTTGCCTAAATAGGCGGCAATCAGGTTGCCGACTTCTGCATCATCTTCTACAAAAACGATTTTATTCATTGGCTTGCTGCTAATAGATGTCCGTTGGTCAGCATAGCCCGTGTCGTTCGCGAGTGCTATGAGACATGCGTAATAGAAAGTGACAGTTTACAGACAGAAACGCTGACGACGGTTAAAAATTTTCAATTTAGCGTATTAATTAACCCAGATCGTGACGTATATTTTATCTGATGGAACCGGCTTTCATGACGTGTAAATACTATCGTAACGAAAAGCTTTCACACGACAAAAAAGGGTTAATCTAACTGCCTGAACTGACTGGCATAGTATCAGTGATATATGCCATCATAGGGCTGAATAGACTTAACGTTAAATATTTGGCTACATTATACTAATCTAACTATTCTTCGTGCGTTTAACCGTGCTAACACTGGCCAGGAGAGGAAAAGGGGATGAGCGAAAGTCGCCTGATACCCGATGTACGCAGTGAAAAAGCCTCCTTTGACTATATGGAATATCTGTCAGCATCGTGCAAAAAGCAGTGGAGCTTTCTGGATGCGATTTATGGTGTGATGCCGTTCTTTGGCATGGTTCTCAAATCGCGTACCTCGCAGGAAAAAAATAAGCAGGAAAGCTTACGAGAATTGGCACTTCAGGTGGTTTCAACTCAGGTTAGCGATGAGACCAATATTGTGCGTCTGGTTGAATTGGCTGAACAGCAGGGTTTTTATGCCATAGAAATAAATCTGCCTTATGCCCTGAAAGAAGATCAGCTGACAGCAATAAAAATTGAATGCAAACATTTGCTTCAATTATCTCAGAATAATGAGATCCTGACGGTGCAAATCCTACAGATCCCCGCACAGCATTAGCATTATCCGTTTTAAATGCGTATAACCCGATTGATTATTCAGTCAATACATAGCACAAAGGCAGCCAACGGCTGCCTTTGTTATTACCAACAGGAGAGCTTACTTGAACAAGTCAGCACTGACTGTCAGGTTACCACCACTCTTGTTCGACCACTGGCGGGTTACATGGTAGAACTTTGCTCCCTTCGCCGCCGCACGGTTGCCGACTTCCTGCGATACATCCGTGACACTGTTGAAGTGACCAGTGAAGGTGATCGAGTCAAAAGGTACCATTTGTGCTGCTGTCACGTTATTCACTTCCTGAATCTTCGCACCATTTACCGCAGTCACTGTGTAACGCTGACCGGTTGAGGATTGAGTTTCATAGAAGCGACCAACGTCACGGCTTGGGCTAGTAGAAGAGGCTACGCCTGGAATTTCCACTTTCTTCGCTGCTGCGCCACCGGCCGCCAGCGCTGCTTTACCGGCTTCGGAATCTGCCGGAATCGCGTCTGGATCCTGAACGACACGTTTTGGTGCATCTTTCTTGTATATAAACGCTGTAATGTACTGGTTGCCGCCGCTGTTGGCATCAATCTGGCGGACGATAAAGAAGGCGTCAGCCCCTTTCTCTTTCGCCGCTTTAGTGATGGCATCATTAACGTCAGGCTGGCTTCGGTAGAAACCGCCGACGGTCACGGTGTCATAAGGCTCAAGCAGGTAGGCTTCTTCTTTTGGTAATTCTTTTACGCCATTGATCACACGGTAATGGGTTGTCTTACTGACTTCAGCCGCATCTTTTTTATAGATGTCCGCGACAACGCGCCAGTTACCACTATTGCCTGAGCTGTTTGTATCCTGAATATAAAAATAATCTGCACCCAGCGTATCCGCACGGCGGGAAACAGCATCTGCCGCGTCGCCCAGCGTATTAAAACGACCGGAAACAACAATGCGATCAAAGGGTTTGATGGCTGCTGCTTTTTTTGGAGCTATTTCTTGTGCTGCCTGTGCTGCTGACAACGCGGAAATAGCCGTTAGAGTTAAACACAGGGCCGATGCGATGATCGTTTTAGTCAGCTTCATAAAAATCCTTTCACCTTGCGCAGTAATGTTGAAACGTGCTGAATTCTTGATGTGTAACAAGTTAGCGGCCGATTATTGCATGTAACAATACCGAGTGTCTCAGTAATTTATGTCATTCGCGATGTCGGTAACAGCTAGCTGTATCACTTTTTTTTCTATTCATAAGTTATATAAGTTTAGTGAACAAACTAAGTAGTGAAATAAATGTTAATTATTCACTATTTGGTTACTTTTATGCCGATGGTGCGTGGATTAAAGTGAGAAGGTAAAAGTGATAGATGTGGGAATTCTTGCAGAAAATAGATTTTTGAGTCGGTGTTTTACAGCTTTTGCAGCACCTTTATGACTTGCCGCGTCAAATTGCTAATTAATTCGCTGACTATCACTGTGATACGTAGATTATTGATTAGAAATTCAGTAGGTTATAAATGACTGTTTAAACAGTTTCCGTACGGTAAGAATCCACAGGTCTTAAAAAGCAATGTTATGTCGATGACACTACTCATCAATGAAAAGGATGAAGGGAATACTATGCGTATTGGTGTACCAAGAGAACGGTTGACCAATGAAGCCCGGGTCGCAGCCACGCCGAAAACGGTGGAACAGCTGCTCAAACTCGGCTTTACGGTCGCCATCGAGCAAAGTGCCGGGAAACTGGCCAGTTTTGATGACGCAGCCTATCAGGAAGCAGGCGCTGAAATTGTCAGCGGAGATGAAGTTTGGCAATCCGATATCGTGCTCAAGGTGAATGCACCTGAAGGCGATGAAATTCAAAAATTGCAGGCTGGCACCACCCTGGTAAGTTTTATCTGGCCGGCACAAAATCCAGAACTTATTCAGCAACTCGCTGAGCGCAATATCACCGCGATGGCGATGGACTCCGTTCCCCGCATCTCCCGTGCGCAGTCCCTGGATGCCCTAAGCTCAATGGCTAATATTGCGGGTTACCGCGCAATTGTTGAAGCCGCCCACGAGTTTGGCCGCTTTTTTACCGGACAAATTACCGCTGCCGGTAAAGTACCACCTGCGAAAGTCATGATCATCGGTGCGGGCGTTGCCGGCCTGGCTGCGATCGGTGCTGCGGGGAGCCTGGGCGCTATCGTCCGTGCTTTTGATACCCGTCCTGAAGTTAAGGAGCAAGTGCAAAGTATGGGCGCGGAGTTCCTTGAACTGGACTTCGAAGAAGAAGCGGGCAGCGGTGACGGTTATGCCAAGGTCATGTCAGAAGCCTTTATTAAAGCTGAAATGGCCCTGTTTGCAGCACAAGCGGCTGAAGTAGACATCATTGTCACCACCGCGTTAATTCCAGGCCGACCGGCACCGAAGCTCATCACCAAAGAGATGGTCGCGGCCATGAAATCGGGCAGTGTGATCGTCGATCTGGCGGCACAAACCGGTGGTAATTGCGAACTGACCGTGGCTGACCAGATCACCGTGACGCCGAATGGTGTCAAGATTATCGGTTACACTGATTTGCCAAGCCGTTTACCGACCCAGTCTTCTCAGCTTTATGGCACCAACCTGGTGAATCTGCTGAAATTGTTGTGCAAAGAGAAAGACGGCAATATCGAAGTAGACTTCGAAGACACCGTGGTGCGCGGCGTAACCGTGGTGAAATCCGGCGAAGTGACCTGGCCTGCGCCACCTATTCAGGTCTCTGCGCAGCCTCAGGCCAAAAAAGCAGAGCCGTTGCCAAAAGTAGAAGCCAAACCCTCTTCGCCTTACACCAAATATATCATTATGGCCGTGGCCATCATCCTGTTTGGCTGGCTGGCGAATGTGGCGCCGAAAGAGTTCCTGTCTCACTTCACGGTATTTGCTCTGTCTTGCGTAGTGGGTTACTACGTGGTGTGGAACGTAAGTCACGCATTGCATACGCCGCTGATGTCGGTCACCAATGCCATTTCAGGAATTATCGTCGTTGGCGCGGTGTTGCAAATTGGACACGGCGGCTGGGTCAGCGTTCTGTCATTTATTGCAGTACTGATTGCCAGTATCAATATATTCGGCGGATTCACCGTCACTCAGCGCATGCTGAAGATGTTTCGTAAGAATTAAGGGGTAGCATATGTCTGGGGGATTAGTTACAGCAGCCTATATCGTTGCCGCTATTCTGTTCATATTCAGCCTGGCTGGATTGTCAAAACACGAAACATCTAAACAGGGCAATATTTTTGGCGTGACCGGGATGGCCATTGCATTAATTGCCACCATTCTCGGGCCTGACTCAGGCAACGTTGGCTGGATCATCATTGCGATGGTGATTGGTGGTGCGATTGGTATCTATTTGGCGCGTAAAGTCGAAATGACTGAAATGCCGGAGTTAGTCGCGATTCTGCACAGTTTCGTCGGTCTTGCGGCGGTTCTGGTCGGCTTTAACAGCTATCTGGATCACGGCTCAGTTCCGATGGACGTTGTGATGGAGAATATTCATCTGACTGAAGTGTTCCTGGGGATCTTCATCGGTGGCGTGACCTTCACCGGTTCTATTGTGGCTTTCGGCAAACTGCGTGGCATTATTTCTTCTAAGCCGCTAGCTCTGCCGCATCGTCATAAATTGAATCTGGTGGCGTTGGTCATCTCTTTCCTGCTGATGATCACCTTCATTCGTACCGACAGCGTTGGCCTGCAAGTGTTCTCACTGTTGATCATGACTCTGATTGCGCTCGGCTTTGGCTGGCATTTAGTTTCATCAATCGGTGGGGCAGACATGCCGGTCGTAGTGTCGATGCTTAACTCTTATTCGGGTTGGGCGGCGGCGGCGGCGGGCTTCATGCTCAGCAATGACCTGCTGATTGTTACCGGTGCGCTGGTTGGTTCTTCCGGTGCGATTCTCTCCTTCATCATGTGTAAAGCGATGAACCGTTCGTTTATTAGCGTGATTGCCGGCGGTTTTGGTACCGATGGTTCCTCAACCGGTGATGCAGACGAAATGGGTGAATATCGCGAAGCCAGTGCGGAAGATGTGGCGGAAATGCTCAAAAGTGCGAGTTCGGTGATCATCACTCCGGGCTATGGCATGGCAGTCGCGCAGGCGCAATATCCGGTGCAGGATATTACGGCTAAGCTGCGCGCGATGGGCATCAAAGTCCGTTTTGGTATTCATCCTGTGGCAGGTCGTTTGCCGGGGCATATGAACGTATTATTGGCTGAAGCGCGTGTCCCGTATGACATCGTGCTAGAAATGGACGAAATTAACGACGACTTTACCGACACTGACGTGGTGCTGGTAATTGGCGCGAACGATACCGTTAACCCGGCCGCTCAGGAAGATCCGCGCAGCCCAATTGCCGGTATGCCGGTGCTGGAAGTGTGGAAAGCGCAGAACGTCATTGTCTTTAAACGTTCAATGAATACAGGTTACGCTGGCGTTCAGAATCCGCTGTTCTTTAAAGAGAACACGCAGATGCTGTTCGGTGATGCTAAAGATAGCGTAGAAAATATCCTCCGCGCGCTGTAGTACCGCGTTTTGACCTTTACCCGTATTTACGTTTTAAAAAGCATTAAAAAAGCCAGTTCATGATGAACTGGCTTTTTCTTTGGGGCTATCTACGCAGATATCTGCTCTTATTCGTTGTCCTGTTCTTCGATATCTTCGGCGGTGATAGGGCACTCAAAATCGTCTGGCTTAATCGCTAACAGATCGCATTTCAGATGGTCGATCACCTGTTCCGTGGTATTACCGAGAAACGCCGCAGACAATCCTGTGCGGCCAATAGTACCGATGACTACAACGCCTGCCTGCAGATGCTCGGCGAGGTCGGGGATAACTTCCTCCGGCAATCCTTTTTCCACGTGAGTAAATTTTTCGTCCAGCTGGAATTTCTGCCGCAGGGCTTTCATGGCAATTAAATGCTGACCACGAATGGCATCGTTATAGACGCTCGGATCAAAATCGGGCAATTCGATGGCAATATTGATCGGTGTGACCGGATAGGCTCCAACCAAGTGCACTTCCGTCTGATTGATATGCTCGGCCAGTTCGATGGTTTCTTGTACTAATTTAATGTTAAGCGGATCATGGTAGGACTCTTCGCTGGAGAGATTAACAGCCACCAACGCCTTTCCGCTTTCCGGCCATGCCTGGTCTTTTACCATCCACACCGGGCATGGGCATTTACGCAGTAAATTCCAGTCGGTTGGGGTGAAAATGACGGACTCCAGTCGGTCATGCTGATGGGCCATTTTCAGTAGCAGATCGTGCTTAGCGGCAAGAACTTCCTGGATGATTGCTTCGAAAGGTTTGTTATTCCATACCACTTTGATCTCAATCGGAATGCCAGCCTCAACATAGTAGTGGCACTGTTCGGCAATCCACGCCTCGCGCTCGGTGATCACGCTTTGCCGCATGGCTAATCGCTCGTCAGGGGAGAGCATAGTGGTCATTTCATAGGAGAAGTCATAAATTGACAGGAAGGCTTTTATGCGCCCGCCGTTTCTCTGGACCAGATAAACTGCACGACGTAGCGCGGGTTGGTCGTCCTGATTGGGGTCAATTGCGACCAAAATATTCTGATACTTAGCCATGGGGCACTCCTTAACACCTGTGATTGAACAGCGTTATAGCTCAGTGTATTAAGTACAGAGTAAACCAAGATTAAGCAATCGGACAGCGGATAAGTTCAGTCGGATCAACAAATTATTCTTTTTGAAAATCCGACCAACTGGGTTATGCGGTAACGGCGACGGATTGACCCGCCAATTGAGAAAGCAGGGCATGATTCTCAATAGTAATATATTTGCCTTTAACGCTCAGCATCTCTGATTTCTGGAAGCGCCCCAATAAACGGCTGATGGTTTCTACCGTCAAGCCCAGATAATTACCTATATCACCACGGGTCATGGTCAGGCGGAATTCGCGCTGAGAAAAACCACGCTCAGCGAAGCGGCGGGAGAGGTTGTAAATAAATGCGGCCAGTCTCTCTTCTGCATTTTTCTTCGACAGCAGCAGGATCATATCCTGATCGCCTTTAATTTCACCGCTCATCAAACGCATAATTTGCTGGCGCAAATTGGGCATTTTACCTGAGAGATCATCCAGCGTTTCGAAAGGTATTTCACACACCATTGATGTTTCCAATGCGAGTGCAAAGCTTGGGTGCTGTAAACCACCAATCGCGTCGAATCCGACCAGGTCGCCAGCCAGATGGAAGCCGGTGATCTGCTCATCGCCTTGTTCTGTGATGGTGTAGCTCTTGATAGTCCCGGAGCGGATGGCGTACAAGGATTTCAACGAATCGCCGGCCTTGAACAGAGCCTGACCTTTTTGGATCGGTTTCTTCCTTTCGATAATATTGTCGAGCTGATCGAGTTCGTGTTCATTGAGCGTGAAAGGAATACACAGCTGGCTGATACTGCAGTCTTGGCAGTGGATGGCACAACCACCAGATTGGATACGACGAATAATACGTTTTTCCGGGATCATAAGATTCACTCTGGCAATATTGATATGAGTCAATTTTAACATCTTTTGCCGGAATTTATAAGTAGGATAATTTAGGTGAAAGGGATGAATTGATAGGAAACCTTGTTTTTAGCAAAAATTATTTTCTTATTATTTGATCTCGACCCCAAAAAAGACGATCGAGGATCACTCGATTCAGAAATAAACGTAATGTTTTAAAAAAATATTTGTTGTTGATTCATTAAATAACCTTCATGAATCAGTAACCACTTCTTCCTGTCAACGCCACCAGCATATCCGGTCAGAGTGCCGTTGCTGCCGATAACCCGATGACAGGGTACGACAACGCTTATCGGATTTGAACCATTAGCCAGCCCTACTGCTCTGGACGCGCCCGGATTACCCAGCTGAGCCGCCATTTGGCCGTAAGTCATTACCTGTCCGCAGGGGATAGTGCGCAGCATCTGCCATACCTGACGCTGGAATTCAGTTCCGGCAGTGGCGACGGGCAGGGTATCAATTGCATGCAGATCTCCGGAGAAATAATCTTGGATCCGCAGACGAACCTTAGTATCAACGCTACCCGGATTAAGACTAAAACCATTTTTCGCGCCAGACTTTGCTTTCTGGTTCACCACAGGGCTGGCTGAGACTTCCACACCATAGTGGCGTACCAATAGCTGCATCATGCGATGATGGAAATCAGCCCACTCAAGCGCACGCAGGTGGCCCTGAATGTCCGTGATAATGTCCAGTTCACCGAGCGGGGTATCAATGGTTTCACTCACTAATGTCAGCATCAGATTTCTCCAAAAAAGCGACAGGCATTATTGCACGGGGCGAGTTTGTTTTCGACTTTAATACCCAAGACTCGCGTAACCCCTTACAATGCACAACTTACTTTGCTTTCGTTTGGCCTTTGTTTACTTATCAGGACATGTAATGCTGTCAGAGTCGCTAGGGTTTCCACTGGAAACTACCGCTATTTTTATTGTTGTCGCCGTTTGTGCGCTACTCATCGATATTTTTGCTCACCGCAGCCACAAGCCAATAGGTCTGAAGAGTGCGTCGATATGGACGCTTTTCTGGGTATTGGTATCCCTCTCATTTGCTGGTTTTCTCTATTTCCATCACGGTAAAGAAGTCGCCAGCCTGTTCCTGACCGGGTATGCCCTCGAGCAGGTGTTATCGATAGATAACCTGTTCGTAATTATGGCGATTTTTGCCTGGTTTAAAGTCCCGGACGGTTACCGCCACCGTATTCTCTATTGGGGTGTGATCGGCGCTATCGTGTTCCGCGGCATTTTTGTGGTGATCGGCACCAGCCTGCTGGCACTTGGTCCGTGGGTGGAAATGGTATTTGCGGTGATTATTCTGTGGACGGCTATTTTGATGATGCGCGCCGGAGATGACGACGATGCTTCCGATGACTATTCCGACCACATCGCCAACCGCTTAGTACGCCGTTTCTTTCCGGTTTATCCGAAACTCATCGGGGCGCACTTCCTGGTTAACAGCCAGCAAATTGAAGCCGAACTGGCAAAACCTGAGAACAAAGACTTCAGTTTTCAGGTTAAGAAGGGCATCCGTTATGCTACGCCGCTGCTGCTGTGTATTGCTGTTGTGGAGATTTCAGATCTGATGTTTGCGTTTGACAGCGTACCCGCGGTGATCGCCGTCAGCCGGGAGCCACTGATTGTCTATTCGGCCATGATGTTTGCCGTGCTGGGTCTGCGTACTATGTACTTCGTGCTGGAAGCGCTGCGTAAATACCTGCGCCACCTTGAGAAATCGGTGATCTTTCTGCTGTTCTTTGTGGCAGCCAAACTGGCTTTAAATTCCAGCGATCATCTGTGGCAACACGGATATAACATCAGTGCGCTGGCAAGCCTGTATGTGGTGCTCGGTGTTTTGGCGGTGGGTATTGTAGCCAGTCTGTTGTTCCCCGGTGGTAAAAAAACGGCCGAATAAAAATGCCCCAACAATAGAAAAATTCACGAAAAAAAACGGGACGCATAAAGCGTCCCGTTCTACGTTTGAATATTTAAGGCAACTACACATCCCCTTCATTATCCTGCTCCACAGCCTCGTGCAGGCGTTCCAGAATATCAGGAAAGGCTGATTGCACACGGCTCCAGCTCGGAATAAACGGCTTCTCGCTGGGTGTATCCACAAAGGCCTGGCCGGCTTCCATGATTGCCCCCGAAAATAACTCTACTGCAGACTCTTCACTATGACGGTCAAACGACAGGCCATTCATCTTGGCATCATGCTCAAAGGCATCAATCATATCCAGTGCGTTACGGTAGTAGGTCGCTTTCAGAATACGGAAAGACTCGCTGGTGATACTCACGCCAAGGATAGCCATCTTACGGTATAGCGCTTTGGTGATATCAATACTCATTCGCTGCAGACCGGTGCTGGCATCCTCTTCAGACATAGGCTGATGTTTGTGATCGTAGTTATTGGCAATATCAACCTGACAAATTCGCTTGGTGGCAGTATTGCGGTGTAACTCCGATAGCACGCCAATCTCGAGACCCCAATCACTTGGAATGCGTAAATCATTTAGCACATCCGTACGCATTGCGAACTCGCCGGAAAGTGGGTAGCGGAATGAACGCAGGTATTCGAGGAAATCCGAGTGTCCGTAAACGATTTGCAAGGATTTCAGCAGAGGGAAGACCAACAGGCGTCCTACGCGACCATTAAATTTACCTTCCGCGACGCGGGCGTAATAACCCTTACAAAAATCGTAATGGAAGTTAGGATTAGCCACCGGATACATCAAACGTGCCAGCATATCGCGGCTATACGTGACAATGTCACAATCGTGCAAGCCAACGACCGAGGTACGACGTGAAGACAAGGTGTAACCCACGCAGAACCATACGTTACGACCCTTGCCGGGTTCCATCGGCGACAACCCCTCTTTTTGTAACTCTTGATCCAGCGCAGTCAAACGTGGACCATCGTTCCATAAAATACGGTGGCGCTGTGGCAGACGGGAGAAGAATTCCCTGGCAAACAAAAACTGATCGCGGTCAGCGCGGTCCAGCCCTATCACAATTTCTTCCAGATAGGGCACTTTGCTCAGTTCATCAACAATGTTGCTCAGTGCCGGGCCTTCAAGCTCTGAAAACAGCGAAGGCAGAATCAATCCCATCGAGCGGCGACCGGAAAATACCTGAAGATCATACTCCAACTCTTCCGTCTTACGGTTAGTCAGATTATGGAAATTAGTAATGACACCATCCTGATAAAAATCGCTCATCTGTACTCTCCAATTTTAGTTTTGGTAAAATTATTGGAATCAAAGTGATACAACAACTGCTATCCCTTCAGTTATCCCTTAAGACAATTTGATTTTCATTTAGTCGCAATAAAGTGGTCCAGTCCTTGCTGCCAACCTTCCGGGCCATATAGCGTGGTGCGGTAAACATTTTTATCTTCTTTGTTCAGCGGCATATCCTGATCGTGATGACCTAAAATCACCACCGCAAAATCCACCGCTTCAAGCATCGAAATATCATTGGGACCATCGCCCAGGCCGAGGGTGACCGTCACCTGGCCTCGCCGTTGTTGGTACTGTTCTGCCAGCCACTGAACCGCCTGACCTTTGCCAGCGTTCTGACCCATAACGTGCCAGAATCTCCCACCGCGAGTCAGTGCCAGTCCTTCTTCCCTCAGCAGCTTTTCCATGTGGGAGAAATCCAGAGTATTACCAAACCACATAAGCGGCTCAGAGGCATCTCGTTGCATCGCCAGCCCGGCATTGGCCAGTGTCAGACCGGTCCAGTCAGCCACCTGCTGAGGTTTAACATCACCAAATCCACGGAATTCAAAATCGTAACGTTTACGCAGGTCCACAAGGACGTCGCGGATACGCTGGTAGTCAGCCCCAATAAGGTGATGAGCGCCATTATCATCATCTGGCATATGAATCAGCGCGCCGTTTTCAGCAATAAATGGCAGGTGGTTTAGCTTTAGCGATTGCTGTAATGCCGAGACTTCCGCTGAAGTTTTACTGGTAGTAATGATCACCGGAATATTATGCTCTGCCAGCCGATCAAGCCACGCTTGCGCGGGTGCCCAACTGTAGTCATGGTGGTCGAGCAGTGAACCATCGAGGTCGGTAAAAATAATCAGGGGATCATCAAGGTAGGGCATTATTTCTCCTCAATTTATTAAGGAATCTTATATAACCAATGAGAATTATTTCCTGTTCCAATCAATCAGTATATACGGAAAAATCAGATTTATGGGTTGCAGCCAGGTTACGCTGCATTTTAGTCGAATGGTTTCAGCCCCTATTTTTGTCGCCATCTGCCCACCGCACTGGCTTGTGTAGCATCCTGCCGACGCACTCATTTTCAGGTAAAATAGTGCGGTAATAGCAGGAAAAATCCGGTCAAGCGTCGTTGTTGATCTGTGGTTTAAGTGACTTCAATTACTGTTCAGACACTTTTTACCGCCTCTCTTGGTACGCGGTGAGTTTTCTTAAGCGAGTTATTCATGCCCGATTTACACAATCTTCATCTCCGCCAGGCAGCCCGCCTGATTTGCCTTATGTTTGGCGTCAGCCTGCTGGCCTCTTGTGACAACGTCACGGATGAAGCACGAAATACCTTGGTTATTGAAGGCAAAACCATGGGAACCTTCTACCGTGTCAGCCTGGCAGGTGTTGATAACAGCCGTGAAGCCGCACTGCGTCAACAAATCGAAGCGCAACTGGCGGAGGATGACCATCAACTGTCAACCTATAAAGCCGATTCAGTTCTGTCACGCTTTAACCAATATCAGGGCAGTGTGCCGCAACGCATCAGTGCAGGCATGGCAGACATTATCGTGACGTCGCTGCGCATCGGGCAAAAAACCTCAGGCGCGATGGATATCACTGTCGGACCACTGGTTAACCTGTGGGGCTTTGGGCCGCAGAAACAGCCAATTAAAACCCCAACCGACACCCAGATTGAGGCAGCCCGCCTGCAAATAGGTTTACAGCATTTGAAAGTGATTCAGCAGGAAGACGGGGAGTATCTGCAAAAAGACCAACCGAACATGTATGTTGACCTATCCACTGTGGGAGAAGGCTACGCGACAGACCACCTGGCGCGCCTGATTGAAGGCAACGGTATCAGCAACTATTTGGTATCCGTCGGAGGCGCGGTGGTATCCCGGGGTTATAACGCCAAAGGGGCTCCGTGGCAGGTGGCAATCCAGAAACCAACCGACAAAGAATCGACCGTTCAGGCAATTGTTGATTTGCAGGGCATGGGCATCAGTACGTCGGGCAGTTACCGCAACTATTACGAGCTTGATGGTCAACGCTTGTCGCACATTATTGATCCGGCGACCGGTCATCCTATTACTCATAAACTGGTTTCTGCCACGGTGATTGCACCTACGGCATTGGAAGCCGACGGCTGGGACACCGGGTTAATGGTCTTGGGCACGAAAAAAGCCATGGCGCTGGCCGAAAAAGAACATCTGGCGGTCTACCTGATCACGAAAAAAGGCGACAGTTTTGAAGTCCATATGACGCCGCAATTTAAAGCCTATCTAAAAGCACCAGAATAATTTCGGTCAAAGGTCGTTGCGCAGAGAAAATTGAGAAGGAAGAGGTGATCACTCAGAAGCGTCAGGCGATAGGTCGTGAGAAAGGGTTGGGGGAAGGGCTCGCGATGCTGCTTCAGATTTTGGATGCCTGAAACAGCGCCGACGATTTACTGCAATACGTTATTATTTCGCGCTACTGATTAACTCGAACAAAACGACGGTGCGTGACGGGCAGATATATTCTCGGCCAAAATCGAAATTATGCTCGTTAACATCATCCGGCTGGAAGGTATCGAGAATATGCCGCCAGCTTTCGCCATGTGCCACTGAGGGCAGGCTAAATACCACTTCTTCATGTGCCGCGTTGAACAGCAGCAATACGGTACTCAGCGAACCATAGCGTAGCAGACCCGTGGGCTGTGCACGGCCATCAAGTAGCATGGCGATGCTTTTAGCATGCGGATCGGCCCAGGCTTCTTCGCTCATCTCCTCGCCACGCGGCTGGAACCAACTGACATCCTTCACGTTGAGCTTTTCATGCACTGCACCCGTCAGAAAACGTCCACGGTGGAGGATTGGGAACCGCTTTCTCAGCGCAATCAGCCGGTAGGTAAACAAGATCATCGATTTGCCTTTTGCTTCGATATTCCAGTTCACCCAGGCGATGTCGGTATCCTGACAATAGGCATTGTTATTACCGTTTTGTGAGCGTGCAAATTCATCGCCAGCCAGCAGCATTGGCGTACCCTGCGAAAACAGCAACGTCGCCAGCAAGTTTCTCATCTGCCGTTGGCGCAACTCATTGATTGACGGATCATCCGTCGGCCCTTCGGCCCCGTAATTGGCCGAAATATTGTTGTCGCTGCCATCATTTCCCTCCTCACCGTTGGCCGCGTTATGCTTATTTTCATACGACACCAGATCATTAAGTGTAAAGCCGTCGTGTGCGGTAATGAAGTTGACCGAAGCATAAGGCTTGCGACCCCGGTGGTTGAATATGTCGGCCGAACCGGAGAGCCTGGTGGCAAACTGTGCTAACTGACCTTCGTCACCGCGCCAGAACTTACGCGCTGAATCACGGAAGCGGTCATTCCATTCGGTCCAGCCCGGGGGGAAACCGCCGACCTGGTAGCCACCGGGGCCGCAATCCCAGGGTTCTGCAATCAGTTTGCATTGACTGAGGATCGGATCCTGGCGGCAGGTATCGAGGAAACCGCAGCCTTCGTCAAAACCATAACTTTCACGCCCGAGAATGGTGGCTAAATCGAAGCGGAAACCGTCTACCTGCATTTCGGTGGCCCAGTAACGCAAGGAATCGGTGACCATCTGTAATACCCTTGGGTGGCTGAGATTCAGCGTATTGCCCGTGCCGGTATCATTGATGTAGTAGCGCTTATTATCCGGCATCAGCCGGTAATAACTGGCGTTGTCGATCCCCTTAAACGATAGCGTCGGACCGAGTTCATTACCTTCAGCCGTATGGTTGTACACCACGTCAAGGATCACTTCGATCTCTGCGGCATGCAGCGTGGCAATCATCTGTTTAAACTCATTGACCGTATGAGTTGCCATATACTGTGGGTGAGGCGCGAAAAAGCTCAGGGTGTTGTAACCCCAGAAATTGTGCAGGCCTTTATCCTGCAAGTGGCGGTCATCGGTAAATGCGTGGATTGGCATCAGCTCGATAGAGGTAATGCCCAGCGATTTGATGTAATCGACTATTTGCGGCGTACTCAACCCTGAGAAGGTCCCGCGCATATGTTCCGGTACCGCCGGATGCCGCATGGTATAGCCACGCACATGGGTTTCGTAAATTAATGTCTCCTCCCACGGAATATGGTTTTTGCGCGAACGCGCCCATGAAAAGGCGGGGTCGATTACCCTGCATTTCGGCAAAAATTCAGCGCTATCACGGTTATCAATATGCAGATCTTTTTTATCACTCTGTAGGTCATAGGCGAACAGTGCATCGTCCCATTTCAATTCGCCCACGATTTGCTTGGCATAAGGGTCAAGCAACAGTTTGGCTGGGTTGAAGCGATGTCCATCATGCGGTGCATAAGGACCGTGGACGCGGTAGGCATAGAGTAGGCCGGGCCGGGCATCCGGCAGATAACCGTGCCACACCTCGTCGGTATATTCCGGCAATTCAATCACGTCGTACTGCTCGCCCTCATCGGTAAACAAACACAGCTCAACTTTGGTCGCATTGGCAGAGAACAGCGCAAAATTGACCCCCAACCCGTCCCACGTGGCGCCGAGCGGAACCGGCAAGCCTTCACGGACGCGGGTTTGATGGCCGGAGTCAAAGCCTTTAACAATTTCGCCATCGCTATAAGGGTGAATGATCCGCACGCCGGCAGCATCCACGGCGACATCAACCTGAGCATGGCTGAGCACCCGCTGCGGTGATTCGGGAAGGGCGGCGGTAGGGTTACTGATTTTTTTTTGTGAAGTTTTTGCCATTCTTGTCGTCACTCCTGAACCAGGGAATCAGAATAAATTCTGAATAATTATTGAGCGAAGAGCGTTCGTGGCTGAAATGGCATCTGCACAAACCCATCAAGGAGTGTAGTCGGATTAATATACTTTTGCTGCTGTACTCTCTCTGCATCGGCTTTTTCGTTACGTTTATTTTCACCGAAAAATCATAAGTTGCGCTATAAAATCATTTTGTCGTTATCAACTCAGGAGCCGTTATGAGAATTGCGCTGTTAAGCCACGTCGAGCTCGATGCGGGCTATCCCGCCCGCTACGAAGAAGCCGGATTCATCCTGCATTACGCCACAACGGCAGCCAGTCGTGCCAATATCGACCCACAATTAGCTGGGCAGATCCGCGCCGTACTGACCATCGGTAGTATTGGGTTGAACGGCGAAGAAATGGATAGACTGCCTAATCTGGAGATTATCTGCGCACAGGGAGTGGGTTTTGAACACATCGACATTCAGGCGGCGGCAGCGCGGGATATCACCGTTACCCACGGGCCAGGCACAAATAATTCCGCCGTGGCCGACCACGCGCTGGCTTTGATGTTAGCAGTAACGCGTCACATACCGCAGATGGACGCCGCTGTTCGGCGCGGTGAGTGGACCGCCTCACGTTGGAATGTACCGGGCATGTCCGGCAAAAAAGTGGGCATCATCGGTCTTGGCAATATAGGGGAACAAATTGCCTTACGCTGCGTGGGCGGCTTTAACATGGGAGTCGGTTACCACAACCGAAATCCGCTGGCTGGCAGCCCGTGGCGCTATTTTAAAACCATTATCGAACTTGCCGAATGGGCAGATTATCTGGTCGTCGCCACACCGGGCGGAAAGGGTACGGTAAAATTGGTGGATGCCGCCGTCTTGCAAGCGCTGGGTGAAAGTGGATTCTTAATCAACATTGCACGGGGAAGCGTGGTGGACAGCGCTACCCTGATTAGCCATCTGCAACAGAAAAAAATCGCCGGTGCGGCACTGGACGTAGTAGACGGTGAACCGACTGTGCCTGCCGATATGCTACCCCTGACCAATCTGATCCTCACGCCGCACATTGCCGGACGTTCACCCGAAGCGGTGGAGAATATGATGTCTCTCGTTATCCAGAACCTGACCGCACATTTTACCGGCCAGCCGGTAACCACGCCCATTCCTGTCTGAGATCTTATTCATCGCTTCTCTCTGGACGCCGGTTTATGGCGTCTTCTTAGCTGCTTTAGTCGGAAAAAGCATAAGTAACCATCTTTTCGTATTTGTCCTGTGCTGCAACAGACCGTAACAATAGGGCCACGCATAACAGATTGATGCACATTTACGCAAAACCAGAGGCAGAACACGGTGAATTTCCAACAGCTTAAAATCATTCGCGAATCAGCCAGATGTAATTACAACCTGACGGAAGTTTCCAACATGTTGTTTACCTCGCAGTCGGGGGTCAGCCGGCATATTCGCGAACTGGAAGATGAGCTGGGCATGGAGATTTTTATTCGCCGTGGCAAGCGTCTTCTGGGCCTGACCGAGCCGGGCAAAGAGCTGCTGGCCGTCGCCGAGCGCATTCTCAATGAAGCGCAGAATATCCGTCGCCTGGCTGATATCTTTTCCAAAGAGGATGCAGGGGTGCTGACCATCGCCACCACCCATACTCAGGCACGCTACAGTCTGCCAAAAATAATAAAGGCCTTCCGCGTACTTTATCCTGCCGTGCGGTTGGAATTACAGCAGGGTTCGCCACAGGAAGTGCTGGCAATGCTACTGGGTGGGCAGGCGGATATTGGCATCGCGAGCGAAAAGCTGATAAATGATCCGGGCGTGGCTGCCTTTCCTTATTACCGCTGGCACCATGCGATTGTGGTCCCGAACGGGCACCCGCTGGTGAATCAGCATCCTGTCACTCTGCAGCAGCTTAGCGAACAGTCATTGGTTACCTACCGTCAGGGAATTACCGGCCGGTCGCGGATTGATGAAGCTTTCACCCGTGCTGCATTAAACCCCGATATTGTACTCAGTGCGCAGGACTCTGATGTGATAAAAACCTATGTCGAACTTGGATTGGGTGTCGGTATCGTGGCGGATAAAGCTTACGAATCTCAGCGCGACGGCGCTCTGACACTGCTCAACGCCGAACATCTTTTCGACGCTAATACCGTCTGGTTGGGACTCAAAAGGGCGCAGCTACAGCGCAACTATGTCTGGCGCTTTATCGAACTCTGTAACCCAAGATTGTCAGTCACTGAAATAAAAGAGAAGGTTTTTGCACAACCGCAGGGGAGCGAGGTAGTTATTGATTATCAGATATGAGGGAGTTTCAGCAAGCAGTTGCTAGAAAGTGAAGTTAAAGAGAAAGGCGCAGCATCTGCGCCTATCGCTACAACACTTGATTATTATTGTGCAGGTGCATCTTGACTGGTGCCCGTTTTGGCACTGTCATCCACACTGTCAGACGTTTTGGTGTAGACGATTTTCTGTGAGTCATTCTGACAATGACCGACTACCTGACCACCGGCTTGGTCGGCTTGATCATTGGCAACGATATCCAATTTGAAATTGGATTCAGGTAAGCCATTAGCGACGATTTTTTGGGTGATATCTGCTTTAACGGTTTCACATGAAGCCTGAACCGCTAAAGGTGCGAGGGCCAGAATGGCCAGTCCTGCTAACAATGTTTTTTTCATCATCCAATCCTTTTTTTAACTTATTCGCAATGAGATAGACCGTATCAAATAGTTTAGCAGTTAAGACACGACAAAGGGTCTCTGAGCATATCTTTCTCCTGTTAAACCACAATTTTTATGGCGCCATTAATTGGCGACCTGTACGGCGGTCGAGGCAGCGCTCAGTATTTGGCTCCCAATACGCATTCAGGTTCTGACTGGCCTGGCATTTATCGCGCAGATCAACAGCCTGATCAAACTTGTTGAAGCTCTTGGTAGCGCGCTGGTTAATGGAGTGGCGCAATTGCTGCGTATCATTCCACTGCTCTTTGCTCTGGCGTGCCTCTTCATTACTCATTGCGTCATTGCCTGAACCACCAAACACGCAGGTGCCGCCCGCGCAATTAGTGGCAGCCTGTGCAGAAACCTGCCAACTTGCCGCCATGACCAGCAGGGCGACCGGTAATAACCGGCGAGTCATTCGGGTCATAAACATTGTATTCATTAGCTCTTCCTTATAGGTTTACACATCGCTCAAGCGAATACTTAAATTATAACATCGCCACCAGGAACGTCACCTTTTGACACCCCTTCGGTTTCTTTCCCATTGAACTACGGGCTGTAAATCTCACTATGATCAAAACGTCTTTGCTCTTTTTCGCGACTGCGTTGGCGGAAATCATCGGCTGTTTCCTGCCTTTTTTATGGCTGCGAAAGGGAGCCAGCGCTTGGTTACTGTTTCCTGCGGTACTTAGTCTGGCGCTGTTTGTCTGGTTGTTGACGTTACATCCAGCGGCAAGCGGGCGGGTATATGCTGCCTATGGTGGTGTGTATGTAGTGACCGCCATGTTGTGGCTGCGCTTTGTCGATGGTATAAAACTCAGCCATACCGACTGGCTGGGCGCCTGTGTAGCGCTGGGAGGAATGCTAATCATTGTCTACGGCTGGAAAACGAGTTAATGATGATAATGCATTAACTATCCGGCATAAAAAAAGCGCCGCAGGGCGCTTTTTTCGATCAAAGAAGGCGCATTATGCGTCACGGTGGACCTGCAAACCCGCCAGAGACTGACTTACTGGCATCATTTCAATACTGTTAATATTGACGTGAGCGGGTAGTGTTGACACCCAGAACACCGATTCAGCGACGTCAGCGGCGGTCAGCGGATTAGCATTGTCGTAGGTTTTGTTGGCTTTCTCGTCGTCGCCCTTAAAGCGCACATTAGAGAACTCAGTCCCACCGCACAGACCCGGTTCAATATTGGTTACACGAACATGCGTACCGTGTAAATCTGAACGCAGGTTGTAGCTGAACTGACGCACAAAGGCTTTGGTGGCGCCATAAACGTTACCACCGGCATACGGCCAGTTTCCGGCAGTAGAGCCAATGTTAATGATGTGTCCGATGTTGCGCTCAACCATGCCCGGCAGCACAGCGCGGGTCATATACACCAGGCCTTTAGCATTGGTGTCGATCATGTTTTCCCAGTCATCCAGATCGGCTTTATCTGCCTTCTCCAGGCCCAACGCCAGACCGGCATTGTTGACCAGTACGTCAATGTTGCGCCACTCGGCAGGTAGCGCGGCAATGGCTTCTTCAATTGAAGCGCGGTTGGTCACATCGAGCTGAACAACATACAGTGCGTCGCCCAACTCTTGTTTCAAATCGTCCAGACGTTCTTTACGACGACCGCTGGCGATCACTTTATGACCAGATTTTACAAATTTACGCGCGATTTCCGCGCCAAAGCCAGCGGTTGCGCCAGTTACAAAAATAATCATCCCAATGTTCCCTAATTGTTTTCGCATTAAAAGGTGAAGCTGCACCCAGTATTAGCATAAAAGAGAGAAAACCGGCAGTGCTACACCGGTTTTCAGGATGGTTATAGGGTTATTTATTTCTTCAGGTAGGGGGCTAAAAGTGAAAGGTCAGCCTTCGATAAACGATCTGACGCGGTCCATGCCTGATGCCAGTAGGGATAGAGTAACGGCAACTGGCTCACGCTGTCCAGACGCTCAATCTCCTGCTGATTAAGGAACAGATCGGCGGATTTAAGATTATCCTTAAGCTGCTCTTCACTGCGCGCACCAACAATCACTGAACTGACGACCGGTCGAGAAATCAGCCAGGCCAGCGCGATTTGCGCCGCCGAGACGCCACGTGATTCGGCGATCTCAACCAGTACATCGACAATGTCATACAGTGCGTCTTCATCACGAACCGGAGGCTCTCCCCAATCAGCCAGATGGCGGGTACCTTCAGGCTTAGCCTGGTTACGACGATACTTACCCGACAGTAAACCGCCGGCCAGCGGGCTCCATACCAGCACACCTAGCCCTTGATCCTGACTTACCGGCAGTAATTCGTACTCAGCTTCCCGGGCCTGTAAGGTGTAGTGGATCTGTTGGCTGACCGGGCGGATATAGTGATTGGCCTGTGCCACACCGAGCGTTTTCATTATGTGCCAGGCGGAAAAGTTCGACACACCGATATAGCGGACTTTGCCGCTGCTGACTAAATCGTCGAGCGCACGGAGCGTTTCATCCAGTGGCGTCTGACCGTCCCATTGGTGCAGTTGATAAAGATCGAGATAATCGGTGCCGAGTCGCTTCAGGCTGGCTTCACATGCGCGAATAATATGGTGGCGCGATGAGCCGCGATCGTTCGGGCCTTCGCCCATCGGGAAACGAGCCTTACTCGCCACCAACACGTCATGGCGTTTTTCGCCCAGCGCTTTGCCGAGGATCTCTTCCGACAGGCCGCCTGAGTAAACATCCGCGGTATCAAAGAGATTGACCCCCGCATCGATACATAAACCAATCTGACGTTTGGCTGTTTCGGTGTCAGTCTGCCCCGTTTTGGCGAATTTCCCCTGACCTCCAAAAGTCATCGTGCCCAGACTGAGAACGGACACTTTCAGGCCGGAGTGGCCCAGTTGACGGTATTCCATTGCTTGTCTCCTTCACGAACGTTGATAAAGCGAAGCGTCGGCAGCGCCGAAGTTTCCCATAATAAATCTTCCCGCCATCCGTAAAGGCAATGTGTATGCGGGCGGGAATGACTATTTCTTATCCCAGGCGCGCTATTATCGTTGACGCACTACAGTCATGACTTGAGTTTCACATCAAACTTGCCCGCCTGATAATCAAGGATAGCCTGATTGATCTCCTCCACGCTGTTCATCACGAACGGACCGTGAGACACAACAGGCTCATTGATTTTATCGCCATGACCAAACAGGAAAACAGCATCATCAATCGCGGTAATGGTCACGCTGTCGTCGCTGCTATCCAAATCAATCAGATGCCAGGCCTGTGCCATTTCCCCATCAATGCTCAGGCGGCCTTTGACCGTGTAGAGGAAAACCTGACGCTCAGCGGGAGCAGGGAGGGTAATTTCACTGCCCGCACTGAGCTGACCGGTCATCATAACTATACCGGTTAAAGAAGAAACAGGCCCAGTCACACCTGACAGACTGCCAGAAACCAGGCTGATGGAACCATGCCCTTTACTAAGGGTAATCATCGGAATTTCATCGGCTTGCAGGCCAACGTAGCTGGGCGTGGTCATTTTCAGATAGGACGGTAAGTTAATCCACAGCTGCAAAATTTCAAGTTCTCCGCCGCTGCGTTTGAATGATTCTGGTGAAAGTTCAGCATGAATCAGCCCAGATCCGGCCGTCATCCACTGTACGCCGCCGGTGCCGATTATACTTTCGTGGCCGCCGGTATCACTGTGTGACAGTTCACCACGCAGTATAAAAGTCACGGTTTCGAAACCACGATGCGGATGCGGACCAAAAGGCAGCCCGAGATTATTCGGAGCATAAACCTGTGGGCCATGATGATTAAGAAACAAAAAGGGGTCCAGATTTTCGAGCTCAGGACCGGGGACAGGGCGACGGGTTTGCAGGTCGCGGATATCATCGCGGTAGGCTTTATACTGTTGGGTTATTTTACGTGTCATAGAGAAGCTCCGAAAAGAGGTCTGGTAATACTCAATATAGTGATCAGACTACCTTTTCACGACGCATGTGTCACAGCGGAATTGATGGAAGGATAATACAATTCAGAGGGATCAAGGGGCACAGAAGGCTGCGCCCACGGAAGAAGTCAAATCACTTTTGAGGAGAAATCTTTTTTCACTTCACTTTCAATATAAGTGTTCAGGCCCCAACCAGCGCGAGCCAGTTCTTTCATTTTTTCAAGATGTTCCGGACCAGGATGGCGGATATCATAAAGGTAGACGTGGTGGTCTTTGAAGCGAACTTTGATCGAATTACTGTCAATCTGGAAACCGGTGACAGCTGAGTCTCCGCTTTTGTTAGCATAATTTTCCATGTTCAATCCTTTTTGATAAATAGATACTCTCACTATTAACCATTTTCAGCGGCAACATTTATGGTGAAAGCTCACATATACGAGGATTGATGATAAATGAGGGCAGGGAAGTTCAGATAGATCAACGGGGATCGTTTTCGATCTTGGCTTTTATTTGCTTTCACTTTATCGCGTGCAAGGTGTCCTGTTCGATAAGCGCCGCTACTTCTTTAGGATGAAACGCATAGACGGAATAGCTGGCACTGGCGATTTCAATTGCATAACTATGCGCACGTTTCACTCCACGCTTTTAATTAGCGCTGAACTTGCCGCTGTAGCCAGCGCAGTGAAGGAAAGCGTAGAACCTAAAGCAATAGCCAACAACGTAAGTTTAGTTAATAAATTCACGGTAAATATTTAGTAAAATCAGTGAGATAAACAGAAACTTCCGGTTTAATAAAACAGTTAAAGCCTTGGGTAACTTACCGTTGGAGTGGCCTGGAGATGACAGAAATGACACTAACCCGGAGTTTATGGCTCAGAGGGAGGTGTGATCTGAGCAATTCTGGCGGGTAATCATACTGCCAGAATTACATATTTCACGTAGCGCTGTCTCTGGCGATTGGTTTTCTGGAGCGTGCCAATAGCATTCGAGATCCGAGTCCGAGGGCCAACGCTGACGAGTCATCAACAATGGGATAGGGTAAGGTATTGGAAACACTGTAGAAAGGCTGTTTCAATAACACATAGTACATTTAACATAATATACATTATGCGCACCAATCATGTGCTCGTCCGGAGCCGCGGGCCTTGCCAGCCTAAAGGCCTGTATTGGGATAAACGAAAAAGACGCCGGGCAAAAAATCCCAGCGTTCACTGAATCAGGTCTCTGTTCTTGCAGCAACTCCTGCGATAAATATTTCACGCAGACCTTCACTGCAACATTCCTGGACATCAAGAAAAGACAGAATCTATAATTTATTTATCACTGTTAACATCATCAGATTTGATGCTTCCAGCGAGCTCTTTCTCAAGCGATGAAATGTACTTTTTAACCATTTCGTAGTTCTGTCGTCCGTTGCCATTACTTTTCCAGGTATCTCTTTCCCTGCGAGCCTGTTTTAAATCGAACTCGATTTTCTCAACTGTGCGTGTCATTTCTACTACTCCTTAAAGGACAAAAACTTTTTTTCACTGACTTTGTCAGGGAGACGATTATCACATCAATTTAAAGAATCACGTAGTATTAACAAGGGGCATGCCAAATAGTACGTAACATCGTTTATCCAATCAGTCAGCCATTACTCATCACCATGTCGATGAAATTATCACGAATTAAGTCCGGTATACGCTCATCCCAGGCAATACCCACTTTCCAGCTTACAAAACTCCCTGTTAAGGGGATCCGGTTAATCGTGGTCGGAGCGATATGCATAATACTCTCAGGGAGGATTGCCACGCCAATACCGGCAATAACCAGCGCCAGTAGCGTTTGAATATCGCCAGCCTCCTGCGTTGACGACGGAAAAAGCTGGGCAGACTGTAGAAACATATCCGTTTGTGCATTCAATCCGCGGCCACGTTCGGTATATAACCGTAACAATGGCAGCCGGTTTAACCAGTTTTCCACTGAGAATTCATCATCTCCGGGCGTCACCATCACTAACCGGTCTTCGAATAAGGCATGATGCTGCAGCGGCGCTTTAGCCGGAACCCGCACAAAACCGATCTGCAATTCTCCATTTCCTAACAATTCATACTGTTTGGTTGACGGTATATCTTCCAACATCACATCAATGTCGGGATATAAACGCCGAAATCTGGCAATGCATTCCGGGGCGAAATAGAAGCTGGATAAGCCAAATCCGAGAGCGATCCGCCCTTCACTGCCCTTCACAACCTGCTCGGCATGCCGGATAAAACTGTCGGTCTGTTTGAGCACTTTTATCGCTTCAGGAAGTAATTGCTGGCCACCCATAGTTAACTGACTTCCATGGCGACCCCGGGTGAATAACAGAATATTTATCTTCGATTCCAACAAGTTAATTTGTTTGGTCAGCGCTGGTTGAGTCATCGAAAGGGCCAGCGCGGCTTGCGCATAATTGCCCTTTTCTGCCAGTGTCACAAAAGCTTTAAGCAGCTTTGCGTTCATTTATTACATTCCATTGAGTAATCAAAAGTAGAAAATAATTCATTATAAAGTTATCAGTGAAGTTGCTGTAATACCACTGCTTTATATGAATAAAAGCTCCCGCTGATTTATCTTTGGAGAAATGCCATGAGTGAACCGCTTCCGATTAAAGCCGCTGTTGTTCAATTCCAACACCAGGCCGGCAATAAGAAATATAACTTGCTGATGATTGAAAAATTCATTGAGCAGGCTGCCTTACAGGAAATACAGATGTTAGCCTTCCCTGAAATGTGCATCACTGGCTACTGGCATGTGCCAAAACTGCCCGATGATGAGGTGGAAGCGCTGGCAGAGTCGCTGACGACCAGTACTTCGCTGGCCCTGGTTCGCTCTCTGGCCGCGAAACATCGGATGATGATTTGTGTGGGTTTAATTGAGCGTGCCGATGACGGCCGTCTTTATAATGCCTATGTTGCCTGTATGCCTGATGGCACTTCCCATACACATCGCAAACTCCACGCTTTTGAGCACCAAACTATCAGCTGCGGTGACAGCTATACCGTTTTTGATACGCCTTGGGGGGTAAAAGCGGGAATATTAATCTGCTGGGACAACAATCTGGTCGAGAACGTCCGCGCCACTACGTTGCTGGGGGCTGATATCCTGATTGCACCTCACCAAACGGGCGGTACAAATTCACGCAGTCCGCATGGCATGAAGCCGATTTCTCTGGATCTGTGGGAACAACGTGCGGAACGTAAAGCAGAGATGACGGCGGCGATCCGCGGTGTCAGTGGCCGTGAATGGCTGATGCGCTGGCTCCCTTCTCGCGCCCACGATAACGGCATTTTCATTCTTTTTAGCAATGGTATCGGTGCTGATGATGACGAAGTTCGCACAGGCAACGCCATGATCCTCGACCCTTATGGCCGGATTGTGAAAGAAACCGATATCGCTGCCGATGTTATGGTCACCGCCGATCTCGATCTCTCGCTGATCCCCATGAGCTCCGGCCGTCGCTGGATATACGGACGCCGTCCTGACTTGTACCCTATCCTGACCGAACGCCAGGGTTATGAGCGGGATGCGATGACGGCGCGTTTCTCAGAGGAAGAAACCGGGGTTAAAAAAAGCTGATTGGTGGGCTGCATTTTTATTGTGTTTATTCGACTCAGGGATCATAAAATGCCCTAATGGTATTCTCAATAAAATGAAATTTGTCAGCAGCAACAGGAAACTCTATGAAAAACATCACCTTCTACTCCCGTTTTGAACATGACATTCTGGCGGGCCATAAAACCATCACTCTGCGTGAAGCGAGCGATGCACAATTTGTTGCAGGTGATAAGGTGCGGGTTTCGCGGTATGAAGATGACGTTTTTTTTTGCAATGTTCAGGTGATCGCCGTCACGCCAGTGCAGTTCGATGAGCTTCATCAGCGCCATGCCGATCAGGAAAACATGACGCTGACGGAACTGAAACAGGTGATTTCGGCGATATATCCCGGCCTGAACGAACTCTTTATGATTGAATTCCGTCTTATCTGATCAGCTGTTCCAGCGTGAAGCGCGGATCACCGAGCAGAAATTACCTTTCACAAACTGCGGTTCCTTGTCGCCAATCACGTCGGCTTTTACGTTACCAAACGTTGTATCAGGTTTGTTTTTAATCCCATCATAGAATGCCTGAATAATATCTTCTTTAAAATCAGGCGTTCTTGGGTGTGCGGCCACCACTTGTTCGCGTACCTTATCGTCGTATCCTACGTAGTTTATTCCCAGCACATCCATTTCTACGCCTGCGGTCACCAGTGCAATCACCGGATCCATAAATTCCGGAATACCTGGTGTGGTATGTAAAGCAATTGCCGTCCAGACTTTGTCGATATCCTGCGCGGACACCCCGTATTGGCGCATAAACTCCCGTGCGCTGTTCGCCCCATCCACTTCAAACCGTTTATCGCAGCTGCAATGTTCATGCATCAGGCCCATATCATGGAACATGCAGCCGATATAGAGCAACTCCTGATCAACACTCAGGCTACGCTGCTGCCCGGCTAACGCCGCCCAATAATAAACACGGCTGGAGTGGTGAAACAACAGCTCGGACTCCGTGTCGCGAACCCGTTCAGTGGCCTCACGCGCCATTTTACTGTCAGGAATACGGATACCGTTAATGTTCAGACTCATGATATTGACCCTCGTTAAGACAGTGACTTTCATTGTGTCAAAGCAGAATAGGCGTCATGATGAATGTCATCAATCATCGCATAGCGACTAATCAAGACATTTGCGTACATACGTGACAGCAAAAAGGAGGAAAGCGGCTGATGATCAAAAATATTGTTGTTCTTGCTGTCCCAGGCGTCCAACTGCTGGACATTTCGGGGCCTCTGGATGTATTTGCTGAGGCAAATACCCAGCTCGGGCGGCAGGTTTACCGACTACAGGTGATGGCGCTAGATAACCAACCGGTGATTTCATCGTCCGGCGTGCGCCTGCTGGGCGATATGTTTCTACAGGATGAGAATCTGCCGCCGATTGACACCTTTCTGATCGCCGGCGCACCGGCACTGGACACCTTTCAGCCTGGTGCGGAAATGCTCTCAGCGATCCATCATCTGGCACAGAAATCTGTGCGTTATGGCTCGGTATGCAGCGGTGCCCTGCTGCTGGGAGCGGCCGGGTTGCTGGATGGCCGGCGAGTCACTACTCACTGGGCCGTGGCCGCAAAACTCGCCCACGACTTCCCGCTGGCACAGGTCGATGCCGACGCGATTTTTTTGAGTGATGGCCCGCTCCGCACCGCCGCTGGCGTGACGTCTGGGTTGGATCTGGCATTGAATATGGTTGAGGAAGATTTAGGTCGGGAAGTGGCCATGTCCGTGGCGGCGCAACTGGTGATGTTTTTCAAACGCCCCTGCGGACAGTTGCAATTCAGCCGCCACGGTAAGGCGTCAGTGAGCGGGCGTTCAGCCCTACAGCACCTGCAACGCTGGGTGATGAGTTCGCTGGATTCGCCGCATAATGCACAAACGATGGCGGCGCATATGGGCGTCAGCGTCAGGCATCTGACGCGTCTGTTTAATCAGGCGATCGGACTCACCCCTGCGGGATGGTTGGAGCAGCAGCGTATTGCGCGCGCGCGCGAACTGCTGGAATTGACCGCTCTTGCCGTCAAACAGATTGCAGACAACTGCGGATTCTCCAGCGTAGACATCTTACGCCGGGCCTTTGTGCGGCAGTTAAACGTGACACCGTCACAGTATCGCCGTTTTTATGCCCCTGAAGCGACCTGAGCGCGGCGAAAGCAGTCAGGATGATGTGTGTTAATCAGCCCGGTGGCTTCCATCCAGGCGTAGACAATGGTCGGGCCGACAAAGGTAAAACCGCGTTTTTTCAGGTCGTTGGAAATACGTTCAGACAGCGCATCTTTGGTCGGCACCGGACCAACATGTTGAATGGGTTTTCCTCCCACCTGCGACCAGATCCACTCGCTAAACTCTTCGCCTGCCTGTTGCATTGCAAGATACGCACGGGCGTTTTTCACCACCGCATTAATCTTGGCGCGGGATCGAATAATGTCGGCGTTACCCACCAGTCTTTCGATATCTTCCTCCGTAAACTGTGCGACTTTTTCGGGTTCGAAACCGCAAAAGGCTAACCGGAATGCGTCGCGCTTTTTCAAAATAATGCGCCACGACAGCCCGGCCTGAAAGCCGTCGAGCATCAGTTTTTCCCACAATGACTGGCTGTCATAGTTCGGCTTGCCCCATTCATTATCGTGATAATCCAGCATCATCAGGTCGGAGAAACCCCAGTGACAGCGGGGTTGGTTGTCAGGCAAAACGAGTTCGGCGGCCATCAGGTCACATCATCCTTTATTTGAAATCGGCGTAAGGCACCAGCGGCTGTGGCGGTATATCCAGATCGCCCTGCCAGCCGGACAGTGAATAGCGTGCATACAGCAGGAAATGGCTCGGCGTGTAATCTTTCGCCTGCTGGATATCGATGCTTGCGCCGACAGTCCAGTGCGATGTCAACCGCCTCTCAACCAGCGCCTGAGCGGTATAACCGAAGCCGGAGCTGCGACTCCCCTGTTCTACTGCGTCTTTATCCGACAGCGTATCGGGGATCAGATTCTGTAAAGGATAGCGTTTTTGATCACTGGTCGAGGATGCAGACCAAGAGACCGACCCACCGACTTGCCATGACCAATTATCCGTCCGTTGGCGATAATTAACAGGGACTGACAAAGAGAAATATTGCTGTGGACTGTAATAACCGCCCTGTCCCAGGGTGTAGCCGCTGAGGTCTTTCTGGTAATGCCACAGCATCGAGTTAAGTCCGACGGTGGCACGGCGATTATCTTCATTAATGACTTTGTAGTAATAGCCGCCCAGTAGACGTTCACGGCTATTGTCAGCCACGTTTTTACCGGTAAGTTGATGCGCGCTGATGTCACCCCAAAGCCCATGGGCTTGGCCCTGATCGTAGCTCAATCCCAGACTGACACCGGTTGCGCGCACACCGCCCCACGTGGTGCCGGTGTTTGGGTCTTTCGCACCGGCAAAGGAGAGTAACGAGCTGGAAATGGAGCGCCGAGACGCCGTTGCCGTCCAGCCGATATCGCGCCAGTCACTGCTGTACGCCAGACTGCCGACCCAATCCACCACCGGGAAACCAAGCGGCGTGGTGCCGAGATCGCCTTCCCATTGATTGTCTTTATACCCTGCACCGAAACTCACGCCCTTAGCTTGCTGCTTTTGATCACTGCTGCATTCAACATTACAGGTTCCGAAAGATGCGCTGTAATTGCCATTTTCGTTGTTAAAGGTGCCGTTATTCATACGCACAATGTCAGAACGCAGAAAAGCACGCCCCTGATCCCAAGGCATATCGGCCTGCAACATGGCGGTATTAGCTTTGAGATCGGATTTACCCGGTGTGCCTTTGTTTCTTGACACGTCCTGATCAAGGGTGAAATTGACATCCTGCTTACGATACAAATCATGGGCATCAGAGCGAATACCACGTTTGAGCCAGTCATCCGTGGGGTTGTTGCGTGTCAACACGGTATAGCTGTCATTGTCTGCTGGTGTTTCAGAAGTGATGCCGCTGGCAACCATCGCTTGTTGGTAATCTTTACGTGCGGCCTGAGGGTGGCCAGTTTGTTGTTCCAGACGTGCGGTATCGCGGAAAATAAGTGCTTTATCCTGACCGGCTGGTAACCGGGCTGCCGCCGTAGTGAGGGGTCGTAATAACGCAGCAGCTTTTACCGTTTCGCCTACGTCGTGCCACGCCATTGCCACACGGCGTTGTTGGTTGAGGCTCAGTCTGCTGGCCGGAAGTTTCGCGGTTTGCAACTGAATTTTAGCCTCGTCGATGTCGCCACGGGCAGTCAGTTGGTCAATATCATTGAGGATTTTATCAAGGATAATACGGTGCGCCATCTCGCGCGCATTGTTATCCCACTGCGCCTGCGGCAAGGTATGTAAATGGTTAAACGCTGCGGTATCGCGATCGGTGCCGGAAAGATAAAGCGAATAGGCGTAGACCTGCTGCGGATCAGCCGGACGTCTTGCGGCCAGCCGTTCAAATGCCGCGTCAGCGTCACCCTGTCGACCTATTTCAGTCAGCGCATTAGCGTAGTGATAGGTTGCCCACACGTCATCGGGATTGTGCTGCAAGATTTTCTCATCGCTCTGTGCCGCCTGAGACCACTGGCGGTTGGCAGCAAAACGCTCTGCATCGGCACTCAGTAAATCGTCCTGAATGCCCTGCTGTTTATCACTGAGCCTGGCGCGCTGGGCGGCCGGTAACGTGTTCAGATAGTCGAGGGCTTTTTGCGGCGATTGGCGCTGATAAATATTGATCAACCCGCGCTGGGCACTGCTGTTATCGTGTTCAATACTGAGCGCCCTGCGGTAAGCCTGTTCGGCCAGGGCATCATCATGGCCCATAACGGCGACATCCCCCTGGCCAATCCGTGCCCAAGGGTCACGCGGGTCAATGCGCTGCGCCCGCTGGTAATGAACGCCTGCTTGATTGAGATCATTGGCTTTCAGGGCTTTATCGCCCTGCTCGATTTCCAGCCAGTAGCGGTTAGACTGGATCAAGCTAGTCCATTTCCCATTGTTATAGCCATCCTGCCCGGCATTTTTTGCCTGCTCGAACAGGCTGAGAGCCTGCGCATGTTTGCCTGCACGCGAATAGGCTAATCCCATAGCGCCAAGCACTTCGGCATCGTTGGGTTTCTCTTCCAGCGCTTTCTTCAGCGGGGCAATTGCCCCGGTTGATCCACCGCGGGCAATCTGCGCCAGCCCGGTCACGCGTGCCTGATAGTGCGGGTCAGCCAGCATCGCCCGTTGACGCTGTAATTCCTGCTGCGCGGCGATCGCCGCTGCGCCGGTGTCGAACACCCCCATAAAACGTTGCAGATCTGCCACGCTTTGGTTGCTGACCGGCTGCGATTTAATCTGTGCCAGCCACATGTCTGCCGCCGCACCACGCCCCTCATTGCTGTTTGCTACCTGTTTTAACAGTGAGACAGCCTGCTCTGAATTGCCCTGTTCAAAGGCCATTTTAGCCAGCTCCAGTCGCAGGCTGACATCGCCAGGATATTGAGTATTGAGCGCCAGCAGCTGTCCTCGCGCCTGCTCTTTTTGCCCGGGGATCCGGCCGACCAATAACCAATATTCCACCGCCAGGTCCAGCGTCGGCGGCTGCGCGGCAAATAGTGCGTCATACTGCGCGCGGGCCTCGGACAGACGCCCTGCGGTTGCCAGTAAGCGCGCCTGTTGCAGCTGTTGTTGCACTTCTGGCTTGGCCATTTTCAGGCTGAGCTGTGCCTGATGGTAGATGTCCGAATCAGGCGCAACCTGATGGATTTTCTCCAGCTGTTGTTGCGCCAGTACCTGATTGCCCTCACGCAGCGCCAGGCGCAGGCGAGCAGACAACACCTGAGGGTTCTCAGGTGCCATCAGTTCCAGACGGTACAGCGACTGCCGCACCAGATCGTCCTGATGACTGGCTTCGCCAACGCGAACTTGCTCCAGCAGCCACTGCTCCGGTGCCACTTCGGCAGCACGACCCGTATCCGGCAAAAGTGTCAGCCCTAATGTCAGTGCCAGCAGACTCAATCTGAGTGGCGAGCTTCGCGGTAAAAACGGTGAGTTAACCACCTGATTAATCCTGATCGTCGGAAGATAAACGGCGACGGCTCAGCGCACGTAACCCGCTCCACAACATAATAGCAATCAGTACCACGGCAAACATGGCCATAAAGGCCAGCAGCACCGGATGAGTCGCCAGTGTGTTCCACACGCGCTCCCACCAAGGTAAATGGCCGACGTAATAAACATCGCCGACTTTCAGGCTGTTCACACCAGAATCACGGAAAATAGCCACTGAACCAAATACCAGCGCCTTCTGTTTGCTGTCCTGCAGGCTTTTATTCAGCATATCGAAACCTTGCGGGCTGTTAGCCAGCAACGCCACGATACTGCGCTGATCATGATAGGGCGACTGTAGTCCGACAATGGCGGAAATGGGCCCCTGCGCAGTGATTTGCGTATCGGTATCGGCGGCGGCATCGCTGGCAGGTGCAGTACTTTCTGGCAGTGCAACCTGGCGTGACGGGATATTGACCGCACTGCGCGTAGCGTCAATTAACAAGCTGGCCTTTTTCTCATCTTTCATGCTGCCATCAGGCAGGTCGGCCGGCAGTGCGCCAATCATTAGCAGGTCAGCGTCGGTCGTTTTGGCCTTCGACCAATCATCGCTTAATGACATACCCACCGCAGGATAACCGGTCAACGCACCGATGTTGCCGAGCGTATCAAGTAGGGTTGTCACTTGAACTGTCTGCGGCTGATTTTTCACCAGCACCAGCGTTTGCGACAGATCGGCCAAACGGCTAAATGGGAAACCGGCGTTGGCGAAAGCACGCAGGTCCGGCATGGCCATAAAGTGACGGTAGCCGGAGAAGTCGATGGTCGAGCTATCGTCGATCACCACATGATTTGGCACGGTTGTATAGGTTTCGCAGCGCCCTTCGGTACCGCTCGCCAACAGTGACGTGTAATCAAAATCAAAACGCATCTGGTTAACCGCACCGAGTTTGAGCGCAGGGATCATCAGATCTTTATGGTCATCCAGTAGCCCCTGCAGAAGGGACAAATGCAGCAGTTGCGAATCTTGATCGTGGCCCGGGATCAGCGTGAAATCCTGCACAAACTGGTTGTTCAGGCTAATACTCACACGCGACGTATTTTTAAGCTGCGGCGAGGTATAGCGGTATTTCAGCCGCATATCTATCCCGTTACTGTTAATGAGGAACAGGTCAGGAGGCAGGTTCATGTTCAGGGTGATCGGATTCGGTTGAATGCCATCTGCCTGCAATTGTTCGGCGTACTGTTTCAGCTCGCCGAAGTGCATTGGCCGATCGGTTCGCACCCAGTTTGGTGCATCGTAAGGCTGGCGTGGCTGTAACTGCTCAACGTGATCAATGTTGATAGTTTGACCACGGAACAGCATATTGCCCTGCGCAATGCCTTTGACGGCGGTCAGTAAATCTTTGTCGTCCCGGCCCAGGATCAACAACATTTTGACATAGGGATTGTCCGGGCGGCTGACCATTTGCACGGTCGGCCCTTTCACCGGCGGCATCTCTTTGAGGAAGCCAGGGCGCTTATCATTAGTGGCAAACACCACTGCGTGGCTGTCGGGCAGTTGGTTGTAGAGCACCGGGAAATTCTGGCCGCGCCACTGCGCTTTGGCACCAAACCATGATGCCAGAATGGCGGCCGCTTGCTGCTGGCTGGCGTCCGGCGATGCAGTAAATACCATCGGCAGAGACAATGGTCGCGTATCCCGCGCATCAAAGAACGGTACCGGGAAGTGAGATAACTCGTTGCTCAACGGTAACTTCTGATACTGCAGCGACAGCGAACTCCCCTTGCCTATTTCCAGCCACAGCGTGCTGTTAGCCGGATTTTCACAAATATTCTGATAATGACCGATGAACTCCAGACGGATCCGGTTGAAGTCGGTGATATAACGCGGATCGATAACCATCTGCAGATGATTTTGCTTACCGAGTTGATCCTTATCGATGACTTCCACGCCCATCAACTGGTCATTGAGATAAACCTTGAGGTGCGACTGCACGGGAATAAGTGACGGAGACGGCGTGAACTCCAGGTTCAGGGTAGCTTGTGTCACCACTTCATCACCGCGCACGCCAAATTCAATCTGGCCGTTCGGCTGGAATCCGCGCAGCGTCATGGCACCCGGCGCAGGCGCAATGTCCTGAAACGCTAACGTTACATCACGGACCGGTGCTCCGGGGATGCTCACTGGAGCAAGAGCGGGTGCGACGCCCGGCAGCGCTGGTTGCATAACAACATTGCTGACAGGGGCCAGAGTGGCCGGTGTTTCAGCACTGAAAACCGGTGCCGTGATACCCAATGCCGCAGCGATAAAAGTGACCCAGGGAAGTATTTTCATTGTTTCATCATCATCAAGGTTGATTCTCTGGTTGGACGGGCAGCGGCGGATTACGTGGAAGAAATGACATTACCCAGCGGCTAAAAGTATTGGTTCGGGCGATAAAGGGTCGATAACGATGTGGCGCAATATCAAGTATGCGCATGTATCCCCGCAGCCCTAACCCCAAAACGTCACGCAAACTTTCCAGCGGTTTGTCCTCTGGGAAACTGTCTTCACGCACCACCCAGCTGTCGGCGCGGGCAAATGTACATTGAATAAAATCAACCTGCTGCTGAGTGCTCATTTTCTGTAGTTGAATGCCAACGTGGTGCCCAAACACCCGGCTCACACTGCACGGAAATGCATATTCCTGTTGTCCACGGTGCAGCAACAGCGTCACGCTCTCTCCTGGCTGGAACAGCGCCGCGTTTTCGGTTTCGATCCCGGCGCCGCTATCTGAGAAGTCCTGTAAGGTACAGGCAAAAATATGCCCTTCTGCCCTTGCCAGAGCGGCCGGTAGCGAAACCTCAACGCGGTGGGCCTGACGAACCTGTTTCGATTCAAAGGCCACGGCAATCGCACCGCCGAGAATAATCATGTTGTAAATCACCCAGGCCAGACTTATCAGTACGGTGTAAAACTCCTCCGTATGGCCATAAACCAGACGCCAGATACCGACAACAAAACCGGCTAAATTTAATAGCATCAGAATTTGATATGGTCGGGTTATCTTCCAGTCAACGTAGTCGTGATCGTTCTTGCCGCCTTTGGCAGTGACGTTAAAGGCCCCTGCATGGGGATTAAACAGCGCTACCGTGGTCGGCCGTGCGATGTACCACGCCAACACGGTTTCGTAGATCTCGCTCCAAAACGAATGCCGATATTTTCCCTGAACTCTTGAGGTAGCAAGGCTGGCATGGACCATATGTGGCAGTACATAAAGTGCGATGGCCAGCGCTGGCGCATAGATTATATATGCATGCATTAACAGGAAGGCCAACGGTGCCGTCAGGAAGATTAAACGCGGGATACCGGCCAGAAAATGCAGCATCGCATTGGCATAGCACAGCCGCTGCGCCAGTTTTAAACCTTTGCCAAACAGCGGATTATCGAGACGGAAAATTTGCACCATGCCCCGCGCCCAGCGGATGCGTTGGTTTACGTGGGCCGCCAGACTTTCCGTCGCCAAACCGGCCGCCTGGGGAATCCGGATATAGGCCGATGTATGTCCGTGACGATGCATGCGCAGCGACGTATGGGCATCTTCGGTGACGGTTTCAACCGCAATGCCACCTATTTCATCCAGTACGGTGCGGCGTAATACGGCGCACGAACCGCAAAAGAAGCTGGCATCCCACAGGTCATTACCATCCTGCACCAGCCCGTAAAACAGTTCACCCTCGTTAGGGATTCGGCGCATACGGCCAATGTTGCGCTCGAAAGGATCGGCGGAGAAAAAGTGATGTGGCGTCTGCAACATGCCGAGTTTTTTATCTTTAAAGAACCAGCCCACGGTCAGTTGTAGAAAGGAACGGGTTGGCACGTGGTCGCAGTCGAAGATCGCGACTAATTCGCTCTGACACTGCTTCAGAGCATTATTGATGTTGCCCGCTTTAGCATATTCATGTGTCGCACGCGCAATATACTTCACGCCGATTTCGCGGGCAAACGCAGCGAAATCAGGCCGATTACCGTCATCCAGCAGCCAGATGGTCAGCTTCTCTTTTGGCCAGTCAAGGCCCAGTGCGGCATACAGGGTCGGCTTCACCACGCTCAACTCTTCGTTGTATGTGGGTACCAGCAGATCAACGGTGGGCCAGCCAGAAATGTCCTCCGGCATCGGTACAGGTTTGCGGTTCAGCGGCCAAATGGTTTGGAAATATCCCAACACCAACACGGTCCAGGAATACGTTTCAGCCGCCAGCAGGAGTAAACCGCAGATCAGGCTGACTGGGTCGTCCCAGTTAAGCGTCGACGTGTAGCGCCACCACAGATAGCGACAAGAGATGGTCAGCGATAACACAATCAACATTAGTGCAGGAAAGCGCCCCGGAATGCGGCGCACCAGCATGGCAATGCTCCACAGCAGCACGACGAAAATAAATTGCGCCAGATAGCCGAAGGGTTGAGAGATACAGAACATCGCCACCACGACCGCGATCGTTCCGCCAACGATCATCATCAAACGTTTGGCAATACCGCTTATTCCCCCTATTTGTACCCGCACATCTTCCTCCAGCGGACTCTGCGACATACGGACGGGAATGGCGTTCAGCCAGGAATGCACTTTCTCGCGAAGGCGCTGCGGCCAGTCGCTGATAACAATATGTCCTCGTACTCCGCCAGCGGGAATAACCAATAATAGCCACAGGGTTTGCAGCAGATAGCGCAGAGGGTCGAGAGGACGTGGATGCACTGCCGAAATATGCGGATACCAGCGGTAACGTTCAGCACGGATCCGCTGCCAGGTTGGCGATTCAAAACGCAGCAGTAGCCACCCCGTTGCGGCACAAAATACCATGAATAACGCAGCAAGAGAGGATGCACCGTTCTGTCGGTACAGGCGATAACGGTTTTGTAGCACCGTCGCCACCGGCGGCATCAGAAATGCGCGTAACAGGCGGCTCATTTACCCGTGTTCCGCAAGTGAATCAAACACCAGTTAGCCAGCGTGATGATATCCTGCGCGCTTTGGCTATGCGGATGCAGTTCACCTAACGGTTGCTTACCGGCCAGGGATTCGGCCATCGCTTCGTCACGGTGCAAAATAAACGGCAGCAGTCGCGGCAGGCTCTGCTGCCACAACAACAGAATATCCTGCTGTAACTGACTGCCGGGTGCGAACTGGTTTACCAGATAATGACTGTTGGTGGGTAAAGACTGTTGATGCAAATGGACGTGGGACTGCGAGTCTGCGTGAAGTAGTATCAGGACGTGGTCAGCTATCGAAAAGGCCTGTGCTTCACGCAGAGGATCCCCGGAGGGGACATCCAGCAGGATCCAGTCGTAAACGGCGGTGTTGTGGATTTGGGTCAGGTTGCTTTGCCAGTCACAGTTAACCTGCGCCTCTTCTCTCACCGGCAACTGGCCGAAAGGCAAAAAGTCGAGACGAGAATTATAGCGCATAGCCCCATGTTGCCAGCCTAACCCGGCACGTTCAGCTGAGGTCCAGCCTCGCGCAGAGTCGTAGGGCATCGCGAAATGGAGGCGGAGAAGATTAGCAGCAGAAAAGTCAATTGCCAGCACTTTCTCCCCCAGTTGGGACAATGCCCAGGCTAATGCAGCAGTGGTTGAGGTAGTGCCGGTTCCGCCACGGATCCCTTGCAGAGCAATAACTGACATCAGCTCAGACCTCTTCGGCAGATTTTGGCATATCAATAAGTGCTAACTCGGCCAATAAAGGCCAACGTTGCAGGATTAGTGGGGTTTTCTGCTGACTAGCAATGTCGATATAATGCAATTTTGGTAGCGAAAAAAGGTGACTCAAGACTAATAAATCATCATTTTTGTCTTGGTTGACATCATCGCCAACGCTCTTAATAGCTGCAGATCGTTCTCGCCCCAATTACGCACACCTCATTTGCAAGAAAACATTCCTCAGCTATCTCTAAATATAGCTTAATGTTCCAAGTAAAGTCTTAAGCAAGATTATTATTTACAGTGCTGACTGGTTATTTAATCTGGCAATGTATAGAATTTATTATACTCATATTTTGGGATTGTGTCTCAAGCAGACGTTCAATCAAAATTACCTGAGACTTTCATCAGACAGATCTACCCTACAGACTTAATTCAGGTAAACCAAAAAATGGCACTTTCCTTTCCTTTCGGCATGAAAAAATTTTGGAATGAATCAGCTGAAATGCAGACATCAGGTCTGTACTGGGTCAACACACACAGTCAGGATGATGCGCATGAACTTGGTGGACAGGTGCTTGAAGCACAGGCAGAAGATATTGTCACCACGTTTATTTTCCCTATGGATAATACTATTCCGGGAAACGTCACGCAGACTCTGACTCAGGATAATATCTTTGTTTCCAAAATATTATCCAAAACCTCAACGGCTTCTTTTTACCAACTCGCCAATGGCAAAAAAGCTTTTCGCTCTTTACCTGATGATTTAAACCGTGTAAGCAGTACCCAAAATCAATTGATTGTTTTATTTTTTCCGGCTACAGCATGGCAAAACCTCAGCGACAAAGAGTTTGGAATGTGGTTAAAGGGAATGTCAGCGCTGGCGCAGCATAAAAACTGTGTGCTGCTTATTATCTGCCACGGCCTTAGCAGCATCCTTAAGGCCCAGCTTAATTCGCATCATCGCCTTATATATGGACTGTCGAGCTTTCAAACCGATATAGTTCCTGCTCAGTTTGTTATTTCCTGGTGGCATAATAATTTTGGTGTTGAGGCGAATAACGCTTATTTACTAGAAAAACGTGAGAACGGTTGGGGAATAATGTCGCAATCTAGTGTAGAGAACGACACCAATACCCTCAGCGACGACCAGTGGCTATACCTGGCACAGCGTGAAGTTCTGGAAGGTGCGCCACCCTTGTCAGAGAACTGGCAACTGTTTGATGATAACGCCGCTCTGACTGAGCGGGGGATGCATGCGCGGGCCGCCACCCTAATTTTTTCCCTGCGCAGTAATGACGAAGTGGAAATCCTGGCTCGGCAGATTCACTCCCTGCGTATCCAGCGCGGTAATAGACTGAAAATTGCCGTCCGTGAGATGAACGCCTCGTTGCGTTATATTGACCAGCGTCTTTTGCAGGCCTGCGGCGCAAACCTGGTGGTTCCACATGCAGCACGGTTGTCCAGTTTTCTCACCCTGCTAGATGATATCCAACAGCTGAGTTTTATGCGTTATATCGCTGCAGACATTGAGAAACTGCTTGAGGGCAGACTGCCTACGCATCATAAAGGCTTCCTGCCACTGCCAACCTTCTGTGAAGTGATGCAGTCCATCTGGCGCCACACGACGTTGACCACAGAAGCTCGCGGGGTACTGATCTCCCTGCGTCCGGTCTCAGGCATTTTGCCACAGCAGGCCATTTCTCTGTGCCATTTACGCCGTGATGGCGATGTGATCACTCTGACCGAACGTCATTTGTATCTCTTCCTGTCAAATTGTCAGGTCAGTGATGTGGAGAACGTATTGAACTCTCTGTTCAGTCTGCCCGTTGATGAGATTTTTGCCAGCCGCACGTTCTGGCACCAGGATCGCGACATTCAGTCCGAAGTTCGCAGACTGGCTGCGAAAAAAACCTTACCGGAGCAGGCTCTGCGGCCACAGCAGGTCAGTGCTCCGGTCAGCCACCCGCAGCAACGCGCTTCGGTTCATCTGCCCGAGCCGCTGACCCTTACACTCAGTAATACTCCGGTCAGCCGTTCCGTGGCAGAAACGACACGCCATCTTAATAAATCCCTTCGCGACGAGCAGGAATAACTTCTATGAATATCAATGATATTATTGAGATTTTTATTTTAGCAGCGGTGATCTTCATCCCTTTCGGCATGATGCTGCACCGTCGTCTGCCAATATGGAAAAGGAACTTTGCAGCGCGCTATCTCTCTCCGCGCTACCTCACCCCTGTCACGGCTAAACATCTGAAAACACCCGTCGCGAAGACCGCTGACAATAGCGCAGCGGCAGCGCTACTTTCTTTGAACGGGAAATCAAATACACCATCATGAATGACCTTAAACCCGTTTTACCACAGTTGCGGATCTGGCAGTCCTGGCGTGGGTTAGGTGCCTGGAACTATTATTTCCTGCTTAAATTTATTCTGCTCTGGCAGGGCTATCTCAATTTTGATGCGCTGAGTAACTTGGTGTTTGTGGCGTGCCTGCTTTTTCCTCTGCCGTTGCTGCGTTTGCATCGCTGGCGTCTGTGGCTGGCCCTGCCGTTTGGGTTAGCTCTGTTCTATCACGACACCTGGCTGCCTGGCTGGCGCTCAATCGTCAGCCAGGGGGCTGAGATGACCGGTTTCAGTCTGGATTATCTGCTTGAACTGGCTGACCGTTTTATTAATTGGCAATGGGTGGGCGCGGCGTTCGTCCTGCTGGTCGGTTATCTGTTCGTTTCGCAGTGGATACGCATCACTACGCTGACCGTTGCCGTGCTGTTGTGGCTTAACTTCAGCCTGCTGGTGATGCCAGGATTGTCCCCTACGCCGGCCAATGCTGTCGCTAATAAGCCAACGCCCGCAAGTGTTTCGGCCATAGTGACCCAGGCAGCCGAACCGCTGCCAAATACGGTCAGTGGTCCGCCAACTAATGAAAATCTCAACGCCTATTTGCGGCAATTTTATCAGCGCGAACATGCCCGCAAAATACAGTTCCCAGCCACTTTACCGGCGGATGCCCAGCCGTTCGATCTGTTGGTGATCAACATCTGTTCCCTGGCATGGGCCGATCTGGACGCAGCGAATCTATCGAATTCGCCGCTGTGGTCACGTTTTGACATGGTGTTCAGCAACTTCAACTCTGCCACGGCCTACAGCGGGCCGGCATCCATTCGCTTGCTACGTGCCAGCTGCGGTCAATCGTCCCATCACGACTTGTATCAAACTGCAGGTCAACAGTGTTATCTGTTCGACGATCTGGCCAAGCTCGGATTTAGTTCACAACTGGCCATGGATCACACGGGGGAATTCGGTAACTACATTGGTAATTTGCGTGATGATGCTGACATGCAGTCCCCGATCATGTCACAGGTGGGTCTCGATCATGAACTCACCTCGTTTGACGGTTCACCAATCTTTAATGATGGTGAATTGTTCAGCCGCTGGCTCGCCAAACAGCAAAAAACCGGGACAGCGCGCACGGCAACCTTCTTCAACCTTATCCCGTTGCATGATGGTAACCGCTACGTTGGCAGTAACAAAGGCGCTGATTACCGTTCACGTGCACAAACTTTGCTTAATCAATTGAATACTTTTATGGATCAATTGGAGAAGTCAGGCCGCAGAGTGATGCTGGTTGTCGTGCCTGAGCATGGAGCAGCACTAGTAGGTGACAAGATGCAGATCTCCGGTCTGCGGGATATTCCAAGCCCGGGTATTACTCATATTCCTGTTGGTGTGAAGTTCTTCGGTATGCAGGCCACTCACCCTTCGGCCCCGTTGAAAGTCGATCAACCAAGCAGCTATATGGCAATTTCAGAATTGGTAGCGCGTTCGGTTGATGGCAAACTCTTCATCGCCCCGGCGGTGGACTGGAAGATGTTAAGCGCAGATCTGCCGCAAACACCGCTGGTGTCTGAGAATGAGAACGCGGTAGTGATGGAGTATCAGGGGAAAATTTACATCCGTCTGAACGGCGGGTCGTGGGTGCCTTACCCGCAATAGAGATAATCAGGACCCTGGGGCGACTCATGGGTCCTGACGATGCTGACATGGGCCGCAATGGCCCACTAAGCGAGAACTAGATTAAAGATTTCGCCTGTTTCAGAACCTCGTCGCAGGCTTTCTGCTTCACTTTTTCTTTCACCTGCGTCAGGCCACCGCCCAGATTATTCAAATCAAAGGTTTGGCCTTTACCGGTTTGCAATAATCCCCCTAAACCGTTTTGATAATCCTGGCTTTGCGCTCCGGAAGCGCTCTGAATACCCAGTTTACTCAGCAGTTTATCTTTCACACCTTCAGTGCTGGTCTGAGATAAAACGTTATTTTTGACACAATATTGCAAGATACCCGCCGCATTGGTGGCACTTTTGGCCGTCAACGCGTTATTACTACCGTTAAGCAAAGAAGTGAGTGACTCGGTAGAATTATTGCTGCCGCCGCCCTTGCTCAACTCCTGATTAGCCGCATCCTGCAATGAGCTCAACAAGTTATTGGCCTGTGCGGCGTTGGTTAATAAACAAACGCTTACAGCAATAGCCAATACGACTGTTTTTAATGCTTTCATGTATAGCTCCATTAATTTCACAATCAGACTTTGACTGATAAAAAGACCCATAAATATTGGAGCCTATCGGCCATTTCATCAATAGGACAACGTCGCTGAATACTTCGGATAGCGCATTTTTATTGAATACGAGGCTGTTGTGCTAACCACAAAGCCGCAGCGTTAAAGAAGTGTTGGGCCAACGGCGTCGCGCGTTCAGTTTCGGACACCACCATCGCGGCGTGTCGGCTCATTGGCGGAATATCCAGTGCACAGCGCTTCAGCGCCGGATGCATTTCATCAATCAGATGACCGCGAGGGACCAGTGCACAGCCCAGCCCGACAAAAACGCCCTGCATCAGTTGGAAAATCGACGTGGTTTCCAACGTCGGGCGTAACTCAAGCCCAGCCTGACGAAAATGACTGTCCAGATAACGACGAAAATAACGGCTCGGCTCTGACAAACAGAGCGGCAGGTTTACTGCCTCTTCAGCACTGAGATGCGCCGCGTGGTTAAGCTGGGGGAAATGGTCAGGGTGATAAACGACATCCACGCCGCCGTCATCGATAGGTACCACCTGAAAGCGCAGTTCATTCAGCGTAGAGAATTCAAAAAAACCAATGCCGATATCAACTGCATGGCTGTTTAATGCTTCGATAAGCTGATCGGCACTGACCTCCACGACGCGGTAGTCCAGCCCGGGATGTTCATCAGTGACCGCCTTAATCAACCGGGCCAGTGAAATGCTGCACTGAGGCATGATGCCAATACGCAGCGTACCGCTCAGTCCTTGCTTAAGGGATTCGACATCCCGCTTCAGCCCTTCATATACCGCAACGATTTCCCGTGCCCAACCCAGTACCCGCAAACCTTCTGCGGTAAAACCTTCGAAGTTATTACCACGGTTAATCAGGTTGAGATCTAACTCTTTCTCCAGATTTTTTAGACGCATCGACAACGTCGGCTGGCTGACAAAACTCGCCTGCGCCGCCCGGCCAAAATGCCGTTCACGTTCAAGGTTACAGAGGTAGATCAGTTGCTTAATATCCATACGGGGAGTGAGGCTGTGCCTTAAATAGGAAGATTATTATTGATTATATCGGGTTGCATGCCGAACTCGCTTTTAAATCTTTAAATTCAAATTTAAAGACCTTGGGTTGCCACCCAAACGGGCCTCAAGGGTGGCTTATCGCCGCCACCCTTGAGAATCCCGGGCTCTTTTAACTGCGCGCTATCGCTGAATCGGGATGGCCGTGTTTCAGATATCTTGGCTATGGCCGCAAAATACCGCCGCGTTGCGGTGCCTTCATTTCGGGTTCGAGCCATAGGTCTCGAACCTCTCATTCAGCGGCATTTCTGAATGCGGCCTCAACATTTTGAAAAGCAGATACAGTCCGGTTTTTGAATTTGAATTTGAATTTAAAAAAGTATCGGCCGTGTTCAAAATGTCACCGGCAAGTCGGTGGAGAGACAACTTTTTTACCGTTGGCTCGAACCCGCAGCCGGGAAGCCCGCAGGGCTGACATTTTACGGCTATCACTGCGGTAGCTGGAACACGGCCATTGTGGCCTGCGCAGCAACGGAGTGAATAAAACGCGGGATTGGTAAGGGGATTCGTTTCAATCCCCTTACCCCGGTGTGGGCCGGCGCCCACGACCTTGAACTTGAATTTAAAAGCCAGTTTGGGCGGCGAGCCCAAGAAAGCCAGTTTGAGCGGCTTAGAGCTTCAGCTTAATGTAATCAATCGCGCGGCTGATAAGCCCGCCCTCGGCGACATCTTCCAGCGCAACCAACGGGATAGTTTTGATGATTTTGCCATTATCAACGATGTTAATGGTGCCAAGTTCTTGGCCTTTTTTCAGCGGTGCGTCAATCTGTGAGTTACTCAGTACATATTGCGCTTTCAGTTTGTCAGCATCAGATTGCGGTACGCTGATGAATACGTCGCTGAGTGAACCCACTTTTACCTGCGGACGCTCGCCAAACCACACTTTCTCATCGGAAACGGTCTGCCCGGCTTTGAAAATCTGTTTACTGGTGTATTCACGGAAGCCCCAGGTCAGCAATTTCCGCGCTTGTTCCTCGCGCCCTTTTGAGCTTTTACCTCCCATCACAACGGCTATCAAACGACGGTCGCCTTCGGTCGCTGAAGCAATGATATTAAAACCGGCGCTTTCGGTATGGCCGGTTTTAAGGCCATCTACTTTGAGATTTTTGTCCCACAATAGACCGTTACGGTTTTGCTGAGTGATGTTGTCATATGTCAGCGATTTTTCGCTGTACATGCGATATTCCTCAGGCTCCCCGCCAATGATGGCTCGTGAAAGTTTAGCCAGATCGTAAGACGTGGTGTATTGCCCAGGGGCATCCAGGCCGTGGACCGTTTCGAAATGGGTATTGGTCAGGCCCATCGTTGTCACGTACTGGTTCATCAGGCCAACAAACGCGTCCTGACTTCCTGCTACGTAATTCGCCATCGCCACGCAGGCATCATTGCCAGACGTAATAATGATCCCACGAATAAGATCCCTGACTGACACGCGGTCACCCGGTTTGAGGAACATCAGCGAAGAGCCTTCCAGACTTTTATTACCGGCAACCCAGGCTTCTTGTGGCACAGTAACCATATCGTTCATGGCGATTTTGTTTTTATCCAGCGCGCGGTCGATAACATAACCGGTCATCAGTTTAGTCAGGCTGGCTGGATTACGGCGGTCGTCCGGGTTACCTGCCGCCAGAACATCGCCACTGGCGTAATCCATCAATACGAATGAGGCCGCATCAATACTCGGAGGGACGACAGGGAAATCCAGAGGGGCAACAGCTTGTGCAGCGCCTGCTGACAACATCAGTACGCCGGTTAATACAGTCAATACACTACGTTTCACGAATTGTTCCTTTAAAACGCCAAAATTGCCTGCTAATCGCCCAGAAAATCTGCAAAAACGGGCCACAGGCAAACACGGCTGAAAATAATTGCCGCATGGTGCACCAATAAGACGTTGAACAAAACCCCCTTTACTTTGCCAGTCATTTCATAGTGAAACGGTTTTGTTACAACTCGCAGAAATTTTAGCCGACATGCGTTTTTTGTCAGCAAAAAAGCTCACTGGCGATGCCCGGCCAGTGTGAACCCGATAATATGAGCGATTAGCTTTATCTATCGTATGATTGCAGCATTCGATTAGACGCCCTTCCCATCTTCGACCTAAACTTGTGACATAAATTTAACAATCGACTTAACAATTCATCTAAGCCGGTTGCATTCCATTCAAATGCAAGACACCTGCGAAGCCTATAAAATGAAATTCAAAACTGAGATAAAACCCTATACGGCGGCGGCTGGCGGCTGGGGTTCACTGGAAGCGACCACCCGTTACGTGTTTGACAGTAAAAAAGTCCTCTCCAACCTGCGTAACCTGATGCGCGTTAATAAAGGGCGGGGTTTTGACTGCCCGGGTTGTGCATGGGGCGACGATAATCACAGCACCTTCAGCTTCTGTGAAAACGGCGCCAAAGCCGTCAGTTGGGAAGCAACGCGTAAAGCGGTAGAAGTAGAATTCTTTGCTCAGCACAGCGTCAGTAAACTGCGCGAGCAGAGCGACTACTTCCTCGAATATCAGGGTCGGCTAACCCACCCACTGCGTTACAACCGCGCCACTGACCATTACGAGCCAATTAGCTGGGACGCCGCTTATTCACTGATTTCCAGCCATCTGAAAGGGTTAACCAGCCCTGATGAAGCGGATTTCTATACCTCCGGGCGCGCCAGTAATGAAGCTTCCTATCTTTATCAGGTATTTGGCCGCATGTTCGGTACCAACAATTTCCCCGACTGTTCCAACATGTGCCACGAAGCCAGCGGTGTCGGCCTGAAGCAGAGCATCGGCGTGGGTAAAGGGACTATTCGCCTGGACGATTTCGAGAAAGCCGACGCTATTTTTGTTTTCGGCCAGAATCCAGGTACCAACCACCCAAGAATGTTGCACAGTTTGCGCCACGCTGCCGATCGCGGTGCGAAGGTGGTCAGTTTCAACACCCTGCGTGAACGTGGTCTGGAACGCTTTGCCGATCCGCAGAAACCGTTGGAAGTGGTGACCACCAAATCCGGCCGCATCAGCTCTGCCTATTACCAGCCGAATCTGGGCGGGGATATGGCCGCAGTGCGCGGAATGGTTAAGGCGTTACTGGAAGCCGATCGCGACCGCGTGGCATCGGGTCAGGGCACCATTTTTGATGCCGAATTCATCGCGCAGAACACCGCAGGCGTGGAAGCGTATCTGGCGGTTGTCGATGTGACATCCTGGAAGAAAATTACCGAACAATCAGGATTGTCCGAGGAAGATATCCGCGAAGCTGCATCAATTTATGTACAGGCTGAACGGGTGATCTGCACCTGGGCGATGGGCATTACCCAACACAAACACTCGGTGCCGACCGTCCGTGAAATCACCAACCTGCAACTTCTGTTTGGACAACTGGGTAAACCGGGTGCGGGTCTGTGTCCGGTTCGTGGTCACAGTAATGTGCAGGGTAACCGCACGATGGGTATCGACGAAAAAGCGCCAAAATCGCTGCTTGATGCGATGGAAAAACACTTCAACTTTACCCCTCCCCGCCATCCGGGCCATAACACCGTGGAAGCGCTGGAAGCCATGTTGACCGGTGACGCGAAAGTCCTTATTTGTCTTGGCGGTAACCTGGCCGCAGCGGCACCGGATACCCTGCGGACACACCGCGCCCTAAGCAATCTTGACCTGTCAGTGCAAATCAGTACCAAACTAAATCGCAGCCACTTAACGCCAGGGCGTGAAGCACTCATCCTGCCGACGCTGGGACGTACCGAACTTGATATGCAGGCCACCGGCTCGCAGTTTATTACCGTCGAAGACTCCTTTAGCATGGTGCATGCTTCAGAGGGCGTCGGTATTCCGCTGTCGCCTGAGCAGCGCTCAGAAACGGCGATTGTCTGCGGTATCGCCAATGCCGTTCTGGGTGACAAATTCCTCGACTGGATGAAGCTGGCAGATGACTACAACTTGATCCGTGATCACATCGAAGCCACTATCCCAGGTTTTAACGATTTTAATGCACGTTGCGATATCAGGGGCGGTTTCTATTTGGGCAATGCAGCGGCGGAGTTGAACTTCAATACGCCGACCGCTAAAGCCAATTTCAGTGCGGCGCTGCTACCGGATCAACTGATCCCGCAGGGCAATCAGGAGGCACCGTTCACCCTGCAAACCCTGCGTTCGCATGACCAATACAACACCACCATCTACGGCCTTGATGATCGTTACCGTGGCGTTTACGGGCAGCGCGAAGTGCTGTTTATTCATCCACTGGATCTGGCGGAACTGGGTATGCAGGACGGCGAACTGGTAGAAATTGAGACGCTGTGGACCGACGGCGTGGAGCGTAAAGTCACGGGATTCAAACTGGTCAGCTACGATATTCCGCGCGGCAATTTGGCGGCTTACTACCCGGAAACTAACCCGCTGGTGCCGATGTCCAGTTTCGGTGATCAGACCCACACACCAACCTCTAAAGCGATTCCGGTTGCCATCCGTCGCTGCCAACCAAAAGTCGAACGACAACGTATCGTCTGACAGGTTATGCGAGGCATCGCGAAAAAGTCCCTTTTCACTTCATGGATATGCGGTGAAAAGGGAGATGCTACTTGCCCGCAGGAGCCATTTCGCGTAAAACTATCTGCCGCTAATCGAGCCATTCTAACCCCACCCCTGGACGATATGTTTCAAGATAACCCGCTGCTCGCGCAGCTAAAACAGCAACTTCACTCTCAGACTCCACGCCTTGAAGGCGTTGTTAAAGGAACTGAGAAAGGCTTTGGCTTTCTTGAAGTAGACGGTCAAAAAAGTTACTTCATCCCGCCGCCGTACATGAAAAAAGTCATGCACGGCGACCGTATAATTGCCTCTTTGCAGACCGAAAAGGAACGTGAAGTGGTTCAGCCTGAAACGCTGGTTGAACCATTCCTGAGCCGTTTTGTCGGTCGCGTCACCAAAAAAGATGACCGCCTCTCCATTATTCCTGATCATCCATTATTGCGTGATTCCATTCAGTGTCGCGTTACTCGCAACATCAATCACGAAGTGAGCGATGGCGACTGGTGTGTGGCTGAAATGCGCCGCCATCCGCTGAAAGAAGGCGATAACAGCTTCCAGGCTGAGATCACCGAGTGGATCACCACCGGTGTCGACGATCTGGCACCATGGTGGGTTACGCTGGCTCGACACAACCTTGAGCGCGAAGCGCCTAAGGCCGAAATCGCTGAGATCCTCGATCAGGGTCTGACCCGCGAAGACCTGACCGCCCTGCCGTATGTGACCATCGATAGCGGCAGTACTCAGGATATGGATGACGCACTGTATGTGAAAGACAACGGTGACGGCACCCTGCAACTGAATATCGCGATTGCCGACCCTACTGCCTATGTGTCTGAAGGCAGCGAGCTCGACAACATTGCCAAGAAGCGTGCATTTACCAACTATCTGCCGGGCTTTAACATCCCGATGCTGCCGCGTGAACTCTCTGACGACATTTGCTCACTGTGGCCAGACGTTCAGCGTCCGGTACTGGCATGCAGCGTTACGCTGTCGGCTGACGGTGCACTGGGCAGCGATATCCGCTTCTTCTCTGCCACCATCGAATCTAAAGCCAAACTGGCTTACGACGACGTCTCCGACTGGATCGAGCAGGAAGAGAAAAGCGTCTGGCAGCCCAATAGTGATGCCATCGCCGATCAAATCCGTCTGCTGAAGCGTCTTTGTGACCTGCGCAGCACATGGCGCACCGAGCACGCGCTGGTGTTTAAAGACCGTCCTGACTTCCGCTTCGTACTGGGTGAGAAAGGTAATGTGCTGGAGATCATCGCTGAGCATCGCCGTATCGCCAACCGTATCGTAGAAGAATCGATGATCGCAGCAAACGTCTGCGCCGCTATCGCCCTGCGCGATAGCCTCGGTTTCGGCGTATACAACGTGCATACCGGGTTCGATCCGCTTCTGGTAGAAAATGCAGTCACCGTATTGCAGGCCAACGACGTGGAAGCCAATGCCGAAGAGTTGTTGACCCTGCCAGGCTTTTGCGCGCTGCGACGTAAGCTTGACGCGATGCCAACCCAGTTCCTCGACAGCCGTATTCGTCGTTTCCAGACGTTTGCTGAAATCAGTACCACGCCGGGACCACACTTTGGTCTGGGTCTGGAAGCTTACGCAACCTGGACTTCACCGATCCGTAAGTACGGCGACATGGTGAACCACCGTTTGCTAAAAGCGATGATCCTGCAGCAGCCTGGTGAGAAACCTCAGGATGAGATGACTATCCAGCTGGCTGAGCGTCGTCGTGCTAACCGCATGGCCGAACGCGATGTCGGTGACTGGCTCTACGCCCGTTATCTGGAAGATAAAGTCGGTACTGATACTAAATTCAGCGCTGAAGTTATTGACGTCACCCGTGGCGGACTGCGCGTACGCCTGCAGGATATCGGCGCTGTTGCCTTCATCCCTGCTCCGTTCCTGCACAGTGTGCGCGATGAACTGGTTTGCAGCTTCGATACAGGTACCGTGCTGATCAAAGGCGAAGTCGCCTATCGTCAGAGCGATATCATCGACGTACAGATTGCAGAAGTGCGCATGGAAAATCGCAATGTGATCGCCAAACCAGTGGTTTAATTTCTCTGGTGTGAAGCTTTTGCTTACGCGATAAAAAACCGGTCATGGGAAACCATAGACCGGTTTTTTTTAATGTCAAAAACCTTAAAAATTTGAATAATTAAAGTGAATTTGGTCGCAGTTTAAAAAATCACTCATTTATTTTTAAAAGTCTCTGCTGGCTCCCTGCATCAAACAACTGCATCCTCGCTGTATCAATATTGACCCATAACCGGCTGCCCGGGTGGCTTGCCGATCTCACCATGCTGTACACGCTGACTGGCTCGCCGGCAATGGTTCCATGAATAAGTTCGCTCAGACCGGTGGGTTCAATCAGCGTAACATCCAGAGGCAGCGCACCTGCCTCACCTTCGGCGGCGAGTACAATCGCTTCCGGCCGCACACCATAAATGACGGGTTTACCACTTTGTAATCCGGTGATGTTCAGATCAACCGGCAGTGATAAGGTCGGGCTGATCCGTACTAGCGGACCCCAGTCACCAAGTTCCAGCGTACCTTTGATAAAATTCATTGATGGCGAACCTATAAAGCTGGCAACGAACTGGTTGGCCGGTGTGTCATACAACTCGAGTGGCGTACCCACCTGTTGGATCAGACCATGGTTGAGCACGACAATGCGGTCAGCCAACGTCATGGCTTCGACCTGATCGTGGGTGACATACACAATGGTATTACGCATTCTCTGATGCAAGCTTTTGATCTCAATACGCATCTGCCCGCGTAGTTGAGCATCAAGATTAGACAGTGGTTCATCAAATAGAAACACCTTCGGTTCGCGTACTATCGCCCTGCCCATCGCCACGCGCTGACGCTGCCCGCCGGAAAGCTCTTTCGGGCGGCGATGCAATAGCTCGGTCAGGCCAAGGATCTCGGCGGCTTTGTTAACGACAGCGTCGATTTCGGCTTGCGGACGCTTTTGCACTTCAAGACTGAACCCCATGTTGCGTGCTACCGTCATGTGCGGATAAAGCGCGTAACTTTGAAACACCATCGAGATATCACGGTCTTTCGGGGCGACCTGATTCATTAGCCGCGTGCCGATGCGGATGTCCCCCGACGTCGCCAGCTCCAGCCCGGCGATAGTGCGTAGCAGCGTGGATTTCCCGCAGCCGGATGGGCCGACCAGCACCACAAATTCGCCGTCTTTGATGGTCAGGTTGATGTGCCGCAGCACTTCGACGTTGTCGTAACGTTTTTGGAGATCGGAAATCGTAATCTGAGCCATAAAATTATCCTTTTACCGCACCGGCCGTCAGTCCCTGAACCAGGTAACGCTGAATGAACGCAAAAAACAGGCAAGCGGGAATCAGCGCCAACACGGCCGCCGCCATCATGTCACCCCAGGAAACTGCAAACTTCGACACAAAACTCAGCAAGCCGACCGGGAACGTCATCACATCGTTTTTGTTGATTAACATCAGGGAGAACAACAGTTCGCTCCACGCGGCAGTAAACACAAATCCCAGCGTGGCGGCCATCCCCGGCAGGGTCAGCGGGATGATCACTTTGCGCAGCGCCATAAAACGGCTGCATCCTTCGAGCATCGCTGACTCCTCCAGATCTTTCGGAATGCTGTCGAAAAATGATTGCATCAGAAATGTCGCGAATGGCACATTAAACGCTGTATAAATCAGAATTAACCCCAGCAGGCTGTTGGTCAGCCCCAGCGGTGCCATCACTTTGTAAATCGGCGCCAGGATCATCACCAGCGGGAACATCTGCGTGAACAGCAGCAATGCGGCCATCACCGTTTTGCCTTTGAAAGTAAAACGGGAAAACGCAAAGCCCGCACCTGCGGCGATCACCGTGGTCAAAAATGCCGTGCCAAACGACACGATCAGGCTATTGAAGAAATAGAGCGGAAACTGGCTTTCGGTAAATACGCGCTGAAAATGCACCAGCGTCATCTCACCCGGCCACATCTTCACGCCTTCGCTATAGAGCAGTTTGTCCGGCGTGATCGAAATTTTGATCAGCCAGTAAATCGGAAACAGCGCGAACAGCAGATAAAACAGGATCCCCAGCCGGTGCCCGCCTTTGCGCAGCCAGAGTCCTAATGACAATGCATTCATGTGGCTCTCCTTTTTATTTTAATAACTGATGGCGGATGCGCAGTAATACCAGCGCGTAAAGCGTCATTAGCACCAGCAGGAATACCGCCATCGCCGAGGCATAGCCAAAATCGAGTTTGCGATAGGCGGTAGTGAAAATGAAACTCGAGAGAATTGACGTGGAATTCGCCGGGCCGCCGTCGGTCATCACCACAATCAGATCGGCGAAATTGGCGATCCAGATGGTGCGCAACATCACCGTGATGGCAATCATCGGTGCAAGGAACGGCAGCGTGACTTTACAAAATTGCTGCCAGCCGGACGCGCCGTCCATGGCTGCCGCTTCGTATAAATCTTTAGGGATCGACTGCAATGCTGCCAGCAGCGTGATCGCAAAAAACGGAATGCCGAACCAGACGTTGGCCACCACCGGCCCGTACAGCGCCAGTTGCGGATCGGACAGGATGTTGTACGGCTCAGAAATGATGTGCAGATCGGTCAGCCAGTACGGCAGCACGCCAATGACAGGATTGAGCAACCATGCCCAGGTCAGGCCGGAAAGAAACGCCGGAACCGCCCACGGCAGGAACACCAGCGCCTGTACCCAGCCGCGCCCGGCAAATTCACGGTTAAGCAACAACGCTAGCCCGAGACCCAGCACGAACTGCAAGACCAGCGACGTCAGCGTCCAGTTGAATGTGTGACGCAGCGCGGCGTAAAAATGTCGGTCGTCAAACATGGTGCGAAAATTGTCCAGCCCGACCCAGCCGGTATCGGACGGATTAAGCAGCTGAATATTCTGAAACGCATAAGAAATACCGATCGCCATCGGGACAAAGATAAACAGCGCGATCAGCACCAGCGTCGGGCTGAGGTACACCCAGGGTTCCAGCAGCGCCCGCAAACGGGGAAAGCGCGGCGCGGCAGCGGTGTCTGGTGGTGAAACTTCCAACATCATGACGCGTCTCCATTGATTGGGAATAGACACTCTGGCAGTATTTTGCCGGAGCCGGTGAGCCTTACTTCTGCGTAGCCAGCCACGCTTTCTGTTCTTTGGTCAGGTACTTCGCCCAGTCTTTCACCATGCTTTCGGTGTCATTCTGGCCGAGCAGCGTTTCCTGCGAACTGTCTTTGACGATAACCGAATTGAAATAGCCCCAGCCTTTAAGGTGCGTCGGCATCGTCAGCGGGATGTAATCCGGGCTGTTCAGCTCGGCAAACCATCCTGCAAACTGCGGCGCATGGTAATAAGCGTCCTGCTCCGCACCTTTGTAAATCGGCAGCGTGCCGACGAATTTCGACCACGTCAGGTTGTTTTCTTTGTTACTGAGGAAAGAAATCAGATCCCAGCTTTGATCCTGATTTTTGCTTTGTTTGAACATCGACCAGCCGGTGTAACCGATGGTCGGATAGGCTTTGCCGTTCGGCCCCAGCGGCATCGGCGCGACGGAGAAATCGTCCGGGTTCATGCTGTTTTTGATGGCGATTAATGCGTCCGGATCCTGATCGAGCATCGCACACTTACCGGAATAGAAGCTGGAGACGATTTCATTAAAGCCCCAGTTCACGCTATCTTTCGACGCATAGCCTTTCTGGTACATGTCCACCAGGAACTGGGCACCTTTGATGGCACCCGGTTGCGTCAGCGTGCTGTTACCTTCTTTGTCGAAGAACTCCGGCGAGCCGTTCATTGCCGCCATAAACATCATCCATGCATTGGTGCCACCGACGCCGCCGCGCATACAATAGCCGCTGATGCCGTTGCCGAGCGCGCTGATTTTCTTCGCATCGGCCATAAATTCATCCATGGTTTTCGGCGGCTCAGTCAGACCAGCCTGCTGGAAGAGTTTCTTGTTCCAGAACATCGCCCGCAGATAGAAACCGTAGGGGATCATGGTGGCGGTGCCGCCGGACGAACGCGCCATGGTCAGCGTTTTGTCGGTCAGATCCGGCGTACCGTTCCAGTTTTTCAGGCGCGGTTCGAGATCCGCCAGCATGCCGTTACTGGCGTACAACCCCTGCCAGGTGTCGGGCATTTCCACGACGTCCGGGTATTGTCCACTCTGGATCATGGTGCCGAGCTTTTCAAACGCCTGCCCCCACGGCAGCGATACCACCTCGATCTCGACGTCCGGGTGTTGCGCTTTGTAGACTGTTAACATTTTTTGCAGCATTTCCGTACGCGCAGGGCTGGTGATCACTTCCACTAACGTCAGTTTGGTGGCGGCAAAACTGGCGCAGGAAAACAGGCTGACGCTGAGGGCCAGCAGGCTGAGCACATGAGGTTTCGGGTGTCGCATAATCTTGATTCTCCACGGAGCAAAGGGTCGGATCACAGGAACATTCTTTGAGACAAATCTTTAGGAACAGGCACTTTCGATGGCGTTTTTCAGGTCGCGCCACAAATCCTCGATATCTTCCAGTCCGATGGAAATACGGATCACCCGCGGCGACACGCCGAAATCAATCGCCGAATTGAATTCACCCGCCTGATTCAGCACAGAGATCGCTGGCATCACCAGGCTTTCAAAACCGCCCCAGCTGACGCCCATGCGGAACAGCTTCAGCGCGTTGCAGAACGTCGGAATGTCGATGCAGTCGCTGAGTTCGAAAGAAAATAGGCCGCTATAGCCTGTCAGGATCGAGGTAGGCAGCGGATCTAAGCCGGGATGATTGACCTGCGTAATGCGCGAATAACCTTGGAGACGGCGCGCCAGCTCAAGGGCGCTTTCATGATGTTGGCGCATCCGCAACGGCAAGGTGCGCAGGCCGCGCAGCAGCAACCACGCTTCGTTGGCAGAAAGTTTGCCACCCAAAAACGGGCTGATATAACGGCTGATGGCAGTGATGCGTTCGCCACTGGAGATCACCAACCCGGCCACCACGTCGCTGTGCCCACTGATGTACTTCGAGGCGGAGTGGATCACCAGATCGATGCCCGCCGCCAGCGGTTTTTGGAAAATCGGCGACGCCCAGCTGTTGTCGATCATCGTCGTCACGCCGTGTTTTTTAGCCAGTTCCGCAATCGCCCGCAGATTCTGTTCGCCCATCACCCAACTGTTAGGGCTTTCTAGATAAAGCAGCTTCGCGCCCTGTATTGCTTCTTCTAAAACGGCCAACGAACTGCCATCGATGAATTGTGATTCAATCTGAAAACGGGTGCAGAATCCGCGCAAGAAGCGGTAGGTGTCAGGGTAAACGTGGTTTACGCATACCACTTTGTCGCCGGGACCGGCCACGCTGAGAATGGCGTTGCTGATCGCCGCCATGCCGCTGCCAAAGGCCAGACATGCTTCGCCACCTTCGAGCTGCGCGACTTTTTTCTGCAACTCCACCACCGTCGGGTTATCGACTCGGGAATACAATGCGTGGTCGCTTTCGCCGCGAAAACGGGCGATCATGCTGTCATAATCGGTGAAGCTGAATAATGAAGACTGGTAAATCGGCGGCGAAATCGCACCGCGATCGTGACGTGCGTCGTGAACTAAACGGGTACTTTCGGACAACTCATCGTGCTGGCTTTTATCATCTTGCTGCATTGATCACTTCCTTCATGTCACGTTCAGTTATGTTAAGAATGTCGTTACTCAGCCTGCGCGCGGCTTCGGGTTCACGGCGCGCGATAGCTTCAAATAAAGTACGGTGCAGCGGGAAAGAGTCACTGAATAGCGCCTGCTCCGGCGGTGATTCGAAAAAGGCGTGAAGCAGGTCGTAAATTCCGCCGACCATTTGCAGCAGCAGCGGGTTGTGTGCGGCGGTATAAATCGCGGCATGGAACTGCCAGTCTTCTGCCCCGGCGGAACCGACGCTGAGATGGACTTTCTCCATCACATCCAGCTTTTGTTCGATAAACAGCAAATCGCTTTCCGTCGCCCGCACCGCCGCCAGCGCCGAGGCTTCGCATTCGATGATCCGGCGCACTTCCAACGCGTGCAGCATGGTGGCGGAGTCATTTTTAAAGCGCAGCGACAGGAAGCTGTCGTTGGCGGTGACTTCCGATTGCAGAAACGTTCCGCTGCCCTTTTTACGTACAATAATGCCCAGCGCTTCCCAGCGTTTTAGCGCCTCGCGCACGGTGTTGCGGCTCACCGCCAATCCTTCGGCTAGCACACGCTCAGGCGGTAATTTCTCCCCTACGCAGGTGCCGGACTGCGCCACATAACGGGTCAGCGCATCGAGTACCAATATGTCACTCTGCTGTGGCGCTATCGGGTGAAGCAAATTGAAATCATTTTGCATGGTGCGTCTCAATGGATATTGGTCCAACAACTCAACCTATTTAGAACGAAGCAAAATACTTGCCAGTTTTCATATTTAAATCAACGTGTTGTTTTTATTGAAAATAAAATAAATTTCATACGTATTTAAAAAAATAAGGTCAGGCTGCTGTGCATAATAAGGGGCATATCACGTAGGAAATGTGCCATCAAGATCCCTGCCTGATGGCATTGAGAGGCACATCCCATTGACCTGAAAGGGCGCAAATGATAATTATTATCAAATAATTTCAATGCTGATGGACGCTTTTTATGATGCTCAATTCAGAACATCCTCTCGCTTCTTGCTGCATCGTGGGTGGCGGTCCTGCGGGTTTAATGCTCGGCTATTTACTGGCCCGAAAAGGCATTCAGGTGACAGTGCTGGAAAAGCACACTGACTTCCTGCGCGACTTTCGCGGTGACACTATTCATCCTTCGACATTGGAGATCATCTGGCGACTGGGTTTTCTCGAAGAATTTTTGCAGCTACCTCACCAAAAGGCCGAAAAGTTGTATGGTGAGATCGACGGCAAAGAGACCACGCTGGCGGATTTCAGTCACCTGCCGACGCAGTGCAAATTCATCGCGTTTATGCCGCAGTGGGATTTCCTCAACTTCATCGCCCGTAAAGCGGCGTTGCTGCCGAATTTTCATCTGATTCACCGTGCGCAGGTGCTGTCGTTGTCAGAAGAGCAAGGTCAGGTCACCGGCGTGATTGCCGAGGTGGAAGGTAAAACGCAGCATTTCATCGCTGATCTGGTGGTCGGGTGTGATGGTCGCAATTCGGTGGTGCGTGAGCAGGCTGGCATGGAAATTCGACGATTTGGCTCACCGCGCGACGTCCTGTGGCTGAAGATCAACAAGTGCCCCAACGATCCGCAGTGGGCAATGGGGCATCGTGGCCCAAAGAAAAATTTCATCATGATCGATCGTGGTGATTTCTGGCAGTGCGGTTATTCTATTGCGAAAGACAGTCTTGAACCGCTCAAAGCGCAGGGTTTAGCGCCCTTCCTTGATTTGCTGACCGAGGTTTCACCCTTTGAGCTTGAGCGTTTGCAAGAAGACATCACCGGTTGGGACGACGTACGTCTGCTGGTGATCCGCATTGACCGCCTGAAAGAGTGGGCGAAACCAGGTTTACTGTGTATCGGCGATGCTGCCCACGCCATGTCGCCGATTGGCGGCGTCGGCGTGAATCTGGCGATCCAGGACGCGGTGGCAACCGCCAATATTATTACGGCTCCGCTGCTTGGCGGTACGCTCAGCCTGCGGCATCTCAAACGGGTCCAACGCCGCCGACTTTTCCCGACCTGGGCCACCCAATCTTTGCAAATCATGATAAGTAAAGCCGGGCAAAAGAAACGCCGCAAACCCCCAGGTCGCATGGAGTTGTGGCTGAGGAATAGAAAGTTTATACCCTTTTTGTTTGGCCGTTTGATCGGCATTGGGTTTTATCGGGAAATGCCAAAAGGGTTGTAGCTTTTGGAAAAAGGTGTGGGAACTGTTTTCAAACTCAGCACGTTTAGGCTGCCACCCAACCCAATTTTCATCCACATGAACCGAAGTGGTATCATTCCCACATTATTGAATTAATCTGAGAATACCCCATGCCGCAATCTGATCCGTTACTGCAATTACGGGACGTCAGCTTTTCGCTCAATAACCGGACTTTATTAGAACCGGTGTCATTTAATCTCAATCCTGGCGAGTTCACTCTGCTGACCGGGCCTTCGGGCAGCGGCAAAAGCACGTTGCTGAAAATCATTGCGTCACTGCAAACGCCAACCGGAGGAACTCTGCATTTTAAAGGGGAGGATATTTCCGGGCTTAAACCTGAACCCTACCGCCAGCAGGTTTCGTATTGTTTCCAGACACCGACGCTGTTTGGCGAAACGGTGCAGGATAATCTGGCGCTGCCGTATGAAATTCGTGGCAAGAAAAAAGATGTCAGTGCAATGAAACAGTGGCTGACCCGAGTAAATTTGTCTGAAGATGTGTTGCAGAAAAAAATTCTGGAACTGTCCGGCGGGGAAAAACAGCGTGTCTCGTTATTGCGTAATTTACAATTTATGCCTGATGTCCTGTTGCTGGATGAGGTCACCAGCGCACTGGACGAAGATAATAAGCAGAATATCAATCAAGTCATTGCCGATTTAGTCCGTGACCACTCGCTTGCCGTGCTGTGGGTTAGCCATGATCGGAACGAAATTCGCCATGCTCAAAACGTTATTACCCTGAACCGCCACGCCGAAGAGAAAGCCACGCATGAACCAGCATAATATTACGAACGAATCCCTGGCGCTGGCCCTCACTTTGGTGGTTGTCGCCCTGCTGGTCAGTAAAAAAGAGAAGCTCGGCCTGGAGAAAGACATCGTTTGGAGCGTAGCCCGCGCTATCGTCCAGTTGGTGATTGTCGGCTATGTGTTGAAGTATATCTTTGACGTTAACAACGGCTGCCTGACGGTCCTGATGGTATTGTTCATCTGCGTTAATGCGGCGCTGAATGCCAAAAAACGCAGTCGTAATATCGATAACGGCTTTGTGATTTCGTTTATCGCGATCGCTACGGGAACCACGCTTACGCTGGCCGTTCTGTTGCTGAGCCGTTCAATTGAATTTTTACCGATGCAGGTGATCCCAATTTCAGGGATGATCGCCGGGAATGCTATGGTCGCGGTCGGTCTGTGTTATAGCAACCTGAACCAGCGTTTTATGGATAACCAACAAAAAATCCTCGAAATGCTCAGTTTAGGCGCATCGACTAAAATTGCGTCCGGGGCGCTTATTCGTGACAGTATTCGCTCGGCGATGATCCCAACCGTCGACGCCGCCAAAACCGTCGGGTTGGTCAGCCTGCCGGGCATGATGTCAGGATTAATTTTCGCCGGTATTGATCCTGTTAAGGCCATTAAGTACCAAATTATGGTGACATTTATGCTGCTAGCTACCGCCAGTTTATCGACAATTATAGCGGGCTATCTCTCCTATCGGCGTTTTTACAATGAGCGTGTGCAGTTACGAGTTATGAAATAGAATCCACGGATTCAACCACTTATTTGATCAAAATTTCAGGGATGAAAATGTCACCGTTACAAAAACTTGACCAATATTTAATTCTTGAGCGGACTGTTCGCCCTATCGGCGGGTCACGGCGTTTTCTGACTGAGTTTATCTTTTTTGGGGTCAAAGAGGCTCGCGCATGTCTCTTTGTCGGACTGTTTTTCCTGGCCGTTTTTCTCGTGCCGCGAAGCGGGTTGTTCCATGTTCCCCGCTACGATGTGCTGCTGCTGATCGCGCTGTTTATTCAAGTCTGGATGGTAACCAGCAAGCTGGAAACTCTGGATGAATTCAAAGCGATTATGCTGTTCCACGTAGTAGGTTTTACTCTTGAAGTCTTCAAAACATCATCAGGGATACGCTCATGGAGTTATCCCGATTTCGCCTACAGCAAACTGTTTGGCGTACCACTGTTTTCCGGGTTTATGTACGCGGCGGTGGGCAGTTACATGATCCAGTGTTGGCGCTTGTTCGATATGAAAGTGCGGAATTACCCGCCTTATAGTCTGGCTGCAATCGCTTCTCTTTTGATTTACCTAAACTTTTTTACTCATCACTATATCGGCGATTTTCGCTGGTATATCACCGCTTTGGTATTTGGTCTGTATGCCCGCAGCTATGTGGTGTTCATGCCTTATGACATCCCACGCCGTATGCCGCTGCTACTGGCTTTTGTATTGATTGGGTTCTTTATCTGGCTGGCAGAAAATATCAGTACCTTTTTTGCTCTTTGGTATTACCCGAATCAGGTGGTCACTTGGTCAGGTGTGCACTTGGGGAAATGGAGTTCATGGGCACTCCTGGTGATCATGACATTCACCATGATCACCTGTCTGAAGCACATCAAGAAACATGTCCATATTCCGGTGTGAATATGTTTTTTAGATTTCAGTTCCATGAGGAGCGCGAACGACGCGGGCAACCCCGAACATTTCAGCTTCAGGCTCGATTATTTGCGACAGCCTGTGGACCGCACGTCGCTGGTTACCATGCAGGCGCTGTTACAACCCTTGTTGGAAGCTATGCTGCACTGGAGTGTTAAGACTTATGGCCGATAATTTATGCACTATTACCCCGACGCTGGCTTCTCTTTAATCGTAACCCAACGCATAAAAGCCAGCATGAGCGCCGGTTCTGACGTTTGAGTTGACGCCTTTCCAATAAAGGCAAATTGTCACTCGCCTGACATAAATTCGTCATCCGTATCTCTTAAGCTCCTGCGTAACAATAAATCCCAAAGAGGATAGTTCCCCATGCCAACGCCAGCCCCTAACGTTGCGGGTGCACACAACTGCGCGCCTGTTTTGCCCGCTATCATTGTCCATCAGGTAAGCCAGTTTTTCGGGGCTAACCAAGTACTCAATCATGTCAATATTGAGGTGCCCAAAGGCACTATCGTCGCATTGCTCGGTCCTTCCGGATGTGGCAAAAGCACCCTGCTGAAATTGCTGGCGGGTCTTTTACATCCATCATCCGGGGAAATCTATTTTGGTGAGACATGCATGGCAGCTGACAAATTCAGCCTGCCTCCGGAAAAGCGATCGCTGGGCATGGCTTTTCAGGACTATGCGCTGTGGCCACACATGAGCGTCTACCAAAACATTGCTTTCCCTCTGCAAATGCGTGGCGTGCGTGGGGTTGTTCAGCGTGAAAAAGTGATGGCAACGCTTGAGCGGGTCGGCCTGGCAGATTTTGCATTGCGTCGCCCTGGTGAGTTGTCCGGCGGGCAACAACAGCGCGTGGCACTTGCGCGAGCAATCGTAGCTGAGCCGCAAATTCTTCTGTTTGATGAGCCGCTTTCCAACCTCGATCGTGATTTGCGTGAAAGCCTGTGTGAAGAGATGGCAACCCTGCTGCGCCAGCTTGGCACTACGGCGGTTTACGTCACCCACGATCCGAATGAAGCCCAAACGCTGGCGCACTGCATCGCTCGGATGGAACATGGCCGTATCGCACGTATAGATCAGATTGAATCTTCCCGTATTGCTCCCTTTGTTGCTTAACCTCTGATGGAAAATGACTGATGAATCGCACGCCAACTTCACTCAAAACAGGCTTAATCACGGCAATGACTCTTTCTTTCGCAATGGCCGCGGGCAGTGCAAATGCGCTGACCCTTTACACTGCCGGTCCCGGATCGTTGGCAAAAAAACTGGCAGCAGGTTATGAGAAACAGACCGGTGTCAAAGTAGACGTATTCCAGGCCACTACCGGTAAAGTGATGGCGCGACTGGATGCCGAACAGGCCAATCCACATGCTGACATTTTAATCTCTGCATCGTGGGACACTGCGGAAGATCTGCAAAAACGTGGCTGGCTGCTGGCTTATCAAAGCCCAAATGCCGCGCAGGTTCCTGATCAATTCAAAACCCCGTATTACGTTGCACAAGGCATTTCTGCGCTGGCGATCATCTGGAACACCAAAAGCGGCACGTCGGAACCAAATGACTGGGCAGATTTAGCCAAGCCAGAATTCAAAGACAAAGTCACCACGCCAGACCCTGCGCTGTCCGGGGCTTCTCTGGATTTGCTGATCGGCTTACAGAACGCCAAGCATGAACAGGCATGGAAACTGTTCGACGATCTAAAAGCCAACGGCATGGTGATTGCTGGCCCTAATGCACAGGCACTGACGCCGGTGCTGCAAGGTGCAAAAGCCGCGGTCTTCGGCGCAGTAGATTATGTCTCTTACAGCAGTGTGCAAGACGGCGAAGCGATCAAAGTCATCTTCCCAGAGACCGGGACGGTGATTGCGCCGCGGCCAATGATGATCCTTAAATCAAGCAAAGAACAGAAAGAAGCTAAAGCCTTTATCGATTACGCCTTGTCAGACGAAGGTCAAAAGCTGGTCGCTGATGCCTGGCTAATGCCTGCCCGTACTGACATCGATGCAAAACGTCCATTGTTTAAAACTCTGAAAATTTTACCAGAAAATGCACAACCCTCGGCTTCGCGCAAAGAGGTGCTGGACCGTTTCGCCAGCCTGTTTGGTCAACGCTGAGTCAATAATATTCAGGGCTGAATAGTCAGCCCTGACGTCATACATTTCCCGTAACAGCAGCTAACACCCTATGATGAGTAAGCATTTTTTTCTTCCTGCCCTCACCTGCGTCGCACTATTGCTCTTAGTTGCGCTGCCGGTGACATTTGTCATTTTGCAGGCGATTTTCCCGCATCTCGACAGCGGTCTGTTTAACGATGCCTTCAGTGCATTCAGGCGTTTATTCATGGATGCCCAGCTGCGTGAAATGGTGAGCACTACGCTGAAAGTGGGTATTGGCGTAGCAGTATGCAGCGGCATTATTGGTATTCCTCTCGGGGCACTGCGTGGGCTATTCGTACTGCCTGGCGCCGTACTGTGGGATTTACTTTTCCTAATTCCCTTCATGGTGCCACCCTATATTGGCGCACTTTCATGGATGCTGGCTTTGCAAACCAATGGTTATGTCGAACAACTGTCCTTGCTGCATCTGAATGATTTTTTGTTTTCCCTGCCCGGTATCGTGGCGGTGATGACGCTGAATGTGTTTCCGGTGGTGTATTTCGCGGTATCGCGCAGCATGGCCGCCAGCGGCAGTCGTCTGGCGGATGTGGCGCGGATCCATGGTGCAGGCCCGTGGCGGGCATTTGTGCGCGTAACTTTACCGCTGGCGCTGCCCTCGATGGCCTCAAGCCTGCTACTGGCGTTTACGCTGTCGATCGAAGAATACGGCGTGCCGGGCGCACTGGGCACCCGAAGCGGCGTCAATCTCCTGACCACGGGTATCGAGCAGCGTCTTGCTGACTGGCCGGTGGATATGCCTGGCGCATCAGTACTGTCGTTGGTTTTGGTCGCGCTGGCACTCTGCGCCTATTGTGTTCAACGTGCGGTGCTCGCTGGGCGTAATGTCGAAACCCTGACCGGCAAACCGACGGACGTCGTCGCTAAACCGCTGGGAGGCGGCAAATGGCCATCTATAATCTTGTTTACGTTAGTCGCGCTGGTCAGCGTCGCCCTGCCGTTGATGTCGATGACCCTCACCGCGTTTTCCGGCACGTTGTCTGGCGGGATCGCATGGCAAAACCTGACGCTACGGCATTATGTGGCACTGTTCGACGCTGATGGCGACGCGCTTTCGGCACTCGGCACTAGCCTCAGTCTGGCGCTGGGAACCGCACTTATTGCAGGCTCAGTCGGTTTGCTGGCATCGTGGCTGGTCGTCGTTCGGCGGGTGCGCGGTGCGGTTGCCATTGATGCGTTATCACTGCTGCCCGCTGCGCTGCCGGGCATTGTGGTCGGCGTTGGGCTGATTCTGGCGTGGAACCGCGGTTTTTGGCCGATCACGCCTTATAATACCTGGGCTATTTTACTGCTGGCCTATTGTTGTCTGCTGTTGCCCTATCCGGTGCGCTACGTCAGCGCCGCCATGAAGCAAATTGGCAGTAATCTCGACGCCGCAGCGCGAGTGCACGGTGCTAGTGCAGCTCAGGCACTGTGGCTAATTCTACTGCCGCTGGTTTTCCCCAGCCTGCTGGCCGCCATGATGATGGTATTTGCAGTCGCATCTCGGGAGTTGGTGACATCCCTGTTGCTGGCGCCCGCTGGTGTACAAACTGTCTCAGTGTTTGTATGGCGACAGTTCGAGCAAGGCTCCGTGGGGGATGGCATGGCGATGGCATCTATCGCGGTGTTGATCAGCTTATCGTTGATGTTGGCGGCGGTGCGGCTACAGACACGCCATTGGCGACCAGCCTGATAACCGCTTAACGTATTAAATTCAATTTCAAAACCTTAGGCTGCCAGCCGCAGGCTTGAGCTTGGCTTTTAAAAAATGCCCAACATACGTTTCTACTAAAAGTCGTTCCTACTTCAGCAGCACCTCATATTGCGGATTAAATTCATCGAAGATCGGCAGTGCCGCCGCACCCAACGCGGCGGTGTTACTGCCGGACATGCCCATCCGCAGGCGCATGCCATGTGGGTAACGGCTGCGCACCGAACTGTAGAGCGGTGACAGACGTTTGATCAACTTTTCGACCAGCAATTGCGGCATCATGCCGCCGATAATCACGCATTCGGCGTCGAACACACACTCCATAATATTAATGGCCTGACAGGCGGGTTCAATCGCAGTGTCCAGCCAACGGTCGAAGGTTTCCTCATCCACCTGCAGTAAATCTTCCGGCGTTGCGCTGGCAGGATCCAGCCCGCAGGCTTCATAGGCCGCCTGAAGTGAGAGATAGCGTTCGAGGCAGCCCTGGTTGCCGCAGTAACATTCGCGACCACCCGGTTGCACCACCATGTGACCGACCTCGCCCGCATTGTGTGCATGACCGGTATAAATTCGCCCGTCGGTGAAGATGCCTGCACCGAGTCCGGTGCCGATATAAAGATAAACAAACGAGGTAAGTTGCTTGGCGATACCATGAAAACGCTCGCCTATTGCCGCTACGGTGGCATCGTTTTCAAGCCGCACCGGCCAGCCGGTCGCCGTGCTCAGACGCGCTTCGACGTCGATATTATCCCAGCCGTGCAAGGTGGTAGGCCCTTCGGAAGAGATCCCTTCAACGCCAAACGGTCCTGGCATGACGATGCCGATGCCCAGCATTTTTCGCCAATCGATTTTTACCTGTTGGCGCATTTCTTGCAATATTTTCTCAATCATGGACAGCGTGGGTTCCGGCTGCGGTTTTTTTACCGCCACCAGATGACGAAAGCGCACGTTTCCGGTGAGATCAACCAGCACAATTAGCAGCGATTGATGATCAAGATGGATGCCTATCGAGTAGGCACTATTAGGATTGAGTGTCAGTGGCGTTGCTGGCTGTCCACGACCGCCCGCCCTGCGTGGCAGATGTGATGAGAGGATCCCCGCGGCTTCGAGTTCAGCGGCGATATTAGAAACGGTTTGCGGCGTCAACGATGTCAAACGGGCGATTTCGGCGCGGGTCAGTTCGCTGTGGAGGCGAATTGCTTCGATTACCACACGGCGGTTGTGAGCACGAGCGTGTTCGAGGTTAGTTCCAGACGTTGCCATAACTGCCTATGCACCAAGGGAAATCTTACAGGCAGTATGCTGGTAGATATTTGAGCAATCAAATTGATTTTATAATTACGATGGGTCGACTGAATGTGTTCAGAATGACGGCGCTATCACAGCAATGAATGTTATGGCTGTGTTAATAGTATTCGATAGAAGTTATTAAACACCGACACTCTTCTTGAAATACCACATGTAGCAAAGGCAGGGATGCTGCTCCACCCGGAGCCAACAGCGGGATTTTTTTAACGCCGATTAAAGCAATCAAATTGATTTAATTATCTTAACGACCGGAGATGAATACATGACTATGCGATTAACCCCTGCCGCCACCTTGTGCGCCCTTTCGGCGCTGGCTTTTAGCTACAGCACCAATGCGGCTGAGACGACTCTCAGTGCGCTGTTCATGACACAGGCGGCATACAGCGAAGCCGATATCCGCGCTATGACGGCGGATTTCACCAAGCAGCATCCTGATATCAAAGTGAATCTGGAGTTCGTTCCTTACGAAGCGCTGCACGACAAAATCGTTGCCGCACGCGGCGCCGGTGCCAACGGTTATGACATCGTGCTGTTCGATGCCATCTGGCCGGCAGAATTCAACAAGTACGGCTTATTGCAAGATGTCACCTCGCGCATCAGCGGTGATGAAAGTAAAAAAATCTTCGATGGTGCGATCTCCACCGTGACTTATAAAGACAAACGCTGGGGCATGCCGTGGATCCTCGACACCAAATATTTGTATTACAACAAAGCCATGCTGGCAAAAGCCGGGATCACTACCCCGCCGACTACCTGGGCTGAGGTCGAGAAACAGTCTGAGATCCTTAAAGCAAAAGGCATCGTTAAATTCCCGCTGGTCTGGAGCTGGTCACAGTCAGAAGCACTGCTGTGTGACTACACCACATTGGTTTCTGCGTTCAAAGGCAATTTCTATCAGGACGGCAAGCTAAACTTCACCAATTCCGGTGCGATGAAAGCCGTCGATTTCATGAAGGAGACGCTGGATAAAGGACTGACCAATCCGAACTCACGTGAATATCTGGAAGAGGACGTTCGTAAGTCATTCTCCAACGGTGACGCAGCCTTCGCGCTGAATTGGACGTATATGTACAACATGGCGAATGACCCAAAGCAGAGCAAAGTGGCTGGTCAGGTGGGTGTTATTCCTGCTCCGGGTTCGGTGGCAGGTCAGGCATCGGGCGTCAACGGCTCAATGGGTCTGGGTATCGCCAAGGCCAGTACCCATCCGGATCAGGCTTGGCAGTACATCACCTATATGACTTCGCAGCCGGTGCAGGACAAATACGCCAAGCTGAGCCTGCCAATCTGGAAGTCCTCTTATGATGACCCCGCGGTGCAAAAAGATCAGGAAGCGCTGATTGCGGCGGCGAAAATTTCGCTTAACGTGATGCTTTCACGTCCGATAACGCCGGATTACTCACGTTTATCGAATATTTTGCAACAAAATCTGCAAGGCGTACTGCAAGGTAAAGTCACCGCAAAAGACGGTATGGCCACGGCCACCGCCGCTGCCGATCGTTTACGTTGAGTTTCATTTGAAGACAAACACCACGCCCGGAGTATTTCGGTATGAAGGGCGAACCAACACCACGGAAAATGAACATGCTGACCTTGTTTCAACGTGAACGTAGACAAGCCTGGTTGCTCCTTGCGCCCATGTTGTTAATGATGTTTCTGCTGACGGCCTGGCCGCTGGCTCGCACACTATGGCTCAGTTTTACCGACGCAGGACTTATCGGTGACGGCACGGCGCCAAATTGGGTGGGCAGCGACAACTTTATTTATGCCCTGACGGACCCGGATTTTCGCGCGGCACTTTGGCGCACGCTGTACTTCACCATTGTTTCGGTGATTTTCGAGGGCATTATCGGCGTGCTGGTTGCACTGCTGCTCAATCAGCAGTTTTGGGGCCGCAGTGCGCTGCGCGTGCTGGTCATTTTGCCCTGGGCGCTGCCGACGATCGTCAATGCCACCATGTGGCGACTTAATTTCAACCCGGATTACGGCAGCATCAACGCCCTGCTGACCCAGCTTGGCGTGCTGGACAACTACCGCAGTTGGCTGGGAGATACATCATCGGCACTGAATGCGGTGATGTTTGCAGATATCTGGAAGAATTATCCGTTGATCACCCTGCTGACGCTGGCCGCATTACAGACCATTCCTGAAGACTTGTTTGAGGCCGCCCGGCTGGATGGCGCTTCACCCTGGCGACGCTTTTGCAAAATCACCTTTCCGGCGATTGCGGCTCCTCTGGCCGTGGCGCTGGTTTTGCGCACCATCGACGCCTTCAAAGTCTTCGACATTATTTATGTTATGACCCGTGGTGGCCCGCTCGACAGTACCAAAACGGTCAGTTTCTTTGTTTATCAGGAGTCTTTCAGCTATTTGCGGGCCGGCAGCGGTGCAGCTTATGCCATTCTAATGACCCTGATTTGCGCAGTATTAATCATGATTTATCTGCTGATGCTGCTGCGTCAGCGTCGTTCAGGGAGCGTTGAATGAAATCGAAGATTCGCCTGATTCTGCGTTACGTCTTCGCTTTGCTCTTGGCACTGTCGATTCTGGGACCACTGTTGTGGATGTTTTTGATGAGCGTCAGTTCGGCAGAGGACCTGACCCGGATTCCGCTGGAGTGGCTGCCGCGTCATTGGGACTTCAGCCGTTATACCCGTCTGTTGACCTTGCAGGCCGGTCAACCTGGCGTGCTGTTCCTTCATGCACTGGGTAATAGCCTGCTGGTTGCCTGCGGCGCGACGCTGATCTCGCTGCTGCTGGCGATCCCCGCAGCCTACAGCTTTTCCCGCTATCCCGGACGTAACGGCTGGCTGTTCGGCAGTCTGGCAATCTACATGGTGCCACCGGTGGCCTTCGTACTGCCGCTCTACTTTATTTTGCAAAAGCTGAGCCTGCTTAATACTCACCTTGGACTGGTGCTGGTCTATTGCTCGATGATTTTACCCTTCCTGACGTGGATGCTGAAAAACCAGTTTGATGCCCTGCCGGTCGATATCGAACAGGCCGCTCGTCTTGACGGGTTGCGTTACTGGCAAGTTTTGCTGCGCATTACGTTACCGCTGGCAAAACCGGCACTCGGTGCTTCAGCCATGTTCGGCTGGTTACTGGCATGGGATGAATTCTTCTACGCTCTGCTGTTTACCAACAATATCGATGCCCAGACCTTACCGGTGACGATTGCCGGATTTACCGCCGGGCGTGCTACCGATGATGGCCTGATCGCCGCCGTCGGTATTCTGGCGGCCATTCCGCCATTATTTATTGCCTTGTGGTTGCAGAAGACGCTGGTCAGTGGCTTAACCAGCGGCGGCAGCAAAGGCTAAGCGCCCTATCTATTAAAAGATCAAGAGGTTATGGAAAGATCAAAAAATGAATAAACCTGAAATACAGGCCACGCTTTACGTGGTGGGCAATCTGAACGTTGACTTGATCATGAGCACGCTACATCAGTGGCCGAAAAAAGGCACCGAAGCGATGCTCGACAGCAGCTCGTTGCGACCTGGTGGCTCAGCAGGTAACTGCGCGTTGGCGCTCGCAGCGCTGGGAACGCCGCACCGGTTGGTGGTTAATCAGGGCAACGACCAGTTCACAGGATGGCTGGCGAGCCTGTTCCCGGAAAGCGCGCCGAACTGGCCGACCGTGAATTGCGAAACCTCGCTGACCTTTGGCGTGACGCATCCCGATCACGAACGCACCTTTTTTAGCAATCAGGGGCACATCGTCCGGCTCAACCTTGACGATGTGCTGCTGCAACTGCCGACCCAGGCAAAGACGGGAGATTGGGTCCTGCTGTGCGGCACCTTTCTCTGTACCCGCCTGTTCCAGCAATATGCTCCTCTGCTGGAGACGCTGAAAAAGCGCGGCTATAAAGTGGCAGTAGACAGCGGCTGGCCACCGCAAGACTGGAGTGATGCACTGCGTCATCAGATTGAACCCTGGTTGGGTTATTGCGATGCGCTGCTGCTCAATGAGGTCGAAACCCTCGGCATGGCCAACGGACAAACGCTGGATGCAAGTGCAGCTTATTTATTGAAATACATGGCCCATAACGCTTTTGTGGTGGCGAAGTGTGGTCCTGATGGTGCGCGTTTGTGGTCAGCAGATCACCAACGGCACCAGACTGCTGACGTCGTCGCCGTGGTTGACACTATCGGTGCTGGTGACAGTTTCAATGCCGGTTTTCTTTCGGCGCTGATGTACGGTTTGGACCATCAACAGGCATTGCAATGGGGCGTGCGCGTAGCCGGTGCAGCGATCAGCAGTAGTCCCCGCCAGTATCCTGACTGGCAGGCATTGGTTTCACTTGGCGGAGAATCATTAAATGGCATTGGTTGAATTAGTAAAAGTCGTCAAAAATTATGGCAAACAGCAGGTGCTGAAACCGCTGGATCTAATCATTCATGACGGTAGCTTTACGGTTTTGGTTGGGCCGTCCGGCTGCGGAAAATCTACCCTGCTGCGTTTACTCGCCGGGCTGGAGTCACTGTCAGACGGCGACATTCTGCTCGATAAAGTGCAGATCAATAATTTGGACCCGGCGGACCGAGATATTGCGATGGTGTTCCAGTCCTACGCGCTCTACCCGCACCTGACGGTGGCCGAAAATATGGCTTTCCATATGCAGGTCAAAAAAGTGCCAAAAGCCGAGCAGCAGACAAAAGTACTGCAGGCTGCCAAAGTGCTGGGGATTGACCATTTGCTCAAGCGTTTGCCGAAAGATCTCTCCGGCGGCCAGCGACAGCGCGTGGCGATGGGCCGTGCGCTGGTGCGTAATCCGAAAGTGTTTCTCTTCGACGAACCTTTGTCGAATCTCGATGCGCAGTTACGCATGGAGCTACGTGCCGAAATTAAATCAGTACATCAGCAGTTTCGCACCACCACCGTGTATGTGACGCACGATCAGGTTGAAGCCATGACGCTGGCCGACAACATTGTCGTGATGAAAGACGGCTATATCGTGCAACAAGGTTCGCCGCTGTCGATTTATGACAAACCAGTCAATACTTTTGTTGCGCGGTTTATCGGTTCTCCACCGATGAACCTGCTGGAAGGCCGGTTTAATGAAGTGAACGGCACGCCGGGTGTGAGCTGCGGCGAGCTGTGGTTCCCGCTGCCGCCGAAATGGTGGACACAGGCCCGTCAGGCCGAAGGTCAGCCGGTGACACTGGGTCTGCGTCCGCACGATGTTAAAATCGTCGACAGCAGTCATCAACCTGCGGCCCAACTGCGTCTGCTGGAAGTGACCGGCGAAAGCAGCCTGTTGCACGTCACCTGGAGCAACTTCCCGTTGCACGTACAGTGCACGGGACGCGCCAGCGTCACGGTGGATCAACCCGTCTGGCTGGAAGCCAACAGCGCGAATATTCATCTGTTCAATGCACAAAGCGGTGTTCGGTTAGAGAGCGAGTAAGAATGGCAGCAATGTTCGACACCAGACGTTAATGAGTAATATAAGTTACAGTCATTGAAAAAAATAATCATTAGGCGTAATATTTTACTCATAGACTATTGAGGAGCTGCATATGCAAGATTTAACGTTACAGGCTTTCCTTAGTAATGAATGGGCTGACATTGCTCGTATTACGTTTCCCGAAAGTGAACAAAATGATTACCGCGTTACAGAATTGGACTATCAATCTGAGTATGCGATAGACAATCTGGATCTTGATGACAACCATGCTGTTTCACTCAATCATCCGGTGTCCCTTTTCTTTGAGGATGGCGGGCATCACGGCTGGATGAGATTTCTTGATGACATAATTCCTAGTGGGGCCAGCAGACGTTATTGGGAAAGATATCTGGATCTTGAAGGACTCACGCCCGATCAGAAGAATTTCGTGATACTGAAATATGGCACCATTTCTCCTGTCGGCAACCTAAGAATCAAAGAATCATTGCCTGAATTCAATCCACTGGCTGAGACACTTTTCTTCTCAGTCGATGATGTTAAAAACAGAGCAGGTGATTTCCTGGATTATGCTCAGCTCAGGGGTGCGGCAGCCGGGGGAGCAACAGGTGCGGGAGGAGAGGCACCAAAGCTGTTGCTTCGTTATGGTGGAGAGCAGCGCATATGGATCGATACTTACCAACATAACCCTGCTAACAGAGACATTCACTATCTTGTGAAATATCCACGTGGAACACGTAGTGAGGTCGACTGCAATATCTTGAGGGCTGAGTTTCATTACTATCAGGAACTGGCAGATATGGGCTTTGAAACCATCCCGACCCAACATATGCGTCTGGAGGAAGGTTTGCATTACCCTTCCCTATGGTTACCACGATTTGATGTCTCTTTCGAAAATGACACCCAGGTTAAGCGGTTTGGCCTCGAGTCTGTTTACTCAATCCTGAGAAAAGCGCCGGGTGTTACGCTATATCATGAAGAAACAATCAGGAGTCTGGTCGAAAAAATCAAACAAAGTAATATGGTTAAAACACAAAGTTTTCAATTTGATACAGCAGCTTTTGTAATCGAATGGGTACGTCGTGATTTGCTTAATATTATTTTTGGCAATAGTGATAATCATGGGCGGAACACATCCTTCCTGAAGGATGAAAACAGCATAAAACTGGCACCTATTTACGATTTTGCCCCCATGAAAGCAGACCCGGAAGGCATAACGAGAACAATGAAATGGGCTCAGCCTATAGAGATTGGCGGCGAATATGACTTCATCAAAATTTCCCAGGCACTTGCCGATCTTATACCCGCAGAAGCATTGTTGCAGGCGCTCAGGCAGACAGCTAAACAATTATTGGATCTGAAAGAAAGATTGGTAAAAAGGGGTGTTCCCGAACAAATCGTTACGATGCCTGCTATAGGTTTTAACTTTACTCAGGAAAAACTAAACCGGTGGGGTTTGCTATGAAAGATCAAGAAAATGTGACTATTCCGGTAAGCGAAACCATCAAAGAGATTCGCGAAAAACAAAATGCTATGCAACATCCCACTAGCTTAAAAGCCCTGGCTTCAGACAAATTGGGTTCTCCTGCCTTAGCGGACAAACCATCGCGTAAAAGAGTGTCAAAAACAGCCAAGCCAGCGAGCACGCAAGAAAGGCAGTCGGCAATGAATACCATTATCCGAAAACTGTTGCTTGGAGATATCACTCAGGGTAATGCCTTAAAAACACTAAGGTCAGATATTCTTGGGTTACAACAAAATGCCTTTGCAGATTTAGTGACAGTGTCACGCAAGACGCTGTCTGAAGTAGAAAACGACCGGGGCAATTACACTTCTGAGATAATCAATAAGCTCTTCAAACCCTTCGGGCTTAAAGTGGGGCTAGTCCCCACCTCCCGGCATCGTCTCGCCACAATATTCAAAGAAGGCAAGCCAGAATGAATGCCCTCTAAAATGGTGCCTTGTTTTACGCTTCATGGTCCGTTTCTTTTGCTTTAAGCCAAAGACCAAACTCTTTCACCACAGAAACCACTTTCTCCAACCTGAAACCGTCTTCAGTTAGCCGGTAGACCACCTTGACGGGCACCTCTGCATAGACTGTCCTATTGACCAAACCGGCACTTTCCAGATCGCGTAAGTCCAACGTCAACATACGTTGTGAAATCCCCGGAATATCACGCCTCAACGCGTTAAATCGCTTAGGTTTCTCCAGTAAATAGGAGACGATCAACAGCTTCCACCGGCCACCCAGCAGGTTCATCGCGCACTCAACAGAGCATCCTGAAACGACAGATTTCATTAATCTTCCTAAGTATAAAATATGTACCTACATTACAATAATGTGCCTTCTATAAAAATACAACCACGGCTGTTAGGCTGTATTTCCGATGGGGTTATTACTGACATACGCAGGAAGAAGACGCATGAAACTCTATATATCACCGGGCAGTTGTTCGCTCTCACCTCATATTGCGCTGCGCGAAGCTGGGCTGGATTTTGAACTGGTCAGGGTAAATACCCGCGAGCACACCACTGAAGATGGGCGCGATTATTATAAAATTAACGAACTCGGCTATGTACCTGCATTAGAAATTCACCCGGGAGAGGTTCTGCGTGAAGGCCCGGCGATCATTCAGTACATCGCCGACTTAGCTCCCGACTCAGGGCTGGCACCGGCTAATGGCACACTTCCACGTTATCGGTTGCAGGAATGGTTGTCGTTCCTGACGACGGAGATCCACAAAGGTTTTCTTCCCCTGTTTTACCCTGGTAAATGTGGGGAGTATTTCGCAATGACACAGGCCAAAATGGCCCATCGTTTTAGCTGGATAGATCGCCAACTGGCCAAGACTCCTTATCTTATGGGTGAAAAATTCACGATTGCTGATGGTTATCTGTTTGCGTTGATTCATTGGGGAAAAGCGAGCTGGTTCACCTCTGTTTACCACCTCGAGGTGGATCTTACTGAAATGAAGCATCTCGAAAATTGGTACAAAAAAGTGCTGGCTCGCCCGGCTGTTTTAGCTGCCGTGGCCGCTGAAGGACTTACGCTGTCCTGATTGTCTTGATATTCTGCGACTTTGAGGTGGCATTGATAACGGAATCGTTGGCGGGATAAACCGTCAACGACAACGTGCAGTTTCTTCCATTATTGGCACAATCCCAAAATTGCCAATATAATCAGTTCATTCATTCACCCACGTTATATTAAGGAGGATTGCCATGCTGACCCGTGAATTATTTTTAATTTCACTCGTCCTTAGCGATCGTCACTGCTCAAGCGTTACCGGTATCGTGCTGCGATAACCTGCTTGAGCGAAGCTAACTGACAATCTGAATACTTCCCTCCGGCTCATCGGTTATCGTCGGCTTTATTGACGAGAGGCATTGTTATGCCTGTAAACCTTGAGTAAGCATTATGACTTTACTATCTGCACAATCCCTTTGTTTCGATAATACCTTCGGCCCTCTGTTGGCTGAGATCTCTTTTGGCCTGAAAAAAGGCGACCGCATCGGGCTTATCGGCCATAACGGCTGTGGCAAAAGCACCCTGCTGAAAATCCTCAGCGGCGATCTCGACGCCACGTCCGGCACCCTCACCTTGTCAAATCAGTGCCTGATGGCGCGTGTTGAACAGCATCTGCCTGCTGAGCTACATAATTGCACGCTGCTTGACGCAGTGCTCAACCAGCTACCGGACAGTTTGCATCAGTACGAACGCTGGCAGGCCGAAGTACTGTTGGTCAGCCTGGGATTTGATGAAGCAGCCTGGACGCTGACCGCGGGTACCCTCAGCGGCGGGCAGCACACGCGCCTGCTGTTGGCCCGTGCACTGATCCGTCAGCCAGATTTATTGCTGCTCGACGAACCCAGCAACCATTTGGATCTGCCCACGTTGCTGTGGCTTGAGCAGTTTCTTCAAAAATGGGGCGGCAGCTTTGTGCTGGTGTCCCACGACCGCAGCCTGCTGGATAACGTCACCAACTGCACCTGGATTTTGCGCGACAAAACGCTGCAATTTATCCGCCTGCCCTGCACACTGGCGAGGCAAGCTCTGGCGGAAAAGGATAGCGCCGATGCCCACCGCCGTCAGGCTGAGCAAAAGGAAATTGACCGCGTGGCTAAAAGCGCTAAACGGCTGGCAATCTGGGGCAGTGTCTACGACAACGAAAAGCTGGCGCGCAAGGCCAAACAGATGGAGAAACAGGTCGACCGGATGAAGGATGACCAGACTGAGGTCACCGCCGGGAATCTGTGGAAGCTGCATCTGAAAGGTGAAGCATTACCGGCCGACCGCGTGCTGGCGATGTCTGCCTTGCAGGTACGGCCTGCGACAGATGCGCCAGTGCTGTTTGAACTGGATGAACTGTGGGTGAAAAGCGGCGATCGTATTGCATTGGTCGGGCGCAACGGCTGCGGTAAATCCTCACTGCTGCACAGCTTATGGCGGGCATTTTGTCAGCCGGAAAGTCCTCAATCGGGCGTGGTATTCCACCCAAAAGTGCGTGTGGGTTACTACGATCAGAGCCTGCATCAGTTGCGTGATGAAAACACCTTAAGCGAAGCGCTCGCGCCTTTTGCAGCGCTGACGGAAGACCAACGGAAAATGGCGCTGATTGGTGCCGGTTTTCCTTATATGCGCCATCAGCAAAAAGTGAGCACATTGAGCGGTGGTGAGCGGTCACGGTTGCTGTTTATTGGCCTGACGCTGGCGAACTATTCGTTACTGTTGCTTGATGAACCGACCAACCACCTGGATATGGAAGGCAAAGAGGAGTTAGCGGATACGCTGAAAACATTCAGCGGTGCAGTGCTGCTGGTGTCCCATGACCGTATGCTGATTGAGCAAAGCTGTGATCGTTTCTGGTTAATCGATAAATGTCGGTTACAAGAATGGCACCAGTTGGCACCGGTGTATGACATTTTGGCTGATGTGCCTGTACCCGCCAAGGTGACAGCATCAATGCAGAATGTAGATTCAATAATATTGCCGGAAACCGAGGAGGAGCGCCTGCTGGCGACGCTGTTAGCGTTGGAAAGTAAGCTGGAAGAGGATCTGTCACGTAAAGTAAGACACCAGAAGCCAGAATTGCAACGCCAGTGGCAGCAACAAATCGCTCAGCTCAGCGTTCTGCTGGATTTGAGCTAAACATTCTCCAGCACTCAGCTAACGAGCCTGAACGCTTGATGGGCCAAAAGCATCTGAAGTTCTAATAAAATGAAACGGCGACCTTTCTGAACGCATCGCAGATTGATATGCAGAAAGGCCGCCTCAGCCCTTATTGGCTTACCGCGTCACGAACCGGCGTATCGCCACCGCGCAATTCCCACTGCTGCCCGATAGAGTTTGGTGCCTGCAATACTGCCACCACAACCAGTGCGACGTCTTCGCGCGTCACATCACCCCGACCGGCATCTGGTGACAATGTCACTAATCCCGTTGCCGGCGCATCAGTCAATGGGCCGGGACGAATGATAGTCCAGTCCAGCCCACTCTTACGCAGTTCAATGTCAGCATCACGTTTGGCTTCAATATAAGCTTTCCAGACCGGATCCGTGTCGGGCTTAATCGGGCTATCAACACCGATAGCGGAAATTTGCACGTAGCGGCGGATACCGGCTTGTTGTGCCGCCTGTGCCAACAGACGTGAACCGGCATAATCAACGCTGCGTTTGCGTTCAGCATTGGAACCCCCACCTGCTCCGGCGGCAAATACCACGGCATCCACGCCCTGCAGGCCGCTTGCCAGCTGGTCTGCGGTAGCATTTTCGATATCCAGCAGCAGTGGCTCCGCACCGAGTTTTCTCATGGCGGCCACCTGTTCTTCTTTACGCACGATGCCAATAGCGCCCACTCCCTGCGCAACCAGGTGTTTGATGATCAACTGGCCAATTTGGCCGTGCGCACCTACTATTGCGACCTTGGTCATAAATCCTCCCATTTTATTTACGTCTTTTTGTATATCTAACGTTAACTCTAGCACAGGGTTTTCCCTGTGGTTTTCTCACCCACCGATTGGCATTGACGGGAACCAAGCAAAACGTGCTAACCTAAGCTGAGTAATTATTTCAAATTGAAACTATTGACGAGAGGATCCTGTGACTACCTCCAGCCACCCTGAAGCTCGCTCCCCAACCCTGCGTTTTTTGCCCGAAACCATCCATATAGGCCGCCAGTTGCGCACTTATTGCGATGCGCGATTTAAAACCATTGGTCTGACGCTGGCCCGCGGTCAAGTGCTGTTGCACCTTGAGGAAGCCAAAGGCCGCTTGCCGCAGGGCGAACTGACAGCCTTGCTGGAAGTGGAGCATCCTACGGCCATTCGCCTGTTTGATAGTCTGCAGGCGCTGGGTTATTTGGAGCGTTGCCCAGGTGAACCCGATCGCCGTTCGAAAGATATTGTGCTCACCGATACCGGTATGGCGCTGGCTAATGAGGTGCGTTCAATCACTGATGAGATCCTGATCCGCGTAATGCAGGGCATTCCCGAAAAAGACGTAGTTGTCGCGCGTCAGGTTATGGCAAACATCGCTTCAACCCTGGCAGCCTTGTAGCTCGTCAATGCCTGTGAGAACTGTCAGCGGCGGTGCGCCAGCGATCTGACAACCCAGTCGCCTAAGGTCTGAACGATCTGCACCATCACCACCAACACAACAATGGTGGCAACCATCACCTGGTTATTAAACCGTTGGTAACCATAGCGGATCGCCAGATCCCCTAACCCACCACCGCCAATGACCCCAGCCATTGAAGAGAAACCGATCAGCATGACGATGGTCAGCGTCAGGCCCGCCAGCAGAGCAGGCAGCGCTTCGGGCAGCAGCACGGTAAAAATAACGTAGCGCAGACCGCCTCCCATGGCCTGAATAGCTTCGATGCGGCCTTTATCCACTTCATTCAGTGCATTCTCAACGATGCGCGCAAAAAACGGGATAGCACCGAGCGTAATAGGCACCACGGCGGCAGTGCTGCCGAGCGTGGTGCCGACAATCAGGCGGGTCAGCGGGATAAGGGCAATCAACAGGACGACAAAGGGCAGTGAGCGACCAATATTCACCACGGTTCCCAATATGGCGCTCAGTTTAGGCAAAGGGCTTAACCCATGCCGGCGGCTGATGAACAGTAAAATGCCCAGCGGTAAACCGACCAATAACGTGAAGAACGTCGCCAGGGTAACCATATACAGCGTTTCGCCCGTGGCATTGAGTACCAGGTCGTAAAGTTCGTTCCACGCTAAACTGTTTCTTATACCCATTCGGCTTTCACTCCGCGCTGATTTAAAAACAGCATCACTTCAGACAAATCCACACCACCCAGCGGTGGCTTGAAACCTACACGTAAACGTCCTACGCGCTGACCTGCAATAGACTCCACCCCACCACCAAATAGCGTCACGCCAACGCAGTGCTCCTGCGCCAGCGAACTGAGAACAGGCGACGCCAGCAGAATGTCGTAGAACGTTAGTTCTGCCACCGGTAGCAGCGGGTTGACAGGTAGCTCGGGAAAACCACAGTCCGGCATCAGCGCTTGCCCGAGCCGTGAGTGAGGATCGGCCAGCAGTTTGGTTATCGGGCCACTCTCCCGTAATTTACCGGCCTCCAGCAGCGCCGCATGGTCACAGATGGATTTCACTACGTTAAGCTCGTGGGTGATAAGTACAATCGTCAGCCCGAGTTGCTGATTAATATTGCGCAATAACGCGAGAATAGAATCTGTGGTTTCCGGATCAAGCGCGCTGGTGGCTTCATCTGATAACAGGTAACTGGGCCGTGCAGCCAATGCGCGGGCGATACCGACCCGTTGCTTTTGTCCACCGGAAAGCTGTGAGGGAAAAGCCTGGGATTTGTCGCTCAATCCAACCAGATCCAGCAGTTCCGCCACGCGTTTTTTGCGTTCACTGCGTCCAACACCGGCGATGTGCAGTGGCACTGCGACGTTATCGCTGACGTTGCGTGCATGCAGCAGATTGAAGTTCTGGAAAATCATGCCAATACGCTGGCGCTGTAACCGCAAGTCTTTGTCGCTTAGCTGTGTGAGATCGCGGCCATCCAGCAGAATGCGGCCTGAATCAGGCCGCTCCAGTAAGTTCAGACAGCGTATCAAAGTGCTCTTCCCTGCGCCGCTGCGGCCAATTATGCCGAACACCGCACCGTCGTTGATGGTCAAAGAGACGTCCTGCAATGCCGGACCGCCCTGTCCCGCGTATTGTCTGGTCAGATGTTCGGCCACAATCATGATTTATCGCCAGCAGCAGTAACCGGGATCACTGAACCCTGGTATTTATCGGTGATGAATTTTGCCACTTGTGGAGATTCGAGATCTTTCGCCAGTTGTTTAATCCGCGGATCAGATGCCAGTTTTTCACTGGTGACCAGAATATTAGCGTAAGGATTGCCCTTGGCTTTCTCCAGACCCAACGCATTTTTGGCCGGATTTAGCCCCGCTTCCAGCGCGTAGTTACCGTTAATGACGGCCAGATCGACGTCATCCAACGAACGTGGGATTTGCGGCGATTCAATTTCAATAATTCTAAGGTGTTTCGGATTTTCCGCGATATCTTTCGGCGTTGCCTGATCTTTCGCCGGGTCATCAAAGCCCGGCTTTAAGGTGATCAGCCCTTGATCGCGCAGCAGATAGAGTGCGCGGCTCAGATTGGTGACGTTATTAGGCACGGCCACTTTGCCGTTATCCGGGATTTCTTGGTAACTTTTGTATTTGCTGGAGTAGATGCCTAGCGGCTCAATATGCACGTTGGCAGCCACGGCAAACTTGACACCCAGTGCCTGTTCTTGTGAATGCAGGTACGGCAAATGCTGGAAATAGTTGGCATCCACGTCGCCGTGCGCCAACAGTTCATTGGAGTTCACACCATTGGGGATTTCGATGATTTTCAGATTCAGACTGGGATCAATTTTCTGTACGTAAGCCAGAATTTCGGCATGCGGCACCGGATCCGCCGCGACCCTCAAAGGTTCTGCGGCAAAGGCCGACACCGATGCAACCAGCGCGGCGGCGGCGGCGGTGAAACGCCCGATCATTGACGGGGAAATAGACCAACCTTTAACCACAATTCTCAGCATAGATAACCCTTAATATTGTTGTTTTATTGTGTGATATACATAAAAAATCATCATGCCGTGGCGGTCAGAATGTCAGCGTAATAGCGCTGTGCCACGTCGGGATGTGAACGTAAACGGCCTTTAAGATAGTTAAAGCCAACATCGCGGAATAAAGGATTGAGAGGATCGCTGGCCGGTCCGCGTGCATCACGGGCGAGTGCTGCCGGTAGCGGGAACAGCGGAACGATGGCATCTAATTGCGCCCCAAGGAAAAAAGCCAATGAGAGACGTTCCTGGCCGGCTGGGGGTGAAACCACACGGTGAACCGTGGCACGCAGATAACCGTTGGTCGCCAGTTCCAGCAATTCACCAATATTAACGACCAGTGTGTCCTCGACCGGTGCCGCATCAACCCAGTGCCCCTCTTCTACCTCGACCTGCAATCCGCGTTGCGTGTCTTGCAGGAGAAAGCTCAGGAAGCCGGAATCTTTATGCGCCCCAACACCTTGCCCACTCTGACCTGCACTGTGGCCCGGGTAACGGATCAGCTTGATATGTTCATTCGGTTTTTCGCCATACAGCGGGTCGAAGGTTTTTTCAGGCAGTTGCAAGGCCAGTGCAAAGGCACGTAGCAGGCGCAGAGACATTTCGGTCATCTCTTTTTGCCAGCGCAATAATAGCGGGCGCAGTTCAGGGAGTGATTGTGGCCACTGGTTTGGTCCCTGTAATCTGGCCCAGCCTGGGGTATCGGCATCAATGGGCAAAGGTTGGCGCTCCGCCCCTAGGTCAAACTGTTCTCGCCAGTCCGGCTCGCCACGGGTTATTTCAGACGCGGCCCGGTTATAACCCCGAAAATGCGGGGAGTTAATCATGCCGACAGCCAGCTTCTGTTCGTCCGGTAGCCCGAAAAAGGCCCGCGACGCCAGCTGTACATCATTCAATAATTGCTTATCTACGCCATGTCCCTTCAGGTAGAAAAAACCAATATCACGCGCAGCCAAACGCAGTTGTGCCAAGAACGCCTCGCGTGATTTACCCGGCTCCGCAAACTGCGCGAAATCAATCAAGGGAATGCTGCTGATATTATTTTCCAATATAGCCTCTCCAATATAGCCTCTCCAATATAGTGCCTCCAGTATGGAGTCATGGAATAACGCTAACATTAGCGCGGCATAGCGTTATAATATTTAAAACGACTAAGATATGACCTTATTAATACAGCAAAAAAAAACAGTTTAATCACGGGGTGATTTTATTTTACTTAACTGAATAGTAAGGATTTTAATTAACACAAATGAATAATATGACTAGCTATATTCAGCCCGTGGGTTAGGTTTTGTGATTAATTGCTAAGGTCTTTCATCGAGAACACGGTGAGAACCCAATTTATAAACAGCCGTATTCAATCAAAGGAGGAAGCGCTATGTGTATCTGTTTTTTCTGGTACTTGAATAACGGTAAACAGCGCTGAGATACTGCCCACCCTCTCCGGCATCAACATCGACAATGGATCATCGACGCTCTTCTGGCGTAACATGCAGCCTTATGACGTTATGATTTACATCAAATTAACAACCCAGTCTAAAAATCAATACGGGCTGCTCAGGAGAAAATGTGGTCGGAAATAAGAGCAAAGTGATACTGATTGGCATGATTTCAGCCATGTTTATTCTCATGGTAGTGATGTTAGGTTCAGTTTATGTCTATCCGATGTGGATGCAACGTACTACGCCGCAGGCCTGTGCCAGTATTACGCCACAGAATGCCATCGACAGCGTAACAGCTGACTTCATGCAAAACCGCATCCCTAACTGGGGCAATGATAAAGACCATATTGGCACCGCCGTTCCTGTGCTGGCTTTCATTGGCGATAATGTAAAAGAATATCAGGGAACCTACCGCGTACCTTTCACCGCCAAAGGTCCGGATGGCGAACTGCATTACGTTGGGAATTTTAACTGCACGAATCATTATATTAAGTATTCGACAGCCGACTAACGTCCGTGAGTTTTGGGGGGCTGCCCAAACAGACCAAAAGGTGGCAGTCGCTCCCACGACCTTGAATTTGAAATTTGAAATTTTCCAGGATTTTCTAAAAATCCAAAATTTCACTTCACATCACACAGATCTTAACTAGAATGCAAACCGTTATCATTTGCATTTTCAGGGAAAGTTCACGTGTTTGTTAAAAGAAATCGAAATATCGCCACGAGCGGGTTGAAAAAATCCGTACTGGCGCTGGCAATATTGCACTGCGCACCGCTGCTGGCGGCCAGTGAGGTCACTCCACAGGGCGATACGTTGACCGTCACTGCTGACGGCAACTCGCCCTATTCAACAGACTACAGCGCCAATCAGTCCTCCACTGCCAGTAAAAGCAATACGCCGCTTAATGAAACGCCGCAGTCGGTGATCGTGGTGACGTCATCGATGATCAACGACTATCAGATGACGTCACTCGACGATGCGATGAAATTTGTCAGCGGCGTTACCCAGGGCAATACGCTGGGCGGCATTGAAGATGGCTTCGTAAAACGCGGTTTTGGCTCCAACAGTGACGGGTCGATCCTGCTTGATGGCGTACGCAGTAATCAGGGGCTTGGATTTAACGCCACGACCGATCATGTTGAAGTGCTGAAAGGCTCTGCGTCGTTGTTATACGGGATCCAAAACCCCGGCGGCGTGATCAATGTCATCAGTAAAAAGCCCCAATACGACTGGAATACCCGGGTGAGTGGCAGCACAGGTGGGTTTGGCGGCGGCAGCGGTGCAATTGACGTGACGGGCCCACTGGGCAACGGTTTTGCTTTTCGCATGATCGCCGAAAGGCAGTCCGAAGATTACTGGCGTAACTTCGGTAAAGATCAGCATACCCTGCTTGCTCCCTCCCTCAGTTGGTTCGGTGATAAAGCCAGTTTCAATATCAGTTATCAAGAGTACAAATACGATATTCCCTACGATCGCGGAACTGCCTTTATTAATGGCCAGCCGATTGATATTCCCTATGATCGCCGTCTCGATGAGCAGGCAAACCACGCCTGGGGGAAAAATAAACGCCTGAATACCACCTGGGAATACGAACTGAGCCCTGAGTGGAAAACACGTCTGACCTACGCCTGGATGCAGCGCCGCTATGACAGTAACGAAGTGCGCGCGACGGCTATCGACACCACCACCGGTGCTGTGACGCGCCGTGCGGATGCTAACCGCGGTTTCAACCATCAGACCGATTACACCGCTTGGGATTGGATCGGAAATCAACAAATCTTCGGCATGACGCATGACCTGTTGCTGGGCGTGGACTATGAGAAGAACGAAACATACAAGCAGTACTCTTATCGTGGAAAGGGGAACAGCACGTTCAATATGTATAACCCGGTGTATGGCGTGTCGCCGGTGACTGACAGCAGTACCTATAGCGACGCCCAAAGTAATATGCGCAACACACTGTATAACAAGTCAGCCTATTTCAAAGACAGCATTCATTTTACCGATCAATGGATTGGGGTGATCGGTGCCCGTTACCAGCATTACAATCAGAAAGCCTCATACGGATTTGTGAATCCGACACAAAATCTGGATAACACCGATAACAAATTCCTGCCACAGCTGGGGCTGGTCTATAAACTGACGGAGGATTTGTCATTTTATGGTAATTTCAGCCGCTCGTTTACGCCGTCAACCGACACTGATGATGATGGCAATGTGTCGCAGCCGGAGCTGGGCACAACTTATGAAGTGGGTACAAAATGGCAGGTCTCGCCGCGCATCGATGCCACGCTGGCGCTGTATCGCATTGATGAGAAAGACATGTCAGTGTTTATCAACGGCGTGACGCGCAGCATTCCAAAGGCGCGTTCGACCGGTGCTGAACTGGAAGTGAACGGTGAAATTGCTACCGACTGGAACGTCAGCGCCAATTACAGCTATGACAAAACTGAGATCATCCAAGATAACGTCAACCCGGATAACATCGGCAACCGTCTGGTGAATGCGCCGACGAAAATGGGCAGCCTGTATCTTAGCCACACGCTGCGTTGGGTGCCCGTTCAGGGTGATGTACGTATCGGCGGCGGTGCTCGTTATGTCGGTAGCCGTTCGGGGGATCCGGAAAACAGTTTCACCATGCCATCTTATACCGTAGCAGATGCTTTTATTGCCTGGGACAGCCCGCTGTTAGGGAAACATACCCAACTGAAGCTGAACATTAATAACCTGTTCGATAAGGAATATTACTCATCGAGCGCGGGTAATCTGCGCGTCATCGAAGGCGAGCCGCGCAATGTGGTGCTCTCAGCAGTGGTTGATTTTTAAAAAATGGTGATGGTAGTGAGATAATGGTTTAGGGCGCAGCGTGCTGCGCCCTTTGCTTTATTTAAGCGGAATCCAGAAGGTCCCACTGAACGGGATTGGCAGAAATTGCGCATAGAGATCTTTTACTGTTTGCTGCGGATCTATATCCGCAAAAAGTTGCGGGTAAAGTGCTTTAGCAAACACTTCGACATCAACAACATGATACGGGCTGAGGTAGAAATTATGCCACACCGCGTAAGCACGCCCTTCTCTGACCGCCGCTAAATTTGAGATCAACGGCTGTTTGTCCATCACCTGACGAAAACTTGCCTGCGCCTGTTCGGCTGATACCAGTGGCCCTAGCATAATCTGTGCCTCCGATTTTCCATCCGGGCTGCCCATGCCTGTACTGATATAAACATCAGGGTTAGCGGCAATGACCGCTTCAGGATTCATCTCACCGTAGACACTCTTAAATGCGCCTCCGCCGATGTTGTCCCCTCCGGCGAAACTAAGTAAATCGGCCAGATTGCCGCGGGAAACCGTGGTGCAGCAGCTTTCACGCCGGCCAGGTTGCAGTTGCAACATCACGCGGGTTTTCTTCCCGTGATACTGCGCGATGCGCTGTTTAATCCGGTCCATATGTTGCTGATAAAAAATGATAAACCGCGCCGCTTTTTGCGGGCTGTTCAGCACGTCACCTAACAATTTAACACTTGGCACCGTGTTGTTGACCTGATCAACGCGTAAATCGACGTAAATCACTGGGATCCCAGCGCGGGTCAGGCTGTCCAGCATCTGGTCATGGTCAGAAGGTTGTTTAGCGTAACGCGGAAGAATGACTAAATCCGGCTTCAGTGCGATCACTTTCTCCGGGTTCATCTGAGTGAAATTGTTTTTACCAAACTGAGGGATGTAAGCAATCGAGGGAAACGCCTTGATATATAGCTGCCAGCTTTGCGGGTCGAGATTTTGCATATCGCCTGGCCAACCCACCACATTTTTGGCCGGATCACCGTCTTGTATCAGACTCAACGTATAGAGCATGCGGCTTTCACCGAGCACAATACGCTGAGGATTATCCGGGACTACAACAGTACGGTCAGACAGGTCAACAACCGTTTTGGCCTGTGCCAACCCCGTGACGATCAGACTCGCAAATAACAATATCCGGCAGGAAATACGCATAACGTCTCAGAATTTAGTAAACAGATCGAAATGATAGTGATTATCGTTAATTACTGCAATTACCCGGTAACGTTACATCTCCTTCTCCCAACGCTAATTGCATCAGTACCGTGTCAATCCAACGGCCATGCTTGAAGCCCACGCTTTTCAACGTGCCTATGATCTCAAACCCCAGTGACTTATGTAGTCTGATTGACCCCAAATTACTGCTGTTGCCAACGTTGGCAATCATCTGACGCCAGCCGTCCTCAGTCGCCCGTTTTATCGCTTCCCGCATCAAGAGTTTACCGATTCCCTTACCCTGATGGTTTTCGCCGATATATACCGACCCTTCGCAGGTAAAACGGTAGGCATAACGTGGTCGGTAAGGTGCAAGATAGCTGTAGCCCAGCACCTGACACTCTCGTTTAGCGACCAGATACGGCAGGCCTTTATCGAGAATATTTTCGCGCCGTGACAGCATTTCAGTTAGCGTGGGCGGTTCCGTTTCAAAAGAGGCAATTCCGTGGGTCACATGATGAGCGTAAATCTGCTGGATTTGCGCCATATCAGCAATGCTTGCATCGTGCAGCCTGATGGTTTCACCCGGTGAAACAGACATATTCTTTCTCTTCGTCAATGAATGAGGTTTCAATTGTTAAAGAAAGAATATTCCTGAGTCAGTAAATTGGATAATAAGTAAAACTTATCTCTGGTTTTTTACCGGGTGACTGTTGAGATGTGCTCAATAAAAAATCGCTTTGCCGGATTTTGGCATCAAGTTTGTGGATTCACGCGTTATCACTGAGTTTTTTACCCGAAAACGGCTACACTGGAGGACACTTTCCTCACACGGATGCCCGTAAATGAAAAGATTGACTCAGCAAGATATGACGGAAAGCGAACAGCGCGAACTTAAAACGCTGCTCGACCAGAGCCGCAAAGCCCAGGGGCGCGACCTGACTAACTCCGAAACCAACAGAATTAAAGACAACTACATCGACAAACTCATGGAAGAGAAAGAGAAAGTTGCCGCCAAAGCACGCGCAGAAAAACGCCGTGCAAAAGCTGTTCCCAGCACGTCTGCGACCTATGACTGGACCGCCAGAACACATCCACGTGGCCGTCGTTAAAAGATTCAAAACGGGCTCAGTGGAACGCTGAGCCCGTCCGTGGATTCAGCGCTTATCATTCAATGATGTAAAGCCCTGCGTTCCATCCCTTTCCATCGGCACCGCTAATCCATACTCACAGCTTATGCTAATTGCTCGTTTTTAAAATGCAGCAGCGACAAGTCGATATATTTCGCCATATCACGGGATTCCGCACGCGGTAAATAGGGAATTTCACCGAGTAACGGCGCAGGTATATTATTACTAATGGCATCGATCGTTTCCTGATAATGAGAAAGGCACGGATTGATTCGATTTGCCACCCAGCCCACCAAAGGCAAACCATCGTTAATGATCGCCTGAGCGCTTAATAATGCATGGCTAACACAGCCTTCCTGAATACCAACCACCAAGATGACCGGTATATTTTGCTGACGAACCCAATCAGAATAAAAACGATCCGGAGTGATCAGTGTTTTCCAGCCATCACAGCCTTCAACGACCACGGCATCCCCCCCTTCAAGCATAAAATTCAAACCTGACGTCATTATTTCAAAAATATTTTCAGGAATATTACTGACGTAAATATCTTCATCTAATAAAGCTAACGGTGTTATTTTTTCGTAAGGATAAGAAATAGTTGAGGAGTTTTGCAGCGTTACCGCGTCTTTATTTCGGATACCGTCTGCCAACTCCTGGCTTCCTGTGGCGACAGGTTTATAGCCCAATGCACACTTACCTTGCGCTGCCATGGCCTGAAGCAAAGCACGAGTGACGATGGTTTTACCTACACGAGCATCCGTACCCGTGACGAAAAAGTGCGTTAACATGAAATTCAGACTCCGGGATCTCTCCGTTTAACTAAGAAATTACCTCCGACTGGAGGGTCAGAGACAAAGTGATAGGTTCAAAGTTTAGGCGATAGGATACGAGAACGATTTGCGTTAGCGCAATGTTTTGGTTGCTGAGATGAATAATCAGGGAAATAATATTTCTATTACTTTTAATATAAACTCTACATGTTAATTCATGGCGATAATTAACCCTGCAATAACGTAATTAACAATGAGCCATTATACAGTGCATCTTTGACCAATGCGGCACCGGGCATTGTTCCCTGGTTATAGAACTCTGTCGATTCTAGTTTGATATTTTCACTATAAGAAGGCAGCGATTGTTGCTGAATACAGGACATAATCGCCGGATGCAGAATCTCTTTGGCGAAATTGAGTGGTGAACCAATCAGGACTTTTTCAGGATTAAATAAATTCACCATGATTGCCAGTATTCGCCCCACGCTATGGCCGACACTGACTATGACATCGCGGGCCAATTGATCGCCTTGGTTAGCGGCCTCACACACGGCTTCGACAGTCAGCGGCACCCCCTGCAAACTAGAACCGGCGGCGGTCACCAGACGCTGACGAACCAGGTCAAGAATATTGTCAATACTGGCCACGGTTTCCAGACAACCATGGTTGCCGCAGTAACAGCGCTTGCCGTAGGGGTCAACCTGAGTGTGGCCTATCTCAACCACACTGCTGCTGCCCGCGTGTAAAACACGCCCACCGGTTATCACTCCTGCTCCGACGTTGTGGTCAATCACTACCTGAATGACATTCTTACAACCCCGGGACGCACCATACAGCGCCTCCGCCATGGTCCAGGCACCGATATCATGCTGCACAAACACCGGCAAACCGGTGTGTGCGCCGAGTGTACTACCCAGCGGCATTTCATTTACGTCAGCATAAAATGGCATACGGTGAACCACGCCAGAGCGGGCGTTGATCATGCCGGGTAAAGTGATGGCGATCGCCGTGAGACGTTCGAGTTTGTTCTGATAGCGGATAAAAAATCGATCAATCTCGCCGATAATACGGTCAAGTAGCGGTAATTCAGCATCTGCGGGAAGCGGTAGCACGTCTTCAACCACCAGTTTACTGCTGAGATCGCGTAAACCAAGGGTAATAAAGCCCAGACTGATACGTGCAGAAAGGTAGTGCCAGGCTTCAGTATCCAGCATCAGACCAATGGCCGGACGCCCACGGCTACCGGGGTCCTGAAACTCAGTTTCCTTAACCAGGTGCGCCTGCAATAATTCACGGACAATTTTGGTAATACTGGCGGGAGCAAGCTGCGCTTTTTTAGACAGCTCGATACGCGAAACTGGCCCAAACTGATCGATCAGCCGGTAAACAACACCGATATTGGTTTGCTTGATTTGATCAATGTGTCCGGGTAGCCCATCAGGGTTCACAGGAGAAACTCCGTTATTTTTCGCGCTTCAAAATAAAGATTAATGGGTATGTTGAGGTTTTTGCCATATGTCGTCAACTATTTGATTCGTTATGTGATTTAGTGCACATATTGGTCAGAAACTTGATAGTAATCGAATGGAAAAACAGCAGTTTCATGGCCATTCGACCCGCCTCATTAATTTCACAAATGATTTAGCAACAGCAACAATGGCGCCAATAGCGATGAGTTTACATCCAAACATAAGCATATTTACTTCCGGATAGATTAGACAAAGTAAGTCGTCCTGTTAAAATTTTCATACATTTACAACTTTAGTTGTATGAAATGCGTTTGCTAAGGATCTTAAGTGACTACCACCGGACGTCAGTCTGCTGTATCAGATTCCAGCCATCTTTCGGTCAATCAGCACAATTCGGTTAACGATGACCCAATACTCTCTGTCACATCCTATTCTGCGCGGTCTAAAAAGCCGTTCATCAAACGCGGCACGCCGCAGTTTATTCGGGTGACGCTTGCACTGTTTTCGGCCGGTCTGGCGACCTTCGCTCTGCTGTATTGCGTGCAACCCATTTTACCCGTGCTGTCACATGACTTCGGCGTGTCTCCGGCCAACAGCAGTCTATCGCTGTCATTGTCGACCGGTCTGATGGCGATAGGTTTACTTTTTACCGGGCCGGTCTCCGACGCTGTTGGGCGTAAATCGGTCATGGTGGTCGCGCTGATGCTGGCGGCAATCTGTACGCTGATTTGTGCATTTATGCAAAGCTGGAACGGTATATTACTGATGCGCGCACTTGTGGGTCTATCCCTCAGCGGCGTTGCCGCAGTTGCTATGACCTATCTGAGTGAAGAGATCCACCCCAGCGTGGTGGCCTTCTCGATGGGCCTTTATATCAGCGGTAACTCGATCGGTGGTATGAGCGGGCGTCTGGTCAGCGGCGTGCTGACCGATTTTTTTTCATGGCGTATTGCGGTGGCAGTCGTCGGGCTGTTTGCGCTGGCGTCAGCCATCATGTTTTGGCGTATTTTGCCGCCGTCGAAACATTTTCGTGCCAGCTCTCTGAAACCCCGGAAAATGTTGATTAATTTTAAGCTACATTGGCGCGACAGAGGGTTGCCAATGTTGTTTGCCGAAGGTTTTTTATTGATGGGCAGCTTCGTTACCCTATTTAACTACATAGGTTATCGACTGCTCAGTTCGCCCTATTATCTTAGCCAAGCGGTGGTTGGCCTGATCTCAGTGGTTTACCTGATGGGCACCTACAGTTCGCCAAAGGCGGGTGCGCTGACCGGTGTTTATGGCCGTGGCCCGGTATTGATGGGTTCTACCGCGCTGATGTTGATCGGGATCCTGATCACTGCATTCTCACCCGTGTGGGCGATTTTCATCGGCATGATTTTAGTCACCGGTGGTTTTTTTGCTGCCCATTCTGTAGCGAGCGGCTGGATTGGGCGCCGCGCCCGTCGTGCCAGAGGTCAGGCATCGTCACTCTATTTATTCTCCTACTACGCCGGTTCTAGCGTTGCAGGGACTCTTGGCGGTTACTTCTGGAAAAGCTTTGGCTGGTACGGCATAACCGCGTTTATCAGTTCGATGCTGGTCGTGGCGATCATCGTTGGATACCGACTGATGAATCTGGAGGAGGAAGCCCGCACAGTTCCAGATCTAAAATCTTAATTGAATCTAAGGCTAAATCTAAGGGGCGTTGTGCCCCTTCAACTTCTGCCTGACACTATGACACTGGATTGAATGCGATGGATATAATTGAGGTGTGCACGCTGAGTTGTTTTATACTAAATTGCATGTTGTAACTAAATGGAGAGTATATGGCCCATTATGACCTGATTGCCCGAATGAACGAGTGCTTCAACGAACTCGAACTGGCTTTGGGCGATCTCAGCCGGTTTTTAAAACAGATCGATTTATTGCAGGCCCGCGTATTCAGTTTGCCCGATATTGCTAAAGGTGAAGAGCTCAACCCAGCCGAACGTATTCAGGTTACCCACCACACCGGTGAGGCAGCCCACCAGCTCGCGCTACAACATTTTCAGAATCTGTTTATTCATCATCATGGCGAGAATATCAGCAGTAAATCTGCCGTTCGTCTGCCTGGAGTACTGTGCTACGCGGTCGATGCAGCAGAACATCAGGCCGCCCTGCTGTTGATTGAAGAAGTAAACAAATTAAAAGCTGAGTTGGAGCATATTGTCACGGTGGAATCTGGCCTGGCCAGGGAGCAGCGCTTTGAGTTCGTGCATACCCACCTGCGCGGGTTGATCACGCTAAATGCCTACCGGACAATATCCTTCCTGAATGACCCTGATTCCGTGCGTTTTGGTTGGGCAAATAAGCACATTATAAAAAATGTCAGCCGTGGAGAAATTCTGGCTCAATTGGATAAAAGCCTGACCGCTGGACGTTCAGTACCGCCTTACAGTCGCGATCAGTGGGCAGATAACATTACTCGCGAGATAAATGACGTTAAGCGCATTCCTGAACATGCCATCCTGAAAATCAAACGCCCGGTGAAGGTACAACCCATCGCCCGCGTGTGGTATCGCAACAGCCAGAAACAGGTGCAACACCCCTGCCCAATGCCGCTTATCGCTTTGTGTTTGAAAACGCCGACCGTCCAGCCGCCTAAAATTGGCGAATTGTTGGATTACGATGCTGGCACAGTGAAACATAAATATAAACCGGTGGCGCAGTCGCTCAATCTGCTAATTAAAAGGTTACACCTTTACACGGATTGGTCGGCGGACCAATTGGACGCTTAAGGTTTGGGGCGGTTGCGTTCCTCTGTCGCTTTTTAAATTCAACGTCAAAACCTTGGGTTGCCACCCAAACTGGCCTCAAGGATGGCTTATCGCCACCACCCTTGAGAATCCCGGGTTCTTTTAAAAACAGCACCTGCGCTGGTCACAATGGACATGTTTCAGGAATTTCCGTTATAGCCGCAAACTCCGCCGCTGCGCGGTGCTCTTATTTCGGGTTCGGATCAGCTCGAAGAAAACTCTCACCGTTTCTCACCACTCATTCGACGTCGTTTTGAACGCGGCCTTGGCTTTTTTAAAAACGAATACAAGTCTGCTTTTGAATTGGAATTTGGGTTTGGGTTTGGGTTTGGAGTTTTAAAGAAGCTTCGGCCGCATTCAAAATGTCACCGGCAAGTCGGTGGAGAGACAACATCTTTACCGTTGGCTTAAGCCGAGCGTAGCGAGACAACGTCGCACTGCGACGGCCCGAAGGGCGAGGCCAAAGGTCGAGTAAACCCGCAGCCGGGAAGCCCGTAGGGCTGACATTTTGCGGCTATTATTGCGGCCCCTGAAACACGGCCATTGTGACCAGCGCAGCCTCGATGCTACAGCAGCAAAAAACGCAGGATTCCAAAGGGTTTCGTTTAAAACCCTTTGGGCCAGTGTGGGCGGCGAGCCCGCGACCTTGCATTTAAATTTGTAACTAAAAGGTGATAAAACTGACCCCAGTTTACCCCTTCATACTTCCTACCATATCTTCTGGCCGTACCCATTCGTCAAACTGGGCTTCGGTCAGATAACCGAGCTTCAGCGCGGAGGCTTTCAGCGTCAGCCCTTCTTTATGGGCTTTCTTGGCGATCTCTGCCGCTTTGTCATAACCAATATGGGTATTAAGCGCCGTCACCAGCATCAGTGACTCATTGAGCAACTGAGTGATACGGTCACGTACAGGTTCGATACCTACCGCACAATGCTCGTTGAAACCACGCATGCCGTCGGCCAGCAAGCGGATGGATTGCAGGAAGTTGTGGATCACCATCGGGCGGAAAACGTTCAGCTCGAAGTTGCCAGATGCGCCACCGATGTTAACCGCTACGTCATTGCCCAGCACTTGCGCGCACAGCATAGTCATCGCTTCACACTGGGTCGGGTTTACTTTACCTGGCATGATGGAACTGCCTGGCTCGTTTTCCGGAATGGCAATCTCACCGATGCCGCAACGCGGGCCCGAAGATAACCAGCGAACGTCGTTGGCAATCTTCATCAATGAGGCTGCCAGGCCTTTCAGCGCACCATGTCCATGCACAAGTGCATCGCACGTTGCCAGAGCTTCAAATTTATTAGGCGAGGTCACAAACGGTTGTTTGGTTTGTTCAGCCAGTGCTTTGGCAACGCGTACCGCGTATTCCGGATGGGTATTCAGACCGGTTCCCACCGCCGTACCACCCAATGCTAATTCAGCAATATGCGGGATACTGGCTTCGATATGTACCATGCTGTGGGCCAGCATCGCGACCCAGCCAGAAATTTCCTGGCCCAGTGTCAGCGGTGTTGCGTCCTGCAAGTGTGTACGACCGATTTTAACAATATCTTTGAAAGCTTCAGATTTCGCCGCCAGCGTTTTGTGCAACTCTTTCAGTTCAGGCAACAGCGTTTCACGCAGTTCAATCACTGCAGCCACATGCATTGCCGTAGGAAAAACGTCATTAGAACTTTGGCTCTTGTTCACATCATCGTTGGGATGAATTTTACGCCCTTCGCCGCGCTCGCCACCGAGGATCTCACTCGCCCGGTTAGCCAGCACTTCGTTCATATTCATGTTGGTTTGCGTGCCGGAACCGGTCTGCCAGATAGCCAGCGGGAACTCAGTGGGGTGCTTGCCAGCCAGCACTTCATCGGCAGCAGCAATAATGGCATTGCCCCGTTCGGCCGGCAGCAGGCCTAAATCCATATTCACGCAGGCTGCCGCACGCTTGGTTTGCGCCAATGCATGGATCAGAGCTTCTGGCATTTTTTCAGAAGAGATACGGAAATGTTCGAGTGAACGCTGCGTTTGAGCACCCCAAAGCTTATCCGCCGGTACGTCGATAGGACCCATTGAGTCTTTTTCAATGCGAGTCACTGCTGCCATTACTGTCTCCTTAGCACTCTTAAATGAATGTTTATAATCTCTCCGCCTCGCGCTCCCATACGTTGTATTTAGCGGCGGCCCGACGAGTATAATGGCATATATCGAAGAGGCATAATGCCGTAGTGACGGAATTCTGGGATTTAGCTCTCACCGGAATTTTTCTTCATCTTTGTCATCAGGAGTTGCTTAAGCGGCTTAGGTCATTGTTTACTACGCGCAGAGTTTTATTTACTTCATCCCCTACATGATTGGGAGCTCAGGACGACATATGCAAAAAATGAATAATGGCGTACAAAATTACGCCTGGGGCAGTACTGACGCATTGACCAAACTGTATGGCATGACCAACCCTGACAACAAACCGATGGCAGAATTGTGGATGGGTGCCCACCCTAAAAGCAGTTCTAATGTCATCAATGCACAAGGGCAGGAAATTTCCTTACGCACTCAAATCAGTGCCAACCTTGAACAACAGCTAGGTAAGAAAGTTGCAGAACGTTTCGGTGAGCTACCATTCCTGTTTAAAGTGCTCTGCGCCGATCAGCCGCTTTCGATCCAAGTTCATCCAAGCAAGCGGGCTGCTGAAATAGGTTTCGCCAAAGAGAATGCCGCTGGAATTGCGATTGATGCGGCAGAACGTAATTATAAAGATCCGAACCATAAACCTGAACTGGTCTACGCCCTGACGCCTTTTCAGGCGATGAACGGTTTTCGCGAATTAAGTGATATTGTTTCGCTGCTGCAGCCGGTATCTGGCGCCAACCCACACATTGCTGAATTCCTCACGCATCCTGACGTAGACCACCTGCGAATCCTATTCGCCGGTTTGCTCAGCCTGGAAGGTGAAGCAAAGTCGTTGGCACTTGGCGTACTGAAGTCCGCACTGGATAATCAACAAGGCCAGCCATGGGATACCATACGCAGCATCCGTGTTTTTTACCCGGATGACAGCGGTCTGTTCTCGCCGTTGCTACTCAATGTGATCACCCTGCAGCCGGGCGAAGCCATGTTCTTGTATGCCGAAACTCCACATGCTTATTTGAGTGGCGTTTCACTGGAGGTGATGGCCAATTCTGACAACGTACTACGAGCAGGACTGACCCCTAAATATATTGATATTCCTGAATTACTGGCTAACCTCAAGTTCACCGCCAAACCTGCCAGTAATTTGCTGAGCACGCCGGTTGAGCACGGCGCTGAACTTAACTTTCCGATTCCAGTCGAAGATTTCTCTTTCTCTATTCACAACCTGTCCGCTACAGATCAGGTGCTGGAACAGCAGAGTGCCGCGATTATTTTCTGTATTGAAGGTCAGGCAGTGCTGGTAAAAGGGGAGCAGACTCTGGTGCTGAAACCAGGTGAATCTTGTTATCTGGCTGCCATAGAATCGCCAGTGAGTATCAGTGGTAATGGCCGTATTGCACGGGTGTTCAACCGGATTTAGTCTTCAATTCGGATAGGTCGATGAGGCAAAATACCTAATTTCAGTGAAAAATTTGCCATTTAGGTCCTACTTCACCCACAATAAATAGCGCCGTAAGGCGTTTTTTATTGTGGGGACATTTTCTAAGGATGAACAGAGCTATGAAAAAATCGTTAGTCGCTGTAAGCGTCATTGTGGTCCTTGGCGCAGCCTGGACAGGCGTCTCGTGGTATACCGGTAAAATGGTCGAGCAGCATATGGTTGAGGTGGCCGCCAATGCCAACAGCCAACTCCAGTCTTCATTCCCTAAAGCCGGCGTTAACGTTTCTTATCAGGATTACCATCGTGGCCTGTTCTCCAGCCAGGTACGTATCGTTCTGAAACCGGATGCAGCGGCAGCCGCGGCAGGAACTAGCGTGCTTAAAACCGGTGATGAAATTGCCTTTATCGAAACCATCGATCACGGCCCTTTCCCGGCAGCGCAGTTGAAAAAATTCAACCTCATCCCAAGCATGGCGTCAGTGCATTCCGAACTGCAAAACACCCCAACCCTGAAGCCACTGTTTGACGTTACCAAGGGTAAATCTCTGGTGACGGCTGACACCCGCGTGTCTTACAGCGGTGGGAGTTCTTCGGCTATCAACATCATTCCGGTTGATTACGACAAGAATACCAGCAAGCTGCAGTTTGGCGGGGCGGATATCAATGTCGCCGTCGATAAAGATCTGACTAAAGTGTCCTTCGATGGCAAAAGTGACAGCATCGCGTTGACCTCACAAAATCAGTTCGGTCAGCTTGAGAAAGTCACCCTGAATGGTTTCTCCATAGACAGTAATACTCATCAGGGCCAGTCTAAAGTCAGCGTTGGCGATCAGAATCTGACCGTTAAACAAATCCTGGTGAATGTCGATGGTAAAGATGCGGCGTCTCTGGATAATTTCAAACTGGTGAGTAAATTCAGTGAAGATGGTAGCAATATCAAGGGTCAGCAAGATTACACCCTTGATGCGGTGAAAATTCAGGGCGCTGATTTCGGATCCGGTAAATTGACGGTGAAAGTCAGCGGCCTTGATGCTGCGGCGCTGAAAGCCTTCTCTGACAAATACAACCAACAGTCCCAGCAATTACTGGCGCAGTCGAATGAGATTGATCCGGCGGCTTACGAGCAGAGGATAGCTGAACTGTTTACCACTAGCCTGACACCGTTGCTCAAGGGCAACCCTAGCATCAGTATTTCTCCACTGAGCTGGAAAAACAGTAAAGGTGAAAGCAGTTTCAACCTGCTTGTTGACATGAAAGCACCGGCCGCAGATTCTCAAATCCAGAGTGGCGACCAGCTGATTTCACAGTGGGTAAACAAAGTTGACGCAAAACTGACCATCCCGGTAGCTATGGCAACTGAAATGACCATGCAGACCGCTAAGCTTCAGGGTTACAGCGGTGATGATGCGGAGAAACTGGCAAAACAGCAGGTTCAGGGCATCGCGGCGATGGGACAGATGTTCAAAATTACCACGCTGAAAGATGACACCATTTCCAGCAGCTTCCAGTATGCAGACAATCAGGTAAATCTGAATGGCCAGAAAATGACCCTTCAGGAGTTCATGGGTCTGTTTGGCGTCTTCGGCGGTAACGGCGTTGCGCCGCAAACTGAAGCCCCAGAGCCACTGGCACCGCCGGTCGCTCCTGTTGCGCCGAATGCTCAATAAGTACTGACTGAATTAGAAATTGATACATCATGCATAAGCCCGTCTCCGGACGGGTTTTTTTGGTCTGAGCATTAATAAAGCGTTCGGTGCTATGCATATCCACGTTCAATCAGGCCGAACAGAATAGTAATACGCTTTTTTAGGGCAAGATGTGAGAAGTGTTGCGCAACAACATTCCCTTCCTGCCGATTAACCCGTTATAATGCCTCGCACTTTCTGGCAATAATGAGTGCACACCATGATAGACCCTCGCCTTCCTCTGACGGATATTCATCGCCACCTTGATGGCAACATCCGCGCTCAGACTATTCTCGATTTAGGCCGCCAATTTAATCTCACCCTGCCCGCCAGTGAAATCGATACTTTGCGCCCGCACGTTCAGGTGATGGAGACCGCACCGGATCTGGTGAGCTTCCTGCAAAAACTCGACTGGGGGGTGAAAGTTCTCGGCGATCTCGATGCCTGCCGCCGGGTCGCACAGGAAAACGTGGAAGATGCGGCCAGAGCCGGTTTGCACTACACCGAGCTGCGTTTTTCACCTTATTACATGGCCATGACGCACCAACTGCCCGTGGCTGGCGTGGTAGACGCTGTGATAGAAGGGATCCGCCGTGGCTGTCAGGAAAATGACATCGACGTGCGCCTGATTGGTATCCTGAGCCGCACGTTTGGTGAGGAAGCCTGCCTGCAGGAGCTGGACGGTTTACTGGCGCATCGCGACGGTATTACCGCCCTCGATCTGGCCGGTGATGAGCTGGGTTTCCCGGGCAGCCTGTTCCTCAGTCATTTCAATAAAGCCCGCGATGCGGGCTGGCGTATTACCGTTCATGCCGGTGAAGCCGCAGGTCCTGAAAGCATCTGGCAGGCCATCCGTGAACTGGGCGCCGAGCGTATCGGTCACGGCGTAAAAGCGGCAGAAGATACCGAGCTAATGGACTTCCTGGCAAAACATCAGATTGGCGTTGAATCTTGTCTCACCTCAAACATCCAGACCAGCACCGTCTCCTCACTGGCGCTCCATCCCTTGGCGGTGTTTCTGCGTCACGGCGTGTTGGCTTCTATCAATACTGACGATCCGGCGGTTCAGGGTATCGAAATTGAGCACGAATACCGCGTTGCCGCTCCTGCAGCCGGACTGACCGCCGCAGAGATACGTCAGGCGCAGGAAAACGGCCTGACGATGGCATTTTTGAATGATGCAGAGAAAGAGGCGATTCGCGTCAAAGTGAAAGGGTAATGTTGTCTCAGGGGCGCAGTATTTTTTATACCTTATATGCGAAGTGCTGCGCCCTTTTCTTGTTTTAGATCGGTAGAAACCAATAGAACAGTAGAAACCAAGCACCCGGCTTATTTTTTCAACTGCTGCCATTTCAAATCGTTAGTCCCCACCACCTGCGGGTCCCGCACACATTGTAAAACCACACTGTCAGCGGTGACGACAGCACCTTCGCTGTAGCTCGTATTGTCGTAAATGCAGCAGCGGTGGCAGGTCGGCGCACTGTTCTGGTTGTTGCCACTGTTATTCCAGATTTGCGGCGGCAGCGGCACGACGACATCCGCGCTATTACTGCTCATCCCGGCACGGTTCGCTATCGCTGATGTTGTCAGCAGGGATGAACTGACCAACAGTACCATTATCAATTTATTCATCATGTGTCGCGTCCTTCCCTTTGGAGGGTGCCTTGCGGCGTTTAGGTGCACTTTTGGCGCTTTTAGTTTTAGCACCCGTAGCGGCTTTGCCAGAACCCGCTGGTTTAGACGGAATAGTACGAAATGCCGATGAAACCCGGGTAGTTTTGGCCTGCACAATCAGGTTTTGTAAGGTCGCGACCAGAGGTTGCATAAAATCCTGATAGCGGCAATTTTTCTCGCTAATGCGGGTCAGAGTCGATTCCCAATCAGCCGTCATATCGGGCCTGCCCGCAATATCAGGCAGCGAATGGATCAGCGCACGTCCGGTATCGCTGGAATGGATATAGCGCCCTTTTTTGTATAAAAACTCGCGACGAAAGAGCAATTCAATAATTCCCGCGCGGGTTGCTTCGGTGCCTAACCCGTCAGTGGCGCGCAGGACTTTTTTCAGCGCTTTATCCTGAACAAAGCGTGCAATACCCGTCATCGCAGACAGCAACGTGGCGTCAGTAAAAGGCCGTGGTGGCTGAGTTTGCCGCTCGACCACTTCACCTCTTTCACACAGCAATTCATCCCCTTTAGCAACCACTGGCAACGGCGTGCCTTCGTTCTCTTCGTCACGCTCTTTGCTACCAAGCAGGGTGCGCCAGCCGGCCTCAGCCAGAAAACGCGCCTTGGCAATAAATTTTCCACCGGCGATATCAAGATCAATCACGCACTTGCGGAATACCGCATCCGGACAGAACTGCATCAGATATTGACGCGCCACCAGGTTATAAATTTTTTGCTCATCGTCAGTCAGGTTGACTTTACTGCTGCGCGCTGTCGGAATGATGGCGTGGTGAGCATCGACCTTTTTGTCGTCCCAGCAGCGGTTGCGCCGGTCAGTGTCTACAGCCGGTTGCGGTAGCAAATCAGGCTGATGAATACTAATGGCGTTGAGCACAGCATGTCGCGCCGCGAAATGCTCATCAGGTAAATATCGGCTGTCGGAGCGCGGATACGTAATCAATTTGTGCGTTTCATACAAACGCTGGCAAATATCAAGAATTTGCTGGGCACTGAGAGCGAAGGCCTTCGAGCCTTCAATCTGCAGTGCCGACAACGAAAACGGCAGTGGCGCAATGTCGTTTTCTCGCTTGTCATTATAATGGGTAACTAAAGCAGGCTGACCGGCGATGCGTGCCACCACGTGATCGGCCAAAGGACGATGTAATAACCGCCCTTCTTCGTCCTGATATGGCTCGCAGGATTCACTCGGTTGCCACAGCGCCACAAAGCGCTCATCAGTTGGCGTTACGATGTGGGCTTTCACCTCGAAATAATCTTTAGAGACGAAGTTTTCAATCTCTTCATCACGGCGCACCACCAAACCCAGCACCGGAGTCTGCACGCGCCCGACCGACAGCACGCCGTTGTATCCGGCGTTGCGCCCAAGGATGGTATAAGCACGAGTCATGTTGATGCCATACAACCAGTCAGCACGGGAACGCGCCAGCGCCGAGACGCACAGTGGTATGAAATCCCGGTTGTCACGCAACCGCTCAATAGCACGCTCAACCGCCTGCGGGTTGAGATCGTTGATCAGGCAGCGCTGAACGTTTTGACGTTTTTCTGCTGTCAGTTCAAGGTAATCCAGAACTTCATCCACCAGCAGTTGACCTTCGCGATCCGGGTCACCTGCATGGATAACCTGTGTAGCCTCCAGCAGCAGTTTTTTGATCACGTTGAGTTGTTTGGCGACTGACGAACGCGGCTGAAGCTGCCATTTTTCCGGGATGATGGGAAGATCGTTGAGCGTCCAGCGGGCGTAACGGCTGTCGTAGGCGTCAGGCTGCGCTTGTTCGAGTAAGTGACCGACGCACCAGGTTACAACCTGATCGTTGCCACAGGCGATAAAACCGTCACCACGACGATGAGGTTTGGGCAGTACATCAGCAATAGCGCGAGCGAGGCTGGGTTTTTCGGCAATAAATAAACGCATCAGGCGGCACGCTCAATTTTCCGGCCCGCCATTGTCCGTATCATTGCCTTATCAATCATCATCCCTTCCTTTATTCACAGCATCGTCTGGTTTCAGGTTTGAGTATGTTAGCTGTTGATGAAGCAATTGGTAAGCAGTGAAGCCGTTCAGAGCAGGATATTCGCTCACAAAGTCAGCGAATATACGGTTTATCGGACTATCTCCCGATAAACCGGTGGAATTCTAAGCAGGATCTCTTAGAAATAAGAGACAAAAGACGAACTGTCGGCGGGAATAATTTGCGTACTGGATTTTAACTGTGGGGTACCGAGATAGAGGAATCCGACGATTTTATCATTCGGACCACATTTAAAGGCCTGACGCACATCGGAATGATCGGTCCAGGCACCGGTGCGCCAGATGCCATTAAAGCCCTGCGCCAGCGCCGCCATTTGCATAGCCTGTACTGCACAGCCGGCAGACAAAAGTTGCTCCCACTGCGGCACTTTCGGACTTTCTTTACAAGCCGCAATAATGGTAATGATTTGTGGCGCACGCAATGGAGCCTGCGTTGCCTTTTCGATGGCCTTCTCGTCAGCGCCATCTTTGATCGCCGCGGCACGCAATAACTCACTAAAGCGAGTCAGCCCCTCATTTTCAGCAATCACAAAGCGCCACGGCTGTAATGCTCCGTGATCGGGTGCGCGCATGCCAGCATTGATGATGTTTTGCAGTACTTGGCCAGAGGGCGCTGGTGCGGCCAGACGGGAAGCCGAACGGCGGTTCACTAATAAGTCCAGAGCATCCATAAATCTCTCCTTTAAGATAATCTGATAATGATAGGCATTTACGTCAAGTTAACATAGGCACACGCCGTTTTACCAACCGGAGAACGCTATTGAGGAGGGATCACTGTTCAGCGCAGCATCATTGATAAATTCTGAGATGATTTAAAGCTGACATTTTCCGGGCAGGTCATTAGGATAGCGATACTTTTACCGTATTGTTGGAGAGACCATGCGTACATTGTGGCGAATTATCGCCGGTTTTTTTAAGTGGACCTGGCGTCTTCTTAATTTCGTCAGAGAGTTTATTCTCAACCTGTTCCTGGTCCTGATCATTCTGGTCGGTGTTGGGATCTATTTTTCATTTCAGGACAAACCCGTTGATACCACCAAAGGTGCGCTGCTGGTAGACCTTAGCGGTACGGTGGTTGATAAGCCGTCCGTCAATAATAAAGTACGTCAGTGGGGCCGCGAACTACTCGGAACCTCCAGTAACCGTTTGCAGGAGAACTCACTGTTTGATCTGGTGGATACCATTCGTCAGGCTAAAGATGACAAGAACATCACCGGCATGGTGTTACAGCTAACCGACTTTACCGGCACCGATCAGACCTCGTTGCAGTATATCGGGAAAGCTCTGCGTGAGTTTCGTGATACCGGCAAGCCAATTTACGCCATTGATGACAGCTACGACCAGTCACAATACTACCTTGCCAGCTATGCCAATAAGATTTACCTATCGCCACAGGGCGCGGTTGATCTGCACGGTTTCGCGACCAACAACCTCTATTACAAATCGTTGCTCGAAAAGCTGAAAGTCACCACCAATATCTTCCGTGTTGGCACTTATAAGTCAGCTGTTGAGCCGCTAATTCGTGATGACATGTCCCCTGCTGCGCGCGATGCTGACAGCCGTTGGATTGGTGGGCTTTGGGGTAACTACCTCAATACAGTTTCTGCTAACCGTCAGCTCACGCCTGAACAACTGTTCCCGGGTGCAGCAGGCGTGCTGGCAGGCATGCAAAAAACCGGCGGCGATATGGCGCAATATGCGCTGAACAGCAAACTGGTGGACGCGCTTGCCTCACGGAATGAGGCCGAAAACGACATGGTAAAAGCCTTCGGTTGGAATAACAAAACCAAGGACTTCAATCTCACCAGTATTTATGATTATTCACCGAAACCAAAACCAGACAACACCGATCCACAAATCGCAGTGATCTTCGCCAATGGCGCGATTAACGATGGTGAAGAACAACCGGGCGCGGTTGGCGGTGATACCACCGCCCAGCAGATACGCGATGCCCGTCTGGATCCAAAAATCAAAGCCATCATCTTACGCGTCAACAGCCCAGGCGGCAGCGTGAGTGCATCGGAAGTGATACGTTCTGAACTGGCCGCGGCCCGGGCTGCGGGTAAGCCTGTTGTCGTTTCAATGGGCGGCATGGCGGCATCCGGCGGTTATTGGATCTCCACGCCGGCGAATTATATTATTGCCAGTCCGAGTACGCTGACCGGTTCTATCGGTATCTTCGGCGTGATCAACACCTACCAGAACACATTGGATAACTTTGGCGTTCACACCGATGGTGTAGCAACCTCACCATTGGCAGATATTGCGTCCACCAAAGCGCTGCCGCCGGAGTTCTCTCAGATGATGCAGATGAACATCGAGAACGGTTATAAAACCTTCCTCGGTCTGGTCGCCAAAGCACGCAACAAAACACCTGAGCAGATCGACGAAATTGCCCAGGGTCACGTGTGGATTGGTTCTGATGCAAAAAACAACGGACTTGTTGATCAGCTTGGCGACTTCGATGACGCAGTGAAGAAAGCCGCTGAACTGGCTAAATTGCCTAAATGGCAGTTGAATTGGTACGTCAGTGAACCCAGCCTGACCGATATGGTGTTCTCACAAATCAGCGCTTCAGCACATGCTATGTTGCCTGCTGCGGTTCAGGCTTACCTGCCTGCACCGGTCAGCAAAATAGCACTGGAACTAAAATCCCAGGCTGACCTGTTCAATAACATGAACGATCCGCAAAACCGTTATGCTCTGTGCCTGACCTGCGGTGATGTGAAGTAATATTTGTTGTCTGTAAAGCTAAGCCCGGTGCTCATTCATCCAAAGTGAATCACCGGGCTTTTTTATTTTGGGGCAAGCGCAGATACCTTTATACTCAGGCACATCATGCACCCACTTATTTAACACAAAGAATCCTGTTAATGACCAAAAAATCTATCTATGTCGCTTACACTGGCGGCACCATCGGAATGCAACGATCTGAAAATGGCTACATTCCGGTTTCAGGGCACTTACAACGCCAACTGGCTTTAATGCCTGAGTTCCACCGCCCGGAAATGCCTGAGTTCACCATTCAGGAGTATGTGCCGCTGATGGACTCTTCTGACATGACGCCGGAAGACTGGCAGCATATCGCCGATGATATTCAGGCCAATTACGACCAATATGACGGTTTTGTGATTTTGCACGGCACCGACACGATGGCGTTCACTGCCTCAGCGCTCTCTTTTATGCTGGAAAATCTCGGTAAGCCGGTAATTGTGACAGGGTCACAAATTCCACTTGAGGCATTGCGTTCTGACGGGCAGATCAATCTTCTTAATGCGTTGTACATCGCAGCCAATCATCCGGTCAATGAAGTCACTCTGTTCTTTAACAATCGTTTGTATCGTGGTAACCGCAGCACCAAAGCTCACGCCGATGGTTTCGACGCTTTCGCATCACCCAATCTTGCGCCGCTGCTGGAAGCGGGTATCCATATCCGCCGGCTGTCTACGCCATCGCTACCGGTGGTGGCGGGTACGCTGAAGGTACATGACATCACCCCGCAGCCAATTGGTGTTGTCACGATTTACCCGGGCATTTCTGCTGAGGTGGTACAAAACTTTCTGATGCAGCCCGTTAAAGCGCTTATTCTGCGCTCCTACGGGGTCGGCAATGCACCACAAAAAGGCGACCTGCTGAAAGTGCTAAAAGAGGCATCTGAACGCGGCATCGTGGTAGTCAACCTGACACAATGCATATCGGGTCGGGTCAATATGGGCGGTTACGCCACCGGCAATGCCCTGGCGCATGCCGGTGTGATCAGTGGTTTTGATATGACCGTCGAAGCTGCGCTGACTAAACTCCATTATCTGCTCAGCCAACCGTTATTACCGGAAGAGATCCGTACGTTGATGCAGCAAGACCTGCGCGGCGAGCTAACCGAATAAGGAGTCTTGATGAAAAGCGCTTTGTTATTAGTCGATCTGCAAAATGATTTCTGCCGTGGCGGTGCGCTGGAGGTGAAGGATAGTGATGCGGTGATAAGCGTCGCAAATCAGGCCATCAAGGTCTGTAAGGATCAGGGGATCGACGTGGTGGCTTCACAGGACTGGCATCCGTATAACCACGGCAGTTTTGCTGTAAATGCAGGCACTGAACCATGGACTGCAGGTGAACTCGACGGACTGTCGCAAGTATGGTGGCCAGTACACTGCGTACAGGAGCAGCACGGCGCTGATTTTCATCCGCTACTGCACCGCGATGCCATTGACTATGTGGTACGCAAAGGCCAAAACGCCGGAATTGATAGTTATAGCGCGTTCTTCGATAACGGCCACCGTGCTCCAACCACACTGCATGGCTGGCTACAGCAGCAGCAGATTGAACAGGTGTTGGTAATGGGTCTGGCGACCGATTATTGCGTCAAATTTACGGTGCTGGACGCACTGGAATTGGGCTACCAGGTGTCACTGTTGGTTGAAGGGTGCCGGGGGGTAAATATTTCTCCACAAGATAGTCAGCAGGCTATAGAAGAAATGCAGCGTGCCGGCGCGACAGTGCTTGCACTGGACTAAACGACTTTACTCTTTCGACAGAATGTACAAGGGCGCAATCAAGCGCCCTTGGTGTCGGGATCTACTCAGGTTTAATACGGATTAATGTTTCCTGCGCAAATTGCTGCTTCAGTTCCTGCTTCGACTTGGTGACAATCTGCCCGTCAGTGCCAATACTCATATGCTGAGCATCACTATTATGGCGCGCCTGGTACAGCATCACCATCTGTAAGCTGTTGTCTTTTTGCTCCGATGTCAGCGCTACGCCATCAGGCCACTTTCCCAACTCGACTGCCTGCGACAGGCGCTGATAAATCTCCGGCGTCATCACGCCGACCAACTCATTAATTTCCATCAACAGCTCTCTTCATCTCGGCTGATTATTCACCTAAGGATGAATAATGGCTGAATCGATTTTGTCGTTTAAATTACATGCCCATTAACACTCAACCGGCCGTTGTGTCACCGTTCTCGCCATCGGTGAAACTCATTGACGCGGAATTGACACAATAGCGGTCACCCGTAGGCTCTGGGCCGTCAGGGAAGACGTGACCGAGGTGGGCACCGCAGTTGGCACAGCGAATCTCAACCCTTTCCATATTGTGTGTATTATCAGTGAGATAATTAATTGCGTCATGGGTGACCGGTTGATAAAAACTTGGCCAGCCACATCCGGAGTCAAACTTGGTATCGGAGTAGAACAGCGGTGAGTTGCAAACCAGACAATGGTAGATCCCATCGCGCTTGTTATGCAGTAGTTTACCGGAGTACGGACGTTCAGTTCCGTGCTCTTGAGTCACATAATGTTGTACTTCAGTGAGTTGCACTTGCGGAGTCGGTTCTTTGGGTTCATTGGCCATGGTTGTCATTCTCTGCCAGGTAGGGAAATCAACTAAAATAACAGCTAATAATAACAAAAAATTAACAACGAGTCTGCCTGTTTTGGCTTAAACTGTGTGCCATCGGCGTTAAGTAAGAACAGTGTGCGACATAAATCACATATTTGTTGTTACTGCACTTTATATTCGGCATATCGTCCCCATGTAGGTTATAGCCGATTAAAAAACGGAATGTGCAATATCAGAGCAAAAGTGAGTCTGAGCTTTGACTTACAGCAAGAATTGACACGATTCCGCTTGACGCTCAGCGAGGTTTTTGTAATTTTACAACCAACCTTTTATTCACTAAAAAATAGCTGGTGGAATATATGACTATCAAAGTAGGTATCAACGGTTTTGGCCGTATCGGCCGCATTGTTTTCCGTGCTGCTCAAGAACGTTCTGACATTGAGATCGTAGCAATCAACGATCTGTTAGACGCTGAATACATGGCATACATGCTGAAGTACGACTCAACACATGGCCGTTTTAACGGCACCGTTGAAGTTAAAGACGGTCATCTGGTTGTTAATGGCAAAACCATCCGTGTTACTGCTGAGCGTGACCCAGCTAACCTGAAATGGAACGAAGTTAACGTTGACGTTGTTGCTGAAGCTACTGGCTTGTTCCTGGATGATGCTACTGCACGTAAACACATTGCAGCTGGCGCGAAGAAAGTTGTTCTGACGGGTCCATCTAAAGATGACACCCCTATGTTCGTTATGGGCGTAAACCATAAAGAATATAAAGGTCAGGAAATCGTTTCTAACGCATCTTGCACCACTAACTGCCTTGCACCACTGGCTAAAGTTATCAACGACAACTTTGGTATCGTTGAAGCCCTGATGACCACTGTTCATGCAACTACCGCAACGCAGAAAACTGTCGATGGCCCGTCTCATAAAGACTGGCGCGGCGGCCGTGGCGCATCTCAGAACATTATCCCTTCTTCTACCGGTGCAGCTAAAGCAGTAGGTAAAGTTATTCCTGCTCTGAACGGTAAACTGACGGGTATGGCATTCCGCGTTCCAACTCCTAACGTATCTGTAGTTGACCTGACTGCACGTCTGGAAAAAGGCGCGTCTTACAAAGATATCTGCGCAGTAATCAAAAAAGCAGCGTCTGAAGGCGACCTGAAAGGCGTTCTGGGCTACACCGAAGACGACGTTGTTTCTACCGATTTCAACGGTGAAAAACTGACGTCTGTGTTTGATGCTAAAGCAGGTATCGCGCTGAACGACAACTTTGTGAAACTGGTTGCCTGGTACGATAACGAAACTGGCTACTCAAACAAAGTTCTGGATCTGATTTCACACATCTCCAAATAATTGGCCGATGTGATGAACTGATTGAAGGGCGACGTCAAGTCGCCCTTTTGCTTTCTGCATAACAGTAAGCACCAAAGGTCAGTGAAGCAGCCGTTCATCACCGGTCTGGATTTATAATAAAATCACAGGACCCATCTCATGACAGCACAACTATTTACCCTTCCCGTTTTGAAAACCATTACGCCGGTGATCAGCCAGCGTCAGATTGATGAATTACCCGTTCTGGTGATCGACCATCCTAAAGTACGCGCAGCCATTACCCTGCAAGGTGCACATCTACTGGCCTATCAGCCACAGGGTGAACAGCCAGTATTGTGGATGAGCAGCGAATCTGCGTTTAAAAATGGCGTGGCTATTCGCGGTGGCGTACCGATTTGCTGGCCATGGTTTGGCCCGGCTGGCCAACCTTCCCATGGTTTTGCACGCATTCTTGCGTGGGAGTTGACCTCTCATCAGGAAAATGAGCAAGGCGTAGAACTGATTCTGACCTTGAAACAGAGCGCGGAGACCCTCAAGCTATGGCCGCATGATTTCACCCTCACCGCCCGCTTTGAGCTTGGCGCCGAGTGCCATATTGAGCTGGAATCAGACGGTGATTTTGAAACGACCAGTGCGCTGCACGCTTATTTCAATATTGGCGATATCGATAAAGTAAAAGTGTCAGGGTTGGGTAGAAACTACATAGATAAAGTGGATGGTGGCAAAACAGCCCAGCAACAAGGTGCATTGACTTTCAATGGCCAGACTGACCGCATCTTTACTACGCCGGAGGCCACCAGTCTGATTATCGACTCTTCACTGGAACGAACCTTGGTGATAGAACATCATTTCAACAGTGATGTGGTGGCCTGGAATCCAGGTGCCGAACTGTCCGCAAGCATGAAAGATATGGCTGATAACAGCTACAAAACCATGGTTTGTGTTGAAACAGCTAGCGTGAGCGCACCACAAAAAAGCACCTCAGCTACACCAGCGAAACTGGCAATGACCATCAGCCAGCGATAGTTGCCTTTCCATACTGTTATTCCACGCACCACAAATGTGCAAATGGGGCATAAAGCCCCATTAAGTCACCTTCAGCGCACCAATTTAACGCATTGACGCCTTAGAAACTGTACGTCACGCCGGTCCATAGTACGCCGATATAGTTTTTCTCAACCATTGGGCTGTCTGTTACTTCGCTAGCTAAACGAATATAACGGCCAGTAAAGAAACCTTGCCACTCTTTGGTGAAATTGTATTTGGCAGAAAGCTCTACATAAGGACTGAAACTGTCGCCAGGCGAGTAGGAACTCAAGCCACTACGGCGTGATTCATTACTGTTAATACCGTAATAATATTGGTTCTGATTACTGCTGTTCCATGCCACACCGACACCGGGAACCAGCGCCCAGTTGTCCGCATGGAATGCATACAGATATGCGACATCAGCCACTAAACCATCGCTGTTATCCAGCACATCGCCATTGAAGGTGGTACGCAGTGTCCCCCAATCCTCATTATGGGAATAAGCCAGTCCCCCCATCAAAGTGCCACGACGTTTGTCCAGGCGCTTCATTTGACTGTCGTCGGAATCGCTCGGATTAAAACCAAATGGCAGATAAGTGGCGGTCAGGCTGAATTTATTTTTGTCATCTTTCCACAGGTAGTAACCGGCAGTCAGCGTATGGAAGTAAAAATCATCGCTTTCGTAACTGATGATAGGAATCGGGTAAACTTTAGTATCATAACCGCGATACGGGTTCGGGCTGACTAAAACAGATGCGCCCAGTGACCATGTGTCAGCCACGGCCGCGTGGCTGAACATAATGGCAGTCGCTGCGATAGACAGTGCTCTGAAATGCGTACCTTTCATTGTGAATAAATCCCTTATTGTAAAATACCGCCATCAGTGTATGCGAAGAGTTATCCCTCCGCTTAGCAATTTCAGTGATACTTTTACTTGCTCATGAAAACCAAGACGATCGCTTAATCTATATGCAAAGTATGAAATAAAAATGACTAAAAGAGTTTCATCACCCTCTCACCCCACGCCCTGCAAGGCTTTAAAGTAGAAGTCCCTTAAGTGAGTCATTGATATATCTTAAAAAATGGGAGGACGGTAGAGGAAATTTTTCTAATGCCAAACTACGCTTATTAATAGATGAAAGACTCCATCTAAGGCGCTTCCCGACCCGCGGGTACCTGACCGGCCACTTTCAGGTCTATCAGTACCAAGAATGGGTTTCTGCAAGTTGGCATGAGGGTTGCTGTACTGAGGTGGGGAGCTTTCCTCCGGGAGCAGATAGATTCCTAACGCTCTCATTTACCTGTGCTATTAACGAAGGACGGGCATCGTATGAACATATTTGACCATTATCGCCAGCGCTATGAGGCTGCCAAGGACGAAGAGTTCACACTTCAGGAATTCCTTACGATTGCTAAGCAGGATCGCAGCGCCTATGTCAACGCCGCAGAACGTCTGCTGATGGCAATCGGTGAACCAGTCATGGTAGACACCGCGCTTGAACCACGCTTGTCGCGTTTATTCTCTAACCGGGTGGTGGCCCGTTATCCTGCATTTGAAGAATTTTATGGAATGGAAGATGCTATCGAACAGATAGTTTCCTATCTAAAACACGCCGCGCAAGGGTTGGAAGAAAAGAAACAGATCCTTTATTTACTGGGCCCGGTGGGTGGTGGTAAATCCTCTCTGGCTGAACGTCTGAAAGCCCTGATGCAGCGAGTGCCGATTTATGTGTTAAGCGCTAACGGTGACCGCAGTCCGGTCAACGATCATCCGCTGTGCCTGTTCAACCCACAGGAAGATGCCACTATTCTTGAAAAAGAGTACAACATCCCTACCCGCTATCTGGGCACAATTATGTCCCCATGGGCTGCCAAACGTCTGCACGAATTTGGCGGAGATATCACCAAATTTAAAGTCATTAAAGTTTGGCCTTCCATCCTGGAACAGATCGCTATCGCCAAAACTGAACCCGGCGATGAGAACAATCAGGACATCTCCGCGCTGGTTGGGAAAGTGGATATCCGAAAACTGGAGAACCATGCGCAAAACGATCCCGATGCTTACGGTTATTCTGGCGCCCTATGTAGGGCTAACCAAGGGGTGATGGAGTTCGTCGAGATGTTCAAAGCGCCGATCAAAGTGCTCCATCCGCTGCTGACCGCGACGCAGGAAGGTAACTACAACGGAACTGAGGGGATTTCAGCCCTGCCGTTCAACGGCATCATTCTTGCCCACTCCAACGAATCAGAATGGGTGACCTTCCGTAATAACAAGAATAACGAAGCCTTCCTTGACCGCGTTTATATCGTCAAAGTGCCTTACTGCTTGCGCGTGTCGGAAGAGATGAAAATCTATGACAAGCTGCTCAGCAACAGTGAACTGGTGCATGCACCTTGTGCCCCTGGCACGCTGGAAACGCTGGCCCGCTTTTCTATTTTGTCCCGACTCAAAGTACCGGAAAACTCCAGCAGCTATTCCAAAATGCGGGTGTATGACGGTGAAAGCCTCAAAGACACAGACCCTAAAGCCAAGTCTTATCAGGAGTATCGTGATTATGCGGGTGTGGATGAAGGCATGAACGGCCTCTCGACGCGTTTTGCTTTCAAAATACTGTCGCGCGTCTTCAACTTCGATCACGCAGAAGTCGCGGCTAACCCGGTTCACCTATTTTATGTACTGGAACAGCAGATTGAGCGCGAGCAGTTTCCGCAGGATATCGCAGAAAAATATCTTGAGCACCTGAAGGGGTATCTGATCCCGAAATATGCTGAATTCATCGGCAAAGAGATTCAGACCGCCTATCTGGAGTCCTACTCAGAATATGGCCAGAACATTTTCGACCGTTATGTCACTTACGCCGATTTCTGGATCCAGGATCAGGAATATCGCGATCCGGATACCGGCCAGCTGTTTGATCGAGAGGCGTTAAATGCTGAGCTGGAGAAAATTGAAAAACCAGCCGGGATCAGCAATCCGAAGGACTTCCGGAACGAAATAGTCAATTTCGTGTTGCGCGCAAGAGCACAAAATAGCGGGCGTAATCCGAACTGGACCAGTTACGAGAAATTGCGCACGGTGATTGAGAAAAAAATGTTCTCAAATACCGAAGAATTACTGCCAGTTATCTCGTTTAACGCTAAAACATCAACCGATGAACAGAAGAAACACGATGACTTTGTCGACCGAATGATGGAAAAAGGATATACACGCAAACAGGTTCGTCTGTTGTGCGAATGGTATCTACGCGTGAGAAAATCCTCATAACCGAGGATCGATGGCAACGTCGTTTGGGGGAAATATGACGTACTTTATTGACCGCCGACTGAATGGCAAGAATAAAAGCGCGGTTAACCGCCAGCGCTTTTTGCGCCGCTATAAATCGCAAATCAAACAGTCGATTGCCGAAGCCATCAACAAGCGTTCGGTTACCGACATCGACAGTGGGGAGTCCGTTTCGATCCCCATTGAAGATATCAACGAACCTATGTTTCATCAGGGGCGCGGTGGCTTACGTCACCGCGTTCACCCCGGTAATGATCACTTCGTCCAGAATGACCGCATCGAGCGCCCGCCGGGAGGTGCTGGTGGCGGGAGTGGCAAAGGTGACGCCAGTCAAGATGGTGAAGGTCAGGATGAGTTCTCCTTCCAGATCTCTAAAGATGAGTACCTTGATCTTCTGTTCGAGGATCTGGCGCTGCCCAATTTACAGAAAAACCAACACCGACAGATAACCGAATATAAAACCCACCGCTCCGGTTATACCTCCAATGGCGTACCTGCCAATATCAGTGTGGTGCGATCACTACAAAATTCACTTGCCCGACGCACCGCGATGACGGCAGGAAAAAAACGGGAGTTGCGCGCACTGGAATCCACGTTGACCGAAGTGGAAAACAGCGAACCGGCGCAACTATTAGAGGAGGAACGGCTGCGCAAGGAGATTGCAGAGTTGCGGCAGAAAATCGCCAAAACGCCGTTTATCGACACCTTTGATTTACGCTACAGAAACTATGAACGTCGCCCGGAACCTTCCAGCCAGGCAGTGATGTTCTGTCTGATGGATGTCTCTGGCTCCATGGATCAGGCAACCAAAGATATGGCCAAACGGTTCTATATTCTGCTTTATCTGTTCCTGAGCAGAACCTATAAAAACGTGGACGTGGTCTACATCCGGCACCATACGCAGGCGAAAGAAGTCGATGAACAGGAATTCTTCTACTCGCAGGAAACTGGCGGCACCATTGTATCCAGTGCGCTCAAATTGATGCATGAAGTTATTCTGGAACGCTATGACCCGGCGATTTGGAACATCTATGCAGCGCAGGCGTCTGATGGTGATAACTGGGCTGATGACTCACCGTTGTGTCATCAGGTTTTGGCACAAAAACTGCTCCCGATGGTGCGTTATTACAGCTATATCGAGATAACACGTCGCGCTCACCAGACGTTATGGCGCGAGTATGAAGTCCTAAAAGAAAAGTTCGGTAATTTCGCTATGCAACATATCCGCGAACAAGAGGATATTTATCCAGTATTCCGCGAGTTATTCCACAAGCAGGTTCAGAATAACTAACCATAATTTTTAAAACAGCCGGTTAAATTTTTTTCCGGCTGTTCCCCTTCCCACACAATCAAATCGTGTCAATCAAGTCTTCCAAAGTTTGGCATTGAGGTAAATGACGTCTGTTGGGGAGCTGATGATAATGCGGATAAGGTGATGGCCATAGTCAGTTATCCGGCAAAAAGTGACACTAAAGCTTTAGACAGAAAATATATTCAGAGCAATGATTTTAAGGAGGATATGGCAGATTTTGATCTCTCTAATATTATCCGCGTGGAAAAGTTTTGGATTAGTGAACGTCTTTTATAAACGTCAATATTGTCATCTACCTTCTTATATCCCAATTAAAAAGCCAGCAGAACAATATACTGGCTTTATTATTACTTAATATTTACGGTACCGCCCAGGCATCGAAATTACATGCCGTAGACCAGATTTATCGAGGTCACGGTATCCGTCTTATCCGGAGCACTTGCCGGTGGTTTAGTGTTATACGTCACGTCATAAGCGACTTTCAGTGAGAAATGGCTATTAATGGCCACTTTCAATGCAGTCTCTGAGTTGTAAGTGGTTTCATCGTTCGCCAGCACGGAGAATGCCTGGGTGAACTGGGCTGTATCACTGATTTTATAACCGTATACGCCAGAACCATAAACCAGAGCACGCGTGGAATTCCCACCCTGCTGATACTCATCGTGACGAACACCAGGACCCGCTTCCAGATTCAAAGTATGAACCGGCCCGTTCCAAATCTGACGACCGTAACCCACTGTCCCAACATCACGTGCGCGATAGCCGTTGTAACGGTCACTGAGCCAGCTGCCCTGACCAAACACGTAGTTGCTGTCGTCAAGGTTATAACGACTACGAGCACCGGCCTGATATTTCTCAGAAGAACGCACACCTGACGATGAGGCGTTACGTGCAGAACCCCAGATACTGTTGGCTGTGCTGGTGTTAAACCACGTCATGGTGGTATCAGCACTCAGCAATGAGTTAGTGGTGTTACCGGTCTGCGCCGAGTAACCAGCCTGAATATTGCCTTCGAAAGGTTTTTTAGCCGTGGACGGATCGTCCATCGAGGTAAAAATGGTGGTATCTGCAAGGCTTGTGATACTGAACAACGCTGCACCGCATACTACGGCGTAGGCAGGTAAACGACGTACAACCTGAAAAAACATTTTGCTTCCCCAATAAACTTAAGGCTAATAACACGCCATAGCGCTAGAACTTAACTAAAATTAACAGTACTCATCGAAATAACTCTGCCATTTATTAAGTTCCCTTAACCAAGCCTGGCAACTCCCTTCGATGACGCACGGACCCACATTCAAACATACAAAACTCGAACGAATATACAGCACCTTGGGGCTGATATCCTTTTTTTACGGGATTTTTTAGACAGTTCCGAGTGACAGCGATCTTCTGCAATAGAAACAACCAAAATCATTACACTTTGTTAGCCCTTTCTTTAAATTCAGCCCTGAATAATGATTTATTCACTCGCCTAAAAGGTCGCGTGCTCAATATCTACACTTGAAAGAACGGATTCCTGTCTAACCCCTAAACGGTATCTTGTCCTTTTGAGCAGAGCGAGTTAGCTTTAGAGCAGTTTACAACATCTTATTGCACCGCGAGTTCCTCGCCGGCTGCATTCAGGAGGAGTGGTCATGGCTTTACAACAAGAGATTATTCAGGCTCTGCACGTTAAACCGAATATCGATGCGGCACAGGAAGTTCGCGTTAGCGTAGATTTCCTAAAAAATTATCTGCTGGCGCATCCCTTTATCAAATCACTGGTACTGGGCATCAGCGGCGGGCAGGATTCTACTCTCACCGGTAAACTTTGCCAAACGGCAATTAGTGAGTTACGGGCACAAACCGCCGATGATAGTTACCAGTTCATTGGAGTACGTTTACCCTACGGCGTGCAGGCTGACGAGTCCGACTGTGTAGATGCCATTGACTTTATCAAACCCGATCAAGTTCTTACTGTGAATATCAAAGAAGCAGTGCTGGCCAGTGAGGCCACTCTGCGAGCGATAGGCATAGAGTTAAGCGACTTTATAAAAGGCAATGAAAAAGCACGCGAACGCATGAAAGCGCAGTACAGCATCGCGGGGATGAAGAAAGGCGTGGTGGTCGGCACCGATCACGCGGCAGAGGCTGTGACAGGTTTCTTCACCAAATATGGCGACGGTGGCACCGACATCAATCCGCTTTTTCGCCTGAACAAACGGCAGGGGAAAGCACTTCTCCATTATCTCGGCTGCCCTGCACATTTATACACCAAGGTACCGACAGCTGACCTGGAAGAAGACCGACCTTCTCTGCCAGATGAAGTGGCACTTGGCGTTACCTACGAGTTGATTGATGATTATCTCGAAGGCAAAAAAATTGACGACAAATCCGCGGCTATTATTGATGGATGGTACCAGCGTACTGAACATAAACGTCAGCCGCCGGTCACGGTATTTGACGATTTCTGGAAGAAAAAATAACCTTCGACTGAACACCAAAGAGTCACGGGCACCACGGCAGTAGTGCCCTGATCTTATTAATTATTTTACCGCCAATATTTAACCGCCTCTTTCCATCCTCGGATGAAATCATTACCCTTATTCTTCCTTTCAAACATGGACTGTGATGTTTTCTATGCAAAAGTTCCTTTTTCTGCTATTAAGCCTTGTCCTGCTGGGACCTTTAGGGATCGATCTCTATCTGCCAGCTATTCCGGCTATCGCCCAAGGGTTAAACAGTTCCGAGGAGGTGATTCAATCCTCTATTTCATTGTTCATTCTGGTCATGGGATTAGGTCAACTCATTGCAGGGCCACTGGTCGACCGCTTTGGTCGCCGCCCGATAGCCATAATCGGCGTATTGGTCTACCTGGTCGGCGCTGCCGTTGCCGCCACGTCGGTATCATCATTCATGTTTATGCTTTCACGCGTCATTCAGGGCTTGGCCGTTTGCTGCACATCAGTGGTTATTTTCAGCGGCGTGCGCGACCGCATGAGCGGCAACGATGCAGCGCGGGCTTACGGTTTTCTTAACGGCACATTGAATATTATCCCGGCCTTAGCCCCGTTGATTGGCGGGTTGATCGCCCAATATTATGGCTGGCGCGCACCTTTTTGGGCGCTGTCGGGCTACACCATCGCAGTGCTGATCCTGATTTTGATCAAGTTGCCGGAAACCCGTCCCGTCGATACACAATCGGGTGGCGTTCTACCGTTTAAACAATACGCGAGGATTTTGCTTAATAAACGCTTCATTACTTTTGCGGCCGTCAATGCAGGTGCAATGGGCATGGCACTCACCTATGTCTCTTTGGCACCGACGGTGCTGATGAGTCAGGCCGGGCTGACTCCGTTTGAGTTCTCATTGGTATTTGGTGCCAACGGTTTCTGGATCATGGCAGTGAGCTTTGTTGCTAATCGTATTATCCAAAAAGTGGGGAGACCCCTTTGTCTGGCGAGCGGAAGCCTGTTGATGTTTATGGGATGCGCAGGGTTAATAGCCGGTCTGACACTGGTTGCCCCCGAAGCGCAACACGCCACGTGGCTGTATATGGTGCCTGTTGCCAGCGCCTGTGCTGGTCTGGCATTCCTGATGGGCCCGGCCACAAGTTATGCGCTGGAGCCGTTTTCCAATGAAGCGGGCGTTGCGTCAGCTTTAGTCGGGTCGGTACAAATGACGGGAGGCGCACTGTTCGGTTTTGTTGCAATGGCTCTGCCATTGCAACCCAAACTGAGCCTTGCGCTGGTGATGATGGCCGGAGGATGCCTGGCACTGCTTGCGCGTCGGGCCAGTAAGTCCTCAACGGGCCGTCTGACCCGCCTGGGTTAAATTTTTTACCCTACCGGATGCATCTTATGAACAGTAGGATGGGTTGCCGCAAAGTCCGCACTGTAACGTTCAACGGCCAGATCATCAGCAGGGATCGCCGGTGTGACACCTGACATAATGTCTGCCAACAGCTGACCGGAGCCGCATGCCATGGTCCAGCCCAGCGTACCGTGGCCGGTGTTGAGGAAAAGATTTTTGATCCGAGTTTTGCCAACAATCGGCGTACCGTCTGGCGTCATCGGCCGTAGCCCGGTCCAAAAAGTGGCCTGTTCAATATTCCCACCGTGCGGATAAAGATTCCGCACCACCATTTCCAGCGTCTCACGCCGCGCTTTGGCTAACTGGGTATTGAATCCGACGATTTCAGCCATTCCGCCCACACGAATCCTATCATCAAAACGAGTAATAGCGATTTTGTAAGTCTCGTCGAGTACGGTGGAATATGGCGCAGAAGCGGGATCGGTTATAGGGATCGTCAGCGAATAGCCTTTCAGCGGATACACCGGAATGGATATCAAATCGGCCAGTAACGATGTGGAATAGGAACCAAAGGCCACCACATAAGCATCACCCTTCACGACCTCAGCACCGCACTGCACGCCGGTTACCTGCCCATTGTCGACCAATAACTTATCTACGCGGCGGTTGAATTGGAAGACAACCCCTGCCTGACGCGCCATTTCTGCCAGTTGACGAGTAAACAGCTGACAGTCACCGGTTTCGTCGTTAGGCAAGCGCAACCCTCCCGTCAGCTTGTGGGTAACCTTTGCCAGCGCAGGTTCGACGGTCGCTAGGTGGTTAGCTTCAAGCAACTGGTAAGGCACGCCAGCTTCCTGCAAAACAGCAATATCTTTAGACGCGCTTTCAAACTGCTGCGCAGTACGGAACAGCTGCAATGTGCCACCCTGTCGCCCTTCGTACTGAATGCCAGTATCTTCGCGTAATGCTTTCAAACAGTCGCGACTGTATTCAGCCAGTCTGACCATTCGGCTTTTGTTGGTTTGGTAGTGATCCATATTGCAGTTGCGCAGCATTTGATACATCCATTGCAACTGGAAGCGACTGCCATCAAGGCGTATAGCCAAGGGGGCATGGCGCTGAAACATCCATTTAATGGCCTTCAGTGGAACACCAGGAGCCGCCCACGGCGCGGCATAGCCAGGGGAGATTTGTCCGGCATTGCCTGCGCTAGTTTCTTCCGCAGGTCCGGCCTGCCTGTCGATTACGGTGACCTGATGACCGGCCTTCGCCAGATACCAGGCACTGGCGACACCGACGACGCCACTGCCCAAAATTACCACGCGCATACTCAGCTCCAGTTAAAGGCAATATAAAGCATAATATTCTGTGACCAAGAAACTAACCTGATGGTGAAAAACCGCCAACATCAACAGCTATAACCGTGAGGTATTTCACAATTATTTATCCTTGATCTGAAGCTATTTTTCAATAGCTGCTTAAAAATAACAATTAAGCGCAATATTCAACCTCTCATAGCGTGAAATTAAGATGACGACTGCGGTAGTCATCATGGGTTACTGCTCAGCATTAGTGTTTAACCTCTCGATTATTTCGTTATTTAACTCTGCAATACTCACCATTTATCAGAATATTATTCTAATAAAATGATATTGACTGATATCTGCGCATTTAAGGTTAATGCATTGACTGTTTGGCACCCGAGGAGAATGATGGTTCTACCCTTTTCGCCCGACTGCCCCCTTTTACCGCGGTGCGAAAAGCTAAAAAAGCCCGTGACTTCAAACTGATCCTGCATAACCTCTGGATTGAGCTACGATTATCTAGGGGCGCGCAAATGAGTAAGGAACAGTTCTGAATTAGACACGCAGCTGCGTCCGTAACTGAATGAAGGTGGCGGCTTATGACGACAAAGACCCAGGAACATAATACTGAAGATAAATGCCTGAGCGATGAACCGGACTGGACGTTTGAGTTATTGCAGACTTACCTCGAGGAAATTGATCGGGTCGCGAAGTCATACCGGCTTGAAACCTATCCGCACCAAATTGAAGTCATTACTTCCGAACAAATGATGGATGCCTATTCCAGCATCGGTATGCCGATAAATTATACGCACTGGTCTTTCGGCAAGAAGTTTATCGAAACTGAGCAGCGCTATAAGCACGGTCAGCAAGGGTTGGCGTATGAGATTGTCATCAACTCTAACCCCTGTATTGCCTATCTGATGGAAGAAAATACCATGACCATGCAGGCTTTGGTGATGGCGCACGCCTGTTACGGGCATAACTCTTTCTTTAAGAACAACTATTTGTTCCGCAGCTGGACCGATGCGAGTTCAATTGTGGATTACCTGCTCTTTGCCCGTCGCTACATTAGCCAGTGCGAAGAACGTTATGGTGTTGAAGAAGTGGAGCGATTGCTCGACTCATGCCATGCCCTGATGAACTACGGCGTTGACCGTTACAAAAGACCGCAGAAAATTTCACTGCTGGAAGAGAAGGCCAGGCAGGAAAGCCGCGAGACCTATCTGCAAAGCCAGGTAAACTCACTGTGGAAAACGCTGCCACGCAAAGACAACGTGGATGCACCGGAACAAATTCGCCGTTTTCCATCCGAGCCGCAGGAAAATATCCTCTATTTTATGGAAAAAAATGCGCCGCTTCTGGAGTCATGGCAGCGAGAAACCCTGCGTATTGTACGAAAAATCAGCCAATATTTTTATCCACAAAAACAGACACAGGTCATGAACGAAGGCTGGGCAACCTTCTGGCATTACACCATCCTTAATCATCTGTACGACGAAGGAAAAGTGTCAGAGAAATTCATCCTGGAATTCCTCCACAGCCATACCAACGTGATCTTCCAGCCGCCATACAACAGCCCTTATTATAATGGAATAAACCCTTATGCACTGGGGTTTGCCATGTTCCAGGACATTAAGCGTATCTGTCAGTCACCGACAGACGAAGATCGTTACTGGTTCCCGGACATCGCCGGATCCGACTGGCTGGATACGCTGCATTTTGCTATGCGCGATTTCAAGGATGAGAGCTTTATCAGCCAGTTCCTGTCACCGAAAGTTATGCGTGACTTCAAACTTTTCACCGTACTCGACGATGATCACAATAATTATCTGGAAATCGCGGCAATTCATAATGAAGAAGGTTACCGGGCGATCCGCCAAGAGTTATCAGCTCAGTACAATCTGAGCGATCATGAACCTAACATTCAGGTCTGGAATGTGGATTTGCGTGGTGATCGTTCTCTGACGCTGCGTTACATCCCGCAGGACCGCGCTCCGCTTGACAAGAGTTGTCGGGAAGTGATGAAACACATTCATCGCCTGTGGGGCTTTGATTTATTCATGGAGCAGTTAAATGAAGACGGTGGCGTAGAATTACTGGAACGTTGCCCACCTCGCCCGACACCGCTGTGATTTTAAGCGGTCGGTTATGTCCACAAAAAGGGCGCATTGCGCCCTTTCCTTTCTAAATCCAACGGAGTGCCTGAATGACTAACGTTTTTTGTCAGTCAGATCGCCAGGCATCGCGCTTTGCATACTGTGCCAGATTTCACCACTCTGACGGCCATAATCACGTACGCAATCAACAATTTGATCATGGCTCTTTTCATCGCAAATGCGAGATAGTTTCTGATAAAAAGCAATCGCCAGTTTACGAGCCTCAGGGTTGGAGAAATAATAACGACCAACGCGGGTATATAAGCCACGTAATCCGTTAATAATCAGACCGTAAATTGGGTTGCCTGAAGCAAAAGCAAGACCACGAAATATCCCGTAATCTAACTCGTTAAAGGCTTCAGAGCTATCAGAGACTCCCTGCGCTTTTGCAAGAACCTGCTGTGTCTCTTCTGGATTACGTCGCATCGCTTTGCGAATAAAAATGGTGGCAATATTGGTTCTGACAGAAAGAAGATCATCGATGAGTTGCGGCACGCTGTCGTGATCCAGACGAGCCAAGGTTTCCAGAATACTCAGCCCCGATGTTTCCCAGAAATTATTGACTTTGGTCGGTTTTCCATGCTGAATCGTCAGCCAGCCATCGCGTGCAAGCCTCTGTAAAACCTCACGTAATGTGGTGCGTGTTACGCCAATTAATTCTGAAAGTTCGCGTTCAGCAGGTAGAATAGTTCCCGGCGCAAAGCGGTTGTTCCAAATACTTTCAATGATGTACTCTTCGGCGAAACCGGCAGGACTTTGTGCCTTAATAACCATGTTTTTTACGTTCCGTTTAGGACTTTTTATAAGCGATGTATTTCGGCTCATCATACCAGACGAAAATCTCATGTTATAGCGCCCTTTCGGTACTTATGTTGAAACTGTGCATAGCTTGGCACTATCTTCCTTTAACTAAGCAGTTCCAGAACAATTTATTCATTTCACTCGCCTTCGACGGTTGAATTGACTAGCCTATAAGCTTGATTTCTTTGTATTACATTCAGGAGAGCGATAACAGCATGGATATGACTTTTAGACGCGCATTCGTCAAAAACTTCCTTGGCCAATCACCGGTTTGGTATAAGTTGACGATCATAGCCTTTCTTATTATTAATCCTTTAATCTATTTTCTGGTCAACCCTTTCCTGGCGGGCTGGCTGTTAGTCGTGGAGTTCATTTTCACCCTGGGTATGGCACTCAAATGTTACCCATTACAGCCCGGCGGGCTGCTGGCCATTGAAGCCGTGATGATTGGCATGACCAGTGCTGAGCGCATTCGCGAAGAGATCGCGTCGAATCTTGAAGTGCTCTTGCTATTGATTTTCATGGTCGCTGGCATCTATTTCATGAAGCAGTTGCTACTGTTTGTCTTCACAAAGTTATTGCTGAACATTCGTAGCAAAATCATCCTTTCACTCTCTTTCTGCCTGGCCGCCGCGTTTCTTTCCGCATTTCTGGATGCACTGACGGTGATCGCCGTGGTGATCAGTGTCTCTGTCGGCTTCTATTCTATTTACCACCGCGTATCGTCCAACAGTGACGAACAAAGCGATGTGAACGATGACAGCCGATTTGCCGAAGATCAGCATCATGCCACGCTGGAACAGTTCCGCGCTTTCCTGCGTAGCCTGATGATGCATGCCGGGGTTGGGACCGCACTTGGTGGTGTGATGACCATGGTTGGCGAGCCGCAAAATCTGATCATCGCTAAATCAGCAGGCTGGCAATTTGCAGATTTCTTCATCCGCATGTCGCCCGTTTCCGTACCTGTTTTCTTCTGCGGGCTGCTGGTCTGCTTTCTGGTAGAGCGCTTTAGCGTGTTTGGTTACGGCGCACAATTACCCCAGCCGGTGTTTGATATTCTGAAAGAATATGACCAGCAAAACAGCAAAAAACGCGATAAACAAGAGCGTATTAAACTGTTTGTACAAGCCGTTATTGGCGTATGGCTGATCGCTGCGCTGGCTTTCCATTTGGCCGAAGTAGGACTTATCGGTTTGTCGGTCATTATCTTTGCCACTGCCCTATGTGGTGTGACAGATGAGCATGCCATCGGTAAAGCTTTCCAGGAGGCGCTGCCGTTTACCGCATTATTAACGGTGTTCTTTGCCATCGTCGCGGTGATCATTGAACAACACTTATTTACCCCGATTATTCATTTCGTACTACAAGCTAAGCCTGACGACCAGCTTTCTCTGTTTTATCTGTTTAACGGCCTGCTCTCTTCGGTTTCTGATAATGTCTTCGTCGGTACGGTATATATCAACGAAGCGAAGGCGGCGTTGCAAAATGGCGTTATTTCTGTGCAACAGTTTGAACTGTTGGCCGTTGCTATCAATACCGGCACAAACTTACCCTCTGTTGCCACACCCAACGGTCAGGCTGCGTTCCTGTTCCTGCTGACGTCATCTCTCGCACCACTTATTCGCCTTTCGTATGGTCGCATGGTGTGGATGGCACTGCCTTACACTGTCGTTATGACCCTGGCTGGCTTATTTTGTGTTCAATACTTATTGCCTGATATGACTGCATGGTTCAGCGCGATGCACTGGATATCTTTGCCCAATCTTAACGAAGTGATCCCCACTCATTGATAGCCTTGTACAGGGCTTTAGAATGACTGGATGCAGTAACGCGCTGGATTAAATGCAACCGCTTTACACCGGTACTGATGAGTGCGGTTTATGCACTATTTTTGACTGAATTTGAAATCAACGGGCTGGCAGCAGTGATAAATTGGTTTACACTGCTTGCCAGTAGCTTACCGCATGGAAAAAACAAACTATGTTGCAATATCTTAATCGCTGCTCGCAAGGGCGCGGTGCTTGGCTTCTGATGACATTAACCGCCCTGGTTCTTGAACTCGTTGCTCTTTATTTTCAGCATGTCATGTTATTAAAACCTTGTGTCATGTGCATTTATGAACGTTGTGCACTGTTTGGCATTATGGGCGCTGGTATTGTGGGTGCGATTGCTCCCAAAACGGGATTACGTTATGCAGGCATTCTGATTTGGATCTACAGTGCGTATGAAGGGATACGTCTGTCATGGGAACACACCATGATCCAACTGCATCCGTCCCCTTTCGCCACCTGTGATTTTGCAGCGCGTTTCCCTAGTTGGTTACCGCTGGATAAATGGTTGCCGTCGGTGTTTGTTGCTTCTGGGGATTGTGCTGAAAAACAGTGGCAATTCCTGAGCCTCGGAATGCCACAGTGGTTAGTGGTGATATTTAGCGTATTTATGCTAATTGGCTTGCTGGCATTGATTGCCCAGTTTGTTAAGCCTAAACGTCGCGATTTGTTTAGTCGTTAAGATAAACAGTATTTTAAAAGATTGGAAACGAAAGAGGCGCCTGAAACGGCGCCTCTTTTACATACGTTGAATCTTACTTTGTACGCCACAGACGCAGTTGACCATACCATCCACTGTCAGTTTCATATTCTTGTCGAGTACCATTAACATCAATAACGGCAGAGGCAGAACGGCCGGTCATCGTACAGGCAGGACTAACCCTGATATTCCGCTGGCCGTTAATCAGGCGCAGATCGACATATTCGTTGAATTGAAGGGCTGCAACCAGTTTGCCATCCACACGGACATACAGCGGGCAGGTTCTCTCAAAAGGCACCAGAGTCCACTGATCCATCCGGTGAAGCCGGACGATAGTTTTACCCTGCATGGCTTTATCTTGATCAATGTTGTTCTGCTCTGGGCTCTGCGTTTTGTTGGTCTGGCTTTCAGTCACTACAGCAGCATTAAGGACTTGCGGGGCTGGCTGATACGGATTCTTACCCGAACAACCGACCGCCAACAACACAGCCAGCGCCATAAACGTTCTTTTCATTGTAGTTTTCCTGAATTGACGAACCCATTGGTACACAGATATTTGATGCGGAAATGATAGCAGCGGGAGAAACTAAGGCAATACATCATATACAGAATGCCGACTTTTCGTCTTTTTCAGAAAAACAAAACCACTTCATACAGGCTCATAAGCCTGACAAAATTGTGCCGTAGGGCAACAAAATGAAAAACACGGCACTCTCATGGTTTTAATTGTTTACTAATTCCATAGCTTTAGACATAATCGCCGTCCACTTCATGTAGCAATGATTGGTAGGCCTCGAGTGTTTTATATACTCGGGGCCTTTTCGTTTCTGCGGTTACTTAGCCCAGCTTGGTTTATTCATAATGTGGTCCTGCCAATCTTCGACATCATCTTCACGCACGGCGATATAGCGGACTGAAATCCGTTCGGTATGCATCGCGGATTTGGACGACTTATTCAGCAATGGGTGCCAAGGCAGTAATGGATTTCCCTCACCAATCAGACGATACGCGCAAGTTGGCGGCAACCAGTCAAAAGTGGTTAGATTCTCACGAGTCAGCTTGATGCAATCTTCTTCCAGAGTGAAACGACGGTCATAATTTCGGCATTGGCAGGACTTAATATTCAGCTGATTGCAGGCTACGTTGGTGAAATAAATTTCGTCCGTATCTTCGTCAATCAACTTATGTAAGCAGCATTGCCCGCAACCATCGCACAACGCTTCCCACTCTTCGTCTGTCATCTCAGACAGTTTTTTTTGCTGCCAAAAATTGGGTTCAGTCATGGTGGCATCCGGGTTTAGTAAAATAAGGGGGCTTATATAAACACTTTAGTGCAGAGATGCAAGTAAAGCTGCCCGAAAATATTCAGGACAGCTTTTTCTATTGACCTATTTGCGTGCAGCAGGTCAGAAAGGATCAAATAACGCGGGTAGTCACACTTTTGCCATTGACCGAGGCCTGAATTGTATCACCAACGGCCATAGGGCCCACGCCCTGTGGTGTCCCCGTAAGAATGATATCTCCGGCGCGCAGCGTAAAGAAACGGCTCATGTAGGCGATCAACGGCAGAATTTTGGTCAACATGTCCCGGCTGTTTCCACTCTGGCGAACTTCACCATTGACGATTAGCTGCAACTCAGCGGACTGGGCATCACCGAACTCGCTGACAGGAATGAAACCGCTGATCGGACAGGAACCGTCAAAACCTTTGGCTTTTTCCCACGGCTGGCCGGCCTTTTTAAACCCCGCCTGCAGGTCGCGTAATGTCAAATCCAGTGCCAAAGCGTAACCGGCGATGGCGTTAGCTACCCGATCTTCACTGGCCTGCTTAAGCGGAGTGCCGATCAAGATAGCCAGCTCAACCTCATGATGAACTGACCCCAGACTGGTTGGGATCACAATAGGTTGACGAATGTCACACAGTGCCGTTTCAGGTTTGATAAACAAAACCGGTTCAGCAGCTACCTGACTGCCCATCTCTTTAATGTGGTCAGCGTAATTACTGCCGACACACACTACTTTATTCACCGGAAAATCAAGCAGCGCACCGTTCCAATCTCTGTGTTGATACATGGAAAACTCCTAAAAATGTCAGTCATCCACCGAAGGGGTTTTTGCCCACCGGAGCCAAAGGTGCCTGAGTGGCAGGTGCAGCAGGCTCAACCTGCTTCAGGGGCTCGGTCGGTACGGGCGCCTCTGCCTGAACCTGCTCTGCCACAATAGCATCAGCCATCATACCGATGCTCAGCGCGAAATAGGTCGAACGATTCCAGTGCATTATGGTGCGGAAATTATCATAGACCAGGAACGCACGCCCCTGGAGATCATCAGGAGTGATTATCCAGGCACGGGTGGCTGTTGATGTCAGCTTGCTACCCTCTTTCTGCGTCACGCCCTTTTGCTGCCAAAAGCTTGCCGTATGCATCTGGTTGTTTTTCAAACCAGCCAGATTGGCATCAAAACCTGCAGGCAATTTCACTTCCTGGCCCCAGGTCTGATCCCCTTTCCACCCCTCGGTCGAAAGATAATTGGCGGTAGAAGCGAAGACATCATGGGTGTTTTTCCAGATATCTATCTTACCGTCACCGTCACCATCAGCACCGTAGTTCAGATAGGAGGTCGGCATAAACTGTGACTGGCCCATCGCACCCGCCCACGAGCCTTGCATCATTTCACTGGTAGCATGGCCGGAATCGACAATTTTCAGAGCAGCCATGAACTCTTTGGTAAAGAAGGCTTCACGACGACCTTCAAAGGCCAGCGTCGCCAGCGCGGAGAAAACATCTTCCTTACCCTGTATCTTGCCGAAGTTACTCTCCATGGCCCACAACGCAACGATATATTGTGGTTGCACGCCATAGCGATCGCTGGCCTGCGTCAGGGCAGCCAGGTTGGCTTGATACTGAGTTCTGCCCTCGGCGATTTTACGTTCCGTTAGAACGCGCGCCAGGTAGTCGTCAAGCGTCGTTTTATTCTCCAACTGGTTACGGTCTGAGTTAATCACCCGATCGATAAAATGAATATTGGCGAAAGCGCTGTCGATAGTCTGCTGGCTAATACCTTGCTGACGGGCCTGAGTTTTAAGTTGATCGACATATCCCGGAAACTCAGCAGGATCGCGCCCCTGCTGAGCCAGCGTAGTTTTAGTGACATTTTCGGTGGCCGGTGCCTGCACCGTTGTCGCCACGGTGGTGGTCTGAGTTTCATTGGCTACGCTTTCCTTTACACAACCGCTCAGGATTACGCTAGTCACTAAAACGGCCAATATCGACAATTTCATCACTTTGTTCCTTATTATCTCTATGACTCTGGGTTTTCATCAACCTGAAGGAGCGCAGAGATGAATGCAAGACGACAGCTCCGAATTTACAAAAACACACCAATAACGAGCACCTTCGGTTTATTTTTCACCGTTTTGAAGGTGCATATTCAATAAACTTTCCATCGGCGGCGGCACTTGCAAATAATAACCTTGTTCTTCGAGGGACTGTTTTACTTTCTCAATATCTGCAATCGCTAATTTTTCTCGTTGACCGAGGTTTATCACCATTGAGAACTGCGGCTTGCCAAAACCTTGCATTAATTCTTCAGGAACGCGCGAGAAATCGTCTTTTTTTTCGACATACAGGTAAGTCTGATCACGTTTGTTACTTCTATAGATGGCACAAAGCATTTTTTTAACTCTACTTTATTGAAACGGCGGCTTGCCTAGATATAACTGTAACTATAACATGCTTATCGTACATCGGAATATCGCCCCCCGAGTTGTATTCTGGGGATTAAAAAGTTGCTGAGACTGAGTCAGGATAGATGTCACAATCGCCAATAGAACTAAAAGGCAGCAGTTTCACCTTATCGGTTGTTCATTTACATAGTTCACAACCCGAGGTTATTCATCAGGCATTGCAGGACAAAGTGGAGCAAGCCCCTGCTTTCCTCAAAAATGCCCCTGTTGTTATCAACGTCGCGGCGCTCACAGGCGAAGCGAACTGGAAAGACATTCAACAGGCTGTCTCTTCTGCTGGTTTTCGCGTTGTTGGTATCAGTGGTTGCAAAGATGAACGTCAGAAACGCGCCATCTCCCGCACCGGTTTACCGTTGCTGAATGAAGGCCGCGCCCAGCGTATCGCCGCAGAGGCGCCGGTACCCGTTGTGCCAGACAATGCGCCAGCGAAAACCCGGATCATCAGCACGCCAGTCCGCTCTGGCCAACAGATTTATGCCCGTAACAGCGATCTCATTGTTACAAGTAGCGTGAGCGCCGGTGCGGAACTTATTGCCGATGGTAACATCCATATTTATGGCATGATGCGTGGCCGTGCACTCGCTGGAGCCGCTGGGGATGCAAATTGCCAGATTTTTTGCACGCACCTCGGAGCTGAGCTAGTCTCAATCGCAGGGCAGTACTGGTTGAGTGATCAAATCCCGTCCGACTATTCCGGACAGGCGGCACGCCTCAGCCTGTTGAATAACGTGTTAACCATACAACCTTTAAACTAAGCCCTTTTGACAAGGAATCCTTTCATGGCACGCATTATAGTTGTTACATCGGGTAAAGGAGGCGTTGGCAAAACCACTTCAAGCGCAGCCATTGCTACCGGTTTAGCTCAAAAAGGCAAGAAAACCGTGGTCATCGATTTTGACATCGGTTTGCGTAATCTTGACTTGATCATGGGCTGTGAGCGCCGAGTTGTTTATGATTTCGTCAACGTGATCCAGGGTGATGCCACGCTTAATCAGGCACTTATCAAAGATAAACGCACTGATAATCTGTTTATTCTACCTGCTTCACAGACGCGTGACAAAGACGCATTGACCCACGCAGGCGTAGAAAAAATCCTCAACGACCTGAATGATATGGGATTCGATTTCGTGGTCTGTGACTCACCAGCGGGTATCGAAACCGGCGCGCTGATGGCGTTGTATTTCGCTGATGAAGCGGTGATCACCACCAACCCTGAAGTCTCCTCAGTTCGTGACTCTGACCGCATCTTGGGCATTTTGTCATCAAAATCCCGCCGTGCGGAAAAAGGTTTAGAGCCAATTAAAGAACACCTGCTTCTTACCCGTTATAATCCGGGCCGCGTTAGCCGCGGGGACATGCTCAGTATGGAAGATGTCCTTGAAATTCTTCGCATTCCGTTATTGGGTGTGATCCCTGAAGATCAGTCTGTACTGCGTGCGTCCAACCAGGGCGAGCCGGTTATTCTGGATCAGGAATCCGATGCGGGTAAAGCGTATGATGACACCGTCAGCCGTCTGCTTGGTGAAGAACGTGCGTTCCGTTTTATTGAAGAAGAGAAGAAGAGTTTCCTGAAACGCCTTTTTGGGGGATAAACCATGGCCTTGTTAGATTTCTTTCTGTCCCGCAAAAAGCCGACAGCCAATATAGCCAAGGAACGGCTACAAATCATCGTAGCAGAGCGTCGCAGGGGGGACAGTGAACCGTCCTATTTACCCGAACTCAAGCGCGATATTCTTGCGGTGATTTGTAAATACATCAAGATTGACCCCGAAATGCTCCAGGTGCAGTTCGAGCAAAAAGGTGATGATATTTCGGTACTTGAACTTAATGTGACATTACCGGAATCAGAAGAAACACCTAAATGACAGCACTAGAACCGTTGTGTTTGAAGGTGTTTTATTCAATATAGTAGCCCCCTGACCTTCAGGGGGTAACTGTATAGATATACAACACTCGCATATCTATCGCTCTTCCTGCATTTATTCCTTTACTACTATTTCTAACCGGCTAATAGCGCAAAAAAACCTTTGAGACTCATCCCATTTCCTGTCGTCAAGATCATAATATACTGTTAAAATTGCCCTAATCGGTGAACATTTTCGCAGTAATATTTGATGCTCAATTAAATAAAAAACAAATAAAAAAGGCAGACCATTATCTGCCCTTCTGATTATTTCTCGTTATTTCCGTGTAAAATCCTGACTGAATTTTAATACTCGTTTAATATTTCACTTAATTTATCGGCCAGCAGTTTTCCTCGCCATCCGCTTATAAGTTCTGGTTGATGATCTTTGGTTGTTAGTTTCCAATGCCAACTTAACAACCGGTTAATTTGGCGACGTGACGCCAATAATTCTACGCTAAGCTTGCTCTCTTCACTGACAGTCTGGATCAGCGCCTTAATATCCTTAAACACCTTGCGATAACCTGGTTGATCAATCAGGTTTGACAGAGGTTCAGGCAGTTCGCTCTCATCCATTTCATTGGCTTCAGCCACCAATGCAACCAGTGTACGTCCATGGTAACGGATCTCCGGGCCACTCAAGCCCAGAGCTTCAAGCTCACCGAGCGATGTTGGTTGATAACGTGCAACTTGCCAGAGGTTCTCTTCGCGAACCACGAAGTTTACGGCCAGATCACGTTGGCGGGCCTGCGTTAACCTCCAGGATGCCAGCTTCTGCAAACAGGCTAATTGTCGTGGGCGCAACTGGAAGGCATTGGTGATTTCCACATAAGCCTGCTCAGGTTGCAGAACCTCAGCACGGCGGCGACACAGTGCCAGGCATTCGTCCAAAGCTGCGTCCATCCAACCTGCTTCTTCGGTTTCATGCATCAATTGCGTAGCCAGAGGCAACAAATACCAGACATCTGCGGCGGCATACACACATTGTTTTTCGCTAAGCGGACGGGCGATCCAGTCAGTGCGTGATTCGCTTTTATCCAGCTCAACGCCCGTTGTTTCCTGAACCAAACGGGCAAAGCCACAGGATAAAGGTCGACCACTGAAGGCGGCCAGAATTTGGGTGTCAATTAATGGAACGGGCAACACGCCAAAGGCATTAAGAAACACTTCGAGATCTTCGCTGCCGGCGTGGAGGAACTTCACCACATCCGGATTGGTCAGCAGATCGATAAAGGGCTGCCAGGCCGTGATCGGCAACGGGTCAATCAGAGTGAGTGTTTCACCATCAAATAATTGGATCAGTCCCAACTGCGGGTAGTACGTGCGGGTTCTGACAAATTCGGTATCAAGTGCAATATGACTGTGTGCCTGCGCCTGAAGGCAAACTTGCTCCAGCGCGTCATTGGTGGTGATTAACTGATAGTTCAAACTTTAGTTCTCTTCAGAATATACCCGTCATTCTGTTTGAATGAACTGGATATCATAGGGTTATTACGTGACAACGCCGGACATCGCCGGCGTTGTGAGAGTCTGCTCGCAAATACTGCACCTGCTCAGCGCTACGCTGCGTCCTGCGCCTTATCAGACTTAGGCTTATTCTGCTCATCGCGAAGTTCGCGACGAAGAATTTTGCCCACATTCGATTTCGGTAATTCATCGCGAAACTCAACAATTTTCGGTACTTTATAGCCCGTCAACATACGACGGCAGTGTGCCAGCAACTCTTCGGCGGTGAGCGATGGATCCTTCTTCACCACGCAAATCTTGACGACTTCGCCGGATGATTCACTGGCAACCCCGATAGCAGCCACTTCAAGCACTTTATCGTGCTGAGAGACGATTTCTTCAATCTCATTAGGATAAACATTGAAACCTGAAACCAGGATCATGTCTTTTTTACGATCTACGATGCGTAAAAAGCCCTGCTCGTCCACTGTAACGATATCACCGGTTGAGAGCCAGCCATCTTTTAATACCTCATCGGTGGCGGCCGGACGTTGCCAATAACCTAGCATCACCTGCGGCCCGCGGATTAACAGTTCACCCGGTTCGCCCATGGCCACTTCATGACCATCATCATCAACCAGTTTCACCTCTGTTGAGGGTACCGGCAAGCCAATGCTGCCACTATAGTGTTTCAAATCATAGGGGTTACCGGCCACCAACGGAGAACACTCTGTTAGCCCATAGCCTTCAAGCAAATGCTTACCGGTAAGTTTTTCCCATTTGTCCGCCACCGATTTCTGCACCGACATCCCCCCACCAACCGAAAGGCGCAGCGTAGAGAAATCCAGCTCACGAAAATCTTCATTGTTAAGCAACGCGTTGAACAACGTGTTTACCCCGCTGATGGTGGTAAACGGGTATTTCGCCAGCTCTTTTACCATGCCCGGAATATCACGTGGATTAGTGATTAACAGACTACGCCCGCCCAGTTCAATGAAGAGCAGGCAATTCACCGTGAGCGCGAATATATGGTAGAGCGGTAACGCTGTTACCACCAGCTCATAACCCGGTATCAGCAGCGGCGAATAAGCGGCTTTCGCCTGTTCGAGATTCGCCTGCATATTACGGTGGGTTAGCATCGCGCCTTTCGCTACACCCGTGGTACCGCCGGTATATTGCAGGAAAGCTAAATCACTATTGATGACATCCGGCTTGATATACTGCATCCGGCGGCCTTTTTGTAGCACGCTGCGAAATGAAATGGCATTAGGCAGATGGTATTTCGGCACCAGTCGTTTAATATATTTGACGACAAAATTAACCAGTGTGCCTTTCGCGGCTGAGAGTTGATCCCCCATGCGGGTGAGGATCACATGCTTAACCTGCGTCTTGAAAACCACTTTTTCCAGCGTATGGGCAAAGTTAGACACAATGACAATCGCGCTCGCGCCGCTGTCGTTGAGTTGATGTTCAAGTTCACGCGGCGTATACAGTGGATTCACATTGACTACCACCATGCCAGCACGTAACACGCCAAACAGGGCTATCGGATACTGCAAAAGATTCGGCATCATCAACGCAACACGATCGCCCTTCTTCAACCCCAATTCATTTTGCAAATAAGCGGCAAATGCGCGGCTACGCTCTTCTAGCTTACGAAACGTCATCACCTCGCCCATATTGATGAACGCCGGGCTATCTGCATAACGTAGGGCGGCATTTTCAAACATCTCAACCAGTGAGCTGTAGCGATCCGGATCGATATTCTCAGGAACATCTGAGGGGTAACGTTTTAGCCAAACCTTTTCCAAGGTAATACTCCTGAAATCATGCGTTATCGTCATGGCAATGTGACAAGTCCGATCACATCTTTAACAATATTTTAACTCAGCATACCAGTTGCGTTTTAAACAATGTTCAGGTTGAGAGGCCGGTCACTAATTTTGCTGAGCCTACATGGATCAAAAAAGAAAAAGGCGACCAGAGCCGCCTATAAAAGTCTGATTTACCGTTTTTTTGCCGGTGGCCGTGGTTTATTCGGTGACGATGGTTTCGACCCGTGCCGGTTGTGCATCATACCAGCCGGGGCCATAGCTTCGCCCCCAGCGTCGATCAAAAGGACCTCCATATCCCCAGCCCCATGGTCCCATCGGTTGTGGCGGCATCACCACCTGTTGGGTAAGGCGCCAGCGTTTGAAACTATTAACATTGACCGTAACAAACTGATACGACGTCTGCCCAATAGTGCCCTCTTCAGCGCCGGTAATTGGGCCAACAACGGTCACCAGCTGACCTTTGAAATCTACCGGATCGACGAAGCCATTCACATAAGCATGAATACGACCCAGCGAAGCAGCACCGAGAATTGGTCTTGCTGCGTCATCAAGCGGCATGGTGGCAATCTCAAGGCGCGTTTTGTTTTTCTCGTTGGTAATGCCCACGACTTTGCCACCGAAACGGGACTCCTGACCGACATACACCTGCGGCGCACCCTGCACGACTTGCAGATTCATTTGCGGTGTATCCGTTGTCCCACGAATATCATCGGGGACGGTAACACAACCAGACAACAATAAAACACTCAGGCCAATGGCGCTTAGGGGCAGAACCGAAAACCGTGGAACAATTGACCACTTACGCATAGCGATAACTCCTGGAAGACACTGTTAATTTTGACCACGGTTTACTGTACAAGTTGCCATAACTTACCGGCCAGGAAGCTTTTTCCATGTCACTTCATTGCGTAAATAAACAGGTTCCGCTTGCTCCGGAGTGACGCGGACGCCGCGTTGCCACATTTGCAGAGCCAATGGCAGCATATCTTCAGCCTGGGGCAGGCTCATTTTCCCCTCATATAATTCGGCGACTAATGACTCTCCCAGTAAATGCGGATAAGTTCCCCAACCGGTACCCACGGTGGCAAAACGACCGGTAAAGTTAGCGGCGCGCAGTTGCAACTGTTCAGGTTTGATCACTGCTTCACTCTGTTCGCCCTGCCAGTCGCCGTCTTCGTTGTAATAGTATTCCCCCCAATAGACGTCGCCCATGCGAGCATCAATGGCGGCTAATACCCGCTCAGCACCGGTCAGGCGATGTGCGCCTTGTGCCATGGTCATCAGGGTAGAAACCGGCAACAGTGGCAGCTCTGCGCCATATGCCAGGCCCTGAGCGACACCAATGCCGATGCGCACGCCGGTGAAGCTGCCAGGCCCGCGGCCAAATGCCAGGGCGTCCAGTTGATTTAGCGTAAGCCCGGCTTCAGATAATATCTGCTGCACCATAGGCAGAATACGCTGCGTGTGTTCGCGTGCGCAGAGTTCGAAATGAGCGAGCGTCTCGCCATCGTTGTAAAGCGCAACCGAACAGGCTTCTGTCGCCGTATCAATTGCTAAAATTCGCGTGGACATGCCAAACCTCAGGCGGGAAAAAGTAGTTAAAGGTCATAAATAAGCAGTTAGAAGCCTTTTTCGGGACGTTATTCTAGCATAGCCGGTGGCCTATTTCTGCTGTTAGCCATTTTGCAGAAAGTGGATCGCCTTGGCTAAATCACGGGTGCGCGGCGTGGGAGGCAAACTGTTCAGGAACACTTCGCCGTAAGGACGCATCACCAAACGGTTATCGCAGATAATCATCACGCCACGATCGTCGGTATCCCGGATTAAGCGCCCGACGCCCTGTTTAAGCGTGATCACCGCATCGGGTAGCTGCACCTCGTTGAACGGGTCCCCTCCACGCAGGCGGCAATCTTCGATACGCGCTTTCAGCAGCGGGTCATCCGGTGAGGTAAACGGCAATTTGTCGATGATCACGCATGAGAGCGCCTGACCACGCACATCTACCCCTTCCCAGAAGCTGCTGGTTGCCACCAGCAAAGCATTACCGGCTTCGACGAACTGGGCCAGCAACTGCCCTTTACTGGTTTCCCCCTGCACCAACACCGGTAACGTAGTACTGGCACGAAACTCTTCCGCCAGTTCGCGCATCATCAGGTGCGATGTGCAGAGGAAGAAGCAACGACCTTGGTTAGCTTCAATTAGCGGCAACAGCATTTTGGCCAGTTGGCGCGAACCACCACGCTCATTAGGCGATGGCAGGAAACGTGGCACGCAAAGCAACGCTTGATTGGCATAATCAAAAGGGCTGGCCAGCAGTAAGGTCTCGGCGTTATCAAGCCCAAGGCGGGCGGTAAAATGATGCAGTTGATCGTTCACCGAAAGCGTGGCGGAAGTAAAAATCCATGCCCCCGGTTTGTCGGCCATCATTTCACTGAATTTATCGGTCACCGACAACGGTGTCAGTGCCAGCACAAAGTGGCGCGAGTTGCATTCATACCAGTAACTATAACCGGGGATAGTGACATCTTTCAGGCGTTTAAGACGGTTGCGGTACACCGTCGCCCGTTCAAATGCCGCATCTAATAACGCCGAACGACCGAGTGACAGTTTCACCACGTCGTAGCACAACTCGAGTGCGTCATCGAGCAGCAACAGGGCGCGCTGAATAGCCGGTTGGTTGAGAACGTCACGCAGGTTACCGCGAAATCCAGGCTCGCCTAACGCCAGACGAAAATCCATGGTGCTTTGGCTCAGACGGTCAGCACTCTTTTGCAACTGGACCGAATCACGCACTTCCGTGCGGTAAGCAATAGTAATGTCTTTTGCCATATCCAATAGCTGACGGCTGGTGATCTGCTGACCGAAATACTGACTGGCGATATCGGGAATTTGGTGTGCTTCGTCGAAAATCATCACGTCGGCGGTCGGAATTAACTCACCGAAGCCGCTCTCTTTGACCACCATATCAGCCATAAATAGATGATGATTTACTACCACTACGTCAGCATCCATTGCCTTACGCCGGGCTTTGACCACGAAGCACTCTTTGTAGGCCGGGCAGTCGCTGCCGAGGCAATTATCGTTAGTGCTGGTCACCAGCGGCCAGACGTAACTGTCTTCGGCCACCACAGCGCAAGTACTAATGTCACCTTCTTCAGTCATGCTTGACCAATTACGCAGATGAACTAAATCGCTCAATGACTGGCTGGCAAGATCTCCGCCGGACAGGGACTGCTGCTCAAGACGTTCAATACACAGGTAGTTCGAGCGTCCTTTCAGCAACGCCAGTTTGCCCTTGAATTTCAGCGCGCTGGCAACTTTGGGTAAATCGCGAGAATAGAGTTGGTCCTGCAGTGCTTTGGAACCGGTAGAGATAATCACTTTTTTACCAGAGCGGAGTGCCGGGGCCAGATAAGCATAGGTTTTACCCGTACCGGTGCCCGCTTCCACCACCAGCCCCTGTTTGTTGTTGATCGCCTTGTTGACGGCCTGCGCCATCAGACGCTGAGGTTCACGCGGTTTAAAACCTTCAATTTTCTGCGCTAACGCGCCGTCTGGTGCAAAATCGTCTGTCACGCTGTTTCTCTACCTGTACGGATCAGCAGTGATTATGCCAACCCAACAGCTCCACGGCTACCGCCATCTGCCAATCCAACGTAATCCGTCTTTGTGTTACCCTTAAACACCATCATTAGAAAGCGACTGAAGGAGCGAAAACTATGAGTATCGAACGTATCCGGCCCGAGCCACGGATGTCAGATGTGGTTATTCACAACGAAACCATTTACTACACCGCGGTGCCGGAAAGTCTGGATGCTGACGCTAAAGATCAGACTGCAGAAACGCTGGCCATTATCGATACCGTGCTGGCTGAGGTGGGTTCTGACAAAAGCAAAATCCTCGATGTCACGCTGTTTTTGGTCCACAAGGAAGACTTCAGCGCGATGAACGAGGCCTGGGACACCTGGGTCTCTCCGGGCAACGCACCGGTTCGCTGCACGGTGCAAGCCAACCTGATGAACCCGAAATATAAAATTGAAATCAAGCTCATCGCCGCCCGTTAAGCGCTGATTTCAGACATAAAAAAACCTCCTGCTGGAGGTTTTTCTCATTATGAAGACCCAAAATCATTCGAGTTGCATCAAGACGGGCCAGGCCAGCCCAGAGACAACGTGAAGAATGATAGGTGTTTAGGCCTTGGCGCCTGCGACGGCTTCACGAGCCAGTTGCGTGATACGCTCATAATCACCACTTTCCAGCGCATCAGCCGGAACCAGCCAAGAGCCGCCGATGCACAGCACACTTTTCAGCGCCAGATAGTCACGATAGTTATTTGGCGTAATGCCACCGGTTGGGCAGAAACGCACCTGCGGGAACGGACCAGCAATCGCCTGTAACGCTTTGACGCCGCCATTGGCTTCCGCTGGGAAAAATTTGAACTCACGCAGACCCGCGTCCAGACCCATCATCAGCTCAGACACGGTACAGATGCCCGGGATCAACGGAATAGAACCCGCGTTAGCGGCTTTCAGTAAAGCATCAGTCAGACCTGGGCTGATAGCAAACTGCGCGCCTGCTGCCGTTACTTCTGCCAGTTGCTCAGGGTTGAGTACTGTCCCAGCACCAATGATTGCGTCAGGCACTTCTTTAGCAATCGCTTTAATAGCATCCATCGCGCACGCGGTGCGCAGCGTAACTTCTAGCACGCGAACACCACCCGCGACGAGCGCTTTGGCCAGTGGAACCGCATGTTCAAGTTTATTGATAACAATCACCGGAACAACCGGGCCGGACGTCAGAATGTGTTCCGCGCTTGTTTTCCAATTTTTCATTTTTGTCTCCATTCATGCCCGTGGGCATCGTTGTGATTGATGGCGTGCCCCTGCCACAGGGCCTGCAAAATGCAGGTTACCGACCACACCCACAATACTCTTCATCCTTCAAATCGCAGGGGTGTTGGCTGCCTTCACTCACCCGAATCACTTACGGAAGTAAGCTCATCGGGATTCGTTCAGTTGCCGCCTACCTGCAATTCGAATGATTTGGGGTATTAAAACTTCAATAAAAAACCGCGGCGTCAGCAACGGTTTCAGAAAATACTTTCACGCCGTCCAGTAAACGTTGACCGGCGTTTGCTGTTGATTAAGCACGGCGCGCACCGGCATCTCATTGACATCAGTACCTTTCTCCGCTCGCTCATAGACTTCACGCTTCACCTCGCCCATCAGATACAGATAGATGTTACGGCTGTCCAGCAGCATGGGTAAAGTCAGGGTTATTCGGTCGAGCGGCGCAGTGAGCGGCGTAATGCCCATGCATGTTCGGCCTGAATCGAGCGCCAGCGCGGTGAATAGATTTTTCGCACCAGGGAACAGCGACGCTGTATGACCGTCATCGCCCATACCTAGGATCACCACATCGATAGGACGAGGCAACGCCCTCAGGGCCTGCTCAGTTTCAGCGGCGCCTTCAAAAGGCGATGTAGCCTCATTTTTCAAACCAATAAAGGTGGCTGATGCGGCCAACCCCTGCAACAAGTGTTCTCGCACCAGTTTTTCATTGCTGGCGTCGTTGTCGGGGCTTACCCAGCGCTCATCGGCCAGCGAAATGACCACCTTGCTCCATTCCAGCTCCTGGCGCTGGAGCTGCATAAACAGATCGAGCGGTGTACGACCGCCCGACACCACCAGACTGGCTTTGCCGTTTGCCGCAATCCCCTGACGAAGGGCATCCGCAATTTTTCCAGCGAAGTTTTGGGTTAGCGCCAGTGCGCCGGAAAATTCGACAAAATTAGCCATCAGTTCCCCTTTACTCAAACTCGTTCCAGGAACGACCGTCACGGGTGATCATGGCCACTGACGCGACGGGACCCCAGGTTCCGGACTGGTAAGGTTTTGGTGATTCACTTTCGGCAGCCCAGGCATTCATAATGGAATCGACCCATTTCCAGGCTTCTTCTACTTCGTCACGACGAACAAACAGCGCCTGAATACCGCGCATAGTCTCCAGCAGCAGACGTTCGTAAGCATCAGCGATGTGCTGCTCGTTGAATGTCTCTGAGAAGCTCAGATCCAGTTTGGTCGTTTGCAGGCGATGCTTGTGTTCCAGACCCGGTACTTTGTTAAGCACTTCGATCTCAATGCCTTCATCCGGTTGCAGACGGATGGTCAGTTTGTTTTGCGGCAACTGTTGATAGGAATCACGGAACAGGTTCAGCGCAGGCGTTTTGAAGTAGACCACAACTTCTGAGCATTTAGTTGGCAGGCGCTTACCCGTACGCAGATAGAACGGCACACCCGCCCACTGCCAGTTGTCGATATCGACGCGGATAGAAACGAAGGTTTCAGTGGTACTGGTTTTTTTCGCGCCTTCCTCATCCAGGTAGCCAGGCACTTTTTTGCCCTGAACAAAACCGGCGGTGTACTGGCCACGCACGGTATTTTCGCGCACGTTGGTTTGATCAATGCGGCGCAGAGAACGTAGCACTTTCACTTTTTCATCACGGATACGATCGGTACTCAGGTCGGCCGGTGGCGACATGGCGATCATGGTTAGAATTTGCAGCAGATGGTTCTGGATCATGTCGCGCATTTGACCCGCGTCATCGAAGTAACCCCAACGACCTTCGATACCCACCTCTTCAGCCACGGTGATCTGGACGTGGTCGATGGTGCGGTTGTCCCAGTTACTGGCAAACAGGTTGTTGGCAAAACGCAGCGCCAGCAGGTTCAGAACGGTTTCTTTACCCAGATAATGGTCGATACGGTAAACCTGAGACTCGGCAAAGTATTCCGCCACCTGATCGTTAATCACCTGAGAAGACTCCAGTGAGTGCCCCAGTGGTTTTTCCATTACGACGCGCGACGGCTCTTTATTAAGTCCGGCTTCACCCAAGCCACGGCAGATGGCCCCAAAGTGACTTGGCGCAATCGCGAAATAGTTAATAGTGGCGCGATTCTTCTGGTCGAGCATTTTACCCAACACTTTGAAATGCTTGACATCATTCACATCAAGATTGCAGAAATCTAAACGGGCGCTGAGTTTATCCCACAACTCTGGCTCCATTTTTTCCTTCATGAAGGTGGTCAACGCTTCTTTGACAATTTCGGTATACGCCGCTTTGTCCCACTCTGCACGACCGACACCGATGATTTTGGTATCAGGATGAATGTGGCCAGCTTTCTCTAGCTGATACAGGGATGGCAACAGTTTGCGACGAGCAAGATCGCCTTTCGCACCGAAAATAACCAGGTCACAGGCCTGGGCTGTTTGGGTTACCGCCATGTTCTTCTCCTTAGTGCAAGAGTGCAGGATATATTGTAATTTTATTTCAGCAATAATGTACTCTGATTGGTTGGCGTCCGTAAACCTCGATCTAAAACGTTAATAAATGAATAAAAACTACATATATTGTCACAGATGTTAAATTCGCCGCCAAAAGCGCCTAATTATGTAATTTTATGACAAATATGGAGAAGATTTACCATACTGAAATTTAGATCCCGGTCATACTCTGAGGATAAAAGCTTAAAATTCACCACATTGCTTCTGCCAACCCCATCAGGCTCGTAGTATATTTTCATCAAACCGACATGATTTCCTCTTTTCATAGAAATCGTTGAAACCTATGAGTGGCACGCGAATGAATACATTGGAAAAAATCCAAAGTCATCTGGACATTCTAAGCAAGTCTGAAAGAAAAGTTGCTGAGGCCATTCTTGCCTCCCCGCAGACCGCCATCCATTGCAGCATTGCCACCCTTGCCCATATGGCCGGTGTCAGTGAACCCACTGTAAACCGTTTTTGCCGCCGGCTCGATACCAAAGGCTTTCCTGATTTCAAATTGCATCTGGCCCAGAGTCTGGCAAATGGCACGCCTTATGTGAACCGTAATGTTGAAGAAAATGATGGCGCAGACGCTTACACCAGCAAGATTTTCGAATCCACTATGGCGACGCTGGATCAGGTGAAAAACACCCTGGATATCAGCGCAATTAACCGCGCGGTTGACCTGCTTACTCAGGCTAAAAAAATCTCTTTCTTTGGACTGGGCGCATCGGCAGCCGTGGCGCACGATGCGATGAACAAGTTTTTCCGCTTCAATATTCCCGTGGTCTACTTTGATGACATCGTCATGCAACGTATGAGCTGTATGAACTGTACTGAAGGAGATGTTGTGGTGCTCATTTCTCACACTGGCCGTACTAAAAGCCTGGTCGAACTGGCGCAACTGGCACGGGGAAATGACGCAACGGTGATCGCAATCACCTCACAAAGTACCCCGCTCGCCCATGAAGCCACGCTGGCTCTGCTGTTGGACGTCCCTGAAGACACCGACGTCTATATGCCGATGGTGTCACGTATTGCACAGCTGACCCTGATCGACGTGCTGGCAACTGGTTTTACTTTACGCCGTGGCGCAAAATTCAGGGATAATCTAAAGCGGGTCAAAGACGCACTGAAAGAATCACGCTTTGATAAAGGCACACAAGTTTCCAATCTTTTCGACTAAGCGTAGTCTCAATGATAAAGAAATTCTTACTGTTTTTTTTGCAACACACTTGTTCACCAGTCAACGGAGTAATACATGTCCAGAAGGCTCAGAAGAACCAAAATTGTTTGTACCCTAGGCCCCGCTACCGATCGCGACAATAATCTGGAAAAGATCATTGCTGCCGGTGCCAACGTCGTTCGTATGAACTTCTCTCACGGCACTGCTGAAGACCATGTTATTCGCGCCAATAAAGTGCGTGAAATCGCAGCCCGTCTTGGTCGCCACGTGGCGATCCTCGGTGACCTGCAGGGTCCTAAGATTCGTGTTTCTACCTTTAAGGAAGGCAAAGTCTTCCTTAATATCGGTGATAAATTCCTGCTCGATGCCAACATGAGCAAAGGTGAAGGCGATAAAGAAAAAGTCGGCATTGATTATAAAGGCTTGCCTGCTGACGTCGTGCCTGGCGATGTTCTGCTGCTCGACGACGGCCGCGTACAACTGAAAGTGCTCGAAGTTCAGGGTATGAAGGTATTCACAGAAGTGACTGTCGGTGGCCCGCTGTCCAATAATAAAGGCATCAATAAGATGGGCGGCGGTCTGTCTGCCGAAGCGCTGACCGAAAAAGACAAAGCTGACATCATCACTGCCGCTAAAATTGGCGTCGACTATCTGGCCGTCTCCTTCCCGCGCACCGGCGAAGACCTAAACTATGCCCGCCGTCTGGCACGTGATGCCGGCTGTAATGCGCAAATCGTCTCTAAAGTAGAACGCGCCGAAGCCGTCGCCTCTGACGAAGCCATGGATGACATCATTCTGGCCTCGGACGTGGTCATGGTAGCGCGCGGGGATTTGGGCGTAGAGATTGGCGATCCGGAATTGGTGGGTATCCAGAAAAAACTTATCCGTCGCGCCCGTAAGCTCAACCGTGCAGTTATCACGGCGACACAGATGATGGAATCGATGATCACCAACCCGATGCCAACCCGCGCGGAAGTCATGGACGTCGCCAACGCAGTCCTTGATGGTACCGATGCTGTGATGCTTTCGGCAGAAACAGCGGCGGGTCAGTACCCGGCTGAAACCGTAGCCGCCATGGCGCGCGTTTGTCTGGGTGCTGAGAAGATCCCCAGCATTAATGTGTCAAAACACCGACTGGATGTGGAATTCGACAACGTGGAAGAAGCTATTGCGATGTCCTCCATGTATGCCGCCAACCACCTGAAAGGCGTCACCGCTATTATTGCCATGACAGAATCTGGCCGCACCGCCCTAATGATGTCACGCATCAGCTCGGGCTTGCCGATTTTTGCCATGTCCCGTCATGAACATACGCTGAATCTCACCGCTATCTACCGTGGCGTAACGCCGGTGTTCTTCGACAGTAACAGTGACGGTGTGGCCGCGGCGCACGATGCCATCATTCTACTGCGCGACAAAGGTTACCTGCTATCGGGCGATCTGGTTATCGTGACGCAGGGGGATGTCATGAGCACCATCGGCACCACCAATACCAGCCGTGTATTACAGGTTGATTAATCCGATGCCCCTATAAAGCGGGCGGGTTAATTCGCTTTTAATTTATTTTTCATTATTAATGCCAGTTCATGTGAGCTGGCATTTTTTATTGTCTTTTTTATGGTCGCCCTTATTTTTTCCTGACTATTATCCCCACGCCCACAATAAACAAAACCCCACTATTCTTACGCAATGAACGAAATAACATCAATAGTTGCGATTTAAATAAGGGTAAATATTCCAAATTGAATTTATTTCAACTCAATCAGAACATCATTTGGAATAATAAACACGGAATCATCTGATGGATTTTATTTTTCATACCGTAATTACTTTAATATTACGTGATGCATGTCACATAAAAAAATTAACTTTGCTACTTTCTGCTGAATGAACACCACTGACATTGAATGATAATGATTTGCATTTATAATGTCTCTCATTGGTTAATTGCCTGCTAATCTCTAAACAAAGGAATTTACACAAAACTAACATCTGTTAATTTTATTTAAATAAGCATTTAAAAACAAAAATTGCGTCTATGCAGGGCACTCCCCTGCCTGATAATAAATCGCGTTACTCAACTATCCCGACAATGGCCGGCGGCTTCCCCATGCCTGCTGAAGCCAAAAAGGGAAAAGACAGGAATCAGCATGAGCCAGATAAATTATTCTGAAACAGCGCCTTCATCGTCGTTAATACCACGAAATCAGGGTCTTATTTTCAATCAAAATAGCACTGAAGAGTGGCAAGCACAGATTGAAAATGGCCTTGAGATAATCAAAAACCATATTAATGGCAAGGAAAAACCCTTTTCGGGGATTTCGCCTGCTGAATTAGCCGAACAATTTCGCCATATTGATCTGACCCAGCCTTTACCCGGCACACGACTGGCTCTTGAAGAACTGGACGATTTATATCTGCAACATGCTGTCTATTTCCACCATCCAAAATACCTGGCTCATCTCAATTGCCCAACCGTCGTTCCTGCCCAACTGGCGGAATTATTTATCAGCGCTATTAACTCTTCTGTCGATACCTGGGACCAAAGCGCAGGTGGCACGCTGATCGAGCAGAAGGTGATCGACTGGACATTGGATCGCATTCAGTTCGGCCCGCAATCAGACGGTATTTTCACCAGCGGCGGCACACAGTCGAACCTGATGGCGATGCTGCTGGCGCGTGACGATTACTGCAAACGAACTCTGCCTGGGCACAGCATCAAATATCAGGGCCTGCCACCGGAAGCTAACCGATGGCGGATTTTCAGCTCGCAGGTCAGCCATTTCAGCATTCAGAAATCTGCTGCCCTGTTGGGACTCGGCTATGACGCCGTGGTGCCCATCACCTGTGACAGCGCATTTCGTATGGACATCAACGCACTGAAGCAAGAGATCGCCCGCTGCCACACCGAAGGGCTGATCCCCATTGCCATCGTCGCCACCGCAGGTACCACAGATTTCGGCAGTATCGACCCTCTGAACGGTATCGCAGATATATGCCGCCATGAAAAAATCTGGATGCACGTGGACGCCGCCTACGGTTGCGGCCTGTTGGTTTCCCCGCAGCATCGTCAGCGCATCGACGGTATTCAGTTGGCCGACTCAGTGACCGTTGATTACCACAAGTCCTTCTTCCAGCCGGTCAGTTGCAGCGCATTCCTGCTCAATGATCAAAAGCATTTTGAGCACGTTACCTGCTACGCCGACTACCTCAATCCGTTAAGCGCAAAACTGGAAGGCACGCCGAATCTGGTCAATAAAAGTATTCAAACTACCCGACGTTTTGACGCGCTGAAAATGTGGCTCACGCTACGCATCATGGGTCAACAAGCGCTGGGTGAACTCTTTGACACCTTACTGGCGCTGACCACAGACGCACATCAGCAACTGGTTAATCATCCGAATATCGAGGCTCTGCATCATCCCGAACTGAGCACGTTGGTGTTCCGCTTCGTCCCCCGCCAATCACTGTCCGACGAGCAGATTGATGGCGTGAATGCCGATATCCGTAAAGCCATCTTCCGCGCCGGTAGCGCGGTAATTGCGGGAACCAAAGTGAATCAGCGTCAGTATCTGAAATTTACCCTGCTCAACCCGATGACCACTCAGGAAGACATCGCTGACGTTATCAGTTTGATTGTGCATTACGGCAAGAAATTAAGCCGTGCAGCGCTGAGCACGGAACAAGGTCAATAACAGGAATTCACCATGCCAAATCTTAACAGTAGTCACAAAACCTATGATTTCATCGCCATCGGTATTGGGCCGTTTAACCTCGGACTGGCCTGCCTGACTGAGCCGGTGAAAGATCTGGACGGTCTGTTTCTTGATCAAAATGATGGCTTTGACTGGCACACCGGCATGATGCTGGAAAGCGCCATGCTGCAGACGCCGTTCATGGCCGATCTGGTGACGCTGGCAGACCCCACCAGCCGTTTCAGCTTCCTCAATTACCTCAAGCAAAAAGGCAAAATTTACTCGTTCTACATCCGTGAAAATTTCTTCATGATGCGCAAAGAGTTTAACCAGTATTGCCAATGGGCCTGCCAGCAACTGACTAATCTCCAATTTTCTACCCGCGTAGAACGGGTGACCTGGAGTGAAGAGGCGCAGTGCTATCTGGTGCAGGCACAATCAACCAAAGACGGGGAAAAGCAGCTCTATCGCGCCAGAAAACTGGTGCTCGGCACAGGCCCTTCGCCGTGGCTGCCGTCCTGTGCACGCGGGGTGAGTCAACAGGTGCATCATTCGAGCACCTACCTGCCAAACAAAGAACAGGTACAGCAATCTACGTCCGTTACCGTGGTTGGCAGCGGCCAGAGTGCGGCAGAAATTTTTTATGACCTGCTCTCTGATATCGAAAAATATAATTATCAGCTGACCTGGGTGACCCGCGCGCCACGCTTTTACCCGTTGGAGTACAGCAAGCTAACGTTGGAGATGACCTCGCCAGAATACATCGACTATTTTCATGACCTACCGATGGGTAAACGCGACCAACTGAACCGCGAGCAGAAAGGCCTCTACAAAGGCATCAACATTAGTTTAATCAATGATATCTATGACCTGATGTACACCAAGCGCCTCGACGGTCCGCTGAACGTCAATCTGTATACCCATTCCGAACTCACCGGAATGGCATGCAGTCACAGCGGTGAACTGGAGATGACCTTCCTGCAACAGGAGCAACAGCAGGAATACTGTCACAGCACGAGCTCAGTGATCCTCGCCACCGGCTATGGTTACCGCCCTCCTCAATGCATTGAGGGAATACATTCGCGCATTCAGTGGGATGACGCAGGTCGTTACGCCGTTAACCGCAACTACAGCATCGACGCGCATAACCAGATATTCGTCCAGAATGCCGAGCTACATACCCACGGCTTCGTCACACCCGATCTGGGCATGGCCTGTTACCGCAACAGCAGCATTATCCGCGCCATGCTGGGTGAAGATGTCTACCCGATCGAACAAGCTATTGCCTTCCAGACATTTTGTGCCCGTGGGCTGGGTGAGTAATGGCCGTCAAGGAGCATAAACATGTTTGAAACTCAATCCAAAATCCTGTTTTCCCGTTCACGGCAAGCCGGTGAACTGACGCTGCGTCCGCTGGTTTTTCCGCAAGATGCCGACCTGCTGCACATCTGGATGACGCAGCCTTATGCCCATTTTTGGGGAATGCAAAATAGTCATCGTGATGAGGTCGACACTTTCTACCGCGAACTGACCGCGAATAACCCGCGGGCGGCTCTGATGGGAGAATGCGATGGCAATCCGGCGTTTTTGATTGAATGTTACCCGGTACAGGATGACCCGCTGCATGAACATTACGACGTGCAGCGCGGTGATATTGGCATGCATATTTTGCTATCACCGCCTGACCAGCCGGTACCGGGCTTTAGCTGGCAGGTTTTTTCCACGGTGATGGAATATCTGTTCAGTCGGCCTGACGTACTGCGCGTGGTGGTCGAGCCCGATGTACGCAATGACAAAATACACCGGCTGAACAAGCGTGCCGGTTTCCAGTATCAGCACAAAATCGAACTGCCCCATAAAACTGCCTGGCTGGCATTCTGCCAGCGCGACGATTATTTACTGGCCCGCCAGAAGGAACAACGAATGAAAACCGATTCTGCCATGCAAACAGGTCAGCATTTGCAACCGCAACACTGGGGCAAAGCTAACGCGCTGTTACTGCGCAAGTGCCTGTCCGAGCTGGCTCACGAACGGCTGATCGAGCCGGTAGTTCTGAATCAGTCAACTGACTGGACCAACTACCAGCTTGCCGTTCCTGGCAGCGAAGTCGAATATCGCTTCCGCGCGCGCCGTCTGCCCCTGAATGACTGGCTGATTGCTGCAGACAGCATCCAATGCCTCGATAACCTGTCGCCGCAGCCGCTCGACGCCTTGCAATTCATCATCGAATTCGCCGAACAGATTGGTATCTCACAGGCCATGTTACCGACCTACATGGAAGAAATTTCCAGCACGCTGTATGGCAGCGCATGGAAACTGGAAAATAATCACACCACCGCCAAACAGCTCAGCCACGCGGATTTCCAGACGGTAGAAGCCAACATGACCGAAGGGCATCCGAGTTTTATTGCCAATAATGGCAGAATTGGTTTCGACGCTGCTGATTACGTGCGATATGCGCCGGAAGCCGCCAACCCGCTGAAACTGGTGTGGGTGGCGGTGCATCATGACAAAGCGCATTTCGCCAGCGTGGAAGGTTTGCCTTATGAGAGATTGATTGCCGAGGAACTGGGCGACGCACAGATCCAGGCCTTCACCGCAACCCTTACCGGGCGAGGCCTCGACCCGAAAAGTTATTACTTCATGCCGGTACATCCCTGGCAATGGCAGAACAAATTGCTCACCGTTTTTGCTCCGGACATCGCCCGCAACTTCCTGATTTATCTGGGTGAAGGTGATGATCGCTATCTGGCGCAGCAGTCGATCCGCACCTTTTTTAACGCCAGCCAGCCGACGCACCGTTATGTGAAAACGGCTCTGTCGATCCTCAACATGGGCTTTATGCGCGGGCTATCGCCGTATTACATGGCGACGACGCCGGGTATTAATGAATGGCTGGCCGATCTGGTGGAAAATGACGCCTACCTACAAGCTAATGGATTCAGCATCCTGCAGGAAGTGGCGTCACTGGGTTATCACAATCACTACTTTGAGCGGGCAATTCAGGGCGATAGCGCCTATAAAAAAATGTTCGCTGCCCTGTGGCGTGAAAACCCGGTGGCCCTCCTGAAGCCGAACCAGCGCCTGATGACAATGGCTTCCCTGCTGCATACCGATTTCAACGGCGATGCGCTGATTGGCGAAATGATCGCTTCTTCAGGGCTGGACGCCACCGAATGGCTAAAATGCTACACCACAGCCTACCTCAGCCCGCTGCTGCACTGTTTCTATAAGTATGACTTGGTGTTTATGCCGCATGGCGAAAACCTGATCCTGTTATTCGAGAACAATGTGCCGGTCAAAGCCTATATGAAAGATATTGCCGAAGAGATCGCGGTGATGAATCCCAACGCCAACCTGCCGGAAAAAGCTAAACGCCTGGCGGTCGACGTACCGGAACAATTGAAGATCCTGTCGATTTTCACCGACGTTTTCGCCGGCGTATTCCGCTTTATTTCACGCATTCTGGAAGAGCAGAACCTGATGAAAGCTGATGATTTCTGGCACGTCGTCGCCGACACCGTGCACGACTATCAGCAGCATTATCCTGAGCTGGCGGAGAAATTCGCTCGTTACGACCTGTTCTGCCCGGCGTTTATTCACTCGTGCCTGAATCGCCTGCAACTGGCGAATAACCAGCAGATGATCAATCTTTCTGATCCCGCGCAGAACCTTAAGTTTGCCGGTACGCTGGATAACCCGATTGCCCGTTATAAAAACTGATCATTCTTTATTTTGACGTTATTTTCAGCGCGGCTTTCTCAGGCCGCGTTTTTTAGTTTTATTGGAAACACAAAAGAGAGTGTCTTTATGTCATCCATATTCCAACCCGCCGAACAACTGAAACCACGCCAGTGGCTGTTTCCGTTGTCGTTGGTGCTTTTTGAATTCGCCACCTATATTGCTCATGACATGATTCAGCCCGGTATGTTGCAGGTCATCAGCGATTTCAGCGCCAGCTCAGACTGGGTATCTACCTCACTGACGGCTTATTTATGTGGCGGGATTATGCTGCAATGGCTGCTCGGCCCATTGTCTGACCGTATCGGCCGCCGGCCGGTGCTGCTGACCGGCGTGGCGTTTTTTGTTGTCACCTGTTCGGCCACGCTGCTGACGCAAAGTATTGAACAATTCATTCTGATGCGATTCCTGCAAGGTATGAGTCTGTGCTTTATTGGCGCAGTGGGTTATGCCGCTATTCAGGAAGCCTTCAGCGAAAGTCTGAGCATCAAGCTGATGGCACTGATGGCCAACATTACGCTGATAGCCCCGCTGCTTGGACCACTGGCTGGTGCCACCTTTATTCATTATGCGCCGTGGAAAGCGATGTTTGCTCTGTTTGCACTGGTGTCGCTTATCGCCTGGTGGGGACTATGGCGCAGTATGCCGGAGACTGCGCCACGCGACGGACAGCCATTTTTACTTCGCCGAGTACTGGCAGATTATCAGCACGTGATGACTCATAAAGCTGTAGTGTTTGGCGCACTGGCCATTGGTTTCGTCACGTTGCCGCTGCTGGCATGGGTGGCACAATCCCCGGTGATATTAATCCAGGATGCGGGAATGTCACCTCTCCAGTACGGTTGGGTGCAAGTCCCTATTTTTGTCGGTCTGATCGCTGGTAACCTGACATTGAGCAAACTGAGTGGCAAAGTAAAAATCACGACGCCAATCTGGCTTGGCGTTATCCCGGTGGTGCTGGGTTTGGCTATCACTGCCGCCAGTGCAACATTTTTCGACCATGCCTGGAGTGGCATTATTGCTGGTCTGAGCCTGTACGCGTTAGGTTCTGGCCTGGTTAACGCCGGATTGTACCGCCTGACACTGTTTGCCAGTCCGGTTGGAAAAGGTACTGTCGCCGCCGCATTGGGGCTTATCACTATTGTGGTTTTCGTATTGGGGATTGAGATTGCCAAGCAACTTTATTTTGCCGGTGGCAACAGCCTGTTTACTCAGTTTGGATTATTAGCGGGAGCCGCCGGGGTGATGTGCATCATGATGTTTATGCGGGGAAGGTGTTAGCTTTTTGGAAAAGCTAAAGTAAAACTTTAAGGTCAAAACCGTGGGCTCGCCGCCCACACTGGCCTTAAGATCAAGACCGTGGGCGCTGGCCCACACTGGGGTAAGGGGATTGAAACGAATCCCCCTTACTAATCCCCCGTTTTATTCACTCCGTTGCTGTTTTTAAAAGAGCCGGAGATTTTTAAGAGGCGCGGCGATAGGCGCCTCTTAAAGCCAGTTTGGGTGGCAACCCAAGGTTTTGACCTTGAAGTAAGGTTTGAATTTGAAAGCGGCTTAGGCCCGCCCGCCAAATCACTTGGGATATAGCTCATCCCGCGAATAAGGTTCAGTCTCGCCGGGCTTACGGGTTTTCAGTAATTTGAGGATCCAGGTGTACTGCTCAGGGTTAGGGCGAACCAGCATCTCGACCTCTTCGTTCATACGGCGTGCAACCTGCTGGTCATCTGCATGCTCTAAATCATCCATTGGCGGACGGATATATATATCCAAACGATGTTCACGCCCGTTATACACCGGGAACATCGGCACGATCGCAGCACGACAAACTTTCATCAACCGCCCGAGGGCTGGCAATGTAGCCTTATAGGTGGCGAAGAAATCAACAAATTCACTGTGTTCAGCACCATGATCCTGATCGGGCAAATAGTATCCCCAATGTCCCTGACGAACCGAAGTGATAAACGGCTTGATGCCATCATTGCGGGCGTGCAGCCGTCCACCATAGCGGCAACGAACGGTATTCCACAGATAGTCAGTCAACGGGTTTTTCTGATTATGGAACATCGCGGCAATCGGCTGACCACTGGCCGCCAATAACATAGCCGGAATATCCACTGCCCAACCGTGTGGCACCAGGAAAATGACGTTTTTACCATCGGCCTGCATTTGATCAATAATTTCTTTGCCATGCCAGCGAACCCGGCTCAGAACTTTTTCAGGTTTTCGGCAAGCCAGTTCAGCCATCATCACCATTGACTGCGGCGCGGCGGCAAACATTTCATCAATGATATGTTCACGTTCTGGCTCTGGCATTTCAGGCATGCAGTAAAGCAGATTTATCCGCGCGCGGCGGCGGGCACCTTTTGCCAGCTTGCCGGCAAAGCGCCCGAGAACGCCTAAAATCGGGTCGCGAATTTTTGCGGGAACATAAGCCATTCCAGCCATTGCGCCCACGCCCAGCCAAACCCCCCAATAACGCGGGTGATAAAAGGCTTTCTGAAATTGCGGAATAAATACGGCGGTCGATTTTTTCTCTGGCTGCATAAACGGCTCTGAATACAATTTTTTAAGACAACAATCGTTCAATGATAAGTGCAACGCACTCATTTGCAAAGAAACTCACGACGTTATGTTAATGAAGCAACACTAAAAACGGGCAAAAACACACTGATAAACCGTGTGTTTTGCCCGTTCGCGGAAAGCAGGAACTACTGAGTCTACAACTCAGTTAAGTTTCAATTGAGGAGTAACCTGCTTAACGGTCGCAAGATAATCGCGGCGATCTTTACCGGTCAGTCCTTCAGAACGCGGCAGTTTAGCAGTCAACGGATTGACGGCTAGCTGGTTAATCCACATTTCAAAGTGCAAATGCGGACCGGTAGAACGGCCAGTGTTACCGGACAACGCAATGCGGTCACCGCGTTTAATCGTCTGACCCGGTTTCACCAGTATTTTACGCAGGTGCATATAACGGGTCATATATTGGCGCCCATGGCGGATGGCCACATAGTTACCGGCAGCACCGTCATGTTTAGCAACGATTACTTCACCATCACCCACCGCCAGGACCGGCGTACCAACAGGCACAGCAAAATCTACGCCACGGTGCGGTGCAATACGGCCGGTGACCGGATTGAGACGACGCGGATTGAAATTGGAGGAGACACGGAACTGTTTGATGGTCGGGAAGCGCAGGAATCCTCGTGCCAGCCCGCTGCCGTTACGGTCGTAGAATTTGCCGTCTTCTGCGCGGATAGCGTAATAATCTTTGCCGCTGCTAAGCATACGAACGCCCTGTAACTGGCTTTGTTCACTTTTGCCATCAAGCATTTCGCGGGACATCAATACGGAAAATTCATCACCCTTACGCAGTTTTTTAAAATCAAGCTGCCACTGTAAGGCTTTTACTACCGAACTGATTTCAGCGCCGGTCAGGCCTGCCGCTCTGGCGCTGGTGACAAAGCTACCGTCCAATTTCCCCTTCAGAACATTATCTTTCCATTCGCCTTTTATCGTTTCCAGGCTGGATTTAAATCCATTGCCAGAACGATCATAGGTATAGGTATCGCGACGGGATTTCTCCCAGGTCATACGCTGTAATTCGCCGTCGTCATTGAGGGTCCACGACAATTGCTGGCCGACTTTAAGGTTACGCAGATCGCTGTCGGCTGAGGACAGTGCAGCGATCTCAGACATATCGACACCATACTGGTTCAGAATGCTGCTCAGCGTATCGCCGGTTGAAACCACATACTCGTGTACGCCATTTTCCGACTCTACTTTTTCGTCGAGATCATCTTGCGGGATATCTTCAGCAGGCGCCGGTTGATCGATAGGTTCACTGGCCTCAGGAAGCAGCGAGCGCACTTGTTCGCTATCGAGCTGAATATGTTTAACGATAGGCTTATTGTCATAAGAATCGTATTCTGGATGGTGAACGAAGGGTTTCCAGACTGCCACAGCAAGTGTGACGACGGTAAGCGACCCCAGCAAAACGCGGTGGGGCCGTGGAAGATTGTTATACGCCAAAGCGATAGAACGGGCTATCAGCTGCACTTTAATACTGTCCTTTTAATCTTACTTCAGGCAGCTCACGTACTGGTTAGTCAGATGTGACAGGAAGTTCACATAACTGTCCTTACCCAATGCGATCCCGCTCCCCAGCGGATCCAATGTGCCCATACGCACTGTTGTTCCCTGGGCAACGGCATTAATTACGGCCGGCCTGAATTGTGGTTCAGCAAAAACACAGACTGCCTTTTGCTCAACCAACTGAGTTCGAATGAGATGTAATCGCTGCGCACCGGGTTGAATTTCGGGATTGACCGTAAAGTGGCCAAGTGGCGAAAGGCCGAAATGCTTTTCAAAATAGCCATAGCCGTCATGAAAAACAAAGTATCCCTTACCCTGCACAGGCTGCAGCATCTTACCAAGGTTTTCGTCAACTTTTGTCAAGCTATCTTCAAACTGTTTTAAGTTGGCGTCTAATTTGTCTTTCTTCTGCGGCATAAGTTCCAATAATTTTGCATGAATTGCGATCGCAGTCTGTTTTGCAATCTCAGGGGACATCCACACGTGCATATTGTACTCACCGTGATGATGTTCATCCGCGTGCTGATCCGGTGCTCCGTCGTGGCCATGATTGTGCTCATCCTCATCGCCTTTCTGAAGAAGAGGTTTAACGGTATTTAACGTGGCGATTTCGACCTGACGGTTTGGTGATAACTGCGCAGTGGATTTGGTCATAAAAGCTTCCATCTCCGGGCCAACCCATACCACCAGATCGGCACGGCGGATTTTTTGTAAATCGGATGGGCGCAGGGCGAAGTCATGCGGTGAGGCACCATCAGGTAACAATATCTCTGTCGGTGTTACACCATCAGCAATTGCTGAGGCGATAAACCCCAGCGGGCGGACGGAAGCGACCACCGATGCTTGTGCCGTCGTGATACCGCAACCTGAGACTAACGCTGCGGCTAATAACATTCGTTTAAAGTTCTTAGTGTTTTGTATCATAGGGCATCAACTCATCATCATTAGGTTGAAAACTGGTTATTTATGCGAAAACGCAATATTATAACATTCGATTTGTTCTGCAAGACATCACTGACATGCCCACTTTAGCCACACTACACAATATCTCGGTCACTTTCGGCTCCCGACACGTGCTGTCGGATATCTCGCTGACGCTGCAACCCGGAAAAATTCTTACCCTGCTAGGCCCGAACGGCGCGGGGAAATCTACGTTAGTACGCGTTGTGCTTGGTCTGGTTCCCCCCACCAGCGGCACTCTCACCCGGCAGTCTGATCTACGCATCGGCTACGTGCCGCAAAAATTACATCTTGATGACACCATGCCACTGACCGTCAGCCGCTTTATGCGTCTGAAGCCCGGCGTGAAGCGTCAGGATATTTTACCGGCGCTAAAACGTGTGCAGGCCGCTCATCTGATTGATCAGCCGATGCAAAAACTTTCCGGCGGTGAAAATCAGCGCGTTTTACTGGCTCGGGCATTGATGAATAGCCCGCAATTGCTGGTGCTTGATGAACCGACCCAAGGGGTTGACGTTAACGGACAGCTGGCGCTGTATAACTTGATCGACAGTCTGCGACGCGAACTCGGCTGCGCGGTGCTGATGGTATCCCATGACTTGCATCTGGTGATGGCAAAAACGGATGAGGTTTTGTGTCTGAACGAGCACATCTGCTGCTCTGGTTCGCCGGAAGTCGTGTCGATGCATCCTGAATTCATTGCCATGTTTGGCAACCGTGGTGCTGAACAACTGGCCATTTATCGTCATCATCACAATCACCGTCATGATTTAAAGGGAAAAGTTATTTTGCGTAATAGCGGAGGCCGTGACGCATGATTGAGTTATTACTGCCCGGCTGGCTGGCCGGTATTTTGCTGGCAACGGCAGCGGGTCCGCTGGGCTCGTTTGTGGTCTGGCGACGCATGTCTTATTTTGGCGATACCCTCGCCCATGCCTCATTGCTCGGCGTGGCCTTCGGCCTGTTGCTCAACATCAATCCATTTTATGCGGTGATCGTCGTTACCTTATTACTGGCCCTTATATTGGTCATGCTTGAACGTAAGCCGCATCTGGCCGTCGATACACTGCTCGGCATTATGGCGCACAGCGCGCTGTCGCTGGGTCTGGTGGTGGTCAGTCTGATGTCTAATGTGCGCGTCGACCTGATGGCCTATTTGTTCGGCGATCTGCTGTCAGTGACATTCAGCGATATCTGGATGATTGCCATTGGCGTAGTAGTAGTGATCGCCGTGCTGTGCTGGCAATGGCGTTCGCTGTTGTCGATGACAATCAGCCCAGAGCTGGCTCACGTTGATGGCGTAAATCTTCAACGTACGCGCATTATGCTGATGCTGGTGACGGCATTGACTATCGGCCTGGCGATGAAGTTTGTCGGAGCGCTTATCATCACGTCACTGTTGATTATCCCGGCGGCTACGGCGCGCCGTTTCGCCAAAACCCCAGAGCAGATGGCACTGATTGCCATTGCGGTCGGCATTCTGGCCGTTACCGGTGGGCTGAGCTTCTCAGCATTTTATGACACACCGGCCGGGCCGTCAGTGGTGCTGAGTGCAGCGATCATGTTTGTGCTCAGTTTGACCAAAAAACAGGTGGCATAACCTTGATTGAATAAATAGCCCGGCCTGATAAGCACCATAAAAATGGACGCCACATTGAGCGTCCATTTTTTGTGAAGAAGCAGCCTCTTTAGGTCTATTCAGGACGCGTCATACCGAAGTGTTTATAGGCATGATTGGTTGCCATACGTCCGCGTGGCGTACGCTGAATAAAACCTTGCTGAATCAGAAAAGGTTCAATCACGTCTTCGATGGTTTCGCGCTCTTCGCCAATCGCTGCTGCCAGATTATCGAGGCCGACCGGGCCGCCGGTGAATTTATCAATGATCGCCAGCAGCAGTTTGCGGTCCATATAGTCGAAACCTTCAGCATCTACATCCAGCATATCCAGCGCACCGTTGGCGGTATCGCCGTTGATGGTGCCGTCGCCTTTGACTTCAGCGAAATCACGCACGCGACGCAGCAGACGGTTGGCAATACGCGGTGTACCTCTCGAGCGGCGGGCTATCTGATGTGCGCCCTCTTTCGAAAGCTGTAAACCCAAACAGTTGGCGCTGCGCCCAACGATGTGCTGTAAATCCGCAACCTGATAAAATTCAAGGCGCTGCACGATACCGAAGCGGTCACGTAATGGCGATGTCAGGGAACCGGCGCGGGTAGTCGCACCAATTAGCGTAAAGGGCGGGAGATCAAGTTTGATGGAGCGGGCGGCTGGGCCTTCGCCAATCATGATATCCAGCTGATAATCTTCCATCGCCGGATATAAAATCTCTTCGACAACTGGCGATAAACGGTGGATTTCATCGATAAACAATACGTCATGCGGCTCAAGATTGGTGAGCATGGCTGCCAGATCGCCGGCCTTTTCCAAAACCGGGCCCGATGTGGTGCGCAAATTCACGCCCATCTCGTTCGCTACAATATTCGCCAACGTCGTTTTACCGAGGCCAGGAGGACCAAAAATCAACAGGTGATCGAGCGCATCACCACGCTGTTTTGCCGCCTGTATGAATATTTCCATTTGCGAACGAACGTGAGGTTGACCGACATATTCCGAAAGCATCTTGGGGCGTATTGCCCGGTCGATGACCTCTTCTTCGTTGATCACATCAGGTGAAATCAGGCGGTCTGCTTCTATCATCTCTTACCTCACAGAGCCGCGCGTAAGGCGTCTCTAATCAACGTTTCACAATCCACGCCCGGCTTGGTCACTTTACTGACCATTCTGCTGGCTTCAGGTGGTTTGTAACCCAGAGAGATTAGCGCTGAGACGGCTTCGCCTTCTGCGTCAGACTCTTTTGCTTGTGACATCGATGCAGGCAGTGTGATATCAGAGCTATTATTAAACAGATCCCCGTTTAATCCTTTAAAGCGATCTTTCATTTCGACCACGAGCCGCTCTGCCGTTTTCTTACCCACGCCCGGTAATTTGATCAGCGTTGTTATTTCTTCTTTCTCTACGGCGCTCACGAACTGCTGCGCCGACATACCGGAGAGAATCGCCAGAGCCAATTTTGGCCCAACACCATTCACTTTAATCAGTTCACGAAAAAGCGCACGTTCCTGCTTGTCGTTAAAACCGTACAGCAGCTGTGCGTCCTCGCGAACGATGAACTGCGTGAAAACGATAGCCTCTTTGCCCAGATCAGGTAATTCATAAAAACAGGTCATCGGCATATGTACTTCATAGCCCACGCCGTTTGTTTCTAACAGCACCAGCGGTGGCTGCTTTTCCAGAATAATACCTCTGAGTCGACCTATCACTTTCACCTTCCTCTGTTGATTTTACCTGACTGACTTTACCTAAATGAATACCGCGCTGTTTATATCATAAAAAAGGCTGGATGAATATCCAGTCCATTCGTTTTCAGATAGCTATCGCATTCTGCCACGCGTCATTTGTAATTTGTCGCTGCTGAGGCGAATAGCATTCTGGCTCATATGGCAATGCGTAATGGCAATTGCCAGCGCATCGGCGGCATCCGACTGAGGATTGGCCGGTAATTTCAACAACGAACGCACCATATGCTGCACCTGAGACTTTTCGGCTGCGCCGGTGCCCACCACCGTTTGTTTCACCTGACGCGCTGCGTATTCGAAAACCGGTAGGTCCTGATTCACCGCCGCCACAATCGCAGCTCCGCGAGCCTGCCCGAGTTTCAGTGCTGAGTCAGGGTTTTTAGCCATAAAAACAGATTCAATGGCAAAAAAATCAGGGTGAAATTGGGTGATGATTTCGCTGACGCCAGCATAAATCAGCTTCAGGCGTGTCGGCATGTCATCCACTACCGTGCGGATACACCCGCTGCCGAGGTAACTCAGTTGTCGCCCTGTCTGGCGGATAATGCCATAGCCGGTAACGCGCGAACCGGGGTCAATCCCCAGAATTATAGCCATAGCCAATCAACGCCTTGTGTTTCGTTTTGTTTGAATGGAGGGAAGTATATACCCAAAGTAATTCGAGTTGCAGGGAGGGTAAGTGGATAGCCAGCCGGTGAAGACGTCACCGGCTAGAGAGAGCGTTACAGCGTTTCTGCGATCTCGTCGGAGATTTCACCATTGTGGTAAACCTCCTGCACGTCGTCACAATCTTCCAGCATGTCAATCAGACGCAATAGTTTTGGTGCAGTGTCTGCATCCATGTCAGCCTTGGTCGATGGGATCATGGTGACTTCCGCGGAGTCAGATTTGAAGCCAGCGGCTTCCAGCGCATCTTTTACATCACCCAGACTTTCCCAGGCAGTGAAGACGTCTATTACGCCATCATCATAAGCCACAATATCGTCGGCACCCGCTTCCAGAGCCGCGTCCATCACGGTGTCTTCATCCAGACCCGGAGCGAAAGTGATCACCCCTTTTTTGGTGAACAGATAGGAAACTGAGCCGTCAGTACCCAGATTACCACCAGTTTTGTTGAAAGCATGACGCACTTCCGCCACGGTACGGTTACGGTTATCACTCAGGCATTCCACCATAACGGCTGAACCACCAGGGCCATAACCTTCATAAATGATGGTTTCCATGTTGGTGTCTTCGTCACCACCAACACCACGCGCAACCGCACGGTTCAGGGTATCGCGGGTCATGTTGTTGGCAAGCGCTTTGTCAATTGCAGCACGCAAACGCGGGTTAGCGCCCGGATCGCCGCCGCCCAGTCTCGCAGCAGTTACCAGCTCACGAATGATCTTGGTGAAAATTTTACCGCGTTTTGAATCTTGCGCCGCTTTGCGGTGCTTGGTGTTGGCCCACTTACTGTGACCTGCCATAAAAATATCTCCAGTTAGTCTAATCAGACTCAATAGTTACAAATTCTTCAATCGCCTGCTGGTTACTCGGGGACACCGTCAACGCCGCCGCGGCGGGTTTGTCGAGCCACTGGTACGCGAGATGTTCTGTGATTTCCACATCCCGCTCTTCAGGCAGTGCCAGGCAGAACCAATGTTCTTTATTACGGGTCACGCCGGGAGCATAGCGATAACGCAAATGAGCAAATAGCTCAAACTCCACGCAACGATGACAGTTCAGTAACGGGAGATTCTCACCGGCAATATCGATACCGACCTCTTCCATCACTTCACGCTGCGCGGTGTCTGCCGGGGACTCATCTCCTTCAAGACTGCCGGTAACCGACTGCCAGAAATTCGAGTCATCCCGTCGTTGAAGCATCAGCACCCTGCCGGTGTTGCTGGCGTAGATGACGCACAGTATCGACTCAGGACGCTTATGACTCATTAGTTATTCTCTGAATCTGTGTCCGGCTTCACTTCTTTTGCTGCGTCTTTTTTCACAACGACCGCAATCCCCAGTTCCAGCAGCGATGTCGGGTTGGCAAAGCTTGGCGCTTCAGTCATCAGACAGGCGGCTGCGGTGGTTTTCGGGAAAGCAATAACGTCACGAATGTTATCGGTACCGGTCAGCAGCATCACCAGACGGTCAAGGCCAAACGCCAGTCCGGCGTGCGGAGGTGCGCCGTATTTCAGGGCATCAAGCAGGAAACCAAACTTCTCGCGCTGTTCATGTTCGTTGATACCCAGAATGCCAAACACGGTTTGCTGCATTTCACTGCGGTGAATACGCACAGAACCGCCGCCCACTTCGTAACCGTTGATCACCATGTCATAGGCGTTGGCAATAGCAGAAACCGGATCCGCTGCCAGTTCTTCTGCCGTCATCTCTTTCGGCGCGGTAAACGGGTGGTGCATGGCTGACAGGCCCCCTTCATCGGTATCTTCGAACATTGGGAAGTCGATCACCCACAGCGGTGCCCAGCTATCTTCTTGGGTGATTTTCAGGTCACGCCCCACTTTCAGACGCAGCGCGCCGATAGCGTCAGTCACGATTTTCGCGCTGGCAGCACCGAAGAAGATCATGTCGCCATCTTTTGCACCGGTACGGCCGATCAGCACAGTCAGTAGCTCTGCATTGAGGAACTTCGCGACCGGGCTCTGGATGCCTTCCAATCCTTTGGCAATCTCATTGACCTTGATGTAAGCCAGACCTTTCGCGCCATAGATTTCAATAAACTTGGCATACTCATCGATCTGTTTACGGCTAAGCGTAGCCCCGCCTGGAACGCGTAATGCAGCAACACGACCTTTCGGATCGTTGGCAGGGTCGGCAAATACTTTGAATTCGATATCTTTGAGCAGATCAGCTACGTCAACCAGCTCCATTGGATTACGCAGGTCGGGCTTGTCTGAACCGTAACGGCGCATGGCTTCCGCGAAGGTCATGATTGGGAAATCGCCCAGATCCACACCTTTCACTTCAGTCCATAGTTCGCGGGCCAGTTTCTCCATCACTTCACGCACTTGTTCTGCGCTCATGAAAGAGGTTTCGACATCGATCTGAGTAAATTCAGGCTGACGGTCAGCACGCAAATCTTCGTCCCGGAAGCATTTCACGATCTGATAATAACGGTCAAAACCGGACATCATCAGCAGCTGTTTAAACAGCTGTGGGGACTGTGGCAGCGCGTAGAATTTCCCTTTATGCACACGACTTGGAACCAGATAGTCACGTGCGCCTTCCGGCGTGGCTTTGGTCAACATCGGGGTTTCGATATCGAGGAAATCATGGGCATCCATGAAACGTCGCACCAAGCTGGTAATTTTTGCGCGTGCTTTTAGGCGGTTAGCCATTTCAGGGCGGCGCAGATCCAGATAGCGATATTTCAGACGCGCTTCTTCAGAGTTGACGTGGTTGGAGTCCAGCGGTAGGGACTCTGAACGGTTGATGATATTTAGGTTGCTGGCAAACACTTCCACTTCACCGGTCGCCATGTCTTTATTAAACTGGCTTTCAGGTCGCGCACGCACGGTGCCGGTAATTTGAATACAGAACTCGTTGCGCAGTTCAGAAGCCAGCTTGTACGCATCGCCCTGATCCGGGTCGAAGAAAACCTGAACGATGCCTTCACGGTCACGCATATCGATGAAAATCAAACCGCCCAAATCACGACGACGATTAACCCAGCCACACAACGTCACTTCCTGGCCCGCGTTGGACGCATTCAGTTTTCCACAATATACAGTACGCATAACGGTATCCTTTTGATCCCACTACCCGGCCTTACGGCACACGGGTACAGAAACGGTTATTCACTCTGGTCGCCCACTCGCAAAAACTGCGGCACGCGGAATAGGTTTTATTCGGCTCGAAAAAGGCGGCTATTATAAAGGAATTTCCTTCTCAGGATAAGAGCGAAGACGCGTCGCACGCAGCTGATTACTATCGTTAACCTCTGCAACACAATATTTAACAAAATTATCCACATTCGAGTCTGTGCCTTAGCATAAACTCACCGCAACTTTTTTATAGGTAGCAGACAAACGATTTTACGATCTCATCCCTTATCTAACACCTTCTACGTTGAAAACTCCGGGAGATAAAAACCATGAAACTCGACCCACAAACGACCGCACTGGTGTTGATCGACTTACAGAAAGGTATTTTGCCTTTTGCTGGCGGCCCGCACACCGCTCAACAGGTTCTGGACAACGCGACGGAACTCGCTAACCGCTTTCGTCAACTGGGCGCGACGGTAGTGATGGTGCGCGTTGGCTGGTCCAACTCTTTTGATGAAGCGCTGAAACAGCCTGTCGATATCCCGGCTGCTGCGCCAGCAGGCGGCTTACCCGCTAACTGGTGGGAATTCCCGGAGCAGTTAGGCGTCACCGACAGCGACCTGCTGGTGATCAAACGTCAGTGGGGCGCATTCTATGGCACAGATTTGGATCTTCACTTGCGCCGCCGTGGCATCAAAAGCATCGTGCTGGCGGGTATTTCGACCAACATCGGTGTGGAATCTACGGCACGTAACGCCTGGGAACACGGCTATGAGCTGGTGATCGCCGAAGATGCGTGCAGTGCGCACAACAACGAACACCATCAGTCCAGTGTAAAGTTCATTTTCCCACGCATTAGCCGCGTGCGTTCGACTGCCGAAGTGCTTGCCGCTCTGTCAGAGTAACGCTACCCTGCCTGCGGGTCACCACTAAGAGGATCGTCGGCATGTATATTGGTTTACCGCAGTGGCACCACAGCGCGTGGGCTCGCATCGGGTTGCGCGATTTGGCTGATTACGCACGGTATTTCAACTGTGTCGAAGGGAACACGACATTTTATGCACTGCCCAAACAGGAAGTGGTGATGCGCTGGCGCGACATGACGCCCGAAACGTTCCGCTTTTGTTTCAAATTTCCCTCGGCCATTAGCCACCAGGCTGCGCTGGCCCATTGTCAGGAAGAGGTCGATACCTTTTATCGCACACTGGAACCACTCGGTGAACGCATCGGGCAGTTATGGTTGCAACTTCCTGCGGCCTTTGCGCCACAGCATCTGGACCGTTTATGGCAGTTCGTCGACGCGCTGCCATCAGGCTTCGACTACGGTGTGGAAGTGCGACATCCGCGTTTTTTTGCTAAAGGTGAGGAAGAGCTGATGCTGAATCAGGGATTGCATCAGCGGGGCATTAATCGCGCGATCCTCGACAGCCGCCCGGTTCATAGTTCGACATCCGTTACCGAGGCGGTGCTCGAAGCCAAGCGTAAGAAACCTGTTCTGCCGCTGCACGCACTGGCGACGGCTTCCCGCCCTATCGTCCGTTTTATTGGTGGGGATGTGCTGGAGGATAACCGCCCTCTGTTTGTACAGTGGATCAAAAAACTCAGCGCGTGGGAATCGCAGGGCTTATCACCCTATTTATTTATCCACACACCGGACTGCACTGATGCACCGCAGCAGGCTCGCAGCCTATGGCAGCAACTGTGTCAGCAGATACCCTCTGTCCAACCTGCACCCGACTGGCCGGAGCAGGACTCCCTCTTCTGAGCAACCTTTTTCACCCCCCCGCTTTTTGATGCGCTTTTTCGGCGTATCTCTTTATTCGTCGCGACAGTGATTTGTTGTGTCGTTATCATTGTCCTGAATTTTTGCAGGCAAAACTTTCCAATCGCCTGAGCGTTTTCCTGCATGGCCATTTTTTCGGTATCAAGATAAAGTGGCCATGGCACTTAACTACTCCTGTAATATCGAGGTTGTAAAATGATCAGCGCGTTATATGTCGTGCTCTCCGCCGTATTATTGCTTAAATTATCTTTTGATGTGGTCAGACTGCGTATGCAATATCGAATTTCCACGGGTGACGGTGGTTTGTATGAGTTGCAAACCGCTATTCGAGTGCATGGGAATGCGGTGGAATATCTGCCAATCGGCTGCTTATTATTGATTATGATGGAAATGAACGGTGCTGAGGCCTGGATGGTGCATCTCTGCGGCTTGATGCTGATCGTTGGACGCCTGTTTCACTATTACGGTTTGAAAAATCGTGAATTCACCTGGCGCCGCAACGGAATGGGCGCCACTTATATTTCCCTGCTGCTCATGGTGGTGGTGAATATTATTTATCTGCCGTGGTCGCAGTTTTTAAATATTCGCTGGTAACAGTTTGCTGGCATCAAAGCGCCGGGAAAGAATCACTGAAACCTTGTGTTAAAGCAATAACGGCACATTTTATCGGTATCTGCTAACTATGGACTCTGTTAAAATATGTCCTCAAAATTTCGCCCCTTCACTTTTTGGTCTGACTCAGCACTATGGCTAACCACGATACTCTTTTTTCTGCACCGATAGACAAACTCGGCGACTGGACGTTTGATGAGCGCGTTGCCGAAGTCTTCCCGGACATGATCCAGCGCTCCGTACCGGGTTATTCCAATATTATTTCGATGATTGGTATGCTGGCCGAGCGTTTTGTACAGCCTGACAGCCGGGTCTACGACCTGGGGTGTTCGCTGGGTGCCGCCACGCTCTCAATGCGTCGTAATATTAAAGTCGCGGGTTGTGAAATTATTGCTGTCGACAACTCCCCTGCCATGGTTGAACGCTGCCGTCGCCACATCGACGCGTTCCGGGCCGATACCCCAGTGAACGTCATTGAAGCTGATATCCTTGATGTCGAACTGAGCAATGCGTCGATGGTCGTGCTCAATTTCACCCTGCAATTTCTGCTGCCAAACGATCGTCAGCGCCTGCTCAATCAGGTATATCAGGGCATGCGGCCCGGTGCTGCGCTGGTACTGTCGGAAAAATTCAATTTTGAAGATACCAACGTCGGTGAACTGCTTTACAACATGCATCACGATTTCAAGCGGGCCAACGGCTACAGCGAACTCGAGATAAGCCAGAAACGCAGCATGCTGGAAAATGTGATGCTGACAGACTCAGTTGAAGTCCATAAGGCGCGGTTAAAACAGGCCGGCTTTGAGCACGCCGAAGTGTGGTTCCAGTGTTTCAACTTTGGTTCGCTCATTGCAGTGAAAGCCGGAGAGGCAAAATGATCGAATTTGGTGACTTCTATCAACGCATTGCCAAAGGTCCCCTCAGCCCATGGCTGAATACCTTGCCCTCACAATTAACTGCCTGGCAGAAAGAGTCACTGCATGGCAAGTTCAAGATGTGGTTCAACGCCGTTGAGCGTCTGCCGCTGTTACAGCCTGAAAACCTGGATCTTTTGCACAGCGTCAGCGCCAGCAGGCTGGCGCATCTGCCGCAGGGCCAACGTGAAGGCGTTGAAAACCTGCTGCGTAACCTGATGCCATGGCGCAAAGGTCCGTTCTCGCTTTATGGTGTAGAGATTGATACCGAATGGCGTTCTGACTGGAAGTGGGATCGTGTTTTGCCACACATCTCACCGCTGGCGGGCCGCACCATTCTGGATGTGGGCTGTGGCAGCGGCTATCACATGTGGCGGATGATTGGTGCAGGCGCACATCTGGCGATTGGTATCGATCCGATGCAACTTTTCCTCTGTCAATTCGAAGCTGTCCGCAAGCTACTGGGTGGCGATCAGCGTGCGCATTTGTTGCCGCTGGGCATTGAGCAACTTCCTGAACTTAATGCCTTTGATACCGTGTTTTCGATGGGGGTGCTGTACCATCGTCGCTCTCCGCTGGACCATCTGTATCAGTTGAAAAACCAACTGCTGAATGGCGGAGAACTGGTGCTGGAAACGTTGGTCGTGGAAGGAGATAGCCAGCAGGTTTTGGTTCCCGGTGACCGCTACGCGCAGATGGGCAATATTTACTTCATTCCTTCAGCAGAAGCGCTGAAAGACTGGTTAATCAAGTGTGGTTTTGTCGATGTGCGTATTGCCGACGTCAGCGTCACGACAGTGGAAGAGCAGCACCGTACTGACTGGATGACCAGCGAATCATTGGCCGAATTCCTCGACCCGAAGGATCCGACAAAAACCATTGAAGGGTATCCGGCTCCGCGCCGTGCACTGCTGATCGCCCGCAAGCCTTAAGCATCGACGTTATTCCGGCTAGTCAACTAATCTCAAAAAAATGGCGGTTTATATAACCGCCATTTTTATGTATTCCAAACCTGTCTACACCCTGTTCAAGACATTACCCTACCGGAAGGGCACGAAGAGGTGCGTTATCAATGACCGGTATCTGGCTTAACCAGGTGCGTTCAGTAAATACGACAACGCTGTCTGCGCCGGTAGGTGTTCCGCAGGCACGGCAGATCAGCGCGTTCACCGCCACATCCATCGGTTTGGTTTTATTCACCGTAAAGCGATCGCACCCGCAGTGATCACAATAAATTTGCATATCAGGCATAATTGTTCGCATTAGGATTAATACCTATTGCAATCTCCAAAAAAAAACAAGTAATTCATTGCATTCAAGATAGCTAAAGCATTGGGAAAATGCGAGTAACTGAACGGTTTAATGTGTTTTTAGAGCATTAAAAAACCAATTGCATTTATGAACACCATGTTTTTCCGGGGGAACCATGGGTAAGAACTATCAACGTTCAGACACGGAGTACATATGCTTTAGAGTCACTCCGGGTGATCCCATCTTCGCAGACTGAAAAGCGTTTGTTTGAAATATCAGTGAGTTGAGGCTTTATTTTTTACTTCAATCTGAGATCAACCTTTAACGATACAGGCAGTCCTTAATAAGGATATCTCGCTGACTTTCATTTGCATCACTAAAGGAATAGCGAGTATTGGTGGATTTAGTTTTCTTATCTTTCGATGTGTACTTACCACTTACAACATAGTTCGGCGGTAATGCTGTAAGTGCATCCGGTTTAAATATATTCTCTCGCTGGTCAGAGACCCCCTCCTTCACCCAACGAAACGATGTGATTCGTAACCAGGCAACGCACAAAACCAACCCTAAAATAGGATCTGCTTCAACATAGCCATCTCTTACTCATAATGGAATTGGTAATTATACCCAGAGTTAGAAAGTTAGTTTAATATTTAAACGCCTTTCTTCCCGTCATGCCAAAAAATAAAATTAATTTACCATTCAACTGAATGGTAAATGGATAAAAATTATGCGTTTCTTAATTATTCAGAACGTGAATGCATTCTGTGCAGGTCTTCGCATCCCAGCAGCGCACGGCTTGAGCCATGATTATTTAGCAACAAACAGCGAATATTGCGACATCATGAATGCAGGGTGTTTAGACAATATTTAACAAAGATACTGCATGATACTTCATCCGGTTTTTATTCATCGGTAAGTGTGAAAATAAAAACGCTAGGTTCTATTAGTAAATACAGTATAAAAGGTAAATTAACGTGAAGAAAATTATCGCATTTTTGGCTGTTTCGTTCATCGCAATGACACTGGCTGGCTGCTCGAGTGATTATGTAATGCAAACTAAAAGCGGCGAAATGATTGTTACTCAAGGAAAGCCAAAAACCGACAAATCAACCGGACTGGTAACTTATAAGGACGCAGGCGGTAATGTACACGAAGTAAATCGCGATCAAATTCAGGCAATCATCGAAAAATAAGACTTCTCAACCTCAGTGGTCACTCTCGTTTTTGCCATATCGGTTTTGATTTATTGATGGGCTTGATTGAATCTATACAAAGTCTGATGGGCCGACTTAAACTGCCCGCGGCACGATGAAGTTCGCACCTGCTGAGCCTTAAAAAAATCGTCGGCTTCAAAGCGTGCTTTTTTATGTCAGATTCTTCATCTGCAGGCCGCTGTACCGTCCATGTCATCAATAATCAGCCATCGCAGAACCAGAGGATAACTCGGTTATTCCTAAGAGCTAACAGCCTGTCACTGTTAGCTCTTTTTATTGGCTATGGGGCTTCACGCCGTGCGTGACAACTGATCGCTAAATTCTAATGCCGTTTTCATCGCCGCAACGATATCCCCGTCCACACAATAACGGCTGAACTCATCGAAATCGGTATCAGAACTCATCGTCACGCCAGCTTTACGATAGCGCATCGGAGACGGTACCTGACGGCCGGCAGAGCTGTGCAACTCGCTCAAACCGATGTCGACAAACTTTTGCAAGTTAGTCAGACGCACACCTGCACCTGCCATAATGATTGGCCCACGGCTCAGCTGATTCAGCTCCCGTAACATCGACAAACCCACCTCAGCATTTTGCTGCTGGCCGGAAGTCAGAATGCGTGCAACACCCAGCTGCGTCAGTTGCTCCAGTCCCACCTTCGGGTTAAGGCACATGTCGAATGCCCGATGGAATGTCACCGCCAGATCACCGCAGAGTGCCATCACCTCAGACATTTTAGGTATATCAATGTGCCCTTCCGAGTCCAATATGCCGATGACCAGACCGGGGAAACCGAGATCGCGAATACAGGCCACGTCACTTTTCAATACTTCAAATTCGCTTTGGCTGTAGCAAAAGTCCCCGCCCCGAGGACGAACGATCGGATGCACCGGGATAGTGACTTTCTCCCTTGTCAGTTTTAAGGTTCCGTAGCTTGGCGTGATACCACCATCGGCCTGACTTGCGCACAGTTCAACACGATCGGCACCCGCTTGTTCAGCCGTTAACGCGCAGTCGACGCTATAACAACACACTTCTAACTTAGTCATGTGATCTCTCCTGATAACGGCATTATGCTACAACACTTGTCTGTAACGGGCCATGTCGCGTAGGCTTAAACATGAGCATTCCCGCCCAATTACCTGCTTTGGAAAGTTAACTATGACACTCAATTTTGATCAATGGGTAGACCGTAGTCACAGCGATAGTGTTAAGTGGAATAAATATAAAGAACAGGATGTCATCCCTCTTTGGGTGGCTGACACCGACTTCACAGCTCCCCCACAGGTGATTGCAGAACTGCAGCAGCGCGTGGCCGAGGGCGTTTTTGGCTATGGTTTTACGACGCCCGAGCTGATTGCTCTTTTTGTGCAACGCATGAGCGATCTTTATCAATGGTCAATCAAACCGGAATGGATTATCTCACTGCCGGGACTGGTATGCGGGCTCAATGTCGCTGTTCGGGCGAATACGACCCGGCAAGAGGCCAGTTTACTGCCCTCACCAATCTATCCGCCTTTTGTTCAGGCCGCCCAGTCCGAAGGACGTCAATTTAAAAGCATCCTGGTAAAAGAACAGCAACAACGTTGGGTGGTCGATTTAAACGACGCCAGCCTGCAACTGGACGGCAGTGAAAAACTGCTCATGCTCTGCAATCCTTATAATCCGGGCGGTACCGTGTATCGCAGGGAAGAGCTGTTACAGCAACAGGCGTTCGCTCAGGAAAACAACCTGGTGGTTTGTTCCGATGAGATACATTGTGACTTGTTACTGGAGCCCGGCCTGCAACATATTCCGTTTGCCTCACTGAATGAGGATGCTGAGCAGCGCTCAATAACCCTGATGTCACCGTCAAAAACCTTTAATCTGGCCGGACTTGGCGCCTCGATGGCCATTATTCCCAACGCAGCACTGCGCAGGAAATTTCAGGATACGGCAAAGGGTATTGTTCCTCACGTCAACATTTTGGCCTACGTTGCCGCCACTGCGGCCTATCGGGATGGCGCCAGATGGCTGGAAGAGCAACTTGACTACCTGCGAGGCAACCGGAATTTGGTCACCCGACGCATCAATACAATGCACGGTTTACGGATGCTGCCAATTGAAGGGACTTACCTCGGCTGGATAGACGCTTCTGCACTGCCGGTAGGAGACCCTTACCGCTTCTTTGTAGAAGCCGGAGTCGGTTTTACTTCCGGGGCTGACTTTGGCAACCCCCGGTTTGTGCGCATTAACCTTGGTTGCCAGCGGGCGCTGCTCGAAAAAGCACTGGACCGGATGGACATCGCGCTTTCAGGCCTGGACTGCTAATTTATTTCCTGTTCACTGGCCACGATATCGCGCAGGCTGTGCGGGTGAAACTTGATGGTGACCGTACCATCCGTGATGGCCAGCGTCGGGTTCGGTAACCGCTCATACTCACCCTTTGGCAAACTTTGTTTTAATTTAATGCCCGGTGCCACTAAGGCTTGATCTGCCAGTTGCTCCAGTGCCCGGGCATAGAACCCTTCTTCTCCACCGCTCAGCACCAGTTCAATATGTTCCCAGCCGTCATGCGGATAACGTTTTCCCCCCGGATAAGGCAGCTCAACCAAATCAATACTTAACGGCCCGACGCTTAGCGGCTCATCCAGTGAAAACAGACAAATAGGGCGACCGTTGATCTCGGTTTCATTGAGCAAAGTAGCACACTGTGCCAGGCCTTCACGCCAGCGGTCAGCGGTGGCGTTCTGATGACAGCGCAGCGAAATGTGGTCCGCGTGATAGGCGGATAAATCGAGCTGCAATTTCTCAGTAAATGAGGCTAGCGCGTCAACAAAGCGTGGCATATCGTTGACCAAGTCTGCCAACACGGTGACCTGTTTCATTTTCAACATGGTAGCTATTTCCTTATTAGTAATCACTGTCGGCGGCTAATTTACACAGGCTTTCATTACGTTGCCAGATACATGCCGCAGAATAGGTTTTTGCTCCGTTCTCTTCATGCGGCAATACTGACTCCGCAAGGCTAATATGATATAAACACGCATCATTTTTCAGTTCATCCGCAGCAGGATGAATAGTAAACAACCACGTTCCCTACCCTAAAGCATCCAAGTTGCAGGAAGGCGGCAAACGCATCTGCGGCGCGGCGTTTTATGGGTATACAGTTATAAGGTAATCCGGTGAATATACAGGCACTTCTTTCCGATAAAGTCAGCCAGGCGATGACCACAGCAGGCGCGCCTGCTGATAGCGAAGCGCAGGTCCGTCAGTCTGCCAAGGCACAGTTTGGTGACTATCAGGCTAACGGCATAATGTCAGTGGCTAAAAAACTGGGTATGGCACCACGACAACTGGCTGAGAAAGTCGTTGAACTGTTAGATCTGAGCGGTATCGCCTCCAAAGTTGAAATTGCCGGCCCGGGCTTTATCAATATTTTCCTCGACCGTGGCTTCGTTGCCGCTAACGCTGACAGCGCACTGCAAGATGCCAGGCTGGGCATTTCTCCGGTTGAGCAACAGACTATCGTCATCGACTATTCCGCACCCAACGTCGCCAAAGAGATGCACGTTGGCCATATACGCTCCACCATCATCGGTGACGCTGCCGTTCGTACCAATGAGTTACTCGGTCATAAAGTGATCCGCGCCAACCACGTGGGTGACTGGGGTACGCAGTTCGGGATGCTGATTGCCTATCTGGAAAAAATACAAAACGAACACGCCGGTGACATGAACCTGGCCGACCTCGAAGAGTTCTATCGTGCTGCGAAGAAAAACTATGACGAAGATGAAGAGTTTGCTGCTCGCGCACGAGGCTACGTTGTTAAACTTCAGGGCGGTGACGAGTATTGCCGAAAAATGTGGCGCAAGCTGGTTGACGTCACCATGGCGCAGAACCAACTGACTTATAACCGTCTGAACGTGACACTGACACAAGACGACGTGATGGGTGAAAGTCTGTACAACGACATGCTTCCTGGCATCGTGTCTGACCTGCAGGACAAAGGTCTGGCAGTAGACAGTGAAGGTGCGGTAGTCGTCTATCTTGATGAGTATAAAAATAAAGACGGCGACCCGATGGGCGTTATCATCCGTAAAAAGGATGGGGGTTACCTTTACACCACGACGGACATTGCCTGTGCGAAATACCGTTACGAAACGCTGGGTGCCGATCGCGTTCTGTATTATATCGACTCCCGCCAGCATCAGCACCTGATGCAAGCCTGGACCATCGCCCGCAAAGCCGGCTATGTTCCAGACTCAGTGGCGCTTGAGCACCATATGTTCGGCATGATGCTGGGCAAAGATGGCAAGCCGTTCAAAACACGCTCAGGCGGTACGGTGAAACTGTCTGACCTGCTGGACGAAGCGATAGAACGCGCACGTAAGCTTATCACCGAGAAAAATCCGGAGCTGAAAGACGCCGAAGAGTTTGAGAAGTTAGTCAATGCGGTGGGTATCGGTGCTATCAAATACGCTGACCTGTCAAAAAGCCGGACTACCGATTACATATTTGACTGGGACAACATGCTGGCCTTTGAAGGCAACACTGCGCCGTATATGCAATACGCCTACACCCGCGTAGCGTCAATCTTCAAACGCGCAGGTATTGACGTCAACAGCCTGACGCAACCAATAGTGATTAGTGAAGATCGCGAAGCCGCACTGGCTACCCGCCTTTTACAGTTCGAAGAAGTCCTGACCGTGGTAGCCCGTGAAGGCACACCGCATACCATGTGTACCTATTTGTACGACGTTGCGGGCCTCTTTTCCAGCTTCTATGAACACTGCCCAATTCTGAATGCAGAAGATAAAACCAGCCGCAACAGCCGCCTGAAACTGGCCCTGTTAACGCAGCGCACGCTGAAGACCGGGTTAGATACTCTGGGTATCGAAACAGTCGAACGGATGTAATATCCCCTCACCTTTCAGGCTGACTGATACAGTCTGAAAGATTTTGAAGCGGTAGGTTTTGAACAAATGAAAGGGCGATGTGATCGCCCTTTTTTATTGATTATTTTTCGTGATAGAAGTGCTGAAGGTTAATCCAGACGACGGGCAAACTCTTTAACACGAAAACCGAGCAGGCCAAGTACGCCAAAATAGGCCACCACGCCTACGACAACAACCGCCAACAGACGTGCCAGTCGATATGCCATTCCGCCCACATCCCACGCAGGCATCAGAGTCATCATGCCTATCAGCGCAGCCGACATCACCACCACTGCGACGACCAGTTTGATCAGGAATATACGCCAGCCCGGCTGCGGTTGGAAGATATCCTGTTTTCGCATTTGCCAGTAAAGCAAACCTGCGTTCAAACAGGCGGCCAGACCAATCGACAGAGACAGGCCCGCGTGTTTTAGCGGACCGATAAACGCCAGGTTCATAAGCTGCGTTGAGGCCAGCGTGATAATCGCAATCTTAACCGGCGTTTTGATGTCCTGACGAGAATAGAAGCCTGGCGCCAGTACTTTCACGACAATAAGCCCCATCAGGCCGACGGAATAAGCCACCAACGCGTGCTGGGTCATCAGGGCGTCGAAAGCGTTGAATTTGCCATACTGGAATAATGCGATGGTCAGGGGTTTCGCCAAAATACCCAACGCGACGGAACTCGGCAAAGCCAGCAAGAAGCACAAGCGCAGGCCCCAATCCATCAGGCGGTTATATTCCATATGGTTTCCGCTCGAGAAGCTACGCGCCAGTGAAGGGAGCAGAATGGTCCCCAGAGCAACCCCAAGCACTCCGGATGGAAACTCCATCAGGCGATCGGCGTAGTACATCCATGACACTGAGCCTGATACCAGAAATGAAGCAAAAATGGTGTTGATGATCAAAGAAATCTGGCTAACTGAAACCCCAAGAATTGCTGGCCCCATTTGACGCATTACTCGCCAGACACCTGCATCTTTTAGGTTCAGGCGCGGCAACACAAGCATGCCAATTTTCTTCAGATGCGGCAGTTGGTAACCCAGTTGCAGCACGCCGCCGACAACCACAGCCCAAGCCAATGCCATCACTGGGGGATGGAAATAAGGCGCGGCAAACAGCGAGAAACCGATCATGCTGACGTTAAGAAGCGTCGGCGCAAAAGCTGGGATTGAGAAGCGGTTCCAGGTGTTAAGAATCGCCCCCACCAGCGACGCCAGTGAGATCAGCAATATATAGGGAAAAGTAACCCGCAGCAGTGCACTGGTCAGTGCGAATTTATCCGGTGAATCTACAAATCCCGGCGCGGTAATATAAATCACCCACGGTGCAGCAAGCATCCCCAGGATAGTGACCAGGGCCAATACAAGTGTGAGCAAACCCGAAATGTAGGCGACAAATGTTCGCGTAGCCTCTTCACCCTTCTGGGCTTTGTATTCGGCCAGAATCGGCACAAAAGCCTGAGAAAATGCGCCTTCAGCAAAAATACGACGTAGCAAATTGGGGAGTTTGAATGCCACAAAGAAGGCATCGGTGACCATCCCCGCACCGAAAACGCGCGCCACAATCGCATCGCGGGCAAAGCCTAATACACGTGAAAACATCGTCATTGAACTGACGGCGGCCAAAGATTTCAGTAGATTCATGTCATTTGTTCTTAGTTGCCAGTCATTAAACAACCGCGCCTGCGGTAACAGGCGTGGTGGCAATAACCGGCAGGGTTCTAACGTGCGCCATAGTTTACGCATACCAAATGCAATAGCCACTGGCAGTTGTTATATAATATTACCTGCCAGCACTCAGGCGGTTATCCCGTTATTTTTCAGAATCTTACCGATAATACGCTGAGCATAAATCCCCTCCTCGGCACTGGTTTGCGGGGCAGTATGATTAGCGGCACAGTCAATGAAGTGATTGATCGCCCCTTCAAATCCGCGCTCAGCCAGCGTGGTCTGCCAACTAGCAAGCGGCAACTGACTGATAATGTCGTGTTTCTCCTCCTGCCACTGTTTCATATCACGAAGCTGATAGACCGCACCCTGCGTCACCGCCTGCACACTTTCCCGCGAGCTTCCCGCCTGACGGTGCATTGAGGTGGTTACAATGCTGCCGTGACAATTGAAGTGGTGCTCGGCATAGATAAGCTGGTTGTGATCGTTAACGGTGAGTTGGCCGCTGAGCAAGTTTGCCTGACCTCCCGCCAGCCACAGTGCAGTGTCCACTACGTGCAGGTAATCATCTAGCAGCGTGAAGCGCAGATCGTTTGGCCCTACGCTGTCCGACCGGTGTTTATCCATGCGCAGTGAGGCAGCCGGCTGCTGTTCAAGTTGCTGTTTCAGCTGCACGTAGCGTGGGGCAAAACGCCGGTTAAAACCGACCATCAGAGTTTTACCCGCTTTGTGCGCCTGTTCAATCAGGCTTTCTGCCTGATCCAGCTCTGCAGCTAACGGTTTGTCGACGTAGACATGAACGCCCTGCTGCAACAGCTGGCTGACTACCTCGAAATGCGAGGAGGTACTACTATGCACAAACACCGCGTCACACTGAGACGCCAGCTCATCCAGGCGCGAGAAGCAGCGCATACGGTAGCTGTCGCAAACTGACTGAGCTTTTTGCTGATTGGGAGAGAACCCGCCCACCAACGTCCAATTTTCTTCATGGCTGAGCACCGGCAGATAGGCTTTTTGCGCAATTCCACCCAGCCCGACGAGGCCAATTCGTAGTGTAGTCATCTGTTTCCCTCAGCCCGCCAGCTGTTCCAGAAGGCGGTCCAACCGCTGTTTAAGTTCGGCCACGTCAGTTTCAAGAACGGCGACACGGTCTTCAATAACACGACCATCGATAACAAAGTGTCCCGCCGCTGGCGCACCCGATAGATCGTCTTCTGCTGCGGTGGCGACGTCACTCACTTCGCCACTGAACAGATGCATGAAGCGGCTTTCACGCTTGCCCGGCTCTCGTGCCAGACGTACGCAGAAAGGGCCATCTTCACGATTCGCCAGGCCGGTGAGTGTTTGTTCCACTTCACTGACATCCGCAAAATCATGCAGCCGGCTGGTGCGGGTACGCAGTTCACCCGTTGTCTGTGCACCACGTAAAAGCAGGGTGGTGACAACGGCCACTTCCTGCGGTGAGAATTTAAGGTTGCCGAATTCTGAATTACAAAAACGATGCTCATATTTCATTGTACGACTGCCGCTATAAGTGCGGATAATGTGTTTGCGCAGCAGTAAATCCAGCGTCTGCTGCACTTCACTTTCGCTCAACTCTAACACCGGTTCACGGTTAGTTTTCTGATTGCACGCCGTGGTCAGACCGTTGAGCGTCATCGGATATTGTTCTGGTGTGGTGAGCTGTTTCTCCAGCAAACAACCCACCACGCGGGCTTCTTGGGCACTCAACTCATGCTTCATGCGGGTTCCTTAACGAGGGGAGGTCCATTCCTGATAAGTCAGGGCGGTCAAAATATGATCTTGCCACTTACCGTCGATCAATAAGTAATCTTTGGCGTAACCTTCGCGCTCAAATCCCAAACGGGTGAGAAGATCCCCGCTGCGCTGATTGTGCGGCATATAGTTGGCCATAATACGGTGCATTTTCTGTTGGCGCTGCATATAGCGGATCAACGATTGTAGCGCCTCTAACATTAGCCCCTGCCCCTGCCATTTTTCGCCCAGTGAGTAACCGAGGAAACAAGCATGGAATGAGCCACGCAGGACATTGCTGAAATTAGCCACGCCTTGCACGTTATTCTCATCGGGGTCAAGCAGGATGAAGTAATAAGCATTGCCCTGTTTTTGCATCTCGGTGATCAGCCCAAGACGGGCCTGCCAACCGGATGGATAACAGTGACTTTCATCCCTGACGGGTTCCCAGGGCTTCAGAAACTGGCGGTTTTCAACATAGTAATCCGCCATGCGTTGCGCATCCCGCTCATGAACTAAACGCAGGACCATCCGGTCAGTAGTAAGCCGCACCCTAGGTGTGGCAGATTTATAGCCAAACATCCCTTCCCTCCATAGTCCGCACGGGCCGATAAAAGTATTGATAGAAAACCCAATATCAGGCCTGTCCACTCACTGTCAGTGGTCAATTCTGCCAGTCTCCGCGCGGCTTGACGATAAAAAAATATTATTGCTGAGCCATTGCGTAAAACGCTGGTCACATCTCTGGCCGACGCCAGTGTTCGTAGCCATTGTATGCGCTTCGACCGCCCAGGGCTGGCTACCGGGATGTCATTAGTGATAACGGCGGCAGTTTGATCTCCCTGGCTTTTTTAACCATACTTCACCATGCGTCGTAACCCGGTGGGCTTTATCCTTCACCCTACAGGCCTGCCACGGATAAAGGAGCACTGCATTATGAAACTCTACATCTACGAACATTGTCCCTTCTGCGTTAAAGCTCGCATGATTTTCGGTCTGAAAAATATTCCCATTGAGATCAAAGTCATGCCAAATGACGACGAAAAAACGCCGATTTCGATGGTTGGTAAAAAGAGTGTGCCTATCCTGCAGAAAAAAGATGGCAGCTTTATGCCGGAAAGCATGGATATTGTGCATTACATCGATAAAAGTGATGGCAATCCGCTACTAACCGGCGGGACCAATCCTGCGATTGCCGCTTGGCTGCGTCAGGTGTCGGAATATACCTCGAAATTGCTGCTCCCGCGCTTTGCCATGGCCCCGCTGGAGGAGTTCTCAACTCCAGTAGCCCGCAAATATTTCAGCGATAAAAAACAGGCCCAAATAGGTGACTTTAAGGAGCATCTGAAGCACTCAGAGGGTTTGGTCAAAAAGATCAGCAATGATCTGCGGGCGCTGGATAAACTGATAGTTGAACCTAACGCTGTAAACGGTGAATTATCAGAAGATGACTTCAGCCTGTGGCCACTGTTACGTTCGCTGACGATTGTTCAGGGTATTGAGTTGCCCTCCCGCGTTCAGGCATATCGCGATAATATGGCAAAACAGACTCAGGTAAATCTGCTGACCAGCATGGCCAGTTGATTTTTAGCCGGAGCTTTGCTCCGGCAACTTCCCGCCGTTCGCACATTTTCCTCTTTTAATCTTTGTCTCAAGCACTTAGGCTAATCGGCGTTGTCTGATAGGCATAACGTTTTTAATAGACCATGCTGGCAAGGTTGTTTATATCTGTCGTTGCATAGACATTTTGCCGCGTTACGTCGCTGAGGAATAAATGAGAAAGTTATTTTTAGGGGCCGCTGCCCTGATGTTTGCCGGCCTGCTTGCCGGCTGTAACCAGCTCACGCAATACACGTTGAGCGAACAGCAAGTGAATGACTATTTACAAAAGCATAATGATTTTCAGAAACAGCTGGGCGTGCCTGGTTTGGTTGATGCGAAAATTATCCTTACCAATCTTAACAGCCAGATTGGCCGCGCTGAGCCTGGTAAAGTGACCCTTACCGGCAATGCCAGCGTAGATGTGTCCTCGCTATTTGGGCAGCAAAAAGCCGACATGACCCTGACGTTGAAAGCGCAGCCCTCTTTCGATAAGGAAAAAGGGGCGATTTTCCTCAAAGATATGGAAGTGGTGGATTACACCATCAAGCCTGAGAAGATGGACTCAGTGATGAAAGGGTTGATGCCGTATCTCAACCAGTCGCTGAAATCCTATTTCGATCAGACACCGGCGTATGTGCTCAATGGCGATCACAGCAAAGGCGAGGCGATGGCGAAGAAATTGGCCAAAGGTCTGGAAGTCAAACCGGGTCAACTGGTGATCCCTTTTACTGACTAAGTCCTCCAACTGCATAAAAAAGCCCGGCATGAAATTTCATCGCCGGGCTTTTTACTTTGAAACTGAAGAAGAATTACTGCTCGTCTTCTTCGTCGCCTTCCAGGTCCTGTGGTGCCGCTTCATCCAACTCATCACGCATAACCTGCAGCGCTTCACGGCTGATTTCAGCCAGTGTACGGTAGAAACCGCTGGTCGCATGAGCTTCTACTTTACCCAGGAACTTACCGCACCACGGGAATAAAAACGTGTCGAACAGAGTCGTTTGCGCCACCACTTCATCTTCCGTTGACTGATCTTCCAACCACGATGCTGCCAGCAGCATGGAGCCAAAATGGTCAGCAGGCGTTTCACCGAGGGGCATCCCGCGCTGTTGCAGGAAGGTGCGTACATCCAGTTCATTGGCACCGTCAACATAGTCGCTGCGATACGGTGATACAGCGCATTCAGCACCGACAAACAGGTGGTTAAATTCAGCAGCCAATGCTTGTGGATCGGCACTTTGCTGCAGGCGAACCAGCAGCGCATCCTGCTCCAGCGGCCAATGCTCAAGCAATTTTCCTTGCTGGATCAGGCCGAACAGAGGCTCCAGCAGCGGATCTTGTGGCTGGCGGTAAAACAACGTGCCGAGTACGCGGCAAACAACGGAAAATTCATTCATATCGGCAACCTGCTAAGCCTGAGGGAAAAGGGAAAGATAAAACGGCCGTGACAATGTCACAGTTCGCTTAATTCAGCAATGGGCGTTCGACCACGGGCTTGCAGAAAATCGAGAAAGCGTCGCGGGCTGACGTTGAGAATACGGTCATCAGGGAACTCTGCTTCACGCAAAATCCGTTCACAATGTTCGAATCCGCCCAGTGAATAGGCAATGTGGGAGTCGGACCCTAGCGCCAGCCAGCCTCCCGCCTCTTTTACAGCCTGCACGATGGCACGGCAATTCGGCTCACTGCCTTTACGGGAGTGCGTAAATGACGAGTTATTCAGTTCGAGTGCCACATTATATTTGGCCGCGGCCGCCGCCACTGCGGGAATATCTATTGGGTAACGCGGGTTGCCCGGATGACTAATGATATGCACGTCACCACCGGCCATCGCCGCAATCATCGCCGCCGTGTGAGTTTCTTTATCGGAAGGAGGCATCACCGGTTCGTGGAACCCGGCAATAATAACATCAATGGCGTCGAGCATCGGACCCGTACAGTCGATATCACCCGCAATATTTTTTATATTTGATTCAATACCGCGCAGAATACCCACTCCGTCAACCACCCGCGGCCAGACCTGCATATTCATAAAATGCCAGTAGTGTGGGGCATCCGCCATGTCAGGGCCATGGTCAGTGATAGCAAACAACCTGATGCCCTTTCCTTTTGCTTCATCTATATAGTCATGCAGCGTGCTGTAAGCGTGCGTGCTGGCGACAGTGTGCATATGTAAATCAACCGGATATGGCATGTTAGCTCCCTCAAGTAGTCAGTCACAGCGGCGATGTTCGCTGTGACTGTATTATTTTAGCAGACTCTTGTACTGACTAACGCAACGGACTAATAGGCTTAATAACCCCGGTCGAGGTCAACTAACCCGGTCGGTGCTCGCCCCTCTTCGATTGCCACAATATTGGCGGCAATGTTGTCCATCGCCTGCTCAGGCAAAGTATTAGCACCGATGTGCGGAGTGATGCTAACACGTGGATGTGACCAAAAAGGGTGCATGCCCGGAAGTGGTTCTTCAACAAATACGTCCAGCGTCGCCGCGGCGATCTGCCCGCTGTCGAGCGCGCGCAGTAAATCGCCCTCAACCAGATGTACCCCGCGCGCCAGGTTAATCAGGTAGGCATGGTCGTGCAGATGGCCGAATAGACTCTTATTCAGGATGCCTGCTGTTTGCGGCGTATTGGGCAATAGGTTTATTAGCAGCTTGCAGCCACTGGCGAAATCATGCAGTTGATCGTCACCAAAGTAGCTTTTAACGCCCGGGATCTCTTTAACACTGCGGCTCCAGCTACGAACCTGAAACTGCATACCGATCAGTTTTTCCGCCACGCAACGGCCAAGAACGCCAGCACCCATAATGCCAATGGTGAAATTATCATGCTGATGCGGCGTCAGCGGACGCCACTGTTTTTGTTGCTGGAGCAGTTGGTACTCATCCATCCGGCGGAAATAACGCAGCACAGAACCCAACGCATATTCCTGCATCTGCAACGACATGCCGGTGTCTTCGAGGCGCAGTAACGGCACGCCTGGTGGTAATGTCCCCGGTTGACGCTGCTCCTGCGAAATGATGGCATCTACCCCGGCGCCAAGGGCGAAGATACCTTTGAGGCTGGTGCGAGACATCAACATATCGTGAGGTGGCTGCCAGACCAGGGCGTAATCAGCGGGTATGGCATCACCCCGATGCCATACCCGGACGCTGGCCTGAGGTATTCTCTTACTTATTCCGTCAATCCATTGTTTCGAATCAAATGTAGGGTGGTAAAAAATAATGTTCATCATGGTTTGCCTCCTAAGCTCTGATAGATTTCCTCGAATATCATCAGGATGCAACCCAAAGATGCACAAAAAGAACAGGCCCCGTAAACGGAGCCCGTGAGATCATTCATTTATGCCCGGAATAGAAAGCTGTATTCAGGTAGGAACCCGTTGGATCAACCGACGCAACAGTGGGATCAGCACCACCAGCGCACAACCAACCGCCAGCGATCCCCATCCCAGCGCACTGAATACTGAACTGTAACCCGGATTGGATATTAGCGGCGTACTGCCAGTATTTTGTGGCATCAGACCGGAAATATAACTCGCGAGGACCGAGGCGACACCGGTCACCATCATCCAACAGCCCATCATCACGCCCTGATAACGGGCCGGTGCCAGTTTACCGATCATCGCATAACCAATAGGCGAAATAAGTAATTCACCGATACTTTGCAGAATGTAGCTGATGGCAATCCATTTAAACGCCACCAGGCCATCTCCCCCCGCGAGACTTATCCCCCAAGGCAGCACCAGCATACCCAGCCCCATGCAAAACAGTGAGGCGGAGAATTGCAGCGGAATATCCAGTTTCCAGCCACGACGACGCAGGAGTTTAAACCACAGCGCCATCAGCGGGCCACCCACCACGATCACCAAGGTATTAATATTTTGCACCCACTGCGGCGCAACGCGGATACCATAAACGTTCAGGTCGATATTATTTTCTGAGAACAGCATCAGGCCCATGGGTGCCAACTGATAAAGTGTCCAGAACACCAGCGAACCCATTGCCAGAATCAGATAGGCGCTCATCCGGCGGCGCTCGCCATGGTGACGATGACGGAACGTGATTAGTGCCATCACGATGAAAATCAATATGCCGAGTAAGACGACGAAATAACTGCTGAATTCCGCATGTGTCAGCAGCACGCGGATGACCGGTACCAGCACAATCAGTACCGCGATGCCGAGCGCCATGCGGCGCAGAAATTGGCTGCGGCTGACCTCTTTTAGCGGCGTGCTGATGTCAGCCAGAATGCGCCAGCGCGTGAAGGTCACGATAATCGCCAGCATGTTGCCCAATGTGGCAAACAGGAACAGGGCTTGATAGTTTTCGCTCAGCTGGAAATAACCGGCTACAGCAAAACCAATGAAGAAGCCAAGATTCATCCCGGCATAATTCCACAGGAAAGCTGACTCGCGGCGGTCATCGTCCGGCGCAAAACGCTGAGTGAGCATCATGTTCAGGCAAGTCACATTCAGACCACTGCCGGTAAGGAACATCGCCAGCCCCCAATACAGACCGGCCACGCCTTCCGTAGCAATCAGCCCGCAGCCAAATACCTGCAACACCATGCCGAGGACAAACAGGTTACGGTTACTCAGATAGCGCCCGCCAAGGTAGCCGCCAAACATATGCAACCCATAATTGAAGGCACCAAATACTCCCATGATCGTATTGGCGTTCGTTTCGCTAAAGCCCAGACGCTTGGTCGCATACAGCACCAGCGTGGAGTACAACACCGCAAAACCAAGCGTTGAAAAAGTTTGAATAAAGAATAGCGTGCCGGAACCTGCCGGAATAACCTGTCGATGGGCGTGGTGCGGCGATGCCGCATTCGGTGAATGACTCAAGTGTGACCCCGTCTTGCATTTAACGTTGAGTAAACAAAATACGATCCGCCAGACCCTTATTTTTATGTGGTTTTTTATGAGGCAAATCGCTGAAGGGCATTGTTATACCCCCAGGACTTTCGTTTTTCACAACTTATTTTGCCATTTGCTTCGCCGATTAACTGTTTGCGTGATAATTATGCTTTTATGCATCCAGACTTATTATTCCCCGCCTATTATTAGTGAGATTAATAATGGGAGACTATTACTTTAATTTGTTCGACCCTCTGCCATTTTTTGCTCTGTAAATCAGCAAATTGCTTTAAGTTTGAGTAAACGGATCGAATCATGAAAAAGAGTGTTGACGCTGGGGCTGCTTTTCCCCTACATTAGCGCCGGTCAGCAGTGCTACGGCGCTGTGCGACTTACGGTGAGGTGTCTGAGTGGCTGAAGGAGCACGCCTGGAAAGTGTGTATACGCTAACGCGTATCGAGGGTTCGAACCCCTCCCTCACCGCCATATAAATGATAAAGGGTCCTGATGAGAATCAGGGCCCTTTATCATTTATATGGCTGACAATCGACATAATTCCTGCTGTTAGTCGCAGATTGCCGATGTCTTAACCATCAAAACCTGAACCCGTAAATTTTTCTTGACCCATCAGGCCGCTCTCCCTATAGTAGCGCCCCGTTGCACTGATCAGCGATGTAACGACTACGGTGAGGTGTCTGAGTGGCTGAAGGAGCACGCCTGGAAAGTGTGTATACGCTAACGCGTATCGAGGGTTCGAACCCCTCTCTCACCGCCATATAAAAGCAGAAAGGCCCAGATGAAAATCTGGGCCTTTCTGCTTTTATATATTGCAAATGGCGCTGGGGATTGCCACATGCTGGCGAAAAACCGTTAATAGATACACCCCCCTTATTCCGGCCCATCCTGTTGTCCATTGATTTATATCTACAACATCTTCACTAAAAAGGCGTATGGTGCGCAATAAACCACGACGAGTCTGCCAGACCCGCCTTTTTTAGTGACAGTTATCAGGTGGATCCTCCTTGCTATGAATACCTCAGCTAATCGCCCTCTGCGTCTTTTCAGCGCCCTCATCGACGCTTGCATCAGTGAAAAATATACTGTTCAACGCCTGCTAAAAGATGCCATTGCCGGTGTCACCGTCGGGATCATCGCCATCCCGCTGGCAATGGCGTTGGCTATCGGCAGCGGTGTTCCTCCTCAATACGGCCTTTATACCGCAGCAGTAGCCGGGATCATCATTGCCATTTGCGGCGGTTCGCGGTTCAGCGTCTCTGGCCCCACCGCCGCCTTCGTGGTTATCCTCTATCCGGTATCGCAGCAATACGGCTTATCAGGTTTGCTGCTGGCAACACTCATGTCCGGGGTGATGCTGGTACTGATGGGGCTCGCACGCTTTGGCAGGCTGATTGAGTATATTCCATTACCGGTGACGCTGGGTTTCACCTCCGGGATCGGCATCACTATCGGCACCATGCAGATAAAAGATTTCTTCGGCCTGAGCGTAACCACCATGCCAGAACATTACGTCGGCAAAGTACTGGCGCTGGTCCAGGCGATGCCTACACTGGATATTGGCGATGCGCTGATTGGTATCGTGACTTTAGGGGTTTTGGTTCTGTGGCCTAAACTTGGCCTACGCGTTCCCGGACATTTACCGGCGCTGCTGGCAGGTTGTGCGGTGATGGCGGTCTTCATGCAGATGGGCCATCCGGTGGCCACCATCGGTTCACGCTTTCATTATTTATTGCCGGACGGTTCTCAGGGTAGTGGGATCCCAGGAATCTTACCGCAATTTACCCTCCCTTGGTTACAAAGCGGCAGCCACGGGTTGAGCCTGGATCTGGTTCAGGCACTCATGCCGGCTGCCTTTTCTATGGCGATGCTCGGGGCCATTGAGTCCCTGCTCTGTGCAGTGGTGCTAGACGGTATGACCGGCACAAAACATCACTCGAACAATGAGCTGATCAGTCAGGGTATTGGTAATATCATTACCCCGTTCTTCGGCGGGATCACCGCCACGGCTGCCATTGCCCGTTCGGCAGCTAATGTCCGCGCCGGTGCTACCTCGCCAGTCTCCGCCATTATTCACTCCCTGCTGGTCATTCTGGCGTTGCTGGTGCTGGCCCCTTGGCTTTCATGGTTGCCGCTGGCCGCGATGGCAGCCCTGCTGTTGATGGTTGCGTGGAACATGAGTGAAGCGCACAAGGTCATTAACCTTCTGCGACGTGCGCCTAAGGATGACATTCTGGTGATGCTGACCTGTATGAGCCTCACCGTATTGTTTGACATGGTGATTGCCATTACCGCCGGGATTGTGATGGCGTCGCTGCTGTTTATGCGCCGTATAGCTAAAATGACCCGCCTGACTGACGTACCCGGAGATTACGGCGCCGACGAGTGCGTACTGCGCATCAGCGGGCCGCTGTTTTTTGCCGCCGCCGAACGCATTTTCACTGAGTTATCGGCACGCAGTGGTGGCGCACAGCGCATTATTCTGGTTTGGGACCGCGTAGCGCTGCTGGACGCCGGTGGTTTGAGTGCGCTGCAAAATTATATTGAAGGATTACCGAAAGGCGTGGAACTGGTGATCACTGACATTCCCTACCAGCCGCTTAAGACGCTTGCCCGCGCCGGTGTGAAGCCTATCTTCGAACGGCTCAGTTTCTACAGCTCGCTTTCAGAAGCACTTCTCGATCCGCAACCACGCTAAGCAACGCGGAAAGCAAAAAGGCGCCCCTTTGAAGGTCGCCTTTTTATTTTGGTACTAACAACAACGCCGAAAACTTTTGCTTATTTGCTGGTATCCAGTACATCAAAGCTTTTAACCAGATCATCAATGGCTTTCATCTGAACCAGGAACGGTTCCAGTTTAGCCAGCGGCAATGCGGAAGGACCGTCGCATTTCGCATTCTCAGGGTCTTCGTGTGCTTCGATAAACAGACCTGCAATCCCTACAGCCATACCGGCGCGAGCCAGTTCGGCAACCTGCGCACGACGGCCACCGGAAGCAGCACCAAACGGGTCACGGGTTTGCAATGCGTGGGTTACGTCGAAGATAACGGGATGCCCGCCAGTGGCGTTGATCATCACGTTGATGCCCAGCATGTCGACCACTAGATTGTCATAACCAAAGTTGCTACCGCGATCGCACAAAATGATCTGATCGTTGCCACCTTCTTTGAATTTATCCACGATGTTACCCATTTGGCCTGGGCTGACAAACTGTGGTTTTTTCACGTTAATCACCGCACCGGTTTTTGCCATCGCTTCAACCAGATCAGTTTGGCGGGCCAGGAACGCAGGTAACTGAATCACATCAACCACTTCGGAAACAGGCTGTGCCTGCCAGGATTCATGGACGTCGGTGATGATTTTGACGCCAAAAGTCTTTTTCAGCTCCTGGAAAATCTTCATACCTTCATCAAGCCCTGGCCCACGGTAAGAGTGGATGGACGAGCGGTTGGCTTTATCAAAAGACGCTTTAAACACATAAGGAATGCCCAGTTTCTGCGTGACAGTGACGTAATGTTCGCAGACACGCATTGCCATATCGCGTGATTCCAGCACATTCATACCGCCGAACAAAACAAACGGCAGGTCGTTGGCGACGTTGATATCTTTAATGCTAACCACTTTCTGTTTCATGCTTTGGCCTTATTAAGAGTCAATCCGGTACAGTAATATAGGTAATTGGCTGTATTAAAACGCTAATTAGGTCATTGACCTCTGAAAATTCGTTGCAGATTGTAACTCAGTGCAGCGTCACTTGCTTGTGTTCAATGGCGTGGATCTGCATTTTTATCACTTCAGAAATCGGATCTTCAGGGCACTGTTCGACAAAATAATTTAAATCAGAAATCGCGATGTGATTACAGTCCAGCAGCGCATAAATCAAACCGCGATCGCGAATTTCGTAAGGATCCTCGGGATCAAATTCCAGCACGGCCTCACTTGCGCGCAGTGCCAGCTCAATCTGTTTCTCATCCATCAGCGCCGCTTTAAGCGTATCCAGCATTTTACGCACGATAACGGTATTCTCGGCTTCCTCGAGATCGTCATCTTCAATTTCTGCACTTACACCCAAATTACCCTTCAGCCACACGTGCAGGATATGTTCGCTGAGCGTGTCGCCATTGATCGGGTTCACCAGCCACATTTCTTCATCGAGCCAGTCGGCACGCATAATAAGTTGAGTCGGGAAGATAACCGGCATCAGCGGTAAATCCAACTGATGGGCAATATGCAGGAAAATGATACCCAGCGAAACTGGCGTTCCCTGGCGCGACGCCAGCACTTTGTCCAGCCAGATAGCATCCGAAAGGCGATAAACGCCGCCCGCCCCACCAAAACCCCAGGTGCGGTAGAACAACTTAATTAACACTTCAAGTTGTTGATCTTGGTTGAGATCCTGCGGCACCACGCGGCGCGCCTCATCAACCAATGACTGTAACTGACGATTGACCTCTTCGGCATTGAAATCAAAACGGATAGCCTGCGTCACCAGGATGACACCCTCGCTCAGCGGCGAGGTGTTAAATTCAAAATCAGCAATCGCACTCATAATTATCCCAATAGAAGCGGTATTTTGGTTACGGCTAGCTTCACGATCAAATATAAGCACCCCAGTGCCAGAATAAAGGCAATCCAGCGCGTTGTTTGACTGCGTGGACGTTTACTCAAGGCAACAAACCCAAGAAGGATATAGATGATAACGCCAAAAAGCTTTTCGGTCAGCCAGGTTCCCTGCGGGCTGAACGGATAGAAGTGAGTAATAAAAATCAGTGCAACACCGCTCAATAGCAATAACGTATCGACGGCGTGTGGCATGATTTTAACCCAACGTTTCTGCAGCATAGCAGAACCGGCCCATTTCCAGAAAAAACGCAACACGAACAATATTATGCTCAGCATGATGGTGATTACATGCAGATTTTTAACCCAAATATATGACGACATTTCCAGCATCCTTGTTAAGAAAATAAATGCCCTGCTGCCTGGCCGGTCACTGCTTTATTCTTTAACGCGTGAATCAGTGTTCCACTGCCCCAGACTGACCCGATCGTTGCCGCCATAATCTTTTACAGTGCTAACGTCACGGTAACCCGTCTGACGGAATAATGTCTGCACCTCCACAGCCTGCTGCCAGCCATGTTCAAGCAACAACCAGCCGCCTTCTTCAAGATACGCGCTTGCCGACTGAATAATATGCGCCAGATCGGCAAGACCGGCATTTTCGGCCACTAACGCACTGGTCGGTTCAAAACGTACATCACCTGCAGATAAATGCGGGTCGGCGGCATCAATATAAGGAGGATTACTGGCGATCAGCGCAAAACGCTGTTGGGGAACGGGCGTAAACCAGCTGCCCTGTAGGAAACAGGCATTGGCAATCCCCAGTTTCTGCGCATTATACTGCGCCAGTTTGACTGCGTCGGGATGCAGATCGATACCGATGATTTGACAATCCGGCCGCTCGCTGGCGATGGCCAGCGCAATAGCGCCCGTTCCTGTACCCAGGTCTAGAATATTTACCGCTGCTGTTTGAGAAAGGCGCAACAAAGCCTGCTCAACCAAGCATTCAGTATCTGGACGGGGGATTAACGTCGCGGGGGAAACGCTCAGGGGCAGCGACCAGAATTCGCGTTCACCCACAAGATACGCCACAGGCTCACCCTGTTCGCGCCGCGCCAGCAGGGTTCCAAGCTGTTCTGTTTGGCTGGCCGTCAGCTGAGTTTCGCCGAAAGCCATAATAAAAGTACGTGCTTTGCCGGTAACAAAACCCAGCAAAATTTCCGCATCCCGCTTGGGGCTTTCGCCCGCAGCCAAACGTCGGGTGGCATCAGCGAGCCAGCTCTGGAAATCCATTACTCCTGCTCGGACAGCGCTGCGAGCTGGTCAGCCTGATATTCCTGCACAATCGGTTGGATCAACATATCCAGCTTACCTTCCATCACCTCATCCAGACGGTAAATCGTCAGGTTGATGCGATGGTCGGTCACACGCCCCTGCGGGAAGTTGTAAGTACGATTACGATCCGAACGGTCACCCGTTCCCAGCAAGTTACGACGAGTAGATGCCTCTACTTCATGGCGTTTCGCCATCTCTGCGGCGCGAATACGCGCACCAAGTACCGACATCGCTTTGGCTTTGTTTTTGTGCTGCGAACGTTCATCCTGGCACTCCACCACAATACCGGTAGGCAAGTGGGTAATACGAATCGCGGAGTCGGTGGTGTTGACGTGCTGACCACCTGCCCCTGATGAACGGAAGGTGTCGATTTTCAAGTCACCGGCGTTGATCTCCGGCATTTCGGCTTCCGGCACTTCCGGCATCACCGCTACGGTGCAAGCGGAAGTATGGATGCGTCCCTGAGACTCGGTTTCAGGGACACGCTGAACGCGGTGCCCGCCTGACTCAAACTTGAATTGACCATAAACACCATCGCCCGAGACTTTAGCAATCACCTCTTTATAACCACCATGCTCACCTTCATTAGCGCTGACAATCTCGACTCGCCAGCGGCGCGCTTCGGCGTAACGACTGTACATGCGGAACAGGTCACCAGCGAAAATAGCGGCCTCATCACCGCCGGTACCGGCACGTATCTCCAGGAAACAGCCACGCTCATCATCAGGATCTTTCGGTAACAGCAGTAACTGAAGCTGCTGCTCCAGCTCTTCCAGTTTGGCTTTACTGCTTTTGATCTCGTCCTGCGCCATTTCGCGCATTTCTTTATCAGTAAAAGTCGGGTCGTCGAGCATCTCTTCGGCGGCCGCTAAATCTTCCTGTGCCTGACGCCAGGCCAAAAAACACGCTGAAACATCGGTCAGCTGTGCGTATTCACGGGAGAGATTACGGAATCTGTCCTGCTCGGCAATGACGGAGGCATCGCCGAGCATCGCCTGTACTTCTTCATGGCGTTCTTGTAACACTTCCAGTTTGGCAAGAATAGAAGGCTTCATGCGTGGTGTTTAACCCTGTGAGAAAAGAGAACTATTGCTGATCCAGCCCGAGGCTGTCGCGTAAAATTTGCAAGCGTTCGACATCACCATCGCTGGCGGCCTGTTGCAAAGAGCGGGTGGGAGCGTGAATGAGACGGTTAGTTAATTTGTGCGCTAATTCGTGGATAACTGCGGTGACATCTGCGCCTTGTGCAATCGCCGCCAGCGCTTTGGCTTCGGCTTCGGCACGGACGAGATCGGCGCGGGAGCGGTAATCTCGAATAATCTCCACCGCGCCCTGCGAACGCAACCATGCCATGAAATTAGAGCTTTCCTGCTCAACAATAGATTCCGCCTGAATTGCTGCGGCCTTACGCTGAGCCAGATTGTTTTGAATAATGCTGTGCAGGTCATCAACGCTATAAAGGTAAACGTTAGCGAGTTTGCCCGCTTCCGGTTCAATATCGCGCGGAACAGCGATATCCACCATCAGCATCGGCTGATTGCGACGGATTTTGAGCGCCCTTTCCACCATGCCTTTGCCGATGATCGGCAACGGACTGGCAGTGGAACTGATAATAATATCCGCTTCAGCCAGGCGAGAATCGATATCCTGCAGGGTGATGACTTCAGCGCCGACTTCATCCGCCAGGAACTGCGCACGCTCGCGGGTACGATTGGCAATCATCATATGGCGAACTTTATGTTCATGCAGATGACGTGCCACCAGCTCGATGGTTTCACCAGCACCAACCAGCAATACTGTGACGTCAGACAGGGATTCAAAGATCTGGCGCGCCAGCGTACAAGCCGCGAAAGCCACAGATACGGCGCTGGCGCCGATATCGGTTTCAGTGCGCACACGTTTGGCGACGGAGAAGGATTTCTGGAATAAGCGCTCAAGTTCTCCGGAAACGGCATGCCCGTGCTGAGACTCAGCAAAGGCTTTTTTTACCTGACCTAAAATTTGCGGCTCGCCGAGCACCAGCGAATCAAGGCCACTCGCTACGCGCATCAGATGACTGACGGCGGCGTTATCCTGATGCCAGTAAAGGCTTTTATTGACTTCATCAACGCTGAGGTGGTGATAATCACACAGCCAGGTAACCAGCTGTTCCTGAAGATTTCCCTGTTGCTCTACACTGAGATATATCTCTGTTCGGTTACAGGTAGACAACACAACACCGCCCTGCACCAGCGGTTGCTGGAGCAGGCTCGAGAGCGCCTTTTCAATGGTTTCGGGCGAAAAACTTACCCGTTCACGCAATGAAATCGGTGCGGTTTTATGATTGATACCTAATGCAAGCAAGGTCATAGGGAAGCGATTATCGAATAATACCTATGTTGGTATGGATTTACGTATTGAGGCGCATTCTACAAGATGCGCGGGATCAATTAAAGCTAAGCAGCATTATCCGTTAAAGATGATCACGTATTTTAGCACCATCCCCACCAAAGCTCCTCTGCAAGCTTCCTCACGCCTGATTTCTGCGATCGCCAACCCGCATTATTTTTCTCGTTACTCATCTGCATTCAGCTCGATTTTGCTCCAAAATGCCTCACGCATTTTTAAGACGTCGATACCCTCCCACCAATCTAAAGTCGTTTAAGGCTTAATATTCTCCGCCTCTGGTTAACCTTTTTCGGTGTTGTTCGGGATAATTCCGGTGCCCGGCCTGATGAACTACACTCATAATCAGCACAATATATTAATGACTGGCCATCATCTGGCATCTCCTTCGGATATATCGCACTATTGTATTGCAATTCCCCAAGTATATTATTTTCTATCAACAAGATATCTGGTTGGCTCAAAAACCCACCTGTTGAATGCCTGAAGTGTCGCGCGCGCTTTGGGCTTCTTGCTCATGGTTTGACACATCCCAAAGCCCATGATAATTTTTAACACTAGCTCAACAACTCTATGATTGTTATCATGCATACTATGTGATTCTTCAATACTGGACACAAGATGTCGCCCACCGGCAAATATAGAAAAACCGTACGATCAAATAACGTGCTGCACCGGTTTGCCCTATCATACGGGCCGGGACTCTTTATCATGACCATTTTATTGGCAACCTGCCTGAGCATAATACTCCAGCACAGAGATTCGGCAAATAACACCTTGGATACCGGACAATGCCTTATCGCTAAGGGAGTATCAGGTGTATTCCAAGAGATTGAGCACATGTTTCGCGTGGCCTATCGCTTTATTTTCAAAGCATGTGAATAGAGACAGTGCGGAAATTTAAAGGATAATTAATCCAAGAGAGTATTTAATCAATTCGAGTCGATTCATAAATAAACTCATCATCACTCCCAGATACACCACGTAATACATTGCTAACAACACGGCAACAAGCAGAGCTATTTTATCCTGCTGCTTCAGTTTATTACTCAAAATTACTGTCCATTTTAAAATCAGTCAAACATAGTTAATGCTACAGTTGTCTCCACAACCTAACAGCCCAGCAACACCAGAACGCAAAGAACACGGGGGTAGAAAATGCGGCTAAAAGAATTAGGTCTACGCAAACAGCCAGTGAACATTTGATCTCCTCCCTGAAAGCTCATGGCACGATAAAGGGGATGATCAACGCTTAGGTGGCTTTCTTATTTATAGAACCACAGGAAAATGCTTATTTTTTTGAAAACGCGCGCCGCGCCAGTGTGTTAAACTGACGTCTGATTTCTCAGCATCCAAGGACTTAATCCGTTATGCCAATGCGCAAAGCCAACCTACTTCGCCTTCTTCCTCTTGCCAGCCTGGTACTTGCCGCCTGTTCCTTCAATACTCCAAAAGGCCCGGCAACCAGCCCGACTTCGCCGCAGTGGCGTGAGCACGAAGCGCAGGTTAAAAAGCTGGAGCATTATCAGACTCGCGGTTCTTTTGCCTATATTTCGGATAAACAGAAAGTCTATGCCCGCTTTTTCTGGCAGCAATACTCCCCGGACAGCTATCGTTTACTGCTGACCAATCCACTTGGCAGCACTGAGATGGAGCTCAAAGTACAAAGCGGCATCGCTCAGATAACTAACAATCAGGGCAAGAAATACACCAGCGACAATCCTGATGAGATGATCCGGAAACTGACCGGCATGTCGATTCCGCTGGCTAATCTGCGTTTGTGGATGCTCGGTCTGCCGGGCGATGAGAGCGACTTCACCCTCGACAGCCAGTATCGCTTGTCGCAAGTTAACTACAGCCAGCATGGCCTGAAAGGCAAAGTGGTATATCAGAGCTACAGCGATGATGTTAAACCTTCGTTGCCCGATCGCCTGGAACTCACTCAGGATGAGCAGCGCATTAAATTGAAAATGGACAGCTGGACCTTAAACTGAGATGACGCAATTGTGGCCTTCACCGGCTAAACTAAATTTATTCCTCTATATCACCGGGCAACGCGCTAACGGTTACCACGAACTGCAAACTTTGTTTCAGTTTGTCGACTTCGGCGACAGCCTCGGTTTTACAACGCGCACCGACGGCCAGATTGTACTCACCACGCCGGTCGACGGCGTGGCTGACGACGATAACTTGGTGGTGCGCGCTGCACGTTTGTTACAGAAAAGCAGCCAGACGACCCAAGGCGTGAACATTGCACTGACTAAGCGGATCCCGATGGGTGGCGGCCTTGGTGGCGGTTCATCCAATGCTGCAACCGTACTGATTGCGCTCAACACGCTGTGGAGTTGCGGTTTGCGCGATGAGCAGTTGGCGGTATTAGGCCTGTCACTGGGTGCCGATGTGCCAGTCTTTGTGATGGGACATTCGGCTTTTGCTGAAGGTATTGGCGAGGTCCTGCTTCCTGTCGAACCACAGGAAAAATGGTATCTGGTTGCTCACCCCGGAATTCATATTCCCACTCCGGCCATTTTTGGTGATCCTGAACTCATTCGAAATACCCCAAAACGTCCGATTAATGTGCTTTTAAGCACAGCCTGGACAAATGATTGCCAACCGATTGCGAGAAAACGATTTTGCGAGGTTGAACAGCTTGTTTCTTGGCTGTTAGAATACGCGCCGTCACGTATGACTGGTACGGGTGCTTGTGTGTTTGCTGAATTCAACTCAGAGCATGAAGCCCGTGAGGTTTTGCGTCAGGTTCCTGCGTGGGTTTCGGGTTTTGTGGCAAAAGGCGTTAACGTCTCTCCCCTTCACTCTTATCGCGCAGTACTGTTGAGGGACGCGGGCAAAGCGTAGAACCATCACAGTCCCGTTATCTGTGTCTGTTCTTTGCCAGCCTCTCAGTGGGCAACAGAGTTATTTTTTGCTTTAACGTTTTGATGTACCGTAGTATTTTTTCTCGTAAGCATAATGCTGTGGCACCGCTCACCGCCCGGTGGTGTCATAAGCCGATGTCTTCCCTGGACGCAAGCCTGAGGTTCTTCTCGTGCCTGATATGAAGCTTTTTGCTGGTAACGCCACCCCGGAACTAGCACAACGTATTGCCAACCGTTTATACACCAGCCTTGGTGACGCCGCCGTCAGTCGTTTTAGTGACGGTGAAGTAAGTGTGCAAATCAACGAAAATGTACGTGGTGGGGATATTTTCATTATCCAATCCACCTGCGCGCCTACTAACGATAACCTGATGGAACTGGTCGTAATGGTTGATGCCTTACGCCGCGCTTCCGCCGGCCGTATTACTGCCGTCATTCCTTATTTCGGTTATGCACGTCAGGATCGCCGGGTACGTTCAGCCCGTGTGCCAATCACTGCTAAAGTCGTTGCAGACTTCCTTTCCAGCGTGGGGGTTGACCGCGTTCTTACCGTAGATTTACACGCCGAGCAGATTCAGGGCTTCTTTGACGTTCCGGTTGATAACGTGTTTGGCAGCCCAATCCTGCTGGAAGACATGTTGCAACAAAATCTGGAAAACCCGATCGTAGTTTCCCCAGATATTGGCGGTGTTGTCCGCGCCCGCGCCGTTGCCAAACTGCTTAATGACACCGACATGGCTATCATTGATAAACGCCGCCCACGCGCAAACGTTTCTCAGGTGATGCATATTATTGGTGATGTAGCAGGACGAGACTGTGTTCTGGTTGATGATATGATCGATACCGGTGGTACGCTCTGTAAAGCGGCTGAAGCACTGAAAGAACGCGGTGCGAAGCGTGTATTCGCTTACGCGACTCACCCGATCTTCTCTGGCAACGCGGTGGAAAATATTAGAAACTCTGTCATCGATGAAGTCATTGTTTGCGATACCATTCCGCTGTCAGCTGAAATTCGCGCGCTGAAAAAAGTGCGTACTCTGACACTTTCAGGCATGCTGGCTGAAGCAATTCGTCGCATCAGCAATGAAGAATCTATCTCTGCCATGTTCGAACATTAATCACTCGCCCTTCACGTTGCTGAAGGGCTGATTGAAATATCGAATAAAAGAAAACCCCGTTATGGCTTTCGCGATAACGGGGTTTTCTTTTATTCAAAATCTAGAATCAAAATCGGCAACCAAAACTTACTGACAACTCATTATGGATGACGATGGTTTTTACGACAGCGAGGATCGTAGTGACGCACCCAGAAATAACGGTCAGCAACGCGCTCGCGCCCGCCGATTCTGGCACCTGCCAGCCAAAGTATCGCGCCAAGAAAAATACTGGCTACCGCGCCATGGGCCAGAAGCTGCGGTAAACCCAGATTAGGTAATAAGTTAAGGATGGAGTATCCCACTCCGACGACCATAGTGACCAAGCCAAGCCCCATCAGTAAATTGCCTAATGTTGCTGCGGTTTTACGTTTCATATGTTACCTCCTGTAATACATCTATAAAACAGCCATGCTTATCTGTTTTTGCTTATTAAAGTGTAGTTGGCAACCCTATTTAACTTTGCGGTAGCGATCACAGTCATGAAACATCGAATGACAAATCTTTACGCTTTTCTGCTATTTACCTTCGAATGATGAATAATACGTCATAGATATTATTAACCCTCAAAAGTAATAAACGTTAATTCCCTCCGTGGGTTTGGCACAGCTGTGTTGCGCAGGTAAACTAGCGATCTGAACGTCACCTCATGAAGAAGCGAAACCAACGTGAGCAGTATTAAATTAATTGTGGGTCTGGCCAATCCTGGCACGGAGTACGCCCAAACACGACATAACGCCGGTGCCTGGTATGTGGACCTTCTCGCCCGGCAACACAATCAGCAGTTAAAAGAAGAGAGTAAATTTTACGGCTATACTGCGCGCCTGTCGCTGGCGGGGCAAGACGTTCGCCTGCTGGTACCGACGACTTTCATGAATCTCAGCGGTAAAGCGGTGCTGGCGATGAGTAACTTTTATCGCATCGAGCCGGATGAAATTCTGGTTGCCCACGACGAACTGGATATTCCGCCCGGCGTAGCAAAAATCAAACTCGGTGGCGGCAACGGCGGCCATAATGGCCTGAAAGATATTCAGAGCAAACTGGGAAATAACCCGAACTTTTACCGCCTTCGAATTGGCATTGGCCATCCGGGCGATAAAAACAAAGTGGTGGGATTTGTGCTCGGCAAACCTCCGGCTAGCGAGCAGAAACTGATTGATGATGCGATTGACGAGTCCCTGCGTTGCACCGAGATGCTAATGAAAGAAGGTCTGGAAAAGACAGTTCAGCGCCTGCACAGCTTCAGGGCGCAGCTATAATCCGGCGTTAAAAAGGGGTTCACACTGTGAACCCCGTTCTATTCTCCCCTAAAATCAGAGCGTATCTTCTGCCACGTAGTATTCAGGATCATCCAGTTCGTGGCTGCAAAATGGCCCGGCTTTCTTCAACAAACTCACGCAGTCGCTGCTTAAATGGCGCAGTCGGATAGCTTTCCCTGCCTCCAGATAGCGTGCGGTCAATTTGTCAATTGCCTCAACCCCACTTGAATCCATCACTCGCGTACCCGCAAAATCCAGCACCACGTTCTGCGGGTCATTCTGTGGGTTAAACAATTCGGCAAAAGCGGCAGAAGAGCCAAAGAACAACGGGCCGTCGAGCTTATACACCGTCAGTTCGCCCTGCGTTTTATGTTCGCGGATCCGGATACGCGCCTGTTGCCAGGCAAAGACCAACGCCGAGATAATCACGCCGCTGATCACCGCCACCGCCAGATCGGTAAAGATAGTGATCACGGTGACGATCACCATCACTAATGCATCAGCTTTTGGCATACGCCGTAAACGGCGCAGTGAACTCCACTCAAACGTGTTGTAGCACACCACCAGCATGATCCCCGCCAGCGCCGCTACCGGCAGCAGGCCGATATAACCAGACAGGCTAACCACAAATAGGATCAGCAGAATGGCACCCACAATGCCGGAGATACGCCCACGCCCGCCGGAACTGAAGTTGATGATCGACTGCCCAATCATTGCACATCCGGCGAAACAGCCGAACAGGCCGCAAAGAGTATTGCCGGCGCCCTGCGCAATACTTTCACGGTTCCCGTTGCCTTTATGCCCCCCCATCTCATCAAGCACCGTCATGGTTAACAGCGATTCGATCAGGCCGACTAAAGCGATCACTACCGCATACGGCAACACGACTTTGATCATCTCAAGATTGAACGGTACAACCGGCAGGTTGAAGTGCGGCAAGGCACCGGAGATGTCTGCCAGATCACCCACCCGCAGCGTCTGCAGATTAAAACCAATCGCCACTGCCGATACCGCAATCAACGCTGCCAGTGAGGCCGGAATAACGTTGGTCAGTTTGGGGAATACCAACACCACCAACACTGCCAGCAGCACCAGCCCGTACATCAGCAGCCCCTGCCCGGCTATCATATGTAACTGTGCCAGCATGATCACAATCGCCAGCCCGTTAACAAAACCGTGGATCGCCGGGAGCGGAACCAAACGAATGAATTTACCCAACCGGAACACGCCAATCAGTATCTGGATCACACCGGCAAAAATCGTCGCCCACAACACGTACCCCATGCCGTGCTGCGCCGCGAGGCTCATCAGCACCACGACGATAGAACCCGCTGCACCTGAAACCATGCCCGGCTTACCGCCAAATAATGCGGTCACCAACCCGATGATAAACGCCGTATGCAGCCCGACAATCGGTGACAAACCGGCCACCAGCGAGAACCCGACGGCTTCCGGGATCATAGATACCGCCACCACAAATCCTGCCAGCGTTTCATTCTTCACTTCCGATATTTTCAAATCACGCAGGCTAAACATAGGTATCCAATTTATTTCCAGTCAGTTAAATAATTGCGACAAGTATCTAAAAATGGACGGAGTGAGGCAAGGAGTGATTGTTCCTCAAGTATCTGAGACCTTGACCAGCCTGAAGGACGACGGGTATTCGAGAAAAAGTGCTATTGCGTGTATAATGCGGCCTATTGTGGTCATTACATCGTGCAATTAACATTAATTGCTTGATTATTAAGATATTTAAGGTGAGAGCGACATGGGATTCAAATGCGGTATCGTGGGTCTGCCGAACGTCGGTAAATCAACTCTGTTCAATGCGCTGACTAAAGCGGGTATCGAAGCAGCTAACTTCCCGTTCTGTACCATCGAACCTAACACCGGCGTAGTGCCAATGCCTGATTCACGGCTCGACCAGTTGGCCGAAATCGTAAAACCTCAGCGTATTCTGCCCACTACCATGGAATTCGTCGACATTGCAGGTCTGGTAAAAGGCGCATCTAAAGGTGAAGGCCTGGGCAACCAGTTCCTGACCAACATCCGTGAAACCGAAGCCATAGGCCACGTGGTGCGCTGTTTCGACAACGACAACATCATCCACGTAAATAACCGAGTTGATCCGGCTGACGACATCGATGTTATCAACACCGAACTGGCCCTGTCAGATCTCGATACGTGTGAACGCGCTATGCACCGCGTGCAGAAGCGTGCCAAAGGCGGCGACAAAGACGCCAAAGCCGAACTGGCGGCGCTGGAAAAATGTCTGCCACAGCTTTCAGACGCCGGTATGCTGCGTGCGCTGGACCTGACCGATGAAGACAAAGCGGCCATCCGCTATCTGAGCTTCCTGACGCTCAAACCAACCATGTACATCGCTAACGTCAACGAAGACGGTTATGAAAATAACCCCTACCTCGACATCGTACGTAAAATTGCCCTGGCTGAAGGCTCCGTTGTGGTTGCCGTATGTGCCGCGGTTGAATCTGACATCGCTGAACTCGAAGATGCCGATCGTGCAGAGTTCATGGCTGAAATGGGCCTGGAAGAGCCGGGCCTGAACCGCGTGATCCGCGCCGGTTACGACCTGCTGAACCTGCAAACTTACTTCACCGCTGGCGTGAAAGAAGTGCGTGCATGGACTATCCCTGTAGGTGCAACCGCCCCGCAGGCAGCCGGTAAAATTCATACCGACTTCGAAAAAGGCTTTATCCGTGCCCAAACCATCGCTTTCGACGACTTCATCAATTACAAAGGTGAACAAGGCGCGAAAGAAGCTGGAAAAATGCGCTCAGAAGGCAAAGATTACATTGTTAAAGACGGCGACGTGATGAACTTCCTGTTTAACGTCTAAATATAATATGTTGTCTCATGAGGTTGCACTAAACCTTTAGAAGATCAACAAACCTAATAAAATCCACGCACTTGCGTGGATTTTTAAATAACGCTCTGTTTGTCTTCGTTAATCAATAATGAACCCTGTTTCTACAACACCGGCTCAGGCCGACGTGCCTCTGCGAGGGCAGTTTTCAGCTCACTCGCGGTCATCCGTACACAATAGGAAGGCATTCCGCGCTGGAAACGCCAGCCTTCAGAAAGTACGCCGGCGTCTACCACGTCAAAACCAAACGTATCGTAAAGCACTGCGACGACTTTTTTAGTATCGGCGTCTTCTCCGGCAAGAGGCAGTGCGCGGCGCGCAGAGTCTCCGGCAGGCAGGCCGTCATTTTCAAGATCGGTCATCTGTATCGCATTGAAGGCCTTTGTGATGTTCGCTTCGGGAAGGAAGTGGGCAAGATATTCACTGGTAGTGGTAACCTGCTGATCAAGCTCTGCCACCTGCCCATCGCGCTCGGGGTAATAGTTAACGGCATCTATTACCCGTTTTCCTGAGAGTTCTGTGTGCGGTAATTGTCCCAGCGCGGTCAGTGGCACCGCGATCACCACAATCTCACCAAAGATGGCAGCCTCAGTGGCGGTGCCGATTTCACAACCAATCATCGGCTTCAGGCTAAACAGCGTCTGTGGCCCCCGGGAATTGCTGAGCATGACCTGATGTCCTGCCTTGATCGCCAGCTTCGCTATCGCACGTCCTACAAAACCTGCTCCGATAATGCCTATTTTCATGATTCTCACCTTTCATTTATCTGTCAGAAGGTTAAGAATAATTCGACACTCAGCATTGATAAATCCTCATTATCAGCATAGACAAACAACAAACAGGAGCGAATCTTGGACCGGCTTACCAGCATGAATGTTTTCGTCAGGGCCGCCGAGCTGGGATCATTCGCAGCGGCGGCGAACGCATTACGCATTTCGCCACAGATGGTGGCAAAACATATCGCCCGGCTTGAAGCGCGTTTGGGCACCGCACTTCTGAGCCGGACAACCCGTCGTCAGCATCTGACGGATATTGGCCGCAGCTACTATGAACGCTGCAAGATCGTACTTGCCGAAGCAGAGGCCGCAGATGCTATCGCGCTCGACATGAAAGCTACGCCGTCTGGCATCATCCGCGTCAACGCCCCCGTGACGTTTGGTGCCTCGATGCTGGCTCCTTTTATTACGCAATATCTGGATAAGTATCCTGGCACTCAGGTTGAACTCACGTTGAACGATCGCCTCGTCGATCCGGTCGAGGAAGGCTATGAAGTTATCCTGCGTATTGGTGAGCTCAATGACAGCCAAATGATCGCGTATCCCCTGCGACCTTACCGGCTGATCGCCTGTGCATCCCCCGGTTATCTTGCACAAAATGGCATGCCGAAAACGCCTGCCGAGCTGCTTCATCACGCCTGCCTCGTGTATGGCATTTGGTCACCTCAGGCACCTTGCCGTTGGCTATTCCGTAAAGAGGGGAAAGACGAAGAAATCCAGCCCGAAGGCCGTTTTCGTTCCAACGACTGGCGAGCTCTTCTGCAAGCTGCGGTCAGAGGATATGGCGTCACACTGGGGCCGGAGGACGTACTGAATGAGGAAATCAACGCCGGGCGGCTGGTGCAAGTGTTACCTGATTACGAAGGGCCTTCACGGCCCATGCATATACTCACACCAGCAGGATTGCGACAAACCGTCAAAATCAGCAGTTTTATCAAAGCGGTTAAAGAGACTTTTAGCGCTCAAAATAATAATGCGGCGGTCAGATACCCGTGAACATGAATTTGTTGATGTCAGGCACTGAATGTGCACAGTTCTTTAGAAACGGGCATTGCTTCGGGCAATCCCTTTGCTGCAGAGATTTCCTCCGCAAGCTGCGGGGACCTATACATCCCCACCACCTCTCCGACAATCAACAGCGCGGGTGTCGCAACCCGATTCACCGCAACACTCTCCGCCAGTGCGTCCAGCGTGCCGGTGATCACCCGCTGTTCGGGCTGAGTCCCGCGCTCAACGATCGCCACCGGCGTTGAGGCTGACAGCCCGTGCGCGATAAGCTGTTGGCTGATATTGCCGCTGTTGGCGATCCCCATATAAAACACCAGCGTCTGACTCGCCATCGTGAGCGTTGCCCAGTCGATATCCGCTTCGCCCCGCGCGCAGTGTCCGGTGACAAAACGCACCGACTGCGCAAAATCGCGGTGCGTCAGCGGAATGCCGCTGGCAGCGGCGCAGCCCATCGCCGCCGTAATGCCCGGCACGATGTGGCACGGAACGTTATGCTGCTGGCAGTGCACCATCTCTTCACCGCCGCGACCAAAGACAAAGGGATCACCACCCTTTAAGCGCACAACCCGGTGACCGGCCTGCGCCAGATCCACCAGGAGCTGATTGATTTCGGCCTGTCCGAGCGTGTGATCACGCGTCGATTTACCGACGTCGATGCGCAGCGCACCGGTTGGGATCAGTGTCATGATCGGTTCCGACACCAGGCGGTCGAACACCACAACATCTGCCTGCTGGATAACCCGCAACGCTTTTAGCGTCAGCAGTTCGACATCCCCCGGCCCGGCACCGACCAGCCAGACTTCGCCACGACACACAGGCTGACGTCGGTTCGACAGCGCAAAGATCCCATTAATCTGCTGCACCTGTAATACGTTTTCGAGGATGTTCATTGGTTGTCTCCCACCGTCAGCGTCGAGCGCTGACCGGCAATAGCTTTTTGAGTTCAGGAATGCATGAGCCGCAGTTGGTACCGCACTTTAGTTTTTCGCCGAGCTGTTGCACGCTATGACACCCTTGTCGTACCGCGTCGGCGATGGCCATTTCGCCCACGGCAAAACAGCTGCAAATCATCGCGCCTGTTGGCGCTTTGCCACTTCCTGCGACGCCTGCCAGCAATGCCAGGCGCTGCTGTGCTGTGCGCGGTGGCAGTATGAAAGCCGCCACTACTGTCTGCCGATCAGGCACTGGCCGTTTACGGTGCGCATAAAACGCCAACTGCAATTCGCCGTCTGACCACGCCAGCAGATTGAAGCCATCATCGCCCAGACGAGCAGACTGGCAAACCCAACGGTCAGTGCCAAACTGCACGTTGATCCACGCCATCCAGTCTTCCGGCTGCGAGGAGTCGGCCAGCTGGTAGTGCATCACGCCCGGTTGGGTGATCAGGCTCCAGTACGCCGTGACGGGCGGTGTTATCGGTTGGTCGTCGATAGCAACCGGTTCACGACGGATAAAAAGTTCGGCCTGCCACGCGGCTTTCCAGCGGTGCAGGCTAACCGGCATATGCTTACTTTCCGGCTGGCCCGAAAGCGGATCGGTGTGCGCTTCAATCAGCGCATTCACCCTGGCCTGCTGGCTGAACTGGCTATTCCAGTGCATCGGGACAAAAACGCTGCCGCGTGGTTGCATGCTGTCGGCCTGAGCGCGCAGCAATAACCAGCCGTGCGATGAGGCGACGCGCACCAGATCGCCGGACTGGATGTGTGGCGCGTCGTCAGGATGAAACTGGCAAAACGGCTCGCTGATGTGTTGCATCAGGCGCGCCGATTTACCTGTGCGCGTCATCGTATGCCACTGGTCGCGTACTCTGCCGGTGTTCATCACCAGCGGATAAGCCGGCGTCGGTTGGTTCACCGGCAAACGCGGCGTGATGGCGATCAACCGCGCTTTGCCATCGGGGTGAAAGAATTTGTGGTCGGTGAACAGCCGCGCAGTACCCTGTGGATTGGCAGCGTTTACCGGCCACTGCACCGGCTGCATGTCATCCCATTGCAGGTTGGTCAGCTGTTCCAGCCCGCTGATATCAAATGCCCGCGAGCCGTGATTCTCAAAGCCCGAAAGCGCCGCGTGTTCGCGGAAAATTTCCGCCGGATGCTGATACGCAAATGCTTCAATGAAGCCTAAACGTCGGGCCACCTGACAGAGGATCCACCAGTCCGGTTTGGCTTCTCCCGGCGCAGGCAAAAAGGCGCGCTGGCGCGAAATGCAGCGCTCGGAGTTAGTGACGGTGCCATTTTTCTCGCCCCAACCGAGTGCAGGCAGGCAAATATGCGCGACACGCGTGGTGTCGGTATCGCGCATGATGTCGGAGACCACCACCAATGAACATCTTGCCAGCCCGGCGCGCACGCGATCGGCATCCGGCAGTGACACCAAGGGATTGGTGCCCATGATCCACACCGCTTTTATCTGGCCTTCTTCGATAGCGCGGAACAGATCCACCGCATTCAGCCCGGCAGATTGTGTGACGCCGTCACTTCCCCAGAAACGCCTGACGCGGTCGATCTCCTGCGGCGTGAATCCCATATGCGACGCCAGTTGATTCGCCAGCCCGCCGACTTCCCGTCCGCCCATCGCGTTCGGTTGTCCGGTGATCGAAAACGGCCCGCAGCCTGCGCGGCCCATCTTGCCGGTCGCCAGATGTAAATTAATGATGGCATTGCACTTATCGACGCCAGAACTGGACTGATTGATGCCCATCGAATACAGCGTCACCAGCTTATCGCTGCCGGCAATCATCTGATAAAACGCCACCAGCTGCGCCGGCGCCAGGCCGCAGAAATCGACGGTTTTGGCCAGCGTCCACTCCTGCGCCGCCCGCAGGGTTTCTGCCGCGCCCTGCGTGTGGTGTTGCAGAAAATCCATATCCAGTTGGCCGCTTTCCGCCATCGCGTTCAGCGCACCACAAAACAGCGCGGCATCGCTGCCCGGACGCAACGGTAGATGTAAATCGGCAAGGTCGCAGGTGGCGGTGTGACGCGGATCGATAACAATAATGCGCATCTCTGGCCGGTCTTTTTTCGCCTGAGCCAGCCGCTGATACACCACCGGATGGGCCCAGGCAGTGTTCGAACCGGTGAGGATCACGCAGTCGGCCAGCTCCAGATCCTGATAATTACACGGCACTGCATCGGCACCGAACGCACGCTTGTAGCCGACCACCGCCGACGCCATGCACAGCCGCGAGTTGGTATCCATATTGCCCGCGCCGATAAAGCCTTTAATCAGCTTGTTGGCAACGTAATAGTCTTCCGTCAGCAACTGGCCTGAGCCGTAGAATGCCACGGCCTGCGGGCCATATTCACGGATCACCGCCTTCAATCCAACGGCTACGGCGTCTAACGCCTGCGGCCAACTGACCGGCTGGCGGTTAATTTCCGGCCTTAAAAGACGGCCATGCAAATCCAGCGTTTCGCCCAGTGCGCTGCCTTTGACGCACAGACGCCCGAAGTTAGCCGGGTGTGAACCATCGCCGCTGGCGGTATAACCTTCCGCCTGCGGCTGCATGTTCACGCCGCAACCGACGCCGCAATAAGCGCAGGTGGTTGAAGTCACGGCTTTATTCATAGGCTGACCGTCTCGATGATATCTACCGTTTGCACGGCTGGCATCACCGGCTGTTCCTGCACCCAGACGCGCCCGCCGTCCACTTTCACTGGCCAGACGCTCAGCGTGCTTTGCGCATCATCCACGCTGCGGCCATCCAGCAGACGGAAACGCTGTTTGTACAGCGGTGAGATCACCACCGGCTCGCCCTTCACGTCGCCCACCAGCCCGCGCGCCAGCACGTTGGCGTCGCTGTCCGGCTCGTGGTTGCTGAGAGCAAACACCTGCTGCGGATGATCCGGCAAATAGAACAACGCGATCTGCCGGTTTGCCAGCCGCGCCGCCATACCGGCATTTTCCGGTATGGCACTCAACTCGCACAGATCCACCCAACCTTGTACCGCCATCACCGGTTGATTCACTACCACTGGCGGCAGCGCGGCGCGTTCTTTGGTGGTCGCCGGTCGCACCTGCTGACGCTCCTGCACCATCACCACCGCTTCGTCCGGCTGGTCGCTGTTGACGAAAGGTCTGAACAGCGCCAGACGATCGGGATCGGCCAGCGTGGTCTGCCATTCGCACTGATAAGTACCGACCACGGCGTTCATCTCGCTTTCCAGCTCAGCGCCGATATGCAAGCTGTCTTCCAGCACCACCTGACGCAGATAGTTCATGCCACCTTCGAGATTGTCCATCCAGGTGCTGGTGCGTTGCAGACGGTCGGCGGTGCGAATGTAAAACATCAGGAAACGGTCAACGGTACGGATCAGGTCTTCCGTGCTGATGTCCTGCACCAGTAAATCGGCATGACGCGGCTTCATGCCACCGTTGCCGCACACATACAGGTTCCAGCCCTTATCAGTGGCAATCACGCCGACGTCTTTGCTTTGCGCTTCGGCACATTCGCGGGTACAGCCGGAGACCGCCATTTTGATTTTGTGCGGTGAGCGCAGCCCCTTGTAGCGGCTCTCCAGTTGCAGCGCCAGCGCGGTGGAGTCCTGTACGCCGTAGCGACACCAGTTCGAACCGACGCAGGATTTCACCGTGCGCAACGATTTGCCGTAGGCGTGGCCGGTTTCGAAACCGGCATCGACCAGTTGCTGCCAGATCTCCGGCAACTGTTCCAGCCGCGCGCCGAACAGATCGACACGCTGCCCACCGGTGATTTTGGTGTAGAGGTTATAGCGTTTGGCGACCAGACCGATGGCAATCAGTCCGTCCGGCGTGATTTCCCCGGCCGGCACGCGCGGCACCACCGAGTAAGTCCCGTCTTTCTGGATGTTGGCGAAGTAGCGGTCGTTGGTGTCCTGCAACGGCAGATGCTGCGGTTTGAGCAGGTAATCGTTCCAGCACGATGCCAGAATCGAACCCACCAGCGGCTTACAGATTTCACAGCCGTGACCGTGACCATGTTTCAACACCAGCTCATCGAAGCTGCGGATATTCCCCATGCGGACGAGGTGATAAATCTCCTGCCGTGAATAGGCAAAATGCTCGCAGACGTCTTTCTTTACTTCGACGCCCATTTCAGTCAGCGCGTACTCCATCACCTGTTTGGTCAGCGCCGCGCAGCCGCCGCAGCCGGTCGCCGCTTTGGTACAGAACTTTATCGCGGCCATGTCACCGCATCCACCTTTTACCGCGTCGCAGATATCGGCTTTGCTGACGTTATGGCAGGAGCAAATTTGTGCACCGTCAGGCAGCGCAGCAACGCCGAGACTGTGCGGCGCTGCGCCGGCGCGGGCCGGTAAAATCAGTCCTTCAGGGTTGGCTGGCAGCGGCATGTCGTTGAGCATCATCTGCAACAGCGTGCTGTATTCGTTGCTGTCGCCTACCAGTACCGCACCAAGCAGGCGTTTACTGTCCTGTGATACCACAATTTTTTTATACACTTGTGCCGGACCATCTACCCAACTGTAGCTCTGACTGCCCGGGGTGCGGCCATGTGCATCACCGATGGACGCCACGTCGACACCCAGCAGCTTGAGTTTAGTGCTCATGTCAGCACCTTTGAAGGCAACATCGCTGCCGCACAGCGTATCCGCCAGCGTACGCGCCATTTGATAACCGGGCGCCACCAGCCCAAAGATCTGACCGTTCCACAACGCACATTCGCCGATGGCGAAAATGGCCGGATCGGAGGTCCGGCACTGGTCGTTAATGACAATGCCACCGCGCGGCCCCACTTCCAGCCCGCACTCTCTGGCCAGTTGATCGCGTGGACGGATGCCGGCGGAGAACAGCACCAGATCGGTATCCAGATGGCTGCCGTCAGCGAACTCCATGCGGTAACTACAAGTTTCGCCCGTAACAATGCCGCGCGTTTCTTTGCCGGTGTGCACCTGCACACCCAGCGCTTCAATCTTATGGCGTAACATTGCGGCCCCGCCGTCATCAAGCTGAACGCCCATCAGCCGGGGGGCGAACTCAATGACATGCGTTTGCAGCCCGAGGTGCTTCAGCGCGTTGGCGGCTTCCAGCCCCAGCAAGCCGCCGCCGACCACCACGCCGATTTTGCCCTTTTCGGCACAGGCCTGAATGGCCGCCAGATCCTCCAGGGTGCGATAGACCAGACAACCTGGTGCATCGTTGCCAGGGATCGGTGGCACAAACGGATAGGAACCGGTCGCCAACACCAGTAAATCGTAGGCAGTCTGTCGCCCCTGACGGTCAATCACACAATGACGTTGGTTATCGACGTGTTCAATGCTGTGCCCGAGACGCAGTTCAATGCCGCTCGATGCAAAGAAATCCTCTTCCACCATCGACAGCGATTCGGCGCTGCGGCCGGAGAAAAATTCGGACAGGTGAACGCGGTCATAAGCCGGTGATTTTTCTTCGGCAAACACAATCACCTGATATTGCAAATGCAGTTCACGTTCGACCAGTTGTTGCAGAAAATGGTGGCCTACCATGCCGTGTCCGGCCATCACTAATACAGGTTTAGACATCGCATTGCTCCTCGCTACCTCTTGGGGTAACGGTTCTGTTGGGGGTTTGATGTCCATCGCATACGTTTCACCGGGATGGGTTTCATCAGGATTGAAAACGCTCAGTTGCGCCTGCTGAATAGAGGGGCTGCAAAGGCGTGCGAAATAGCCCGGACCGTCGCTGATATCGCCCCACAACAGCACGCCTTTTAACTGGTTATTGCGCAGTAAAAGGCGACGGTAATGGCCGTCGATTGGGTCAAACGCGCTGTGGATTTGTGCTTCATGGGCGACGTGAAGATCGCGGGTGCAGAACAGTTCACCGGCACAAAACAAGTCAATGCCGGTGACTTTTAACCGCAGCGGCACGTTCTGTACGCTGAAAGGCGGTGTTTCCACGCCCGCCAGCCGGGCCGCCAGTATTTCGGCCTGCTGCCAGCACGGTGCCACCAGGCCAAACGTCAGTTCACCTAACTGACAACATTCGCCGATGGCAGAAATATGCGGATCGGAGGTTTGCAGTTGGCCGCTGACCAGAATGCCGCGCGCGCATTCCAGCCCGGCGGCCTGTGCCAGCACGATATTCGGCCGGACACCGGCGGTAACCACCACGCGATGTGCGGGGATTTCGCGCCCATCGATCAGTTTCACTGCCTGAACGCCGCCCGTGGTGTCCTGTGACGTGCCCCGTAAATAAGCGACCGTTTCCGCCAGCAAGACCGTTTCGATTCCGCGCGCCGACAGGCTAATGCGCAGCAGTTCAGCGGCGTGTTCATCAAGCTGCTGGTCCATCAAATGCGCTCCACGGTGCAAAATGCTAACCTGCATGCCGCGCAGCGCCAGCGCGGCGGCAGCTTCCACACCTAACACGCCGCCACCGATCACCACCGCCGGTTGCCCTGCGTAATGCCCGCGCAAAATATTTTCGACGTCGCGCTGATTGCGAAAACCATGAATGCCCTGCAACTCCGCCCCCGGCAGACGCGGGATAAAAGGCCGGGAACCGGTCGCTATCGCCAGATGGTCGTAATGCAGTGTCTGTGCGCCGGCCCTGACGGTGCGGGCTTCACGGTTGATTTCCGTGACCGATACATCCGAGATAAAAGTGACGTTGTGACGTCCGTACCACTGCACATCGTGCGTTACGATGTCATCAAAGCCTTTCTCGCCCGACAACACCGGCGTGAGCATAATGCGGTTGTAAGCGGTCTGCGCTTCGTCGCCAATAATCAGGATGCGATAACGCGCCGGTGCCAGCTCGCACAGTTTTTCAACCAGCCGCACACCGGCCATTCCGTTACCAATCACCACCAGAGTGGGTTTATCCATTGCGCTCACCTCGCCCGCGAATTCAGGCCACGGCCTGATGTTTTTCATACAGGAATTGCAGCACCTGCTGACGGTACTGGTGGAACAACGGATCGTTGGCCAGCGCCAAACGTGAGCGCGGGCGCTCCAGCGCGACCTGCAACACTTCACCAACTTTCGCCGCCGGGCCGTTGGTCATCATCATTACGCGGTCGGAAAGCAGCACTGCTTCATCAACATCGTGGGTGATCAGCAAAATGGTGGTTTTCAGGCGCGACTGAATCTCCATCACTGCATCTTGCAAATGGGCGCGGGTTAAGGCGTCGAGTGCACCGAAGGGTTCGTCCATCAGCAGCACTTTCGGCTTCATGGCCAACGCACGGGCAATCCCCACGCGCTGTTTCATGCCGCCGGAGATCTCACCGGGCCGTTTTTCCATCGCATGACGCATATGCACCAGCTCGAGGTTGTGTTCGATCCACTCGCGCATCTCGCTTTTACTCATCTGGCCTTTAAACACCTGATGCACCGCCAGCGCGACGTTGTCGTAGGTGGTCAGCCACGGCAACAGCGAATGGTTCTGAAACACTACGCCACGCTCAGGACCGGGGCCGTTGATTTCCTGGTTATCACAGAGCAACACGCCACCGGTCGGGCGGCTCAGCCCGGCGATCAGGTTCAGCAAGGTGGATTTCCCGCAGCCGGAATGGCCGATCAGGCTGACGGTTTCGCCTTTGGCGATATCAAAACTGACGTTGTCGAGCGCCAGAAATGGGCCTTTGGCGGTCGGAAAACTCTGCGTCACGTTCTCTACGCGGATAATGGCTTTATCATTTTTCATATCTGGCTCCTAACGGTTGTCGTAGCTAAAACGGCGGGCAATGCCCATCAGGCCCAGTTCCAGCAACATGCCCACCACGCCAATCAGCAGGATTGCGATGATGATGTTTTCCACGTTCAGGTTGTTCCATTCGTTCCAGATCCAAAAACCGATACCCACGCCGCCGGTCAGCATTTCTGCCGCCACAATCACCAGCCAGGCGATGCCAATCGACAAGCGGACGCCGGTCAGGATGTACGGCAGCACGGCCGGAAACAGAATTTTTCGCATGACGGTAAATTCACTGAGTTTCAGCACTCGCGCGACGTTGAGGTAATCCTGTGGAATGCGAATCACACCTTCCGCCGTGTTAAGGATCATCGGCCAGATAGAGCAGATGAAGATGGTCCACGCCGACGCCGGCTCTGCGCGCTGGAACAGCAGCAGGCCAATCGGCAGCCAGGCCAACGGGCTGACCGGGCGCAGCAATGAGATGATCGGGTTGAGCATATTGGCGACAAAGCGGAAGCGGCCAATCAGAAATCCGGTCGGGATGCCGACCAACGCCGCCAGTCCGAAGCCTGTCGCCACGCGTTTCAGCGATGCCAGTACGTTCCAGCCGATACCCATATCGTTAGGACCGGCGATGTAAAACGGATCGGCAAAAATGACTTTCGCCGCTTCCCAGGTTTTCAGCGGCGTCGGAAACCCTTTACTGCTGAGGGCGGCAATCTGCCAGAGGGCAATCAGCACCATCGCGCCCAGAATGCCCGGAACGACTTTTTGCATCATGCGGCGCCCAATGGCGCGCAGCTTAGGGTCGGACGGTGATTTCGCCACGACCGGCGAGGTGACGGCGACAGGTTTAAGCGGCAGGATCTCAGCACTTTCCGGCTCAGCGCCCAGCGCAACAACATGAGTTTTGGCGTTAACAGACATTATTCGGCCTCACTTAGCGTTTCATGGCAAAACTGTTGGCATATACAGCAGGGTTGCTGCCATCCCAGACTTTTCCATCAAACAACGTGCTGCTGCGCATGTCGCTGGATGGCAGAGTGATCCCGCCCACCGCCGTGGCCGCCTGCTTGTAAACGTCGATGCGGTTGATCTTTTTAGCGACCGCCAGATAGTCAGGATCGGCATCAAGCAGCCCCCAACGTTTGTGCTGGGTCAGGAACCACATGCCGTCGGAGAGATACGGGTAGCTGACCGCGCCATCGTTGAAAAAGCGCATGCTGTGGGCGTCTTTCCACTTTTTGCCCAAGCCATTTTCATAGTCGCCGAGCATCCGCCCCTGAATGGTCTCTGCGGAGGTATTGATGTAGGCACGCGCCGCCACAACCTGGGCGGTTTCGATGCGGTTGGCATCGGAGGTGTCAATCCAGCGGGAGGCATCCAACACGGCGGCGGTGAGTGCCCGGGCAGCGTTGGGGTTAGCAGCGACCCAAGAGGATGTCGTGCCGAGCACTTTTTCAGGATGATCCGGCCAGATTTCCTGCGTAGTGGCGACGGTAAAACCGATGTCATCAAGAATGGCGCGCTGGTTCCAGGGTTCGCCGACGCAAAAACCGCTCATGTTGCCGATTTTCATGTTCACCACCATCTGTGGTGGTGGAACCACCACGTTGCGCACATCGTTAAACGGATGAATTCCGGCGTTGGCCAGCCAGTAATACAACCACATGGCGTGAGTGCCGGTGGGGAATGTCTGCGCAAAGGTGTATGTCCCTTTTGCGCTGGCATCGACCATTTTTTTCAGCGACGCGGCATCGGTGACGCCCGCCTGTTTTAATTGATTTGATAAGGTGATGGCCTGCCCGTTGTTGTTGAGCGTCATCAGCATCGCCATGTCATGCTGTGGCCCCGAAACGCCGAGCTGCAATCCGTACACCAGGCCGTACAGCACGTGCGCAGCGTCGAGTTCACCGGACACCAGTTTGTCGCGCACCGACGCCCAACTGGACTCTTTGCTGGGAATGATCTTGATGCCGTACTTCTCATCAAACTTTTTCACCGCCGCCATCACCACCGAGGCGCAGTCCGTTAATGGAATGAAGCCCACGCGGATTTCTTTCTTCTCCGGCGCATCAGAACCGGCCGCCCAGACGCTGTTCATAAAGCCGGGCATCACCATGCTGCCGCCCAGTGCCGCACTGCCGGCAATAAAGCGGCGGCGGGAAAATTGCCCCAGAGGTTTGTTATCGTCTTGCTTCATTGCGGCTTCCTGTACGTGAAAAATGAGCAAAAAAAAGCGTCCAGTTAGCGCTCAGTTTCCTGAACGCTAACGGACGCCTTTATCCGTAACTCTGACTAAACCGCCATTGGCTTAGTGCTTATGTATAAATAGTAATGCAACGGATATGCCAACTTGGTGTAGTGCTTTAAAATCAGTAGATTTTAGTGATAACACACCGTCTATTGGCCGTTTTTATGCACCGGAGTCGCACCTGATGCACATCCGGATGGCACATGAACAGTGCAGCTACTCCGAATGGAGTAGTCTGCTGAGATCCCTGCGCAATGAGGCGTTAGATGTCCTTCTTGCCCAATACCTCGGCCACCGAGAGCATCGCTTCGGCGATCTGCGGCAGCTTTTTATTCTGGTTCATTGCCATATCACGCAGGGTTTTATGCGCCTGCGGCTCGGTGATCCCCTGATGTTGCATCAGCCAGCTTTTAGCACGTTCAACCAATTTACGTTCAACCAGCGTGGTGCGAAGCCCTGCCAGTTCGGCATCCAACGCCTGTAGCTGGCGTGATTGTTTCTCGACAAGTTCGAGGATTGAGCGGCTGAGCTGCGGCGGGATCAGCGCCGCATAGTGGTTATCCTGTAGGGGCATCTGTCCGATTTCCTGCTGCTGCAATGCGCGCGAAACCTCTGCGTCGCGGATCCGCTGGCGGCAGCATTCCATCAGAATATCCTCCAGCAAGTCTTCGACCGTTTTCATGCCGTCGATACGCACCGTGGTCACATCAAACCAGCGCAGCGCCATGTCACTGGCCTCGTCGGTAAATGATGTGCAGGTGCAGGCGATACGTCGGAAACGCTCGAGCTCGCTGTTGTCCGCGCTCAGCTGTTGCTGCCACAGCGCCAGACAGCGGGCGTCGGTAAACTCAGCGAAGGTCTGGAAACAGCGCTCCTGTCCTTCAATCAGCGCCAGTAGTTGCTGATGCGCAGGGGCGTCAAAATGCCGCCCGGCAAAGCCCGCCGCGCCCAGCGCACGTTCCTGAGCGGCCAGCTCCTTGCCCTGCATAAAACTGAACATTGCCAGCAACGCCCGTGAAACCGACGGGTCGCCCGAGGTGTCAGCGGCTTCAAAGACCAGCGCCAGATGGGTACGGATCACCTCGCTATAGTGGTTCATTGCATCGGGCTGGCTGATGCTCAGCGCCTGAACCTGTTGGCGCAGCGGCGGCAACGTGCTCAGGCTGTACAACACGGTAGCAATGCGGCTGAACAGCCGTGATGCGTTCGCCACGCTATGTCCATTGAGTACATGACCGCTGAGATCCAGCGCTACCAATTGGTGGTTCACCGCCTGCCCGGCTATCTGAACCTGTAACGCCCGTTCGCTCAGTTGGTCGCCCCAGATTTCGCCCTGAGAACAGAGATAAATGTTCGACGTGCCGCGCTCGCGTTGCAGTACGTGAATCAACTGGCTGACCGCGCCGACCAGTTTGCCCATTTGCAATAGCTGTTGCAGATCGGTGATTTCACTTTTCTTCGATGCCAGTACAAAATCGAGAGCAGAAAGGGCCATGGATGAACCTGAACAAGTGAAGGAGTTTTGATCGTGATGCAAATAATGTGCCGGATGAATCAGCGCAACGTCTTATGCTTAGAATAGATTAATTTATTTCGCGAATGATTATCATTTAAGAATGAACAATGGGCACGATTATGCGTAATATAGGCATCGCTGAATCCCTCTCCTTCACCACCAGAGAATCAAGTGCCTGCTTTCGAGAAGTATTACACTGAATTATATCGGTTTATAAACCGGAAGCTTCGTGACCGCGAACATGCACAAGACATGGCGCAGGAAACATTTATTCGGGCGCTGACGGTCACGCAGCCCATTCGCTCGCATCGAAGTCTGCTCTACCGCATCGCCCGCAATTTGCTGGTCGATCACTATCGTCGACCAGCACTGTCTTCAAACGATGTGTCTGAAGACACTGATGCCGAACATTTCGCTGCCCCCTCTTATCTGCAACCTTACGAATTAATCGAAGAAAATCAGTATACTGAACTGATGACAAAAACCATCGAAACCTTACCGCCGCGCTGCCGCGAAGCCTTTATTCTGCACCGTTTTGACGGCCTGTCGCAGAAGGACGTCGCCAGCCATATGGGGATCTCCATCAATATGGTCGAGAAACATATTATTCGCGCCATGATGGCCTGCCGGAACAGTAACGACATCTGGCAGCAGGAGCATAGCGGCAGGAAAGCCAGTTATAAGAATAAGGATGTTCATGATGAATAAGGCCATTGATGAGTCTTTGTCCGCTGATGAACAGGCTGCACTCTGGCTGACAAAACAGCTGGCCGGATTGTCGCCCAGTGAACAGCGTGAGTTTGCGGACTGGCTGTTGCAGGATGCAAACGCGGGGCGCTACCAGTCGATGCAACAACTGTGGCAACGCGTCGGTGAATTGCCACAGGATAACGTGGCGCGGTTACGTGCTTCACTTGCGGCTACGCCGCGAAAAACCGCACACCGCAACGTCTGGCGAGGAACATTTACCGTAGCAGCCCTCCTTCTGGTGCTGTTGTGGCCAGCGTGGCAATGGTTGACGCCTCCATTGATGACCACCTCGCTGTACACCGGGCGCGGCGAGTTACAACAGATTACCCTGCCGGATGGCACCGTACTCAGCCTTGATGCAGAAACAGAGTTGCAGGTGGCGTATTACCCGCAGCGACGCGAAGTGACACTCAGCAAAGGTCAGGTTTATTTTCAGGTCAAACATCTGGAAGATAAACCGTTTGTGGTACTGAGCGGCCCCTCCCGCGTGACGGTTCTGGGCACCAGTTTCAGCCTACGTTACATCCCACAATCGATGAGCGGTGACGGCGTTGACGTTGCCGTGAGCAGCGGCGCGGTGCGTATCGGCCCGCGCACATGGCTGCAAAATATGCGCTGGCGGGCAATGGCCAGGCTGCAACTGAGTGCGCACGATCGGCATTTGATGGTGCTGCGCGCCACGCAGCGGGCGACCAGCGATGCCAACGGTTACCTGATCCGCCAGCTTCCGGTCGCGCCAGACGCCATCGCCGACTGGCGGCAGTCACGCATTAATTTTGATAACACACCGCTGAGTCTGGCGCTGGCTGAGTTCTCGCGCTACGGCGACATGCCTTACCGGGCGGCCTCCACCGACGTCGCGTCCATGCGCATCAGCGGCAGTTTTAATGTCCATCGTCCGGACAGTTTTGCCGGTGCGCTACCGAAAGTGTTGCCGGTGAAAATCAGTACACAGCCTGGTGGAACGCAGATCCTGAAACGCTGAGGCTTAATCGCTGCCCTTTGTGCGCAAAATCATCGCTAAAAGACCGCCCGCTGAAAAAAATTAAAAATATTCAGGAGATGACGTCAGGGTTTTGGCGTCAGTCTCGTCTTCAGAAAGGAGAATGATTCTTATTTGATTTATTTCTGGGGAAAACTGCATGACGATTTTTACTTTTTATCAGGGTGCTCACGTTAAGTCTGGCCTCACCGCACTGGCGTTTGGCGTCTGTTCGCCGTTCGCCGTGTGTCAGGCTGCGACCGCTATGCCCATCTCACTTCCGGCTCAGCCTTTAATCAACTCGCTTAATGCACTGGCACAGCAGGCGGGAGTACAACTGATCGCTGCACCGGACTCCGTGGCACAAAAGCGTGCCCCTGCGCTACAGGGAAATATGACGCTGGAAGCCGCGCTCAGCCGCCTGCTAAGCGGGAGCGGTTTGGATTTCAGCATCGACAATGGCACCGTGGTCGTCTCGCCTCAGCCTGCCACAGCCGATACCCTGACCGTAACCGGGCAATCCAGCCCTTACTCCAGCATTCCACAGCAAAGTAATTCCGCAACCAAAACCGACACGCCGCTGCTTGAAGTGCCTCAGTCGGTGTCAGTGGTCACCCGCGAACGAATGGACCGACAAAACGTGCAAAGCGTCACTGAAGCGCTACGTTATGTTCCGGGCGTAAAAACTGAAACTTACGGTGTTGATCCCAAAGGTTATGACTGGATTTACATTCGTGGTTTTAATGCCCTGACCACCAACGACTACCGCGACGGACTCCGCCAGCTCAACAACAGTTACAGCTATTTCCGCACCGAGCCTTACGCGCTGGAACGTATTGATATCGTGCGCGGGCCGTCATCGACGTTGTTTGGCCTGGGTGATGCGGGCGGTATCGTTAACCGCATCAGCAAACTGCCCTCCGCACAGGGTGTGCATGAGGTGGAAGTCGAACTGGGTAATTTCAACCGCCGTCAGGCGCAGTTTGATATGAGCGACAAAATCGACGATGACAGCCATTATCTTTATCGTCTGATCGGCCTTGCCCGCGACAGTGACACACAGTTCCAGTACCGCGACGGCCCGGATGTGGAAGATAACCGCGTTTATCTTGCGCCCTCTTTCACCTGGTTACCCAATACGGATACCAGCCTGACCGTGCGCGCCGACTATATGCGTGATACTTCCGGCGGCACCGTAGCCGTGCTCACCAAACCCGGTGGCAAAATCACCGATACCCTGCTTGGCGATCACAGCTATAACCATTTTCGTCAGGAACAGTTCACCGTCGGGTATGAGCTGAGCCATCAGTTCAACGATACGTTCCAGTTGCGCCAGAATGTGCGTTACGGGCAAACCGACACCATTTTGAATAATCTGCTGCCCGGCTCGGTGAATTTCGATGCTGGCACCGTTTCGCGCAATGCCATTCGTTTTGATGAACACATGAACGCGTTCAACATCGATAACCAGTTGCAGGCCGATTTTTCAACCGCATCGGTTACACACCGCCTGTTAACCGGGCTTGATTACAGCCGCCTTGATGGCAACGCCAAACGCTTTGGTGCCGTCGCCCCAACACTCGATATCTACAATCCGGTGTATGGCCTTGATATTGCCGATCCAACTTATGCGCTGAACAATAACGACCAGACCACTGAGCAACTGGGTCTGTACATGCAAGACCAGATTTCGCTGACGCCGAAATGGCTGCTGACCTTAGGTGGCCGCCACGATGACATCAGTATGCGCACCGAAAATAATCTGACCGAAAACACCAGTTGGATGGATAAAGGCGCATGGACCGGACGTGCTGGTTTGACCTATCTGGCAGAGAGCGGGCTTGCGCCTTATATCAGCTATGCCGAATCTTTCGTACCTAACAGCGGCACCGATCGGCAAAACCGAACATTTGACCCGAGCAAGGCGCATCAGTATGAAGTCGGCGTGAAATATCAGCCGGACCCAAGCCTGCTGATGACCCTTGCCGCCTTTGACATCACCAAAAGTAACGTGCTCACTAACGAGGTGGTGAACAACCTGGTGACGGGTTATCAGGTCGCCTCTGGCGAAGTACGGTCACGCGGCGTTGAAGCGGAAAGCACGGTGAAACTGACGCAAAATCTCGATTTACTGGCCTCATACACCTACACCGCAACCGAAATTACCGCCAGCAACAACGGCGATCGCGGTAATCAGCAGGCCAACGTGCCGAAGCATATGGCCTCAACCTGGCTGAACTACGGCTTCCATCAGGGCGTATTGGATGGATTGCTGCTCAGCACTGGCGTGCGTTATGTGGGTAGCATGTACGGCGATAATGCCAATACGATACCGGTGAAGAATTTCGCCCTGGTGGACGCTGGCGCGAAATATCAGGTTAATCAGCATGTTTCGGTCGGTTTTAACATCCAGAACTTGCTGGATCACAGCTATGTCGGAACCTGCGATGATGACACCAGTTGCTATCCGGGACAGGAACGGACGTTCATCGGCTCGCTGAAATACAGCTTCTGATGTCAGGCATGTTACTCAGCCGTCGTGACTGCCTGAAGGCGTTGCTGGCGCTGCCGTTGCTTAATGCACCGGCGGCGCTGGCCGCCCCTTTATCTCACCGCATCGTCGCCATTAACTGGCTGGCAGCAGAAACGTTGCTATTGCTGGGCGTCACACCAGTGGCGGTGTCCGACAGTGATTATTTCCGTCGCCGGATTGCCACGCCTGAGTTACCGTCCGACGTTCAGGATATCGGCCCTTACTGGGAGCCAAACATTGAGCGGGTGGCAGCACTCAACCCGGCGCTGATCCTCAGCGACATGCTCGCCCCGGAGATCCTCGACAGCCTGCGCCGCATCGCGCCAGTGCAGGTGGTGTCGGTCTATCCGCCCGCCGGCCAACTTTGGCCATCATTACTGGCATTTACCGGCGATCTGGGGCTGACCCTGAATATTCCTACCACGGCGAAACGGATCATGCATGCCACCACCCTCGCCGTTCAACAATCTAAACAGCAGATTGAACACGCCGCAGGACAACGCATTCTGGTTGCCGTTCGCAGCCAGGACGGTAAGTACGCTACGGTCTATGGCGCTAATAGCCTGCCGGATGCCATCCTTACCCAGCTTAGGCTGTGCAATGCCTGGACGTTGCCGGTTGGGGCAATGGGAACGGCCAATGTGGGCGTCGAGAAGCTGGCGTCATTGCAGGCAGACTGGTTATTTTACACCGAATTACCGACGACCCTGACGCGCGTTTCCCGGCTGCGTCAGCCGGACGGGCTGTGGCAGCAGTTGCCGCTGGTTCGCGGCGGGCGGGCGCGTGAACTGTCGCATTTCTTCCCGTTTGGCGGATTAGCCACGGCGGTCAGTCTGGCGCAGTACATCGCTGCGGCGATTGGGGAGTCGGACCGTCATGCATAAAAGCATCCGTTCTTTATTCCCTTGGCTGATCGTCCTGCCGCTGACACTGCTGTGCGCATTTTTGCTGTTCAGCAATCTTTCACGGATAAGTCACGGTAATACCCCTGCGACGGCCAGTCTTCTGCTGCATTACAGTTTCCTGCCGCGCCTGGCGATCGGTGTGATCGCCGGTATGGCACTGGCGCTGGCTGGTTTACTCTTTCAGCAGGTGTTGCGCAATCCGCTGGCTGAACCCGCAACGCTCGGCATTGCTGCCGGTGCTAATCTGGCGATGTCCGCCAGCATCATTCTGTTCCCCGGTTTGCTGTTTATCGGCCTGACCAACCTGGCGCTGGCGGGGGCCGCGCTGACCGCGCTGGTGCTCTATATCCTGATTGCCCGTCAGGGACTGGATCCGCTGAAAGTCATTCTGACCGGCATGGTGATAAGCCTCTATGGCAACGCCATCAATACGCTGATGGTGTTGTTCAATCATGATTATCTCAGCGATTTATTCAGTTGGCAGGCCGGTTCGCTGAGCCAGAGCGGTTGGCAGGCGACGCAGTTTTTGCTGCTGCCGGTGCTGTTGTTGATGGCAGCGAGTGTCTTGTTGGCAAGGCCGCTGATGTTGATCGGCCTGTCAGATCAAAGCGCCAGTGCGCTGGGAGTATCGGTGGTGAAAGTGAGGATCGCCACCCTCGCCGTTGCTGTGGCGATCAGTGCGCTGGTCACCAGTCAGGTCGGCATTATCGGCTTTATTGGGTTGGCGGCTCCGGCGCTGATCAGGCTGACGGGCGTTCGTGTATTCTCGCATCAGCTGTTCTGGGTGCCGCTCTCCGGCGCGGTGTTACTGACGCTGGTCGATCAGCTCGCGCAGTTTCTCTCACCTGCCGGTGGAGATTTGCCGACCGGCGCGCTGTCCGGATTACTCAGCGCACCGCTGATGCTGATCCTGCTGTTTCGCCAACGTAATCCGCTTATCACACCGTCGCCTTTCGGCGCAGCCCAGCCCGGCAGAGCGATCACACATGCAGGTCTGGCAGGACTGCTGCTGATCTTACTGGGCGGCATCGTCGTCTCCCTGTGGGTCAACCGATCCCCTGACGCCTCAACGTCCTGGCAACTGCTTGCGTGGCGCTGGCCGCGGATGGTCGGCGCGCTCAGCGCGGGCGCGATGCTGGCGGTCGCCGGCGTGCTTATCCAGCGACAGAGTGGCAATCCGCTTGCCAGCCCGGAGTTGCTCGGTATCAGCAGCGGTGCTTCGTTGATGGTGATGTTGCTGGTGATCCTGTTCAACCAGCCGCTTTCACAACTGTTTCCGGCGGCACTGGCGGGCAGTCTACTGGCCACTTTCTTGTTATTTATGTTTGGATTGCGTTCGCGCTTTCAGCCGCAGTCAATGGTGATGGTCGGGCTGTGCATGACCAATCTGAGCATGGCGCTGAGTATGCTGTTGCTGATGAGCGGCGATCCGCGCGCGATGATGTTGCTCAACTGGAGCACCGGCTCCACGGCAGGTATCACCGCAGACCGTGCTCTGTGGGGCGCAGGTCAGGCACTGTTGCTGATCCCACTGGCATTGCTGTTACAACGCTGGGTGCAGTTGCTCGGTCTCGGACACCCCACCGCACGTGCGGTGGGCATCGGGCTGCGGCGCAGCAATATGCTGATTTTACTGCTCGCGGCGGCGCTGACGGCGGGCGGCACGTTGCTTATCGGCCCGCTCAGTTTTGTCGGGCTGATTGCCCCACAGCTGGCACGCTACAGCGGCGCGTACCGGTTCCGCTCACAATGTCTGGTCGCGGCGCTGTTTGGCGCCTTACTGATGGTCATCGCCGACTGGCTGGGTCGTAACATTGCCTGGCCGTGGCCGGTTTCCGCAGGATTACTCTGCGCACTGATCGGCGCACCGTGGTTTTTATGGCTGTTAATAAGATCGGGAGGAAATAGGTAGCACGAAGCAGGAAACGGGCCGCTAAACACTCAATCACCTAAATTCTGAATCAAAAAAGGCCAGCATCTCTGCTGGCCTCACTTTTTATTTCTCTAACGCTTCTTGTAAATCTACTCTAAATCCGCCCCATTACTGGCAATCACTTTCTTATACCAATAAAACGATTTCTTTCTCTTTCTTTCCAGCGTGCCGTGGCCGTGGTCATCGCGATCGACGTAGACGAAGCCGTAGCGTTTGCTCATTTCGCCGGTGGAGGCGGACACCAGATCGATGCAGCCCCACGACGTGTAGCCGATCACCGGGATACCGTCGGTGATGGCTTCGCCCATCGCCCTGATGTGCTCACGCAGGTAGCTGATGCGGTAATCGTCGACAATGTCGCCCTGCGGGTTGATTTCGTCTTTCGCACCGAGGCCGTTTTCGACCAGGAATAGCGGTTTTTGGTAGCGGTCGTACATCATATTCATGGTGATACGCAGGCCCAACGGGTCGATGCCCCAGCCCCATTCACTGGCTTCGATGTACGGATTCTTCAGCGATTTGACGATATTAGCCGCGCTGCTGTTGTTGTCGTTCATGTCAGCCGAGGCGCAGCGTGAAGCGTAATAACTGAAGGAGACAAAATCAACGGTGTTTTTGAGGATCTCGTCATCGCCCGGTTCTTTGGCAATGGTAATGCCTTTTTCGGCAAATACGCGTTGGGTGTAGGACGGATAAGCACCACGCGCCTGCACGTCGATAAAAAACAGATTCTCACGGTCTTTTTGCAGCGCCGCCCAAACGTCTTCCGGTTTGCAGGTGCGTGGGTAGAAATTACCACCTGCCAGCATACAGCCGACCTGATTCTCTGGGTTGACCTGGTGGGCTATTTTCGTCGCCAGCGCGCTGGCGAGCAGCTCATGGTGCGCCGCCTGATATTTGACCTGCTCCTGATCCTCACCCGCTTCGAACACCAGACCCGCACCGGAGAATGGGCTGTGCAGCAGGATGTTGATCTCGTTGAAGGTCAGCCAGTATTTCACCAGCCCGTCAAAGGCTTCAAAACAGGTGCGCGCATAGCGGGCGAAAAAATCGACCATTTTGCGGTTGCGCCATGAACCGTATTCAACCACCAAATGCATCGGGACGTCGAAGTGGCACAGCGTCACCAGCGGTTCGATGCCGTACTTTTGGCATTCGGCAAACACAGCGCGGTAAAACGCAATACCTTCCGCGTTCGGCGTCAACTCGTCGCCGTTGGGATAAAGGCGGCTCCAGGCAATTGACATCCTAAAGACGGTGAAACCCATTTCTGCCATCAGCGCGATGTCTTCTTTATAACGATGATAAAAATCAATCGCCTGATGGCTCGGATAAAACTCATCGTCTTTGAGCGTAAAACGTTTTTCCTGACCGATTTTAATCGCCAACCGGTGCGCGCCGTGCGGGATCATATCAACCGTCGTCAGGCCCTTTCCTCCGTCAAAACTGGCACCTTCGGCCTGGTTGGCGGCAATCGCGCCACCCCATAAGAAACCGTCGGGAAATGATGATGCTGCCATGTAAAAGTCCTCTTTTTTACGTTCTTTAATGTTTTTTACAGCGCTTTGCCATACGGCAAACGGGGCGAAGTCTCAGCGTCAGTGGCCTCGTGGTTTTTTTCCTGCGGTATCTCGACCGGAATATCTTCAAAGCCGAGCAGCAAGGTGGTCACAAACGAAATGACAATCGCCAGGATCATCACGCCGAACACCCAAACGATACTCATCGGATTAGACGGATCGAAGAACTGGACGCTGGTGAACAGTCCCGGAGAGGCCATAGAGTGGCTGGCGAGTCCGCCTAAACCGGCAACGCCGCCGCAGATAAATCCGCTGATTAAGCAGGCAATCAGTGGGCGTTTTAAGCGCAACGCGACGCCGTACAGCGCCGGTTCTGAAATGCCGGCGATAATCGCCGAAGCCGCGGCAGCCAGTGCTGTCTGGCGCAGTTCAGGGTTCTTAGTACGCCAGGCCACCGCCAGTGATGAGCCTCCAAGGGACAGATTGGCGCCAATCTCAGACGGCATCACCATGGCTTCTTTGCCGGTCTCAGCGATGGTCTGAATGATGGTCGGCGTAAACACGCGGTGCATGCCGGTCATCACCAGCAGCGGCCAAGCTGCGCCCATTATGGCAACGGATAGCCAGCCGAGATAGCTGTGGACGGTATACACCACGGCGGAAATGCCGGTGCCGATCCAGATCCCCAGTGGGCCAATCAGCATGATGGCGATCGGTGCAGCAATCAGCATGATCAGCATCGGTTTGAGGAAGTTTTTAGTGACCACCGGCGTAATGCGGTCAACCCATTTTTCGATGTAAGACAGCAACCAGGTCATGCACAGCGCCGGAATCACGGTGTAAGTATATTTCACGGCCGTAATGGAAATACCAATGAATTCGACTTTCTGCCCCTGCGCCGCTTTCGCCATCAGTTCGATAAACGCCGGATGGACGAGCACCCCGGCGATAGCAATGGCCAGCGACATATTGGTTTTGAACTTCACCGCAGCGGACGCTGCTACCATCACAGGAAGGAAGAAGAACGCACCGTCGCCGATAGTATTGAGGATCACCAAAGTAGACGCGCCCTTCTCAAATACGCCGCTCATGTCGAGGATCATCGCCAGCAGTTTCACCATCGAGCCGCCGATGATCGCCGGTATCAGCGGTGACATTGTGCCGATCAACGCGTCGAGAATGCCTGCGCCAATGCGTCTTAACGTAATTTTACTTTTAGCCGGTGCTGTGCTTGCGCCAGACAGCCCTTCCGGCAGCAGCTTCAGGACTTCGGAGTAGGCCTGTGACACGTTATTACCAATGATCACCTGACACTGTGTGTCATTGCGCACCACACCCATGACGCCGGTGATGGCCCTGAGTTTATCGCCATCAACCAGAGATTCATCGTTGAGAACGAAACGTAGACGCGTCATGCAGTGCGTAACTGCCACTACGTTGCCTGCGCCGCCGATGGCGTCGACGATTGACTGCGAAATTGCTGCGAAATTCTTAGGCATGAGGGGTAACTCTCTAAAGTTCATAGGGTTATGAGTTATTTTATTGCCGATGACCTGTTCTTCGGTTGTTTTTAGTTTGCTTCTGAAATAATAGGTAACCGGTTACATACAAGAATGTGCAGTTCTCTTTCTGACTTCAACAAATAATGATCACGCCGCTTCATTTTTGTGATGACGATCCCTATGCGGAGGCATTCGATGTCGAAATCATCGAAAAACTGGCGGAATGTGTAGAATGGCGAATCATTTTTCTCTTTCAGGTATGCCGGATGTCGACAATGCAGGAAGTGGCCTCCAGAGCAGGCGTCTCAAAAGCCACGGTTTCACGCGTGCTTTCAGGGAAAGGCTATGTCAGCCAGGAAACCAAGGATCAGGTTTTTAAGGCCATCGAAGAAACGGGATATCGCCCGAATTTACTGGCACGCAATCTGGCTACCAGTAAATCCATGTGTATCGGGCTGGTGGTAACTAACACGCTATATAACGGTAATTACTTCAGTGAACTGATCTCTCAGGCGGCTAAAAAACTGGATGCCAACGGGCGTAAGCTGATTCTGGTGGATGGGAAAAACAGCGCTGCAGAAGAACAAGAAGCCATTGAGTTTCTGCATGACTTAGGCTGTGACGGCATCATTATTTATCCGCGTTTTTTATCCATCGATAAAATGGACACTATTATCGATAAATATAAAAAGCCCGTCATGGTGGTGAACCGTAAACTGAGAAAGCATCAGAGCCATTGTATTTATTGCGACCACCAGGGTTCTAGTTTCAATGCCACTAAAGCGTTAATTGAACGCGGTCACCGGGATATTGTCTTTATTACCGGCTCCATGGACTCCCCGACGGCCATTGAACGTCTTTCCGGTTACAAAGAGGCACTGGCAGCGTGCGATTTACCGGTTCAGGAAGCGCTGATCGTACAGGGTAAATGGTCACCGGCCAGCGGTGCAGCGGCCATCAGCGTGCTGCTGGAGGCAGACATATCTTTTAGCGCCGTGCTGGCAAGCAACGATGAAATGGCGATTGGTGCAATGAAGAAATTAAGTGAAGCCGGAATTAGCGTACCTGAAAAAGTGTCAGTGATCGGTTTTGATAATATTCCAACCGCACCGTTTCTTATTCCCGCGCTATCCAGTGTGAAAGATCCGGTCAGCGATATGGTCAGCGAAGTGATTAATCAGATTATTTCGATGCTCGATGGTGGATATTTGTCCAACGATAATGTGTTCATATCAGAATTGCTGATCAGAGATTCAGTCAACAACGGTCCATTTTTCGCGCCAGTTGAAGCTCAATAGTGGTCGGCTAATGGGTTTAATCTTCGAGTATGACAGTGGGGAAAGTGCATGCATGATGAGACTTTGTCGTCTTAAATTATTTATATTAATAAAATAGTTATGCGCACATTCGCGGTGAACTGTCCCATTTTTAACAAAAATACAGAATAATCCCGCTAGGCAGAAACAGATTTAGAACTATAGAATGCACACTCTTTATAAGGATATATGAGGATTTATGAAAAAGGCTTTTCTATCGGCCGTTCTTTCCGGATTCGTTTTCAGCAGTTATGCAGCAACCAACAGCTGCGCAGAACGCAAAGCGGATATAAAACAAAAAATCGAGGTAGCAGAAGCAAGCGGAAATGTGTACGCAGAAAGAGGGTTAAAAACTGCCCTGTCCGATGTCAATACGTATTGTAATGATTCTCAGCAAAAAAACAGAGCGAAATACGAGGTTTCACAGAAAGAGCAGAGGCTCAGAAATGCGGAACTTGATCTTCAATCAGCTGAAAATGAGCTTGATGAAGCAAAGTCTGACGGGCGGAGTTCGAAGATTAACCAAAAACGCCACAAAGTTGAAGAAAAGAAATTCAAGTTGAAAGCGGCCGAAGAAGAATTACAGCAAGCCAAAAATGATTATAAAAGACTAAACAAGTAATGACTTAACGTCGCTATGTTTATTGTGTAAAGATGAAAAGGAAATTTCATGAAATCAGCACTATTAGCCATCGGTATGATGGTGTTTACCAGCCACGCATTGGCAAATGAACCCGCACACTGGTCATATGAAGGGGAAGTTGCTCCTCAATATTGGTCAAAACTTAATCCAGATTACATGCTGTGTGAAAAGGGTAAAAATCAGTCCCCGATCAATATCCATAATTCGATGAAGGTCCATGCACGACCTCTGCATGTTAATTACCAGATGCCTCCGGTAAGCCTCATCAATAATGGCCACAGCATTCAGGCCAACGTGCAGGAAGGCGACGTTGTCCTGCTAGACGGCGATAAGTTTACGCTGCAGCAATTCCATTTTCATTCTCCAAGTGAAAATACCATCAACGGTAAATCCTTCCCGCTGGAAGCACACTTTGTCAATATGGATGCTGACGGCGAAATTGCTGTCATTGCGGTGATGTTTAAAATCGGCAAAGCCAACCCCGCGCTGACACAAATATCACAACAACTTCCGAAGGATATTGGCGAGACAGTGGTTCTGAAGCAGAAAGTAGATATCAAGAGATTATTACCAGAGAGTCTCACTCATTATCGTTACAATGGGTCTCTGACTACACCACCATGCACTGAAGGCGTTCGCTGGATGGTGGTGAAACAACCTCTGACGTTATCAGCTGAGCAGCTCACCTGGTTCACTTCTGCCATGCATCATGCTAATAACCGTCCGTTGCAAGACTTACATGGTCGCGTGGTTCTCGACGACTAACAGGTATTGCGCGTTATTTTAGTGGTTTTCAAAACGACCAAATACAAAAGACGACAGTAAACCCATTACTGTCGTCTCATTTCCTGCTGGCTAGTTTAACACCGGTTATAAAACGCCCTGCGCCAGCATGGCATCTGCCACGTTGACAAAACCGGCAATATTCGCGCCGTGCACATAGTGGGTCTGCTTACCTTCTCCACCGTGCGACACACAGGACTGGTGAATATCCAGCATGATGTGTTGTAAACGCATGTCGACTTCCTCGGACTTCCAGCTCAGGCGTGCGGCATTCTGCGCCATTTCCAAACCGGAGGTCGCCACCCCCCCTGCATTGGCGGCTTTACCCGGTGCGAACAGCACACCTGCATCGAGGAATGCGTCGGTCGCCTGGATGGTCGTCGGCATATTGGCGCCCTCTGCCACCGCTTTCACGCCATTGGCGATAAGCTGACGGGCGGCATCAATATCCAATTCGTTCTGCGTGGCGCACGGCAGTGCGATATCTACCGGCACGCTCCACGGTTGCTGGCCGGCTAAATAGACCAGGCCACGTTCACTGGCGTACTCTTCGATGCTGCCGTAACGGTTATTTTTGATTTCAGCCAGGTGCGCCAGTTTTTCTGGCGTGAAACCGGCTTCGTCCACCACCGTACCGCCTGAATCTGACGCGGTAACCACGCGAGCACCAAGCTGCATCGCTTTCTCAATGGCGTATTGCGCTACATTGCCTGCACCAGAAACAGAAACCCGGCTCCCTTCAAATCCCAGACCGTGACGTTGCAGCATGGCGTCAGTGAAATAGACCAGACCGTACCCCGTTGCCTCTGGGCGTATCAGGCTGCCGCCAAACGACAACCCTTTGCCGGTAAACACACAAGCGGTGTTATTAGACAATTTTTTCATCATGCCTGACATAAAGGCCACTTCGCGGCCACCTACGCCGATGTCCCCTGCCGGTACATCGGTATCGGGCCCAAGATGCCGGTACAGCTCGGTCATCAGCGACTGACAAAAACGCATCACTTCGTACTGGCTTTTACCCTTCGGATTGAAATCAGACCCGCCTTTCCCGCCGCCCATTGGCAACGTGGTCAGGGCATTTTTTAAGGTCTGTTCAAAGCCGAGAAATTTCAAAATGGATAGATTGACTGACGGGTGAAAACGCATTCCACCTTTATACGGGCCAATCGCCGAGTTGAACTGCACCCGCCAGGCGCGGTTTACCTGCACCTGATTGCGATCGTCAGTCCACGCAACGCGAAACTGAATCACGCGCTCCGGCTCGACTAAGCGCTCCAGCAGGCTCTGTTCAAGGTAATGAGGATGTTGTTCCAAAAAGGGCCACAGCGAGGTGAAGACTTCGCGCACCGCCTGCAGATACTCCGGCTGGTGTGCATCACGTTGGTGTAATGACTCTAAAAACGATTCCAGAGAGGTCAAAACCTTCATTATTAATTCCTTTTACTCAGTAAATTTCCTCAACAACTTTTAAGCCATTTTATTATAAATAACAGTGAGGAGAGGGTGTTGTGCATCCTGAATATATCACTGCTTTATGTTCATCCAGCAAGACCTCTGAAAAAAAATCTTATAGCCATAAAGTTATTGTGGAATTGGCCGATACCTCCTTTCTGTTACATACGCCCTGCGAAGTAAATTGCCTTTAAGTCAGGGGATTTTCTGTGAAAGACAAAATATAAACACGTTACAGTCCAATCCTGGACGCGACTCGAACTTTCTTATGCTCACGTCTGGCTACACAACATAGCAAAATGCGTCGGGACAGACGCAAATCAAAGCCGGACCCTGGTTTGGGAGGATTCTGAACCGTGGTGGTCCGCTATCAGGCAAATAAAATGAACGAAGATTCTGATGTAATGTATCGATTGCTGGTTCAAAGCGTGGAAGATTACGCCATTTATATGCTCACGCCAGAGGGGATTATCGCCAACTGGAATGCCGGTGCACAACGCGCTAAAGGCTACCTGCATGATGAAATTGTGGGCCAACATTTTTCCTGTTTCTACACTCAGGAAGACCAAAATAAAGGGTCGCCTGCGCACGGTCTGGAAACCGCCCGCAGCATAGGCCGTTATGAAGACCAAGGCTGGCGGCAACGTAAAGATGGCAGCCAGTTTTGGGCGCACGTGATCATTGAAGCGTTGTGCGAAGCGGGTAAGCTGATTGGTTTTGCCAAAGTAACCCGTGACATTACCGAACGTCGCAACTATGAGCAGCAATTACTGACGGCTAAAGATCAGGCCGAAGCAAACAATGAGCAAATGACGGTTCTGTCGCAATTTCTCAACACGGTGATCGCCAACATTCCCTTGTCGGTCATCGTTGAAAACGCCGTCTCGCGTGAAATTTTGCTGGTCAACCGTCAGGCAGAATTATTGCTGGGGATATCACGCGACCAACTGATGGGTAAGCGTCCGCAGGATTGCCTCAAACAAGGGATCAGTGATTATCTCAATAAACAGTCCAACGAGTGCCTGCGCGCTGAGGGCCTGCACAAAAGTGAGCAACAACTGATCACGCCGATGGGTGAGCGCATCCTGCAAACCACCGCCTCGATGATAAACGGCAGCGATGCACAAACCAGCTACGTTTTGATGATTGCCGATGATGTCACCGACCAGCACGCCGCCCATACGCAAATTCATCACATGGCCCATCATGACAACCTGACCAGCTTGCCTAACCGTGTGCTGTTCAACCAGCGCCTGTATGAAGCGTTGAATTTGTCGCAATTATCCAACCGGCTCACCGCTACCCTCTGTCTGGATCTGGATAACTTCAAAAATGTGAATGATGCCCTTGGCCACCAGATTGGTGATGAACTGCTGCGCGGTATCGCCAAACGGTTACGCTTTGTGTTGCGTGAAGAAGATACGCTGGCCCGCGTCGGAGGCGATGAGTTTGCTATCGTTCTGCCCAATCTGCCGAATGTGGAAAAGGCTCATCAGATTGCTCAGCGCCTAATCGAAGCCGTCAATCCACCCATTAATATTGAAGGACACTCGCTGAGTGTCGGACTGAGCGTGGGGATTGCCATCGCGGAGAACAGTGATGATTCGGCGGATCATCTGCTGCGCTGCGCGGATATGGCGCTGTACGAAGCTAAACGTAACGGCCGCAACCGCTACGAGTTGTTCCAGGTCGAAATGGACGAAGCGGCCCGCAAACGGCGCGGCATCGAATTGGACTTGCGCGACGCCATTACCGGGCAACAGCTGAAGCTCTATTACCAGCCAATCACCGACAGTGCCCATAACAAAATCATTGGTTATGAAGCACTGATGCGCTGGAATCATCCAGTTAATGGTCTGATCATGCCGATGGATTTTATTCCGATTGCCGAAGAGACTGGGCTGATTCACAGCATCGGCGCCTTTGCCCTGCACGAGGCTTGCCACGAAGCCGCCAGTTGGGAAGGCGAACAGACCATTGCGGTTAACCTCTCGCCGGTACAGTTCAAAAATAGCTCACTGCTTTCGGTTATTGAAACCGCACTGACGGAGTCCGGGCTGGCACCGCACAGGCTGGAAGTCGAAATCACCGAATCGGTGCTGCTCGATAATAACCACAGCAACGTGTCGATGCTGGAAAAAATCAAGGCGCTGGGCGTACGCATTGCCCTGGACGACTTTGGCACGGGTTATTCGTCGTTAAGCTACCTGCGTTCATTTCCGTTCGACAAAATCAAGATTGACAAGTCTTTTATCAATGACATGCATGAAAGCCGCGAAGCCCTGGCGATTATCCGTGCTATCACCGGCATGAGCCGCAGCCTGGATATTCAAATCACGGCAGAAGGCGTTGAGACGGGCGAACAGTTCCGCCGCCTAAAAGAAGAAGGCTGTTCACTATTCCAGGGCTATTTCTTTGGTCGTCCACAACCGTCTGAGACACGGTTGACCGGATTTTTACCCGTGGATTTATCACTCTAGTCTGTACTAGTAGCACCCTACAAATAAGGAATTTAATGGGCTGGTAAAAGACTGATTTATTTCGCTTATTTGGTGATTATCTGGCCGGACAGGTCTGCAAAGCATGACTTACTCTGCTCTGCCGCATTGCAGGATAAATGACGTCGCCAATGCCAATACAAATAGAAATCATTACTATTTCACTTTATTTTTGGTTACCCTGTTTTCATTAGCATGATTTATAGAATCTTTTCATAAAGCGATGATGCAGACGATCCTGAGCAGTTTCCGCGACACCCCAATAAGCTGGGTTGCCGACAGTTTCAAACCGATGACGCCCCTGGTGACAAACGCCCTGCCAATGTCCTTGCTGACCACCGTCGAGGGCTGCAGCCGTGTGCTCAATCATTATCTGTCTTTGCACGCGGATGACGCAGCCCAGACAGAAAAGCGCCGCGCACGCATTTCTATGTGGTCTCAGTGGTATTTCGCCAACCTGCTGCCGAGCTGGGTGATCGTCTCTCTCAGTCACGGCTGGCAACTGCCTATCGCCGCAGAGAATGTCTATCTCTCCCTGCAGGACGAGGGGCTGCCGAATCAGATATACCTTGACGGCCCCGGCGAAAGACTGCTGTCTATGCAGCCGATGGCGCGCTTTGACCAGATGATCGAACAGCATCTGCGCCCGGTATGTCAGGCGCTGGCCGACATTTCCGGCCTGAAACCAGGAATTTACTGGAGCAACGCGGGGATCCGCGTCGGCTGGGGTATTAAGCAGGCTGAACTGGTCAATGCCGATATCTCAGACGGCATGGCGCTGCTTAATGCCCGGGAACTGCATTACGGCGGCAAAAACCCGCTGTATCAGCCTATGCGTCCGGAAGATCCGCAAGATGAAAACAGCACGCAATTTCGCCGACAGTGCTGCCTGCGCTATGAATTAGCCGACCACGTTATGTGCCCTTCTTGCCCCTTATTGCTTGCAGAGCGCAAATCCGGAAAAAAAAGAAAAAGCCCGGCCTGAATTAAGCGTTGTGATCTCCGGCACTTAACTCGTGTAAATCAATAATGCCTAAGCTTATGTGAAAAAAACATTGGCTATTAATCGAAGGAAATTATAAGTATTAAGTCATAAGCCCCTAAATAATTCGAGTGGCATCAAGCTGGCCACTGAATAAACTCCCTGGAGCTTACATGAGTAAGTGACTGGGGGTAAATGAAGACAGCCAACGCAGAAGACACTTGAAAGATGACGGGAATAGACCAACGAGGTATTCACTCTATGACTATCAAATCGCTGGCCTCAGCTGTGCTTGCCACACTGTCGCAACCCATTAAGCGGGTATGGAGCATGTTAACCGGCCAGCAGCAGCCTCTCCGAGCAAGGATTGTTCAACGTTATGCCATTCCCTCATCGCGCACTTTTAGCGTGGCGGAAGGTTTCTTCGGTTTTATCCCGATCAACGCTTACGAAAATGAACGATACATTCTTGAAGTTGCCTGCGACGACCAGCAGTATCAGGTGGAAGTCCCGCGTAACTATTATCAGAACAGTAATATCGGTGATGGTATCGATATTCATACCCTATAAATATCCCCTGCAATCCATGCTCCTGGGATTCATGAGATTGCCGCCTTCCTGCAACTTGAATTATTTTGGGTAGAACGATGTAAAAGGCATATCCAGCCCTTTATAAAAACAGGCTGCCCCTAAAAGGAGCAGCCTGTTTTTTTGCCTGTACCCGCCCTATCTCCTCTAAAACGTCGCCTGCTCCACATCTTTCGCTTTTATTTTGTTCAAAACATGAAAACAATTGACATTAATTCAGCATAAATTTAGAAAATTGTTTACATGATTATTTCAACACCCACTTACGCTTATAAAAAACGATCTTCACCACTTTTGAGGTAGCTAATGAGCAGTTCCGGGAATACAACAGCACACAACCCAAACACCCCATCGCCAGCGGTCAGCACCAGTCAATCACGCAGAGCGCTGATGGCCGGTTCGGTCGGTAACTTTATCGAATGGTATGAATTCGGCGTTTACGGTTATCTGGCAACCCTGATCGCCGGTAACTTCTTCACTCTCGAAGGCCAGAGCGGCATGACAGGTTTGCTCCTCACTTACGCTTCATTTGCGCTGGCATTTTTCTGTCGCCCGATTGGCGCCATCATCTTTGGCCGCATTGGCGATCGCATTGGCCGCAAACCGACCCTGATTGCGGTGGTCTTGCTGATGACTTTCGCCACCGCGCTCATTGGTTTGTTACCGACCTACGCACAAATTGGCGTCGCCGCACCGTTGTTACTGACGCTGCTGCGGATGCTCCAGGGACTGTTTGCCGGTGGTGAATTTGGCGGTGCAGTATCGCTAATGACCGAGTTTGCCCCGAAGGGCAAACGCGGCCTTTACGGTGCCTGGCAGTCATTCACCGTCGCGCTTGGCCTGCTGACGGGCGTTGGCCTGGTGGCGCTGTTAGTACAAACCCTGCCCGCAGAACACATGAAAGAGTGGGGCTGGCGTATTCCCTTCCTGCTGGCACTGCCGATGGGCTTGGTTGCCCTCTGGCTGCGACTAAAACTCGATGAAACACCAAGTTTTCAGGCAAGCCAGCAAACGCCGGTCACCAGCAAAAATACGGCGGATGAGAAAGCTTCAACCACTGCCACACTCAAAGCCATCGCGTTGGGTATCGGCCGCATGATGGGCTGGTCCGCAGGCGGTTACACCTTCCTGGTCGTCATGCCCTCTTATCTGCAAACCTCGCTGCACGCCACCTTCCTGCAGGCGCTGGTTGCCACGGTGCTGGCAAATATTGGTTTTGCACTGGCTATCCTGCCTGCCGGGATCCTTAGCGATAAAATTGGCCGTAAGAAGGTAATGATCATAGCGGTGCTGGCTGTGATTATTCTCAGCTTCCCACTGCTGCATCTGTTGCAGGACACAGGGAGCAGCCTGATGACGAAAGGGATCGCGGTACTGATCGCCGGTGCGGCCATCGGCATGATTGCCGGTCCCGGCCCGGCGATGCTGGCGGAAATGTTCCCAACCCGCGTGCGCTATACCGGTCTTGGTTTGTCCTATTCGCTCTCCAATGCGATCTTTTCCGGCTGTGCAGGACTCATCATTACCGGTTTGATCAAAGAGACCGGCAATCTGGATATTCCGGCCTATTACGTGGTGGGAACCTGCATTGTCAGTCTGCTGGCGCTAATGACGCTGCGCAAAGATGACCACCTGCGCGATCTGGAAAAATAATATGAATGTTTTTTCAGGCGGTCTGGGGCTGGAAGCCCGTTTGCGGGCGCTACAGGGCAGCTTTTCACAGGCTGAACAGCGGGTGATCAACCTAATCGCCGCAGATCCACAGCGCATCGTCCACATCAGTGTCACCGCGTTGGCGAAACAGGCAGCAACCAGCACCGCCACCGTGGTGCGTGCCAGCCGTCGTCTGGGGTTTGACGGCTATCCCGCACTGCGCCTGGCACTGGCCGCAGAACTTTCCCGCGACGAGACAAAGTCATCCTCACCGCTGGTGGCCGACATCACCGATCAGGACAGCCCGCAGCAGATCCTGCAAAAGCTGCTGGCATTTGAAGTTGAAGGGGCGACGGCGACGGCAGAGTTAATTGCCAGCGACGGGCTGGAACAGGCGATAAATGCCCTCAGTCAGGCCAGGAGGATAGATGTCTATGGTGTCGGGGCTTCGGGGCTGGTTGCGCAGGATTTCTGCCAGAAGTTGCGGCGGATCGGCATTGCCTGCCAGACCTACGGCAGCGGAGATGAAAGTCTGGTCAGTGCCTGCCTGCTGACCTCCATGGACGTCGCGCTGGCTATCTCCCATTCCGGCGAAACCAGCGAAGCGGTAGATGCCCTGCAACAGGCCAAGAATGCAGGCGCTTTTACCCTGGCGATCACGGCGAATGCCCGTTCTCCACTTGCACGCAAAGCCGACTGTATCTTACTGACCAGCGGCCGCGAACTGGGTTTTCGCGCCGCCGCCATGGCCAGCCGTACCAGTCAGCTGTTGATCATTGACTGTCTGTTTATTGGCGTCACTCAGCGACTACCCGCCGCGCGCGATGCACTGCAACGCACCCATGAGGTGGTGGCAGCTAAACGGCGCAGATAATCGCTGGCGGGCTACATTGTCGCTATTAACTCTTCAACTTCAGGGTCAAGACCTTGGGTTGCCACCCAAACTGGCCTCAAGGGTGGCTTATCGCCACCACCCTTGAGAATCCCGGGCTCTTTTAAAAATAGCAGCTGCGCAGGTCACAATGGCCGTGTTTCAGATATCTCAGTGATAGCCGCAAAATGTCATCGCTCCGCGATGCTCGGCTGCGGGTTTACTCGACCTTTGGCCTCGCCCTTCGGGCCGTCGCAGTGCGACGTTGTCTCGCTACGCTCGGCTTAAGCCAACGGTAAGGATGTTGTCTCGCCACCGACTTGCCGGTGACATTTTGAATGCGGCCGAAGCTTTTCTAAATTCAAAACCCACACCCCATCCCCACCTTCCCCTCGTGAGAGGTGAAGGAGCAAACCGAGTGCTGTTTTAAGAGCCAAGGCCGCATTCAAAAATGGCGCTGAATGAGCGGTGAGAAACGGCGAGTGGGTTTATTGCGAGCTGGTCCGAACCCGAAGTGAAGGGACCGCCTAAGCGGCGGCATTTGGCGGCTATAACAACGGTGACTGAAACACGGCCATTGTGACCTGCGCAGCAGCTGTAATTCCATGAAAAAAACGCAGGATTGTCAAGGGTGGCGTTTACCACCCTTGACCCGGTGTGGGCCGGCGCCCACGACCTTGAAGTTGAAGTTGAATCTGAGTTGAAAAAATTTCCAACGCTTTATCAAAAGCGCTCCAACATCAGTCCAGCCCTGAGTCCCACCGCTACTGAAGCATTCGGGAAAAGGACATATTCCTCTGCGGCTTCAACCCGGTAAACCTTACCGGCCTCTTGCGCAATCACAAACCCCTTCGGGTATGGGGTAAAGTTGAGTGCATCGGCGGGAATATGCAGCTGGAATGCTTCCTGCGAACGGATAACATCCTGCGTGACGCGGTAACTTTTCATAGGGACAGCAGACTGCCTCTCTGGCAAAGGGACATCGCTAACCAGTGCTTCCAGCGCATGGCGGATACCCGCGAACTGCTGGTGGTCATTGCTGCCAAACGGCCGGGCTTTGCCGAGCTCCAGCGTGCAACTGTCGGCGAGAAACACTTCGCTGCTGAAATGCGTAAAGGTGCCACCGGGAGATCGGTGAAAGACCAGTGCATCCAGTCCGGCGGCGTCCAGCCAACTGAGCATCTCCGCGTCGTGCGGACGGATCTGCAATGGCAGTAAACCAAAACGCACATGCAGCGAACCGCGGATCGCAGTATGCAGATCATAATGAAAACGCCGGGTGGCACCGGCGGCGGAAGATGTGCGGTAAAACAGCGCCATTATCTGCTCAAGTTGGTGCGCACGGCCGGTTTCACCGTTCGGGCAATAGCGCGCATGACGACCACCGAACATGCGGTTCATGTCGGCATCCACAAAGCGCTTATTCATCCGCATCGACGGAGGATTGCCCAACAACACCAGCAGCCGCACCTTCAGCAGTCGCACGCCGCTCAGGAGTTCAGACACCAACTGATTAAGCAGTTCGATTGGTGCAGTTTCATTCCCGTGAATACCGGCTGAAATCACGACCGCACTGTCGCAGGCATGGTGCGGCGAAAGCTCAAGAATGCCCTCGCCCCGCCATATCCAGTCAAACTGTGTCGTCTGACCGGTGGTGACCGCAGGCGGTTCACCACTCAGCGTCTGGCTTAGAAAATCAAACATAGATACTCCGTGTTAACTCAGCGCTGGAACGGGTAAATAGCGCCCAAACCCAGGATCAGCGTCAATTCATCCAACGCGTAGCGCACTTCGGTCAGCAGTTGCGGATCGGCCAAATCTTTGGCCTGCATGCGGTCACGGTAATGCCGGTCTACCCATTGATTGAGACGGGTAAACGACACGTCGTTGATCAGCGAGCCGTCATTGACTGCGGAGAGTTCAGCGCGGTTCAATGCCACCCGCAGACGTAGACAGGCAGGCCCGCCGCCGTTACGCATACTTTCGCGCAAGTCGAACACTTCTATTTGATCGATCGGCCCACCACTTTCCTGCAATTCGCAGAGATAACTCCACACGCCAATGTGCTGACGGGACTCTTCCGGTACCACGATCATCATCTTGCCGTCGTTCTTACTCAGCAACTGGCTGTTAAACAGGTAGGTCGCCACCGCATCGTCAAGCGACACCTTGCTCTGCGGCACCGCGATGGGCTGAAAATCCAGCTCCAGCGCAGCCATTTTGTCGCGGATCTCACCCAGCGCATGGTCAGAATTGAGGAATGCCTGCTGATGGTGAAAGAGGACGTGGCGGTTGCTGACACAAATCACGTCGTTATGAAACACGCCGCGGTCAATCGCTTCGGGGTTTTGCTGCACGAAAACCGTACGTATCGGGCTGAGCTGATGCAACCTCGCCACGGCTTCACTGGCTAAGCGGGTCTGACGCGCGGGATAGCGCACCGGCTCGTTTTCACCGGCCACCAGCCCGTCGCGGCCATACACAAATACCTGCACGCCAGGCTGGTCGTGATCGCCACACAGCCGGTTATGGTTGGCAGCACCTTCGTCGCCCAATGCAGCTACCTGCGGCAGCGCATCATGATGGGCAAAGTGCCCCTCGTGCTTAAAGGTGGCGCGCAAAATGGCTGAGGTAGTATCGGCTTCGATCGCCCGGTGAAGCTTGTTATTGAGATTGGCGACGGTGAAATGTGCGCGTCCGTCAGCGCTGTCCGCAGAAGGGGAAACCGTCGCGGCGTTCGCTACCCACATGGATGATGCGGAACTGAGCGATGAAAGCAGGCGTGGCGAGTAAGCCTGCGCCTGTGCCAGCACCTCACGATCGCTGCCGCCAAATCCCATCTGGCGCAGCGTAGCTAAGTGAGGTCTCTCATGCGGTGGCAGAACACCTTGAGCAAAGCCGAGATCGGCCAGAGACTTCATCTTCAGCAAACCCTGTTTAGCCGCCAGTTTTGGGTTCGCAACCGCATGCTGATTGCGTGTCGAGGCCTCGTTACCGAACGACAAACCGGCGTAGTGGTGCGTCGGCCCGACCAGCCCGTCGAAATTTGCTTCACATCCTGACATTCGTCTCTCCTTGTGCATGATGTAATGGCATTCAGACGCGGCTGAAATCCATTCCAGGTGACAACGTCACGGGAAGTTCCAACTTGTCACTTTCCAGTGATGCCATCGGCCAGGCACAGTAATCTGCGGCATAATAAGCGCTCGGGCGGTGGTTTCCGGATGCCCCGATACCACCAAAGGGTGCATTACTCGAAGCACCGGTCAGCGATTTATTCCAGTTGACGATCCCAGCGCGGGCTTCGATCAACAACTGGTCAAACTGCCGACGCTGATGAGAAATCAGCCCGATTGCCAGGCCGAAGCGGGTCTGATTGGCCAGTTCAATGGCCTGGTCGAAGTCAGTGTAGCGAATAACGCTGAGCAGCGGCCCGAAGTACTCTTCGTCCGGCACGCCTGATACACCGGTCAGATCGATAATACCCGGTTTAAGTAAGGTACTGTGTGGGTCCGGGCGTATCAGCGTCAGTAACTGTTTGCCGCCAAGCGCAATTAAGTCGTCCTGTGCTTTAAGCATACCGCGGGCGGCGGCATCGGAAATCACTCCGCCCATAAACGGCTGAGGTTGATCGTCCCAGTGACCAACAATCAGTGACACCGTCACTTCCACCAGCCGTTGGATAAATGCATCCCCCGCTGCACCCTGCTTAACCAGCAGGCGCCGCGCGCAGGTGCAGCGCTGTCCGGCGGAAATAAATGCCGACTGAATCGTCAGGTTCACTGCCGCATCGATATCCTCCACAGGTTCAACGATCAGCGCATTATTGCCACCCATTTCCAGGGCCAGAATTTTCTCCGGCTGCCCGGCCAACTGTCGGTGTAATTGATAGCCGGTCCCTGCGCTGCCGGTAAACAGCAAACCGTCGATCTGCGAAGACGCCGCCAGCGCTTCACCGGTGGAGCGTCCGCCCTGTACCAGGTTGAGTACACCGTCAGGCAGTCCCGCCTGTTGCCATAGTTTTACGGTCTCTTCCGCCGTTTTGGGCGTCAGTTCGCTGGGTTTAAATACCAGGGTATTACCCGCCAGCAACGCCGGAACAATGTGGCCATTGGGCAGGTGTCCGGGGAAATTATAAGGGCCGAACACCGCCAGTACACCGTGCGGACGATGACGCAAGACGGCTTCACCGTCGGGCATTGGTGTATGTTTTTCGCCGGTTCGCGCCTGATTGGCTTCGAGCGAGATCGCCACTTTGCCGATCATCGCCTGAATTTCTGTTAACGTTTCCCAGTGTGGTTTGGTGGTTTCGAGGCTGATCACTTCCGCCAGGCGATTTTTATGTTCGGTGAGTAATTCGGCAAAGCGGCCGATCACCACGGCGCGCTCGGCCAGTGTTTTACGCGCCCAGGCAGGGAACGCATTACGTGCAGCGGCACAGGCAGACTCGACATCTTCCGCGCTGGCACACAGCGCAGACCACAGCGCGGCGTTATCAGCCGGATTCGTTTTCTCCAGTAACGTACCTTTTCCGCTACGCCACTGGCCTTCTATAAACAGTGCGGGATGCATCATGCGGGGCTCTCCTCCATGCTTGAATCGGTGTGTTGGTCAATTAAGGGTGCCGGAGAGGGAAACAGCGCCACAGCGCGGAGTTTATCTCCGGCAGTAACACCCAGTTCCAGAGCAGTTGCAGCATTAATCTTCAGGTCATTCAGTAACTGCCCACCCGGAACCAGTGCCGCACGAAACACCTGATAGTCTTCATTGGCAACCAGGTAGAGCGGTGCATCTTCCTCAAACGTTTGCTCACTGATTTTTACGGTCAGCAGACGGCTGTTTTTCACCGCCCGCAAGTCATCAATTTCACCTTCCAACGTCGGACCGCCGTCGAAAATATCCACGTAGCCAGCGTAGCGCAGTCCTTCACCTTCCAGTACGGTGCGGGCCGGTGCGGTTTGCGGATGCACCTGACCAATCACTTCACGTGCTTCGGGGCTGAGCAAATCGGTATAAAGAGGGTGTTTCGGCATCAGCTCAGCGATAAAGGATTTTTGCCCCATGCCCGTCAGGCGGTCAGCTTCGGCGAATTCCATACCAAAAAAGTGCCGCCCTACGCTGTCCCAGAATGGCGAATGGCCGCTGTCATCCGACATACCGCGCATTTCCGCAATCACTTTGCTGGAGAAGTGTTCGCGGAACGCCGCCATAAAGAGGAAACGGACTTTCGACAATAACTGGCCGTTCTTGCCATGGCGTTGATCGGGGTCGAGAAACAGCGTACAAAGTTCGGTATATCCCGTGTGATCGTTGCTGAGAAACAGCGTCGGTACGGGTTTATAGATGTTCAAACTTTTAGAAGCGTGCACCAGCGTGCCAAGACGGAAGTTGTACCAGGGTTCACTCAGCCCCACCGCCACTTCGATGGCGCTGACACCGACCACCTGCTTCAGATCGGTATCTTCCAGCACAAACAGATAGCCCTGTTCAGCTCTGCCCAGCCGCCCCTCCCAGGTGGCCACTGAGCGCTCAATGCGCGTGCGCAGATGTGCCTCATCTTTTGGCAAAGAGGTTAAGCCGATGCCGGTTTTGCCTGACAACTGCAGGATGTCGGCGAGATCGCCGGGCCGCACAGGACGTATCAACATCATGGTGTTTACCTCGTTAACTGAGTTGGATCTTACACACAGAGGCGTTTTACCGCGCGTTCGAGTCTGTTCAGGCCTTCTTCAATATCGGAACCCGGAATGATCAGCGACGGCGCAAAACGCAGTACATCGGGACCGGCGATCAACGCAATCACCCCCTCCTCAGCAGCCAGAGTGTTGAGCTGTTTAGCCTGACCGACATAACGTTCGCTCATTACGGCACCCAGCAGCAATCCGGCACCGCGCACTTCACTAAATACGTGGAACTGATCGTTAATGCGTTTCAGGCCATCAATAAACCACTGATGACGTTTCTGCACGCCGTTCAGCACTTCGGGCGTATTGATAAGCGCAAATACCTTGCCCGCCACCGCCGTCGCCAGCGGGTTACCGCCGTATGTTGTACCGTGGGTACCCGGCTGGAACAGCACGGCGTAGCGATCCAGTGTCAGCATCGCACCGATCGGGAAACCACCACCCAGCGCTTTGGCGCTGGTCAGGATATCCGGCACTACGCCGTAGCACTGATAGGCGTAAAGCTCACCGGTACGACCGACACCCGTCTGGACCTCATCGAAAATCAGCAACGCATGATGTTTGTCGCACAGTTCACGCAGACCTTGCAGGAAGTGGGCATCGGCAGGCAATACGCCACCCTCGCCCTGAATCGGCTCGACGATCACCGCGCAAGTGCGGTCAGAAATTTGGCTGGCAACGGCGGCCAAATCGTTAAATGGCAGATGGGTAATGTCCTGCGGCAATGGCGCGAAATCTTCGGAGTATTTTGGTTGTCCGCCCGCGGTCACGGTGAACAGTGTGCGTCCGTGGAAAGCATTGTTGAAAGCAATGATCTCGCTCTTGTTGCCGCCCAGTTTACGCCCATACAGACGCGCCAGTTTCAATGCCGCTTCGTTGGCTTCCGCCCCCGAATTACAGAAAAACACTTTGTCAGCAAAGGTGGCATCAATCAGTTGTTTCGCCAGACGCAACACGGGTTCGTTGGTATAACCGTTACCCAGATGCCAGACTTTATCCGCCTGCTCCATCAACGTTTTCTTGATCTCCGGGTGCGCGTGGCCCAACGCATTGACCGCAATGCCGCCGGCGAAATCGACATAATCTTTGCCCTCCTGGTCCCACAACCAGGAACCGTCACCGCGAACCGGAATAAAAGTGGCGGGTGCGTACACTGGCACCATCCAGTCATCAAAGTTTTGGCGGCTGACGTTTTGTTGTTGTTGCATATCTACCTCAGAGTCAAAGGGGGTCGGACTGCTGCGAAATTGTTATTTTAAAGTTAAAAATTCAACTCTCTTGGCTTGATAATAGATTGCACCGTTCGTGCCAGCAAAGGAAAAAAATGCATAAAATTGACCAGACCATGAAAAAACAATGAGTTAAAAATGACAGCCATTCACTTAAAGTGCATAAAAAATGAATAATTTAAATAATTCCCTTTCAAAGCATGAAAACCATTCGACTGAATATGCAGGCATAAATTTTCTAATTTTTCGCTCAGGAATGTGATCGGCGGCATGCAGAGATAATGCGCAACGCAATGTAATGCACCGTTTCAGGGCGATGGGTGCACTTTGTTTGTGATGTTGCGTTCAGGTTTATGGGGTAATGGCTCAGCATGTTCGGCAGATTGCTGTTTCATTGTATTGATTCCGGTTTCGGCTACGGAACTTCGTTGATAAGAACTGCCCCTCTCTGACCTGCATTGATCTGCGTTACCCCCTTGATAGAATATTTTTGCGCAGGTGAAAAACGTGATCAACCTTACATTTCCGGCAGGGTCTGCCGCCAATCCCTCACGCCAAGTGGTAATGTGTTTTTAATTTAATGAAATAACATTTCAATTAATAAAGCGAAGCCATTCTAACGGCTGATTTTGTTGCCACTTATGAGGTGAATCATGGCGAAAGGCTCTCAGATTCAATTCAGTTTTCATACCGTTCAGGATCCCCGGACCGGTGCGTGCGTCACACGTCTGACGCCTCCCGATGTACTCTGCCACCGTAACTATTTCTATCAGAAATGTTTTACCTGCGACGGCAGCAAGGTACTGTTTGCTGGCGAATTTGACGGACATCGCAACTATTACCTGCTGGATCTTAGCACCCAGACAGCGGTGCAACTTACCGAAGGCACAGGCGACAATACTTTTGGCGGATTCCTTTCCCCGGACGATCAATACCTGTACTACGTCAAGAATGAACGCCGTTTGCAAAGGGTAAAACTGGCTGATTTCAGCGAAGCCACTGTGTATCAGGTACCGGAAGAATGGGTAGGATATGGGACCTGGGTGGCAAACAGCGAATGTACGAGTCTGGTGGGGATCGAAATCAGCCGCGAAGACTGGACGCCGCTGTCAGACTGGAAAATTTTCCAGGAGTTCTACCACAGCAATCCGCATTGTCGCTTGCTGCGGGTAGATTTACTGAATGGTCAATCTACCGTGATCCATGAGAAGAATGAATGGCTCGGTCATCCGATTTATCGTCCGTTCGACGACAGCTCCGTCGCGTTCTGTCACGAAGGTCCGCACGATCTGGTCGATGCGCGTATGTGGCTGGTTAATGAAGATGGCACTAATGTGCGCAAGGTGAAAGAACATGCGCCGGGCGAAAGCTGCACGCACGAGTTCTGGGTACCGGATGGTTCCGCACTGATGTATGTATCCTATCTGAAAGGCCAACACGATCGCCATATTCGTCGCTTTGACCCGCAAACGGGCGAAGATATCAGTCTGATGACCATGCCTGCGTGCTCACATCTGATGAGCAATGAAAACGGCTCGCTGCTGGTGGGTGACGGCTCGGGGACGCCGGTCGATGTGAAAGATACGGCCAGCCATACCATCGAAAACGATCCCTGGCTGTATATTTTCGACGCCAAAAACCGTCAATATGCACCGCTGGCGGCGCATAACAGCTCATGGCGCGTACTCGATGGTGACCGTCAGGTGACGCATCCGCACCCTTCATTCTCGCCGGACGATCGTCACGTACTGTTCACGACTGATTATGAAGGACTACCGGCGCTGTATCTGGCTGAAATTCCTGACGCCCTGCTCAGCTTAAATCGATAAACCCAAACGCCGGTCAGCATGAACGGACCGGCGTTGATTAACCAAAGTGTTTATCAGATATACTCGTCAAAAATTGTATTGCACACCTATGCGGAACCGCGTCTGGCGTTCATCTGTGGTTTTACGCACCGAAACATTGCCGACCTCAGCGTAAGGTGTCCATTGCTTATTAATATTATAAGCGACTTTTAAATCCTGCTCGTAATCCCACTTATCATTATCGTATAACACTTGATCACTGTGTTTATAAATATAGTTATATTCAAAGCGCCAGTCAGCCAGACGATAACCCAGCCAGAATTCACCACGATTTGTTTTACGGTCTTCGGTATTTTCTTTGGTATAACGGGTATATTCATAGCGATAACGGGCATTAAAATAAATCCCGCTATCAAACGTATATCCCGCGGTCAGATACGGTTTGTAGATACTGCTGTCCGAGCTGGACTCCAGCGTAAAACCGGGTTGCAGGAAGAATGCCGGCGCCACCTTATACTGATAGCTAATGGTGCTTTCCGTTCCGTTATCTACCAGGTTATTAAAAGGTTTATTTTCATTGTCACCGCCGGATTTCCACTTGGATTCCAGCGAGAAACCAAATCCGTTATCAAAACGGTGGGATATTAGCGCCCGGTCTTTATTTTGCTTACTGTCATCGAGCCATTCATGTCGCAAATCGATCGTCACAGCCTGACTGCTGGCGCTAGCCAGCAGCAGACCGCAGAGCAGCAGTCTGTTATTTTTCATGTTTTATTAATCCCAAAGATATTGATCAGTGTTTTTATAAGTAATTTATAGAACGTGTTTTTACTTCATTTATTTATTTGCAAGAAATCCTTATAATCGAATTCACCATCCGGTTTATGCAACACCGGGTTTGGCAACTTAAGTGTTCTAAAATTATCAGGCTTTATTTTTTTCCCCGCTTTATTCACGCTTTTATGATCCATATAGAAATAATTACTGTTATCCACATTGCCGCTGACCGCATCGTCATACTTGCCTGCCGTGGTGCGCAACGAAATATTGTCTTTGAAGTCGCCCTGCTTGTTTGCGGTAGTGTAAGGCGACGGACGAAACAGGAAGTTGAAGCGTTTGTTGTCCACCGCGTGGTTACCCTCAACCACCAGTGCGCCAGGGTTGAAGTTGTCGGTGAAGCCGTCCATGCCGTTTTCCACCGCAACGTTATCATGGGCGACGTGCGCGACGGGGAGTCCTTCGCCACCGAGTTTGAAACCGTTGCTGCCGTTGTGGACGGACAGACTGTTTTCAATGGTGACGCTGCCGTTCGGGCCGTCTTCAATCTTATTGAACAGGTCAAAACCGTCATCAATGTTGTCGTGGGAATAGCAATTCACCAGCCGATTTCCCTCGCCCACGCGCATTTTCACCGCAAAACCGTCGGCATTCTTACGCCCGGGATCTTGATTTCCCCAGGATTCTGAATTGCTGATCAGATTATGGCTGGCCCACAGCGCGCGGCCGATACCGTCTGGTGATGCCACCCAGATGCCAGTGTCGTCGGCGTTATGGGCCTTAACACGGTCGATATGGTTGAAACTTCCGGCAATGTGAAAGCTTTTCTGCGTGACGGTAATGCCCTGAATATTCCAGTAACTGCCATCGAGTTTCAGTCCGTTGAACACCACGTCATCGCCCTGTGCGCGCAACGTTTTCATGCTGTTTTTCATACCGCTGGCCGTCGCCGGGATCAGGCTGGCCAGATACTCACCGTCAGCAACCCACAGGGTCCCACCTGGTGCTAAAAGATTGACTGCACTGGCGAAATCCAACGGATGTGCATGTGAACCGTCGTTGCCTGCCTTGCCCTGTGGCGAGACATAAAGTTCATCAGGATTGCTAACCACCGCCATGCGGATCGGGAATTCCTGCTTCAGGATCTGACCGTTTTCCGGCGTAAATGTCACGTTCAGCATGGCCATTGGCTGATCGATATTGAACGGCACGGTAACCACTTCGCCGCCGCGCACGTTTTTTTGTCGCAGTAACGACTTGCCGCCCTGTTCGATCTGCAACTGACCACCACCGTTGGTGCGCAGCTGGAATAGGCTGTCACGGCGTGCGATCACCGGAGATGACATCACTTCGATGCGCGCTTTAAGTGACGGCGTCACGTAAAGCGCAGACGGCTGCGTATGCGCTTCACTGAGCGCCAGCTTAGCGTGGTTCACGGTGATACTGGCATTGCGCGAGGCGAAGAACCCGACGTAATAACCGGTTTTATCAAGCTGCGTGACAAGGTCCGCCCCTTCAACGGTTTTGCTTGTCCACTGGTCGCTGCCCTGCGGCGCATAGGCGACATTAAAGCCGGTGTCAGTGCGGGTCAGCCGCAATAAAAAATGTTGAGATGTGGTGAGCGGATGATAGCCCTCACGCAGAATACCGATACCAGTATTGCCCCAAGGTTGCTGCACACCCTGCCTTACAATCAGCGCCACCGCCGGCGGTTTATCACCGATCGCCATCACGCTGTTCATCACCATGTTGGACGCCGCCGGTAATTCTTCAATGCCCGGTTTAGTTACCAACTGGCGTGGTGCGCCTAAAATATCGCGCACCAGTAATCCGGCACCTTCCTGCCCCGCCGGTTTCGCGCCGTTTTCGGGGCCAAACTGATTAAGCGTGATATCGGCTTCCAACTGGAAGTTCACATCCACCGGTAAGCGCGTGTAGAAATAAGTTAATCCATCGTGGCTGTTGCCCACTTTCCCACCGCGGCTTTCAATGGTAAATGGCGTGGTCAACGACGCACCGGCTTTCGGGATGTTTTTCCCGTCGGCCAGACGCGTTGCGTTCATGCCGACTTTTTCCGGTAAAACGTTGGTGGCGAAATTGATATCGGTTGACTGACCAAAAGTGATGCTGTGCCAAATCAGACTGCTGGCGGCAGGCAATGCGGCAGCCATGCCATGTGCGCTCACTCCGAGAGACAGCGCGACAATAAACAAGTTACGTTCCCACATAGTCGTTCTCATCTTAAAAACGTAAGGCGTCACTGGCCGGTTTTCCCGGCCAGTCGATAAGGTGGTTAATCAGGTGGTAAAGCTAAGGTTTACCGGTGTTGCGTGGTGCCCACCATGGGCTTCGGCTTGGTTAGCTCAATAGCTGGCGTATCGAAGATTTTGCGGCAGACTTCACTATTGCCCCAGCATTGTTCGTATGGATAGCCAATCAGTTCTTCCATCACCACGCGTACATCCGGTTGAATCCCGCGGATCTCACCGCCGGCTTTGATGCGCGCGACTTCACCGAGGACAACAAGGTGCGTTTTGCGGTTTAATTTCATCTGATTACTGAACACCATGGCCATCAGGGCCAGCGTGATCACCCCGATACCGAACACCATCGCGATCGCCATCACGGCGCTTTCCGGTTGGGTATGTGATTTGGACTGGAAGCCGTAAAAGCTGAGGATAGCACCCATCACGAACACGATGACCGAACGCGTCAGCTTACCCGAGAAGGTCATTGCGCCAGCGTAGATACCTTCGCGACGACGGCCAGTGAAGGCCTCATCAATGTCCGCCAGGAAGGTGTAAACCGTCCAGGGAATGTAATACACGCCACCGGTACCAATACCAAAGATCACGGTGATGGTCAGCATCGCAGCCGTTGCATACTGCTGTGGCAGATGCAGGAAGTGCAGCAAGCAGTAACAAGCGACAGAGAACACAACGATGCTCAGCGCCAGAATATAAGGCTTACTGAAACCGTGCTTCACACAAATACCGATAAAGATTGCAGTAGAAAACAGTTGCAGAATCGAGTTCAGGCTGCTGAGTCCGGCGACCATGGTCGGGTCATATTGCAGTACGAAAATGATGAAGTAGGTGAAGGCTGAAGCAAACAGCCATTCCGCGCCGAAACCACACAGGTACATGCCCAAATGTTTACGGAATACGCGCAGGTGAAAGGTTGATTTCATGTCGCGAAACAGCGTGAGCATGGTTTTGCCCAGGCTTTGTTTCTTATCATCAACCGGCGTGGTTTCTTCGGTCGGCCGTTCCCATGAAGATAAATACAACATGCCGATGGCAACACATAAAATCACGCCATAGGTCAGCGCAGTGTAGAAGAACGGTTCGGCGGAATCTTTACCGTAGATCAGAATGAACTGACCGGGGATGAACGCGGCGAGGAAGTTCGCGACTTTACCGAAAATTGCTTTGTAACCGGTCAGCTTGGAGCGTGCAGAAAAGTCAGTGGTCATTTCCGTCGCGAGGGTTTCATACGGCACCATCACGGAGGTGTAGATCAACTCGAACACGACATAGGTTGAAAGGTAGTACCAGAAACCAAAGCCTTCGACCCACAGCAGCGGGTAAAACATCATCAGCGGTATGCCGAGCAGGATGAAGAATCTACGGCGACCGAAACGTTTGCCAAGGCGCGTTTTACCGAAGTTATCGGAAAGGTAACCCATCAGTGGGTTACTGATCGCATCGATAACGCTCGCAACGGAGAAGATCGCCGCTGCCTGTAACAATGTTAGACCACAGAAGGTGGTGTAGAAGTAAAGCAGCCAGATACCGGCAATGGCCAGCGCTCCGCTGCCTAGTAAATTACCACCACCATAGGCCAGCTGATGTCTGAATAAAATTGGTTTTTCTGCGTTCATTATTTTTCCCGCCCAGAGAGTGACTTAATATTTATGAACCGGTGTTTTATTTTTTTAGAGATAACGTTTTATATAGGCGAGATTGATGAATAGATGTGAATGAGTTCACATTTGAAATAACAGACAGATAGTTGAACGTGTAATTTGTGAGGTGATTATCATTCTTCTTCAAAAAAAATAAAATAACCAAGGTTATCATTTTAATTGAATTAATTCACAGACTACCTATTGCAAGGCGAGCGCTTCACCGGGTCGCGACTCACAGAAATATAAGGAAGCTTAAGTTCTCAGCTCCTCATTCACCAGGTTAGCCAGAATCTCTACAGCCCGTGAGGTATGCGGCCCCCACTCAAAAGAGGTATTGATGCGTATGCAATGACGATAACGGTCGTCGACGGCGAACATAGTGCCAGGCGCAATGCTAACACCTTGCGCCAGCGCCCGTTGATAGACTCTGGCTGCATCGACTTTTTCGCTTAAATCCAGCCACAAAAAGTAACCGCCTTCGGGTTGGCTGAGCGAAACGCAGTCAGGAAAAGCATCAGTGATAGCATTGACCATCGCCATCATACGCTGCTCCAGTTGTCGCCGCAGACGGCGCAGATGAGTTTCATACCCGCCTGGCGGTCCTCCTTTCTGCAAAAAGTCAGCCAATGCCAGCTGTACCGGCACGCTGGCTGACAAGGTACTCATCAATTGCAAGCGCTGAATATGTTCAGCATAGGCGCCTGCCGCCACCCAGCCCACCCGGAAACCAGGCGCCAGACATTTAGAAAACGACGAACAATGCAGGATCTGGCTACGGTTCTCTGACGCCTTAAGCGGCATTGGGCGCTCTGTGCCGAAATAGAGCTCACCATAAACATCATCTTCAATCACCGCCACACCGTGGGCCTGTAAGATAGCCACCAGGCGCGATTTCTTCTGCGGCGACAGCGTACATCCCAGAGGGTTCTGGAAATTCGACATCAGCCAGCAGGCTTTAATCGGATAGGTGTTGAGAGCCTGTTCCAGCGCATTAAGATCCATCCCGGTGCGCACATCAGTCGGGATTGCCACTGCTTTCAGCTTACGCCGCTCAATGGCCTGCAAAACACCATAAAAAGCCGGGGACTCAATAGCCACCCAGTCTCCCGGTTCGGTCACGGCCTGTAAACTTAGCCCCAAAGACTCCATCGCACCCGACGTAATAACGATTTCATCAGGCGCCACTTCCATGCCGTTCTGCGCGTAACGCTGGGCAATGCTGCGGCGCAGCTCTTCATTACCGGGAGGCAGATTGGCCATGGCGCTGTGCGGTGACATACGGCGTACCGCGCTGGCAAGAGAGCGCGCCAAACGGGGTTGAGGAAAGAGGGTTGGGTCGGGAAAAGCCGAGCCGAAAGGAACTATTGATGCATCCTGTCCGGCTTTGAGAATATCGAAAATAGCATCGTTGATATCCACCTGTTCGGCGGCGTGTAATGTTTGATCAGATTTACGGCTCATAGTCCGCATTTTACGCGGCGCAACGTAATAACCTGACTGAGGCCGGGCGACAATCAGTCCCTGACTTTCCAGCAATTGATACGCCTGTAATACGGTCATCAGACTCAGGCCCGACTGTTTGCAGCTCTCCCGTAGCGAAGGCAGTTTGTCTCCGGGTAGCCAGATTTGAGTATCAATCTGGCGACGCAAGGTTTGGGCGAGGGTTTCGTAACGGGTTAGGGCCATAATTCACTTCACTGTTATAGATAGTGTTAATACAATGCTAACTATTATAGGCGCAATGGTTACTTCAACGCGTGTTAAACAGAATGACAAGGGTCAAATAGTTTCATTCTCAGTGTCTGGCACTGATTCATTAAACCTGATAATGTTTTGAAAATGACTTCCTGTTAGGAATAGTCTCACTGAATGGCAGGATTTTGTTCGCAAGCTTACGCTTTCTAAACATTTTCTCCACGATTGTCTGAATATCGACACCACGCCTTTCACTCTTTTACAACTTCCTCGTATTACTATTCATTCATGAGTTTAGACTTTCCTTCGTCAACACGAAACGGGCGACGTGCCTGAAATTTTATGAGGAATTAAATTATGCGTAAACTTACCGCAATGATTGTGGCTTCTACTCTGGCTCTTAGCTCTGCGTCTTTCGCTTTCGCCGCTGAAACGACTCCGGCCCCTGCCGCAACAGCCCAGGGTAAAATGATGCAACATAAAGGCCCGCAACGTATGAACCCATTCGCTGGCCTGAATCTCACTGAGCAGCAAAAAACTCAGATGAAAGAGATCATGAAAGACAGCGGCCCGCGTCCTGACCGCGCCGCGATGAAAGCGCAGATGGACAATATGCACAGCCTGGTCACTGCTGATAGCTTCGACGAAGCCAAAGTGAAGTCACAGATTGACACCATCACTCAGGCGCAGTCCCAGCACATGCTGGATCGTGCGCGCGCTGAGAACAAAATGTATAACTTGCTGACACCTGAGCAGAAAAAACAGTTCAATGAGAACTACCAGAAACGTGCTGATAAAATGGGGAAAATGCACGAACACAAACCAGGTCAGGCAGCCCCTGCCAGCGCTGAATAATCGTTAACCTGAGTTTGTATGACGGCCAGCTATGCTGGCCGTTTTTTTATGTTTACCGCCCACTTCACCGTTTTGCACCGCCTCCTCACTGAAAGCACAAACCTCATCACACTTCTGCCGTTTACTTATCGCCAATTACTCCGAAAACACTATTTTTAAACAGAAAGTCAACATCACAGCAATGTATTTCCTTTTGCCCTGCCGCAGACCCTTTATTCAAGGAGTAATTAATCATGAAAAACGTCAAGTCCAGGATAACCTGGCTGGTGGTGGCGTTAGTCGGCGCCTTTGCCTTTGGCATGCTGGCCCTAAGCCGTGGTGAGCACATTAACGCGGTCTGGTTGGTAGTCGCAGCCCTCGCCTGTTATAGCATCGCTTACCGATTCTACAGCAGGTTTATTGCTGAGAAAGTCTTCGATCTTGATGACCGGCGCATGACGCCAGCCGAGCGGCATAATGACGGTCTGGATTATGTCCCGACCAATAAATGGGTCCTGTTCGGCCACCACTTTGCCGCGATTGCCGGTGCGGGTCCGCTGGTCGGTCCGATTCTGGCGGCGCAAATGGGGTTTCTGCCGGGCACAATCTGGATTTTAGTCGGCGTGATGCTGGCGGGTGCGGTACAGGATTTCCTGATCCTGTTTATTTCGACCCGCCGAGATGGCCGTTCGCTTGGTGAAATGGCCAAACAGGAGTTAGGTCATTTCGCCGGCGTGGTCACAATGCTCGGCGCGCTCGGCGTAATGATCATTATTCTGTCGGCACTGGCGCTGGTGGTGGTGAAAGCGCTGGCGGACAGCCCTTGGGGCTTGTTCACCATTGCGGCGACGATCCCAATTGCGCTGTTTATGGGCATTTATATGCGTTTTCTGCGCCCAGGCAAAATTGCCGAAGTGTCAGCCATCGGTTTTGTGCTGATGATGCTGGCGATTATTTACGGCGGTAACGTGGCTGCTGACCTGTTCTGGGGGCCTATTTTCACTCTGCACGGCACCACGCTGACCTGGGTGCTGGTGATTTACGGGTTTATCGCCTCCGTGTTACCGGTCTGGCTGCTGCTGGCTCCGCGTGACTATCTTTCGACATTTTTGAAAATCGGTGTAATTGCCGGCCTGGCCGTCGGCATTGTGTTTGCGATGCCGGAAATGAGAATGCCGGCGGTAACGAAATTTATCGACGGCAGCGGTCCTGTGTTCTCCGGTAGTCTGTTCCCGTTCCTGTTTATTACCATTGCCTGTGGTTCTATCTCCGGCTTCCACGCGCTGGTTTCCAGCGGCACCACGCCGAAACTGATTGAGCGTGAAAGCCATATCCGTTTCATTGGTTATGGCGCGATGCTGATGGAATCTTTTGTGGCGATCATGGCAATGATTTGCGCCTCGGTTATCGACCCCGGCGTCTACTTTGCCATGAACTCACCGGCCGCGCTGATTGGCACCACGGTAGAAAGCGCATCGCAGGTGATCAACAGCTGGGGCTTCGTGGTTACCCCTGAGACTCTGGCCATGATCGCCAAAGACGTCGGCGAACACTCGATTCTGTCCCGAGCCGGTGGCGCTCCGACCTTCGCGGTTGGCATGGCGCATATTATCACCGAGGTGTTCAACAGCCGCGCCATGATGGCCTTCTGGTATCACTTCGCCATTCTGTTTGAAGCCCTGTTTATCCTGACAGCCGTCGATGCCGGGACCCGTGCCTGCCGCTTTATGGTGCAGGATCTGGTCGGCGTCGCGGTGCCGTCTCTCGCCAATAATCGCTCATGGGTCGGTACGATTGCCGGAACTACAGTAGCCGTAGCCGGTTGGGGTTTTTTTGTCTATCAGGGCGTGGTTGACCCACTCGGCGGTATCAATACGCTGTGGCCGTTGTTTGGTATCGGCAACCAGATGCTGGCATCGATGGCGCTGATTCTGGGTACCGTGGTGTTGTTCAAGATGAAGAAACAACGTTACGCATGGGTAACTATTCTGCCCACCGTCTGGCTGTTTATTACGTCGATGACGGCTGGCTGGCAGAAAATTTTCCACGAGAAGCCGTCGATTGGTTTCCTGGCACAGGCGAAGAAATTCTCCGCTGGAATCGACAGTGGTGAGATTATCAAACCGGCTAAAACGCTGGCAGACATGCATACCATCGTGCTGAATAATCAGATCAACGCTGCACTGTGCGCCTTCTTTATGTTAGTGGCAGTCACCATGCTGGTTTCATCGTTCTTTGTGATCCGCCGCGCGCTGAATTCAGCCACGCCGACGGTACATGAAACAGCAGTCGTTCAGCGCCGGGAGGCCCGCAATGTCTGAAAACCGCCTGATATTCACTCCACTGCACCCGGGCGCGCTGACGATTATCCGCTGCCAGCCGCTGTTTGTGGTCGAACCCAGACCGCAGAATACTGCGCAGTGGCTAAAGCTGATCGCCCGTCGCACCGCCCAAAGCTTTCGTCTGATGGTCGGCGTGCAGGATTACGGCAACTACGTCGCCCACTTTAGCATTCGTAACCCGCACGGTATTCCGCTCTCTGAGCGGGATTTTCACCGAAGATGCCTTGAGGCGAGGTTTCCAAGCGAAGGGGGGAAAATGGGGAAATGTCCCTGTTGATGAGCAAGTGTGGGGCGATTTGTCTTTCGCCCTTTAAATTCAGCTTCTTTATTTTTAATTTAAAAAGGCATGTTCGCATGCCTGAAACCTACTTAATTCTCGCCATTTGGTCGTCCAGACTCACTTTATCTTTGATTGCCTTATTTCGCATCCGGCGAGACCACATGGCGGTGATGATGGGTACAAGTACCGAGGTAACAATCACTGAGGTCGCGACCAGTGCGGTGGCAGCCGGAGCGACGGCTTTAAACTGCGGCACCATTTCCGCAATGAGTACCGGCGTCGCGACAGCAGCACCGGCAGAACTGGAAGCTGCTATTCCGGCCGTTCCGTCACCACCTCCGATAAACTTATCAGTCAGCATCAGAGGAATGCCGGTAACGATGATCACTGACACACCCAGAGCTATACCCAGCAAACCAGTCTGCGCAATCACGGTCAGATTGATGGTATTACCGAGTGCAAAAGCGAAGAATGGAATGAGAGTCTGTACAGCTTTGCCGAAAAATTCGCGCAGTTCAGGGTCAAGATTACCGAGGGCGAAACCAACCAGGAAAGGCAATACCGCGCCGACAAAGACGTGCGGCTCAAAAGAGGCAATACCGGCGGTACCGAGGATGATCATGGTCATCAGCGGGCCGGACTCCAGCGACATCAGTACAAACGCACCGGCCTCTTCCTTAGTACCATATTGCTGCATAATTGAGGCATACAGGCCGCCATTAGTCATGTCCATGGAAGCCACTAGCGCCAGTGTGGATAGCCCAGCAAAGAAGCCGAACTCTACGCCATTCTCCGGAATAAAGTGTGATGCCAACGCAGCAACAACCCAAGCTACAGCGATTTTCGTTAGCACCAGCGTACCAGATTTACGCAGTACCGTTCCAGTGGCACTGAGCTTGATGGAAGCACCCATGCAGAAGAACCAGACTGCCAGAATAGGCACGGTGCCGGAAAGCAGCCCGTTAGTGAATGAACCAAAATACTTTCCGGCTTCCGGGGCAAAAGTGTGGCAAATCGCCCCGATAAATAACGGCACTAACATCATCCCGCCTGGGATCTTTTCTATAGCACGTTTTATACGCATGTTATTTCCACCTGATCTTTATGCTCATTAGCAAAATCCTCGATACAAGTCCCTGCAAGCTATTGTTAAACAACAACAAGTGATTGTATGAAGTGTTTTTTCGATTGACGTAACTGCCGATGATGTCTCATAAACGAACTCAATGGTCGCTAAGGTATCTATTTAAGGGGCTTATGAAAGTGATCAAATTCATGTAAATGAAACATTGTTTCTTTTTTTATGGATCATTGGTTTTATTTAAATGAAACATTGGTTTTTGATCATAAATGGCGACCACATTTCTGTGCGCTATTTGGCAGAGTTAGTGAACAGACGTAAAAAAACCCGCATCGGGAAGACCGGTGCAGGTTTAGACAAAAAAGAAAGAGACTCCTGGCGTTAATTCAGCGCGCAGGTTCCAAAGGCCTGTTGCCAATCCTCATCAAACTGAGCAACGGCGGCGGTGACGGCCGGTGTCCCCAGGAACTGTTCTGCCACATCCACCGGCAAAGTGATCGACTGGCAACCCGCCAGCATGCAATCCACCACCTGACGCGGGGTTCGGAAACTGGCGGCCAGCACTTTGGCGGCCGGTGCGTGTAAACGCAGCAGCGTTTGCAGTTCAGTCACCATCACGATACCGTTCCCGCCCTGCGCGTCGAGACGGTTAACATAAGGCGCAACGTATTCCGCCCCGGCCAGCGCCGAGAGTAACCCCTGACCTGCGCCGTAAACCGCCGTTCCGAGCGTCGGAATGTTCATCAGTTTGAGTTTTTTTATCGCCGCCAGCCCTTCTGCCGTCGCCGGTATTTTAACCACCAGGCCAGGAACACGCTGGGTCAACAGAACAGCTTCGGCTACCATTTGTTCAGCATCCGCCGCCAGCACCTGCGCAAAAAGTTTGCCCGTACCGCCCAAAGCATCCCGCAGCGCTGGCAGGACTTCCCATAATGATTTGCGCTCTTTAGCTACGATGCTCGGATTGGTGGTCACACCCTGCAATGGCAGAATGCGCGACAGGCGTTTTACCGCGCTGACATCGGCGGTGTCCAGATATAACTCCATAACTTTCTCCTTGAAACCTGTAAGCAAATGCAAAGTATTCAAGAGTCTACTCTTTCAGACGCGGTTTTTGTTAAGAGTCATTTAAATGACAGAACCTTACTGACCATAGTAGGCATTTTTACCGTGTTTACGCAGGAAGTGTTTATCCAGCAATTGTGGCTGCATATCGGCAAGGTCTGGCGTCAGCTGGCGGGAGAAGATCCCCATGTAAGCCACCTCCTCAAGCACCACCGCATTATGCACGGCGGTCTCGGCATCTTTTCCCCACGTAAAGGGTCCGTGGGAATGCACCAGAACGGCGGGAACATCACGTGCCGACAGTTTCCGCTCGGCAAAGGTTTTAACAATCACCTCCCCCGTTTCCCATTCATAACGCCCGGCGATCTCCGCTTCGGTCATTTTTCGCGTACAGGGTATATTACCGTAGAAATAGTCAGCATGCGTCGTACCCCACGCAGGAATGTCTTTGCCTGCCTGAGCCCAGATAGTGGCATGGCGCGAATGAGTATGCACAATGCCGCCCGCTTCTGCGAAATTAAGGTACAGCACGCGGTGTGTGTCAGTATCCGATGAAGGCTTTTTGCTGCCTTCCACTACTTTCCCTGTCTCCAACTCGACCACCACCATGTCATCAAGATGCATGTTTTCATATTCCACACCCGACGGTTTAATCACCATCAGTCCCTGCTGACGGTCAACCGCGCTGACATTTCCCCAGGTAAAGGTCACCAGATGGTGTTTTGGCAGCGATAAATTGCCGTGTAAAACCTGTTCTTTAAGTTGCTTTAGCATCGGATATCCCTCAGTGGCCGAAGTTTCCTTTATTCTCTGGTCGGAGCCGACTGTCAGGTATGGGGGAAATAGCTAAAGAGTGCGTAAGGATCTGCTGCAACCTCAAGTTTGCAGCGTGACGCAGTTAGAAGCACAGAGAAAGGTAGAATGGTGTTATTGTGCTATCAGCCCGAGCCATAAAAGCGAATTAAGACTATTCACCTAGTGAATGAACTAGAATTTCACTACTTTATATTCCACTGGGTCGATGTTGCATCCAGATAAAAGGTGAATTAACGGTTATTACCTATACTTATTCATGAGTATGCGGGCTAAATCGTTCCTAAGGAGAGTTACCATGATGACATTTTCAAGTTGTACAACAAAACGTATTGCCAGTGTTGCACTGGTTCTGACTTTGGCGATGTCTGTCAGTGCCTGTGGCAACTGGTCAAAACGCGACCGTAATACCGCTATCGGTGCAGGTGCAGGTGCTTTGGGTGGTGCAGTCCTGACTGACGGAAGTACATTAGGGACATTAGGCGGTGCAGCAGTCGGTGGGATTGTCGGTCACCAGGTGAGTAAATAATAGTGGTTAAAAAAGTATGAAATAGAATAAAGGTTAAAAACTAAAAAAATTTATTTGCTGTGCTTTCATGTCTTTCTTTATTTACTTGTCCTCCCTTAAGAGGATAAACCGGTTATTAAAAAATGCTGCTTCGATGAGGAAGCAGCATTTTTATCAAACGTATTAAACAACATTATTCCTGCTGCGCATGATGTTAACCGCCCGCAAGCTTAACTTTATGACCTTTATCTTCTAACAGCTGCTTCAGTAATTCCCGCTTGTCGCCCTGAATTTCAATAACACCATCTTTCACCGAGCCTCCACAGCCACATTTCTTTTTCAACTCGGCGGCCAATTTGTCAAGAGCCACATCATCGAGACTCAGCCCCAAGAGCAGGCAAACCCCCTTGCCTTTACGGCCGCTGGTCTGTCGTTGAATGCGCACAATACCATCACCTTTAGGGCGTTCGACTTGCGCTTTGGGCGCATCAATTCTGCCGGAATCCGTGGAGTACACCAATCGGCTATTGCTGTCACTTCTCATTTAGGTTCGCCTTAACGCAAGGATTCGCGGATATCACGCAGGGTTTGTGCGGGATCAGCTGACTGAGTTATTGGACGGCCAATCACCATGTAATCGGCACCAACGGCCAGCGCTTGCTGAGGTGTCATCACTCGGCGCTGATCGTCAGCCTGGCTACCTGCGGGGCGAATACCGGGAGTGACCAATTTAAAGTCTCGCCCCAGGGCCGTTTTGAAACGGGTAGCTTCCTGCGCAGAGCAGACCACACCATCAAGGCCACAATCGCGGGCCAGGCGCGCCAGGCGTTCGGCGTAATCAGCCGGAGAAAGCTGGATACCTAAATCGGCTAAATCGCTCTCTTCCATGCTGGTCAGTACAGTAACTGCAATCAGTAAAGGGGCATCACGACCAAAAGAGCTCAGCGCCTCTTTGGCTGCCGTCATCATACGCGCACCACCGCTGGCATGGACATTAACCATCCACACACCCAGTTCAGCCGCAGCGGCTACGGCATGCGCCGTAGTATTAGGAATATCATGGAATTTCAGATCCAAAAAAACATCAAAACCACGCAATTGCAGGTCTTTGACAATTTGCGGGCCAAAATGGGTAAACATCTCTTTGCCGATTTTTAGACGGCAATCACACGGGTCAATGCAATCGGCAAAAGCAAGTGCGGCGGACCTATCGGCATAGTCGAGTGCGACAACAATGGGTGATGATTTCAAGTCATTGTTATGGATGCTATTTTCAGACTTCATTTCGCCAACCTCTTGTCAGTGTTCAGGGAATATTGCCATCTGGCACTTTCTGCCGCCAGCATTTTACCTTTCATCTATTGCAAATCCCAGCCACATCTAATGTTACGTTTTTATGAATTTTTTATGACCCTCTAGACGGCGTAACGCGTGTGGCATAGCGTGGAGTTTTAAGCTGAAGGAAATAGAGCAAAATGAGTGAGATATCCACCCTGACCATCAAGATTCCTGTGGAATTAAAAGAACAGATCCGCGCCGCCGCCGCTGAGGCAGAACATTCACTGAGCGTTGAGGTTTGCGCACGTTTGGAGGAGAGTTTCACTCACAAGGAGAAGAAAAGCGCGAAAGCCAGCGAACATGATATCGATAACCAGCACACCAGCGAAAATGCCGAACCCGCGCTGACGCAAAAAGAACTTAAGAAACTCCGTACCCTGCTTGTCTCTGCACGTAAAACTACCAGTAAGAAGAAGTAGTTTTAAGCTTAGCTCCAAAATTATTTCCTCTAAATCATTCGTGATGCATCAAGGTGGCAACGGTAGGAAACCCTGGGAACTGACATAAGTCAGTGACCAGGGTGACAATCGGCAGCCAACGCAGAAGCTACGCGAAGGAGGAGGAGGATTTTTATTGACCGTCGAGGCCGCGTATCGGCTTGACCGTAGCCCAGGCCCGGCAGGATGGACAATGCCAGTAAAGGGAATGTGCTGTAAAACCACATTTATGACATCGATAGCGCGGTTTGGTGCGTATTTGCTCGCCTACCATATCGCGTAGCAGCATCAGGCTCTCTTTCGCACGCCCTTCCTCTGCATCGGCCAGATGGTAGTCCATCAGATGGTGGAACACGCGCATAGTCGGATGACGCTGTAGCTGGCGGTTCATATAGACCTGAGCAACTTCACGGCCTTCATCTAATTGAATAATCTCTGCCAGCATCAGCTCCGCGCTAGCGCCGGTGTTTTCATCCACACAGCGTTTGAGAAATTCAGCCCAGGGCTGTTGCTCGCCGAGATGCTGGTAGCACTCCTGTAGCATCACCAGCGTTTCGCTGACCACTTCTTTGTCCTGCTCAAGTACGCGTTTTAGCGCATCGGCGGCTTTGGCATATTCACCCTGAGCCATCAGGATACGCCCCTGCATGATTGAGACGCGGGCACAGAGCTTATCGGACGAGGCGGCTTTTTTAAGTAAACCCGTGGCTTTATCCAGATCGTCTGAGGCCATCGCCTGCAGCGCAAGCTCACACCAAAAATGAGCAATCTCTTTACGCCGATTGTCTTTCCCGAGCTTAACCAAACGTTCGGCTACTTCAATGGCATTCTGCCAGTCGCTGGTCGCCTGATGGATAATGAGCAGTTGTTCGAGCGCGAACAGCTGATAATCCTGCTCTTTCACCAGTTGGTTAAACATGTCTTCAGCACGATCATACAACCCGGCAGCCATGTAATCACGCCCCAGTTGCTGTACGGCCAGTAAACGCTGATCGAAAGTCAGTGAGGCACTCTCCATCAATGACTGATGGATGCGAATAGCACGGTCAACTTCACCGCGGGAACGGAACAGGTTGCCCAGCGTCAGATGAGCCTCGACAGTGCTGCTGTCCTCTTTTAGCATTTCGAGAAACAGGTCAACGGCCTTATCCTGCTGGTTAGACAGCAAGAAGTTAACGCCCGCAACGTATTCACGCGACAGGCGGTTGGCGTTTTCCTGTTTATCCTGCTGAGAACTTCTGCGCCCCATGTACCAGCCATAGGCGGCCGCAACGGGCAACAACAGAAACAGCAGCTCTAACATAAAGGGTTATTCCTTGCTGGCAGCGGAAGGCACGACGGGAGTCACAACCGCAGGTATCGGTGCGATCTGCTGTTCCAGACGTTTAATTTTACGCTGAGCACGCCCAAGTGAAAGCCGCACACGCAAATAGAACAAACCACAAATAACCCATCCCAGCACGAAGCCGGTCGCGAACAGCACAGCGAGCAGCGTGGAAACACGGTAATCGCCCTGTGCCAGCAAATAATTGAAGTTTACTATCTGATCGTTATGGGCACCGAGAGTAATGGAGATGACCACAACAACCAGCACAAGCAAAAAAATTAGCAAATATTTCACATTCATTCCTGTAATGCCGGGTGTACCGGATGAATTATGCCAAAAACTCACGTCCTGACCTAATAAGTTAGCATTTCCACTCAAAGCATGGAAATACTCAGAACGGATAAAACACACTTCGGAGAAAGTTTGGACAACTACGTCGCGAAGCAGGTTTCAATTCATATCTGGGGCCTCATATAGCTGGCCTATCCGTGAGATATGGGGACGACTTGCTTGATTTTAAAGGATCTGCCGGTTGGGCACGGTACCGAAACCGGTATCCCGGTCCGATTATTCTACCCCATCACCTTCGCGCCCAGCGATTTCTTGTCTTTCCAATGCCGGCGGTGTCAGCGGACCAATAAACCGTTCGGTCAACCAGCACGCGAGCACCACCAGTATGGCGCTTATACCTACTGATGCCATTAAATCACGCGGCCAATGCATGCCGAGGATCAGACGACTGCCCATCACTATCACCGCCCAGCTCATCATAAAGATCACGGTTTTAAAGTGCCGACGTGGCCATAGAATACCCAACGCCAGCAGCGCCCAAGTGGCGGCAAACATGGTATGTCCCGATGGAAATGCGTATCCGGTATCATTTTGCCAGCTTTTTTTCAGCCAGTGCGGCAGACTGGCATCATCGCCAAGCAGTGCTTTAACCTCATTGCCTCGCGCCTTACCCTTCATGGCATAGAACTCAAGCACATCCATTTCATGGTAAGTCCCTAACCAAGCCACGTAGGGTCTTGGCTCTTTTACTTGCCCTTTAATGAAATCTTTTACGTACTGACCGACTACAATGGCAGCGGCCAGAATGAACACCAATACCACGGCGGCTTTAAGACGAAACCTCAGGCACCAAAGGAACCACGCGCACAAGATTATGGTGGTGATAATTCCCCAGGGTTTGCTGACTGTTTCCGTCACCCAAAACAACGGACGAAGAATCAATGGATTCTGACCGGGGATCCATAGCCAGCCACTGGCCCATACTACCGCGGGCATAGCTAATAAAATGAGTGTGCCAATAATGACACGCCTGACAATAGGGTACATGGACGCCCTCAAAAAAAGTCAAAGAGTCGTAGTGTAGCAATCTTGTAACACCTTAACATCCAATAAAAAATCCCCGTTGAAGAAGCAGATATACCTCATGATATTTGAAAGATTGATTCAAATATTCAGGCTAAAGAATCGACATTTTTATGGCAAAATAGTGCCTTAATTGTTGTGAACTCTGTGTGCGAAAGCTTTTGTGCTGGTCAATTCAGGCATCTGAACGTAGGATGCGCAACAGCGAATAAAATACTAAACGTTAATAAACAATACTCACCTCATTCGGGCATGTGATTCAGGTAAATAAGCGTAGCTAACACCGCTGCAGCTTGAGGAACGAAGAGTAACGGAGCATAAAATGCAGCTGAAAAGAGTGGCAGAAGCCAAACTGCCTACGCCATGGGGCGATTTCCTGATGGTGGGATTTGAAGAGCTGGCAACAGGTCACGATCATCTGGCATTAGTTTTCGGTGATATCACCGGTGATACACCCGTGCTGTCTCGCGTTCATTCCGAGTGTCTGACCGGCGATGCATTATTCAGCCTGCGTTGCGACTGTGGTTTTCAACTGGAAGCCGCGCTGAGTCACATTGCCGAAGAAGGCCGTGGGATCCTGATGTATCACCGCCAGGAAGGCCGTAATATTGGTATGCTAAATAAAATACGCGCCTATGCCCTGCAAGATAAAGGTTATGACACGGTCGAAGCTAACCATCAGTTGGGTTTCGCCGCTGATGAGCGTGACTTCACCCTCTGTGCCGATATGTATAAGCTGCTGGGCGTGCAGGCTGTACGGCTGCTGACTAACAATCCGAAAAAGGTCGAGATCCTGAGCGAAGCCGGTATCAACATCGTTGAACGCGTTCCGCTTATCGTTGGCAAGAACCCGAAAAATGAGCGGTATCTGGCGACCAAAGCCGCCAAGATGGGTCATCTGCTCGATCAGTAACCTCTTTCAATAAAAACGAAAGGCACCATTTTCAGTGCCTTTCATCTTCAATTTTCCTATTACAGCCCTTCACACATCTGTGTATTTTTCGGATCATTGCATTTTATGGATCACAACATCTTGCGGATCACATAGTGCAAAATACCGCCGTTTTCGAAGTACGTCAGCTCATTGCCAGTATCGATACGGCAGCGGGCATCGACGACTTCGGTATGACCATCGGCATAGGTGATGTGCACCGGTACAGTCTGAGCCGGCTTTAAAGACTGCATACCGCTGATACTGATGGTTTCATCACCGGTCAGCTTCAGCGTTTTGCGCGTCACACCCTGCGGGAACTCCAGCGGAAGAATGCCCATACCGATAAGGTTCGAACGGTGAATACGCTCGAAAGATTCGGCAATCACTACCCGCACGCCCAGCAGACGTGGGCCTTTCGCCGCCCAGTCACGGCTGGAGCCTGAGCCATATTCTTTACCAGCAATCACCGCTGTCGGCACGCCCTCATGCTGATAGCGCATCGCCGCGTCATAAATTGCCAGCTGTTCCTGTGACGGAATATGCCGGGTAAAGCCCCCTTCTACACCCGGTACCATTTCGTTGCGGATACGGATGTTAGCAAAAGTACCGCGCATCATGACTTCATGGTTACCACGACGTGAACCATAGGAGTTAAACGCCTTAGGCTCAACGCCATGTTGCGTAAGATAGCGACCAGCAGGACTTTCCGCTTTGATATTACCCGCCGGGGAAATGTGGTCGGTCGTTACTGAGTCGGCCAGGATCGCCAGAATACGCGCATCGCAGATATCCTCGATAGCATCAGGCTCGGCTTTCATGTTGCTAAAGAACGGTGGGTGGCGAATATAGGTGGAATCCTCCTGCCATGCGTAGGTCGGCGTTCCATCGACCTTAATAGCCTGCCAGTTCGCATCACCATTGAAGACTTCGGCGTACTCCCGGTGGAACATGTCGGTTTTTACCTGTTCTACCGCTTTGGCAATCTCGTTTGACGATGGCCAGATATCTTTCAGATAGACCGGCTTTCCATCCTGATCTTCGCCGAGCGGGTCATGCGTCAGGTCCACTTTCATGTTACCTGCCAACGCATAGGCCACCACCAGCGGCGGCGAGGCCAGCCAGTTAGTTTTGATCAGTGGGTGAATACGTCCTTCGAAATTACGGTTACCCGAGAGCACTGCGCCGACAGTAAGGTCACCCTCTTTGATCGCTGCTTCGATGGGATCGGCCAGCGGCCCGGAGTTACCAATACAGGTGGTACAGCCGTAACCTACCAGATTGAAACCCAGTTTCTCCAGATATGGCATCAGTCCGGCAGCGTTGAGATATTCGGTCACGACTTTGGAGCCTGGCGCCAGTGAAGTTTTCACCCACGGCTTACTGGTCAGGCCTTTTTCAGCAGCATGTTTCGCCAGTAGCCCGGCGGCCATCAGCACGCTCGGGTTAGACGTATTAGTACAAGAGGTAATAGCCGCAATGACTACAGCGCCAGTTGTCAACTGGTGATGCTGTCCGTCGAGAATAAAGCTTTCTGACTGCGTCTGTTTGCCTTTGGCATTGCCAATTTCTAGCTCAGTGGCAGCGTTAAACGCGTTTGGCACGTTAGGCAATGCGACACGGTCTTGCGGACGTTTCGGCCCCGCAAGGCTAGATTCCACCAGCCCCATATTCAGTTCCAACGAGCTGGTAAATACGGGCTCGTCACCTTCATTTCGCCACAGCCCCTGTGCACGGCTGTAGGCCTCAACCAACGCGATTTGCTCGTCGCTGCGCCCGCTGAGTTTCATATAGCTCAAGGTGACTTCATCGACCGGGAAGAAGCCGCAGGTTGCGCCAAATTCTGGTGACATATTGGCGATAGTCGCACGGTCAGCCAGCGGCAAGTCCGCCAGGCCATCACCGTAAAATTCGACAAATTTCCCTACAACACCATGTTTACGCAACATCTGGGTCACGGTCAGCACCAGGTCGGTGGCGGTGATCCCTTCACTGAGCTTGCCGGTCAGTTTAAAACCGACCACATCAGGGATCAGCATCGATACCGGCTGGCCCAACATCGCCGCTTCGGCTTCAATCCCGCCCACGCCCCAGCCCAAGATACCAAGACCGTTGATCATGGTGGTATGGGAGTCGGTGCCCACTAAGGTATCGGGATAGGCCACGGTTTTACCGTCAATGTCTTCATGCCATACCGTCTGCCCCAAATATTCGAGGTTTACCTGATGGCAAATGCCGGTGCCCGGTGGTACGACGCGGAAACGGTTGAAGGCTTTTTGCCCCCAGCGCAGGAAAATATAGCGTTCATGGTTGCGCTCCATCTCCAGACGGACATTCTCGTCGAACGCTTTACTGTCACCGTATTCATCGACCGTGACCGAGTGATCAATGACTAAATCAACAGGGGTAAGTGGATTGACCTGTTCCACATTGCCGCCCAAACGCTTTACTGCCTGGCGCATGGCAGCGAGATCGACAACCGCCGGAACGCCGGTGAAATCTTGCATAAGTACTCGGGCAGGACGGTAGGCGATTTCACGATCGGCATGGCCTGTTAGCTGCCAGTCGACCAACGCTTGCAAATCATCTTCGGTGACAGTGTCACCATCAATGTTACGCAGCAGGTTTTCGAGCAGAACTTTGAGGGATTTAGGCAGGCGTTGAATATCACCCAGCTTTTGCGCCGCTTTCGGCAGACTGTAATAGTGATATTCCTTATCGAGGGTTGCCAGCTTATCCTGACTATTCTTCCGAAGATCCGACGACATAGCTTCTCCTTATTATCACGCTTAGCTTTCAGACTACTTTTATTTCAATGGGTTGCAATCAATACAGGTCTTATGCAATAACCTGACAGTGTATAAGTCCTCTTCTAAACATAACACAAAATATGATTAACATTTTGATAACAACACAAAGTGCTCATGCTATTTCGCTTCACTGTTCAACGCGAGTATAGACAGGCAAAAAAAATCCCAACCGCCTTGATGGGCGTTCGGGATCTCTATGTATGCACAAAAGCAGGCGGTTATTTTTATCGTTACATCATTTCACCGGCAGCTTGATGTCCTTGAACATCGCTTCGATATCTTCATTTGAACGCAGTGCAACGGCAGTATCGACGACATCACGTGTCAAATGCGGTGCAAAACGTTGAATGAAGTCATACATGTAGCTGCGCAGGAAAGTACTGCGACGAAAACCGATCTTAGTAGTGCTGAAGGTGAAGATATCGCGGACGTCAACGGTGACCAGATCCGGATCTTGTATCGGGTCCACCGCCATACTGGCAATCACCCCAACACCCAAGCCGAGACGCACATAGGTTTTGATCACGTCAGCATCCGTCGCAGTAAAGACGATATGAGGCGTCAAACCCGCCCGATTAAAGGCGGTGTCCAGCTCGGAACGACCCGTGAAGCCGAAGGTGTAGGTGACAATCGGATAAGCAGCCAACTCTTCGATAGTGACTTTATCTTTACCTGCCAGCGGATGATCGGGCTGAACGACAATGGTGCGATTCCAGTGATAACACGGCAGCATGATCAGGTCATCATAGAGATGCAGCGCTTCGGTCGCGATGGCAAAGTCCGCATTACCCTTTGAAACCGCCTCAGCGATTTGCGTCGGTGAACCCTGATGCATATGCAGGGAAACACGTGGATAACGCTCTATGAAGCCTTTGATAACGTTTGGCAGTGCATAACGTGCTTGTGTGTGGGTGGTCGCCACGTAGAGCGAGCCTTTATCAGGATAAGTGTGTTCACCGGCAACTGCCTTGATAGCATCCACTTTCGACAGCACTTCGCGGGCGATACGGATAATTTCCTGCCCGGCAGGCGTCACTTGCGTCAGATGTTTACCGCTGCGCGTAAAAATCTGGATGCCCAGCTCATCTTCCAGCATACGGACTTGCTTACTGATACCAGGCTGCGAGGTGTATAGGCCTTCCGCCGTAGAAGAGACGTTCAGATTGTGATTAACAACCTCAACGATGTAGCGCAGTTGCTGCAATTTCATTTGTTACACCATCCTAGTTTATTAACCCTGCCTGCCACCCCTGTCCACCCTACGGTTTAAAGGTTTGGAAATTTGTTATTTTTTCCCATTACGCCAACGTTAATCGTCTTCATGCAAAATTTGTTACCGATGCATTATTGATAATTTTTATGCATAAAAACAGTTTTTATATAACTATTGCATCAATTATTTAACCGTTCTACCGATATATAGCGTGACAAGCATGTCCTGAGCAAAGCAACAAACACAACACGGGTTCCTGACAAAAAGGACTAATAGATTCCGATGATAGATCTTAACGCAATAAAAAAACCAGCTTAATGAGCTGGTTTTTTGCAGGTTTGTAACCGACTTAAAACAGTGTGCTTATTTTTTGCCTTCGACCCATTTCCCGTCAACGTAAAACGCTGACCAGCCACTGGCCTTGCCATCTTCTTTTTCAGAAGAGACATATTGCTGTTTGGTCTTACGGCTAAAGCGCACCATCGCTTTGTTGCCATCGGGATCGGTTTGCGGAGCATCAGCCAAATAGCTGAGTTTTTCTGGCAGACGATCTTTAAAACGAGCTAACTCTTCCACTAACGGCGCACGAGTTTCACGCGATTTAGGGAAAGTATTGGCCGCCAGGAAGACGCCAGCTGCGCCATCACGCAATACGAAGTATGCATCTGATCTTTCACACTCCAACTCAGGTAACGGCACCGGATCTTCTTTCGGTGGCGCCACATCGCCGTTGCGTAAAATCTTACGGGTATTTTTGCACTCATCGTTGGTACAACCCATGTATTTCCCGAAACGCCCCATTTTCAGGTGCATCTCAGAACCACATTTGTCGCACTCAACGATCGGGCCGTCATAACCTTTGATGCGGAATTCGCCTTGTTCGATTTCGTAGCCATCACACTCAGGGTTATTACCACAGACGTGCAATTTACGCTGGTTATCGATCAGGTAGCTGTCCATTGCCGTGCCACATTTCTCGCAGCGACGCTTGGCGCGCAGTGCGTTGGTTTCGGCCTCGTCACCTTCCAGGACATTCAGAATTTCGGCATCAGCGATCAGATTAATGGTGGTTTTGCAGCGCTCTTTGGGCGGCAATGCATAACCGGAACAACCGAGGAACACTCCGGTACTCGCCGTACGAATGCCCATAGGGCGGCTACAAGTCGGGCATTCGATGCTGGTCAATACCATCTGATTAGGGCGCATACCGCCCTCTTCAGGATCTTTTTCCGCAATCTCTAACTGATGGCTGAACTGGGCGAAGAATTCATCCAGTACGGTTTTCCATTCAGCCTTGTTGTTAGCAACCTGATCGAGGCCATCTTCCATTCGCGCGGTAAAATCGTAATTCATCAATTCGCGGAAGTTGTCTTCAAGACGGTCAGTGACGATTTCGCCCATTTTCTCAGCGTAAAAACGACGGTTCTCAACGTGAACATAGCCGCGGTCCTGAATGGTCGAAATGATCGACGCATAGGTAGACGGACGGCCAATACCCCGTTTTTCGAGCTCTTTCACCAAAGACGCTTCGCTGAAACGCGCAGGCGGCTTGGTGAAGTGCTGAGTTGGCAGCAACTGTTGCAGACTTAACTCGGTACCGACTTCAATCACCGGCAGCACGCGGTCTTCATCGCCTTTACGCAGTGCGGGCATGACTTTAGTCCAACCGTCAAATCGCAAGGTACGGCCTTTGGCCCGCAGCGAGTAGTCTGCCGCTTTAACGGTCAGCGTAGTGGAATCGTACTGCGCAGGTGTCATCTGACAGGCAACAAACTGGCGCCAGATCAGCTGATACAAACGCTGTGCGTCCGCTTCCATGTCTTTCAGTTGTTCAGAAACGACGGCAACATCAGAAGGACGAATCGCTTCATGCGCTTCTTGTGAGTTCTCTTTGTTGCTGTACTGCAGAGGGGCTTTCGGCAGGTATTTGTCGCCGAAATTATCACCGATATAGCCGCGTACCATTTCTACCGCATCCTGACTCAGGTTCGTAGAATCGGTACGCATGTAGGTGATATGACCCGCTTCATACAGGCGCTGTGCCATCATCATGGTTTTCTTCACGCCAAAGCTAAGGCGCGTACTGGCTGCCTGTTGCAATGTGGAAGTAATAAAAGGTGCGCCCGGCTTGCTGCTGGTCGGCTTGTCTTCGCGATCCACCACGGTGTAACGCGCTTTTTCAAGCAACGAAACAGCGGCATGGGTTTGTTCTTTATTTACCGGTTTAAACGGTTTCTGGAGGTGATGCGTGACTTCCATTTGCAGCGCGGTGTCTTTGTTCGCCAACAAATCTGCATGCAGCTCCCAGTACTCTTCCGGCACAAAGGCTTTAATCTCTTTTTCGCGCTCAACCACCAGGCGTACCGCCACAGACTGAACACGACCAGCGGAAAGACCGCGGGCAATCTTCTTCCACAACAACGGCGAGACCATATAACCCACAACGCGGTCCATAAAGCGACGCGCCTGCTGTGCATTAACACGGTCAATATTCAGCTCGCCGGGTTGTTTAAACGCGTTCTGAATCGCATTCTTGGTGATTTCGTTAAACACCACACGGCTAAAGCGTTTTTCATCACCACCAATCACTTCCCGCAAATGCCAGGCTATCGCCTCTCCTTCGCGGTCAAGGTCGGTTGCGAGATAGATGTGGTCGGCTTTTTCGGCTAAGGCTTTTAACTCAGCGACGACTTTTTCTTTACCCGGGAGTATTTCGTATTGCGCTTCCCAACCGTGGTAAGGATCAACGCCCATTCGATTAACCAGCGCAGTTTTCTCATCCTTTTTTACTTTTTTCTTTGGTTTTTCTTCGGTTGAGCTGGCGGTTTTTTTAGCGGCGGAACCACTGGTTGGTAAATCACGGATATGACCGACGCTGGACTTAACCACGTAGTCATTTCCTAAATACTTATTAATCGTTTTGGCTTTTGCCGGGGACTCAACTATTACGAGAGCTTTGCCCATAATTACCTTTTACCTAATTTATTCTTCTGCTGAGAAGAAGATTTTAACTTGTTATGCCGCGGCACACTGTAACGTCTTTTTTTATATTGCGGCAGTGAGTCAGGAGGTCAACACTTTTTTTTAAAACGTCGCTCAAACTGACTTCCAGAGGCACAATTTACTGATTTAAAATAAGTTTAAAGGTAAAACTTATGCAGAATAATTCATTTTATGATGACGAAAAGTGACCAAGCGTAAACAAAATATTCCACCTAAAGCCACAAAATCCCACACTGTACCTGATAAAAATTGCCACGCAACTTAATTAGCACGTTAATGTGCTTTTTGCCAATGTGTACAAAATACACGCAATTAAGATTTTGCATAACCTTAGCAGATTTGCGGTTTTATCCACGGCAGGATTACAATACCGCAGCAATTATAGTGGGGAGTAAATAACATGCACGGAAATACATCGGCAATTAGCCGGGAAGCTTTACTGGTTGAAGCGAATAAAGTCATTCGCGAGCATGGCGATTATCTTCACGGAATGGTCGCCAGCAGGGTTGAACAGAAAGGAAATGTGCTGGTTTTTGGCGGGGACTTTTTTCTTGATGACGAAGGATTACCTACGCTGAAAACCACGGCCGTGTTTAATATGTTCAAACATCTGGCGCATCTGTTTTCAGAAAAATATCATCTGGAAGATTAACCTTTTCCCAGCCGATATAGTGGTATTTATCGGCGTCGTATTTTCGGAGCGGTATCTAAGTAGTAATGAAGCTTTATCGCCCGTTTTATGAGCAATAAAAGGGACATTTGTCCCTTTTATTCATTTATAAAGCAAGCTCAGAGCAACGGCTTCTGACTACGTTGCAGCCAGCGCAGGAACAGACGATCTGCGCTTTCTGCTGCGCTGCCGGTAAACCTGTCCATCATGCGTTTACGACGACTGTAACGCACCGCAATCACCTCATGATTTTTCATCTCGGCAATCAGCAAATCATCGCTGGTGCCAATAGCATCAATCAGTCCCTTGTCACGCGCTTGCGTACCAAACCAGTGCTCACCGGTGGCTACACTGTCAATGTCCAGTGAGGGACGGTGCTGATGCACAAACTCTTTGAACAGCACATGCGTCTCGTTGAGATCCTCACGAAATTTTTCGCGCCCTTCTTCCGTGTTTTCACCAAACAACGTTAAGGTGCGTTTAAACTCGCCGGCGGTATGCAGTTCAACATCAATATCGTTCTTTTTCAGTAAACGGCTGAAGTTAGGGATCTGTGCCACAACACCGATGGAGCCAATAATGGCGAACGGTGCCGCCACGATCCTGTCGGCAACGCAGGCCATCATATAGCCACCGCTGGCAGCAACTTTGTCCACCGCAACCGTCAGGCGAACACCGCCCTGACGCAGGCGTGCCAATTGGGAAGATGCCAGACCGTAACCGTGAACCACACCGCCGGGACTTTCCAAACGTAGCAGGACTTCATCCTCTGGCGTGGCAACGGCGAGTACCGCAGAGATCTCTTCACGCAGCGAAGTCACTTCATGAGCATCCATACTGCCTTTGAAATCGAGCACATACAGACAGGGCTTGCTTTTCGATATGCCGGTTTTAGCCTGCGATTTTTTTTGTTTCGCTTCAGCCTTCTCCTGCTTTTTAAAGGCTTTAATACTCATCTTTTGTTCGCTTGGATTAAGCCGCGCGGTACGCATTTCACGCTGCATTTCGCGGTATTGTTCACCCAAGTCCACCAGATGAAGTTCACCTTTACTCTGCGACTTACGCTGCCTCAGGCCTACGACCAAAATCACTAACACTCCGATGGCAATAACCACGGTGACAACTTTGGCCAGAAACAGACCATAAAGAGATAATAAATCCACACATACCGCCTTTTACACTGTGGTAATAAGATGCTGCTTATTCTAGACAATCACTGTCGTGACGTCTTGTTCGAATGTGTTGCTGGCAGCAGGATTGAAAGCAGGTTTCTCCGTACTTGCCCTGACGACAGGTAAAAAGGGATGCAGTATTGTTCCGTTTTTGTTACAAAAGAATCTACAGAATATAGGTTAATCGTTGAAACAGATGTGCATTTCAGGCATATAAACCGAGTATTGATCCGCGTGATGAACCAATTTTAGTCAAAGTGCGCACGGACGGTAGAGCCAGTTTTTCATTCATCTTGCTCCCGCCAAAAGCGCTTCGACACAATGTGAGACGCCATGTGCGCCGCATTCCGAATCAGGCAAGAGGACACACCCTGTGCACTATCATCCAAAATCAGACCTGCTCAATCGCCGTATTATTCTGGTCACCGGCGCTGGTGATGGTATCGGTCGAGAAGCCGCCCTGACTTACGCGCGCTTCGGTGCACAACTTATTTTACTGGGGCGCACCGAAAGCAAACTGGCGCAAGTCCAGCAAGAGATCGCGCAGCGTGGGTATCACCCGGCACAGATTTACACCTTGGATTTGCTTACCGCCAGCCAGCAAGATTGCCAACACGTGGCAGAGCAGATCACGCAATGGGTCCCACATCTTGACGGCGTACTGCATAACGCCGGTCTGCTGAGTGAGATAACGCCGATGGCGGACATTAAACTCGAAGACTGGAACAATGTGATGCAGGTGAATGTCAACGCAACCTTTATGCTCACACAAGTTTTATTGCCCCTGCTACTGAAATCGTCCAACTCATCACTGGTTTTTACCACGTCAAGCGTCGGCCGCGAAGGCCGCAGCGGCTGGGGAGCCTACGCAGTGTCGAAATTTGCTACCGAAGGCATGATGCAGGTGCTAGCCGAAGAGCATAAACAGTCAAACTTACGCGTTAACTGCATCAATCCGGGTGGAACACGCACTACTATGCGGGCATCTGCATTTCCAGATGAAGACAGCAAAAAACTGAAAACCCCAGCAGATATTATGCCGCTGTACCTATATTTAATGGGTGATGATAGCCGTCGTAAAACCGGTACCAGCTTTGATGCACAACCTGGTCGCAAAGCTGGCCCAGCAGAATAATAAGGCCTGTCTAATGAGTGAAGAAAACAGCAGTAATGTCCGGCATAAACAGCGACAACAGCGACTCAAAGAGCAGGTTGATGCTCGTATCGAAGCCGCACAGGAACGACGCGGTATCCTGATCGTTTTCACTGGTAACGGGAAAGGCAAGACTACGGCAGCCTTTGGCACCGCGACGAGAGCCGTTGGTCACGGCCAGCGTGCTGCCGTTATCCAGTTCATCAAAGGTGAATGGCCCAACGGCGAGAAAAACTTGCTGGAACCGCATGGCGTCGAGTTTCAGGTGATGTCCACCGGGTTTACCTGGGAAACCCAGAACAAAGAGACCGATACAGAGGCCTGTCAGGGCGTATGGCAGCATGGTAAACGCATGCTGGCAGATTCCTCGCTGGATCTGGTTGTGCTTGATGAACTGACCTATATGGTCAGTTTTGGCTATCTGGATCTACAGGAAGTGGTCGATGCATTGAAGGCGCGCCCAACCCATCAGACAGTCATTATCACGGGCCGTGGTTGCCACCGCGAACTGCTCGAACTGGCCGACACGGTGAGCGAACTGCGTCCGGTGAAACATGCTTTTGACACCGGAATTATGGCGCAACAGGGAATAGACTGGTAGTAACCGCCCGCCTGAGCCGCACTTTCCCTTTCGAATTGACTCACTCAGAGAGTGCCACTGTCGTTAAGACGCTGAATAACACAGGAGCCGTTGGTGAGCTCAATCTCACTGACGCAACCCTGTTTGAACGGGAAGCGGCACATATCGGCGGGTGCCAATTTCAGCATCATCACCAGCATCAGGCTTAATGAACTCTGATGTGCGACGATCGCCAAACAACTTTCTGCCGGCATGAGATACAACTGACGCATTGCCCGCCGGATTCGCTGGGTGAAAGCTGCAAAAGACTCACCCTGTGGTACTGCAATTTGCCTGTCATCACACCATAAATCGTAGCCTGCGGCTCCGGATGCCCGCAGATCGCGGTGGTGGCACAGTTCCCACTCGCCAAAACACATTTCCTGCAACAGTGGCTGAACTTGCAGCGCCGTATCGCGACCAACTGCTATCGCTTCTGCAGTCGCGCGGCTGCGGGCCAGATCGGTATGAATAATAGTATCGAGCGTGATGGATGCTAACTGTTGCGCCACATGCTGAGCTTGACTGACACCGATCTCCGTCAGCGCCACGTCACTGCTACCGCAAAATACGCCATCCACATTGGCGTTTGTCTGACCATGTCGAACCAGATATAACCTCATATCGTTTCCATCCGCATCACATTCCTGACAGTCGTACAAAAATCGGGGCAAAAAAAACCGCAGTCACAGACCGCGGTTTATCGGGATAACGCTCCGCTTGTGAGCTTATCCGTTGCGCTTAGACGGCGTACCGCTTCGGCGTGCCGGCGCAACCTGAGTATGACGCTTCACGGCGCGGCGGATTTGATTGGCCTTCACGCGGCGACGGTCACGCTCAACCGGCAGTTTGCTGACGGTTTCTTCCTGCATCTCCACCAGCGTACGCAGGTAGTTAGTTTCCGACAGTTCCAACTCTTTATAGCCACCGCGAGGCAAGCCTTTAGGCAAGGTCAGATCACCGTAGCGAACGCGGATCAGACGGCTCACCTGTACGCCTACCGCTTCCCACAACCGGCGAACTTCACGGTTACGGCCTTCGGTCAGCGTAACGTTGTACCACTGGTTCACGCCTTCGCCGCCCTGATATTTGATGCTACGGAATGCAGCAGGGCCATCTTCCAACTGCACACCACGGCTCAGCTGTTTGATTTTTTCGTCGTCGATCTGGCCAAACACGCGCACGGCGTATTCACGCTCAACTTCACGGCTTGGATGCATCAGGCGGTTTGCCAACTCACCATCAGTGGTAAACAGCAGCAGGCCAGAAGTGTTGACGTCAAGACGGCCCACGGCAACCCAGCGCGAACCTCGCATTTTTGGCAGGCGGTCAAATACGGTCGGACGGCCTTCCGGATCGCTGCGGGTACACAACTCGCCTTCCGGCTTGTAGTACGCCAATACGCGGCACACAGTATCCTGCGACTCGATAATCGACAATACGTGACCATCAAGACGAATTTTCGTCCCGGCAACCATTTCTACACGATCACCGAGCGAGGCAATTTTACCGTCAACGCTGATACGGCCAGCCTGTAACATAGCTTCCACTTCACGGCGTGAGCCATGACCAGCGCGGGCCAGAATTTTTTGCAGCTTCTCGCTCTGACCTTCGGTGCTGTCGAGAGCATTTTTAGGCTTTTCGTATTTCGGCTCGTCATCTTCCGGCGCATCGACATCGTTGTTCAGCACCGCAGACACTGCTTTTGGCTTGGCGCTGCGGGATTTATCCCCACGCGGTTTGTCACTGCGGGCGCTGTCTGGACGTACTCTATCGTTACGCTCGGGACGCGCACCTTCAGGGCGTGGTTTGCCACTGCGCGGTTTTTCTATACGAGACTTTTCGATCCGGGAGTCACCACGAGCAGCGTCAGGACGGGCTTTATCAGTACGTGATTTGTCGTTACGTGACTTATCAGTACGCGCCTTGTCAGCCTGGGGTTTTTCACCGCGCTTTTCGGCACGCGTTGGCTCCGGCCGGCCTTTGGCTGCACCAGAATTTCTTCCGCTTTTTGGTTTGTCAGTGGCCGAACGGCCTGATTTGGATCTGTCGCTTGTATGCTTCTGGGAATTATACTTCTCGCTCATTGAGCAGCCTCATTTGTCGCCTTCACAGGCGTCGGGGGTGAGCCGGCAGCACAATGTGACCCATCGCCTGCCCGCCAGAATTAGTATCAGTAAATAAGCCAGTGGCTGTTGCGGAATTCCTGTGGAATACAGGCGATACTTCTCGTCGCAATAACAGCATTACCTATCAAAACAAAGACTTATGAAAAGTCAGCCCGCCATTATACACAATCACACTGTTTTTGTATCTATCTGTGGGCTGAATAATAAATACACTATTATAAAAACGGGGTTGGATCGCCAGCCCCTTCACGCACCACTTCAGGGGTGGATTCGGTCAAATCCACTACAGTGGTCGGCTGCTGGCCAATCGTGCCGCCGTGAATAATCAGATCCACAAGTTTGCCCATATTATCTTTTATGTCGTCAGGATCCGATTCGGCAAAATCATTACCTGGCAGCATCAACGTGGTGGACATCAGCGGTTCACCGAGCACGTCCAACAGCGCCAAGGCAATCGGGTTAGAGGGAACCCGCAGGCCTATGGTTTTACGTTTTTCACTCATCAGGCGGCGCGGCACTTCTTTGGTCGCTTTCAGAATGAAAGTGTAGTTGCCCGGCGTATTGTTTTTGATCAGACGAAACGCGGCGTTATCGACGTAAGCATACGTTGAAAGCTCAGACAAATCGCGGCATACCAGCGTGAAGTTATGATTGCCATCCAACTGACGAATGCGGCAAATGCGCTCCATGGCGCTTTTATCTTCCAGACGGCAACCCAGCGCATAACCGGAATCCGTCGGGTACACAATCACGGCGCCTTTACGCAAAATATCCACGGCCTGATTGATCAGACGCGGCTGCGGGTTCTCGGGGTGAATATAGAAAAATTGACTCATAGTTCCCTTCTTAACTCATTCTGTAATAGAGGCAATGCGTGCAGGCTGCGCCCACTCTTTCCACACGGGTTCTACACCAGCAGGAAGCCACAATTTTCGCCCCAGTTCTATCCAGGAGCAGGGTTGATGAAAATCAGAACCCTGCGATGCCAGTAAACTGTAGTCTCTTGCGAAAGCGGCGAGCTGACTGCGTTCATTCGGTGCCTGCTGACACTGGGCTATTTCCATTGCATCTCCGCCCTGTTCGGCAAAATAACCCAGCAGACGTTTTAGCCATTTTGTTGAAAGGCCATAACGTCCCGGATGAGCGACAACGGCTTGGCCGCCTGAGTGATGAATGGCTTCAATCGCCTGTACTATTGTACACCAGTGTGGTGGCACGTAGCCTGTTTTACCCTTGACGAGATACTTTTTGAAGACCTGTGCGATGTTGTCGCACTTGCCTATTTCCACCAGATAACGCGCAAAGTGTGCACGGGTGACCGCACCACCTTGTGCCAGTCGCAAAGCCCCTTCCCAGGCACCTTGTACCTGAGCCTTTTCAAGTCTGCGGCCCATCTCCTGTGCGCGTTCTATGCGCAAAGCTGCCTGCGAAGCCAGTAAGGTCAGCATCGCTGGATGGGCAGGATCGATCCCTAATCCCACGATATGAATTTCGTGATTCTCCCATAACGTGGAGATTTCAACGCCGCTCACTAGCTGCAAAGGGTGGCTATTTTCGGCAATGGCCTGCGCCGCACGAGCCAGTCCGTCAGTCGTATCATGGTCAGTAATGGCCAGCACCCCCACCCGCATTTCTACTGCACGGGCGACCAGCGCTTCAGGCGATAAATATCCGTCAGAGGCGGTAGTATGGCTGTGCAAATCATAGAGGGTGAAGGCGGAACTGAGTTCTGGAATATCGGTGGCGATTGAAGTCATAAAAATAGCAGTGATTAAACCGGTTGCTGAAAACGGCGTTTATCATAACCCGTTAAACGTCTGCAGGTTACCCCTATCTGACTTGACGGCGCGCACATATCACTGGCATAACGGGATATCACGCAGGTTTGATTGTTTATCCTTAACAAGAAAGTTCAAAAAGAGGGTTGACTAACGTCTCGCGAACTAGTTTACTAGTACGCAAGTTCGCAGAACAATGTGGTTTCTCGTTGAGTGTTCTGTTTAAGATAAAACGAAGGGTATCTGATGATGAAAATTTCAATGATTTCTGTACTCAGCTGGTGGCACCACTTCCCTTCGCGGGCGGTGTGATCATGCATAGCTGTTAACAGGCCATGCAGATACCCGAAGCCCGCTGATTGCGGGCTTTTTTGTGGCCGTCTTCTATTACTACAATGAACAAAATTTCAGGAACCAACATGACTATTCAACGACCTCGTTTAGAACTGCTGACAGCACAGGGAAGTTATCGTGATGATCCGACGGCCATCTTCCACCAGCTTTGTGGCGCACGTCCGGCCACCCTATTGCTGGAATCGGCTGAAATCACCAGTAAACAGAATTTGAAAAGCCTGCTGGTTGTTGACAGCGCACTGCGCATCACTGCACTGGGCAATAACGTGTCAATTCAGGCGCTGACTGCCAATGGCGCATCGCTGCTTCCGCTAATGGATGCAGCACTGCACGCTGATGTGCTCAATGATGTTCGCCCTAACGGCCGTGAACTGACCTTCCCTCCAATCGATCAGATGCAGGAAGAGGATGCCCGTCTGCGTTCACGTTCTGTCTTTGATGCGTTGCGCAGCATTCTTGATGTGGTGGAAACACCCGAGGAAGAGCGTGAAGCCATGCTACTGGGCGGTCTGTTCGCCTACGATTTAGTCGCCGGGTTTGAAGATTTACCGCAGCTGCGCGCCGATCAGCGCTGCCCGGATTTCTGCTTCTATCTTTCAGAAACCCTTCTGATTCTCGATCACCAGAACCGCAGCAGCCGTTTGCAGGCCAGCCTGTTCACACCGGACAGCGATGAGAAACAGCGTCTGCATTCACGCCTCGAACAACTGCAACATCAGTTGCAACTGCCGCCACACGCTATTCCGCATAAGGATGTGACGGACATGAAACTTAGCGTCAATCAGAGTGACGAACAGTTCGGTGCCGTGGTTGAACAAATGAAAGAAGGCATCCGCGCCGGTGAGATTTTCCAGGTGGTGCCTTCACGCCGTTTCTCCCTGCCTTGCCCTGCTCCGCTGGCGGCCTATGAAACACTGAAAAATAACAATCCAAGTCCGTATATGTTTTTCATGCAGGACAATGATTTCACCTTGTTTGGTGCTTCACCGGAAAGCGCACTGAAATATGATGCCACTAACCGCCAGATTGAAATTTATCCTATCGCCGGAACCCGTCCACGTGGCCGCCGTGCTGACGGAACGCTGGACCGCGATCTCGATAGCCGTATCGAACTGGAAATGCGCACCGACCATAAAGAGCTGGCTGAGCACCTAATGCTGGTTGATCTGGCGCGCAACGATTTGGCGCGTATTTGTGAGCCGGGCAGCCGCTATGTGGCTGACCTGACCAAAGTTGATCGTTATTCCTTTGTAATGCATCTGGTCTCGCGCGTAGTGGGAACACTTCGTGCAGATCTGGACGTGCTCCACGCCTATCAGGCAGTGATGAACATGGGTACGCTGACCGGTGCACCGAAAGTACGTGCTATGCAGCTGATTGCCGCTTCCGAAAAAAGCCGTCGGGGGAGCTATGGTGGCGCGGTAGGGTACTTTACAGCGCAGGGTGATTTGGATACCTGCATTGTGATCCGTTCCGCCTATGTCGAAGACGGCATTGCTACCGTTCAGGCGGGGGGCGGCGTCGTGCTGGATTCAGTGCCGCAGGCCGAAGCTGACGAAACCCGCAATAAAGCGCGCGCCGTACTCCGTGCTATAGCCACTGCCCATAATGCCAAAGAGGTGTTTTAAGATGGCCGACATTTTATTGATCGACAACGTAGATTCCTTCACCTACAACCTAGTGGACCAACTGCGCGCCAGCGGTCACAACGTAGTGATTTATCGCAACCAGATACCGGCCGACGTGATCCTCGAAAAGCTTAGCCAGTTGGAAAAACCGGTACTGATGCTCTCTCCTGGCCCCGGTACGCCTTCGGAAGCGGGCTGTATGCCGGAACTGCTGAAACATCTGCGCGGCCAACTGCCTATCATCGGTATTTGTTTGGGCCATCAGGCGATTGTTGAAGCCTACGGGGGTTATGTTGGACAGGCTGGAGAGATCCTGCACGGTAAGGCTTCCCCGATCACCCATGATGACGAAGGTATGTTCGCCGGAATGAATAATCCGCTGCCGGTGGCGCGTTATCATTCACTGGTTGGCAGCCAAATACCCGCTGACGGGTTGACGGTCAACGCCCGCTATGGCGACATGGTAATGGCCGTGCGTCACGATAAAGATCGCGTTTGCGGTTTCCAGTTCCATCCAGAATCCATTTTAACCTCTCAGGGTGCGCGTCTGTTAGATCAGACGCTGGCCTGGGCTTTGGCATAAGACGGGGAGCTGACTATGCAAACTCAAGATATCGCCGGCATCCTCGAAAACCTGTATCGCGCTCAGGTGATGACGCAGGAAGAGAGCCAGCAATTATTTACCGCCATTGTGAATGGTGAGCTTGAGCCAGCCCAACTGGCGGCGGCGTTGATCAGCATGAAAGTACGCGGTGAGCAACCGGCAGAAATTGCCGGTGCTGCTCAGGCACTGCTGGCTCACGCCGAACCTTTTCCGCGCCCCGATTATCAGTTTGCTGATATCGTCGGTACCGGTGGTGACGGCACTAACAGCATCAATATTTCGACCGCGAGCGCCTTTGTCGCTGCAGCGTGCGGTGTACGCGTAGCCAAACACGGTAACCGCAGTGTGTCGAGTCGTTCAGGTTCATCGGATTTGCTGGCCGCGTTTGGCATCCGGCTGGATATGCCAGCGCAAGCATCCCGCGACGCGCTTGATGATTTGGGCGTCTGTTTCCTGTTTGCGCCGCAATATCACACCGGTTTCCGCCACGCGATGCCGGTACGCAAGACGCTGAAAACCCGCACGCTGTTCAACGTACTTGGGCCACTGATTAACCCGGCTCGTCCACCGTTAGCACTGATTGGCGTTTACAGCCCAGAGTTGGTAAAACCGATTGCCGAAACGCTGCGGACCCTGGGTTATGAACGTGCAGCAGTCGTTCACGGTGGTGGCATGGATGAAGTGGCGATCCACGCGCCGACGCGGGTGGCGGAGCTGAAAAATGGTGAAATCACCACCTATGAACTGACGCCGCAGGACTTCGGATTGGACAATTATCCGATTGAAGCGCTGCTCGGCGGCGAGCCGGAAGAAAACCGTGACATTCTGGAACGCTTATTACAAGGTAAAGGAAGTCCGGCCCATGAAGCCGCAGTGGCCGCCAATGTGGCGATGTTACTGCGCCTTTTCGGTCAGGAAAACTTAAAACAAAACGCACAACAAGCTTTGGAAGTAATACGCAGCGGCGCAGCTTACCAGCGTGTTACTGCATTGGCAGCAAGAGGATAAGTGATGCAGCAGGAAACCGTACTCCACAAGATTGTCCGTGATAAAGCAGTTTGGATCGCGGTACGTAAAGAACAGCAACCCCTGGCCAGTTTTCAAAACGACATAAAACCCAGCCAGCGTAATTTCTACGACGCCCTGCGAGGGGCAAAAACTGTCTTCATTCTTGAATGCAAAAAAGCGTCACCCTCTAAAGGTACTATCCGCGATAACTTCGATCCGGTGGAAATCGCCAGCGTCTATAAAGATTACGCCTCCGCCATTTCTGTTTTAACTGATGAGAAATACTTCCAGGGCAGTTTCGACTTCCTGCCGCTGGTGAGCAAAACCGTGACACAGCCGGTGCTGTGCAAAGATTTCATCATTGATCCTTATCAGATCCATCTGGCGCGCTTTTATCAGGCCGATGCGATTTTACTGATGCTTTCGGTTCTTGATGATGAGCAGTATGTGCAACTTGCCGCCGTGGCGCACAGTCTGCATATGGGCGTGCTGACGGAAGCCAGTAATGAAGAGGAACTGGGGCGTGCCGTTCAACTGAAAGCTAAAGTGGTCGGCATTAATAACCGCGACCTGCGTGATTTGTCTATCGACTTAGACCGGACGCGCCAGTTGGCCCCGCGCGTACCACACGGCGTGACGGTGATCAGTGAGTCAGGCATCAATAGTTATGCTCAGATCCGCGAGCTGGGTCGTTTCGCTAATGGCTTCTTGATTGGCAGCGCGCTGATGTCAGAGACCGATCTGACCGCTGCCGTTCGCCGCGTGATGTTGGGCGACAACAAAGTCTGTGGACTGACCCGCCAGCAGGACGCCGCCGTAGCCTATAGTGAGGGAGCGGTTTATGGCGGACTGATTTTTGTCCCCGCGTCACCGCGCTATGTCACCCTTGAGCAAGCTCGTATCGTGCAGTCGGGCGCGCCGTTAAAATATGTTGGCGTATTCCGTGATGAGCTAATAGTTAACGTGGTTAACATCGCCGAAGCGCTGAAATTGATCGCCGTACAACTGCATGGCGATGAAGATCAAACCTATATTGATGGGCTGCGTGCAGTATTGCCGCAACGCTGTCAGATCTGGAAAGCGCTGAGCGTGAAAGGGTCGATGCCAGTCCGGGATCTGAATCAGGTTGACCGCTATGTGCTCGACAATGGCAAAGGGGGCACCGGCCAGAGTTTTGACTGGAGCAAACTGGCGGGACAGGATTTGAGTAACGTTTTACTCGCCGGTGGCCTTCGTGCCGATAACATCGTTGATGCTGCTCAATTAGGTTGCGCGGGGCTGGATTTCAACTCCGGCGTTGAACGCGAGCCTGGCATTAAAGATGCCGATAAAATCACTGCCGTATTCCAGACGCTGCGGGCTTACTGATTTAAGCCGGCAACGCCGTAAAATTGACAGACAGGATGGAATAACATGACTTTACTTAATCCCTACTTCGGCGAATTTGGCGGCCAGTATGTGCCACAAATTCTGATGCCTGCACTGGCACAGCTGGAGGAAGCTTTCGTCAGCGCGCAGCGCGATCCCGAGTTCCAGGCCGAATTCATCGACCTGCTGAAAAACTACGCGGGTCGCCCTACTGCGCTGACACTATGTAGAAACCTGACGGCGGGTACTAAGACCAAACTATATCTTAAGCGTGAAGATTTATTGCACGGCGGCGCGCACAAAACCAACCAAGTTTTGGGGCAGGCTTTGCTCGCAAAACGGATGGGCAAAACTGAGATTATTGCCGAAACCGGTGCAGGTCAGCACGGAGTGGCTTCTGCTCTCGCTTGTGCGCTACTTGGTCTGAAATGCCGCATTTATATGGGAGCCAAAGATATTGAACGTCAGTCACCTAACGTGTTCCGTATGCGTCTGATGGGTGCTGAAGTGATCCCAGTTCACAGCGGTTCTTCTACGCTGAAAGACGCGTGCAACGAGGCGCTGCGCGACTGGTCCGCCAGCTATGAGAAAGCACACTATATGCTCGGCACCGCAGCAGGCCCACACCCATACCCGACTATTGTGCGTGAGTTCCAGCGCATGATTGGCGAAGAGACTAAAGTGCAAATGCAGGAGCGCGAAGGTTGCTTGCCTGACGTGCTCATCGCCTGCGTCGGCGGCGGCTCCAACGCCATCGGTATGTTTGCCGATTTCATCGACGATACCAGCGTGAAACTGATTGGCGTCGAGCCTGCGGGTCTGGGGATTGAAACTGGCCAACACGGCGCTCCGTTGAAACATGGCCATGTCGGGATTTATTTCGGCATGAAATCACCGATGATGCAAACGTCAGAAGGCCAGATTGAAGAGTCATACTCTATTTCTGCCGGGCTCGATTTTCCTTCCGTCGGCCCGCAACATGCCTACCTCAACAGCATTGGTCGCGCGGAATACGTTTCAATCACCGATGATGAGGCGTTGGATGCATTTAAAGCGTTGTCACGCCATGAGGGTATTATACCGGCCCTTGAGTCTTCACACGCACTGGCCTATGCCCTGAAAATGATTAAAGAGACACCGCAGAAAGAACAGATTATTGTGGTGAATCTTTCCGGTCGCGGCGATAAAGATATTTTCACCGTCAATGACATTCTGACTGCCCGGGGAGAAATTTAATGGATCGTTATCAGCAATTATTCAAACGTCTGGAAAGCAAAAAAGAAGGCGCGTTTGTTCCTTTCGTTACGCTGGGAGACCCTGGGGTTGAGCTCTCACTGTCAATCATCGACACGATGATTGAAGCCGGTGCCGATGCACTGGAGCTGGGCATACCGTTCTCTGATCCGCTGGCAGATGGCCCGACCATTCAGAACGCCAACCTGCGTGCGTTTGCTGCCGGTGTCACGCCAACGCAGTGCTTCGGCATGCTGGCACGTATCCGGGAAAAACATCCGGACATCCCAATTGGTCTTCTGATGTATGCCAATTTGGTCTTCCATAACGGTATCGATGCTTTCTATCAGCGCTGTGCCGAAGTCGGTGTAGATTCTGTGCTGGTAGCAGACGCGCCTTATGAAGAGTCAGTGCCCTTCCGCGCTGCAGCTATTCGCCATGGCATTGCACCGATCTTCATCTGCCCGCCAAACGCCACTGATGATTTATTGCGGGAAATTTCTTCGCATGGCCGCGGATATACCTACTTATTATCTCGTGCGGGGGTGACAGGCACGGAGAAACGCGCACTGACACCGCTGACTCATCTGGTCAATAAGTTGCGTGAATATAACGCAGCTCCACCGCTGCAGGGTTTTGGTATTTCGGATCCTGGACAGGTAAAAGAGACGCTGGCATCGGGTGCCGCCGGGGCTATATCCGGATCTGCTACTGTGCGGATCATCGAAAACAATCTGCATCAGCCCTCAGAAATGTTGGCACAGCTTTCGCGCTTCGTCAGTGAGATGAAAGCCGCAACACGCGCCTGACTCTGCTGAAAGCCTTTCCAACGCCTTATTTGATGATGCAGATAAGGCGTTGTTTATTTGGATGAGTTAAGTTTTTATTTTACCGTTTTTCATTTGTATATCCTCCATACTTACACCACAATTAGGGTTACCCGCAGGTTCCATTTCATTTTTGTGGCTTCCGTTCGGGAAATACACGTTACTCATCATTTAATGAGTTTCAAACTTGGCATGGAGAGTTATTTATGAAGTTATTCAAGACTTTGTCGGCATTTTGCATGGCAGCTGTTGTCGTCATGGCTGTAGCGGCTTGTGCGCCAACTAAGAAATCAGAAGGCACTGGCGGTTATCTGGATGACACGGTAGTCACCACCAAAGTGAAATCTGCTTTGCTGGCGGATAAAACCATTAAGTCGCGTGAAATCAGCGTAGAAACCTTCAAGGGCCGTGTACAGTTGAGCGGTTTTGTCAGCTCACCGGCTGAAGCAAACCGTGCGGTTGAAGTCACTCGTAGCGTGGCTGGTGTTAAATCCATCGAAAATGATACTCGCGTAAAATAAACCCTCGATTGGTTTAACTAAAGACGAAGAGGCGCAAAAGCGCCTCTTTAATTTTTGTCCTGACGATCAGAAACGATAGCCCGCACCAAACATAAAGACCCATGGGTCGATCCGGGTGTTGATGTTTTGCTGCTCACCACCGGCTTTGAACTTAACTTCAGTATCAATATCCATCCACCACACAGACATGTTAATCAGCCAATTGTCATCAAGGTTGTAATCCAGACCTGCCTGCGTTGCCACACCCCAGGAATCCTTTACGCTCAGATCAGTCAGCCCGGCATCGCTGCCCGTCTGGTTGAATTTGGCATCGTAGAATGTGGTGTAGTTGATACCCACACCGAGGTATGGCCGCAACTTGTCCTGCTTATCACCAAAATAGTACTGAGCCATTAATGACGGCGGTAATTGTTTTACTTCGGCGATCGTTCCGGTGCTTTGCAGTCCAACTTTATGCTGGAATGGCGTGGCCGCAAGCAGCTCCACCCCAATGTTGTCGGTGAACATGTAACCAAGAGTCATGCCCATCTGAGTGTTATTGCTAATATCAAACGACCCCAGGCCCAGTACGTTATCTGACCCTTCGGTTGGCCGCACAGTGGCTGTCCCTACCCGAAAGATCACATCTCCTGCCTGATGTGCACTCGCAACTGCCGGAAGTGCCGCTGCCGCAACTAATGCCCAATATGCTGCTTTCATTATCCCTTCCCTTTGTATGGATTAATTATTTCCGCGCAAATAATACCTACTATTTGCCAGGATTTGATCAATGCGGGATCACATCTTTAAAACAAATTTTCGAAAAATGCATCCCCGACAATCTGATCTAAATCTCTAAAAAAGAAAGAATTGATCTACATCAAAACAAAGGAATAAAGATCCTACTATCCATTTTTACAACGGTTCCCCTTTTAGCGTTTCGCAATTGAACAGGCTGAACAACAAGAAATGAATCAGATATCATTGGCAGGGTGCCACCGTGCCACATTACAGGGTACAATCCCCGACTGATTGTCTTTCGATTATTTTGCCAAGGAGCGTTCATGCCTATCACGGCCAGCACGTTGTACCGTGACAGTTTCAATTTTATGCGTAACCAGCTGACCAGCATTTTGCTGCTGGCTCTATTGACCGCATTTATTACCGTCATTTTAAATCAACTCTTCATCCCTGGTGCCGATCAACTGAGCCTGCTCAGCGCAACCAGTGATGACCTGTCAGGCACGACAGGCATGAGCTTGCAGGAACTTATTCAGAACATGTCACCGGAACAGCAGATGGTGCTGCTCAAAGTCTCAGCTGCAGCAACCTTCTCTGCACTCGTCGGCAATGTGTTGCTGGTTGGTGGGATGCTGACGCTGATTCAAATGGTGTCAAATGGCATGACGACCAGCGCCCTGCGTTCAATTGGTGCTTCTGCGCCAATTCTGCCGCGCCTGTTAGGGCTGATGCTGGTCTGTACGCTGCTGGTTCAGTTGGGCCTGACGCTGTTTATCGTCCCTGGCGTACTGATTGCAGTAGCGGTTTCTATGGCGCCGGTCATCAGCAGCACTGAGAAAATGGGCGTATTTAAGTCGATTAAAATCAGCAGCAAGCTGGCCTTCGCCAATGCACGTCTATTATTCCCGGCGATTATGTTCTGGCTGGCAGCCAAGATGCTGGTCCTGCTGGCGGTAAGCCATCTGACGATTCTGCCCGCCATGGCCGCGACCGTCGTGTTGAGTACGCTGAGCAACCTGATTTCAGCTTTGTTGCTGATTTACCTGTTCCGTCTCTACTCCAAATTGCGTGTCTGAATATCATCAATAGTCTCTGAAAGGGTGCGCTGGCGCCCTTTTCTTTTGTCTGTGAAATGATTCCGGTATAGTCCAAACCATACAATAAACATGGAATGAAGTATGAAGCAGCTACTCGATTTTCTTCCCCTGGTCGTCTTTTTCGTTTTTTATAAAATGTATGACATTTTTGTCGCCTCCGGCGCGCTGATTGCCGCGACCGCACTGGCGCTAATCTTCACCTGGATTAAATACCGTAAAGTCGAAAAGATGACGCTCATCACGTTCGCCATGGTGGCTATTTTCGGCACACTGACGCTGGTATTCCACAATGATGAATTCATTAAATGGAAAGTGACGGTGATTTACGTGCTGTTCTCCGTTGCCCTGCTGGTGAGCCAGTTGGTCATGAAGAAGCCGTTGATCCAACGGATGTTGGGCAAAGAGCTAACGTTGCCCGATCATGTTTGGAATAAGCTAAACTTCAGCTGGGCCTTGTTCTTTCTGGTATGCGGGCTGGCCAATATTTACGTGGCGTTCTGGCTACCGCAAGAAATCTGGGTTAATTTCAAAGTATTCGGCCTGACTGCTCTCACGCTGGTATTTACCCTGCTGAGCGGGGTCTACATTTACCGGCACATGCCGGATGAAGAAAAAAAATAAACATTCTCCCGCATAGGCCTTTCTCTTCGAAGGGCCTTCATTTTGATGAGCCAAGAAGCCGACCAATATGAACGATAAACAGAGCTTACCCAATGGTGAAATGGTATTGCGCACGCTGGCAATGCCTGCGGATACCAATGCAAATGGCGATATTTTTGGCGGCTGGCTGATGTCGCAGATGGACATGGGCGGAGCGATTCAGGCAAAAGAAATTGCCAAAGGTCGCGTTGTCACAGTACGTGTCGATGGTATGACGTTCCTGAAACCCGTCGCCGTGGGTGATGTGGTGTGCTGCTACGCTCGTTGCATTCGTACGGGTAACAGCTCCATCACCATCAATGTGGAAGTCTGGGTAAAGAAAGTCTCTTCTGAGCCCATCGGGCAGCGTTACCGGGCGACTGAAGCGGTATTTACCTATGTGGCGGTCGATGATGAAGGCAAGTCACGTACTCTGCCAGAGGGACGAAGTAATTTCAGCGTGGATTCTGGCGGTATGTCCGAAGATTGATGTTGTTTTTTGTTCGATTAAATACCGAAAGTAAAAAGGTCGCCCACTGAGGCGACCTTTTTGTTAGAGATCTTACGAGATTATTCCACAGAGCTTCCGCCGTTGATTTTGAACACCAGGTTAACAACCAGATTGTTCGCCGCCTTCGGTTCATAGCGCCACTTACGCATCGCCTGTTTGACTTCACGCTCGAACATATTGCGCGGTTCAGCGGAAAGAATACGCACGTTATCCACGCGCCCTTCACTGTCCACATCAAACTGTACCCGAACACGCCCTTCCAAACGCAGCGCAAAGGCTCTGGCCGGATATTGAGGCTTAGAACGATCTAACGGCCTGGGCCCGGCGTTAGCTCCCGACGTTGCTGGCATAGAAGGTTTCGTCGCAGGTTTGACGTCAGTCCTGTTGGTATTCAACATCGACGCATCATCAGTGACGTTTGATTTTTCCGCTTTATCAACGGTCTTCTCTACCGGTTTAGCCTTAGGCTTAGGCTTTTCAACCGGCTTTTTCACAGGTTTCGGTTTAGGCTTCGGTTTTGGCTCTGGAAGCGGCACCGCTTCCGGTGGAGGTGGTGGTTCTGGCTTCACTTCCGGCTCGGGTTCCGGTTCAGGCTCGGTTGCAACCTGAGGTTTCGGTGGCGGCGGTGGTGCGAAATCTGCCGGATTGACCATCGTCACGCTCATCACCTGCGGTTCCTGCTTTGGCAAGGTAATGGTGTCCGTCATAGTCACATACAGTAAGGCACCAATTAACGCGACATGCATGCCGATGGCAATGATAAACGGCAAAGTAATACGAATAAATCCAAACTTTTTTAGCGGCATAATGATTCATTTTCCCCGTGAAGCCGCAAGTTTAAATGCAAATAGCAATCATATTCAACTCCGAGATGACAACTATTCTCAAATAAGACGCTAATTGATCTAGCGCAAAGCACTTTATTCCCGTCGGAGGTTTCGCTATGGTGATCAGCTCGGTGCAGAATATGACCTTTTTTCCGTTACTTCTTAACAACCCTGATGATTTTAAAGGTGACCCATGCTTTACGTAATTTATTCAGTAGATGTGGCTGACTCGCAGGAAAAGCGCCGCATTGCCCGCCCCGCGCACATCGAACGTTTACAGAAGTTGCATGAACAGGGCCGTGTGCTGGTGGGCGGTCCGACGCCGGCTATCGACAGTAATGACCCAGGCGATGCTGGCATGAGCGGATCAGTACTGATTATGGAGTTTGAAACACTGGAAGCGGCGAAAACATGGGCCGACGCGGATCCATATGTTGAAGCCGGCGTGTATAAAAGCGTCAGTGTGAAGCCATTCAAACGCGTTTTCTAAGTCACATCACCAACAGACACACGACTAAATGTTATCTCAACGAGATCAGGCCGCTACTACGCGGCCGTTTTTATTGAGGAGTATCCAGAAGTGCGTTCGGGCTGTTAAAGCAATCACAATCAACTTACAGCTTCTATGGTAGAATGCGTTTCCCTACCCCAGAGGTACGCTCTTATGTCATTCTTCGACGGATTGAAGTTTCTCTCCAGCCAGAAAACCAAAGTAACTTGCCCGGAATGCAAAGCGGTTACCGAACAGATAAGTTCTAAAGTTCGCAAGAATTCAACGCTGGTTTGTCCGAAATGCGGTGCTTTATTTCAACCTAAAGAACGTTGAGCAAAAAACTATTCGTACGCTACCGAATAAAGGTAAGATGCCCGAGTGAAAAATAGGATTCGTATCACATGAAAATAAAATTTCTTCCCCCGGTCATCGTATTACTGGGTGCTGCTGGCTTTATGATCTGGTTCTTTGCTAGTGGCGCTGCTATGCCGGGTGGCTGAAAAGACGTTTGGGTTAGGTTTTACTTTGAGTCGCCCCGGTTTTGATAGACACCTCAAACTCATTTATGGGATAGGATTCTCTACGGACACGGGGCAGTCCAAATATGGCGTTGCACACAAGATCAGGTGCAACGGCAGGCAAAAACCTATTCATTATCGATCAATGCCGCAACGTTTCAGTGTGTAGTAGACTTTTCTGCCAATATTTGCCCTCCGTTCAAAACAGCTCTGCTTGCGCAAATGCAGCCGGGTTTCCCTAAAGGTCAGACATTCAATTAACTCCGCTTCTACCTGACACCCCAGTTTTCCGGCTTAATTACATCGCGATCGGCAATTTGTTCGCTTAACTAATTAATCTATTGATGCAATGCCGACGTTGAGAGTAAAGGCTTGTTCTGCTGCAAGTTGAGGGTTGCCAACTGGCGCTATGCATTCATTCATAAGCCAGTAGATAAAAAAATAGAAATAGAAATAACAATAGTTATCATTTTAGCGTGAATTATTGAAAGGTATTATTATATTTTAATAAACTAAGGTTTCATTAATAATCGGGCCATATAATCCACTCTATCGATAAGAATACAAACCAAGGCTGCCATTAATGAAATCGCGAATATTTAACCTGTTACCCCATGAATATGCGCCTTTTTTTCGAGTTCTGCATATCATCGTAGCCCTCCTAATACTTTCACAGATCATTAATTCAAACCTGACCGAAAGTGAGGCACTGAGCGAGCACACTCTGGAAGGGTTCATCACCTGGTTCCACGTCATTTCTGGGCTAGGGCTGATTATATGTGGCTTCCTCATGTTAGGTTGGATGTTGACTCAGCGGGGTTTTACATATTACTTCTCATGGGTAAAGTATGATTTCAAAGGGATTATTGACGACATAAAAACGTTGAAAAAATTTCAGCTACCAGAGGCGCACAGCGGCGGCATTGCCAGCACCATTCAAGGACTTGGCGTTCTGGCATTGTTGAGCGTAGCACTGTCAGGAGGATTGTGGTTCCTGTTAAGCACCGTTATCAATTCACCTTTTTCTGCATCAGCATCGATGTCGGTGCTTCACTGGCATAAATTTCTAACAACTTTCATTGAGATTTATTTTTATGCGCACGGTGTGATGGGGATTTTACATATTCTGATTGAGCGATATAAAAATCGTCTGTCGCACGGAATGAATTAGTGAATTAAGGTTTATTTGTTACGGCTGAGGAAAATTATCAGTCGGGGGCATCAGGGTATTTAACCATTCGAAATAGTGACGTCCAAAGGATCACTTAATGCAAAAAGAGCGACACAGCATTGATAGAATAGGCTGGCTTCGGGCAGTGGTTCTTGGTGCCAATGACGGAATTGTCTCGACAGCCAGTTTGTTGTTGGGCGTGGCGTCGGCTAATGCAACTCATCAGAATATCCTGCTGACAGGCGTGGCCGGTCTGGTGGCGGGAGCGATGTCGATGGCGACCGGTGAGTATGTCTCGGTCTCCTCCCAGTCAGATACTGAAAAGGCAGCGCTGGCGGAGGAACGGGATGAGTTGAGCACTGATTATCATGGGGAACTTAACGAACTCGCCTCTATTTATGTCAGCCGGGGTCTGGACATCACGTTGGCTCAACAGGTGGCACATCAGTTGATGAAATATAACGCATTAGGCGCACATGCGCGTGATGAACTGGGGATCTCAGAGATCACTACCGCGCGCCCCCTTCAGGCGGCATGGGCGTCTGCATTAAGTTTTTCTGCGGGGGCAATATTGCCTCTCACGGTGGCGATCGTCGTGTCAGCACATTGGGCACTGCCGGCAATCGCTCTTTCTGCTTTAGCGTCTCTTGCTTTTCTGGGTGGGATTGCCGCGAGGGCCGGTGGCGCACCATTGCTCCCAGGTATTGTTCGGGTGACGTTCTGGAGTGCGCTAGCCATGGGCGTCTCATCCGGAGTTGGCGCACTTTTCGGTTTAGCCATCGCATGATCCTACAACGCATAATTCGAATTTAATTTAACTTTAGTTATCTATCTGAACTCAGAGGCCTACTATCATCTTAGCGATATGTTAATACTCGCTAGTAAGTTCTGATGATTCTGCAAAGATGCAGGCCCGGCCCTCGAGCCGGTTTTTTGTGTGGGCTTTACGCAGCAGATAACTATGCCAGCCATGGCCCGGGAATATAGCAGTCCATTTCTTTATGCGTCAGACTCTGCGATAAAGAAGCCATTAAGTGGATACTTTTCGCTCGTTTCATTTCGAGCAGTCAAAAAATCTCACTTTCCTATTAGAAGAAAGTGAGGTTGCCAATTCGGCCAACACCAGGGAAGTCATCAGCCTACAGAGTCCGTGATAAATACTTAAATAATTTTTAAGTCAAATTAAGACTGCCTATCGATGACGTTTTATTAGCCCAATGCTTTCATGGAAATATCGCTATGCTGACCGCACGGCAGTAGGTATTAATGTTAAAACCTCAATGTCAGAAAGCGACTTTTCTACCATGTTATAGAAATCGTTGGGGCCATTGCCCTCTTCTTTAAACCGAGTGTGACATACAAGAATTGTGCTGGTTTGCAGGAATAATTTTTAGGTTCACACCGTTTTGTAGCAGAGTTTTGCAGGCGGATTTTATACACCCTCTTAGGCCGCTAAAATTGACAATCTAAACCTCTTCACAAGGCTTTGCGTGTATTCCACCTAAAATGTCAGTTTTCAGCTACCCTTGATGACAGTGCGATGAAGGTTTTTACTTCCGGCACTATTTTCAGCTGTAGCTGATTGATTGAAGGGCGTAAATTCGTTAAAACAATATCCCCTTTCACTAACACTGCGTACACTGCCTTCCATGGCTTGCGAACAGGATTTTTCGCCCTTATGACAACTTTTTATGCGGTAATTAGCTGGCTTTTGATTTTTGGCTACTGGTTACTGATTGCTGGCGTGACCCTGCGCATTTTAATGAAGCGACGCGCGGTGCCTTCTGCTATGGCATGGTTGCTGATTATCTACATCATTCCGCTGGTCGGTATTATTGCCTATCTTTCCTTTGGTGAACTGCATCTGGGCAAACGCCGGGCAGAGCGCGCCAAGGCTATGTGGCCCTCTACCGCGCGTTGGCTTAATGATCTAAAAGGCTGCCACCGGATTTTCGCGACTGAAAACAGCGAAATCGCCAGCTCACTTTTCCAGCTATGCGAGCGCCGCCAGGGCATCGCAGGCGTTAAGGGCAACCAACTTCAACTACTGACCACCAGCGATGACACGCTGCACGCCATTATGCGAGATATCGAACTGGCCCGACATAATATTGAGATGGTGTTCTATATCTGGCAGCCCGGTGGGTTGGTCGACCAGGTCGCTGAGTCGCTGATGGCAGCATCACGTCGTGGCATTCACTGCCGTCTCATGCTTGACTCCGCGGGCAGCGTCGCCTTCTTCCGCAGCCCTTATCCGGCGATGATGCGTAATGCCGGGATTGAAGTCGTCGAAGCGCTGAAGGTAAACCTGTTCCGTGTCTTCCTGCGACGTATGGATTTACGTCAGCACCGAAAAATTATCTTAATCGATAACTATGTAGCCTATACCGGCAGCATGAATATGGTCGATCCACGCTTCTTTAAACAGGATGCTGGAGTCGGCCAGTGGATTGACCTGATGGCCCGTATGGAAGGTCCGGTGGCCACAACCATGGGGATTGTCTACTCCTGCGACTGGGAGATTGAAACCGGTAAACGTATTTTGCCGCCAGAGCCTGATCTCAATCAGATGCCTTTCGAGAAGGAAAGTGGTCACACCATTCAGGTGATCGCCTCAGGTCCGGGCTTCCCGGAAGATATGATCCATCAGGCACTGCTCACCGCCGCCTATTCTGCCCGAGAGCAGTTGGTGATGACTACGCCCTACTTCGTGCCGAGCGATGACCTGCTGCACGCTATTTGTACCGCAGCGCAGCGCGGTGTTGATGTCAGCATCGTGATGCCGATGAAGAATGACTCTATGATGGTTGGCTGGGCAAGCCGGGCCTTCTTCAATGAGTTGCTGGAAGCAGGCGTTAAGATCTATCAGTTCGAAGATGGCTTGCTGCACACCAAGAGCATCTTGGTTGACGGACAATTGAGCCTGGTCGGGACGGTCAATCTCGATATGCGCAGTTTATGGCTGAACTTCGAAATCACGCTGGTGATTGATGATGATGGCTTTGGTAACGATTTGGCGCAGGTACAAGATGATTACATCGCTCGTTCGCATCTGCTGGATGTCGAAGCCTGGCTCAAACGTCCGTTCTGGCATCGGATCATCGAGCGGTTGTTCTACTTTTTCAGTCCACTGCTGTAAAAATCGCGGCAGGAATGTTTAAATACGCACGTGATACACACTACTTTTATTAAAGAGAATTTTATGGATCTGAATAATCGCCTGACCGACGATGAAACCCTTGAACAAGCCTACGATATTTTCCTGGAACTGGCGGGCGACAATCTTGATCCTGCGGATATCCTGATTTTTAATCTGCAGTTTGAAGAACGCGGTGGCGCAGAACTTTATGACCCGGCCGAAGATTGGGTAGAACACGTAGATTACGATCTGAACCCGGATTTCTTTGCCGAAGTGGTGATCGGGCTGGCTGATGCAGAAGACCAGCCTATCAACGACATTTTTGCCCGCGTACTTTTGTGCCGTGAGAAGGACAACAAGCTGTGTCATATTCTCTGGAAAGAATAACTTTACCCGCCACCCTTCGCGCTGACTCTGTGTGAACTCTCCTGACGCAGTTGGAATAATGTAGGGTAGGCATTTAATTTCCATAAAAAAACCTGCCACTGGCAGGTTTTTTTATGCTTCCAATCCACGCTATATTCTCAGAGCGGATCCACTTTCAGACAGGAGACCGCGTGACGGAAACTGCCTTCGAGCAGCGGACGGGTGATGGCACATTCCGGTCCCGCAATCGGACAGCGAGTACGGAATACGCAGCCCGAAGGCGGATTAATTGGTGAAGGCAGATCTCCCTCCAGCAACTGAATCACCTTATTACGCTCTTTATCCGGATCCGGTACAGGTACCGCTGACATCAGCGCACGGGTGTAAGGGTGTTGCGGATTATGATAAACCTCATCATAAGTACCAAGTTCTACTGCATGGCCGAGATACATCACCAGCACGCGATCGGATATATGTTTGACTACCGCCAAATCGTGGGCGATAAAAATCAACGACAGCCCCATCTCACGCTGCAATTGCTGCAACAGGTTAACCACCTGAGCCTGAATCGACACGTCAAGTGCAGAAACCGGTTCATCACAAATGATCAGTTTGGGTTCAAGGATTAAAGCACGCGCGATACCGATGCGCTGACACTGACCGCCGGAAAATTCATGTGGGTAACGGTTGATCAGGTTAGGCAACAGGCCAACCTTGAGCATCATCGCCTTCACTTTTTCCTTCACCTGCAACTTCGGCATTTTAGGATTATAGGTTTTTAGCGGTTCAGCAATAATCTCACCAATGGTCATTCGCGGGTTAAGCGAGGCCAGAGGATCCTGGAAAATCATTTGAATGTCGCTGCGCGTATGGCGCCATTCAGCATCAGACATATTCAGCAGGTCTTTGCCTAGCCAGGCCACTTTACCCTCAGTCGCTTTCACCAAGCCGATAATGGCGCGAGCGAAAGTCGACTTACCGCAGCCTGACTCCCCGACCACACCGAGGGTTTCACCTTCGTATAAACGCAGGGTGACACCATCTACCGCTTTCAGGGTTTTGGCCGGCTGCCAGAACCATTGCTTGCCATCTCTGATATCAAAGTGCACTTTCAAATCTGCCACTTCGAGCAGCACTTTTTTATCTGGCGGTGCTTCATTATTCACTGACGGGCTGTGCAAAACGGTGTGATCTGTCATACCAACTCCTCGACCGGCTTAAAGCAGGCACGTAAACGACCCTCACCAAAACGCTCAAGCGGAGGCGCAGTGTGACAGATATCCATCGCATACTGGCAGCGGGGCTGGAAAGGACAGCCTTTAGGTAAACGCAGCAAGTTTGGCGGGTTACCTGCAATCGTTGTCATCATTCCGCCTTCAGCATCAAGACGGGGAACGGCATTGAGCAGGCCAATAGAGTACGGATGGCACGGGTCATAAAACACATCGCGGGCCTGACCATATTCCATGGTACGGCCAGCATACATTACCAGCACTTTGTCACAAATCCCGGCAACGACGCCGAGATCGTGCGTGATCATGATGATAGCGGTATTGAACTCTGCTTTGAGCTCATTGAGCAGCGTCATTATCTGTGCCTGAACGGTGACGTCCAGCGCCGTGGTGGGCTCATCGGCAATCAGCAATTTAGGACGACATAGCAATGCCATAGCAATCATCACACGCTGTCGCATACCGCCGGAAAATTCGTGCGGGTACATCTTCATGCGTTTGCGTGCTTCCGGCATTTTCACCGCATCAAGCATACGTACTGACTCTTCAAAAGCTTCTCTTTTGCTCATGCGTTTATGCAGCATCAGCACTTCCATCAACTGCTCGCCCACGCGCATGTACGGATTAAGCGACGTCATGGGATCCTGGAAAATCATCGAAATCTGTTCAGCGCGCAGCTTGTTGAGCTGCTTCGGTGGCAAATTGAGGATTTCACGACCGTTGAATTTTGCAGAACCACCGATGTGGCCATTGCTGGCCAGCAGGCCCATAAGCGCAAATGCGGTTTGCGATTTGCCGGAGCCTGACTCACCGACGATACCCAGTGTTTCACCCGCTCGCAGGTCGAAGTGCAGATCGTTAACAGCGGTGACATCACCGTCCGGCGTGTCAAAAGTGACACGCAGGTCTTTAACATCAAGCAGAATTGGCGGCGACTGGCCGTCAACAGCCGCGGGTGCGGCGAAAGTAGCAGGATTAATGGTGCTCATGGTTGCACTCCTTAACGATCTTTCGGGTCGAGGGCATCACGCAAGCCATCGCCGATAAAGTTGAAACAAAACAGAGTCACAACCAGGAAGCCTGCAGGGAACAGCAGTAACCACGGTGAAACTTCCATCGAGTTGGCACCGTCACTTAATAACGCGCCCCAACTGCTTAACGGTTCTTGCGTACCCAATCCGAGAAAGCTAAGGAAGGATTCGAATAAGATCATGCTTGGAACCAGCAGAGATGCATAAACTACCACCACGCCGAGCACGTTCGGCACGATATGACGCAACACTATATTGCGGGTAGAGACACCACTGACTAAAGCCGCTTCAATGAACTCTTTTCGTTTCAGGCTGAGGGTCTGGCCACGAACGATACGTGCCATATCCAGCCAGGACACCATGCCTATGGCCACAAAAATCAGCAAAATGTTTTGCCCAAAGAAAGTGACCAGCAGGATAACGAAGAACATAAACGGGAAAGAGTTGAGGATTTCTAATAAACGCATCATCGCAGAGTCGATTTTGCCGCCGAGATAGCCTGATAGTGAACCATACAGCGTCCCCAGGATCACTGCCACCAGCGCCGCTGACACACCGACCATCAGAGAAATACGTCCACCGATCGCCACGCGAACCAGCAAGTCACGTCCGGATGAATCAGTACCGAAATAGTGGTGGGAGGCAAAATCTGGCGCGGCTGACATCATATTCCAGTCGGTATCCGCATAGGCAAATTGCGACAACACTGGCGCAAAGGCCACGAATAACGCGATGAATGCCAGCACAATAAGGCTGGTAACCGCAGCACGGTTGCCCATAAAACGGCGACGTGCATCCTGCCATAAACTGCGGCCCTCAACTTCCAGCTTTTCGCTGAAGTTTTCCAGAGCGTCGTTTTTTTTCTTACTTAACATCATTGACAAACTCCAGCATTAATAACGGATTTTCGGATCGATAACGGCGTAAAGCACATCGACGATCGCGTTGAACAAAATGGTCAGCGCACCCACCAGAATTGTCAGGCTCAGTACCAGAGAGTAGTCACGGTTGAGTGCGCCGTTAACAAATAACTGGCCGATACCTGGCAATCCGAAGATGCTCTCAATAACCATTGAGCCGGTAATAATGCCTACAAACGCAGGCCCCATATAAGAGAGTACCGGCAGCAGTGCGGGTTTAAGCGCATGGCGCAGAATAATGCGATGCAGCGGTAAACCTTTGGCACGCGCAGTACGAATAAAGTTGGAATGGAGAATTTCAATCATCGAACCACGGGTGATACGCGCAATACTGGCAACGTACGCTAAAGAAAGCGCTACCATGGGTAGGATCATATATTTCACCCCACCACCGTTCCAGCCGCCGCCCGGTAACCATTTCAGGGTGATTGAGAATACCAGTACCAGCAGGGGTGCTACCACGAAGCTCGGGATGACAACACCGGTCATGGCTACCCCCATTACCGAGTAATCCCATTTGGTGTTCTGATTAAGCGCGGCAATAACACCGGCAGTCACACCAAAAACAATCGCCATGATGAATGCGGCCAGCCCGAGTTTCGCAGAAACTGGGAATGAAGCCGCAACCAAATCATTAACGGTGTAGTCCTTGTATTTGAACGATGGGCCGAAATCACCTTTGGCCAGTTGCTCTAAATAATGGAAGTACTGTTTATAGATGGGGTCATTGAGGTGATATTTAGCCTCAATGTTCGCCATAACTTCTGGCGGAAGATTACGCTCCCCCGTAAATGGGCTTCCCGGCGCGAGACGCATCATAAAAAACGAGATGGTGATCAGAATGAATAGCGTCGGAATCGCTTCCAGACAGCGGCGTAAAATAAACTTTAACATTGCCCGTACCTGTTTCTAAGCCTGCACTACAGCTTGATAGTTTTGGCTTTATCGCCACAGCAAATCATAGTTGCCGTGGCGGTGGCTCTTTGCTTTAGCACTGACAATGCCAGTACTAAGAACATTAACTTGATCAAATAACGAGCAGGACGGCTCGGGGACGCCCTGCTCTGCACTGATTAGTGTTTAATAATGTATAAATCTTTAACGTAGACGTTATCCTGCGGATCTTTACCTGTGTAACCACCAACGTAAGGTTTCACCAGACGCGCATTCACGTAGTAATAAACAGGCACGATGGCGGAGTCTTTGTCTAGCTGGGTTTCCGCTTTTTGATAAAGGGCTGCGCGCTCGTCATCAGTCTTCGCATTCAAAGTGGCAGCAATGGCTTTGTCAAAGTCTGCGCTCTTATAGTGAGCGGTGTTGTTGCTGCTATTAGAGAGCATAGTATTGAGGAATGAAGAAGGTTCGTTGTAGTCAGAACACCAGCCCGCACGTGCAACGTCGAAGTTACCCTGATGACGGCTATCCAGGAAAGTTTTCCACTCCTGGTTTTCCAGTTTCACGTTGACACCCAGATTTTTCTTCCAGATGGCAGCAGCGGCAATAGCCAGTTTTTTATGCAGATCAGAAGTGTTGTAAAGCAGGCTGAAGGTTAACGGCTTAGCATCGGTATAACCGGCTTCGGCCAGCAATTTCTTCGCTTGCGCGTTACGTTGATCCTGAGTTTCTTTGAACCAGGCCGGTGGCGTCAGTTTGGCACCATCAGTGTAAGGAGGGGTATAGCCGTAGGCTGGCAGATCGCCCTGTGCTTTAACTTTATCAACAATAATATCGCGATCCAGGCCCAATTTTAGTGCGGTGCGAACACGCTCATCGTTGAACGGGGCTTTCTGATTGTTGATTTCGTAGTAATAAGTACACAGATACGGGTCAACATGAACTTCAGTTGGGATCTCTTTTTTCAGTTTCTGGAACAGTTCAATCGGCATGTTGTTGTACGTCATGTCGATTTCGCCGCTGCGGTAACGGTTAACATCAGTCACTTCTGAAGAGATTGGCAGGTAAGTAACCTGATTAATCACTGTTTTAGCATTATCCCAGTACGCAGGGTTACGCTCAAGAACGATACGTTCGTTGACGGTCCAGGCTTTCAGTTTGTAAGCGCCGTTGCTGACGTAGTTCTCTGGCTGCGTCCACTTGTCGCCGAACTTCTCAACGGTTTTTTTATTGACCGGTTTCATCGCGGTGTGGGACAGCATTTTTACGAAGTATGGGACGGGTTCAGTCAGGGTAACTTGCAGAGTGTGGTCATCAAGCGCTTTCACACCCAGCGTGTCAGGGCTTTTTTTACCGCTGATGATGTCATCGATGTTTTCGATATGACCATATTGCAGGTAGCTTTCATACGGGGATGCCGTTTTAGGGTCAGCCAGGCGCTGCCAGCTGTATACGAAGTCTTCGGCAGTAACGGGGTCACCGTTTGACCATTTCGCGTCTTTACGCAGGTGGAAAGTCCAGACTTTAAAGTCTTTATTTTCCCAGGTCTCAGCAACACCCGGAATAACATGGCCATCCGCATTCGATGTATTGATCAACCCTTCGAGCAGGTCGCGGATCACGTTGGATTCAGGTACACCTTCGACTTTATGCGGGTCCAGTGATTGTACTTCTGAACCGTTGTTACGCACCAGTTCTTGCTTGTCAGCCAGTTTTACACCAGCGGGAACGTCAGCAGCGAATGCGCTGCCTGCAGTTGCCACACCCATTGCGGCCATGATGCAGGCGGCGAGGATAGTTTTTTTTGTGATGTTGGTCATTGTCATTCAACTCCAGTTTTTATTATGAACTTGCGCACTATAGGCAAGATAAACCCCTGTGTGGGTTTTCGGTTGATCATGGGCAGGAACGACTTACCCTATAGAAAAATCCGATGTTTTAGCCAAGCGAGGAAGCCGGCTATCCCCTACTACCTTTTGCTAACTGATGAAATTTGAGACTGTTAATCGCCTTTCAATTTCAGAGATCGTTTAAGGAAGACCCCGTCCTTTCGCTTGCCGTGTTCAACGAGTTGCAACTGAGGAGTTCATACCTTTCGAACACAACAGGCTAATGCTTTATTTGTCTTAGCTTTCCAGATTCAGATGTCACAGTGCTCACCGCGCAATTGAACAGATTGGAAAATAGAGACCGTGAAAACTGATTGGTAGGATTACTGGCCGCCGCAACGTTATGCATTAAAGGTGCCAAACACACCCGTTGGGAAATGCAGAAACATAAAGAATATATGATTGTCTTTACGTGCACAGTTTCGACCAAAATATGCTCCAAAAACAAATTAAAATGCTTATTCTTATTCTCTTAGTGAGATCCAATTTCACTTCGGCATTAAACCGAAACAACTTTCCATTTGTAGAGACGTCCCGAAAATTATCAGAAGCTTGTTAACTGCGCCAATAAATTTTACGAAAATGTTATGCATTTCTCCTTTCTTTGTTACCAAACGATTTGAACCACTTTGGGCAACATCAAGAAACAATGCCATAACTATATGTTTAATAAACAAATAATACCAAAAAAAAGGTTATTACTTAAACATCACTGCCCAAAAAATCCACTAACACAATAAGTTAACATTCAGCGTCTTTTAAGAATAAACACCTATTGGGAGCGAGGTAAACACTAATATCATCTCGATACATCCTGTACAAGCCCTACAGAATGATGTGATTAAATTAACATCGAAACGGGCAGCAAAAGTGTCAATAAAGGGAATATTTGTGCCAGTAAACTAATAAAAATAACAGTTTGAGATATAAATAGGGTTAGAAAGTGCGTTTGAGCTACATTTGAGTGCAGATGGTCATTAATAAGTCATTAGTTGCACTAAATTAATGCATGCAGGTATTAGTGGGGTTAATAATTACCGCCACTAATACTGAGAAAGTGCTGGCTTACAGCGTCTTAATCTAGGGGTTGTAGGGGCTAAAGCAGACCGGGGAAGATTGCCTTAACGCCGGTCACGATGAACTCGATACCTAGCGACATCAACAAAAGGCCCATAATACGAGTAATGACGTTAATCCCGGTTTGCCCCAGCAGCCTTACAAGCAGAGGTGCAGCACGGAATAGTAGCCAGCAACAAAAAGCAAAAAAGGCAATCGCGACCGTCAAGCCCAGTAAATTTTGCCAGCCGTTAAAACGCGAACTCCAGACGATGGTTGAACTGATGGCACCCGGACCGGCCATCAAAGGAAGAGCCAGTGGAACCACACCGACATTTTCGCGTATGGCTGTTTCTGACTTCTCTTGCTTATTCTGTTTGTCTTCGCCGAGTTTGCCGCTGATCATCGACATGGCGATGCTTACGACCAGAATACCGCCAGCAATTCGGAATGAGTCAATAGAGATCCCAAAAATATGCAGTATTGCGTCACCGAGAAATAGTGCAGTCCACAATATAATGGCCACCGAGAGGTTGGCTGTCATATTGGTTTTATTTCGGCCTGCCGCCGCCTGGTAGCTGGTCATGCTTATGAATACCGGCAAAATCCCCACCGGGTTAACCAAGGCAAAAAGGCCGACGAAAAATTTGATATAGCCTGAAAAATCTAACAAAGATTGGCTCACGCAGAACTCCGCACAATATGCCAGTAAAGGATGGTCAAGATTTGGCGCTAATCTACTGGAATTACAGTGGAGACGCCATGCTGTTTGGCAGTATTTAGCACCAGATATGTTACAAAAAGCAGTTTTAATCACTATTGTTAAAAACATCGGCTTACAGCGTACTCAATCAGTTACATTTGTTAAGGACTTAGTGCATGATGATATCGGTTCTCAACAAGGTGAGCTGAAAGGTGTCAGCAAAGGTGTTTTTTGATTCAGATCAAAATTGGTCTAGCCACTAATAGGTATGCTTTATACATAGTCACTGAGTAGTTCACGCAATGGAGAGACCATACTCCCAAGCGGTTTCAACAATTTACCTAGTAGGATATTCTTTCCCAATTAAAGCTATTTGAGCAAATAAACAACCAGAGACAACATCGTGATAACAATAGTATTACTTTGTTTTCACAGTGTGGGGTGGCACAGCTATACTAGCCTCTGGCGGATTATTTACTAAAAGAGTTTAACTTTATCAGGAGAGCATTATGGCTGTAACAAATGTCGCTGAATTGAACGCACTCGTAGCCCGAGTCAAAAAAGCACAGCGCGAATATGCTAACTTCACCCAAGAACAAGTAGATAAAATCTTCAGCGCTGCCGCTCTGGCTGCCGCCGATGCCCGTATCCTGCTTGCTAAATTGGCCGTTGAAGAATCCGGTATGGGTATCGTTGAAGATAAAGTGATTAAAAACCACTTCGCTTCCGAATACATCTATAACGCCTACAAAGACGAAAAAACCTGTGGCATTCTGTCGCAAGATGACACCTTCGGTACCATCACCATTGCTGAACCTATCGGCATCATTTGCGGTATCGTCCCTACCACCAACCCAACTTCTACCGCGATTTTCAAAGCACTTATTAGCTTGAAAACCCGTAACGGTATTATCTTCTCTCCACACCCACGTGCTAAAAACGCCACCAACAAAGCTGCAGATATTGTTCTTCAGGCAGCGATTGCAGCGGGTGCGCCGAGAGATATTATTGGCTGGATCGACGAACCAAGTGTTGAGCTGTCTAACCAACTGATGCATCACCCAGATGTGAACCTGATTCTGGCAACCGGTGGTCCTGGTATGGTTAAAGCAGCATACAGCTCTGGTAAACCCGCCATTGGTGTAGGTGCAGGCAACACCCCAGTAGTCGTAGATGAAACAGCTGACATCAAACGCGTTGTTGCTTCTATTCTTATGTCTAAAACCTTCGATAATGGCGTGATCTGTGCTTCAGAGCAGTCAATTATCGTTGTTGATTCTGTATATGACGCTGTTCGTGAACGTTTCTCTTCACACGGTGGTTACATGCTGCAAGGCAAGGACCTGAAAGCTGTTCAGGATATCATCCTGAAAAATGGTGGCCTGAATGCGGCTATTGTTGGCCAGCCAGCGACTAAAATTGCAGAAATGGCAGGGATTAAAGTTCCATCACACACAAAAGTGTTGATTGGTGAAGTGAAAAATGTTGATGAGTCTGAACCATTCGCTCATGAAAAACTGTCCCCTACCCTTGCAATGTACCGCGCCAAGAACTTTGAAGATGCGGTAGAAAAAGCAGAGAAACTGGTAGAGATGGGCGGGATCGGCCATACATCTTGCTTATACACTGACCAAGACAACCAGCCAGAACGTGTTAACTATTTTGGCGACAAAATGAAGACCGCACGTATTCTGATCAACACCCCAGCCTCTCAGGGTGGTATCGGCGACCTCTACAACTTCAAACTTGCTCCATCATTGACCTTAGGTTGCGGCTCGTGGGGTGGTAACTCCATCTCTGAAAACGTCGGACCTAAACATCTGATCAACAAGAAAACTGTAGCGAAGCGAGCAGAAAACATGTTGTGGCATAAACTTCCGAAATCAATCTACTTCCGTCGGGGCTCACTGCCAATCGCCCTGGAAGAAGTGGCGACTGATGGTGCAAAACGTGCCTTCATCGTAACTGACCGTTTCCTGTTCAATGCTGGTTATGCTGACCAGATCACCAGCGTGCTGAAAGGCCACGGTATCGAAACGGAAGTGTTCTTCGAAGTCGAAGCGGATCCTACCCTGAGCATCGTTCGTAAAGGTGCTGAGCAAATGAACTCCTTCAAACCAGACGTTATCATCGCGCTGGGTGGCGGTTCACCAATGGATGCGGCTAAAATCATGTGGGTTCTTTACGAACATCCAAATACTCAGTTCGAAGATTTGGCACTGCGTTTTATGGACATCCGTAAACGTATCTACAAGTTCCCGAAAATGGGCGTAAAAGCCAAAATGATCGCGGTTACCACCACTTCCGGTACCGGTTCAGAAGTAACGCCATTTGCGGTTGTAACTGATGATGCAACAGGGCAAAAATACCCACTGGCTGACTATGCGTTAACTCCAGATATGGCAATTGTTGATGCCAACCTGGTAATGAACATGCCAAAATCTCTTTGTGCTTTCGGTGGTCTTGATGCGGTAACTCACGCACTTGAAGCTTATGTTTCTGTGCTGGCTAACGAATACTCCGATGGTCAGGCTCTGCAAGCGCTTAAACTGCTTAAAGAATTCCTGCCTGCCAGCTACAAAGACGGCGCGAAAAACCCGGTTGCCCGTGAACGTGTTCACAATGCCGCGACTATCGCTGGTATCGCCTTTGCCAACGCATTCTTGGGTGTCTGTCACTCTATGGCTCACAAACTGGGTTCTGAGTTCCATATACCGCACGGCTTGGCTAATGCGATGTTGATTTCTAACGTTATCCGTTACAACGCGAATGACAACCCAACTAAACAAACTGCTTTCAGTCAGTATGACCGCCCACAGGCGCGTCGTCGTTATGCAGAAGTGGCTGACCACTTAGGTCTGAGCGCTGCGGGTGACCGTACTGCCCAGAAAATTGAAAAACTGTTGACCTGGTTGGACGAAATTAAAGCAGAACTGGGCATCCCGACGTCAATTCGTGAAGCGGGAGTTCAGGAAGCTGACTTCCTGGCTAAAATTGACAAACTTTCTGAAGATGCCTTCGATGACCAGTGTACCGGTGCTAACCCACGTTACCCACTGATCGCAGAACTGAAACAGATTCTGATGGATACATACTACGGCCGTAAATTCAGCGAAGAAGAAACTGACGTGGTTGTGGCTGCGCCCACTGTAAAAGTGGAAAAGAAGTCTGCCAAGAAATAATTAACTAGTTGGCTGAAATAAAAAACCCGCTTCGGCGGGTTTTTTATTTTTAAGTACAAATATAGCCTGCCGGGGCGCTCACGCCTCCTCAGATACGTCACTGCTGCATTCCGCCATCGCCTCTTTGAAATGCTTACGGCAGACGGAGACGTAGCTCTCATTGCCGCCTATCACCACCTGCGCGCCATCGTGAAGCGGTTCACCATGTTCATCAAGTCGTAATACACGATTAGCTTTACGCCCGCAGTGGCAGATAGTTTTAAGCTCAACCAATTTATCTGCCCAAGCCAGCAAATATTCACTGCCCTCAAATAATTCCCCTCGGAAATCGGTACGTAATCCGTAGCAGAGCACTGGAATATCCAACTCATCGACAACATCCGTCAATTGGGCAACCTGTGCTTTTGAGAGGAACTGACTTTCATCAATCAAAACGCAGTGTATCAACTGCTGAAGGTGCTCCTGCGCTACCATAGCGTAGAGTTCACTTTTTTTGTTATAGAGCTGCGCCTCTGATGATAAACCAATTCGAGAACTTACTTTACCCACACCAAATCGGTGGTCAATTTCTGCGGTTAATACTAACGTGCGCATTCCACGTTCTTGATAGTTATAAGAAGACTGTAACAAAGAGGTCGATTTTCCGGCATTCATTGCCGAATAGTAAAAATAAAGTTGTGCCATAGACCGGCAGCTCCGTAGGTATATTGGGGCGTAAGTTCTGTGTTATCAATTGTATCATAAGGTTCAAACTAGCCAACATAGGGTTCTAACGTGCTACAAATTCTGCGATGACAACATTTTTTTCTTGCGTAGCATCACAGTTATTTACAATCGAATATTAGGAATAAGTTTAAAACATATAAGTTTTATCTGGTTAACTCGTTGAGAAACGATGTGGGCACGCGCTATATAAGTTAGACAACAATTTATCTACTTAGCATTGAATGCTCACAGCATGGGTATATCCCACATTACCTTTAGCATCGCTAATCAACCGGGTTGCTTAAGCCAAGATAGTATTAGCTATTTACTGGCAATCTGCCTGATTCCTGTGCCGAAATCGACGCGTTTAATTTGGTACAATTACAGCTTGAAGTTATAAAACCTCATGACAGCGCTCACAAAAAGTCACCATCCGCATATTGAAATTTAGCTTATAGACGCAAGATAAATAGGGTTCTTTAAGGCGATTATATTTTTATCAAACAATGCAATTAAGGTTTTAAAAGAGTAAATTCTCGTCAAATAAACAAATTGGCTATTGCAGAACGCTAGAGAGCAATCTATTATTAGTTAACAACGCCTCCCACCAATATAATTGAGACTAGTATAATGAGCGAAGCATTAAAGATTCTGAACAACATCCGTACTCTGCGCGCGCAAGCAAGAGAATGCACTCTGGAAACTCTGGAAGAGATGCTTGAGAAATTAGAGGTTGTAGTTAATGAGCGCCGTGAAGAAGATACTCAGGCAACTAAAGATATCGAAGAACGCACTCGTAAACTGCAGCAATATCGCGAAATGCTGATTGCTGATGGCATTGATCCTAACGAATTACTGCAAACTATGGCTGCGACTAAAGCCACAGGCAAAGCAAAGCGTGCTGCACGTCCAGCCAAATACAAATATATCGACGAGAACGGCGAAAACAAAACCTGGACTGGTCAGGGCCGTACTCCAGCAGTGATCAAGAAAGCTATCGAAGAACAAGGCAAAAAGTTGGATGACTTCTTGCTGTAATAGTTTATTACCGCTCTCGCTTAATTTTACTTATAAAACCTGCCCTGGTCGGCGGGTTTTTTGTTTTGACTCATGCAAAAACTGACTACAACTCAGTAAACAGATGAATTGTGATTACCATTTGTAGAAATATTCAACAATTATATAACCAAGGGAAACAGGGTATATACCCAAAATAACTCAAGCTGCAGGACTGATCTGCAGTAAGCAGATTTGAACGTTGCTTGTAGCGGCCCCTAATGCTCGTCAATCCCGGTGAGTTTGCGTGAGTCAATGATCCAGGTGAGTAACCGTAGCCAATGCAATGGCAAGTATCCTGGGTAAAAAGTGAATGTAAAAAGGGCTGCCGTAGCAGCCCAGAGCTAGCCTACACCCTCGTTTTAGCTTGGGTAGAACGTCCGATACCAATTAACGAAGTTCTTTACCCCCTCGTCAACCGGTGTCTCAGGCCGAAAATCAATGGCTTCGTATAATGCCTGGGTGTCTGCACTGGTCTCAAGTACATCACCGGGTTGCATCGGCAGCATGTTTTTACGTGCCTTAACACCCAAAGCTGATTCAAGCGCCTGGATATATATCATCAAACTTATCGGATCACTATTGCCGATATTGTAAACCTTATAAGGTGCCGAACTGCTTGCCAGTGACCCCTGTTCTACCGTCCAGTTATTATCAACCACAGGAACTACATCCTGCAGGCGTAATATGGCCGCAGCGATATCGTCGATATAGGTAAAGTCCCGTCGCATTTCCCCATGGTTATAAACATCAATGCTATCCCCTGCAAGAATAGCTTTAGTGAACTTAAAGAGGGCCATGTCAGGCCGCCCCCAAGGTCCATAAACCGTGAAGAATCGTAAACCCGTGGTTGGCAGTCCATAAAGATGTGAATAGCTGTGAGCCATTAACTCATTCGCTTTTTTCGTGGCCGCGTATAAAGAAATCGGGTGATCTACAGAGTCTTCCGTTGAGAACGGTTGCTTTTTATTAAGCCCATACACAGAACTCGATGAAGCATAAAGTAGATGTCCCACCTTATTATACCGACATCCTTCCAAAATATTGACGAAACCAATCAGATTTGAATCCGCATAGGCCAAAGGATTTTCGATTGAATATCGAACACCGGCTTGCGCAGCTAAATGAATAACACGGTCAAAACGGTGTTGCTCAAACAATGCTGCAATGCCTGCGCGGTCGGCCAGATCCAGTTTTATGAACTGAAAGCCGTCTTTATTTTCGAGCTGTGCCAGGCGCGCAAGTTTCAGGTTGACGTCATAATAGTCATTCAGATTGTCAATCCCGACAACCTTATGGCCTGCTACCAGCAGAAGTTGTGACACATAGAAACCAATAAAACCCGCCGCGCCAGTAACCAGATATTTCATGAATACTCCTACAGAACCGGGTTGACTGATGCACCACGGCCAATACCGTAGTAAGTGAACCCACGTTTTTCTAAACGTTCAGGATCGAATAAATTACGACCGTCAAAAATGACGGGTTCTTTTAATGCATTTTTGATGACATCAAAATCTGGGGCGCGGAAATTCTGCCATTCGGTACAGATAATCAGCGCATCGGCGTTTTGCAATGCCGATTCTTTAGTTCCCATCAATTCGAGATCGTCCCGATAACCGTAGATCCGCTGAGTTTCATTCATTGCTTCCGGATCATAAGCTTTGATTTTGGCACCCGCGGCCCACAGCTGTTCCATTAATACACGGCTGGAAGCTTCACGCATGTCATCTGTATTCGGTTTAAATGACAGTCCCCATAAAGCAAAGGTTTTACCTTCCAGGTTCTGCCCAAAGTGACGGTTAATAAACTCAGGCAATTTATACTTTTGTTGGTAATTAACCTCTTCTACCGCTTTTAACAGTTTCGGCTGGTAACCAATCTGTTCCGCAGTACGGATCAAGGCTTGCACATCTTTCGGGAAACATGAGCCACCGTAACCACAACCGGGATAGATAAAGTGATAGCCGATACGGGAATCAGAACCAATACCCTGACGGACTTTCTCAATATCAGCACCCAGCATTTCCGACAGATTCGCCATCTCATTCATAAAACTGATTTTCGTTGCCAGCATGCAGTTGGCAGCATATTTGGTCAACTCAGCGCTGCGGATATCCATCAGGATCATACGATCGTGATTGCGGTTGAAAGGTTCGTAAAGCTCGCGAATCGGGTCAATTGCATCTGGATTATCTGTTCCGATAACAATGCGCTCGGGACGCATGCAGTCGGAAACTGCGGCGCCTTCTTTAAGAAACTCAGGGTTTGAGACTACGTTGAAGTCGATATCAACACCGCGTTGTTTTAGCACTTCTGTCATTACCGCACGGACTTTATCCGCAGTGCCGACGGGAACGGTTGACTTATCGATAACAAACTTAGGTTCTGTCATATGTTCAGCGATAGTGCGTGCAACAGCAGTAACGTATTTCAGGTCTGCTGAACCGTCTTCATCGGGCGGTGTGCCAACGGCAATAAACTGCACTGTGGCATGCGCCACACCTTCGGCTGCATCGGTGCTGAACAATAGGCGCCCGGCTTCATAGTTCTGTTTAACCAGTGGTGTCAATCCTGGTTCAAAAATCGGAATGTCACCATTTTTAAGGTTTTCTACCTTTTTTGCGTCAACGTCGATACACAAAACTTCGTGGCCGACTTCAGCCAGAACCGCCGCCTGAACAAGTCCTACGTAACCAATGCCAAAAACTGTTACTTTCATCAGCGAATTCCTTTTAAATTTTTTAAACAATGTGAAGTAGTGAGTTAAATTTCTGCAGCGCATTATACCAGCTTCAGGCGTAAGTACCTCTGCAAAGGCAAGTTTTGCATAAGATACGTCTTAGAATAATAATATTAAACATGAATATAGAGGGTTATGCAGAGGAAATACTGATTATTATTAAGGCATTATTCTTATTGGTAAGAAATAGGCTCACTCAGTAGACAGCATTAATCTCAGACGCCCACCCGAACCCCATACCTGACATTGGAAAGCCTCGCATCGCTGACTTATCTGATTCGAATAGGTTGAGCCTGTCGTGCCAAGCGGTACGCCATTACTCAACTGAATTTGGTGAGTACCCGTATTCACATTAGCATGCAGTCCGGCACTCACTAAGATAAGATTTTTTTGGGTGGCGTTATAATAACCGAGTAACAAAGGAAATTGTCCTTCAAGGCGAGCCTGTTTAAACAACTGATTTACCTGTTTAAGTAAGGTCGACATCTGGGGCAGTCTCTGATGTTGATCGCTTAGATGCTCACGCAACAATCCATCAAAAATGGCCCGAAGCAGCAATGCGGCCAGTACGCCATTTTCTTTTGCGCGCGTCACATCCAGACAATAAAAACCCAGATCTGTCGAAGACAGTGCCGCTATATCCAGCACCAGCCCGGCATTTTCTGCCATCGTCAGCTGACGATAATTGATCCGGCAATTTCCCAGGGTTTGTTGTACGGGAGGTTGAAGTTCCTGAAGTAACCTTGCCGCCTCTTTAGGATTACGGCACAGGGCCTCCCAGTCCTGCATAAGATCACTTTTCTGTAACGCCTGGGAGGTGAACAACTTAGGGAATAAACTCGCCAGAAGCGCATCGCGCAGACGCTGAAGATCGTTGATAGGTTTAAGCAGAACATCCTCAACGCCCAGGCGCAACATCGTTGCTACGTCAGTCATTTTATCAGTGGCAGAAATGACCAAAACTGGGATTTTTATCCCCTGCAGGCGTAAGTTCTCGACAAATTCAATCCCTCCCATTTCAGGCATCGCCAGATCGCATAAAATGAGGTCGGGTGGATGATCTTCTACCAGTGCTAAGGCTTCAAGTCCGTTGACTGCTTCGGTGAAGGTCGCACCCAATGAACTCACATACCCAGCTAGCAACGAACGGAAAACGGCTTCGTCTTCAACGATCAGAATGTGCTTGCTCGTAAGTGGTCTATCCATCAGGGTCTCCCAGTCATTCTTCTCTTAATAGTGGCCCATAAAGCCTGAATTTGCTTGTCAGAATTGTCAGATTCCTTTAATGAATTTTTAATCTACTTAGAAAGGTTTGTTTTTTATCAATGGGAGTAACTGCTCTCTTTGCTTTTCAACTGCCAACCTTCCCGCTTCGATTGCCTCCTCTGCACGATGAAAATCTAACATGGAAATCTGCGGGCAGTAAGGCTGTAAAATGACATCTGGGGGGTCTCCTGCCATGCGGTTACGTTTCAACCGATTCTCGAGAACCTGGATCGAGGTAGACATAATTTCCATAGCCGTCGGGCTGACATCTGGCCGCCGGACCCGCGGTCGTGAAAGCCGCTGCCGGATTTTATTACGCCATCCGAGGTCTTTATCGTCTTCTAAGGTATCCGGCGTCACGGGGGCCGATAGAAGATCCTGATGCATCAGATGTGCATCATGTTGAAGATCGACTGCGATGACGATATCTGCACCCAAAGCGCGCGTCAGTGAAACCGGCACCGGGTTGACGACCGCTCCATCGACCAGCCAGTAACCATTGTACCAGACCGGAGCCAAGAGGCCGGGCATACTGCAAGAAGCACGAATCGCCAAATGTAAATCTCCCTGGGTCAGCCATAGCTCCCGGCCGGTGCTTAGATTAGTCGCTACGGTACCAAACTTAATGTGGCACTGTTCGAAATCGTTCACCCGAATCAGTTGCGCGACCGCATTAAAGACCCGCTCACCGCGTAACAAACCACCGCGACGCCATGAAAAATCCATCAGTCGCAACACATCCCAGTAACTGAATGAGCGAACCCAACTCTCCATCGCAGGCAAGCGGCCACTAACCTGTGCGGCTCCGACCAATGCACCGACCGAACATCCCGCCACTACGTCAATTTGGATCCCCATCTCTTTGAGGGCATTAATGACCCCGATATGTGCCCAACCCTTCGCAGCACCTGCGCCAAGCGCCAGCCCGATCTTGAATTGTCTGTTCGTGCCTGTATTCACTTCCATTTACGATGGCTCCAGCCCGTTGGCTTCTGATTGACAGTGCAAGTGCGTTGTCACCCGGCAGGGTTGTTAGGTAACATATCGTGATAATGCATTCAATAGCGCAACCCACGCGGTTCTTGCCCATCCAGGAGTTACTTTGTCACATCCCTGTCCTTGCGGAAGCGGTGCAGCGTTTGAAAAGTGTTGCCAACCTTTTCTTCTTAACGCGCTTTTTGCACCTACCCCGTCAGCGCTGATGCGTTCGCGTTACAGTGCTTACGAGATGAAAAATGCCAATTATCTGATTGAGACCTGGCACCCCGACTGCCAACCAGCACGCTGGCGTGAAAGTCTGGAACAAAGCTTCGCCACCACACAATGGCTTGGCTTAAATGTCATTGCCCAGCAAGAGGGTAAAAGCAGCGATGAAGGCTATGTTGAATTTGCCGCACGTTTCCAGGAACAAGGCGCGGAAGAAGTACATCTGGTGCATGAACGTTCGCGCTTTCTTCGAATGAATGAACGCTGGTACTATATCGACGGAGTCAAACCGCAGATCGGCAGAAATGACATTTGCTCGTGTGGTTCTGGCAAAAAATATAAGAAGTGTTGCGGTCACTAACTCTGCCTGGCAGATTTTCCGCTCCCTTACGACGACATCCAGAATTACGACACACAGGACAGGATCCTCACCGCCATGCCGCAACAGAATGTACAAACCAAGGTATTACGCACCATTTGCCCAGATGCCAAAGGCCTGATCGCCAAAATCACCAATATTTGTTACAAGCACGAACTGAATATCGTGCAGAACAATGAGTTCGTTGACCACCGCACCGGCCGTTTCTTTATGCGCACGGAGCTTGAAGGTGTTTTCAATGACAACACGCTGCTCGCCGACCTTGACAGCGCCCTGCCGAAAGGCTCAGTGCGAGAGCTTCAAAGTACTGGCCGTCGCCGTATAGTGGTTCTGGTGACCAAAGAAGCACATTGTCTGGGCGATCTGTTGATGAAATCTGTCTACGGTGGGCTGGATGTAGAAATTGCTGCAGTCATCGGCAATCACGACACTCTGCAAACTTTGGTCGAACGCTTTGATATTCCGTTCCATCTGGTCAGCCACGAAGGCCTGACCCGCGAACAGCACGATAGTGCCATGATCGAGCAGATCGACCAGTATCAGCCCGACTATGTGGTTCTGGCGAAATATATGCGCGTCCTGACACCGGGTTTTGTGCAGCACTATCCGCATCAGGTGATCAACATCCACCACTCATTCTTACCGGCATTTATCGGCGCCCGGCCTTACCAACAGGCTTACGAGCGCGGCGTAAAAATCATCGGTGCCACGGCACACTATGTGAATGACAGCCTTGATGAAGGCCCAATCATCATGCAAGACGTGATTAATGTCGATCACACATACACCGCAGAAGATATGATGCGTGCTGGCCGCGACGTTGAAAAAAACGTCCTCAGCCGCGCGCTTTACCACGTCCTGACTCAGCGCGTCTTCGTTTACGGTAACCGCACCGTTATTTTGTAATACGCGCCCGACGGTGCTTTTTGTACAGAGAAGCACCGCCACGGGCAAAAAAACATCAAACGAACATTATTATCAGTTTCAGCACTTTACAGCTTCGATTCATTTGGTATTATGCGCCCCGTTCACAGCAACAGCCTACGCAGTGAATGAAGTTTGCGCTTTATGCAGTACACAATTCAAAATCCACGAATTTCGTGGTGGGGTTCCCGAGCGGCCAAAGGGAGCAGACTGTAAATCTGCCGTCATCGACTTCGAAGGTTCGAATCCTTCCCCCACCACCATCTCAAATACGCACTGTTCCCTTCATTTTTTACTTATCTCCAAATAAATATACAGTTCGGGAAGGATAGAGAATCTTCGACCCGAAGGTTCGAGCCGAGCGAAGCGAGACAACGTTGCGCAGCAATGACCCGCAGGGCGAGGCCAACGGCCGAGTCATCCTTACCCCACCACCATCTGAAATACGCTTCAATATCTTCCAAATACGTTACCAAAAATAACGGGCTTAAACACCGACGTTACGCTTATCTGTCTTCTGTAAACTGGCCTTCAGTTTGCCAATCAGCTCACTGCGGAAATCTCCGAGTTTAGGCTTATCGCCTTCCAGCCACGGCAACGGGCGACACAACTCCATGGTTTTAATCCCCAGACGTGCGGTGAGTAATCCAGCACCGATACCCTGCGCAGCACGGGCGGACAGCCGCGCAGCCAGATCCTGCGACATCCAGTCCATACCCACTTCGCGCACCAGCTCGGAGGCACCAGCAAAAGCGATATTAAGCAGCACCAACCGAAACAAACGCAGGCGGCTGAAATAGCCCAATTCAATGCCATACAGTACGGCAATCCGGTTAACCAGACGCAAATTGCGCCAGGCGATGAATGCCATGTCCACCAGTGCCAACGGGCTGACGGCGATCATCAGCGCAGACTCTGCCGCTGAATGGCTGATTTCGCGCCTTGCCTGTGCATCCAGAACCGGTTGCACTAAACACGCGTACAGCTCGACCACTTCGCGGTCGTTTTGCGTTTCATGCAAAGATGCCATCCAGCGTTGCAGCGCCGGATGGCTGTTGTCCAGCCCGGCCTGCGCCGCCAGTTTTTCGCAGAATACCCGCCCCTGCCCGAGCCCGTGGCTATGCAATAAGTCTCTTGCGGTGTCACGGTCGTCAGCGCGTTGCCGCAAACGGTAGAGTCGACGCCATTCGGTCAACACTGACCCGACGCCCGCCACCACAATCAAAGCACCGGCGGTACAGGCACCGAGCGCCACCCAATCCTGCTGGATCCATGCGCTATGAACCCATTGCACCCCTTGCCCAACGACGCTGATACCCAATACCGCCAGCCCCAGACGTACCATTTTGCCCCACAGACTGCGGCGCGGTTTCAGCACGCGGTTGATCACCGCTTCGGCTTCGCCTTCCTGCTGCTCAATTTCCAACTCGGTTGAGTTCACGGGCAAAAAACGCTCAGCCACTGCGCCATCAAATGTCTGACCGGCACGCAGGAAAGGTTGTTCAGGCTCTTTCAATTCCTGTTCGAAATCGATACGCGGTTTGATTGGCTCGCTCATCGCATTTTATCTCCCAGTAAAAACTCCATCACCGCATCAAGGCGGATATGCGGTAACGGCGTATCCACGCTCATTTCACGCGGACGGAACTCATCAAAATGAAAACCCTGCTGCTGCCAGAAGGCGGCACCCGGCAAACGCGCGGGTACTTCGCCGGGGAACACCGTGAGCGGTGCGCCGTCGCTCAACCGATGACCTTTAAGCGCCGGAAGGGGCTGCCCCTGATATTCCACTATGCCCGTTTCGGTGGCCTGCACCGATGCCAAACCGGCGCAATCCATGCTGATCCCCTCAAAGGCGGCATTTTGCCAGGCTTCCTGTACCAACTGTTGTAACAGCGATACCAGATTAGCGTGCTGATCGCCGGTGATGTGGTCCGCCTTGGTCGCTGCAAACATCAATTTGTCGATGCATGGGTTAAACATGCGGCGAAACAGCGTACGTTTACCGTAGTGAAAACTTTGCATCAGCTGCGTCAGCGCCAGCCGCATATCATTGAATGCCTGCGGACCACTGTTGAGCGGTTGCAGGCAATCCACCAGCACAATTTGCCGGTCAAAGCGGACAAAGTGTTCTTTGTAGAAACCCTTCACGATCGACTGGCAGTAATAGTCAAAACGGGCGCGCAGCATACCCAGATTGCTGTGCTTGTCTGCCTGGGCTAGCTGAGCATCGTTGTATTGCTGCATCTCAGGCCAGGGGAAAAACTGCAGCGCTGGCGCACCGGCCAGATCGCCGGGCAGCACAAAACGGCCAGGCTGAATAAAGTGCAGCCCTTCCTTCTTACAGCGGGTGAGATAGTCAGTGTAGGCCTGCGCAATAGCGGCCAATTGATTTTCGTCAGCCGGTGCCAGCGGGTCACACGGCTGGCACAATGTCAGCCACGGCTTTGCCCACTCCGCTCGCTCACCCTGCAATAGCCCGGCCATCTGCCGGGACCACTCAAGATAACGTTGTTCCAGCATGGGCAAATCGAGCAGCCATTCGCCGGGATAATCGACAATTTCCAGATACAGCGTCGACGTATCTCTGAAGTGTCGCAGCAAAGAGTCATTGGAGCGGTAACGTAGCGCGAGGCGAATTTCACTCACGCCACGCGTCGGCGTTGGCCAGTTGGGTGGAGTGCCATGTAGCTGCGCCATACCTTCATCATAGGTAAAGCGTGAGACGCCGAGATCGCGCTGCGGAATACGTTTAACACCGAGCAGTCGCTCTTCGCGGGCGGCGGAAAAAAGGGGCAAACGTGCGCCGCTGTGCAGATGAAGCAGCTGATTGACGAAAGCGGTGATGAAAGCGGTTTTACCGCTACGGCTAAGACCGGTTACGGCCAGACGCAAGTGCCGGTCCATTCCGCGATTGACCAGTGAATTAAACTCGTTTTGTAGCCTTTTCATTACTCTCCCTGGCGTAGCGACCAAACAACGCAGTCAGAATACGTTTGAATAACGGTTCTAATAATAGAGCTAAAACGTAACGCAGTGGACCGTTTCCTGCCACTCTCAGCACACGTGCCGCCATACCGGCAGGCCCAAAGGTCAGCGCCAGCATAATGACAAACTTGAAGATTTTCTTCAGCAGGCTGCTGCTACCCGGCAGCGAGGAAGTCAGAGTACGCATAATAAGTTGATTCCTTTGGCGCGAGAGAGGAGAAGCGTTGCCGTCTAATGTTGTCAATAAAGCGTCGCGGCAACGTTTGAAGCGGTAGTGGGTCCGAACCTTGTCGTTTAATGATGACGAAAGTTTAAAGCTGACGAAAACGGCTGCGTACCCCAAAGGTTTCAGAAGTCACATAGCGTTCAACCTGACGTAAACGCTGTTCGCTGGCCTTCAGCTCGCGGTCGGCTTCGTCAAGTAAGTTGCGAGGCGACGGCGCATTCTCATCATCAAATTCATTGGCAGGTACGGGATCCAGTACATAACTGAGGATCACGTAGGCCACAAAGGTAAACATAAATAAACCGAAGAATATCGACAGTACGGCCATGATACGCAGTAGTTTAACCGGCACGCCGAGATAATGAGCAAGCCCGGCCAGTACCCCTTTGATCATGCCCTCTTCCGGCACCCTATATAATTTTCGCTCAGATAATCCTGTCGCCATTATGATTGCCTCCAGGTTGGATGCTCAGCGTCCAGAATCTCTTCCAGCGCCTGAATTCGTTCACGCATGCGGCGTGCATCTTGGGTTAACTGAGTGAGATTTTGTATCTCATGCTGCGTTAGCTGACTGCCATTTTGTGAACGGTTGCTGTAGTGAAGCCAAAGCCAGATAGGCGCCACAAACAGCACAAAAATGGTCAGTGGAATGGCTAAAAACAGGAAGCTCATTGTCTCTCCTTATGAGTCTTATTATTGCCGGGAATGAACCCGAGTCAGTGATAATCTGCCTTAGAAACGGCAGATTTATCGATACCACCTATGCGTCAGGTGCGTTCTGCATCTTGGCTTTCAACGCTGCAATCTGCGCACTGATTTCATCGTCGGCTTTCAGCTCGGCAAACTGCTGGTCCAGTGACTTCTTTTTACCGACGCTGACGGTTTCCGCTTCGGCTTCCATGTGATCGATACGGCGTTCGAACTGTTCAAACCGCGCCATTGCCTCATCAATTTTACCGCTGTCTAGCTGACGACGCACATCGCGTGATGACGAAGCAGCCTGATGGCGTAAGGTCAACGCCTGCTGACGAGCTCGTGTTTCGGTCAGTTTATTTTCCAGCTCACCGATTTCAGACTTCATCCGGTCAAGCGTCTCTTCAACGGTGGCGACTTCATTTTTCAGCGTGACAACTAAATCCGTCAATTTCTGTTTTTCGATCAGTGCCGCACGCGCCAGGTCATCTTTATCTTTACGCAGCGCAAGTTCGGCTTTGTCCTGCCATTCGGCCTGCTGGGCTTCACCCTGCTCAATCCGACGCTTCAGCTGTTTCTTCTCAGCCAGAGCACGGGCTGAAGTTGAACGTACCTCGACCAGCGTGTCTTCCATTTCTTGGATCATCAGGCGTACCAGTTTTTGCGGGTCTTCAGCTTTATCCAGCAACGTGTTGATATTGGCATTTACGATGTCAGCGAAACGAGAAAAAATACCCATAATCGAAATTCCTCTTTGATTCTGTGGACTACCGGTCAAATCAGTTACCGGTGAAAAAAGTCAGCCAAAGGCTTCCTGTACAGTGAATCTATATCAAATCCCATGCCAACTTTTTGAACTGATTATCTCAATGAATAATAATGATTTTTTTATTTTTTCATCTCTTATACTTTTTTATCGTATGATTAAATTCACTAAGGGTTGGTATTTTTCACCACATAGGAATCACCATGAACAACACGACAGATAACCTCCTCGGCGAAGCCAACGCCTTTATAGAAGTCCTCGAGCAAGTCTCCCGTCTGGCTAAGCTGAATAAACCGGTACTGGTCACCGGTGAGCGCGGCAGCGGTAAGGAGCTTATTGCACACCGTCTGCATTATTTGTCGCCTCGCTGGCAGGGGCCGTTTATCTCGCTCAACTGCGCCGCGCTGAATGAAAACCTGCTCGACTCGGAACTGTTCGGTCATGAGGCTGGGGCGTTTACCGGCGCACAGAAACGTCATCTGGGGCGCTTTGAGCGCGCGGACGGCGGCACATTATTCCTCGATGAGCTGGCCACCGCCCCGATGCTGGTGCAGGAAAAGTTACTGCGGGTGATTGAATACGGCCATCTGGAGCGCGTCGGCGGCAGCCAGCCGCTGCAGGTTGACGTACGGCTGGTTTGCGCCACCAACGATGATCTACCGGCTCTGGCCTCCGCCGGGAAATTCCGTGCCGACCTGCTCGACCGCCTGGCGTTTGATGTCGTTCAGTTGCCGCCTCTGCGCGAACGTCAACAGGACATCATGTTGCTGGCCGAACATTTCGCTATCCAGATGTGTCGGGAACTCTCCCTGCCACTGTTTCCAGGTTTTACGGCCCATGCACGCAATACACTGCTGCAATATCGCTGGCCGGGCAATGTGCGCGAACTAAAAAACGTCGTTGAACGCTCCATGTACCGTCACGGCAGCAGCGAGTTTCAGCTCGACGATATTATCCTCGACCCCTTTGCTAAAAAATCCTCCCTTCAGGAAGACAAACATGCTACATACGGCCCGGTTGCACGGCCCGATTTACCGCTGAATTTTAAATTATGGATCAACGAACAGGAAAAACAGCTGATTGAACAAGCATTACGGCAGGCACGCTTTAACCAACGAAAAGCGGCGGACTTACTGGCGCTGACGTATCATCAATTACGGGGGATGTTGAAGAAACATGACATTCAGGTCAATGTACAGGAAAGTGGCTAAAACAGGCAAAAAAAAGCCAGCACCCGAGCTGGCTAAGTAATACTGGAAGCAATGTGAGCAATGTCGTACCGGTCGATTCAACGCCCAAGCGGGCATCTCTCTTCCGGAAAAACGAATGATAATAGTTATCAGTATCGTCTGTAAAGGTGTTATTGAGAATATTTCTCATTACCACACTAAGCGTGCCACTACTTGTTTATCAAAAAAAGCATAGCCATGAAACTGGTGTGGATCACCATTGTGGGAAGGGATCGGCCATAGACATCCAGCTGTCAATCCCCTCTGCCATCTGCTCAACACTCAACAAGCAGCCGTCGAGTAGGCGAATAATCTCATCTTTATCAATATGCTGACCGATAAACACCAACTCCTGACGCATATCGCCAAACGGTTCCTGCCATTTGTCCATAATACTTGCGCGGGTCTCCGGGTCATGCGGCCAGTCACTTTCTGGCAGCCCACGCCAGAAAATGCCAGCCATGCCGTAACGAGCAATACCACCTGCCTGACTCCAATTACCGGCATGGCGGGGACGCGTTGCCAGCCAAAAAAAACCTTTAGAGCGTAATAACGTACCGCCGCCCCAGTCACCATGTACCACGCGATAGAATTTTTCAGGGTCAAAAGGACGGCGTGCCGTGTAGACAAAACTACTGATACCGTACTCTTCGGTTTCAGGCCGGTGTTCTCCTCGCAGCTCTTTAAGCCAGCCCGGCGCTTGCTGCGCCCTGGTGAAGTCAAAACGATGAGTATTCAGCACGCGTTCCAGCGGCAGGCTGCCTGGCCAAATAGGTAGAATATCGGCCTGAGGGTTCAGACTTTTCAGCAACGCCACCACTTCCCGCTGTTGAGCAGCATCGAGCAGGTCAGTTTTGCTGACCAAAAGTACATCGCAAAATTCAATCTGGTCGATCAGCAAATCAGTAACGCTGCGCTCATCGTCTTCACCCAGGCTTTCACCGGCTTCCTGAACGCTGCGTGCCTCCTGATATTGCAGCATAAAATTAGCGCCATCGACCACCGTCACCAGCGTGTCAAGTCTGGCAAACTGCGACAGGCTCCGCCCATCTTCGTCCTCGAAGGTGAAGGTTTCAGCCACCGGTAGCGGTTCTGAGATGCCGCTCGATTCGATCAGTAAATAGTCGAAACGCCCGGCCTGCGCCATCTCACGCACTGAAATCAACAGATCCTCGCGCAAAGTACAACAAATACAGCCATTGCTCATCTCCACCAGCTTCTCCTGCTGGCGGTCGAGGGTGATTTCATTGGAAATCAACGCCGCGTCAATATTCACCTCGCTCATATCGTTGACAATCACGGCCACGCGCATGCCCTGCCGGTTATTAAGAATATGATTTAGCACGGTAGTTTTACCGGCGCCAAGGAAACCGGACAGCACAGTAACAGGTAATAAAGACATGTTGACCTCACGAGGACGAATGCAAATCTGATGCATTTCGATTAAATGTTACGATATAACATTACAATTAATGGCTATTTTCAAGATCTTTCTTGCCGAGTCTTGCAAATAATTGCGTGAAGTCTCGACATACAGGACGGAGTTTTGCGCAATGAATTGGGGAGGCTGGCAGAGTACGGTACACTTAAGCTATTGCTAATTAACATTGAAGCCTTTATGCGTCGTTTACCTTTGTGGATGCTGTTGCTGGGCGGTCTGGCTAATGCGGCCACTGCCGCACCCATGCCCCCTCCAGCCAAACCGCCTGTTGCCAGTTCACCTGTTACCAGGCAAAACAGCGATATCCGCCAGAGCGGGTTTGTCTATTGCGTCAATGGGATGATCAACACGTTCAACCCGCAGAAAGCCAGCAGTGGTCTGATTATCGACACCCTCGCTGCTCAGTTGTATGACCGGCTGCTCGATGTTGACCCCTACACTTACCGGCTGGTCCCCGAACTTGCACAAAGCTGGGAAGTGCTTGATGACGGCGCTACCTACCGTTTTCATTTGCGTAAGGATGTGCCTTTTCATAGCACGCAATGGTTTAAACCTACACGCATGATGAACGCTGACGATGTGGTCTTTAGCACCCAGCGTATTATCGATCCGAACAATCACTATCACGCCGTCAACGGCGATCAATACCCCTACTTCGACAGTCTGCAATTTGCCAGCACGGTCAAAAGTGTGAAAAAACTCGATGATTACACGGTAGAGTTTCGTCTAAATAATCCGGACGCTTCTTTCCTGTGGCATTTGGCAACGCACTACGCGCCGGTTTTATCGGCGGAATATGCCAATAATTTGCAAAAAACGGGCAACGAAGAGCAGATCGACCGTGAACCGGTCGGTACAGGGCCTTTCCAGCTAAGCGAATACCGTACCGGCCAGTATGTGCGTCTGGCACGCAATGGTAAGTACTGGAAGGGTGTTCCGCGCATGTCGCAGGTGGTGATTGACATGGGCGTGGGCGGGACCGGTCGTCTGTCAAAACTGCTGACCGGTGAGTGCGATGTGCTCGCCTATCCGGCGGCAAGTCAGCTCTCTATTTTACGTGATGACCCACGCCTACGTCTGACGCTGCGCCCCGGCATGAACGTCGCTTATCTGGCTTTCAATACCAGTAAAGCGCCGCTTAACGATCCCCGTATCCGTCAGGCGATTGCACTGTCGATTAACAATCAACGTCTGATGCAATCGATCTACTACGGTACCGCTGAAACCGCAGCCTCTATTCTACCTCGTGCCTCCTGGGCTTATGACAGCAATGCCAAAGTAACCGAGTTTGACCCAGATAAAGCCCGCAAAATCCTCAAAGATCTGGGGCAAGACAAACTGACGCTGCACTTATGGGTGCCCACTGCTTCACAATCTTACAACCCGAGTCCACTGAAGACTGCTGAGTTGCTACAGGCAGATTTGGGTCAGGTCGGCATAAAAGTGGTGATCGTACCGGTCGAGGGGCGTTTTCAGGAAGCACGCCTGATGGAAATGAACCATGATCTGACGCTGGTCGGCTGGGCGACAGACAGTAACGACCCGGACAGCTTCTTCCGTCCGATGCTGAGCTGCGCGGCAATCCGCTCGCAGACCAACTATGCTCACTGGTGTAACCCCGAATTTGACCAACTACTGCGCCAGGGACTGCTGTCGCAACAACTTTCCCAACGTATCGAGTATTATCAGCAGGCGCAGAAAATTCTCGAACAGCAGTTGCCGGTTTTGCCACTCGCTTCTTCCTTGCGCCTGCAAGCCTACCGTTATGATATCAAAGGGCTAGTGCTAAGCCCGTTTGGTAACTCATCTTTCGCCGGAGTATTCCGCGACAGTGAAATGAGGAAAGCGCCATGATCATCTTTATTTTACGGCGTGTATTGCTGTTGCTGATCACCTTGCTTCTTCTCAGCATAGTGGCGTTCAGTCTGAGCTATTTTACGCCGAACGCGCCCTTACACGGAGCATCGCTGTGGGACGCATATCACTTCTATTTTTCAGGTGTTCTCCAGTTTGATTTTGGCGTTTCAAGCATCAACGGAGGAAATATCAGTACTCAGCTTAAAGCAGTATTCCCAGCCACGATGGAGCTTTGCGTACTGGCGTTTACCTTTGCGCTACTGGTGGGGATCCCTCTTGGGATCACGGCGGGGATGATGCGAGGTAAATGGCCTGACGTTGCCATCAGCACACTCGCGCTGATTGGCTTTTCGATTCCAATTTTTTGGCTGGCGCTATTACTGATGCTGTTCTTCTCACTGCAACTCGGCTGGCTGCCGGTTTCAGGACGACTTGATTTACTTTATCAGCTTAAAACCGTCACCGGCCTGACGCTGGTAGATGCCTGGTTATCAGATTCACCCTACCGCCATGAAATGATAGCAAGCGCCATTCGACATATGATTTTACCGATTGCCGCTCTGGCCGTCGCGCCGACGACGGAGGTTATCCGTCTGATGCGCATTGGCACTGATGACGTGTTGGAAAAAAATTATGTAAAAGCCGCGGCGACCCGCGGATTATCCCGTCTTACAATTATTCGTCGTCATGTGCTGCGTAACGCCCTGCCTCCAATTATTCCGAAACTAGGCCTACAGTTCTCAACCATGCTCACGCTGGCAATGATCACTGAAATGGTTTTCAACTGGCCGGGGATCGGCCGTTGGATGATTAATGCAATTCGCCAGCAGGATTATGCAGCAATTTCGGCCGGAGTGATGGTGGTGGGTACCTTGGTGATCATCGTGAACGTATTGTCGGATATCCTCGGCGCAATGATGAATCCGCTGAAGCATAAGGAATGGTATGCCCTACGATAATGTATACCGTGAAAAACAGATGCCCAGCCCGTTCCGCCAAATGTGGAGCATTTTCTATCGCGACACCCTGTCGATGATTGGCTTTTATGGTGTCCTTGGCCTGCTACTTCTATGCATCTTCGGACACCTGTTGGCACCTTATGCGCTGGATCAGCAATTCCTCGGCTCCCAATTGTTGCCGCCTTCCTGGTCGAGCAATGGCAACGTGGCATTTTTCCTCGGTACCGACGATCTGGGCCGTGACTTGCTCAGCCGTATTCTTACCGGCGTCGCCCCAACTATCGGTGGCGCGGTTGTTGTAACACTGGTAGCCGCATTTATCGGTGTGATCATTGGTGTTCTGGCTGGGATCACCCGTGGCCTGAGATCCGCCATACTCAACCACATTCTTGATACCCTGCTTTCTATTCCTTCATTGCTGCTGGCAATCATTGTCGTCGCTTTCCTCGGCCCTAAGCTGGAGCATGCCATGTTGGCCGTGTGGCTGGCACTGTTGCCCCGTATAGCCCGCACCATATACAGTGCCGTGCATGATGAGCTGGAAAAAGAATATGTTATCGCAGTCCGTCTCGACGGAGCCTCGACCTGGCAGATCCTACGCTATGCGGTGTTGCCCAATATCGTTGCCGTGCTGGTCACCGAGTTTACCCGCGCATTGTCTATGGCGGTGCTGGATATTGCCGCACTCGGTTTCCTTGATTTAGGAGCACAGCTACCTTCATCAGAATGGGGAGCAATGTTGGGTGACTCGCTGGAACTGGTTTACGTTGCTCCATGGTCAGTGATGCTGCCCGGTGCCGCGATCCTGGTCAGCGTCTTACTGATTAACCTGCTGGGTGACGGAATGCGTCGAGCAATAAATGCGGGGGTGGAATAATGCCGTTACTCGATATCCGCAATTTGACCATTGAATTTATGACGGCAGACGGTCCGGTAAAAGCAGTTGATCGCGTCAGCATGACGCTCAATGCAGGTGAAATACGCGGCCTAGTCGGGGAGTCTGGGTCAGGTAAGAGTCTGATTGCAAAAGCCATTTGCGGCGTAACCAAAGAAAACTGGCGCATCACTGCTGACCGCATGCGGTTCGATGATATCGATTTGTTGCGTCTCACACCGCGCGAACGTCGTCAGCTCATTGGACAAAACATTTCGATGATCTTCCAGGAACCGCAATCCTGTCTCGATCCTTCTGAAAGTATCGGTAAACAGCTAATTCAAGCCATTCCCGGTTGGACTTACAAAGGCCACTGGTACCAACGCTTCCACTGGCGCAAACGCCGGGCTATAGAGTTGCTGCATCGCGTCGGAATTAAAGATCATAAAGACATCATGGCCAGTTTCCCATACGAACTGACCGAAGGCGAATGCCAGAAAGTGATGATCGCCATTGCGCTGGCTAACCAACCGCGCTTGTTAATTGCTGATGAACCGACCAACGCGATGGAACCCACAACCCAAGCGCAGATTTTCCGCCTGCTGTCGCGTCTTAATCAGAATAACAACACCACTATTTTACTGATCAGCCATGACCTGCAAATGATGAGCAAGTGGGCCAACCGCGTTAACGTGTTGTATTGCGGACAAACCGTAGAGAGTGCCACGTGCGAAGACCTGCTGGCAGCGCCGCATCACCCTTACACTCAGGCGCTGATCCGTGCGACACCTGACTTTGGGCGCTCTTTGCCGCATAAAAGCCGCCTGAATACCCTGCCGGGGGCCATACCCTCCCTGGAACATCTACCGATCGGTTGCCGGCTCGGCCCACGCTGTCCCTACGCACAGAAAAAATGTATCGAAACGCCGCGTCTACGTTTGGTGAAAACCCACGCTTTCGCCTGCCACTTCCCGCTCAACATGGAGGAGCAATAATGGCTGAAACCCTGCTCGAAGTGCGCAACCTGAGTAAAACCTTCCGCTATCGTACCGGCCTTTTTCGCAAAATGGATCTCGATGCGGTTAAACCGGTCAGCTTCACGCTGCGAGAACGCCAAACGCTGGCAATCATCGGTGAAAATGGCTCAGGGAAATCGACGCTGGCCAAGATGCTTTCAGGAATGATTGAACCGACAAAGGGTGAGATCCTGATTGATGACCATCCGCTGACTTACGGCGATTATCGCTTTCGCAGTCAGCAAATCCGCATGATTTTTCAGGACCCCAGTACGTCACTGAATCCGCGCCAACGCATCGGGCAACTGCTGGAAGCGCCGCTGCGCCTTAATGGTGAGCTCGATGGCCCACAGCGCGAACAGCGTATTAACCAGACCCTGCGGCTGGTAGGCATGCTGCCTGACCATGCCTATTACTATCCGCACATGCTGGCTTCCGGCCAGAAACAGCGGGTCGCGCTCGCACGCGCACTGATACTGCAGCCCAAGGTGATCATTGCCGATGAAGCCCTCGCGTCATTGGATATGTCCATGCGCTCGCAGATCATCAATATGATGCTTGAGTTGCAGGAAAAACAAGGCATCTCCTATATCTACGTGACTCAGCATCTCGGCATGATGAAACACATCAGCGATCAGGTCATCGTGATGCATGACGGGGAAGTGGTAGAACGCGGTAACACAGCAGAAGTACTGGCGGCCCCGTTGCATGACTTAACCAAGCGGCTAATATCCAGCCACTTTGGTGAAGCACTGACCGCCGACGCGTGGCGTCGTGATGGTAAAAAACCTTAGGGCGCCTTTCCTGTCGGTTTCTACCGATATTTTCAGCCCTACTATTCTATTTAGCTATTATTTATCGCTTAACATTATTTTATCTGGCAGCGCGTATCGGTAAGGATAGGGTCTGAAATACTGCCTGATGCAAAGGACCCGATCATGGAAAAACAGCACCGCGCCGTTCATCACGGCTGGTATCACGAAACACAATGCAGCCAGCACGGTAAACGGCCAACAGAACCTCGGGCAGAGCAACTCCAGGATTGCTTTTTGCTGGGCCTTGATACTCAACTGGACCCAGCGTTACGCCAGTTGTTTAGTGAACACAGCGGCCTTCTGCAAGCATCTCGGGCCAGTTACGAAAGCTTATTTTCTGAAAAGGTGACATTGTCACGCACAACACTGTCGCTGTATGACCGCCTGAGCAGCGCTTTGACGGTAGCTCAGGTTACCGGTGTACAGACGCTTTGTAGCCATTATGCCGCCCGCCTAGCTCCACTCTCCAGCTCCGATGCCTCACGTGAAAGTAATATCCGACAGACCCAAATAACCCAGTTCGCCCGTTTGCTGGCCACTCAGCCAACGCTTATCACGCCTCCGATGCTGCAGCAGCTTGGCGGCGTTGGTCTAAGTACGCGAGATATCGTTACCTTCATTCAACTGATTGGTTTTGTCAGCTATCAGGCACGTGTGCTGGCCGTACTGGGAGCGATGCGTGGACGTGTAGCCGCCGTGTTACCAGGCTTTCCTTCGCCGGAACCTTGCACTCAACAGGGATTTTCCCTGACACTGCGCCAGTGGCATGCCCGTTTACCGGAGGTTGATCTGGCCTTGGCCAGCAAACACCAGCTTGATGTACTGGATCTCATTGCACCGGATGCGCGTTCCTCTTCATTTTACCGCCTGCTGGTGCAGGATGCTCCCTGTCTCAGTGAGTTCTCAGCCGTTTTTAACCACTTGATGCATGCAGGGGAACAAAGGAAAACCATCTGGCGAGAACTGGCAGCGGTCACTACATCACGGCTTAACGGTTGTCTGTATTGTGCCGGGATCCACGGACGCTTGTATCTGGAGGCCGGTGGTGAAAAGGGGCAAATTGATGCGTTATTTAATGTGCGAGAGGGGGGTGAAAACAAAACAGATGCAGCATTTTTGTTCGCTGAGAGGACGACTCCCGGCCAAGTTTTATTGCAGGTCACGGAGACACTGACGCGTACGCCGGAAAGGTTCGATGCCGATGAGCTTCATGCATTATCTGATGCGGGCTACAGCGGGGCACAGTCACTAGATATTCTGTTAACCAGTGCTTTTTTTGCCTGGTCAAACCGCGTAACACAGTCTTTAGGTGATACTACTGCATCATAAATTACCCTTGCACTTACCCTGACTATCAGCCTGTTTTGCCCGGGCTGATAGCTAAATTCAACGACGCTGGCTGCATGACTATCTTCAAAAGTCGTATTAATCTTATTTTTCAGCTGAAATTTAGTGTTAACAAGCAAAGTTGATGACGCGACTATCGTCGGCTTATTTGTAAGCGTCTCCCTGCCCCGATCCTTATTCATAAAGTTCTGCTTTAAAAGAATTCTACAACGCATATGCACTGTCCATTCACTTAAAATCAATAAAATTCACTATTAAAAAAATAAATAACCAGATAATACACAAAAAACTCACCGTTTATTATTTATACGATAGATTCATTTGCCGTATGGCTAAAACATAATTTTTAATTCTGCATAACATTTCGAACACAGTTTCATCAGGCGGGATAAGATATATGTAACGGAATATGTAAAAATCCTTGCCTCGTTTACGAAGATAGGGAACATTACCCGCCGTCATCCCATCTTATAACAATGCAAAGGGTGCTTAATTCGCGCCACTTTTGCGTCTCCTGTCGTTCAGGACAGGGAGTGATAACAGAGGTATTTGTGTCAACAGCAAACAAAAACACATCAAAGGATGAAAGCGTCAGCCTTAATGCTTTCAAACAGCCCCGAGCGTTCTACCTGATCTTCTCCATCGAGTTATGGGAACGATTTGGTTATTACGGTCTGCAAGGGATCATGGCGGTTTACCTGGTCAAAATGCTTGGCCTGAGTGAAGCGGACTCCATCACCCTGTTCTCGTCGTTCAGTGCGCTGGTTTATGGGTTCGTTGCCATCGGTGGCTGGTTGGGCGATAAAGTCCTCGGATCAAAACGTGTGATCGTGCTGGGTGCGATAGTTCTGGCGTTGGGCTACTCATTCGTTGCCTATTCCGGCCACGACATTTTCTGGGTCTACCTCGGTATGGCGACCATTGCCGTCGGTAGCGGTCTGTTCAAAGCAAACCCATCCTCATTGCTTTCAACCTGCTACGAAAAAGATGACCCGCGTCTTGATGGCGCATTCACCATGTATTACATGTCGGTGAATATCGGTTCCTTCTTCTCTATGTTGGCTACGCCCTGGTTGGCTGCCACGTATGGTTGGAGCGTCGCGTTTTCTCTCAGCGTGGTTGGTATGTTGATCACTCTGCTTAACTTCATGTTCTGCCGCAAATGGGTTAAACGCCAGGGTTCTAAGCCAGACTTTGAGCCATTGCAGGTCAAGAAACTGCTGATGGTGCTGGTCGGCGTGATTGCGTTGGTATGTATTTCCAGCTGGTTGCTGCACAACCAGAGTATCGCCCGTCTGGTTCTGGCCGTTGTCTCTGTCGGTATTATTATTATTTTCGCCAAAGAAACTTTTGGAATGAAGGGCATTGCACGCCGTAAAATGATTGTTGCCTTCCTGCTGATGCTGGAAGCAGTAGTGTTCTTTGTGCTTTATAGCCAAATGCCGACGTCACTAAACTTCTTCGCTATCCATAACGTTAACCACGATCTGCTGGGCCTCAACTTCCAGCCAGAACAGTTCCAGGCGCTTAACCCGTTTTGGATCATGGTTGCCAGCCCTATTCTGGCGGCGATTTACACCAAAGTTGGCGACCGCATGCCAATGCCACACAAGTTCGCTATCGGTATGGTGTTATGCTCCTGTGCATTTCTGGTACTGCCGTGGGGCGCAAGTTTAGCCAATGAAAATGGCATCGTTTCCGTAAACTGGCTGGTGTTGAGCTACGCCATGCAAAGTATCGGTGAGCTTATGATCTCTGGTCTGGGCCTGGCGATGGTGGCACAGTTGGTTCCACAGCGCCTGATGGGCTTTATCATGGGCGCATGGTTCCTGACTACCGCGGCTGCGGCGATCATTGCCGGCTATGTTGCTAACCTGACCGCCGTGCCTGCTGATATTCAGGACAGCCATGCTTCTCTGGCGATTTACAGCCACGTGTTCCTGCAGATTGGTATCGTCACTGGCATCATTGCTCTGCTGATGCTGCTTACCGCATCTAAACTGCATCGAATGACGTTAGAGCGTGAAGACGATGACAAGGCACATGAACTGGCTGCAGCGAAGTAAATACTGAACACGCTCCACGATGATTGACGAACGCCTCCGTAAGGGGGCGTTTGTCGTTATAAAGAGCTTATCCAGTTTACATGAGTGGCATCACTCTTTCCCTCCAACTTGCCTGCCAGACGGAGTCTGTCACGCATTTCTTTGGGGGTTGCACCATGTACTTCATTGAAATAGCGACGTAAAGCGCTGAGTTCCAGCCCACACTGACGCGCTATCGCTGACAGGCTTTGGTCAGACATTGAGGATGAGCGCAACAACCGTTTGGCGAGTAATAAGCGGCGGCTACGGACAAACTGGGCAATACCTCCCAGCGGTTCAAACAACCGGTAGAGTCCCGAGCGTGAAATCGCAAAAGTCTTGCACAGAGCATCCACGCTGACCGGAGACGCTATATACTTTTCGATATGCAGGCAAATACGCTCCAGACGAGCGCTTTGATCAAACGGATGCTCAACTTTTCGCCCTGCTACCAAATATAGCGTTTGCAAAAATACTGCGGCGGCCCCTTCGCCAGTGCTCAGCACTTCCTGTTCGGTCATCTGGTCAAACACCTGCACCATGGTGGCGAAATGGTTGCGTAAAATGATATTTACCGGCGAGGAAGCCGGAATATGCTTGCCATGCAGCGAGGCGATATCAACATTAAATTGCAAGCTGTGCTTGGGCATAATGATGTACTGATAGGTGCAGAGCCGGGGCTTTAGTTCCCCTGGATAGACATGTATCTGGATAGGTTGGGACATATCCTGTATCAGGATATCTCCCTGCGCGATCTGCAATCGTTGCCCAAAACACTGCACATCCATACCGCCTATAATGACGATAAAAATAACAATATGGTCGGGCATGGAAAATAAATTGCCATACTGACGGTTAATGTCATGTTCGCTCACGGTAAGCACGCCACCCACCACCCGACCAAAATTATAACCTGTCACACCCCAGTCAAAACCCTCACGGTTGTTATCTGGTAGCTCCAGCTTAAAACCTGCGCTGGACATACCATCTTCCCACTCATAGAAACGGGTTTCGAAATCCGGGTAAATATTGGCTGAATCAACTATTTTCCGTGAAGACGAATCGGTCATTCTCACACCATGAGTTAGGAATATTCCCAAACAATAGTCCACCTTGTCTGATGGAATCAACAGAATAAAAAAGTCAGCCTTAACCACACAGCAATAGGTGCGCGAGCAAACAAGGAACGTTAATCAGCGCACTGAATCGCAGACGTTGTGGTACTTTAATGCAATAATCGTGTTGAACTGGATTACCGTTATTCATGCGACATTCCACTTTTGCTACGCTTCCTTAGCGCTAACCTTCGCAAATGACAGGATATCAAAGATGGATAATAAGAAAGTCCTGGATGAGGGACGGCAGTTAAAGCGTCTGAATGCAGAAACCCGCCGTCAGTCGCATATGTATAAGTGGTTTGCATTTATCGCCGCACTCGATTGCATTTTGGTTATTTTCTATGATCAGGATATGCGTAATATCCTCTTTTCAGCTGGGGTTTGTATTGTCTGTACTTATCTATGGATCAAAGGACGTAATCAATCGCGTAAATACCGTCGCGAGTGGAATGAAAAATACAGTAATAAAGATAAAATACTTTGACCGCGTTAGAATGTTTTTCTGATCAACGAAGCAACCAAAAATCGTGTCAAATCAACTGTTCGGTAATCCTCCGCATAAAATCTCGATTACCTGACTTAATACATGATAAGCAATTGAATTTAAAAATTTAAAAATCACAGTAATTTTCACGTCATAATGTGAGTAATAATTGCATTATTGTTCGATTTTAACGATCTCTCTATATTATGCGGTGGGTTATCCCATTGCCCTGATAGACTCATTTTCTGCTCAGGATTATTAGCTTATGCTTACTGATATTGCGATATGCCAGGCGATTCTCGACGCGCTTACAGAGGCGACCATCTTGAAAGATGATAAGCGAAAATTGGTTTTTCTTAATCCAAAAGCTTCTGAGTTGTTTGGCCGTCGCCGGGAGGATCTTATTGGTAAAGATGTCTCGTTCTTTACCGAAGAGACTCAGTCTGCACGACAGCGTGAACGCGATATAGAAGTGTTAACAACCGGAGAAAAAAACGTCAATGAAGAAATGCTCATCGACGCTAACGGAAAATGCCGCAATGTTCTGGTCAGGAAAACGCGCCTGACGTTACAGCATCGCCACTTTATTCTGACGTCTATAATGGATATTTCGTTACTGCGAAGTTCAGAAGCACAGATTCGTTACCTCGCACGCCACGATGTACTGACCGGTTTGCCTAACCGCACTGCGCTCAATGAAGAGCTCAACCAAATCGCTGCACAACGGATGTATCACCCGGAACCCTACGCCTTATTCCTGATCAATCTCAATGAATTCAACTATATCAATGACACCTATGGTTATCAGGCCGGAGATGCGATTTTATGCGAGTTTGGCCAGCGTTTACGCAATGAAACCGGCAGTGCCGGCACCGTATCGCGCATAGGTGGTGATGAGTTCGCCATTGTCTTAAGCAATAGTCCGACACCGGAGCAGGCCCATACTCTGGCACTGGAGATTATGGTAATGATGCGCCACCCTTTCAGCCTGACAAGGGCCAATCCGATGGTGACATTCTCCCTCGGAATTGTGATGTTTGGAGCCGAAAATGTTACTGGTGGCGAGATATTACGCCGAGGTAATACTGCATTGATTGATGCAAAACAGCGTGGTAAGAACACGTTCTCCTTCTATTCAGAACTGCTCGATGCCAGCTGCGTCAGCAAGCGCATCATGGTAAAAGCGCTGGCTGAATCACTGTCGAGAGAAGGTGATCTGACCTGTGTTTATCAGCCGATACTGCGTAGCGTTGACGAGAAAGTGGTCTGCGTGGAAGCGCTGGCGCGCTGGAGTCACAGCGTGCTCGGCGCCGTTTCGCCGGTGCAGTTTATCGCGCTGGCCGAAGAGACAGGAATGATTATTCAGTTAGGTGAAATTATTTTTCGCCAGGCATGTCAACAAATTAGCAGCTTCAAAAATCTCAACCTGGCGATCAACGTCTCGGCAGTACAGTTGGGGGAAGCCAATTTTGCCGATCGGATCCTCACTTTGCTGGATGAAGAAAGGTTTCCCGCCACACGGCTTGAACTGGAATTGACAGAAACCTCAGTCATGAACGCCAACGCGACTAGCCTGAATCATCTGGTTCGTCTGCGAGAAGCCGGCGTTAAAATTTCACTGGATGATTTCGGCACCGGCTATTCCAGCCTTAGTCTGCTGAAAGATATTTCGGTCGACAGTGTAAAAATCGACCGCTCATTTGTACAATACGTCACAGAAGTCAATGATACCGCCGCCATTGTTTCCGCCGTGTCGCAGTTGGGAAATAAAATGAAGCTGAACGTCATCGCCGAAGGTGTTGAAAACCAATTGCAAAAATCTTTCCTTATATCAGCAGGTTGCTCACATTTACAAGGGTATCTCTTTTCGCGCCCAGTGCCAGTGGAAACCCTGCTCATCCTGCTAAACAGTGAACTGGATATGCTGCGCTGAGACGAATATAAGTCTGATAAATAACTTAAATCGTACTATGAATTCTTTCAATTGGCATCATCCCCCGCTTTGCTGACATGATCCTTGGCATTCATAACGCCGTCGAAGGAAGTTAATCATGTCATCGTTTTCAGGTATCTGGGTCCCACTGGTTACGCCTTTTCATCAGGGTGAAATTGATTTCCCTGCCTTGCAGGCGCTCTGTACCCATTTGCTGAAACGGGGCGTTGATGGCGTGGTGGTGTGCGGTACAACAGGTGAAGCACCGATGCTCAGTAAATATGAGCAACTTCAGGTGCTCGACACCGTTTTGGAAACTGTGCCAGGACACCAGGTCGTGATGGGACTCTCTGGTACACATCTGCCAACAGTGCGCGCCATGCAGGAGGAGATTATGCAGCGACCAGTCGCAGGGATCCTGCTGCCGGCCCCTTACTATATCCGCCCTTCGCAAGCAGCACTGGTCACGTGGTTTACCGAACTGGCCGACCACTCTTCGGTACCGATCATTTTGTACAATGTGCCTTACCGCACCGGCGTCCATCTTGAGCTCGATACCCTGCGTCAGCTGGCCACCCACCCAAAAATTGTAGCGATTAAAGATTGCGGTGGCAGTCTTGATCTCACTCTGTCATTGATTGCCGATGGCCAATTGGATGTACTTTGTGGCGAAGATGCGCAGATATTCTCAACCCTATGCCATGGTGGAACAGGTGCTATTGCAGCATCAGCACATCTGTTCCCTGAGCAATTTGTTAATTTGATTCAACAGATTAAGATGAACGATCTGTCTGGTGCCCGTCAGACCTTTTTCTCCTTGCTGCCGCTGATGCGCCTGATGTTCAGCGCCCCTAATCCTGCAGCAATTAAATACGCACTTTCATTGGATGGGCTGCTGCATAATGAAGTACGTGCACCACTACTTCCCGCTCCAGAAAGTGTTGAGCGCGCGGTGCGTGATCATCTGAATCAGTATTCTCGCTGAATGCCTGACAGGAATAGCATGCTGTCGGGCACTAAACGCTGCCTGTCACTCTATGAGCATTCACACCAACAACACGATTTAGTCACTGACATTTTTCATCGGCGGCTCTAGGATAGTGGTAGATATCTATCCCTGTGCAACCGCGCCGTCTAGACGTCGCGGCTACTAAGGCCTGCGTGACAATTGTTGAAACTTACGGAGTTTGTATGAAACTTTATTATAAAGCCGGCGCTTGTTCCCTTTCACCACATATTATTCTGCGTGAAGCTGGTCTGGATTTCAGCATCGTCAAAGTTGATCTGGCGACCAAGAAAACCGAAAACAATGACGATTTTCTTGCCGTGAACCCTAAAGGTCAAATCCCGACGCTGGAACTGAACGATGGTAGCATCCTGACCGAAGGCGTAGCGATTGTGCAATATCTGGCCGACCAGAAACCGGACCGCCAGTTATTGCCAGAAGTGGGAACGCTGGCGCGTTATCATGCGCTGGAGTGGCTGAACTATATTGCTACCGAACTGCATAAAGGATTCAGTCCGCTGTTCAATCCGAAAACACCAGAAGAGTATAAATCGCTGACCCGTGAAGCGCTGGCGAAGAAATTTGCCTATATTAACGACTCACTGAAAGATCATCAGTACCTGCTGGGATCGCGTTTCAGCGTAGCTGATGCGTATCTGTTCACTGTGATGGGCTGGGCAAAAGCGCTAAAATTTGATCTCTCCGCATTGAGTGATCTGAACCACTATCTTGACCGCGTGGCAGCACGCCCTGCGGTTGATGCTGCACTGGTGGCTGAAGGTCTGAAATAAATTTCTGCCTGCCATACGGTAAAAAGCCCCGGCTGATGTAGCGCGGGGCTTTTTTTATCGCTTAGGTCATCAAAAGTGTTATTAAAGCTTAATGGCCGTAAAGTGATGCTGCGGCGTCACCATGTTGTCCTGTGCGGCAACCACTTGCAGCTCATACTCACCCATAGCGTGCGTCGCCAACATCACTTCATAAACCGCCGCGGTGACATGTTCGAGGGCCTTATCCAGCGTTTCGCTTTTGAGTAAATTAACCAGCAGCAGACCACTGGTTAAATCACCTACGCCAACCGGCTGACGCACACCAAAATCAATCAACGGACGGTCGACATGCCAGGCTTCATCGGCGGTGACCAGTAACATCTCAAAGCGGTCACTGTGATAACCGGCACGACTGAGGTGTTTCACCAGTACGATTTTTGGACCTTTAGCAATCAGTTCACGCGCTGTCACCACAGCATCTTCCACGCTGAGAACAGCATGACCGCTGAGCAGTTCGAGCTCAAGCAGATTGGGCGCTATAATATCGCAGTTGATCAAAGCCTCGTTACAGTGGAACTCCGCCACGCCCGGCGCAACAATGCAGCCCTTCTCCGGATGCCCCATGACCGGGTCGCAGAAATACCAGGCGTCTGGGTTAGCCTCTTTCACCTGACGGACAATTTGCAGAATGCTCTGCCCCTGCTCCGGCGAACCAATATACCCACTTAATATCGCATCACAGTCTTTAAGACGGTCAATATCTGCGATGCCCTGTGCTATATCAGTCAGATGACTGGCCGGCATAACGCAGCCGGTCCAATGGCCATACTGTGTATGATTAGAAAATTGCACCGTATTAAGAGGCCAAACGTTTGCGCCCATGCGACGCATTGGAAATTCTGCCGCGCTGTTACCGGCGTGACCAAAAACGGTGTGTGACTGAATAGAAAGGATGTTTTTCATGAAAAGTCCCGATACAGACGTCATCGGCGGATGGCGCGTTGGCAGATTTTTTGAATTAAATGACTCAGGGATAAAGGGGCTGAATAGCCCCTTTATCCTGCCGATCTTATTTCCAGATCAGCAGACTGTAATTTTTCTTACCACGGCGTAGTAAAGCATAACGCCCGAACAGACGATCGCGTTCACTGAAGCGATATTCTGGATCGGTCTGCTTTTCACCGTTGAGGCTGATGGCATTGGAAGAGATCATGGTGCGAGCCTGGCCACGTGATGGAGCCATCTCTCCGGCAACCAGCGCCTGTTGCAAATCAGCCTCGGCTTCCAGCGTCACCACCGGCATTCCGTCTTGCTCAAGCTGCGCCAAGTCGGCTTCGGTCATTTCACTTAACGCGCCGGAGAACAGGCTTTCGGTGATACGACGTGCTGCTGCAAGGCCTTCTGCGCCGTGAACCATGCCAGTAACGTCTTCAGCCAGAACGTACTGCGCACGTGGCGCTTTGCCGCTGGTTTTGTCTTCTTCTTCCAGCGCATTGATGTCTTCGATGCTCATGAAGGTAAAGAATTTCAGGAAATGGTAAACATCGGCATCCGCAGTGTTGATCCAGAACTGATAGAATTTGTACGGGCTGGTTTTCTTCGGATCAAGCCAGACCGCCCCCCCTTCAGTTTTGCCGAATTTAGTGCCGTCTGATTTAGTAATAAGCGGAACAGTCAGGCCGAACACCTGTTTCTGATGCAGACGACGGGTCAGGTCGATACCGGAGGTAATGTTACCCCACTGATCCGAACCGCCAATTTGTAGCTCAACTTGATGCAAGTCATACAGTGAAGAGAAATCGTAACCCTGCAGTAAATTGTATGAGAACTCGGTGAAGGAAATCCCACTATCGTCACGGTTCAGGCGCTGTTTCACCGCTTCTTTGTTGATCATCTGGTTTACAGAGAAGTGCTTACCGATATCACGCAGGAAGGTCAGCACATTCATGCCACCAAACCAGTCGTAGTTATTCGCTGTGATAGCGCTATTTTCACCGCAGTTGAAATCCAGGAACGGGGAAACCTGGTGGCGGATCTTTTCCACCCATTCGTTCACGGTTTCATTTGTATTGAGCTTCCGCTCGGCGGCTTTAAAGCTCGGGTCACCAATTAAACCGGTCGCACCGCCAACCAGCGCAACGGGTTTATGTCCATGTAACTGGAAGCGTTTCAGGCAAAGCAAAGGCACCAAATGACCCAAATGCAAGCTGTCTGCGGTTGGATCGAAACCACAATAGAGTGCAATTGGCCCTTGCGCCAGTCGCTCTGCTAACGCTTTTTCATCCGTCACCTGGGCAATGAGGCCCCGCTCTTGCAGTTGTTTAATCAGGTTGCTGCTCGCCATCAAAGACTCCATTTATTATTTACTGAACCTGTGCAGATTCATGTCTGGCATCATGCCACGCATGTGCCTTCTCTCTCGCCATTACTGGGAACGGCATAGAATAAAGCGCCCGCCGTCCGAGCGCTAGGAAATCGCGTTATTTTTCGTGGTTCAGGGTGCCAGGCGGTCTATTTTCCAGCCGGTTTCATTATCAGTCGCCTCACGTTGATAAATGAAGCGATCGTGCAAACGGTGTTCACCGCCCTGCCAGAACTCCATCGATTCCACTCTGACCCGAAATCCCCCCCAGAAACTCGGCAGCGGCACTTCGCCCTGGCTGAATTTTTGTTTCAGTTCGAGGAACTTGCTTTCCAGTACACCGCGCGCGGAGATCCGGCTGGATTGGTGTGACACCCACGCGCCGATCTGACTATCTTTTGGGCGACTGGCAAAATACTTCATCACTTCAAAGGTGGAGAGACGCTCGGCCTGTCCGAGCACAATCACCTGACGATCCAGCATATGCCATGGAAACAGCAAGCTGATACGGCTGTTATTGGCCAGATGTTGCGCCTTGCGACTGCCGAGATTGGTATAAAAAATCAGTCCTTTTTCGTCATAATGTTTAAGCAAAACGATGCGCTGAAACGGTTGTCCGTGCTCATCAACCGTGGCAACTACCATGGCCGTTGGGTCAGCTAGCTTGGCTTCGCAGGCCTGTTTTAGCCAGTGTTCAAACAGTGGCTGAGGTGCAGAGGGTAAATCAGCACGACGCAGGCCCCCCCGCGTGTATTCACGACGAGAGTCTGCTACATCAAATTCATTGTTATCAGCCATATGAGTTCATTACGCGAGAGATTGAGGTGGAGGTATTCTGCGCCTGACGCATCAGGATCTCAATCATCCTGACGCGACGGTGTGGCTTTAATAAAAGGAAATAAGAAGGGTAAAGGTTATTTTTGAACGCAATCATTGAGGATTATGGTATCACCGCGCTGTACAAACGCTGCGGGTCCCTTCGACCAGAAAGTATATTGTCCATCACTGTATTTGGTGCCCGACGCCGCTTCCACCTGTTTCAGCTTCAGCTGTTTACCGTCAAGCAGGAAATCGACCTGTTTTGCCGGTTTATCCAGCGTGACCGTCAGCGGTGTTGTCCCGCACTGATAATGCAGTTGCTCGGTCGGTACCGGTGGTTGAGAGTGGAACTGGCTACACCCCGCCAATGTTAAACCTGCCAAAGCGAAGATCGCTTTTTTCATCCTGTAGCTCCTTATGATTCTGGCTCAATCCGTTTTATTACCACGTGCGGCGATAAAACACATTGGGATTAAGCCGAGATATCATCGTACGCCGTTGACAGGGACAGGATAAATCGCACCGAGCACCGTCTCACGGCTGGCGCCGGTGACAGAGGGTAGATTACCGGATTTCCCCGACAGCGTGCGGAATGCCAGCCAAGCAAATGCCAGCGCTTCCATATCATCCCCACTGATCCCAAAGGTGTCTGTGGTGCACACTTCGGTGCCTGGTAACATTGCTGAGAGCCGAGCCATGACCAGAGGGTTGCGCGCCCCACCGCCGCACACCATCAGGCGGTCGCTGCCACCCGCCAGTTGTACCTGCTCGGCGATGCTGGAAGCGGTTAATTCAGCCAGCGTGGACTGCACATCTTCCGGCGGAAGTTCGTGCATACGGCTCAACTGTTTTTCAAGCCAGGCAATATTGAAATACTCCCGTCCAGTACTTTTTGGCGCCGGTTCAGCAAAATAAGGATCAGAGAGCATTTGCTGTAAAAGAGTCAGATTGACTCTGCCCTGACTAGCCCACTCCGCATTTTTATCGAAGGGCAACGCGCGGTGACGCCAGATCCAGGCATCCATTAGCATATTACCTGGGCCGGTATCATAGCCTCTAATTGGCTGACCGGGCAGTAAGAGCGATAAGTTAGCAATACCGCCAATATTGAGGATCATCCTGCGCTCCGCGGAGTCGGCCAGCAGTGCCTGGTGAAATGCAGGTACTAAAGGAGCGCCCTGTCCGCCGTAGGCCATATCGCGACGGCGAAAATCACCAACCGTGGTGATCCCCGTGATGGCGGCTATGCGATTGTTATCGCCAAGCTGCATTGAGAATGTGGCCTCGCCTTTCGGCTGATGCCATACCGTCTGCCCATGGCAACCTATAGCCATCACCTCATCGGCGCTGATACCGGCTTTTTCCAGCAGTGCCAACACGGCCTCACCGAAGAGTATCCCAAGGCGGGTATCGAGTTCACCGACCTGCGCCAACGTGACCTGTTGCCCCTGGCACATCCCGAGAATGGCATTCTTTATTTCAACAGGCATCGGATGCGAATGGCTGGCCTGTTGGGCGACCATTCTTTCGTCAATAGCCGCCAGCACGACATCCACACCATCAAGGCTGGTCCCTGACATCACGCCGATATAGCGTCCTGACTTCATAGATAACATCCCTAACACCTCCGGTAAAAAATGGTCAATAGTGCTTCACGCTCAAATAAAACAGAATTACCCTAGCAGCGCCATGAGTAACGCCTTTTTAATTGCGCTATGTGATTGGTGCATTTGTTTTTTGTTAACTTAATAACACATTTCAAACCAACAGCTCGGGAAATTGGCTATCATTAAGGCTACAAAGTCTGTTGAGCAAGGATTTAGCGCAAACACTGTCTAAAACATAAACCACCGTTTATTATTAGTTGAACAGACCTAATGTAATCTTGTGTCCTTAAGAATCTGCTTTAACAAGTTATCTTAGTGTCAGCTTGAGTTTCTAAGCTACTCGACACCCTCGACAGGATGTTGAACCGTGGATAGACCTACGCTGTCGCGGCGTGACAGGTCATCAGGCTGCGACAGCGTGAATTTAAACAGGAGCAATTTATGATTAAGCGTTTTCTGGCAGTCGCACTTGCGGGTGTAACTCTTGCAGGCTGTGTAAATGACAACACAGCATCGGGCGATGTCTACTCCGCTTCTCAAGCCAAACAGATCCAACAGGTCTCTTATGGCACCATTATTTCAACACGTGCTGTACAGATTCAGGGTGGCGATGAAAGCAACATTATCGGTGCGTTGGGTGGCGCAGTGCTGGGTGGGTTCCTTGGTAACACCGTAGGCGGTGGTACAGGCCGCAGCCTGGCAACTGCTGGTGGTGCAGTACTGGGTGGCGTAGCAGGTCAGGGCGTGCAAAGCACCCTCAACCGCTCGAACGCCGTCGAGTTGCAAATCCGTCGTGACGACGGTACGACCATTCAAGTGGTGCAGAAAACCGGTCCAACCAAGTTTAGCGTTGGCCAACGTGTCAGCATGGCGGCCAGTGGCAGCACCGTGACGGTGTCCCCAAGCGCCTGATTTCACATATTGAACGGGTGAAATGCAAAAAAGCCGGCAGCGAAAGCTGCCGGCTTTTTCGTATCATCAATACGTTATCGTAACAATGTAAAATCTGAGTATGGTGTGCACAACAGACCGAAATGACGCGCAAACAAACGGTGCGAATCAACTATTTGTTATGATTTACTTTGCAGTGCACCGATATTTTTTTCCAGACGCGCCAGCATTCCAACTAGCAGCTCAATCTCTGAATGAGACATTCCGGTCAGGATCTCTTTGCGTGTTGAGTCGATGACTGACTCCATGGCACTGATGATCGGTGCCGCTTCTTCGGTGAGTTTGATGCGTTTCGCACGGCGGTCGCTTGCGCATGTTTGCCGCGTGATGAGTTTTTTCTCTTCAAGTTGATCCAGCGTTCTGACCAGAGAAGGTTGCTCAATCCCTATCGCCTTGGCCAACTGAATTTGCGATTGTTCTGGCGGTAACATATTGATATTATGCAAGGTTACCCAATGCGTTTGCGTCAATTCGAGCGGTTTTAAGCGTTCGTCGATCAGCGCGCGCCAGACACGAACTAATCGTGCTAGATCAGATCCCAGTTTAGATTCCAATTACCTCTCCTTATAATTAGCATGCTAAGATAACTCCCCAGAGTTTAGCTTAGTTTTCGGAATTTTAATGGTGTAAATGCATTTATATACTGGATTTTATCACTGTCAGTTAGAGACCGGCATGCGCCTTCCTGCATTGACATCGTTTATAACACAATCACCCGCAGAGATTAATGTCGTGGATGCGCAAATATTTCATTCAGGCTCCCCAATGACAGATTTAGTTCTGGGCGCCTCACTTTATTTCCCCCCCATTTTCAAGGCCGTTTTGCTTGGGCTGATTTTCTGGATTTTGATACATCACCTTTTACGTGACTGGATCTATTCCGGCGAGGTGTGGCATCCGACATTGATGGATTTATCTATTTTCTTCATTTCTATTTGTGGTGCCCTGCTACTTCTGGTCAATGAGTAAGAACATGAAATTTAAAACTCTGAAATATTTCTCGACTGTCATTGTTTTTGCCTTCGCATTATGCGCTGGCTGGTGGATGTGGAATTATTATATGCAGTCACCCTGGACCCGAGACGGTAAAGTTCGCGCAGAATTGGTCGATATCACACCCGAAGTTTCGGGCAGGGTAACTGGCGTAAATATTCAAGATAATCAATTTATTAAGAGTGGTACGCTCCTGTTTGCTCTTGATCCTGTTCCCTATCAGATAGCGATGGATACTGCGCAGGCCGCACTCGCTAAAGCCGCAGCAGATTTGGATAAAGCCAATCATGAAGCGCAGCGCAGACGCGGGCTGGCAGCCAATATTATCTCTGCCGAATCGCTGGACGAGTCCAATATTTCGGTGAAAGCCATGAAAGCGCAATATCAGTCCGCACAGGCCTCACTGGAACAGGCTAAGTGGAATCTAAGCAAGACCAAAATATTCGCGCCAACCGACGGCTATATAACCAACCTACAAACCCGTAAAGGTAACTATGCCACGGCCGGTAAGCCTATCGTCGGGCTAGTCGATACACATTCGTTTTATGTCTTAGGCTATTTTGAAGAAACTAAACTTCGTCATATTAAAGAAGGCAGCCAAGCAGATATTGCACTGTATGACGGGAATATTCCGCTCCATGGGCAGGTTGAAAGTATCGGTCGTGCAATATATGACCAAAGCGTGGATGCTTCTGACGATTTATTAATGAACATTAAACCTAATGTTCCCTGGGTAAGACTTGCCCAACGCGTACCGGTCCGAATTAAATTGCTCAATGTACCTGCTGATGTGGTTCTGATTGCGGGTACTACCGCCACTATTTCAGTGCATTACTGAAGGCGGACTCCATGAATCTATCCTGGCTGGAATGGAAAAACACGCCGTGGGGAAAAGCCACTGCCGGGCAGTGGCGCTATGCGCTGCGCAACTCGATTGCAATGTGTCTGTCGCTGTACATCGCCTTCGTATTGCAACTTGAGGAGCCTTACTGGGCGCTGACCTCTGCAGCCGTCGTCAGTTTCCCCACGGTTGGCGGGGTGATAAGCAAGAGCATCGGCCGCGTTATAGGCAGTTTGATTGGCGCATTGGCTTCGGTGTTGATTGCCGGTCATTGCCTGAATGACCCCTGGCTGTTCACTTTTTCAATCGCCGCTTGGCTGGGACTTTGCACATATGTCTCCAACCACTATCGAAATAATGTCTCCTACGCCTTCGCGTTAGCGGGTTACACCGCCGCCATCATTGCTTTCTCGGCGGTCAATGTGACCGATACCAGCAAGATTTTCGACATTGCTCAAGCCCGCGTCTGTGAAGTGATCACCGGTATTCTGTGTGGCGGCTTTATGATGATGGTGATGCCCAGCACGTCTGACGGCGACACCTTGCTAAGATCTTTGCGTAAAATGCACACTCAACTGCTGGATCACGCCAGATTGCTTTGGCGGCCAGACGTGACCGAGCAAATCCGCACCTCGCACGAAGGAGTCATAGGCCAGATCCTTACCATGAACATGCTGCGTATTCAGGCAGTTTGGAGCCATTATCACCTGCGTCAGCAAAACAACCTGCTTAATTATTTACTTCACCAGCAGTTACGCATGACCAGCTATATTTCCAGTTTACGTCGCATGTTGCTCAACTGGCCGCATCACCCAGAGAGGCTTTACGAGGTGCTGAGTTTATTGCTGGAGGAACTAAACCGTCCTGAAAGCAATAAATATGAAATCGCCAAAATTCTCTACCAGCTCAAACCGCATGACACCTCAGACTTCCGTTATCAGGCATTCTGGCAAAGGCTGCGAGATTTTTGCTGGCTCTATCTGCGTAACGAACGCTGGTTAATGAGAGTTGAGAGCACCACTGCGGCACGGGTTGAGTTTCTACAACCTCCGCGCGTCAGCCGCCTTACTGAACACACAGACACCTATGAAGCGGCGTATAACGGCATACGTACATTTTTATGCATTGTGGTCGCCTGCTGGTTCTGGATGAGTACCCAGTGGAGCTCAGGGACATCGGCAGTCGCGCTAACGGCGGTGAGTTGTGTGCTTTACTCTTCTACCGCCTCCCCTATTAGCAGCATTACATTACTGATTAAATCACTGCTGCTGCTCTTCGCTGGCTGTTTCATCCTCAAGTTCGGCTTGGTGATTCAGCTTACTGACTTCTGGGTATTTTGCACTTTCCTGCTGCCCATTCTGGTCACCATGCAGATGATGAAATTGCAGTCCCCACGCTTTGCGGGTTTGTGGGGGCAACTGATTGTTTTCAGCGGTTCATTTTTGGCAGTGACGAACCCGCCAAGCTATGACTACGGCGCCTTTATTAATGACGGGATGGGCAGAATCGTTGGGGTGATGCTGGCGGGTATCGCCTTTCAGGTGTTAAGGCCAAGCTCAGACAAACGTAAGAGCCAACGTATTATCCGCGCCCTCCGTCGTGACTTTATTGATCAACTCAGCCGCAAACCACATCTCAGTCATTCGGAATTTGAATCGCAGATCTATCACCGCATTAATCAGCTAAATCAAAGTAAGGATCAAGTCTCACGGAACTGGTTGCTCCGCTGGGGTGTAGTGCTGCTCAATTGCAGCCATATTGTCTGGCAACTACGAGAGTGGGAAACCCATTCAGAACCGTTATCATCAGTACGCGATGTCTGTATTCAATGCCTGAAAGATATTATGACCGAACGTGGTGTCAGACATAAGGTGCTGGATGCAAGTCTGATTGAGTTGATGCACATCAGTCATTCTCTGGCACATCACCACGATGAGTCTGGCCGTGAACTGGCCGGCGTGATCTGGCGGTTATACTGCTCGTTGTCGCAGTTACAGCAGGCAATTTCAATACAAGAGATGTCAACAGGCAGCCCGACGGAGCCTGCCTGAGAAAAAATGAATACGGGCTAAGTCGCTTTAGCCCTACGTTATTGATGATGCAGCAAGGCGGTAAACGAATGAGCCCCAGTGGGCTTACATCAAGGAACGTCGTAACCCAGAGCGGCCTTCCGAATACGGAACCATTGCTGACGGGTCAGCTTCAGCGACAGGGATTTCCACGCTGATTTAACGCGTTCAATCTTGCCTGAACCGATGATCGGCAGCGGCTGCGACGGCAAATGCATCACCCAGGCGTAAACCACCTGCTCGATACTTTCCGCATTAATCTCTTCTGCTATTTTTTGTAGTTCATCACGCAGTGGCTGGAATTTTGCGTCGCTAAATAGACTACCTCCCCCGAGGCATGACCAGGCCATAGGTTTGATGCGCAACTGCTGACAAAGATCCAATGAACCGTCGAGAATGGCTGGCTGGTGAATCGGGGAGATCTCCAACTGATTGGTCACCAGCGAAAATGGCAGGCGCGACTGCAAAAGCGTGAACTGCGCTGGTGCGAAATTGGAGACGCCGAAATATTTCACTTTGCCACTTTTGTGTAGCGAAGTGAACGCGTCAGCCACGTCATCAGCATCCATCAGCGGGTCTGGACGGTGAATCAACAACAGGTCCAGGTGGTCTGTGCGCAGATTACTCAGCGATTTTTCAGCGCGTTCAATAATGTATTTGCTGTCGGTAATATAGTGGCCAATTTTATTGTCCGGATTGGCCGTGGTGGCAATCCCACATTTACTCACGAGTTGCATCTTTTCACGCAACGCCGGTTTTAGCCGCATCGCTTCGCCAAATGCCGTCTCACAGGCATAACCGCCGTAGATATCTGCGTGATCGGCAGTGGTGATACCAAGCTCAACGTGTTGTTCAATAAAACCCAACAGTTGCTGCGGTGTCATATTCCATTCCATCAAACGCCAGTAGCCGCAAATCATGCGAGAAAACTCGGGGCCCTGCGTGGATAGTGGGGTACGGGGATGCATGTAATTGCCTCAATTTATTCATTATAGGATGTTGTAAGTCGTTGACAGCATACAGAAGCCAACTCATTCCTGTATTGATCTTTGCCAGGAGTAGAATGCACATAGGGTCAAAAAAGAGAGGGTTGTTCAGGCAGAGGGTCATCGGGCTTTTTACCGGCGCGTTGTAGACGCAGCAGTCGCTGATGACACAGCCGGAGAACCTGGCGTTTTTCAGGATCGGTCATTGTCATCCAGCCAAATCGCTCTTCGCGGCTACGCAGGCAGCCACGGCAAAAACCGCGACTATCCGCCTGGCAGATACCGCGACAAGGGCTGGGAATGTCAAAAAACTCGAGCTGTTGGGCCACGACGTCTCCGCATCAATCATTGAATCCTTATTGAAGACGCTTTGGGAGCATCTCGCAAGTCTCTTTTGATAACTCGCAACATTCCGTTTTCTTTATCACAACAAAGATCCTGACAAAAAAGTGCGTTTTTTCAGTTCACACCTTGACCTAGACCGATCGGTCTATTACTCTCAGCCCTATGAACAAACATGCTCAACCCCATAGCGATACACGCGAACACCTGCTGGCCACGGGTGAAGAACTCAGCCTGCGTTTAGGCTTCACCGGCATGGGTCTGACGGAACTTCTGAAAACAGCAGAAGTTCCGAAGGGTTCCTTCTATCACCACTTCCGGTCCAAAGAAGCCTTTGGTGAAGCGATGATTCAACGCTATTTCGAACATTACGATTCGCATTTACAGCAGCTTTTTGGTCAGACGCAGGGTGATCAACGTCACCATATTCTGAGTTATTATGCCCAGAACATTACCAACTTTTGCAGCAGTGAATGCCACAACGCCTGCTTATCGGTCAAGCTGTCCGCTGAGGTCAGCGACCTTTCAGAATCGATGCGCCACGTGCTTGAACAGGGTTCTACGCGGGTGATCGCCTGCCTGCAGGATGCCATAGAAAAAGGTATCGCTGAAGGCTCGCTTACTGTCCCGGTCCCGCCGGCCGTTGCGGCAGCGACCCTGTATTCGCTCTGGTTGGGTGCTTCCCTGCTGGCGAAAGTCAAACGTTCAGTGACGCCACTGGCAGCTGCATTGGAAAGTGTTGAAATGCTGCTGCAACCGCCAGACAAGGCGGGCTGAAGAACTTCCAGAACGTGACATATTGATTGATCGCACATGACTTATTGATCAATAACTTGTTGATCAATAACTGTGGGTTGAAAGTTTGTTACTCGAAAATTTGTTAATCCAATCCGTATCAGAACCGCGTTTGTTTGGTTATATATTTTCACCACGACCAGACCGACCAGTCTATTAACCAGGAGTTTTAGAAAATGACTAAGCTTTTCACCCCGATTGTTGTCGGTAATAAAACCTTACCGAATCGCGTATTTATGGCACCACTTACCCGTCTGCGTAGCATTGAGCCGGGCGATATTCCAACCCCTCTGATGGGTGAATATTATGCACAGCGTCATAGTTCAGGTCTGATTATCACTGAAGCGACCCAGATCTCTTTCCAGGCGAAAGGCTATGCAGGCGCGCCAGGATTACATACTCCCGAACAGATCGCGGCATGGAAAAAAATCGTTGCGGGCGTCCATCAGAAAGAAGGTCACATCGCGGTACAGCTTTGGCACACGGGACGTATTTCACACAACAGCGTGCAACCGGACAATCAGACACCGGTCTCTTCGTCGGCCATCAATCCGAATACTCGCACCAGCCTGCGTGATGAGCAAGGCAACGCCGTTCGCGAGGACTGCCCTACGCCACGCGCTCTGGAATTGAGTGAAATTCCGGGCATCATCAATGACTTCCGCCAGGCCGCTGCAAATTCTCGTGTTGCTGATTTTGATTATATTGAAATCCATGCCGCACACGGCTATCTGTTGCACCAGTTCTTGTCCCCGGCATCAAACGTGCGTAACGACATCTACGGCGGCAGCATCGAAAACCGTACCCGTCTGACCCTGGAAGTGGTTGATGCATCCATTGCTGAAATCGGTGCAGATCGCGTGGGTATTCGTATTTCTCCACTCGGCCCGTTCAACGGTCTGGACAACGGTGAAGATCAGGAGCAAGCCGCACTGTATCTGCTCGATGAATTGAACAAACGCAAACTGGCTTACCTGCATATTTCCGAGCCAGACTGGGCAGGTGGTAAGCCTTATTTAGAATCCTTCCGCGCAGCAATTCGTGCCCATTATCAAGGTGTGATTGTCGGTGCGGGTGCGTACACCCCTGAGAAAGCCGAAGAGTTGCTCGCAAAAGGGTATATTGATGCCGTTGCCTTTGGACGCAGCTATATTGCCAATCCGGACTTGGTTGAACGTCTGAAAAGCCGTGCCTCGCTGAATGAACCAAAAGCTGATTTCTTCTACGGCGGCGGCGCACGGGGCTACACCGATTACCCAACGCTGTAAGATTGCCATTATCAGGTGAGAGGGGACTATCCAAGTCCTGCTAATGCGGTAGCCGTACCCTTCGGCTGCCGCGTTTTTTGCCTGTGCAGTGACAATCAGTTAGTCTGTGATTCATTACTTACCCCCGCAATCAGAGGACATTATGCGCTTACTTCATACCATGCTCCGCGTCGGCGACCTACAACGCTCAATCAAGTTCTACACTGATGTTCTCGGTATGCGCCTGCTACGTACCAGCGAAAATACCGAATACAAATACTCACTGGCATTCGTGGGTTATACCGATGAAAGCGAAGGCGCAGTTATCGAACTGACCTATAACTGGGATGTTGGCAGCTACGATCTGGGGACTGCTTATGGACATATCGCTTTGGGTGTTGATAACGTGGCGCAGACTTGCGAAGACATTCGTAAAGCGGGTGGAAACGTGACCCGTGAAGCTGGTCCGGTGAAAGGCGGCTCTACTGTTATCGCTTTTGTTGAGGATCCAGACGGCTATAAAATCGAACTGATCGAATCTAAACATGCCGGTCGGGGTCTGGGAAAATAATCCTATTTCTACATCAAGGGCGCCAGAGCGCTCTTTTTCTTGCCCTTTTCCCACCGGCACCCTGTAACCTCCGCAAAAATTTGTCATAATGCGCGCTGAATTCGATAAAGATAAGAAACTGATGGCCGAAAATAGTGACACTAATGCCCTGAGAGGCCGTTTTCGTGGTTTTTACCCAGTAGTTATCGATGTAGAAACTGCAGGATTTAACGCAAAGACTGATGCGCTGCTGGAAATTGCCGCAATCAGTCTGAAAATGAATGACGATGGCTGGCTGGAAACCGACGAAACGTTGCATTTCCACGTTGAGCCTTTTGAAGGATCGATTTTAGTGCCGGAAGCTCTGGCCTTTAACGGTATCGATCCTACTAATCCCCTGCGAGGGGCAGTAAGCGAGTACGATGCTCTGCACGCTATTTTCAAAGCCATCCGTAAAGGAATGAAAGAACAAAACTGCAACCGGGCGATCATCGTTGCGCATAATGCCAACTTCGATCACAGCTTTTTGATGGCGGCGGCGGAACGCGCTGGACTAAAACGCAACCCGTTCCACCCCTTTGCCACTTTTGATACAGCGGCACTAAGCGGGTTAGTACTCGGTCAGACCGTACTGGCTAAAGCCTGTATTAGTGCGGGCATGGTCTTCGACAGCAGCCAGGCACATTCGGCGTTGTATGATACCGAACAGACCGCGGAACTATTTTGTGAGCTGGTGAACCGCTGGAAGCGCCTTGGTGGCTGGCCGTTGCCTGTCAACGTAGACGACGAAGAGAGCCAAACTGCCGACAGCGAAGAGTAGTTATTGGCTGGAAACAGAAAATTTCTTAAAAAAAAGAGCGTCTCGTCATGAGCCGCTCTTTTTATTGCTTCCTGGCACCTGCGGGCAGATTTTATTCTGGCTGCGGCTCTTCAGAAGATTTGTACTTCTCTGCCGTTTCCTTGATCAGCGTCTGCAACTCACCGCGCTGATACATTTCAATCACGATGTCGCAACCACCGACCAGTTCACCATCCACCCACAATTGCGGGAAGGTTGGCCAGTTGGCGTACTTAGGCATTTCCGCGCGAATATCCGGGTTTTGCAAGATATCAACGTAAGCAAAACGTTCGCCACAGGCAGAAAGCGCCTGAACGGCCTGAGCCGAAAAACCGCAGCTTGGCAGCTTGGGTGAGCCTTTCATGTAAAGAAGAATTGGGTTTTCGGAAACCTGCTTCTGAATTTTTTCTATGGTAGTCGTGGTCATTTATTGCTTCCTCAAGCCAAAACTGGCTGTCACGGTCATTACTCATTGATGCGCTGGGCGCTGTCTGGAAATGTGCGCCATTTGTCGCTTAACATTTGTCACCTAACGTCTATTGTAACGATGGAGAGCTTTGGATAAAAACGCCATTTTTTACAGGGTCTTTTAATCGATATCGTTTTAACTGTTTTGTTTCGTCACTTTTTTATAAAAGTGCCTAGCGGCTCGCAATAATAAACATTCATTCAGAATAACATTTTTGACCGTTGAGTTTAACTCTCTTATGACAGAGTGAGTCTGATCAGAGTACATCTTCAACGCTCTGAAATAAGATGGTTTTTAGAACTAAAGATGCCTATTTTTACAGCATTTAAAATGCTATTAACTTTTTCTCACAATATGATCTAAAATCGAAGCAATTCGTGCTGTTTTATCGGGTTCTTTTAGGTAATACTCTGACATCTCTGATGTTTAACCTTGGGCCAATATTGGTAACGACGCCATGCGTTTATTGTTTACGCTTTCTGTGCTGCTCTTTACCCAGCTATTTCTAAATCTGGCGTATGCATCGCCACATACTAATGTTGCCGCTGAACAACGAAAAAGCCATGTCAGTCAGGCCAAGCCTGACGATCGACGAAAGCGCAAAGCCGTTGCCCGAAGCAGCAAAAAGTCCAAGTCAGAGCCGGTAGTAAAAGAAAAGAAAGCAAAAGTTAAAGAAGCGAAAAAAATCACCAGCACCAAACTCGTTCGCCATCAGCGCTCGGTAAATAAAAACGTCAAAACGACGAAGAATGAAGTAATAGCGAAGAAAGGAAGCCGAACGATAGCAAAAAATGAGACCAGTAAAAAAGCCTATGGTCGCCATCGAAAAACCAAGGGCTTACTCGCGAAAGAGAGTAAACCAATCGCATTAAGCGCTGCACATAAAAAAAGATATCAACATGCGCAACAGACTGCGATGACCAAGCTGATGCATCAGGTCGGCAAACCCTATCGCTGGGGTGGAACCTCACCGAATACCGGTTTCGATTGCAGTGGTTTAGTGTATTACGCGTACAAAGATCTGATTCGTATCAAAATGCCTCGTACTGCCAACGAAATGTACCATCTTCGTGATGCGGCACCGGTCAAACGTGGCGAGCTGGAAAGTGGCGATTTAGTCTTCTTTAGAATTAATAATCGCGGTGCGGCAGATCACGTAGGTGTTTATGTTGGCAACGGTAAATTCATTCAGTCTCCGCGTACAGGTGAAGAGATCAAAATCACCTCACTGGGCCAAGATTACTGGCAAAATCACTACGTAGGAGCGCGTCGGGTTATGACGCCTAAAACGATTCGTTAAGTCAGTGGTTACGCTAATCAGCGATGAATAGCATTTAACGAAACGTTTATGAAACTTCAGACTGCAAAATAAAAGGGCGTTTCCTGTAACAGGAATCGCCCTTTTATTTTGTTTTTCACTCACCACGTATAAAGTGCAACTACTTCAGTTCATTACTGCTGTAAAACTGAAAGCAACAATCACTGCCAGTGCGCCGACCACAGTAATGAGAGCAAATTTCAAATTGGTATCCATTAAAACCCCTTTCGGATCAAATGTGGCTTTATCATAAGCCATACAGTTTGTGTGCCAACGCATTTTCTCACAGTTTTGTTTTAAAATCTCGTGATCATCCTCCAGGTTATAAAGACTTTTTACTTCCCCTTTAGTCAGATATAAGAGAAAATTAGCGGTTACCACGCTGCGTGCGGGTAGATTCATTCCGATGCTCTTTTCAGACGGTTGTACTTCTCTGAAAAACCCACCAAAGATTTGACTGCTCATCCACACTTCAGCAGTCAAATCCACGCAGGCAAACGATTAACATAATGCTAACGTGCTGAAGCACGTTAGACAGGAGTCATTCTTTTCATGGCAACGATAAAAGATGTCGCAAAACGGGCTGGCGTTTCCACCACAACCGTGTCGCACGTCATCAATAAAACACGTTTCGTCGCCGAAGAAACTAAAGCCGCCGTGCAGGTTGCGATTAAAGAACTGCACTATTCACCCAGCGCGGTGGCGCGTAGCCTCAAGGTCAACAACACTAAATCCATCGGTTTGCTCGCGACATCCAGCGAAGCACCCTATTTTGCCGAAGTGATCGAAGCGGTTGAGAACAGTTGCTATGCCAAAGGCTACACGCTGATTTTGTGTAACTCGCACAACAATCTCGATAAGCAGCAGGCGTATCTGTCGATGCTGGCACAAAAGCGTGTGGATGGTCTGTTGGTGATGTGCGCAGAGTATCCTGATGCCCTGCTCGACATGCTCGAAGAGTACCGTTCGATTCCGATGGTCGTGATGGACTGGGGCGAAGCGCGCAAAAACTTTACCGACAGCATTATTGATAATGCCTTTGCAGGCGGTTATATGGCCGGGCGCTATCTGATTGAGCGCGGCCATCGTGATATTGGCGTGATCCCAGGACAACTGGCCCGTAACACCGGTGGTGGCCGTTTCCAGGGCTTCGTTAAAGCACTGAACGAGGCCAATATTCCGCTACGTGAAGAGTGGGTGGTTCAGGGCGACTTTGAGCCGGAGTCCGGCTACCAGGCAATGCACAAAATTCTGATGCAGAAGCAGCGTCCGACGGCAGTATTCTGCGGGGGGGACGTCATGGCTATGGGTGCTATTTGCGCTGCCGATGAAATGGGCCTGCGGGTGCCCCAGGATATTTCTGTGATCGGGTATGATAACGTGCGCAATGCCCGCTATTTTTCTCCCGCACTCACCACTATCCATCAGCCAAAAGAGCGTCTGGGCGAGATGGCATTTACGATGCTGCTGGATCGCATTATCAGCAAGCGTGAAGAGTCGCAAACCATCGAAGTTCATCCAAAACTGATTGAGCGTCGCTCAGTAGCCGATGGACCTTACCGCGATTATCGCCGTTAGTTCCGATCATTTCGGCTCTTCCAACCCGTAACACCTGCACTTTTGCAGGTGTTTTTAATTGCGCAACCACTCCTGATTGAGGGTTGCCGTATCGCCCAGGTAATCCAGAAGCCATGCAAGAGATGGAGACTGATTACTTTGGTCCCAGGTCAGGCAACAGGCACTCTCAGGAAAAGCGGTTGCCAGCGTCAACACGCTGAGTTTCTGTTGCACTATCCATGTTTCAACCAGATGCACAGGCATCATACCCACACACAGACCTTCACGCAGGCAGTCCATGGCGCAGGTCCAGTCGGGAACCACTAAGCGGCGCTGATTATCCAGCGTCCAGGTATCCCGCTTAGGTAGGTTCCGCGAGGTGTCTTCAATGCACAGAGCCGGATAAGCGCGGAGTTGCTCGTCAATAAGTGGCGCTGTCAATGCCGCCAGAGGATGACCCGGGCTGACGACACAGTGCCAGTCCATAAAACCCATATCCCGAAAGCTGAAACGTCCGCCGGTGGGGACGGCGCGCGTTGCACCGATGGCCACATCCGCACGCCCATCCACCAAGGCATCCCACACGCCGTTAAACACTTCTGAGTGGATAATCAACTCGGTATCGGGAAAGGTTCGATAGAAATCAGTAATAAGACGCCTTAATCGGTCCGGTTTGACAATGCGGTCTACCGCGACATTTAGCTGCCCTCGCCAACCATTGGCAACTTGTTGGCATTGACGCCGCGTGGCTATCATTTTTTTGATAAGCAGGCGCGCCTCTTCAACGAAAACTTGACCTGCGGCAGTCAGTTCCACATCGCGATGACGCCTTTCAAACAGCGGCACGGCCAGCCACTGCTCCAATTGACGAACGGTATAGCTGACAGCAGAAGGCACTCGGTGCAGCTCTTGTGCCGCAGCGCTAAAACTTCCTGTACGCGCCACTGCATCGACCACTTCCAGTGAATATTCTGACCACATACTCTCCCGCCCCTTCTGCTTTCAATTTTTTTGATACAAGAGCGCAAATATTAACGTTTCACAAGGGGCAAGCCAACCTATTACACTGCGCGCCTGAGACTTCCTGCACGTTGTGCCGCTACTGATTTATTTTCGCGTAACAAACATCGCATAAAAAAGAGAAATTCATGAAACCCTCCTTCGGATTTATGCTCTACCTCGCCGGGTTGAGTATGTTGGGCTTTTTAGCCACAGATATGTACCTTCCAGCTTTCAGCACCATGCAAACCACGCTGGTCACCACGCCCGGACTAATCAGTGCCAGCCTAAGTATTTTTCTTGGTGGCTTTGCCATCGGTCAACTGCTGTGGGGGCCGCTGTCTGACAAACTCGGGCGCAGACCTGTGCTTATCGCTGGCCTGACGCTTTTCGCGCTCGGTTGTCTGGGAATGATATGGGTGGAAAATATCTATCTGCTGCTGGCACTGCGCTTTCTGCAGGCTATTGGCGTGTGTGCAGCAGCCGTAAGCTGGCAAGCACTGGTTATTGACCGCTACTCTGCCGACGTCGCCAAACGTACTTTTGCGACCATTATGCCGTTGGTCGCATTATCCCCTGCCCTTGCACCCCTTATCGGCGCATGGGTATTGAACCACTTTGACTGGGAAGCCATTTTCGCCCTGCTGCTGGCCATTGGTGTTCTGCTGTTAATTTTCTCTTTCCGCATTCGCGAAACTCAAAAATCTGCCGTTGGCCAAAAGGCCGACCGGATCAGCTTTTTCAAACTTTTAGCTTCATACGTGTTCAGCGGTAACGTACTTATTTATGCTGCTTGCTCGGCAGGATTTTTCGCCTGGCTGACCGGTTCGCCCTTTATTCTCAGCGACATGGGATATACACCAGGCATTATCGGCCTGAGTTATGTTCCTCAGACTATCGCTTTCCTGGTGGGTGGATTCGGCTGCCGCTTATTGATCAGCAGAATCGATGGCAACCGCATACTTCCCTGGTTGCTCGCAGGGTATGCGCTGAGTGTCGTCGCACTTTATCTGGTGGCAACACTCACTAACGCTTCGCTGATCACCTTACTGATCCCGTTCTGCCTGATGGCGCTGGTTAACGGTGCTTGCTACCCGATTGTTGTCGCCAACGCGTTGATGCCGTTTCCTGCCAGCACAGGCAAAGCGGCTGCGTTACAAAATACATTGCAATTAGGTTTGTGCTTTATTGCCAGCCTGTTGGTTTCTGCGTTTATTGCCTGGCCGTTACTGGCGACCGTTACCGTTATGCTGGGAACGTTGGTATTGGTTGCACTTGGCTTCATGATGGTTAAGAAAAGTGCTAAGCAGGACAATACGATGAAAGCCACAATAAAAAAGCAATTGAAAACAGTCGAAGGGAAAAATGCTAACCAACTGTCATAATAACCTTATGTGACAGTAACTTAAACAATATGCCCGCCGCGCGTGATTTGTTATTGAGAATGCGCGCAGGCGAGCCTATACTCAAAAAAACCGATAAAAATAATATTTATACAATGCTTTTTCGCAAATATTTTCTGGGTGCGGGTCGTGTGTCACGTTTTATACCAAAGTTTTTCACGCGATAGCCTCTCAGGTTGCGGGTTTTCTTCTAATTTCCTCTGTTCATAGTTGCATATCAGATAAGGCGGATTACCGTCTGTTCTCATAATGACCTGCATAAATTGCCTTGGTTTCCCCGGCAGGTTAATAAGTCAGAAGAGCAAGTGATGGAGAAGCTATGAGTTCATCGTGTATAGAAGACCTGAGTATTCAGGACAATCATTGGTATCGCATCGTCAATGAAATGTTGAGAATGGCAGATGTACAGATCAACGGCACCCGCCCTTTTGACATCAAAGTTAAAAACCCTGATTTTTTTAAACGTGTTTTACAAGAGGGTTCTCTGGGTCTGGGTGAAAGCTTTATGGATGGCTGGTGGGAATGCGAACGACTGGACATGTTCTTTCAACGCGTCCTGAATGCAGGCCTTGAAAGCAGACTCCCTAAACATTTTAAAGACACACTCCGCATTGCAGCCGCACGGCTCACCAACTTACAATCCAAAAAGCGCGCCTGGATTGTCGGTAAAGAGCATTATGATCTGGGTAATGACCTGTTCAGTCTTATGCTTGATCCTTATATGCAATATTCCTGCGGCTACTGGAAGGATGCCAGCACTCTTGAGCAAGCCCAGGAAGCAAAATTAAAAATGATATGCGATAAGCTACAATTAAAACCTGGCCTGCGTTTGCTCGATATTGGTTGCGGCTGGGGTGGGTTGTCAGAATATGCAGCAAAACATTATGGCGTGAGTGTGGTGGGAGTAACCATCTCGGCCGAACAGCAAAAAATGGCGCAGGATCGCTGTAAAAATCTTGATGTCACTATTTTGCTACAGGATTACCGCGATCTGGATGATCAATTTGACCGGATTGTGTCAGTGGGAATGTTTGAACATGTCGGTCCGAAAAATTATCAAACCTACTTCGACGTCGTCAAACGGAATATAAAGCCGGATGGCTTATTCCTGCTCCATACGATTGGGTCGAATAAAACGGATCTGAGTGTCGATCCCTGGATTGATAAATATATTTTCCCCAATGGCTGTTTACCTTCTATTCAGCAGATCGCACATACCACTGAAGCACGGTTTGTCATGGAAGACTGGCACAATATCGGCACGGATTACGACCGCACACTGATGGCCTGGCTGGAGCGTTTTCTTCAGGCGTGGCCATTATTGGCAGGTAAATACACTGAGCGGTTTGAACGTATGTTCACCTATTATCTGAATGCCTGCGCCGGGGCTTTCAGGGCGCGTGATATTCAGCTTTGGCAGGTTCTGTTCAGCCCGCAGGGTGTAGAAGGTGGAATTCGCGTACCTCGCTAGCCTCAATGGGCTACTGTCGTCAAAAAGCCGGACAGGTCACCAGCCCGGCTTTTGGTTTTTTATTTTGATGGGCTTTCACTCTATTTTTCGTACAGATCCATCATCGCCTGCGCGGTAGCCATTGCCGCCTCACGGCTTGCTAATACGCGTTCAACCGTATCCACAATGGCTTGTGTTTGCGGATCAATCTCAATATTAATTTTATCGCCCAAGCGCTTGGTACCAAGGGTCGTTCGCTGCAAGGTTTCTGGAATTAAATGCACGCAGAATCGGGTTTTAGTGACTTCACCAACAGTAAGGCTTATTCCGTCAATACCGATGAAACCTTTATGTAATACATATTTCATTAAATCTTCATGCGGCATGCGGAACCAGACTTGACGGTTATTTTCGGAAGTAAGAATTTTCGCCACTTCCGCCGTACAAATAATATGGCCGGACATGAGATGTCCGCCAATTTCATCATCAAAACGTGCGGCTCGCTCCAAATTGACCTGCGAGCCGGACTGTAGCTCTCCGAGGTTGGTGAGGCGAAGCGTCTCTTTCACCAGGTCAAAACTAACCAAATCGCCATTTACTTCAGTTACTGTAAGACAACAACCGTTATGCGACACCGAAGCGCCAAGCTCAAGATTGTTGAGCATGTTCACAGGCATCTGCACAACATGGGTACGGAAATTAGGTTTTTCATCGATGGACACTAATGTTCCTGTGCCCTGAACAATACCGGTAAACATAGTCCATGCCTCATTAATTTTACGCAGTAAACCCTCTGCATGCATTGCGTTTCTGCCTGCCAGTTTGCCGCAGATTTAATAGAAAGCCAAATCAATAAGGGTAAAATAGCTGCCATAGAAAGCAGGTCACTATTCAACTCGCCTTTCACCGAGTTGATTGCTTAAAAAGCCTGGCAATGTACAATCTCGGGATTATTTACCGCTATTTTAGCGTCACGCCTGCGTGGCGTTTTTTATTCAAAACAATTAAAGGTGTGGCGTGCAGAAGTACCTAACTGAGGCGCGTGTGTTATTAGCCCTCGCGATCCCCGTCATCCTCGCTCAAGTTGCGCAAACCTCAATGGGCGTGGTGGATACTATTATGGCGGGTGGCGTCAGCGCGACAGACATGGCCGCCGTCGCTGTCGGAACCTCGATTTGGTTACCGGCCATCTTATTTGGGCACGGCCTTTTGTTGGCCCTGACACCCACCGTGGCGCAGCTCAACGGTGCTGGCAGACGCGAAAAAATCGCTCATCAAATCCAGCAAGGTTTCTGGCTCGCTTCCGGTGTATCACTCATTATTATCGCTGTGCTGTATCACTGCGACCAGATTATCGGGCTGATGCACAATATTGACCCGCAACTTAAAGCCAAGGCCATTGGCTATTTGCATGCCATCATGTGGGGAGCACCTGGCTATCTGTTTTTCCAGGTTTTACGTGTTCAATGCGAAGGTTTATCTAAAACCAAACCGGGGATGATATTCGGTTTCATCGGCCTGCTGGTGAATATTCCGGTTAACTACATTTTCATCTACGGCAAATTTGGCGCCCCAACGCTGGGTGGTGTCGGCTGCGGTGTTGCTACCAGTACGGTTTATTGGGTGATGTTCTTGATGATGCGCGTCTATGTGAAGCGCACCTATTCGATGCGAGACATTGTTGCACCAACTCGCTTCGCCAAACCGGACTGGGTGACACTAAAACGCCTGACTCAGTTAGGTTTGCCGATTGCGCTTGCGCTGTTTTTCGAAGTGACGCTGTTTGCCATTGTCGCACTTCTGGTCTCTCCGCTCGGGATTGTTGCGGTGGCCAGCCATCAGATTGCGCTTAACTTTGGTTCTCTGATGTTTGTTGTCCCGCTGTCACTTGGTGTGGCTGCCACGATTCGTGTTGGTTCACGGCTGGGCGAGTCTTCGGTAGAGGGCGCTAAAGTCTCGGCCTATACCAGTATTTTTACCGGTGTTGTGATGGCGTGTATTACGGCGCTACTGTCGGTGATATTCCGCGAGCAAATTGCCGCGTTGTATAACGATAACCCTGATGTGGTGACACTGGCTTCCAGCCTGATGTTGCTGGCGGCAATCTACCAGATTTCAGATGCCGTTCAGGTCATTGGGACCGGTGTACTGCGTGGCTACAAAGATACGCGCTCAATCTTCTATATTACGTTTGTTGCGTACTGGGTATTAGGGCTTCCAGTGGGTTACCTGTTAGGGCTGACCGATTATGTAGTGCCTGCGATGGGCCCGAGTGGCTTTTGGTGGGGCTTCATTTTGGGGCTGACTTTTGCTGCCGTGATGGTGGCACTGCGTATTCGCTGGATCCAGAAACAATCGTCATTCACTATTTTGGATAAAGTCGGACACTGATCGTTCATCGTCGGGATGTTCTTATTAAGGTCGCTGACTTTTTTAGCCAAAAAATGTTCAAAAAATCAACGCAATGAACATTCACGCGTCACTGAGTCACAATAAAATGGCAAAATGTTTTTTTTCCCTTGCCAGCCTTCAGGTAGGTCGTTAATATTCGTCCCCGCTGCCACGCTGGCAGGCAGAAATCGATGCGTCCGTAGCTCAGTTGGTTAGAGCACCACCTTGACATGGTGGGGGTCGATGGTTCGAGTCCATTCGGACGCACCACATTTCTGCATAAGGTTCAGTTAGTCAGTTTCATCCGATGTGCGTCCGTAGCTCAGTTGGTTAGAGCACCACCTTGACATGGTGGGGGTCGATGGTTCGAGTCCATTCGGACGCACCAGATGAAAAATCCCCCTATTGCTCTCTTCGCAAGCCGCACACCCTGAATTTATAATTATCTCTCTATATCACTACTCTTAATCGCTTAGTATCTGGTATGGCCTTTTTTCAGTGGTCATGTAACGTATGCCCATATTGGTCATTTGCGCAACGAACGCCCTTCAGATGCCCTAAGCTTGCGCAGCATCATGTTTTTTATTTTGTTTCCCACCGCTTAGCCCTTATAATACGCACCGTCTCCTCGATTGAATGGTCTCAGCCCCTTGATCTGTCGATATCGCCTTATAAAAGCATTACCTCACCCTAAACGATTAACCATCGTACAGATCGCCACGTCTTGGCTGAACTTTACACACCATTTATTCTCCAGTCGCCTACGCTTAATAGTGATTTGTAACAATCCAGCAGCAACCAAATTCTTCGCAGGCAGCAGCGCTGTCGGGCGAGCTCATTTCCATTCCATCACAACTTGTAGATAAAATCGTCATGAAAAAGACCAAAATTGTTTGTACCATCGGACCAAAAACTGAATCCGAAGAAATGCTAACCAAACTGCTTGATGCAGGCATGAACGTAATGCGTTTGAACTTCTCTCACGGTGATTACGAAGAACACGGTCAGCGCATCAAGAATATCCGTAATGTCATGGCTAAAACCGGCCATAAAGCAGGCATACTGCTGGACACCAAAGGCCCGGAAATCCGCACGATGAAACTGGAAGGCGGCGTAGACGCTTCTTTGGTTGCGGGTCAGAATTACACGTTCACGACAGACCAGTCAGTGATTGGTAACACTCAACGTGTTGCAGTGACCTACGCTGGCTTTGCTGCCGACCTGAAAATTGGCAACACCATTCTGGTTGATGATGGCCTGATTGGTATGGAAGTGATCGAAGTTTCAGAGACTGAAGTTACCTGTAAAGTACTGAACAACGGTGACCTCGGCGAAAACAAAGGCGTTAACCTGCCAGGCGTTTCTATCGCTCTGCCAGCATTGGCTGAAAAAGACAAACGTGACCTGATCTTCGGTTGTGAGCAAGGCGTTGACTTCGTCGCGGCTTCCTTTATCCGTAAGCGTTCTGATGTGCTGGAAATCCGTGAACACCTGAAAGAACACGGCGGCGAACATATTCAGATCATCTCTAAAATTGAGAATCAGGAAGGCCTGAACAATTTCGACGAAATTCTTGAAGCTTCCGACGGCATCATGGTTGCTCGTGGTGACTTAGGCGTTGAGATCCCGGTTGAAGAAGTGATCTTCGCGCAGAAGATGATGATCGAAAAATGTAACCGTGCGCGCAAAGTCGTGATCACCGCGACCCAGATGCTCGATTCCATGATCAAAAACCCGCGCCCTACTCGTGCTGAAGCTGGCGACGTAGCTAACGCCATCATCGATGGTACTGACGCCGTTATGCTGTCTGGTGAAAGTGCTAAAGGTAAATACCCGCTGGAAGCTGTGACCATCATGGCAACCATCTGTGCCCGTACTGATCGCGTTATGCCAAGTCGCATTGATGTTCAAAACGACAATCGTAAACTGCGCATCACTGAAGCAGTTTGCCGCGGCGCTGTTGAAACTGCCGAAAAACTGGATGCGCCACTGATTGTGGTAGCAACTAATGGTGGTAAATCAGCAAAAGCGGTACGCAAATACTTCCCGCATGCCATCATTTTAGCATTAACCACTAACGAAGTGACCGCTCGACAGTTGATCCTGACTAAAGGCGTGGTAACGCAGTTAGTGAAAGAGATTGCTTCAACTGATGATTTCTACCGTATCGGCAAAGAAGCGGCAATCGAAAGCGGATTAGCGCAGAAAGGCGATGTTGTAGTGATGGTTTCAGGCGCTCTGGTCCAAAGCGGCACCACCAATACTGCATCGGTACACATTGTTTAATTAAAATGTGACATCGTTTCAGGGTCAAAACGCCGCTCAATGCGGCGTTTTTTATTGTCGCTATCGTAAGAATCCAAAATAACATGCAGAAAAACCAAGAAACAAATGGGACAAGTCTCATGGAATCCGGCTGTTTTCGCTGCAATTTTTGACTTTTTCGTAAAATAAGATGCTTCTTTGAGCTAACAGTCGAAATAAAGCGTTTACGAGCAAATATTTATTCTCATTAGAAAAAGGTTTGTGTAATACTTGTAACGCTACATGGAGATTAACTTAATCTAGAGGGTATTTATAATGAATCGCACTAAAATGGTACTGGGCGCTGTGATCTTGGCTTCAACTATGCTGGCTGGTTGTTCAAGCAATGCTAAAATCGACCAACTGTCTTCAGACGTTTCTACTCTGAACTCTAAAGTTGACCAACTGAGCAACGACGTGAACGCAATGCGTTCTGACGTTCAGGCAGCTAAAGACGACGCAGCACGCGCTAACCAACGTCTTGACAACCAAGCACACGCTTACAAGAAGTAATATTACTTCTTAAGCTCAATGGCGCACTCAGTGCGCCATTTTTTTTGCCTTCAATTCTCCTTTTCAAGCCTTCTCATTCGATCAATTTCCATTGACCTGAAACGCTCCCTGCCACCCTCACTGACGTACAGACGTAAAAAAGGGGCGGTAACCGCCCCTGATATTTAAACTTTGCTATGGCTCATAGAGAGCCTCTACTGACTATCAGCGGTTTCATCGACGGGTACCGTTGATGCTGCTGCAATCACAGGCGGTGCATTTGTCGCTTCAACACCTTTACTGACAACCACTGGCATGCCTGAACGACGCTCGATAGCCTGTTTTACAACCTCATCATCCGTCTCTTTACTCTTGACGAACTTCTTCCCCGCTGCCGTAAGTGGAATAGGCTTAGTCTGGGGATCATCTTTTTCAGTGTGAGAGAGCGGCTGGTGTACTTCAATATAGCGTTTCCCGTCAGGCTCTACGTCAAACTTGATCGGTTGATTGACGATCTGCACACGCGTTCCCTTTGGTACCATATTGAACAAGGCCTCGATATCGTCCGGGCGTAAGCGGATACAGCCAGAGCTGACGCGCATGCCGATGCCAAAATTAGCATTGGTGCCGTGGATAAGGTATTGCCCAGTACCAGCAGAGAGGCGCATGGCGAACAGTCCCATTGGATTCTCCGGGCCAGCAGGCACCATACCCGGCAGCTTGATGCCGTCTTTCAGATATGCTTTACGTATATTGGCTGTTGGAGTCCAGGTCGGGTTGGGTATTTTCTGGCTGACTGAGGTCACCATTTCTGGCGTATTACGCCCGAGTTGACCAATACCAATCGGCAGGACAATCACTTTGTTCTCGCCCTTCGGGTAGTAATAGAGACGCAGCTCCGCCAGGTTCACCACTATCCCCTCACGCTTGGTATCCGGCAGCAGCATTTGCGAAGGAATGGTCAGGACAGTGCCAGACTTTGGCAGATAAGGGTCAGTGCCTGGGTTCGCCTCCAGCATACCGATCAAACCAATCTGGTATTTTGCCGCAACCGCTTCCAGCGGCAGTCCATCGTTGGGAACAACATAAGTCGTATTCTCACCAATTAAACGGCTGTCTTCCGGCGGAAGCGGATATTCTGCGGCGTTAGCGGTACTACTCGCCAGATAACCGGCAAATAACATGCCCATCATGGGTAATGCACTTTTCATGCTGAATCCTGCTCGTTGTTATCGTAAATATAATAAAACCCGATGCCATCATCAGGCCAAAATTGCCTTCGCGAAATGAACTTTTCTTCGAGGAATTAATAGTAACAGGAGGGAGGGTAAAGGCAATTTATATGCCTAAAATCAAGACTTTAGAAAATTGAATCAACGTTACATTTCGATGAACAGAGAGGGTTTAAGCAGCTGAAATACAAGTATTAAATAATGATTTTATAACAGCGGAGTGAAAAATAGCATTGCTCATTAGCAGAACATTCCTAATGAGCAATTAAGGGTTAGTGCACCCTTCAGCTCAGTTGCTGCGCACGGGCACGAATAGCGCGGATCATCGCTTCCAGCCCCTGCGAGCGTGAAGGCGTCAAATGCTGACTCAGCTCTAGCTGCGTGAAAAACGGTCGTACATCCAGCGTCACGACATCCTGAGCCGTCAATCCCTGATAGAGACTGAAAACAATCGCTACTAAACCTTTAACGATCGCCGCATCACTGTCACCGAGGAAGCTCAGCTGACCGTTTGCAGCTGTATGCATGACGATCCATACCTGACTTTGGCAACCAGAGATCAAGTGCTTATCCTGACGATATTCATCAGTAAGCGGTTCCAGTTGTGCCCCAAGTTCGATCACATAAAGGTATTTTTCTTCCCAATTCGGGCAACGGGAAAAATTTTTAACTAATTTTTCTTTATCTGGCAAAGCCATAAAAATAGATCCTGATAATAAACGCCTGGTTAACCCAGCAGCCGGTGAATACGTTGCAGCCCCGCGACCAAACGGTCGACTTCTTCACGGGTATTGTACATGGCGAGCGACGCACGGCACATGGCCGGAACACCGTAGAATGACATCAATGGCATAGCGCAGTGATGCCCGGTACGGATTGCAATGCCGTATTGATCGAGGAAACTCCCCACATCATAAGCGTGATGCTTACCGAGGTTAAAAGCAATCACACCGGAGCGGATCGCCGGACCATAAATCACGATGTCAGGTACCTGCGTCAGAGCGTCGAGCGCATAAGACATCAGTTCCTGCTCATAGGCATGGATATTTTCTAAACCGAGTTCAGTCACATACTCAATTGCTGCACCCAGCCCCATGATGCCACCGGTATTTGGCGTACCGGCTTCAAAACGCCATGGTGCTGCCGCGAAGGTGGTGCCTGCAGTCAGACTGACGTGTTTGATCATCGAACCGCCTCCTTCCCACGGTGGCATTTGATCCAGCAACGCTTTACGACCGTAAAGAATACCGATGCCGGTTGGTCCATAGAGCTTATGCCCAGACCAGACATAGAAATCGCAGCCAAGCGCCTGAACGTCTACGGAGTAGTGCATTACGGCCTGCGCCCCATCGACCAGTACCGTCAGCCCTGCGGCTTTGGCCTGAGAGATAATCTTTTCAATTGGGTTAACAGTACCAAGTACATTGGAAACGTGCGTCAATGCCAGCAGTTTGGTGCCTGGTGTGATCAGCGTTTCCAGCTCAGATAAATCCAGCTCGCCGCTCGAGGTCAAATGCCAAACGTCGATATGCAAATCACGCTCTTTTGCCAACATCTGCCAGGGAACGATGTTCGCATGGTGCTCCATTTCGGTGATGATAATCCGATCACCCGCATGCAAAGCAGTGCGCCCGAAGGTATTGGCGACCAGGTTAATGGCTTCAGTTGAGCCCTTAACAAACACGATCTCTTCGGTGGAAGCAGCATTAATAAATTGCGCAGCCTGCGTGCGGACGTTCTCCATCTGCTCGGTGGCTTCAGCGCTTAAGGTATGAATGCCGCGATGAACCGCAGCATAGCCATGCTCATAGAACCCAAGCTCACGCTCAATGACCTGACGGGGTTTCTGCGCGCTGGCCGCGCTATCAAGATAGGCCAGCGGCTGGCCGTTTACTTCACGGCTCAGCAGGGGGAAATCGCTACGAACTCTTTCCAGGGGAAAACTCATTACTCACCTCGGTTTAGTCTGCCAGCAATACGGGCAATGACTACATCGCGCAGGGTTTCATTTTCGATCGCTTCAGTCAGCTCAGCCGCAAAAGCAAAAATAATCATGTGCTGTGCGTCCTGGCCACTGATGCCACGTGCGCGCAGGTAAAACAGTTGTTCATCATCGATACGACCAACCGTTGCACCGTGGCTACATTTCACATCATCGGCATAAATTTCCAGCTGCGGTTTGGTGTCAACTTCAGCCTGCTTGCTTAATAGCAGGTTGTTGTTGTTCATCTTACCGTCTGTTTTCAATGCGTGCTTTGCCACTTTAATCATGCCGTTAAACACGGCTTTGGCACGATCATGCACGATCACTTTATGCAACTGATTGCTGTTGCAATAACCCTTATTGTGCTCAAGGTAGGTGCGGGTATCAGCAATTTCCGCATCGATTGGCAACACCAGGCTATTAATATTCAGGTTACTGTTCTCGCCGTTCAACTGTGCACTGGTGTTATTGCGGGTCAGGCCCGCGCCCAGCAGAAAGCTGTGGCTGGCAACGCGCGCGTCACGTCCAATCACCAGATCATTGTGCGAAAAGTGGAAACTGGCCTGGCTTTCGAACGCCAGTTTATAATGGGTAAAATCAGCATTGTCGCCAACATTGACTGTCAGGCGCGCCCCCGTGAAATGCCCCTTATCGCCGAGAGTGACATAATGTTCAATCACTTCTGCATTAGCACCATTTTCAATCGCCAGATGATAGCGGTGATGCATGGTATTAATTTCACGCGCCTGATCACGTCCACTGCTGATATGCAGAAGATAGAGCGGCTTCTCTGCCTGTTTACCGGCCGGTAACCGTACAGACAAAGCGTCTTGCGCCAGACTTTCGGTCAGATGCAGAAAAACTTCAGACTCAATCGGTTCAGGCAACATTTGTTGCATGGACGGACTGAGTTTTTCAATTTCGAACTCACCGGTCTGAGCATCGCTAAGATCGGCGTTGTAGCAGCCATCCACAAAAACCAGGCGATAAGCCTCAATCGGTAGCGCCACGGCCTTCAGTTGGTCAATGGACAGCACATGCGGCTGTGGTGCAAAGAACTGGTTACCCAGCAAAGAAGAGACCGGTGTATATTTCCAGTTCTCTAGTTTTGCATTAGGGAAACCAATGCGCAAAACCTGCTGCCAGTGTGCATGTGCATGCGCTGACTGCTCGCCGCCCGCGCTTTCGAACAGGCGGTATAACTGCTGCATAGCGTGTGAACTGCCTGCCGCCGGTACGTTACTCTTGGTCTGTAAGCCAGCCATAACCTTGCTCCTCTAACTGTTTAACCAAGGTGAAATCGCCGGATTTAACAATACGGCCCTGCCACAAAACGTGCACGAAGTCAGGCTTGATGTAGTCGAGGATACGCTGGTAGTGGGTAACGATAATGAATGAACGTTTGCCGTCACGCAGGGAATTCACACCATCGGAAACGATTTTCAGCGCATCAATGTCCAGGCCAGAGTCGGTTTCATCAAGGATGCACAGGTTAGGCTCAAGCGCCGCCATTTGCAGAATATCGTTACGCTTCTTTTCACCGCCGGAGAAGCCGACGTTGACAGAGCGGGTCAGCAAATCGGCCGGCATTTTGAGCATGGCGATTTTTTCTTCAATGAAATCAGCGAAGTCAAAACGGTCCATCGGAGGCAACTGACGATATTTACGTACCGCATTTACCGCAGTTTGCAGGAAGAAATGGTTGGTGACGCCAGGGATCTCTACCGGATATTGGAAAGCCATAAATACGCCCTCGCCTGCCCGGTCTTCCGGCGCGAGATCCAGTAAATCTTTACCGTTAAACTCAACAGTGCCTTCGGTAACTTCGTAGTCCTCGCGTCCGGCCAGCGTCGCAGAAAGCGTACTTTTACCTGAGCCGTTCGGGCCCATGATGGCGTGTACTTCTCCTGGTTTGATCTCCAGATCAAGTCCTTTAAGAATTTCCTTTTCTTCGACACGGACCTTTAAATTCTTAATGCTTAACATACGTATCCTTGAGTTTGCGCCTGCGCGCTCATAATTCTGATTATGCTTTACTGTGCTGAACTCAAACCTGTCCGTCGCGGGCGTCACACCACCCAGCAACGACAGGAAAAGTCGCCGGAGTATTAACCGACGCTGTGTTCAAGGCTGATCGCCAGCAGTTTCTGTGCTTCGACAGCGAACTCCAGCGGCAGCTCGGAAAAAACATCTTTACAGAAACCGTTAACAATCATTGAGATAGCATCATCTTCACTGATACCGCGTTGCAAGCAGTAGAACAGCTGATCGTCGCCGATTTTCGAGGTAGTGGCCTCATGCTCAAGCTGGGCAGTATTGTTGCGCACTTCCACATAAGGGAAGGTATGTGCCGCGCTGTCCGGACCGATAAGCATCGAGTCACACTGGGTAAAGTTACGCGCGTTTTCCGCCGACGGTAGAATTTTTACCAGACCGCGATAGCTGTTCTGGCTATGGCCAGCAGAAATACCTTTGGAAATAATGGTCGACTTGGTGTTTTTACCAATATGGATCATCTTGGTGCCGGTATCCGCCTGCTGTTTACCGCTGGTCAGCGCCACGGAGAAGAACTCACCGATCGAGTTGTCACCTTTGAGAATAACGCTCGGGTATTTCCAGGTGATCGCAGAACCGGTTTCAGACTGCGTCCAGGACATTTTTGAACCCGCACCTTCGCAAAGTGCACGTTTAGTGACGAAGTTCAGTATCCCGCCGGTGCTCTCTTTGCCACCAGAGAACCAGTTCTGCACGGTGGAATATTTCACTTCCGCATCTTTATGCAAAATGACCTCAACCACGGCCGCATGAAGTTGATAGGTGTCGCGAACCGGCGCAGAGCAACCTTCGATGTAGCTAACGTAGCTGCCTTCGTCGGCGATGAGGATGGTACGTTCGAACTGACCAGTTTTCGCCGCATTAATTCGGAAATAGGTCGACAGTTCCATCGGGCAGCGTACGCCTTTAGGCACATAAACGAAGGTGCCGTCAGAAGCCACAGCGGCGTTCAATGCAGCAAAGAAATTATCCTGCGCAGGGACGACCGTACCGAGATATTTGCGAACCAGGTCCGGGTATTCGTGAATAGCTTCACCGAATGAGCAGAAAATAACCCCTGACTCAGCCAATTTTGAGCGGTAAGTGGTAGAGACAGACACGGAGTCGAAAATGGCATCGACTGCCACTTCCTTCCCTTCACGTACGGGAACACCCAACTGCTCGAAAGCCTTTTCCACTTCGCTGGTCAGGTAGTTTTTACCGTCGAACGCAGGAATACCCAGAGCGTCGGCCGTTGACTGCTGCGTTGCACCCGGCTGCGACCCACAAGTGTCATCACAGCTTCCGCAGGAAGGCGCGGAATAATAACTGTAATCTTGATAGTCAAGCGGCGTGTAATACGCTTTCAGCCAGTGTGGCTCTTCCATTTTCAACCAAGCATGGTAAGCCTGCAGACGAAATTCCAGCATCCACTCAGGCTCATTACGCTTCGCGGAAATGGCACGTACCACATCTTCGTTGATGCCAGAGGCTAATTCATCGGTTGCCAGCTGGGTGAAGAACCCTTCCTTGTATTTCGCCTCCTCGCCGACCCAAGACTGCACATTTTCTGGAATTTCTACGTTGCTTCGTGACATATTGGTTACATCGCTTCGTTTACAATTTCGTTTATAAAAGAAAGTTAAACACCAAAGCTTTCGCCACACCCGCAGGCATGTTGAGCTTTAGGATTATTGAATTTAAATATCTGATTAAGCCCTTCACGGACATAATCCACCTCGGTACCATCAATGAAAGGCATGGCTTTCACCGGAATGAACAACTTCGCGCCGTCGTGCTCAAACACCAGATCATCGCTGGCAGGTTGCTTGGTCAGGTCAAGTACATAGGCAAAACCGGCGCAACCGGACTGCTTAACAGAGATTTGTAGTCCTTTGACCTCAGGATCCTGAGTGATCAACGTTTTAACCTGCTTTGCAGCAGAGTCAGTCAACGTGACACCTTGCCAAACATTTTCATCTAAAGAAAATGTACCGACAGTTTCAGTTTGCATCTGTCCTACCTCTTCGTTTCAGGGTCATAGACAAGACCTATTAAGCCTATTCTAGTGATAACATGTATCACTTCAACCTCTTGTTTTAAGAGGGTATAGCGATTTCGCGTGAGGAGAGTCACTCAACGCCTGCGCTTTCTCAGGCTAGCTGCTGGCGGGTCTTAAACACCGCAGCCATCAACACATTGAATAAGTTGTCAATTTTTTGTTAAAAAAAGCCAGGTCCCCACGGCGGCCGCAGGATAAATAGTGTTCCTGATAACTATTATAAAACATTCATCGGAAATACCTATTTATGAATTCGGTCATTTATAGTCAAGAAATGCCTTTTTTATCGCCATTCCCGCACTAAAATAATGGCTATTAGGTCCATTAACCCCGCCGAAAATAAAGCCATTGCCCCGATTGATCCGCCGCTCATTTAGCAATATGATGCATTCTCATATTGATAATGGTTATCATTCATAAAATTGGACTGAAGTGAATGGCTCAATCTGTTAATGCGTGGCTGCAAAATAAAATCGACGAATACAAATTCAGCGTTCGCGACGCCACGGTAGACTTTTATCTGACCGAAGCCGCCCTGCGCCGTGAAGATGCCGACCTCAACCAGCTTAAGCGCTTCAACACGCACTGCCTCGACCTGGCGAATCTTTGCCTGCAAAACGGTGATGACCACAGTTACTTACATGCGCTGTGTAAACTGCATAACCGTCTTATTATTGAGATCAACACGCCCCACCGGATCGAGCTTTTCCGCGTGCAGAGTTACCACTTCGCGCGTCATACATTGAAATTGATCTGTCACTATTATGCCATGATGGGCATCTGGGAAAAAGCGACGGCCTTCCAAAATGATTTTGTTAAACGCGTGCCTTTTCAGCTTTAAACAAATTCGTTTCAACTTACCCTGCTTACCCTGTAAATAAATAAAAAAGCGGAAGCAATGAAAATGCCTCCGCCCTGCCCTTCAGATTTAATCAAACGTCCGTGGTCGGTTTAAATATCAATCACCATCGTCGTCAGCCGTGAAATACAGCAGAGTTTTTGCTGGTCATCGAAAATCTCAATCTGCCAGACCTGATTACGGCGACCCACATGCAAGGCACGACAAACCCCTTTGACATGGCCCTGCGTGGCGGCGCGCAGATGATTGGCATTGATTTCTACCCCAACGACCTGCTGTTCGCCTCGCGTACACAGATACCCGGCCATTGACCCCATCGACTCGGCCAATACCACCGATGCACCGCCGTGCAGCAGCCCGAAGGGTTGCTTGGTACGTGAGTCAACTGGCATGGTGGCTTCAAGATAATCTTCACCCAGCAAAGTAAACTCGATCCCAACATGCCCAACCATGCATCCCAAGCTGGCGTGATTAAGCGCCTCTAGCGTGGTTTCTCTTTTCCAAAAAGCCATGTGCTGCTCCTGCAACCTTTAAGGGATCAATTCCAGTAGTGCCTGTAAAGGATGGCGTAAACCATTACCTTCGATACGTTTGACCTGACTGCGGCATGAGTAACCCGTCGCCAGACAGCGCTGACGAGGCAGACGCTGCAAGGACTGGTGCCACGACAGTTCATAGATACCCAACGAGTTTTGAATATTTTTACTTTCATGCCCATACGTACCGGCCATGCCGCAACAGCCGACACTGATATTCTCAAGTTTGGCACCATAACGGGCGAAAATATCGCTCCACTGCTTACTGCTCCCTGGCAATGCCGTACTTTCGGTACAATGCCCAAACAGATACCAGGATTCGCCACTTTGTTGCTGTTCGGGTAGCTCCATCAGCAATTTACCCAGCCATTCATGCACCAGCTGGACCTCGAATGAACCACGCGTTGCACCAAGGATCTCTTTATATTCGTCGCGATAGCAGAGCACCAGTGCCGGATCAACACCCACCAGCGGCATGCCTAACTGGGCCACACGATTGAGGAATAAAGAGGTTTTCTTAGCCGTTTTGGCGAACCGCTGTAAGAACCCTTTGATATGCTGCGCTTTGCCGTTTGGCGAGAATGGCAGCAGAACCGGTTTCAGCCCCAACTTCTCCACCAAGCGGACGAAGTCAGCCACTACATGAGCATCGTAATAGCTGGTGAAAGGATCCTGCACAATCAGCACATAGTTGCTGCGCTGCGCGGGACTGATTTTTTCCAGTTGCTCCAGCGTCATCTTGATTGCGCTGTGGCCAAGCAGTTGCTGGCGCAGAGTCGGCGATGAAAGCAATGGCAGGTCTACCATGCCGATGCTTTTACGGCTCATATCCCTAACCCAGGGCTGGCTAAAGAAGAAGTTGAACACCTTGGGCGCTTTCGCCATCAGCGGCGTATAACTTTCCACTCCAGCAACCAAATAGTCACGCGCGGGGCGCAAATATCGGGTGTGATAAAGCTGCAAGAAACGCGAGCGGAAGCCGGGAACATCGATTTTTATCGGGCACTGTGTCGAACACGCCTTACATGCCAGACAGCCGGACATAGCCTCTTTCACCTCATGGGAGAAGTCGTACTCTCCCTTATTGGCATACCAGGTGTTGCGTGTCCTATCGATCAGTCGGCGAAAACTCATTTTCTGCTGCGGCAACGCATTTTCCAGCGCCAACGGATCGACACCTTGCTCGGAGAGCAAACGCAGCCATTCGCGCACCAGACCGGCACGCCCTTTTGGCGAATGGATGCGGCTGCCGGTGATTTTCATCGAAGGACACATCGGGCTTTTGACATCAAAGTTAAAGCAGAGGCCGTTGCCGTTACACTCCATGGCACCACGAAATGACTGTCGCACCTCCAGTGGAATACGGCGGTCCAGCGTGCCACGCTTTTCAGCGTCCACTTTCATCATCGGCTCATCACAATCAAGTGGCGCACAAATCTTGCCAGGATTCAGCCGGTTGTCAGGGTCAAATACTGACTTAATGCGGCGAAGCTCAGTAAACAGTACTTCACCAAAAAAAGCCGGACTGTATTCGGCACGAAAACCTTTTCCATGCTCCCCCCACAGAAGGCCGCCGTATTTCGCCGTCAGCGCCACAACCTGATCGGAAATTTGCTTCAGCAAGACTTCCTGCTGCGGGTCACACATATCCAGCGCCGGACGTACATGCAGCACGCCGGCATCGACGTGACCGAACATGCCATAACTCAGATTATGGCTGTCGAGAAGTGCGCGGAACTCAACAATATAGTCCGCCAACGATTCAGGTGGAACGCAGGTATCTTCCGCAAAGGGCAGCGGCTTGGCCTGACCTTTTGCATTACCCAGCAGGCCCACGGCTTTCTTGCGCATATTATAAATGCGCTCAATGCCTGGCAGGTCGGCACAAATCTGATAACCGATAACGCCACCTTCACCGTCACTGATCAGACCGTCCAGACGTTCACACAACGCCTCCAACTGACATTCAATCAGTTCGCCATCATCACCGGCAAACTCAACGATATTCAGACCTTGCATATCCTTACCGGGAACATCGGTAATATAGTCACTAACGGTATGCCAAACGATGTCCTCACGTGCCAGATTCAGCACTTTTGAGTCCACCGTTTCCACCGACAAGGCCTTCGCCTCAACCATAAATGGTGCGTTGCGCAGAGCGGAATTAAATGAATCGTACTTAATGTTGACCAGACGTCGCACTTTTGGAATAGGCGTAATATTTAGTCGCGCTTCCGTGATAAAGGCCAGCGAGCCTTCCGAACCAGTGAGAATACGGGTCAGGTTAAAGGTTTGCAGATCATCGCTCAGTACATGGCGCAGGTCATAACCGGTGAGAAAGCGATTAAGTTTGGGAAATTTTTCGATCACCAATGCACGGTTATCACGGCAACTGCTGAGCACGGTACGATAAATCCGTCCGATGACCGAATCCTCCTCACCCAGTTTATTGGCAAGCTCAGTCGGCATGGCCGTGGTGTCAAGCATATCGCCACCAATAACTATGGCGCGCAGCCCCAGCACGTGGTCAGAGGTTTTACCGTAGACCAGCGAACCCTGGCCTGACGCATCGGTATTGATCATTCCACCGAGCGTCGCACGATTGCTGGTTGAAAGTTCAGGAGAGAAGAAATAACCGAGCGGTCGCAGATAATCATTGAGCTGGTCTTTAATTACGCCTGCTTCAACTTTTACCCATCCCTGTTCAACATTCACGTCCAGAATACGGTTCATATGCCGGGACATATCCACCACAACTCCGCGATTAAGTGACTGCCCGTTGGTCCCTGTGCCGCCACCGCGTGGTGTGAAGACTAACGTTCGGAAACGTTCATGCCCGGCAAGCCTTGCCAGCAAGGCAACGTCCGATGTCGCTTTCGGAAACAATACGGCATCAGGCAAGAGCTGATAGACGCTGTTATCCGTCGCCATGGTTAGCCGGTCGGCATAGGTTGTCGTCACGTCACCCGTAAACCCGTCTTTCTTTAACGCTTCCAAAAAGTCGAGCACCAGTTGAATAATGCCAGGTGCCTGTGAAATCTGTGGGATCATTTATTTTGACTCTGTCTTTGTTGTTGTTTGCCGGGCCCTGTTCTTTACCCAATATAAAAACTAACATACTTCGTTTTCCAGTGCTTCGTCTGAGTGTCATCAGTGGTCCCCAAACTTGATAAGAGCGCAAAACCACAATGCGGACTAATAACAAAATGTGCAGCGTGCTGTCCAAAAACAAAGAAATGCTCCATGCTTACCAGCGTAATGATCTGCAGTAATTGAGAGCGTTATTCAGGCGTATTGCCCTGTTTTACTATGAGAACCAAGAATGAATCTCCCGATTAAACGTTATGATTTGCCTCAAATTATGTTTGGGGTTTTATTTATTGCCCTGATGACGGTAGCCAGCATTTGGATCGTCCAGCCTTTTATTTTAGGTTTTGCCTGGGCGGGAATGGTGGTTATTGCCACATGGCCTTTGATGATCAAACTACAAAGATTGCTTTGGGGTAAACGTTTCCTCGCGGTGATCGTAATGACGCTCTTGCTAATTTTGCTGTTTGTTCTGCCCATCGCGCTGCTGGTGAGCAGTGCAATTGAGAATGGCGCACCGTTAGTACAACTGGCCGGCAACCCGTCCAGCCTACATTTACCTGACTTCCAATGGCTGCGTTCTATTCCTCTGGTCGGCCATAAGTTATACAGCGGTTGGCACTCAATCATTAACAGTGGCGGCAATGCCTTAATGACCAAATTGCAGCCTTACGTCGGGCAAACCGCGTCATGGTTCCTGACGCAGGCTGGTCATCTGGGACGCTTTATTGTTCACTGTTCGCTGATGCTGTTGTTTAGCGCCCTGCTTTACAGTCGTGGTGAACAAGTTGGCATGGGGATCCGCCACTTTGCTGTGCGTTTGGCCGCAGACCGCGGTGATGCCGCCGTTATCCTGGCAGGCCAGGCGATCCGCGCAGTCGCACTGGGCGTTGTCGTTACCGCAATTGTGCAATCAGTGCTCGGCGGTATCGGTTTGGCTATCGCAGGCATTCCTTACGCAACGGTGCTGACCGTAGTGATGTTTGTATGTTGTGTGGCGCAAATCGGCCCCTTGCTGGTGCTTATTCCCGCTATCATCTGGCTCTACTGGACCGGGGACAACACATTAGGCACGGTTCTTTTGGTGTGGAGTTGTGTGGTTGGATCGCTCGATAACGTTTTGCGTCCGGTGCTAATACGTATGGGTGCAGATCTGCCGATGTTACTCATTCTCTCCGGCGTTATCGGTGGCCTGTTTGCCTTCGGGATGATAGGCCTGTTCATTGGCCCGGTGGTTCTGGCCGTCTCTTATCGACTGATTTCACTTTGGGTTAATGAAGCGCCAGAACCTGAACATGACATTCATCAGGTTGTCAGAACCCTTGATGAGTAAGATCTAAATATACCCTTACCGCGCTACCTGTCATAACGACGTTATTTTTTCGTGAGGCAGGCAGCGCGATATTGACCTCTGTCTAATATTGCCCCGGTAAATTCTCCGACTCAAATCAGCGACTTACTCTTTTTAAAAATCACATCAATTAGTTGGCTATAGTAATAATTGCTATTAAGACAAATCTTACAGACGAAAACCCTGCAGATCCCTAGTATTATTAACAGTTACGTTTTTAACCCCCTGATTTATATGTAAGGTTTCCCCTAAGCCTACATACCCAAAAATTGCTGTGTGTAGTCTTTGCCTATCTACTACGATGGGCTTTTTTTTTCTCCAGAATCAGTGATTCTTTCGCTAAATCCAGTCATTGCATTCGGGGCTTAGCTCCCCAGAATCCTTTTTTATGGAAATAAAATACGCCTTAAGACACAATAAAAAAGCCGTGGCTCAAGACCACGGCTTCAATTATCTTTGCAACTAAAACATCAGTTATGCCGTTTTCTTTTCACCCAGCGCCAGCCAGGTTTGCACAACGGTATCCGGATTGAGGGACAAACTATCGATACCTTCATCCATCAGCCATTGCGCAAAATCCTGATGATCTGAAGGCCCCTGACCGCAAATACCCACATATTTCCCCTGCTTTTTGGCCGCTTTGATAGCCATTGAAAGCAGCATTTTTACCGACTCGTTGCGTTCATCAAATAACTCAGAAACAACACCGGAGTCGCGGTCCAGACCCAACGTTAGCTGGGTCATATCATTGGAACCAATAGAGAAGCCGTCAAAGTGCTCGAGGAACTGTTCCGCTTGTAAGGCATTAGACGGGATTTCGCACATCATGATCACTTTCAGCCCGTTCTCCCCACGCTTTAGGCCCTGACGAGCGAGCTCGGCTACTACGGCTTCGGCTTGCGCCACGGTGCGCACGAAGGGGATCATGACTTCAACGTTTGTGAGATCCATATCATTGCGCACCCGTTTCATCGCTTCACACTCCAGTGCGAAGCAGTCGCGGAAGTTATCTGAAACGTAACGGCCCGCGCCACGGAAACCGAGCATCGGGTTCTCCTCATGGGGTTCGTACTTCTCACCACCGACCAGATTAGCGTACTCGTTAGATTTAAAATCAGACAACCGCACGATGACGCGTTTCGGCCAGAAAGCGGCCCCGAGCGTAGCGATACCCTCAGTCAAGCGTGCCACGTAATATTCACGCGGGCTTTCGTAGCCCTGAATCAGCTTGCTAATCTCTTGCTGCAATGCCGGTTCCTGCTGATCAAACTCCAGCAAAGCCTTCGGATGAACACCGATCATACGGTTGATAATGAACTCCAGACGCGCCAGCCCGACACCTTCGTTTGGCAAACAGGCGAAGTCAAAGGCACGGTCAGGGTTACCTATATTCATCATGATTTTCAACGGTAATTCTGGCAATTCGTTGACTTCAGAACTTTGCACGCTGAAGTCGAGTTCATCCTGGTAGACATAACCCGTGTCGCCCTCCGAACATGACACAGTGACCTTCTGTTTTTCTTTTAGTTTCTCAGTGGCATCACCACAGCCCACTACGGCAGGAATACCGAGTTCACGGGCGATAATCGCCGCGTGACAGGTACGTCCACCACGGTTAGTCACAATGGCAGAAGCTTTTTTCATGATCGGTTCCCAATCCGGGTCGGTCATATCAGTCACTAAAACATCACCCGCTTTGACATGGTGCATTTCGCTGATGTCATGAATGATTTTTACCGGGCCAGCACCAATCCGGTGGCCAATAGCACGTCCCTCCACCAGTACTTTGCTGCTGCCATTCAACTGGTAGCGCTCCATAACCTGTCCGTTTGAACGTACTGTCTCAGGACGCGCCTGAACGATATACAATTTCCCATTGTGACCGTCTTTGGCCCACTCAATATCCATCGGGCGACCATAATGTTTTTCAATCAACAACGCTTGACGCGCGAGTGCCTGGATTTCGTCATCTGTCAAAGAGAAGCGCGCGCAGAGTTCGGCGGGCACATCTTCGATTTGCACCTGTTTGCCGTGCTCCTGGCTATCAGCATAAATCATACGGATTTTCTTGGAGCCCATGTTACGCCGCACAATCGCCGGTTTGTTTTTCGCCAACGTAGGTTTATGCACATAGAACTCGTCTGGATTGACCGCGCCCTGGACTACCATTTCACCGAGGCCATAGGCGGAAGTGATAAAAACCACCTGGTCAAAACCGGATTCGGTATCAATAGTGAACATTACCCCGGCGGCGGCTAAATCAGAACGCACCATGCGCTGAACGCCGGCGGACAACGCCACGCCACGATGGTCATAGCCCTGGTGTACGCGATACGAGATCGCTCGGTCATTAAACAGCGAGGCGTAAACATGCTTCACGGCAGTCAGTACGGCATCAAAACCCTGCACATTAAGGAAGGTTTCCTGTTGACCAGCAAATGAGGCATCCGGCATGTCTTCTGCTGTGGCGGAGGAGCGCACAGCAAAAGAAGCCCCCTTCTCGCCTTCGGAGAGCTGTAGATAAGCCTCACGGATTGACTTCTCCAGTTCAGGCTGGAAAGGCGTTTCTACAATCCACTGGCGGATTTTCGCCCCTGCACTGGTGAGTTGAGCAATATCATCAACATCGACAGTGTCCAGCAAATCATGAATTCGGTTATTAACGCCGCTTTGGTCGAGGAAATCGTTAAATGCCTGTGAGGTGGTGGCGAAGCCATTAGGCACAGAGACACCTAAGTCGGAAAGATTGGTGATCATCTCGCCCAGAGACGCATTCTTACCCCCGACCTTGTCAACGTCGTTCATACCTAACTGGTTATACCAGATAACATTGCGTAAATCGGATTCTAGATTGGCCATGAATCAATCCTTTATTAATTTATATAGGCTACTTTATTAATCAAGCAGGCTAATAGTTGAGGTAAGCAATTTGGCTTTTCAAGGTGCGTCAGTTATTTCAGCCTAGCATAATGATCCATAAACTTTGGACAGGTGAATCGATCCAGCTAAATCAACTATTTTTGTTTAAGAAAATTCTAATTCGTTCATTTGCACCTACAGCATGAAAAATCACTAATTTGTTACAAATCAGTAAGAAATTGACTAAAAACCGCAAGAAGCCATAAATTATCAGACTGGCTGAAGTTAAGCTGAAGCAAACCAAAAAAATGCGAAAATGCTCTGGAAAATTAAAATGTCATTTCATTTTTCACAGTGAATTTGCGCAACGTCTCGCAGAGTTTGCGCAATAAAAAATTTCAGCTTTTTATTTATCAGTAATACAGCTATTAATGTTTAACTCAGGGAAACGTTAAATCTTAAGGCTGGCTTTACTCACCAGATGAAATACAAATGTTGCAGGAGTTTGATGTGGACAGATGCGTGTTTTATATTTCGGACGGTACGGCGATCACCGCAGAAGTATTGGGTCATGCGGTACTGTCACAATTCCCCGTTAATGCGACTACTTTTTCACTTCCCTTCGTAGAAAATGAAGGGAGAGCAAAAGCGGTTTGTCAGCAAATCAATGAGATATATGAGAAAACCGGTGCCAGACCGCTGGTTTTTTATTCAATAATCTCACGTGAAGTTCGTGATATTATTGTCAGCAGCCAAGGTTTTTGTCAGGACATTGTGCAGGCTCTGGTTGCCCCTCTACAAAATGAACTGGGCGTTGACCCTAGCCCGATTGTCAACCGAACGCACGGCCTGACGGCGAGTAATATTACTAAATATGACGCGCGCATCGCAGCTATTGATTACACGCTGGCCCATGATGACGGCATCTCTCTGCGCAATCTTGATCAGGCGCAGGTGATTTTACTGGGCGTATCACGCTGCGGCAAAACGCCTACCAGCCTCTATTTGGCACTACAATTTGGTATCTGCGCCGCAAACTATCCGTTTACAGCCGATGATATGGATAACATTCAGCTCCCCCCAGCCCTTAAACCGCATATGCATAAATTGTTCGGCTTAACCATCGACCCAGAAAGGTTATCCGCGATTCGTCAGGAACGTGTGGAAAACAGTCGTTATGCATCGATGCGCCAATGCCGCATGGAGGTGTCGGAAGTTGAGGCGCTTTTTCGCAAAAATCAGATCCGCTATCTCAATAGCACCAACTATTCTGTGGAAGAAATCTCAGCCAAGATCATGGACAGCTTTGGTATGAGTCGTCGAATGTTTTAACCGGTTTTACTGACACAGATGGCATAACCTGTCGTCTTAGGTTGAAAACATCTAATTTTGCGTTATTGTGATCGCCATCACTTCCCGGTATTCCTGCCGTAGCGAAGAAGCAAATTTAGAGAATCACATGTCACAGACAGATGAACTGCGTACGACGCGCATCGACAGCCTGATCACGCCTCAGACGCTGGCGGAGAAACTGCCGGTATCCGCATCGGTTGCACGAAACGTGACAGCGTCACGCAAACGCATTGAAAAAATAATTAATGGTGAAGATCCGCGTCTTCTGGTCGTTGTTGGTCCCTGCTCTATCCATGATATTGAAGCAGCGATAGATTACGCCACAAAGCTTAACGTTCTGCGTGAGCGTTATCAGGATCGCCTTGAAATCGTGATGCGTACTTATTTTGAAAAACCGCGCACGGTGATGGGTTGGAAAGGATTAATCTCCGATCCTGAGCTTGACGGTTCGTTCCGCGTTAACCACGGCATCGAACTGGCTCGCAGGATTCTGCTGGCAATTAACGAATTGGGTATGCCCACAGCAACTGAATTCCTGGATATGGTGATCGGACAGTATATCGCTGACCTGATTAGCTGGGGCGCTATCGGTGCTCGCACCACCGAAAGTCAGATCCATCGTGAAATGGCCTCTGCCCTCTCGTGTCCGGTAGGTTTCAAAAATGGCACAGACGGCAATACTCGGATTGCCATCGATGCGATTCGCGCGGCACGTGCCAGCCATATGTTCCTTTCACCGGACAAAGCCGGTCAGATGACCATTTACCGTACAGCAGGTAATCCTTATGGTCACGTGATCATGCGTGGTGGCAAAAAACCTAATTATCATGCCGATGATTTGCAGGAAGCCTGCCGTAACCTATCTGAATTCGATCTGCCGCAACGGTTGGTGGTCGATTTCAGTCACGGTAACTGTCAGAAGCAGCATCGTTTGCAGTTGCAGGTGGCAGAAGATATTTGCCAGCAAATTCGCAGTGGTTCTAAAGCCATCGCCGGAATTATGGCGGAAAGTTTCCTGGAAGAAGGTACACAGCCAATCGTTGCCGGCAAACCGCTGATCTATGGTAAATCCATTACTGACCCATGTCTCAACTGGGAAGATACTGAAACATTACTGGCGATGTTGGCAGATGCGACTCATAGTCGTTTTTAAATCCATTTAAGCTAACGTTTTACAACGCTTCAGGGGGCAACATTATGTTGCCCCCTTTTAATGTAATATTCCTCTCCACGTTTTTATCACATCTTTTCAACAGCAGGTTTCCTTTACAGTTTTTCCCTTTCCACTCAGAATTTGTGGTTAAGCATCAGATAACTGACGATTTAACATCAGATTTATCTTGATGTGCAGCGCCAATGAATTGATAATGATTATCTAAATGATATTAATTACCATTAACGTTTGCGACTATGAATGATCAACCTGAATACATTACACCGCCAGGCTTCAGTAACTTATCGCTGAAAAGTCAGGATGGAAATACCGACCGCGGACTCTGTATCTCGAGCGCGGACCTGCTGGGTGATGCTGGCGTTGCAACCATTCTTCATCATGGGCAGCGCTATCAGTTGCGTCAGACCAAAGCCGGAAAATTGATACTGACAAAGTAACCGGTACACCCTATCTACTTTATCGCCAGCCACCCAGGTCCGAGGATCAAGGCAGCCAGCAACTCTATTGATATGTGAAAACATACGGAGAATTGCCAATGCTTCACTCCCTTATCACTCGGCTGCGTTTCTCATCCCTGAGCCTGGCCATTGCCTGCGCTCTGCCGCTGGTAGCCCAGGCCGACACCACTGCGCCAGTCTCTAAAATTAATGAAAAAAACAGCGAAGCCAGTAAGAAAACGCAGGAAGACACCTTAACGGTAGCTGCGACGGGTAACGCCCGCGACAGTTTTGAAGCTCCGATGATGGTAACGGTGATTGACGGAACCAGCGCTGAGAGCCTGACATCGTCGTCATCCGCAGACATGCTGCGTCGCGTGCCCGGGTTGAGCGTCGGGGGGACCGGACGCACCAATGGCCAGGACATCTCCCTGCGCGGTTACGACCGCCGTGGCGTACTGACGCTGGTAGATGGTATTCGTCAAGGCACCGATACCGGACACCTCAATAGCACCTTTATTGACCCCGGCTTAGTAAAACGTATCGAAGTGGTACGCGGCCCGTCTGCTTTGTTGTACGGCAGTGGGGCTCTGGGCGGCGTTGTTTCCTATGAAACCGTCGATGCAGCTGACTTGTTGCTGCCCGGCCAGGATATGGGATATCGTGTGTTTGGCACCGGTGCCACCGGCGATCACAGCCTCGGCATGGGTGCCAGCACCTACGGCAAAACCGATAATTTCGACGGCCTGCTGTCATTTGGTATCCGCGATGTGGGCGATATAAAGCAGAGCGATAGTTTCAACGCGCCAAACGATGAAACCATCAGCAACGTGCTGGCAAAAGGTACCTGGCATATTGACCCTGCGCAATCAGTCAGTACCAACCTTCGCTATTACGACAATCGTGCAAAAGAACCGAAAAATCCGCAAACGCCAGATATCTCAAGTGGCAACGTTTGGACAGACCGCTCGACCATTCAGCGTGATGCCCAACTAAGCTATAATCTCAAGCCCCAGGATCAAGACTGGCTGGACGCAAAAGCCGACATCTATTATTCCGAAGTAGAGATTAATGCCAGCCCAGACGGCGGCAGTGAGGAAGAACGCAAACAAACCACCCAAGGCGCCAAACTGGAAAACCGCTCGCGTATCCCCACCGACAGTTTTGCCGCACACCTGCTGACTTACGGCGGCGAAGCCTATAAACAGGAACAAACACCAGGTGGCGCAACCACCAGCTTCCCGCAGGCAGACATCAATTTCGGCTCCGGCTGGTTGCAGGATGAAATTACGCTGCGCGACCTGCCAATATCCATTCTGGCTGGTACACGTTATGACAACTATCGCGGCAGCAGTGAGGGTTACGCTGATGTCGATGCTGATAAATGGTCATCACGTGGCGCAATGAGCATCAACCCAACTGACTGGCTAATGGTATTTGGCTCCTATGCACAGGCATTCCGCGCACCAACCATGGGTGAGATGTACAACGACTCAGTTCACTTCTCCATCCCCATGGGCAGAACGACTATCACCAACAATTGGGTTCCGAACCCGAATCTGAAGCCTGAAACCAATGAAACCCAGGAGTACGGTTTAGGCCTGCGCTTCAATGACCTGATGATGGCCAACGACGAACTGCAATTCAAAGCCAGTTACTTCGATACCAAGGCGAAGGATTACATCACCACCGGTGTCACCATGAACCTCGGTTATGGCCGTAACGGACCTTACTGCATCGATTGCAGCACTTATTCGACTAACATTGATCGGGCGAAACTATGGGGCTGGGATGCAACGATGAGTTACAAAACCGACAGGTTCTCATGGGATGTCGCCTATAACCGCACCCGGGGTAAAGATGAAGCGACCGGTGACTGGATTGCCAGTATTAACCCGGACACCGTCGTTAGTACGCTCGACGTGCCCGTTGCCCAAACCGCCTTCTCTCTTGGCTGGGTTGGGACCTTTGTTGAGCGCTCAACGCACGTCACCTCTGATTATGCCGATCAGGCAGGTTACGCCATCAATGATTTTTATGTCAGCTATAAGGGTCAGGACCACTGGAAAGGCATGACGACTGCCGTAGTACTGGGCAATGCCTTCGACAAAGAGTCTTATTCTCCACAAGGTATTCCGCAGGACGGACGCAACGCCAAGCTGTTTGTCAGCTACCAGTGGTGACAGATTAACCTTTCCCCTTTCACCGCCCGGACAGTGCACCGGGCGTTATCAAAAAAGTTAACGCGAGGACAGCGCAATGAGTTCAGTGAGTTATGAAAACTATCTGCAAGCGAAAGAAACAAATCCTGGAAAATATGCCCGTGATTTGGCTGAGGTCCTCAACATCAGTGAAGCCGAGCTAACTCACCTGCGTGTAACCCATGACGCCGAACGTCTGGATATTGATGCTCGTACTTTACTGGCCGCGCTGGAAAATGTAGGCGTCACCAAATCTATCACCCGGAATGACTACGCCGTGCATGAACAATTGGGTCGCTATGAGAATCAACATCTGAATGGTCATGCCGGGCTTATTCTCAACCCACGTGCGTTGGATCTGCGTCTGTTCCTGCAACATTGGTTGCATATTTTCTGCGTGGCTGAAATCCACCCGAAAGGTAGCCGACACAGCATTCAGTTTTTTGATGCAGCCGGCAATGCAGTGCACAAAATATATAACACCGATGAAACCGATATGACCGCATGGGAAGCGCTGGTGGCTCGGTATCGCAGCGCAGGCAATCCACCGCTCGGCATCACCCCGGTACAAAAACAACAGGAGACCGCTCAATCTGAAGCAGCAGACGTTGATGCTGAGTGGCGTGCGATGACCGATGTCCACCAGTTCTTCCAGTTGCTGCGACGCAATAACCTCAGCCGTCAGCAGGCCTTCCGCGCCGTAGGCGATGATCTGGCGTACAACGTGAGTAACAGCTCGCTGGCGCAAATTCTTGAAGCAGCGCATGACGAGCAAAACGAAATCATGATTTTCGTCGGCAACCCGGGATGTGTGCAGATTTTCACCGGTGAAATTGAGAAAGTCAGACCGCACGGCGAATGGCTCAATACCTTCAATTCCCGCTTTAACCTGCACCTGATTGAGAGCGCTATTGCCGAAAGTTGGGTTACGCGCAAACCAACCAAGGACGGATTTGTCACCAGCCTGGAGCTGTTTGCCGCCGACGGCACACAAATCGCGCAGCTTTACGGTCAGCGGACGGAAGGTCAACCGGAGCAACAACAATGGCGTGAGCAGATTGCTGCACTGCGCACCGAGGAAATCACCGCATGAATCGTCGGTTGAGTGCAGTAGTGGTTACGCTGGCAAGCTTGCTGGCTCCGCTGTCACATGCAGCAGAACGGGTTATCAGTATCGGTGGCGATGTTACAGAAATCGTTTATGCGCTGGGCTCCGGCGATGAGGTGGTAGCCCGTGACAGCACCAGCCTGCATCCTGAGAAAGTCAAAAAATTGCCCGACGTGGGTTACATGCGCCAATTGAATGCCGAAGGTATTCTGGCAATAAAACCGACGCTGGTCCTCAGTAGCGAACTGGCGGAGCCGTCGCTGGTGCTGCAGCAAGTGGCGCAAAATGGTGTGAAAGTGATACGTGTTCCTGGAAATACTACGCTCGATACGGTGCCACAAAAAATTGAAGCGATTGCAAATGCCCTCAACCGACAGTATGAGGGCAAAAAGCTGATTGCCACCTATCGTCAGCAATTGGCGGCCGTTAGACAGGGGCCTTTGCAGGTCAAAATCCTGTTTGTAATGAATCACGGTGGGACTACGGCACTGGCGGCCGGGCAGAACACGGCAGCGGACGCGATGATAACCTCCGCGGGTGCGCAAAATGCTATGCAGGGATTCACCCGTTATCGACCGCTGTCGCAGGAAGGTATTATCGCCAGCGCACCCGATTTGTTACTCATTACCACCGACGGTGTTCGCACGCTTGGCGGGCTGGAGCAGGTATGGAAACTGCCGGGGCTGGCGTTGACGCCTGCAGGTAAAAACCATCGTGTTCTGGTACTTGATGATATGTCTTTATTGGGGTTTGGTCTTGAGACACCGACCGCGCTGGCGACTCTGCGCCAGGCGGCTGAGCAGGTTAAATAATGAGTTCGAGGACCACGCACACGTACCGACAAACCAGCACGCAGGTCAGGATGCTGATGGGACTGACGGTCATATTGTTTGTTCTGGCGATAATCGCGGTGAATTCTGGCGCCATGTCGCTGCCTTTTCGCACCCTGATAAGCCGCCCGCTCGATGATGGCATGTGGCAAATCTGGCTCACTATCCGCCTGCCACGGGTGCTGCTTGCCGTGGTGGTGGGCTGTGCCCTCGCCTGCTCAGGTGCCGTGATGCAGGGACTGTTTCGCAATCCGCTGGCCGACCCAGGTTTACTCGGTATCAGCAGCGGCGCGGCGCTGTTTGTTGCGCTGATGATTGTGATGCCGCTCTCCCTGCCACCGGTCGTCGCACTGTATGGGCACATGTTTGCCGCCTTTGCCGGTAGCCTGGTTATTTCACTCATCGTGTTCACTCTGAGCCGTTTTGGCCATGGTAATTTGTCACGCCTGTTACTGGCGGGGATTGCCATTAATGCTCTGTGTGGGGCCGCCGTGGGCGTACTAACCTATGTCAGCGACGATAAACAGCTGCGTCAGTTTTCATTGTGGAGCATGGGAAGTTTAGGTCAGGCCCAGTGGCCGACGCTTCTCGTGGCAACATCACTGATCCTCCCCGCTTGTCTGGCGACCTTCTTGCTGTCACGCCGCCTCAATCTGTTACAGCTGGGTGACGAAGATGCCCACTATCTCGGCGTTGACGTCCGCCGGACGCAATTGCACTTGTTACTGCTTAGCGCACTACTGGTCGGTGTTGCCGTAGCCGTGACAGGCGTTATCGGGTTTCTCGGGTTAGTCATTCCACATCTGCTGCGCATGCGTGTCGGGGCCGATCACCGCTGGTTACTGCCAGGTTCGGCACTGGGTGGCGCTTGTTTATTACTTCTGGCTGATACGCTGGCAAGAACGCTGGTGGCGCCGGCAGAAATGCCGGTTGGCCTGCTGACCAGCCTGCTGGGAGGTCCCTATTTTTTATGGCTGATTTTACGTCCGGGAACCCGCCGATGAACCACTGCTCTTCCACACTGCGGGCGGAAAATTTGCAGTTTTCTGTCGGGCAGCGCCGGCTAATCGACGATGTTTCTCTTGAACTGAAGGGAGGCGAAGTGGTTGCGTTGATTGGTCCGAATGGCGCAGGAAAGTCTACCCTGTTACGCCTGTTAACCGGTTACTTGCCGCCCGATCAGGGTCGTTGTGAATTGCAGGGAAAAGCGTTGGCTCACTGGCCACCACAGGAGTTGGCCCGTACTCGCGCAGTGATGCGACAAAGCAGCGAACTGGCCTTCGGCTTCAGCGTACAGCAGATAATCTCGTTAGGCCGCGCACCCCATGCTAAAACGCATAACGCTGAGGCGCTGCAACAGGTCATGGCACAAACCGACTGCCTCACTCTGGCTGACAGAGACTATCGCCAACTATCAGGAGGCGAGCAGCAACGAGTACAGTTGGCTCGTGTTCTGAGCCAGCTATGGCAACCACAGCCGTCACCGCGCTGGCTGTTCCTCGATGAGCCAACATCGGCGTTGGATCTCTATCATCAACAACATACACTGCGCTTGCTTCGTCAATTAACCCGTGAAAGCCCGCTATCAGTCTGTTGTGTGCTGCACGACCTGAATCTGGCCGCACTGTATGCCGACCGAATTATGCTACTGCATGAAGGGAAACTGGTTGCTTCCGGCACGCCTGCCGACGTGCTAACGGCAGAGATTTTGGCATGCTGGTATCAGGCCGATCTCGGCGTAAACTGGCACCCCGAAACAGCTGTGCCGCAGGTTTTCCTGCGGCAATAATCCGCACAATTAGCTGGAGCAGGAAATTTCCAGATGTTTTCCCCAATTCGGTGGTAAAGCGGCCATCGCATCAAATTGCGGTGCATCGCTATAGGGGTCAAGCAGTGCCTGATGTAGCTGGGCAAGTACGCTGATGTCATCCTGCTCTGCTCTTTCAATCGCCTGTTGGGCCAGATAATTGCGCAAAATAATACGCGGGTTGGCAAGTTTCATTACCTGCTGACGCGTAGCATCATCCTGCTCTTCCCTTTGCAGCCGCTGGCGGTACTGCCGATACCAGTTGTCAAAGGCTTCGCGGTCAACGAATTCATCCCGCAGTCGAGACGTAGACTGTTGTTGCTCGACCTCACTGAGCACGCGGAAGGTACGGGTGTGATCGCGCCCCTCTTTCGCCATCAGGCTCAACAAACCGGTCAGCAGATCATTGTCCTGCTTATCTTCCGTGAAGAAACCCAGCTTGCCACGCATCAGTTTGCCATAGGCCGCCATCAGCGCAGGTTCGTAGGCATCAAGTGCGCCTTGCAACTGTTCGGCACTCATCAGACCTGAAAGCGTCTGCGCCAGACGGTGCAGATTCCAGTAGGCGACTGCCGGCTGATTATCGAAACTGTAACGTCCCTGGTGATCGGAGTGATTACAGATATAACCGGGCTGGTAGTCGTCGAGAAAACCATAGGGCCCGAAGTCAATGGTCAGACCGAGGATCGACATATTATCGGTATTCATCACACCATGAGCAAAACCGACGCTTTGCCACTGGGCAATCAACCTGGCCGTACGCTCAACCACCTCCTGCAACCACAGTGCGTAACGCCGTGACGGACTGCTTTCACTTTCCAATAAATGCGGCCAGTGATGAGCAATGACGTAATCTGCCAGCTGTTTCACCTGCTCAGGCTGTTTGCGATAATAGAAATGCTCGAAGTGACCAAAGCGGATATGACTTTCAGCCACGCGCATCAGCATAGCGCCGCGCTCAGGCGCTTCACGGAATACCGGTTCATCGCTGGTGACAATAGTCAGTGCGCGGGTGGTCGGAATTGATAAATGATGCAGTGCTTCTGATGCCAGAAATTCACGGACTACAGAACGTAGCACTGCACGGCCATCGCCCATGCGTGAATAGGGCGTCAATCCGGCCCCTTTCAGATGCCAGTCATAACGTCGGCCATCAGGCAACACTTGCTCACCGAGCAAAATTCCACGTCCGTCACCCAGTTGACCAGCCCAAACACCAAATTGGTGGCCACTGTAAACTTGTGCCAGGGGTTCCATGCCAGGGAAAAATGCTTCACCACACCAGAATTCACGATAAGTGCTATCAAATAAGCTCGCATCCAACCCCAGCTCCTGCGCCAGCGGCTCGCTGTGATAGAGCAACGCCGCCCCTTTAAGCGGCGTGGGTTTGAGCTGGGTATAAAAACCGCCAAGCTGGTCGGCATATTCATGTTCAAATTTTGGCATAAGTCCCCCTTTCTTTCAGTGTAGAACTGCGGGGTACTGATTAACACGGAGGGAAAACAGGGAGATTATGTTTCAACGGTAATTATTCCCCGGCGCAAGATGAATCACAGGGGAATAAAGAAACTGTCTATCAGTCAAATTGGGGAGGCCGGTGTAACAAAGAGTTCATAACAGAAGGATCTACACCGGGCCATAACAGCCCTTTCATCCCCTTGATTTTACTCTTATTTAGCGCGTCGAAATGCTCATTTTTGTCCAGACCGTCTATCACAATGTTGCGACAGAATCGGTTAACATTCCTGATTAATGAAGGCAGAACAATGGTAAAATTCTCACCCTGATAGAGTTCCCAGAAAAGATCACGGTCAAGCTTAACCCAGTTGAAAACTTGGTCGAATATTGGTGTCATATTGGCATTGCCTGAACCAAAACCATCCAGCCACAGAGTGAAATCACTTTTTAGCGCCATTAAAGGCGAATTGCGTTTACCTTCTGAAAGGTGCGGAAACGACTCACTAATACTGAGATGAATAAAAGAACAAGCTTTAAGATCATCACGTACTTGAGCGTTCTCAATAATAATTTTTGCCAGCTTTTCATCGATAGCAATATTGAGTATTACCTGATTTCCCTCAAACCAGTGCGCGTGATCCTGGGCCCAGATCGATTGCTCGGTTAAAAAGTGAGTTAATTGCTGAGTATTTAATAAATTCAAAACCAGTTCTGTCGGCATAATTAGCTTACTGTCGGTACTTGCAAACCGACAAATTAATTCCACTGCTAATAATTTCCCTTTGCCGGAATATATGGGTTGGCACAGAAAGCTGCTGTTAAAGGCCGCATCGAACTGTATTTTCATTTTTTTCCAAAACATCAACGACGCTATGCAATGATCAATAAATTTGTTTTATATCAATCAAATAAAAAATTATCGGTGCTTCGAGACAACCCCAAAACAATCCTGCTACTGAGACTAAAAAAGGGGACTGTCCGAAGTTAAGCATGTTGTCCAGGTTTTCTAAAGGGAAGCAAATTCAATATGTTTAGAATATCCGCATCCCTTGTTGCTCTCTCTTAACTGCGGGAGCTTAGAAAGAAAAAGAGGATTATGGCTCAATCTTATCGCTAGCTATTCATTATCGCAACTGCGTAAATTCGTGCAGAGCACATTAATTTAGCTACGCTGCGCAGGAGTTTATCCACAGTAATGGCAGAAATTTAGCCCGGCATCATTGTATGCAACTAACCAGCCAATATTGCAACTCGTTTAGTTCCGAGAGCTGTTGTGGATATTGCATGATTATTTTCCGGCATTGTTTGGCGATTTCCTCAGGGCGATAAAGGGTATCTACCAGTTGCAGCGCCAGGGCATTTAATGGCGCTGGGTTGAGACTGTCGGTAAAGATTTGTGCACGGCTGATTTTGCCATTTAAAACATCAAAGTGAATATCCACGCCGCCCCAAACAAAGCGCTCGTTGAGTAAATGGGTAAATGCAGGTGCTTTTCCGAAATTCCACTCCCAACTGCTCTGTTTAGCAAACTGTTCAGCAAAGCCGGGTAAGTCGGGGAATACATCAGGTGAAATAATTTCCGGTTCAACCTGTAAGCCATACCATTCAAAGAAGGATTTAATGATCGCCTCACAAATTTGTGGATGACCAATATCAGGTATGAGTTCATTGAGATTGGCTACGCGCGAACGCACTGAGGTGATACCTTTAGCCTGCAACTTTTTCGGATCCGGATTAAGATAATTAGCCAAACGGCTGAGGTCAGCATTGAGTAATAAAGTACCGTGGTGAAAACCACGATCCTGAGTCTCTTTATAGGCCGAACCGGAGATCTTGCGTTCACCATCAGCAGTATTTGCTACCAGATCGTTGCGCCCTGAAGCACTGGCACTGACCCCCAACGATTTCAGCGCATTGAGAATAATGGCCGTTGACACACTTTTATCGTATTCCGGCTTACCAGCCATAAATGTAAAACAGCTATTGCCCAAATCGTGGAACACTGCCCCGCCGCCGCTGCTGCGCCTGGCAAGACGGATGCCGTCCTGTTCCATTCGACGGGTATTGCACTCTTTCCATGGATTTTGTGCCTGCCCGATCACCACGGTATTAGCATTACGCCATAGGAATAACACGCGCTGAGTGGTCATTTGGCGGAAGATACAATCTTCCACCGCGAGGTTAAACCAAGGATCGTAAGAGTCGGAAAGCAGTAATCTGAGAGGTTTCATCACGTTCATCCTGAAAGAAGTGTAACGTGATGATAGCAGTAATAAAGCGGGCTAAATATGCAGTAGCTGCGTGGGTATCGACATGATTTATTCCCCAAAAGCATTTAAGTTGCATCATAGCGACACCCCTGGGCCTGAAGTCCAAGGGTGTGACGAATAAGCAAGAGAAACCAACACCGAGATGTTTTGAAGGATGACGGGGTATTAGATTCTGCGCGCTTGCCAGTAAACCTTCCGCCAGTAGACGTTGTCGAGTGAGGAACGTGTGACTCCCTGACTAGTGGAAGCATGAATAAAGTGATCGCCTGTGTCGTAAATACCCACGTGCAAACCATTTTCGCCGCTGCCGGTTTTGAAAAACACCAGATCGCCAGGAAGCAGTTCGTCTCGAGAGACCTTATTGCCAATTTTGGTCTGTGCGGCAGTGGTGCGCGGCAATATCACACCGAAGCGGTCACGATAGGTACGGAAAACAAACCCAGAGCAATCAACGCCGCTTGGCTGGAGGCCTCCATAGCGATACGGTGCACCATGCCATTGGCTGAGCTGATCGTTCAATTGTGCGACAACGGCAATGGAATCGGACATTTTACCACTCGGAGGTGGTGCATGGCTGCTACATCCATTGAGCAACAGCGCGGCTAATATCAGCAAGGAATAGAGTGTTCCGGTCTTCCAACGCATGGCGTTTCTTCCTTCATGGATGACAGTCACAGTGAGAGGATCAGACCAGAGATCGGACGGAACACACCACTGAGCTCTAAGAGCTGGTTATTTGAGGATAAAAAGAATCTAACGCTATTTTATCCGTCATCCAATCGAAAAACGCAAATTGATTAGAATTTATCGCTTTTAGTGCACATTCTGCCCCGGTTTACTGTGGATAAGCCAGACCCCAAACAGCACCAGCAACCCCCCACAGGTTTTTAACAGATGCGCATCTTCATTGAACCAGGGCAGCGTAACCGCAGCCAGATAGACTAATGCGTAGCTAAGACTGAGCAGCGTATAGGCCCGATGCAGGGGCAATATCTGCAGCGCGAAGTACCAGCAAGCCATCGACAGGCCATAGCCTGTAATACCACAGGCCACTGCGATCAGCGCCGGCAGATGATTAAGAAACCACGACAAATGTATGTCAGACAGTGAAAGCAGCGGGATTTGTACCATTCCCCACTTCATCAGCAGTTGCGCCAGCGTTACCAACAGCAAACTGGCGCCTCCCCACATATAGCCTTTCATCACTTCATCGGTCTTCATGCGGTAATACTCATCAGCGCTATTCCTAACATGATAAAACCGACTCCAATCCAGTGACGCCGGTCAACCTGCTCTTTGAATATCCAGCGCGCACTCAGGGTGATCAATACAAAGTTAAGACTGAGCATCGGATAGGCAATGCTCAGCGGCAGCTCCTGCAAAACACGCAGCCACAACAGCATAGCGAACCCCAGCAGACAGATCGCCAGCGTCAGCCAGCGAAGCACTCTGCCAACGTTACCATTACCGATCTGCGCGGCTTGCTTCTGACAAAGCTGCCCCGCGCAGGTCAGTATGCTGACAACCAGTACCAGCAAGTAACCCGTCATGGCTGCTTGTCGTAGAACAATAAGGCTAAGCGGTCCATTTCAACAATTTTATCCGGAATAGGAAGTTTGGAATTATCTGCATCGATACTCTCTTGCTTAACAGCAACCGCAACAGTACCTTGCCGACGTGCGTTTTGTAGCCATGCCGAAAAGCCAGGGGCATCAATATAACGATGTGCGGCATCCGGATAACGTAGACCATATTGCAATTCGCCTTTTTCATCGTACATGATGATATCACTGCGTTTGAGGGTCCAGGCGAGACCGGTTGCTATCCCAACGTTATCAGCCAAAACGTACTTGCTCTCTTTTAACAGCGCGATATTGGCATTAACAAATGCCTGCGGTTGTTTGGAGTCGATAACTTTTTGCGGAATAACCTGGCCCACCAGCAAGGCCAGGACCACCGGACAAGCCGCCGCCCAATACCAGCGATTACGCAACGACGTCAGACTAATTACCCCTGCCAGTGCCCAAACAGCGAAACACAATATGGCGATGAGGACTTTCGGGAACTCTCCTGCGGTATAAACTGGTTTGATATGCAACGGTAAACGCCCAGAAATCACAACCAGTGCAGCCACAGCCAGCACCCCAAAAACAATGTTGATAATGCCATTCGCCTTGAGAGCTTTTAAACGCCCGGACAAACGTATCTGGTCCAAATAATCAGCCATCAACAGTGCCAGTGGAGCAAAACACGGCAGAATGTAAGTCGGTAATTTCCCTTTGGCGATGCTGAAGAAGATCAGCGGCATTACTGTCCAACTCAGCAAAAAAAACAGTTCAGGCCGCATAAGGCGTTTGGTCCAGCCGCCGAGTAACGCGCCCGGTAATAATCCCATCCAGGGCAGCGCGCCGAGGAAAACAACCGGAATGTAGTACCAGAAAGGTGCCTTGTGCTGAGCATTCTGTTCGGCGAAGCGCTGAATATGCTCGACCCAGAAGAAATAATTCCAGAAGTCCGGTTCACGATGCGCAATCGCTAGTACCCACGGTAAACTCAGTAAAATAGCGCTAAGGATGGCCAGCGGCCCCCAGCTAAACAGGGTTCTAAATCGTTTTTCCCGCCAGACGATAGGCAACACAGCGATCACTGGAACGGCCAACGCCAGGAAGCCTTTGGTCATAAAGCCCATGCCACAGGCAAGGCCGAGCGCAATCCAGCTCAGGGCTTTCTGTCGGGTACCGGTGACCCGCATACAGTAGTAACTGGCAACCATGGCTGCACTCATCCACAGTGTGATCATCGGATCAAGAACGCTGTAGGTTCCGATAGCGAAAACCAAAGTGGAGGAGAGATAAATCAGCGCCGCCGCACAGGCCGTCTGACGATTACGCCACATCAGCATCGCCATCCAGAACACCAGAATCGTGCTAAGTAGCGTACAAAATACTGAGCCAAAGCGCACCGCAAAATTGGTGTCACCAAAAATCATCTGGCTGATGTTGTTAAACCAGTAACCAGCTACCGGTTTTTCAAAATAGCGCAGGCCTAACAGATGCGGCACCACCCAATCACCGCGTTGTAACATTTCACGGCTGATCTCGGCATAACGGGTTTCATCGGGTTGCCACAACAGACGGGTATTCAACGGAACCAAATAGACTAAAGCAAAGAACAGGAGAAGGACGGTGCTCCATACACCTTTGTACGCTTTCAACATCATGAAGAACCTTCTTGCTGGCAACCTAACCACCCTTCCCGCCCGGGGAAAGTGGAACGAACAACCCGGCCGACGGGCAGACTCGCCAGGTCAGCGGGCAATAATTCACCCAGTGCGCAGAACTGAATACCCTGCTGGGCAGCGCGGGTGAGTAAGTCATCAAACATGTCCGCCAACGACATTCCTTCCACTTCGGCATGAATGGTATAAACCGGTACACCGCTGTCATGCTCAATAGCCTGCAGGATAAAATCATTGAACGTGGCGGTGGTCACTTCATTGCCAATGACTTCATCATAGGTCGGCAAGGTCACTGGGATCTGTACCGTGCCTGTTGCACCATTTTCCAGTAACGGCAAAAATGGCCGCTTTCCCCGACAGTCACTGTTATAGCGAAAACCAAAGGTTTGTTTGACGTCAATAACCCGCTGATCGGCGCGCCATCCGGCAACCGCAGAGCAATCTACCGTTTTGCCAATACTGTTTTCCAGCGCATCCAGACCGAGACGTATTTGATTTTCCAACTGAGGCTTCGACCATTTGGCCACTTTCGCCTGCCAGCCTTGGTGATCCCAGGCGTGCAAGCCGACTTCATGACCGCACTCAGCCGTTTCTTTCATCAAAGGGGCGAAATCACGATAGATTTTTTTACCCGGCCAGGCCGTACCGGCCAGCAGAATATCCAGACCGTACAGTGATGCCGCGTTAGAGCGCAGCATTTTCCACAGGAAGCGGGGACGCAAGAGGCGCCATAAATGACGCCCCATGTTGTCCGGACCTACGCTGAAGAAAAAGCTGGCAGTGATGTGATGTTTTTCCAGAACACGCAGTAACTGAGGGACACCCTTTCGGGTGCCGCTCCAGGTGTCGACATCAATTCGTAGACCAACTTTTTTCATGCACAAATTCCGTTATGCCTGATTATTGTCTGGATTAACCGAACGCAGGAAGAAGTCGAGGGTTTTATCGACGGTTTTATCCATCGAGACTTCAGGCGTCCAGTTCAGCAGACGTTTAGCATTTTTGATGCTTGGCGTACGATGCTCAACATCCTGATAGCCTTTACCATAATAACTGCTGCTTTCGACAGATTTGAAACCGGCAAACGGTGGGAACTGGTCACGCAGTGGATGTGCTTCAAAGCTGCGTAACAACATTTCGGCCAATTCACGAATGCTGGCTTCGTTCGTCGGGTTACCGATGTTAACGATCTGACCGTCACAACGATTATCTTTGTTCTCAATGATGCGGAACAGCGCTTCGATACCGTCGTTGATATCCGTAAAGCAGCGTTTTTGCTCACCACCGTCCACCAGTTTGATCGGAGAACCTTCTACCAAATTCAGGATCAGTTGGGTGATGGCACGTGAACTGCCGATACGTGCCGCATCGAGGTTATCAAGACGCGGACCCATCCAGTTGAATGGACGGAACAACGTGAAGCGTAAGCCTTCTTTAACCCCATATGCCCAGATCACACGGTCGAGCAGCTGTTTGGAGACGGAGTAAATCCAGCGCTGTTTGTTGATTGGCCCAACAATCAGACGTGAGGTATCTTCATCAAACTCTTTATCGTCGCACATGCCGTAAACTTCAGACGTGGACGGGAAGATGATGCGTTTTTTGTATTTCACGCAATCACGAACGATTTTCAGGTTTTCTTCGAAATCCAGTTCGAATACGCGCAGCGGGTTGCGGGTATATTCGATGGGTGTGGCGATAGCCACCAGCGGCAGGATCACGTCACATTTTTTGATGTGATACTCGATCCACTCAGAGTGAATGCTGATATCACCTTCAACGAAGTGGAAATGCGGGTTATCCATGAAGCGGCTGATAGCATCAGAGCTGATGTCCAGACCGAAAATTTCATAGTTATCTTCACGCAGCAGACGTTCGCTCAGGTGGTTACCGATAAACCCGTTCACACCGAGGATCAACACGCGGGTACGGCGTTTCATCGCAGACGTCGGCAGTGAGCTGAGTCTCACATCCGGCATGATGCCTAATTCCAGTGACAGGCGCGAACCCTGTACATAAAGACCTGACTCACTCTGACCCGCCTGAATTTCCAACGCGCCCTCACCACAAGCGATGACCAACGGGTCGCTCGACAGCACGGTGCCAGGCTGCTTCTCATGTGCCGTTACCAGCGGACGAGAACGCCAGATGGTCATTTTACGCTGGCCAAGATAGGTAAACGCACCTGGATAAGGTTCGGTCACTGCACGGATCAGGTTATTGATTTCAGTTGCCGGTTTGTTCCAGTGAATTTCACCATCAGCCGCAGTACGACGACCAAAATAGCTGGCCTGAGACTCATCTTGGGGTGTCAGGGTGGTCTGACCCTGTTTCATTTTAGGCAATACGTCTGCCAGCAGAACCTGAGCAGCATCGCGAACTTTAGCATGCAGCGTCAGCGCGATGTCGTCAGCACTGATTGGCACGGCGCGCTGCGCCACGATATCGCCTGCATCGGGACGGCTAACCATCTTATGCAGCGTTACGCCGGTTTCATTTTCACCTTTCAACAGCGCCCAGTTAACCGGCGCACGTCCGCGGTAGCGTGGCAATAATGAACCGTGCAGATTGAAGCCACCTTGGGGTGCCAGTGAGAGCACATCATCGCTGATCATGTTGCGATAATAGAAAGAGAAAATGACGTCCGGCTGTAAGTCACGGATACGGTCAACCCATAATGGATGATTCACATCCTCAGGGGCATAAACCGGCAAATTTAAACCGGCACCCAAACGGGCAACAGAGGCGAAAAAGTTGTTTTCGTCTGGCGAATCGGTATGAGTAAATACCGCTTGTACGTCATAGCCTGCATCAACCAGGGCCTGTAGCCCAACGCAACCAATATCATGGTACGCAAATACAATCGCTTTCATCACTCTTCTTCCTTGCTGTTTTCGTCAGAACGCATTCCAACAACTTTTTGAACAAAATAGCGCGGACGTGCACGCACATCGTTATAGATCCGCCCGATGTATTCACCGAGTAATCCCATGCCCACAAACTGCGCACCGATAAACATAAATAACAGAGCAAACAGGGTGAAGACACCATCCGCTGCCCATGCAGGACCGTTGATCAAACGCATCAAAATCAAAAATACCGCGAGTACGAAACCAAACAGGGCGATCAAGCTACCCACAACACTGAGCAAACGCAGTGGTGTCGTTGTCAGGCACGTGATCAGATCGTACATAAGGTTAATGAGTTTCATCAGACTGTACTTTGAGTCGCCGAATTCGCGTTCCGAGTGCTGCACTGGAATTTCCGCGGTTTTGCGCGCAAAAGTATTCGCCAAAATAGGGATGAACGTGCTCCGCTCATGGCAATGCAACATGGCCTCGATGATGTGACGCCGATAGGCGCGCAGCATACAGCCATAGTCACCCATCGATTTGCCGGTCGCACGCTGGATCATCATGTTGATCATTTTTGATGCCGACTTACGGAACCATGAGTCACGGCGGTTAGCACGCACTGTACCTACTACGTCATAGCCCTCTTCGGCTTTCGCCACCAGACGCGGGATCTCTTCCGGCGGGTTTTGCAAGTCAGCGTCGAGGGTGATCACCAGATCGCCCGACACATGGCTGAAACCGGCCATAATTGCTGAATGCTGGCCATAGTTGCGGTTAAGTAGCACGGCAATAATGCAATTTTCCGGTTGCTCGGCAGCGCTAGTTAGCATTTCCGCTGAACGGTCACTGCTGCCGTCATCAATGAAAATGATTTCATATTTTTGAGTCAGTTGACGACAAGCGGCCTGCGTGCGGGAAAGCAGTGCCGGCAGGCTCTCTTCCTCGTTATAGACCGGAATGACGATCGAGACTTTCTTGATAGGTTCAAATTGCGCCACTACTGGGACTCCACTAAAGAAAATAGGGCTGCGACAACCCGGTCTACATCGCTGTCCTGCATATCAGGGAACAGCGGTAAACTGCACAAACGGTCGGTGTTCCATTCGCTGTGTGGCAGGCTGAGGTCAGGATAGCGCTCGCGATAATATTTCTGGGTATGCGCAGCACGGAAATGTAGCCCGGTGCCGATGCCGAGTGTTTTGAGGCGCTCCATCAAGACATCGCGACTGATGCCACAACGTGCTTCATCCACGCGGATCATGAACAGATGCCACGCATGTAAGTGCGGATATTCAGGCACCTTCATAGGCAAAAATGGCGAACCTTGCAGTTTTTGTAGATACAAATTCGCCAGCTCGGTGCGGCGCGCATTGATGTCAGGCAGACGACGCAGCTGAACCACGGCAATCGCAGCATGAATGTCGGATAAGTTGTATTTAAAACCAGGCTCTATCACTTCAGCCTGTGGCTTACGGCCCTGAACTTCGCGATCAAATGCATCTACCGCCAGACCGTGGAACTTCAACGCCCGAACTTTCGCCGCCAGTTCATCGTCGTCGGTTGCCACCAGGCCACCTTCGGCGCAGGTCATGTTCTTAATTGCATGAAAAGAAAAGATAGCGGTGCCTTGCGCCCCAATCCAGCGATCGCGGTAGCGGGTGCCTGCGGCATGTGCGGCATCCTCAACAATGGCAATGCCATGTTTTTCAGCCAGTGCGTAGAGTGGGTCAAGATCTAAAGGCGCACCCGCATAATGTACCGGGATAATCGCTTTGGTTTTCGGCGTGATTGCGGCAGCAACATCGTCAGCGCTAATCATCAGGGTGTCGGGGTCAACATCAATCATTACCGGCTCTGCACCCAGCAGAACGATCATATTAATGGTAGAAACCCAGGTCTGGGACGGGGTGATAACTTCATCACCGGGGCCTATTCCCAGCGCCATAAGGGTGACGTGCATACCACCTGTTGCCGAGCTAACAGCAATGGCGTGTTTACATCCGAAGGTGGTAGCAAAATCTTTTTCTAGCTGATGCGTCTGTGGACCCGTTGTGATCCAGCCAGAGCGCAGTACATGATTTACCGCCTCAATCTCTTCCTCGCCCATAGATGGACGGGAGAAAGGCAAAAAATTTTCCATGACACAATCCCGCAAGAGGTAATCTATTCGAATAAGACTTTAGTACGAGTTTAATTAACAATTATTAAACGACGCACTTTAATAGTGTAGGTACAGTGACAGCCTAAGCTTAATTAAACCTTAAGGCTCGTCAAATCAACGTGATGACAAATAGAGTCATGCGTGATGTGGATCGCATTATTTAAATAAATAAACATTAAATCAAATAGATAGGTCAAATATGCGTGTGGCCGTGTTAAAGGCTCTATTAACAATACTTCAACGAAGTTGAAATTATTGTTAGCCCGCAATCTATTTCGCATGGGGATATAGAGTGTAAACAAGCATGTCATAATTATTTCAACATGCCTTTAAGAGATCATCCCTCTTCAATTTTCTAAAATCGTCGTTATCAGCCACTGTCTTCCCGCGACCTCATGCACCTGAAAATTGACGCCAAACACCGCGTTTAAATAATTTACCTGCATGACATCTTGCCTTTTTCCGGCAGCCACGACCTGTCCTTTATCCATTAACCACACCTGATGTGCATAATGCAGCGTGTGATTAAGATCGTGATCGCTAATGATTGCCGTGCGGCCGCTAGCGCAAAATTGCGTAATGAGTCCATCCAGAGCCTGCTGTTGGGCTACGTCCAGACTATTCATTGGCTCGTCCAGCAGCAGCAGCCTCGCCTGAGGGTTGAGTTTCGGCCAAACTTGCAAAAGTATGGCAACCAGACGCACGCGCTGCCATTCTCCGCCTGATAACCGCGTCACCGGCCTGGAGAGTTTATCCTGCAAGTGCAATGCCGATGTCAGCATCATGATGGTCTGCTCGAGTAGCGCTGGGTCAGCGCACGCAGGTTGATGCAGTGAAAGATACTGAAACACCGGCATCGCTGATACCGGGATGGATTGCTGGTAAAGGTAGCCTCGCAGTCTGGCAAGCTGCATGCCCGTCAACCCTTCGAGGGGTTGCCCGGCGAGCGTGACACTCCCTCCCCCGTCCAGCATTCCGGCAATGCGGGCCAGCAGGCTGGTTTTCCCGGCACCGTTAGGACCGATAAGATGGACACGGCTACCGGCACTCAGGTGGGTTGTAAACGCCTGCACTCTCCCAGGCACACTCAGTTTATGGCATTCCAACATGGGCTATCCCTGCGCAGCAATGATCGATTATTTAGCAAGTGCCCATTTGATGGATTCCACCAGTTGAGGGTCTTCTGGCGTCATATCCGGCGCAAAACGCTGGATCACGGTACCGTCACGACCAATTAAGAACTTTTCGAAGTTCCACAAAATGTTCTCCGGGTGCAACGGCTCACGTCCTTTGCTGGCGAGGCGCTGATAAAACTCGCTGCCCTCCGGTTTTACAGCCTGCGGACAGGCAGAAATCAGAGTTTTATACAACGGATGCCGGTTTTCGCCGTTGACGTCAATTTTGCTGAACATCGGGAACTTCACACCAAAATGGGTGGTGCAGAAGTATTGAATCTCTTCTTCCGTGCCCGGTTCCTGTGCACCGAATTCATTACATGGGAAGCCTAACACCTCAAAACCCTGCTCGTTCCAGGCCTGATAGATGTTTTCCAAGCCTTCATACTGCTTGGTCAGCCCGCATTGTGATGCCACGTTTACCACCAGCAGCACTGAGCCCTGGTAAGTGCCTAGCGTAGTTGTCTCACCGTTAATTTTTTTCAGGGGAAGGTCAAAAATTGCATTGCTCATCTTTTATATCCTGCGGTTATTTGCCAAATTCGTGGGACCGAAAAGTGCACTGAAGCACAGTAACGATAGTCTGCTCCCTGCGTTTCGTGCATTAATCCTGTCTGATTCAGGCTGTTTTGACCAGTAGCCAAATAAAAAGAGGTGCACCCAGCGTTGCTGTCACCACGCCTATCGGCAGTTCTGCCGAGTAGAGTGCGATGCGCGCGACAACGTCAGCCAGCAGCAGCACTGCCCCACCAGCAAGGGCGCAGGCCGGTAATAAATGACGTTGGTCGGTGATACCGCACAGTCGAAGAATATGGGGAATAATCAGCCCGACAAAACCAATGACTCCGGCTATAGCCACGCTCAGACCCACAACCCACCCAACCGCCACTACCAGAAGATTTCGCCACACAGAAATAGAGACACCAAGCTGCTGCGCCTGCCCAATGCCCAGCGAAAGTAAATTCAGCGTTTTTCCCTGAAAGACCATCCAGATAACAGCGGGGAGCAGCATCACGCCTAACCAGCTTTGCCGCCAGTCAACACCGCCGAACCCCCCCATCATCCAGTACATAAGCTGGCGTAAATCCAGGTTACTGCTGAAGTAAACTGACCAGGTCATCACTGCGCTACACACGATGCCAATTGCAACCCCCACCAGAAGCAAACGGGCATTCGTCAGCAGGCGTTGCCGTGCAAAATGCAGCAACAAAAACGTGATGACCAGTGCACCAACAACGGCAGAGAGATTCATAAGCCAGACCGGCAGTAATCCGTTTCCCAGCATGACGCACAGCACCAGTGCTACACCCGCACCGTTAGCGACACCCAGCAGGCCCGGTTCAGCCAGCGGATTTTCAAACAGGGATTGCATCACGGCGCCGGAGACAGCCAACCCAGCCCCCACAAGTACAACGGCTAGGGCACGCGGCAGACGCAATTGCCAGACAAAGAGCTGGCCCTGAGGGTCGAACCAGGCATCCGGCCATATCCAGTTTTCACCTGCACACAGGCTAAAAAGAAAAACCAGCGTCAGTAAGACACTGAACAAACCTAATAAGCGGAGGTCACGGCGCTTTTGTTCCAGCTTAAGCACTGTGAATGTTGGGCGATTTTTCATCAAGTCCGGCATGTGAATAGGCATCCTGACGCGTTTTCGTGGCGGAAAATCAGCCAACACAGAGTGAAAAAGTAAGTATCCTAACGATATTAAGCAGTTTCTTAGCGGATATCCCTTAAAAAATAAATAAAAAAAGGCCAGCGCTTTCACGCTAGCCTGAGTAACAAGGGTAAGGTTAGTGACGTCGACCGTCTGGAGGAATCGGTTGCCCGTCGCCCTGATGGTCATCATTTCCTCTCTGCTGGCCTCTCCTGTCATGATTCGAATCACCATGCTGACTTTCCTGGTGATGAGGCTTCTCATGTGCCCGCTCGTAGTATCGATTTTGCGGTGGTGAAGGCTGCCAACGGTCGCCGCGCCAGTACATGCCATGGTTATTGCGGTCACCTACATGGTGCCCCTGGTGCTCATGCCACCATTGTGGCGGACGCCAGTCGTAACCATCCCAATAGTAACCCCGATGATCCTGATCTCCGAGGTGAACAGAAACGCCCGGGACATTGACGTCAACGGTCACACCTGCCTGTGCGACGACAGGCAGTGTCAGTGCAAAACAAAGCAGTAAAAGAGATTTTTTCACAGTATTTACCTTATTAATTTCATTAACCTGTTCTTGAGGAAATTTATAACAAGCAGGAATAAGGCTGACTATGAGAGCAAAGGAGATTTTCGGTTAACTTTCTTGCTGCTTACAATAAAAACACAAATGTATCCCCGCAGAAATATGACAATAAGGGGGAATAATGAAAACTATTCGAATCTTATAATGCCCTTAACATATCTTAACGTAAGCCTGACAACAGCATTACACCATTCTATTTATACTGAATGTGTTTATTCAAATGAAGGATATATTTATGCGTCGCATCTTAGCTTTCTTTAGTGTCGCTCTGGTTATCGTCAGCCTCAGTGGTTGCATCTTCCCTGGCCCTTACGGCCATGGCGGCGGTCATCATGATGGTGGTCACTCGCGCTACTGGCATTGATAGTTTATGTTTTAATGACTGACTTTTATGGTTAATACTGACTGGCATCAGTAAAATCATTATGGTCATCGTCAAATATAAAAAAGGGGCCTCGGTCCCTTTTTTTATCTACCACTCAACGCCCGATGTTATTTTCAATAATAAACCCACCGCTAGTAAATATAAACTATCAGACTATTCCTGAATAAAAAACCCTCTTAACACTTTTTTTCATCTCGTGTGCCATTTATTTATGTTTGTAATATTTAGCGAGGTTTGAATAACTCATCTGCAAAGAAACATAAAAAAAAGGCCGCTTTCGCGACCTTTTGTCCAACTCACTTATTCTTTCGGAGTGGCATTCTCAACCCGGCTTTTCAACTTCTGTCCCGGACGGAAAGTCACCACACGGCGCGCCGTGATCGGAATATCTTCGCCGGTTTTCGGGTTACGTCCCGGACGTTGGTTCTTGTCACGCAGATCGAAATTGCCAAAACCAGACAATTTAACTTGTTCGCCATTCTCCAAAGCGCGACGCACTTCTTCGAAGAATAATTCGACCAGGTCTTTGGCATCCCGTTTGCTAAGCCCAAGCTTTTCAAACAGGTGTTCTGACATTTCAGCTTTAGTAAGCGCCATAGGTTCAATCCCTCAAGGATGCTTGGAATCGCTGCTTTAGAGCCTCTACGCATTTTGCAACGGTAGCGGCGATCTCTTCTTCTTCCAGTGTACGAGCGGTATCCTGCAATACCAGACTAATAGCTAAGCTTTTATAACCCTCCGCCACGCCCTTGCCACGATACACGTCAAATAAGTTTACGCCAACTACCTGATTTGCGCCAACTTTCTTACACTCTACCAAAATATCTTCTGCAGCGACATTTTCAGCAACTACAACAGCAATATCACGGCGGTTTGCAGGGAAGCGCGAAATGGCTTTCGCATCAGGCAGCACGCGGTCTGCGACCTTATTCCACAACAGTTCAAACACCACTGTACGACCGTTCAAGTCGAGCTTACGTTCCAGCTCAGGATGGACTACACCAATGAAACCAATACGTTCGCCACCTAAATAAATTGCAGCACTCTGTCCAGGATGCAGGGCCGTATTTGCTTCGGCTTTGAATTGGATATCATCTAATTTGCCGGTAAGTTCAAGAATCGCTTCAAGATCGCCTTTCAAATCGTAGTAGTCAACTGCCTGCCGCGCCAGATCCCAATGCTCTTCACTTTTATTACCGGTGATCACAGCGGATAGCATGACATCCTGACGGATACCCAAATTCGCTTGAGTATCAGGAACAAAACGCAGACCGCTTTCAAAAATGCGCACACGGCTCTGTTGACGGTTCTGGTTGTAAACCGCTGATGCGAGCAAACCCGTCCATAGCGAAAGGCGCATAGCAGACATCTCAACGGAGATTGGGTTTGGTAAAATCAGTGCTTCTTCACCAGGATGCAGCAAACGCTGAATTTTTGGATCAACGAAGCTGTAAGTAATGGCTTCCTGAAAACCCCGGTCAACCAGTAGATTTTTAACACGTTTTAATGACAAATTGGCTTCATGATGCCGGGTCATTTCCAGATTAGCTTTAACGGGCACATCCGGGATGTTGTTGTAGCCATATACACGAGCGATTTCTTCGACCAAATCTTCTTCAATTTGCATATCGAAACGCCAGCTTGGCGCAACGGCCGTCCAGCTATCGCCCTGCTGCTCAACACGACAACCCAGACGCGACAAAATGTCAGTAACCTGTGCATCGTCAACATGATGGCCAATCAGACGGTCAAGCTTTTCGCGACGCAGTTGAATTGTTGCCACTTTTGGCAGGTCTTTCTCTGAAGTAACATCGATAACCGGACCCGCAGCACCACCACAGATCTCCAGCAAGAGAGCCGTTGCACGTGCCATAGCTTTATGTTGTAACGCAGGGTCAACACCGCGTTCATATCGATGCGACGCATCGGTATGCAAACCCTGACGGCGCGCGCGACCGGTAATGGACAGCGGATTGAAGAAAGCACACTCCAGTAATACGCTCTGAGTCTCGTCATTGACTCCAGAATGTTCACCGCCGAAAATACCGCCCATCGCCAACGCTTTTTCGTGGTCCGCAATCACCAGCGTATCGTCGCTGAGTTTGGTTTTAGTACCGTCAAGCAGGGTTAGCGCTTCATCTTTATGCGCCATGCGCACTACAATACCGCCCTGAATACGATTCAGATCAAAGGCATGCATCGGCTGACCAAGTTCAAGCAACACAAAGTTGGTGATGTCGACGACAGGATCAATCGAGCGGATACCGCAGCGACGCAGTTTCTCGCGCATCCACAGCGGCGTTGAGGCTTTCACGTTGATGCCTTTCACGACTCTGCCCAGATAGCGCGGACAGGCTTCGGTAGCTTGCACGTCGATTGGCAGCACGTCATTGATGGTGGCCGCCACAGGAGACATGTCGGGCTCAGTTAACGGCATCTGATAAAACACCGCAACATCACGCGCGACACCAATAATACCAAGGCAGTCGGCGCGATTTGGCGTCACGCTGATTTCAATGGTGCTGTCGTTAAGCTTGAGAAAATCGCGGATGTCGGTTCCGATCGGTGCATCAGCGGGTAATTCGATGATTCCGTCGTGCTCGTCGGAAATACCCAGCTCTGAAAACGAGCACAGCATCCCTTCAGAAGGTTCACCACGCAGTTTGGCGGCTTTGATTTTGAAATCACCTGGCAGTACGGCCCCAACCGTGGCAACCGCGACTTTAAGACCCTGACGGCAGTTTGGTGCACCGCAAACAATGTCGAGCAGCCGATCACCACCGACGTTCACTTTGGTGACGCGCAGTTTATCAGCGTTTGGATGCTGACCGCATTCGACAACTTCACCCACGACAACACCGTGGAAGGCACCGGCAACGGGCTCAACACCGTCAACCTCCAGACCGGCCATGGTTATTTGATCAGATAGTGCTTCGCTGCTGATGGCTGGGTTTACCCACTCACGCAACCAGAGTTCACTGAATTTCATGTGATATTCCCGCCTTACTTAAACTGTTTGAGGAAACGCAGATCGTTTTCGAAGAAAGCACGCAAGTCTGTCACGCCGTAACGCAACATGGTCAGACGCTCCATCCCCATACCGAATGCGAAACCGGAATAAACTTCAGGGTCGATGCCGACGTTACGCAGTACGTTCGGATGAACCATGCCGCAACCTAATACTTCCAGCCATTTACCATTTTTACCCATGACGTCAACTTCAGCTGAAGGCTCGGTAAACGGAAAGTAGGAAGGACGGAAACGGATCTGCAGATCAGCTTCGAAGAAGTTATTCAGGAAGTCATGCAGCGTGCCTTTCAGGTTGGTGAAGCTGATACCTTTATCGACAATCAGGCCTTCCATCTGATGGAACATTGGCGTGTGAGTCTGATCGTAATCGTTACGGTACACACGGCCAGGCGCAATGATACGAATAGGCGGCTGCTGACCTTTCATCGTGCGAATTTGTACGCCAGAAGTCTGGGTACGCAGTAAACGGGTCGCATCGAACCAGAAGGTGTCGTGGTCCGCACGTGCCGGATGGTGACTCGGAATATTCAGCGCATCGAAGTTATGGTAGTCATCTTCGATTTCAGGGCCTGTTTCCACAGTAAAGCCCAACTCGCCGAAGAAGGTTTCAATGCGGTCTATCGTTCGGGTCACCGGATGCAAACCGCCGTTCTCAATACGGCGACCTGGCAGCGAAACATCAATCGTCTCTTCAGCCAGACGGGCATTCAGAACAGCGGACTCAAGCGTATTTTTACGCGTATTCAGGGCATCCTGAACCTGTGCTTTCGCTTCATTGATGACTGCGCCCGCAGCCGGGCGCTCTTCTGCGGGTAATTCACGGAGAGTCGTCATCTGGAGTGTCAGGTGGCCTTTCTTACCAAGATATTCAACACGCACATTATCCAGCGTGGCAATATCCTGAGCACTCTCTACGGCTGCCTTGGCGTTGGCAACCAGTTCTGCGAGATGTGGCATTGCTTTCCTCTTTTTCTGGCCTGCACGGCCGGATGTGAAATAACTGTTATTTATCAGGGGCGCGGTTTTGGCCCTGGACCTTAGTAAATAAAGAACAGATACAAAAAAGCCTCCACGAGGGAGGCTTAGGCGCTACTTTTCGTTTCTTCTCTTACGCGCGAAAGCCTTCCTGAGTCAGGCGCTAAAGTAAAAAAAGAAACGGAAAATAGCAGCATTCATGCTTGCAGTACCTTGTTGGCTTGACGCGAAACCTATCACGCGGTCATCAGACATGGGATTAAACCACTAATCTGGCTGATTATAAACAAAAAAGAGGGAGCAAGCCCCCTCTTTTTTAGCTGACTTACGCCAGTGCTGCTTTCGCTTTTTCTACCAGTGCGCTAAATGCGAACTTATCGAAAACGGCGATATCAGCCAAAATCTTACGGTCAATTTCAATAGAAGCTTTTTTCAAGCCGTTAATGAATTTGCTGTAAGACATGTCGTTCTGACGAGCTGCTGCGTTGATACGCGCGATCCACAGCTGACGGAACTGACGTTTCTTTTGACGACGGTCACGGTAAGCGTATTGACCAGCTTTGATAACAGCCTGGAATGCAACACGATATACGCGCGAACGGGCACCGTAGTAACCTTTCGCCTGCTTTAAAATTTTCTTGTGACGTGCACGTGCAATCACACCACGTTTTACGCGAGCCATATGCTCTCCTGAGTTTTATTCTTGATTAAAAAAGTGTATTTATGCGTACGGCAAACATGCGCTGACAAGGCCCAAATCGTTCCTGGATACCATGCCTTTAGGACGCAAATGACGTTTACGCTTAGTAGCTTTTTTCGTCAGAATATGACGCAGGTTAGCGTGCTTACGCTTAAAACCACCACTACCGGTTTTCTTAAAGCGTTTAGCGGCGCCACGTACTGTTTTGATCTTTGGCATTTTACATTCCACTTCGCATTGTTATTAACATGAATCAGAAAGGCGAATTTGCCCCATACAGCGCAAGCACTGAATGGGGCAAATTACTTGGAAGCCTTACTGTTTCTTCTTAGGTGCGAGCACCATGATCATCTGACGACCTTCGATCTTCGTAGGGAAGGATTCGACAACGGCCAATTCAGAATCTTCACACAGATCTTTACGGACGCGCACAAGCACTTCCATACCAATCTGTTGGTGAGCCATTTCACGTCCACGGAAACGCAGAGTAATTTTAGCTTTATCGCCATCTTCCAGAAAGCGAATCAGGTTGCGTAGTTTGACCTGATAGTCGCCATCATCGGTACCAGGTCGGAATTTGATTTCCTTAACCTGGATAACTTTTTGTTTCTTTTTCTGCTCTTTAGTCGACTTGCTCTTCTCGTAGAGGAATTTGCCGTAATCCATGATTCGACAAACTGGCGGCTCGGCATTCGGACTGATTTCTACTAAATCGACGCCCGCTTCCTCAGCTTTTTCTAGAGCTTCATTCAGACTGACAATACCAATCTGCTCGCCATCGACGCCGGTGAGGCGAACTTCTTGCGCGCGAATCTCTTTGTTAATGCGATTAGGTCGCGCCGTTTGAACTCGTTTTCCGCCTTTAATACTTTATTCCTCCAGTTGATGAAGACTTCTGCTGCGGATTTCCGCCAGCAGTTTGTCAACGACTACGCTGACGTCCATGCTTCCTAAGTCTTTTCCGCGGCGGGTACGAACGGCAACTTTGCCCGCTTCGACCTCTTTATCGCCACAAACCAACATATAAGGAACACGACGCAGCGTGTGTTCGCGAATTTTAAAGCCAATCTTCTCATTTCTCAAGTCGGCTTTAACGCGAATGCCTGCTTCTTGCAGTTTTTTAGTTAATTCTTCGACATAGGCAGCTTGATTGTCAGTAATATTAATTACGACTACCTGAACCGGAGCAATCCATGTTGGGAAAAAGCCCGCATACTCTTCGGTAAGAATACCGATGAAGCGTTCCATTGAACCCAGAATTGCGCGGTGAATCATTACCGGTACCTGACGATCGTTGCTTTCGCCAATGTAAGAAGCGTTCAGGCGGCCAGGTAATGAAAAGTCGAGTTGCACGGTACCACACTGCCACGCACGATCCAAACAATCATGCAAGGTGAATTCAATTTTCGGACCATAAAACGCCCCCTCACCTGGCTGATATTCAAATTCGATCTTGTTTTCTGTCAGCGCAGCAGCGAGGTCATCTTCAGCGCGAGTCCACATTTCGTCACTACCAATGCGTTTTTCAGGGCGGGTTGATAACTTAACCACAATCTTTTCGAAACCAAAGGTGCTGTACATGTCATATACCATGCGGATACAGCTGTTGACTTCGTCACGCACCTGCTCTTCAGTACAGAAGATGTGAGCATCGTCTTGAGTAAAGCCACGCACACGCATTAGACCGTGCAGTGACCCGGAAGGCTCATTGCGGTGACAACTACCAAACTCAGCCATACGCAGGGGCAAATCACGGTAAGACTTCAGACCCTGATTAAAAATCTGCACGTGGCCCGGGCAGTTCATCGGCTTGATACAATACTCACGGTTCTCGGAAGAGGTGGTGAACATCGCTTCTTTGTAGTTATCCCAGTGACCTGTTTTTTCCCACAGTACGCGGTCCATCATGAAGGGACCTTTCACTTCCTGATAGTCATAAGACTTCAGTTTCATGCGTACAAAAGCTTCCAGTTCACGGAAAATAGTCCAGCCATCGTTGTGCCAGAAAACCATGCCTGGCGCTTCTTCCTGCATGTGGTAGAGATCCAGCTGCTTACCAATTTTACGGTGATCGCGTTTGCCAGCTTCTTCCAGACGTTGCAGGTAAGAGTTCAGTTGTTTCTTCTCAGCCCATGCTGTGCCGTAGATGCGTTGCAGCATTTTATTTTTGCTGTCGCCGCGCCAGTAAGCCCCTGAGGTTTTCTGCAACTTGAAATGGTGGCAGAAACGCATATTGGGAACGTGGGGACCACGACACATATCCACGTACTCTTCGTGGTGATACAAACCTGGCTGGTCATCATGACTGATGTTCTCATCCAGAATCGCCACTTTGTACTGCTCGCCACGACTTTCAAACGTATCGCGCGCTTCCTGCCAGCTGACTTTCTTTTTAATAACGTCGTAATTTTTCTCAGCCAGTTCATGCATACGCTTTTCAAGCAGATCAATGTCTTCCTGAGTCAGCGTGCGATCTAAATCAACATCGTAATAAAAACCGTTGTCGATAACCGGACCGATAGCCATTTTGGTGTTTGGCCATAATTGTTTAATCGCATGGCCTAACAGGTGCGCACAAGAGTGACGCAAGATTTCCAAACCGGCTTCGTCTTTGGTAGTGATGATCGCTAATTGTGCGTCGTCGGTGATCAAGTCTGTTGCATCGACCAGTTCGCCATTCACACGGCCTGCGATACAGGCTTTCGCCAGACCAGGACCAATATCAAGGGCAACATCAAGAGGTGAAACAGGAGCATCAAACGAGCGCAAGCTTCCATCGGGAAGCGTAATAACAGGCATTTTAATTCCTTATCTACAGTGGTGCCCCACACGACAGAGCACATATAGAAAAATATTTGAGTGTGAATTCATTCGATTAATTACGCTATCCAGCTCTACTTTGCCGAATACATGCACCCGTGAAACCCTGATTCCATTGTTTCAGGATGCGACGTAAAAAACGCCAGTCAGTGTAGCATCCGTAAAGTGCGCTTTTCCAGCAACCTGAGTTGCTTAATGATGATATTTTTCGTGTAATTCGTCCCTGCACACTAACGTTAAGAGGACGTAATCAAATGGATGACAATTTATGAGCGAAATCGGCCTGCTGTTTAAAGCTATCGGCTTAGGATTAGTGATTTTGCTACCGCTGGCGAATCCGTTGACCACCGTCGCCCTGTTACTCGGATTATCAGGCAACATGACCGAACAGGAGCGCAACCATCAATCCCTGATGGCTTCTGTTTATGTGTTTGTGATCATGATCGTGACCTATTACGCGGGTCAGGTGGTGATGAGCACCTTTGGTATTTCCATCCCAGGGCTACGCATCGCGGGCGGTTTAATTGTCTCTTTTATCGGTTTTCGTATGCTATTTCCTCAACCTCATGCTGAAGAAAAGACCATGGTTGAGAACAAAACTGAAGAGATGAAGAAGCAAGATTCACCCAATATCGCCTTCGTTCCCCTCGCCATGCCTAGTACGGCAGGTCCCGGGACTATCGCGATGATCATTAGCAGCGCCTCGGCTATCAAAGATGGCGTGGAATATCCCGCATGGGTTATCACTGTCACACCGGTTATCGTTTTTTTACTCATTGGCCTGATTCTTTGGGGTAGCCTGCGGAGTTCCGGAGCAATCATGCGAATGGTAGGCAAGAGCGGGATTGAAGCGATTTCGCGCGTAATGGGGTTCTTACTGGTGTGTATGGGCGTGCAGTTTGGGATTAACGGGATCCTGGAAATTATTTCACACTACCCGCCAGCGGCCTGAGAGGCTCGCTGACGGACAGAATGAACAAGGCTTATCGCATCGCCAGATAAGCGTTGTTCACTTTCCACAAGTAGCGAGGCGCTTGCGGTGCAGGATGTTTCTGCTGTACGTGCTGATAAAACTGTTCCGGCGTCATCTGATTAATCTTCGCCACGGCATAGGTTTTGTCGCTGGAGAAGGTTCTCAGCAAGGCTCCGGCGCCGTTCACATAGGCCACGGTGGTGGCATATCGCCGGGTCTGGGGATCGCTGATGCCCCCTAATTGCTGCTGCAACATACTAAGATATGCAGTACCTAAATCAATATTTACAGCAGGATCTTTCAATTCATAAGTACTGGGCTGACCATTGCGCCCTTTCATGCGATATGCGTCACGCCCTGCTGTTGAGGCTTTAAGCTGCATCAACCCCACTGCGTTAGACTTGCTCACAATGGTAGGATTAAATCCTGACTCGACCTGAATAATGGCTTTTACCAGTGTTTCATCAACACCATAGGTATTAGCGGCCTGGTGGATAACGCTACCGTAAGGTCCCTGATGCATCATGGACGTGTTCGGGATAGCGGCCGATGGATTCAAAAAATGAGTCTTTTGCTGTACCGACGTTTCTTTAGCGCAACCTGCTAATAAAAGCGCGGCAATCAAATAAAGAATATTTGGTTTCACATTATGCCTCTCACGACGTTGATGGAAGTCAGCATATACATGTTCTGCGCACACCTGAATATATTTTTAGTCTATGCTCAATAATGTTCTGTTAAACAAAGGCGTTAACCGTTAGTCGATAAGATAATTCTGTTTATATTTAGCAATTTATTTCACTTATTCTTATTTTTCCTTATTTTCATGTCGGTCATTGAATCAAACACAAAACGCGTTGAGCACTTAGTTTGTATAGATTTTAATCCACAACCTGATTTAGCTGTGCGTAAGATCGGTTTTTTTAAGCGCGAAAAACGTTAACTTAATGAATCATCAGGCCAGTCCGAAGGGGTGAATCCATGTGGCAAGCCGTTAATCGTCTGTTAAGTGAACATTTTGGCAATGCTGAAATCCGTGAACGGATCGAGTTGCCGGGAGGAGAAATCCACTCTGCCTGGCGTCTTAGTTACGGTAACAAAGACGTCTTTATCAAGTGCAATACACGCGAAATGCTCCCAATTTTTGCTGCTGAGGCAGATCAGCTATCGCTGCTTGCACACAGCCAGACGGTGCGCGTACCCGAGGTTTACGGTGTCGGCAGCGATCGCGACTACAGTTTCCTGCTGCTGGAATATTTGCCGCTTGAGCCGTTGGATGCAGACAGTGCCTACCTTCTCGGACAGCAGCTGTCTGACCTTCATCAGTGGAGCGAGCAACTTCAATTTGGCCTCGACTTCGATAACGAACTGGCAACCCTCCCTCAGCCCAATACCTGGCAGCGTCGCTGGGCGACCTTTTTTGCTGAACAGCGGATTGGTTGGCAACTACAGCTGGCGGCGGAAAAAGGTATGATCTTTGGTAATATTGACGATATCACCGCCATGGTAGAGGCACGCTTACATAATCATCAACCCCGGCCATCACTACTGCATGGTGATTTGTGGCCACATAATTGTGGTTTAGCACCCAGCGGCCCGGTGATTTTCGACCCGGCCTGTTACTGGGGAGATCGTGAGTGTGACCTGGCGATGTTGCCGTTATATCCTAAAGTTCCGGCTAATATTTACGATGGTTATCAAAGCCGAACTCCCCTTCCTGAAGATTTCGTCCTGCGTCAACCGGTGTACCAGTTATATTATTTACTTAATCGAAGTAATTTTTTTGGCGGGCAACATTTGGTAGTGGCGCAACGCGCTGTTGAACGGTTATTACGCCGAGAGGATTTGTAAATTAGCAAATAAAAAACCTGAGTCTATTTTCGACTCAGGCCTGATAGAAACCGATACAAAAAGAGGGTGTTTTACAGCTAATATCAGCCCAACAAACCCAACAATTTCAAAATGAAATAGGCAATGACTGACAGAATAATGGGCAGAATATACAAAGGGAAATATTGAACGAAAATAGTATGTCGCGGCAATACGATCCGCTCTTCAATTTGTTGTTTCGACCGCCCTTCGCTGGCTTTCGCCTGTTCGAGAATTAACTGATCCTGGATGCCTTCGCGGATGTGTATTACCTGGCGTGACATTCTTGCGCCAGACGCCTGTAACGCCAGTCCGATGAATATCAGCCAATATATGATGAAAAACATGATATTGGCGGTAGTCACACCTTGACCAAGTACGGGTACGGGTGAGTTGTACCAGAAAATGTTCAGGAAAGAGGTGTTGAAGCGCACCATGTCGACCATCACATGCACAAAATCAAGCATCACAGCGTTGATCCCCTGCTGAGTCTTACTGTGCTCGTAGATAAAGTTCAGCAGTGAAATCCCAGTGGATAACAACGCTGGAATGAAAACCACCCACCCCATGATCCGTTTTAACACAGCAACGCGCCCGGCTTGTTGATACGTCATGAATTCCCCTTGTAAGGACGTCTCAGTTATCGCCTAAGTCTACCTACAGAATCTCAACACCGCCCACTGTTTTAACGGCTTAGGGTTAAAGTCAGAGAAAACAGAGATAGCATGCCTTCAGTTTTCGTAATTTCACCTGCGCCGTGACCAATGCTAAAGTGGCATTCCCCTCGAAACGGAGTGATAACTGATGGCATACACGCGCCCTGTTACTGCAGTGATTTTTGATATGGATGGCCTACTGATCGATTCTGAACCGTTATGGACACAGGCAGAACTGGACATTTTTGGCGGTTTGGGACTGGACTTGTCACAGCGGGATTTATTGCCGGACACGCTTGGTTTGCGCATCGATCTGGTGGTAAGAATGTGGTATCAGTCCATGCCATGGCAGGGGCCAACTCAGGCTGAGGTCACGCAGCGAATTATCGCCCGCGCGATTGAACTGGTTGAACAGACTCGCCCTCTCCTGCCAGGTGTGACTCATGCGCTAGAGCTATGCCGGGAGCAGGGGCTGAAAATTGGCCTGGCTTCTGCATCACCGCTGCATATGTTGGATAAAGTGCTGGAGATGTTCAACCTCGCCGCCTATTTTCAGGTGCGGGCATCCGCTGAAAACCTGCCGTACAGCAAACCGCATCCCGAGGTCTATTTGCGGGCTGCCTCTCAGTTGCAGGTGGATCCGCTGAACTGCGTGACGTTAGAAGACTCTTTCAACGGGATGATCGCTACCAAAGCCGCACGCATGCGCTCTATTGTTGTTCCTGCTCATGAACTCAGTACTGACCCACGCTGGGCGCTGGCTGACGTCAAGTTGTCTTCACTTGAACAACTGAAGGCGGAACATATCCGCTAATCTCGATGGGCACACAGCCAAGTGTGCCCATCTTTTTAGCTCTGGATACGCGTTAAAGGAAATCAGCGCGTTTAGGGGAAAACGTATCAATCAGCACGCTGTCCTGTTCAAGTGACACCACACCATGCATTTCATGCTTTACCGCCCGATAGGCATCTCCCGTCTTAAGCACTCTTTTTACACCGTCAATTTCCACTTCAAAACTGCCTGCGGCAACATAAGCAATTTGATCATGAATATCGTGCTGATGGGCGACCCCGACAGCGCCCTGGTCAAAATGCACAGCCACCATCATCAGCTCATCACTCCAGGTCATTATCTTGCGCTTAATTCCATTTCCCAGCGCTTCCCAGGGAGTCTCATCATTAATAAAGAAAGTTTTCATCACGGCACTCCGTCACAGACGATCGCAAAATTACCTTATTACGCCACGAAAAGCAGCGCATCCTCACGGCATTCTAACGATCGCAGCAGCATTGCCACGGTTTAATGTTGTAAAGCTTGAACTGCCTCATAAAATAAATAAAACATCATTTCATTTTTATTGAATCATCATCCCAATGCTTCTATGCTGCTTGTAACAAGGATGAACCGGGCAACAGGATCCTTGCGGTGCTGCTACGCACGCCGCAGTCCAGTCTGGTGAATCCTCCATTCGTAACACTGACCCGCACGAGAGGCACCGACATGCAAGTTCGTCAAAGCATTCATAGCGATCATGCCAAACGACTCGATACAGCAGAATTACGCCGCGAATTTCTGATCGAGAAGATTTTCGAAATAGACGCCTACACCATGACTTACAGCCACATCGACCGCATCATTGTCGGCGGCGTGATGCCCGTTGAGAGCAGCGTAGCCATCGGTGATGAAGTGGGTAAGCAGCTAGGCGTGAGCTATTTTCTCGAACGCCGCGAACTTGGCGTAATTAACATCGGCGGGCCGGGGCTGATTGTCGTAGACGGTACAACCTATGAAATTGGGCATGAAGAAGCACTGTATGTCGGTAAAGGAGCCAGATTGGTTGAGTTTAGCAGCCTGGCATCAGGCAAACCGGCCAAGTTTTATTACAACAGCGCACCTGCCCATACGGCATTCCCTAATAAGAAAATCACCTTAGCCGAAGCTTCCCCACAAACTATCGGTGATGCGGCTACCAGCAATCGCCGCACCATTAATAAGTTTATCGTTCCAGACGTGTTGGAGACCTGCCAGTTAACCATGGGCCTGACCAAACTCGAGCAGGGAAGCTTGTGGAACACCATGCCATGCCATACTCATGAGCGCCGTATGGAGGTCTATTTCTATTTCGAGATGGACGATGAAACCGCAGTATTCCACATGATGGGACAGCCGCAGGAAACCCGTCATTTGTTGGTTCACAACGAGCAGGCAGTCATTTCGCCAAGTTGGTCAATTCATGCTGGCGTGGGTACTAAACGCTATACCTTTATCTGGGGCATGGTAGGTGAGAATCAGGTATTTGATGATATGGACCACGTAAAAGTCAGCGAATTGCGCTAAACCGCCAGCTCCGCCGCAAGCCGGCTGAGCTCCCTCTTTACGGCGGGGATCGCCGTTGAAAAAGTGAGAGAAATCATGATCCTTAATGCATTTGATTTAGCAGGAAAAGTGGCACTTGTGACCGGCTGTAATACCGGTCTTGGTCAGGGAATGGCGCTGGGACTGGCTCAGGCCGGTTGTGACATTATCGGTGTCAACGTTAGCGCTCCAGATGAAACCGCAGAGCAAGTGACTAAGCTGGGCCGTCGTTTTCTTGATCTGCGTGCCGACCTCAGCAGCATTGCTGGTATCCCGCAGTTGATTGAAACTGCTGTCAGTGAATTCGGCCACATTGATATTCTGGTCAACAATGCCGGCATAATCCGCCGCGAAGATGCTATCGAGTTTAGTGAGAAAAACTGGGATGACGTGATGAATGTGAACAGCAAAACGCTGTTTTTCATGTCACAGGCAGTGGCGCGTCAGTTCATCAAACAGGGGCACGGTGGGAAAATTATTAATATCGCCTCTATGCTCTCCTACCAAGGTGGCATCCGCGTGCCTTCCTATACGGCATCAAAAAGTGCAGTGATGGGCATCACGCGTTTGATGGCGAACGAATGGGCCAAACACAATATCAATGTGAATGCCATTGCACCGGGTTATATGGCGACGAACAACACCGAACAGCTGCGCGCTGATGAGGATCGCAGTAAAGAGATTCTTGAGCGTATTCCTGCCGGGCGCTGGGGTATACCCGAAGATGTCATGGGACCTATCGTATTTCTCTCTTCCAAAGCCTCTGACTACATCAATGGTTATACCATCGCAGTAGACGGCGGCTGGCTGGCAAGATAAGCAAACTAACCGTAATGAGAAAGGCGCAAATATTGCGCCTTTTTTCCTTTTTATCAATCTGTTGACAATTAGTTACAGCGTAACACTTCCATGATTGTAACGCTTTCACATATACTGGATAAAATAACAGTCATTCAGTTCGGAAGCGTCATGACGGCGGAAGGCCATCTCATATTCTCCATCGCCTGCGCGGTGTTCGCTAAAAAAGCACAGCTCTCACCAGAGCTGGCGCATGGTGACTGGTGGCATATTATCCCGGCTTCCCTGCTGACGTCTTTGCTACCCGATATTGATCATCCCAGGTCACTCATAGGCCAGCGTCTGAAATGGGTCTCACAACCTATTGCCCGTATGTTCGGTCATCGTGGGTTTACCCATAGTCTGCTGGCGGTCATTGCCAGTGTCTTTTTATTTCGTACCCACTTTCCTCACGACTGGGTTATCCCCATTGACGCTCTGCATGCCATGATCATTGGTTATCTCAGCCATATTTTGGCGGATATGTTGACACCAGCCGGAGTCCCTCTGCTGTGGCCATGCCGCTGGCGTTTCCGGCTGCCGCTCATAAACAGTCAAAAAGGCAACCAGCTTGAGCGGACATTGTGTTTGCTGTTGGTCGGTTTTACCCTGTTTTGGCCTAACTGGGCGCCTATTATTGGTGCAATAAAACCTGAGTCTTTCAGCAGAATTTTGAATCTAATCACATAGCTTCGACCAAATTGCACTCAGATAGCTCATCTTGCGTACAAATATAGATAAAAAATTATAAGCAATTCCTTTTGAATATAATTGTGCTGGCGATGAGCTGATATCCTGTCGCCCAAGCTACAGGATGGTGCACTCCCTCGCAGAGAACACCAGTAAGCAACACATAATGAAATAATGAACAATTTGGAGATCTGGGTATGAATCTTCCGCTCGTAATTAACGTAGTGGTCTTCGTTGCCCTCCTTTTGCTATTGGCGCAAACCCGTCACAAGCAGTGGAGTCTGGCAAAAAAAGTATTAGTGGGTCTGGTGATCGGCGTGCTCTTTGGCCTGGCATTGCAGCTGATTTACGGCTCAGATGATCCTGTCCTCAAAGCGTCCATTAGCTGGTTCAACATTGTTGGTAACGGTTACGTGCAGCTACTGCAGATGATCGTCATGCCGTTGGTCTTTGTCTCTATTCTGAGTGCGGTGGCTAAATTACATAACGCTTCATCACTGGGGAAAATCAGTTTTCTGACTATCGGTACTCTACTGTTCACCACGCTGATTGCCGCACTGGTCGGTGTATTTGTTACCGGTTTATTCGGTCTAACGGCCGACGGTCTGGTCCAGGGCGCTCAGGAAACTGCCCGTCTCTCGGCGCTGCAAAGTACTTATGTTGGCAAAGTAGCCGACCTGACGATGCCACAGCTGATTCTTTCCTTTATACCAAAGAATCCATTTGCTGATTTGACCGGCGCGAGCCCGACGTCAATTATCAGCGTGGTGATCTTCGCCGCCTTTGTGGGTGTCGCTGCTCTACAACTGGTAAAAGACGATCGGGAAAAAGGTCCGCGTGTACTGGTATTCATTGACACCCTGCAAGCCTGGGTGATGAAACTAGTGCGTCTGGTCATGAAGCTGACCCCTTACGGCGTGCTGGCGTTGATGACCAAAGTAGTAGCTGGTTCTAATGTACAAGACATCGTTAAACTGGGCAGTTTTGTGGTGGCCTCTTACCTGGGCCTGGCCATCATGTTTGTAGTGCATGCCCTGCTGCTGTCATTGACCGGTGTGAATCCCTCGAAGTTCTTCCGTAAAGTCTGGCCAGTACTGACCTTTGCGTTCACCAGCCGCTCAAGTGCCGCTACAATCCCGCTGAGCGTAGAAGCCCAGACACGTCGTCTTGGTATTCCGGAATCCATTGCCAGTTTCTCGGCCTCTTTTGGTGCGACCATCGGACAGAACGGTTGTGCGGGTCTATACCCAGCGATGTTAGCCGTCATGGTAGCGCCGACCGTGGGCATCAACCCGTTTGACCCAATGTGGATAGCTACGCTGGTAGGTATTGTTACCCTGAGCTCCGCCGGCGTTGCTGGTGTGGGTGGGGGTGCAACTTTCGCCGCGTTGATTGTGCTGCCGGCAATGGGCTTGCCCGTGACGCTGGTTGCCTTGCTTATCTCAGTTGAACCGCTTATTGATATGGGGCGTACTGCGCTCAACGTCAGTGGCTCAATGACCGCCGGTACCATTACCAGCCAGCTTCTGCGTCAAACAGATAAATCAGTCATGGATGCTGACGACAATGCCGAATTAGCACATCGTTAATGTGACGTTTGTCAGTTGAGCATGTAAAAAAGACCACAACGGATGACGTTGCGGCCTTTTTTATGGCTAATGTTTATGGCTTAAAAAGCGGTTTCCAGCGAGTCAGTAATGCGATAGTCATCATCAACCAGCGGCAGGTAACGCCATTTATCAAACGCAGTACAGGGGTGAGAAATACCGCACCCGACCCAATCGCCTGGATGTAATTTTTCATCCGCTGGCAACAATAAATAAGCATGATGATCGTTAACGTCACTGATGCGCAGATGGCTTGCAGATCGTGGTTCACTTCCATCAGCATTGCGGATCCACAGTGGGTTGGGCAAGTCTTGATCGAATGGCACATCGCGACGACCAAAATCGACCAAGGCCAATCCCGGTTCTGGACGGGATAATACACGTCCCCAGATTTCCAGTGCCGCATCGAAATGGTGCGTAGCGCCCGGCTGGGCAAAAGGTGCGATACGTGAGTAAAGACCGTTATCATGCGCCATGTATGCACCCGAACGAATAAGCGGCGTAATAGGCAATGGCAGGGTTGCCGCAGTAAAGCAGGAGGTCACTACGTCAAACCAGGCACCACCACCAGCGCTGAGAATAATATTATCGCTATCAAACAGGTTCTTCTCCGCCAGAAGTGCCGCCGTGGCGATCATCATTTCACAATAATCTTTCACCCGCGCAATGCCTGACGCGTCACGCCCGGCTCCCAGTGCGCCTTCATAACCGGCCACGCCAACCAGTTGTAGAACCTCGCTAGCCGCGATAGCTTCTGCTATTTTTATGGCCTCATCCGATGAACGACACCCAGTGCGACCGCCGCTAATAGACATCTCTATCAGTACTGAGATCCGACTGCTGCCCAGGTTTTGCTCCAAAAGCGTCACGCCCTGCAACGAATCAACGTAGCAAAGAAAATCGTGTTCCGGATGCTCTTGCTGCCACTGTGCAATCCAGCGTATCCCGGCAGGATCGACCAGTTCATTGGCTAAAAAAACATTGCGAATACCGAACTGGCGTAATGCGCGCACTTGGGACGGCGTGGCGGCCCCCAATCCCCAGGCTTCTCCTTCCGTGATCGCACGACGGAGGATCGCTGGCGACATAGACGTTTTACCGTGCGCCGCAAGCAATACGCCATTTTCGCGGCAGAAAGAGGCCAATTGACGCAAATTATTGTCTAATGCCGACTGCTTCATAAGCATCAGCGGTGAAAATACCTCATCGCTGCTCAATACCGGCGTGCCGTTTGGCAACGGTGCATTACCTGCCCCCGCGACTGATTTAAACCGTGGTGCCGCTTGCTGTGGGTCGAGTAATCCATCGGCTCGCAGTGGAAAGTGAAGAGACATCATTCCTCCTATTAGTGCTCAAGCACGCGCGATAAGAATTGTTGGGTGCGTAGATTCTGCGGATTAACAAAAATTTGCTCCGGCGTACCTTGCTCGGCAATAACGCCCTGATCCATAAACACTACACGGTCAGCTGTTTTGCGGGCAAAACCCATTTCATGAGTGACGACCACCATCGTCATACCTTCGCGCGCCAGACTGCGCATGACCTCCATGACCTCACCCACCAATTCCGGATCGAGAGCTGACGTGGCTTCATCAAAAAACATAATCTTAGGTTCAACGGCCAGCGCCCGTGCAATGGCGACTCGCTGCTGCTGACCACCAGATAACTGTGCTGGATAGTGATGTGAGCGCTCCGACAGGCCAACACGCGACAGGGCAGCCATGCCCCGCTTATTGGCCTCTGCTACGGACAACTTTTGCGCTTTAATCAACGCCAGTGTCACGTTGCCAAGTGCGGTTTTATGTGGGAATAAGTTAAATTGTTGGAAAACCATGCCAACGTGACCACAGATCTCGCGGGAACGTTTATTGTCATGTAAAGGCACATGATTCACCCAAACTTCACCGCTGTCGGCTTTCTCAAGACCGCTCATGATGCGCAGCACGGTACTTTTACCGGAACCAGAAGCACCAATCAGTACCAATACCTCGCCCAGTGAGACATCAAGGCTGATTTCCTTCAGCACCTGTGTAGAGCCGAACGACTTGGTTACATTATTCAGCATAATGGCGGGTTTACTCATGATAACTGACTCCTGGTTTGATTATGTTGAACCCAACGAGAAAGCGGAAAGCAGACCGCGAAATAGAGCAAGGAGACAAGACCGTAAATCACTACTGGCTGACCGATGCGATCGACAATCGCCTGACCCTGATGCATCAGTTCGGACATACCGATCATGCTAACAATCGACGTATCTTTAATCAGCGATAAATATTGGCCAACTAACGGCGGCAGTACGATCCCACGGGTTTGTGGTAACACAACGCTCATAAAAGTTTGGCGTTTCGAAAGCCCCAGGATCCATGAAACTTCCCATTGTCCTTTCGGCACAGCTTCAATACCGCCGCGAAAGATTTCCGCGATATAGGCCCCCTGATAAATGCTTAAACCCATAATGCCCGCAGCAAAAAGGTTGATGTCATAGCCGAAGTAGGCAACACCAAAATAGATGAACATCAGCGTTATCAGCACCGGGGTACCGCGAAACAGTTCGGTGTACAGCACAGCAATCTGCTTAACAATAGGCAAACCACTTGTGCGCATTACTGCTGCCAGCAAACCGAGCAGCGTACTGCCTATAATCGCGGCGACGGAGAGTGATAATGTAATACCGAGCCCTTCCAATAACATCGGTAAGGAGTTGATGATCAATTCACTCATTGGGAGTTTCCCCCTTTCGCTGAATGCGCGAGTCCTTTTTTCGGCCACCACCCATTGGCTTTTTTCTTCGAGGTCACCAGCGCCGGATGAAACATGTGCCGACCAGCGAGATTGCCTAGCGATGAGAAAATATTACTGAACAGAAGATATATGACCGTCACAATGCTGAAGGTCTGGATATACAACAATGTACGTGCATTTATCACGGTTGCTGTGCCGGTGAGTTCCGGAAGAGCAATGGCCGAAAGTAACGAAGTCCCCAGCAAGAGCTGAATCAGGTTGTTAATAATTGCCGGCCATACTGCTCGCGCGGCTTGCGGCAGAATGACGCTCATAAATACCTCGCTTTTAGGTATCCCAAGCACCCAAGCAGCCTCGAGTTGACCTTTGGGTACAGACTGAATGCCCGCTCGGAAGGTTTCCGATAAATACGCCCCGACATTTATCCCCAGCGCCAATACACCAGCAGTAAACGCATTCATCGTGATACCAAGAGAGGGAAAGCCAAAGAAAATGATAAAAATCTGCAGCAACACCGGCGTATTACGAATAAATTCTACATAACAGTGGCTGAACAAACGCACCACGGACAAGGAGGATGATTTCGCCAATGCTGAGATCAAGCCCAGTGCTACGGCAAGTGCAAAGGCAACAACGGTGACCTGTAGTGTCAACCAAGCGGCAGAAAGAAACGTATCACCATAGCGCCATAGGGTTAGCCATTGATAACTCATGGTCTTACTCCTTCGAGAGGCGCGGCATGAATTGCCGCGCCGTATGCTGTCAATACTGCGGGTTCAGGGGATAGCGTGGTTTGTTGCCAAACCATTTCTGATAAAGCGTGGCATTATCGCCTGATGCGTTAATCTCGAAGAGAAACTCATTAAGGTAGTTCGCCCAAACCTGGTCACCTTGTTTTACAGCGAACGCATTGTATTCCAATGGAACTAAGGCTTCATTGGTCACAACCAGTGTGGGATCCAGCTTGGCCTGATAGGCCAGGAAGTTGTTATCTTCAATCATGGCATCGGCCTGCCCCTGTTTTACTGCGAGGATAGCCGCCTGAGAGGAGTCATATTCCTGAATATTCACCTTAATACCCAAGTTACCAACCTCATCGCCGTTGGTTGAACCTTTAACCGTGGCAATCGTTTTACCCGCCATATCCTGTGCCGATTGAATCCCGCTATTTTTGCGAACCAGCATCGCTTCACTCGCCACAACATACGGATTGGTAAACGTAATTTCTTTCGCACGGTCGAGATTTCGAGTGAAGTTACAGAACACCACATCCACTTTATTCGTCTGCAGGTTTGGAATTCGGTTGGCGCTGGTGGTATTCACCATCTCCAGCTTAACGCCCATCTCTTTTGCTAATGCTTTCGCGAGATCGACGTCATAACCATCGGCATTACCGTCTTTATCATAAAAACCGAACGGGGCGAAACTCAGGCAGTCACCCACGCGCAAAGTGCCGCGCTGAAGCACGGTTTGCAAGGCGGATTGCGGTGCTGCACCGGCTTCTTTTTTATCTTCGGTCGGTGTACAGCCAGCCAGCGTCAGTAATACCAATGTAGCAGCCACTGCTTTAACACTGACTTTCAGCGATGTTGTATTCATTTTTTCTCTCTTTATAAAATGGAGACGATATGAAAATAAAATTTCACAGAAAAATGAAAAGCGTAGTGAATAAAATACTGTCCTGGTGTAGTCGTAGAATTAAATAAATCGTTAATCTGACTTAATGGGTAATAACTATTTACGATCTGCGCGGAAGCATTTCATGTCCACTTCAACTTTACAGTCAACAACTAAATCTTGAACACTACAGATACGGGCTGGCGGGTTGCCGCTAAATATCTCACTGAATACTTTATTAAATGAGCTGAAATAACGCGCATCAGTTAACACCGCAGTGACGTGTACGACATCCTCTACGCGATAACCTGCTTCACGCATAATCGTTAGACAGTTATCGAACGCCAGTTGCGTTTGTTCAATGATGCCGCCCTCCACGACTTCACCGTCCTGCATGGGAGTTTGGCCAGAGATATATAACCAGCCATCGGCCTCAACAGCACGTGAAAAGGGGAGTTTTTGGCCGCCCGTGCCCGTTCCACCGTCAACACCGTAACGTTTAATCGTCATGCAATACTGCTCCTGTGTGAGATAATGCTGCGTCCACTTCGACACAGCAACCGTCCGATATATAAGACAGTAATCTTTAATACCGGACACACTCAGATTTGCATATGAAATGAGCTTTTGCAATATGTGCAGGATTAATTAATTCTACGTGATGTGTTCTGGGTCTCATAAATAAACATCTCAACCAAACTCTGCCGATTAAAATGTGATCCTAATCTTATTTAATTAGACGCCATTAATCACTGCGCGCCAAAATGGGGCCCCCAAATAGAACGTACAGTTTAAATATTAAATAGGTATCAGGATGAATTCTTTAATGGCGGGGATGGGTTAAATTCATGCGTCCGTGTATGATGCTTTTTAATCTATTCCCTTCGCACCACAACAACAGGAGAGTTGGCTTATGCCAGATGAGAAGGTATCACGGGCGCGCGGTGTTGACAGGGTTATCGATATTTTCCGCCAGCTACATATTGCGGGTCGGCCAATGGCAATGCGGGATTTGATCGAAGCAACTGGGGCTCCGCGCTCAAGCGTATATGATCTGGTTAACTTACTCGGTGAGGCTGGCTTGGTTGAGTTAGATGCAGACGGTGCCGTGTTTTTCGGCCGTGAGATGCACTACTATGGTGCTGACTATATGGCCCATAACGATCTGATTCGTCGGTCACATCAGTTGATGGTTGAAATAGTAGCGCGACATGGGGAAACCGTTCAGCTTTGTATGTTGGAAGGTAACAAATACACCGTGGTGCTTTCAGAAAGTAGCGCGCGTCCCTTTAAAATCACCTCAGATATCGGTGTACGTGTGCCGATTACCTGGACCGCAACAGGTCGCTTACTGCTAAGCAACTGGTCTGATAACGATATTCTCAAACTGATCCCCGAAGAAGATTACCAATTGGCTAACGGTAAAACGTTAGACAAGCAGACCTTCCTCAACGAGATTCACTATGCCGGTCATTTGGGATATTGCCTGACTGAAGGCTTATCTGAGAGCTTTACCTGCTGCATGGCCGCACCGATTCGTTCGCGTGGTGGTCAGGCTGTAGCCGCTATCTGCTTTATGGTGAGTCGAGACACCCCAGAAGATCGCCGCCAGATGCTGCTAAAAGAACTGATCGATGCAGGGCATAAGCTCTCTGATTTGACCTGATGTTCTCCGCTGCAAGACATTGCGTGGGTTCCCCCTAAACTTGCCCAACATGTGGGGCAAGTTTAGGGGGGGCTCATTAGAAAGGATAGTCGTGGTAGCCAAGCTGCTGTGAAATATTGCGCGCTGCGGTATGCAGCATGCTGACATATTCGCTTTTACTCTCTTCTGAGAAACGAATGGTAGGAAACGAGATACTCATTCCCGCTGTCACCACACCAAAGCGGTCAAATACCGGAACGGCGATGCAGCGCAAACCCTGTTCCTGCTCTTCAATATCTTCGCCGAAGCCTTGCTCGTGGACTATCTCAAGCGCAGAGCGCAACGCTTGTACACTCAGAATGGTGTTATCAGTGCTGCGGGTAAACTCAATATTCGCCATCAGTGCATCAACTTCACCACGATCTCCCCAAGCCATCAGCACTTTGCCGATGGCTGTACTGTGTAGCGGATTACGCCGGCCGATGCGCGAGTGCATACGCAGGTTATACATCGAGTCAATTTTGTGGATGTAGACGATACCGTCTTCATCCAGTGCACCCAGATGGATCGTCTCACGGGTCAGGCGCGACAGTTCGCGCATCTGAATATCCGCGCTGCGGATAAGATCCACATTTTGTAAGGCTTTAGCCCCGAGTTCGAACAATTTCAACGTCAGTGAATATTTTTCCGACTCGCCTTCCTGCGCCACATAACCTAATGATTTCATGGTCTGCAGAAATCGGTAAACCGTACTTTTCGACATCATTACGCGTTGAGAAAGCTCGGTGATCCCGATCTCTCGCTCATCGCCGAGCGCCTGCAAAATGCCAAACACCTTCAGAACTGAGGAGACGGAATCGGGTTGTTTATCAAGTTCTGCATTAGCCATAGTCTCTCTTACCTGCCCGCTTAAGTTTTGTTTCAAAAAAAATAGAACACAGTTTTCATTATACTGGCAAGCATTCTGGATACGCAATCATCAACCAAGTTCGCTGAGCTTAACCCCCGATTATTGATAACTCTTCTTACAATATTAAGAATGTATCTCAATAATCAAGGTGGGCACCTTTTAGTCATTAGCATGGTAATATTCCCACTCCTGATTACCTCAATATCGACAATCATTTATGACTCTCACGCCAAATGATGGACTTCCTGTTCCGCAGCGTTATGGCGCGATCCTCGCTATCGCTCTCGGCATTACGGTTTCAGTGCTCGATGGGGCGATCGCCAACGTGGCTCTGCCCACCATCGCTAAAGACCTGAACGCCAGCCCTGCATCCTCAATATGGGTGGTCAATGCTTACCAGCTAGCGATCACCATCTCGTTGCTCTCACTGGCATCTCTGGGGGATATTTTCGGTTACCGGAGGATTTATCAGACCGGCTTACTGGTGTTTAGTATTACCTCGTTGTTTTGCGCCCTTTCGGACTCACTGACCACATTAACTATCGCCCGTATTTTGCAGGGGTTTGGCGCGGCGGCGATCATGAGCGTCAATACTGCACTGATACGCATCATTTACCCACAGCGTTTTCTTGGCCGGGGAATGGGGATCAATGCTTTGATCGTGGCAGTTTCTTCTGCAGCAGGCCCAACGGTGGCGGCAGGTATACTCTCCTTTGCATCATGGCAGTGGCTGTTTGCCATAAACCTACCCATTGGCCTGGCGGCACTGATGCTGGGAATAAAGTTTTTACCGGCTAACAGCACTAAGAGTCAGGAGCAGAAATTCGATTTCCCCAGCAGTGTGATGAATGCGCTGACCTTCGGCCTGCTTATTATCGCCATCAGCGGATTTGCGCAAGGCCAGAGCCGGCTGCTTATTCTGGGTGAAGTCATCGCACTGCTGATCATTGGTTGGTTCTTCGTGCGCCGTCAGCTGTCGCGCCCCTTCCCGTTGTTGCCAGTGGATCTGCTGCGCATACCTATTTTTGCCATGTCGCTGGGTACGTCGCTGTGCTCGTTCAGCGCACAAATGCTGGCTTTCGTTTCACTGCCGTTCTTTCTGCAAAACACGCTGGGATTGGATTCTGTCTCGACCGGTTTGCTGCTCACCCCATGGCCGCTGGCAACCATGGTGATGGCACCTATCGCCGGGCGCCTGGTTGAACGTTATCATCCGGGCATGCTGGGCGGTATTGGCCTGATTGTATTTTCTTTTGGCCTTTACTCGCTTTCGTTATTGCCACAGGAACCGTCAAATTTGAATATAATCTGGCGTATGTTGCTGTGCGGCGCAGGCTTCGGACTTTTTCAGTCGCCGAATAACCATACTATTATTACCGCCGCACCGCGTAACCGCAGCGGCGGTGCTAGCGGACTGCTCGGTACTGCACGACTTCTTGGACAGACAACAGGCGCAGCCATGGTAGCTCTGATGTTTAACCTGTTCCCTGAGCAAGGAACCCATGCGTCGCTTATTCTGGCCGGCACATTGGCCGGAGGTGGCGCAATAGTGAGTTTCATGCGTATGACCCAGCAGACCTCCAGCCAGAAAGAAGCCGACAATAAGTCCTGAACCAAAATTTCATCCCTGAATTTTAGACCTAAAAAACCCGGCATCTCTGCCGGGTTTTCCGTTGTACTGCGTGCTATTTAACGTTATTTCAAATACTGCCCACTGCGCAATGCTTCGATGCGCTTATCCAGCGGCGGGTGTGACATAAACAGTTCGCTGAATGACTTTGACTTACCGTTAATGCAGAACGCCATCATACTACCTGCTTCCTGAGGTTCATGGCTGGTCTTCAAACGTTGCAGTGCGGCAATCATTTTTTCACGGCCAACCAGTTTGGCTGAACCGGCATCTGCATAAAACTCCCGATGACGAGAGAACCACATGGTGATAATACTCGCCAAAATACCAAAGACCAGTTCCAGCACGGTTGCTACCGCGAAGTAAATCATCGGGTTACCACCACTGCTTTCCTCACCATCACGGTTGCCGGAAAGAAAACCTGACGCAACCTGAGCTATCAGGCGGGAAATAAAGATAACGAAGGTGTTCACAACGCCCTGAATCAACGTCATCGTGACCATGTCACCGTTGGCAATATGGCTGATTTCATGGGCGATCACCGCCTCAGCTTCGTCTTGGCTCATACTTTGCAGCAGGCCCGAACTGACCGCCACCAGCGATGCATCACGGCGTGCGCCGGTGGCAAATGCGTTGATGTCAGGCGCGTGGTAAATCGCCACCTGCGGCATGGCAATACCTGCCTGTTGGGACTGGCGGCGAACCGTTTCGATCAACCACCGCTCGGTTTCGTTACGTGGTTGCTCGATGACTTCGCCGCCGACCGAACGCAGCGCCATCCATTTAGACATCAGTAAGGATACGAGGGAGCCACCGAAACCGAACAGGCCAGCCATGATCATCAGCCCTTGTACACTGCTCGACTGAATACCGGTAAGGCTCAGTACCAGACCGAAGATCAGCATGACCGCCAGGTTAGTTATCAGGAATAACCCTATACGCATCATAAAATTCTCACTTCCTCATTGTTGCTTCATTGTTATACAAGGTGAAGACCGCAAAGCTATCAGGTCAACGTAGATCCTATGGGCAAATGTTGCAGATTCAAGAGTCTGCCAAAGCTATGCCCCTAAATTCACAATACTTTACAAAATGCAGTGTTTGATTTCACTTTCTGATCTAAATTACCAACAAAACCGCGCATCCCTATTTCAATGTTGAATCCCACGCAATAAAAAAGCGCACCGGAGTGCGCTTTTTTAAGGACTGATTTTACAGACACCGTCAGCTTATTTACTGGCCACAGGTGCCTGATCGCTCTGCGCTTTCTGCAAGCGGGCCAGATCGAGCGCAATGTTATCGGCTTCGTCCAGATAAGGGTCTGGAGCAACATAATCTTTCGGTAAATCTTCGAGAGATTTCAGCGGCTTCTTCCCTTCACGTTTGAAACGCTCATTCAGGCGTGTGAGCCGGGTTGCATCATCCTGCTTGTCTTCTTTATCACGTTGGGCGTAATTCAGGGAGACGATATCGCGTTTATCTTTCAGCGCGTTGTAGTGCGTAATATCTTGCTGGATGTACTGGAACTCCGGATCTTTAGCGATGCGCGCTTGATGATCTTTCAGCAACTCTGGCTCGAAAGGTTTCAGATCGCCTGTCTTGGTATAAGTCGCAGCATTAACGCTATCCCATGGCAAGGCGTTGTCTTCAAATTTCTCACCGGTTTCAATCGCTTCAATACCGGTAGGCATCAGGATTTCAGGTGTTACACCTTTACGCTGGGTACTGCCACCGTTGATACGATAGAACTTCTGAATCGTGTACTGTACAGAACCCAACGCTGGCCATTCAGGGCGGAGCATCTGATCGTAGATACGGTTCAGAGAGCGGTATTGCTGGACAGTACCTTTCCCGAAGGTAGGTTCACCAACAATCAGAGCGCGACCGTAATCCTGCATGGCTGCGGCGAAGATCTCAGACGCGGAAGCACTGAAGCGGTCAACTAACACAACCAGTGGCCCTTTGTAGTAAACCACGCCATCAGTATCGCTATCCTGGCGAATACGGCCATTGTTATCGCGCACCTGCACTACCGGGCCACTTGGAATAAACAGACCAGAGAGTGATACGGCTTCGGTTAACGCACCACCGCCGTTAGTACGCAAATCGATAACCAGGCTGCTAACATCCTGTTTGGCCATTTTCTGTAACTGCACTTTTACGTCATCCGTCAGGCCAACGTAGAAGCCAGGAATGTCCATCACAGCAACTTTCTCATTGCCGACTTTCTTGATGGTCATTTTTACCGCGCGGTCTTCCAGACGGATTTTCTCGCGGGTCAGAATAACGGTACGTGTTTTGGTGCCTTTACCTGCTGGCAGAATTTCGAGACGAACTTTACTGCCTTTCGCGCCTTTGATCAGAGCGACGACGTCATCAAGACGCCAGCCGATCACATCAACAACGCCTTTACTGGTTGCTACCTGTCCTACGCCAACGATTCGGTCACCGACTGCGATAGCTTTGCTTTTGGCCGCCGGGCCACCAGCTACCATCGAGTTGATCACAGTATAATCATCGTCGCCCTGCAATACGGCACCGATACCTTCCAGAGACAGGCTCATTTCAGTATTGAATTGCTCGGTACTGCGCGGAGACAGATAGTTAGTGTGCGGGTCAATTTCGTGCGCAAAGGCATTCATGACCAGTTGAAATACGTCTTCGCTATTGCTTTGCGTCAAACGCTTCATCGCAAAACGATAACGTTTAGTCAATACATCGCGAATTTCTTGATCGTTCTTACCTGCAAGTTTGAGGTTTAGCTCATCATATTTGACTTTTGCATCCCACAAACGATCAAGTTCATCTCGGTCTTTCGGCCATGGTGATTTAGAACGATCAAGATTAATCGTATCGTTGCCGGTGAAATCCATCGGGCGAGCCAGCACTTGCAACGCATAATTATAGCGTTCAAAGCGACGTTTCTGCGCCAGATTGAATAAAGCATACGGCGTGGTCAGCTGGCCCGACTTCAACTCTTCACCTAAGGTATTACGCTTAGATGAAAACTGGGCCACATCAGATGCAATGAATACGTTATGGCCATAATCGAGCATGTTGAGATAACGGTCGAAGATTTTCCCGGAGAAATCTGCATTAAGGTCAAACTGACGATAATGCGAACGGGTAAAGCGTGCCGTAACACGCTCACTCACCGTGGCGTCTTGAGGTTCTTGTGTCAATTGCTTGAGCTGATCGATAGTTACCGGTGCACTATCGTTCGCATAACTGGTGTTAACCAGACTTGCTCCTGACAACAACAGACCTGCAATAACGCTTAATCTGACAAATTTGTTCATGCCTGAGTTGGCCTCCGTATCAGAACTGCAAGTGTTCTGCGCGCACGATCATCGCCAGACCCGAAGAAAGCTGCACGCGGACACCGTCTTTGGCAATTTCCAAAACGGTAGCATCCATCGCGCTCTGACCTGCTCTGACTTTGATTTCCTGACCAACTTGCAGTTTTGAGATATCTGTTACTGGCACAGGACGCGGTTCACGTTTTTCCTCACGCGGTGGACGAGGTGTTCGTGGTTTGCGATTTTCTTGACCAGCAACTGCAGCGGTGGCATTTGCAGGCGCATTTTCACGACGCGGCGCAGGTCTCTTAGCTGCTGGACGTGGGCGACGTGGCTCGGCTTCGCCAGCTTCACGACGTTTTGCCTGTTGTTCAGCACGTTGTGCCTGAACGCGGGCTTTCGCTTCTTCTAACTGTTTGCGAGCATGCTCGACGTGCTGCTCTTCCAGCTCGCCGCATGCATTGCCATCAAGGTCAACGCGCTGTGCGCCAACTTTAACGCCATACAGATAACGCCAGCTTGAGGTGTACAGGCGCAGAGCAGAGCGTAACTGAGTTTTGCTCAGATTCTCTTCGCCTTGCAAGCGCTCGACCAAATCCGCAAAAATACCGATCTTTAAAGGTCTTGCTTCGCCTTCGGCGCTAAAACAGAGCGGAAAACGCTCAGCCAAAAAGGCGATGACTTCTTTACTACTGTTCAACTTAGGTTGATTTTCCATGAAATTTCCTGATTACAACGGGTTTGCCAACCGGCGCAGGCATGAACTGGCGTCATTATAATGACGTCATTATTAAATGCCACGTTATCCGTAGATCAACTTGCGATCAGATTGACATATTTTGCCGCATCGCTGTTTTGCAGATGTTGGCAAAGCCCGGCGACTAACTCAGTCAGCCCTTGTTCATCGGCTTCATCGAAGCGTTGATAAACCGTGCTGTCAATGTCCAGAACACCGATCACTGTGTCGTTGACGGTCACCGGCAATACAATCTCTGCATTGCTGGACGCATCACACGCAATATGGCCCGGGAAGGCATGCACATCAGCCACGCGCTGTACGCTGTTCTCAGCCACAGCCGTGCCACAAACGCCTTTCCCAACGGGAATACGCACGCAGGCGATTTTGCCCTGAAAAGGTCCCAATACCAGGGAGTTACCCTCTAAAAGATAGAAACCCACCCAGTTAACCCCTTCAAGACGTTCAAAAAGCAGGGCGCTGGTGTTCGACAGAGTGGCAATAAAATTATTTTCTCCGGCGATAAGTGCGCTCAGATCGCGTTTCAATTCCGCGTAGAATTCTTCTTTATTCATGTAATAACCAATAATAACCCAGGGGCAGGCAGCCATTATGCTGTGCTTAACCTCTATAAAATAAGCATTAAATGCCCATCTGAACAAGGTTAATCCTATGTGACTTCAAAAAGACTGACCTACAATGACTGTTTGTCGCCCGCATAATACGTTATTTTGTCGAAAAAACCTGACAGATCTTAGCATCACTCCCCTGTTATGTATTTCAGATGGGTGAACAATTGTTACAACAGGCATAATTACACTCAGGCCCTATGAAAATACTCTCAATGTCAGGACCGTTACCGCAACCACGCTACCAGCGCTGTAGTGAGTGCGATTACCTGTTTTCTATCCCTGACCTTAAAAAAACGCAGACTGCGCATTGCCCACGCTGCAATGCAAAAGTTGAAAAAGGTCGCGTCTGCTCCCTGCCACGCCTTATTATTATTGCCATCAGTATTCTTTTACTGATGCCTTTTGCCTATACCGAACCGCTCATCAGTATCCGTCTGCTGGGTACGCGAATTGACGCAAGCCTGTTGGAAGGGATCTGGCAGATGTCCAGTCAGGGTTCGCCGCTGACTGCCAGCATGGTGGCATTCTGTACTATCGGTGCTCCGCTGACGCTGGTTTGTTCAATTCTCTATCTTCATTTCGGTAGCCGCTGGGGAATGAACCTCAAGCCAGTACTGCTCATGCTGGACCGCCTAAAAGACTGGGTGATGCTAGACATCTATCTGGTAGGTATGGCCGTCGCCAGTATTAAAGTTAAAGAGTACGCAGATATTGATGTAGGGGTCGCACTGGTGGCATACCTGGTGATGACTGCGTTGGTCATCATCACACAAATCAATCTCAATATTGAACAGTTGTGGGAAGAGTTTTATCCGCAACCACGTCCCAAAGGCGCGCCCGCTTCACTCAAGCTATGCCTGTCGTGCAAATTTACCGGTCATGCGGATAGCGTCGGACGCTGCCCCCGCTGCCACGTCCCAATGAACGTACGTTATAAACATAGTCTGCAAAAAACCTGGGCAGCGCTGCTCGCAGCGATTATGTTCCTGATCCCGGCAAATCTGATGCCCATCTCTATCATTTATGCCAATGGGCAGAGGCTGGAGGACACCATTTTCTCCGGTGTGGTATCACTCGCCACTTCCGGTAATATTCCGATTGCTGCTATTGTTTTTATTGCCAGCGTATTAGTGCCTTTTACTAAGGTCATCGTTATGCTGACCTTACTGTTAAGTATTCATTTTAAGGCGATTCAGGGATTGAAAACTCGGATACGCTTACTGCGGCTGGTAACATGGATTGGTCGCTGGTCGATGCTCGATCTGTTTGTTATTTCTCTGATGATGTCACTGGTCAACCGCGATCAGTTATTGTCATTTACGATGGGACCGGCGGCCTTCTTCTTTGGGACAGCCGTTATCCTCACAATACTTGCCGTAGAATGGCTGGATAGCCGCTTGATTTGGGATGCACATGCAACAGGAAACGCCGAATACACCGACTGAAGCGCAGGTTAAAAACAGACGCCGGATCTCGCCTTTCTGGTTACTGCCGTTTATTGCTTTACTGATTGCCGGCTGGCTTATCTATAGCAATTATCAGGAGCGTGGCACTACGGTCACTATTGATTTTCAGTCGGCGGCGGGCATCGTCGCGGGCCGGACGCCTGTGCGTTATCAAGGGGTGGAAGTCGGTACCGTTGAATCGATAAGTCTCAGCAAAGACCTGCGCACCATTATGGTCAAGGTGAGCATTAAAAGTGATCTTGCCGACTCACTGCGAGATGGCACTCAGTTCTGGTTGGTAACACCGAAAGCTTCACTGGCTGGAGTTTCCGGGCTTGATGCATTGGTCGGGGGTAATTACATCGGCATGATGCCGGGAACGGGCAAAGAGAAAGATCACTTTGTGGCTCTTGATACCCAACCTAAATATCGGCTGAATACCGGCGAGTTAATGATCCACCTGCATGCCCGCGACTTGGGTTCGCTGAGCACCGGTTCGCTGGTCTACTACCGAAAAATACCCATCGGAAAAGTGTATGACTACGATATTGAAGCCGGTAACGACGGCGTCACTATCGATGTGCTGATTGATCGCCGCTTCGCACATCTGGTCAAAGACACCAGCCGGTTCTGGAACGTTTCTGGTTTCAAGGGCGATTTCAGTCTGAGCGGGGCAAAAGTCGAAATGGAAAGTCTGGCGGCACTGGTCAATGGCGCCATTGCACTCGACTCTCCTGCTGATGGTGATATTGCCAAGCAGGAACAGTCCTATGAACTTTATCCGGATCTTGCGCAAAGCCAGCGCGGTGTTGAGATCGATCTCGATCTGCCGAACGGCGATGGCCTGTATGAAGGCCGCACCCCGCTGATGTATCAGGGTTTACAGGTCGGCACACTGACAAAAGTCACGCTCCAGCCTGATAATAAAGTCACCGGCAAACTAACTGTTGACCCTTCGGTACTCGATATGGTGCGCAGCGGCAGCCGTATCGAAATGAACAGTCCGAAAATCAGTCTTAACAATGCCAAAGTGAGTCAATTGCTCACGGGTAACACCCTGGAGTTGATCCCAGGAGAAGGAGAACCCCAGAAGCATTTCGTGGTCCTTGATAGCAATCAGAGACTGCTACAAGACCCTGGCGTGCTTAAAGTCCAACTGACCGCACCGCAAACCTACGGTATCGACGGCGGTCAGCCGGTGTTATTGCACGGTATCGTGGTCGGTCAAATTCTGGATCGCAAACTGACAGATGAAGGCATTCTGTTTAACGTTGCCATTAAGTCCGAATATAAAGATCTGTTGCACAAAGACAGCAAATTTGTGGTGAACAGCCGCGTTGATGTCAAATTAGGCATTGACGGTATGGAAGTGCTGGGTGCCAGTGCACAAGAGTGGATCGACGGCGGCGTGCGCATTATGCCTGGTAGCAAAGGCGCACCAACGGAGAAATATCCACTGTTCAGTAACGCTGAAAAGGCTGCTGAAGGCGTTCAGGGCGAGCAACCGGGTGCCACTCTGATCCTGACAGCCAAAAGCCTGCCCGATGTTCAAACCGGTTCAGTGGTGTTATACCGCAAATTCCAGGTAGGTCAGATTGTTAACGTGACCCCCAAAACCAACGAGTTCGATATTGACGTCTATATCCGCCCTGAGTACCGCAAACTCCTCACCGAGAAAAGTATTTTCTGGGCAGAAGGTGGCGCGAAAGTGCAACTTAATGGCAATGGACTCACGGTGCAAGCAGCCCCACTGGATCGCGCACTGAAAGGGGCGATCAGCTTCGATAACTTTGAGGGTGTCTCGCTAAGTAAAGGTGCGAAGCGGGTACTTTATGACTCTGAAACCTCGGCACGTGCAGTAGGCAGCCAAATAACCCTGAATACCTTTGATGCCAGTAAACTGTCGCCGGGTATGCCGATCCGCTATTTGGGCATCACTATAGGTCAGGTGGAATCGCTAAAACTTGAATCCAGGCTAAATCAGGTGTCAGCGAAAGCCGTACTCTATCCGGAATACGTCGATACCTTTGCCCGCCTGGGGACACGTTTCTCTATTGTCTCGCCTGAGATTTCAGCCGGCGGGGTCAGTAATCTGGACACCTTGTTGCAGCCTTATATCAACGTGGAGGCAGGGAAAGGTCCGGCAGCACGTACATTCGACCTGCAAGAGTCGACTATAACCGATTCCCGTTATACCGACGGGCTGGGCATAGTGGTCGACGCAGCAGAAGTGGGTTCACTGCAAATTGGTACCCCTGTGCTGTTCCGCGGTATTGAAGTCGGTACGGTTACTGGCTTCTATCTCGGCGCAATGGCAGACCGGGTGAATGTCACGCTGCGTATTAGCAAGAAGTACCAATATCTGGTACGTGATAACAGCGTGTTCTGGCAGGCATCAGGCTATAACCTGCAGTTTGGCCTGACTGGCGGAATGTTCAAAAGCGGCACCTTCCAGCAATTTATTCGGGGTGGTATCGCCTTCGCTACGCCTCCTACCACACCGGTTGCGCCGAAAGCGGCTGCGGGTCGCCACTTCCTGCTTAACCCTGAAGAGCCTAAAGACTGGCAGAGATGGGGAACCGCGATCCCAAAAAACTGATCGTCAAAGCATTTTACTGAGGCCACCTGCAGGTGGCCTCTTTATTGCTTCAATGTTGCGCAGGGCACATGCAGTAAGGATCGTGTTAAACTCGCGCCAATTCTTTCTCCGTTTTAATATTGACGAGATCCTCTACTTTGTCCAAACATGCACAAGCTTCAACTCATACCGCCAAACTTCCCCCTGAATTTCTTAATGCCACCCGCGAAATTATGCCTGCAGAATTGAGCATGGATGAGTTTATCGCCGCCTGTAACCGGCCACTCCGCCCAAGTTTGCGCGTTAATACATTAAAGATAAGCGTGGCTGACTTTGTGGCACTTGCCGCAGCCTATCAGTGGGAATTAACGCCGGTCCCCTGGTGTGATGAAGGCTTCTGGATCCAGCGCCAGGATAATGACGAAACACGCTTAGGCAATGCCCTCGCTCATCTGGCGGGTCTTTTTTACATTCAGGAGGCCAGTTCAATGTTGCCGGTCACCGCGCTATTCGCGCATCAGACCCAGCCTCAACTGGTGATGGATGTCGCTGCCGCACCTGGGTCTAAAACCACGCAAATCGCCGCGTTGATGAACAATCAGGGTGGAATTTTGGCGAATGAATATTCAGCCAGTCGCGTGAAAGTACTGCATGCCAACATTAGTCGTTGCGGCGTGGCAAATGCGGCACTGACCCATTTTGATGGACGCGTTTTCGGTGCCGCTCTGCCGGAAACTTTCGATGCTATTTTGCTTGATGCTCCTTGTTCTGGCGAAGGCGTGGTGCGTAAAGACCCGGATGCAATGAGTAACTGGTCAGAAGCGAGCGTAATAGAGATTGCGGCCACCCAACGTGAGCTTATCAATAGCGCTTTCCATGCGTTAAAAAGCGGTGGGGTTATGGTCTATTCAACCTGCACGCTGAACGCAAGGGAGAATCAGCAGATTTGCCAATGGTTACTGAGTGAATACCCGGGCGCTGTTGAAGTCGAATCACTGGAAGATTTGTTTGAAGGCGCGCAAAAAGCGCTGACGGCCGAAGGCTATCTGCATGTATTCCCACAGGTGTATGACAGTGAGGGTTTTTTTGTAGCGCGGCTACGTAAAACAGCATCGATAGAGCGCCTGCCAACCCCAGGCTATAAAGTCGGTAGGTTTCCCTTCTCTCCAATGTCGCGTAAAGACAGCGCTGAAGTTATTGTCGCTGCCAAAGCGTCGGGTATTGTCTGGCCAGAAAAAACCATGCTGCTGTGGCAACGGGATAAAGAGCTGTGGTTGTTTCCCGCCATGCTCGAACCGTTATTTGGGAAAGTGCGCTTTTCCCGGATTGGCATAAAACTGGCGGAACGTTTTTCCAAAGGTTTCCGCTGGCAACATGAAGCCATCGTGGTGTTCGCATCCACAGCGGGCAGTAATCATTTCGCGATTGATGATGAGCTGGCGCAGGCATGGTTCCGTGGAGTCGATATCTATCCGCCGCAAATGCCGGAGACCGATGAATGCACCGTCGTCTGGCAACAGCAACCGATTGGGCTGGCGAAACGTATTGGTAGCAGAATCAAGAACAGCTTGCCGCGCGAGCTGGTCAGAGACGGCGCTGTTCGCCCGCAAAGTCAGAGTACTGACTGATCTACACACTCTTAATGACAAAATGTATGATAACCACTGTGAATATTTCCTAATAAATATTCACAGGTTCATTTTATCTATAGATATTCTACGCTGATCACGTAAATAATATTTTATGCTGACAATTCATCATATTCCTCTATAAACGCTGCCATCCAGACTCGAATTACTACTAGGAATAATCCTAAGCAGACATGTATTATTGCGTACATGAATGCAACGTTGGGAATTAAAGCATATAACACGTTGTTGAGTATCGTCTTGCCAGTCGGAGAAGTATCATGTTGGATGACATTCAGTACCCCTCACCGGAGAGTGACCTACTTCGAGAAGTGGCCAGTCTACGGGATATCATCGATAATAATTCTGACTGGATTTGGGAAATTGATGCACAGGGACGCTACGTCTTTTCGTCCAATAAATGTCTTGAATTTCTTGGCGTTCCACCAGAACAGGTGCTCGGGAAAACCGCTTTAGATTTCATGCCAGCAGATGAAGCTGAGCGTGTTAGCGCACAGTTTGCCGCTATTATTGAGCGACGAGCTCCATTTGGCGGATTGCTCAATCGAAGCCTTCGTGCGGATGGAACTGAGATCATTATCGAAAGCAGCGGTATACCGCTTTTTGGTCCTGACGGTGAATTTCGGGGTTACCGGGGCATTGACCGTAATCTGTCCAATCTCGACCAAGCCCCCGGCCAGCGTCTTTTCCAGTTGGAGACCATTTACTCCAATGCCCCGGTGGGATTGTGTTTTATCGATCTGCGCATGTGCTATGTCACTGTTAACGATGCAATGGCCAACATTATTGGCTTGCAGCCTTATGAAACTATTGGCCGTAAAGTCAGCGCATTTCTGCCCGGCCTCTCTCCCCTGCTCGCGAATGCACTCGAGCTGGCGCAGCGAAACCAAGCGACACCAGACAAAGAGTTTTCACTCCCGGATAATAGTCAGACTTTCTTCGTACGTATTAAAACAGCTTTTGATGCGCAAAATCAGCTGACGGGTTTATCTGTGGCAATGACTGACATTACCAGTCTGAAACGCATGGAGCGTGCATTGCGTGAAAGCCAGGAACACTACCGCAATATGGTTGAGCTGAACCCGCAGATCCCATGGACAGCGGATGCAAAAGGCATGCTCAATGATGTCAGTTCACGCTTTCAACGAATTACTGGCATGACCCGCCAGGATATTCTGGGTGATAAATGGATCCAGAGTATGCACATGGAAGACAAACGTAGTGCAGTTCAAACCTGGCAACAGTGCTTAAAAACCGGTGCCCCGCTGGATATTGAGGTGCGTTTTTGTCATGTCGATCGTGGCTGGAATTGGATGCGTATTCGCGCGGCAGCAAGTTACGCACCTGATGGCTCGATTCAACGCTGGTATGGTACTGCAGAAGATGTACACGAGCGGAAACTGCTGGAATTAAAACTGGTTAAGGCCAACCGCCGTCTCGAGATCCAGGCTCGTACCGACTCACTGACCAAATTGCCCAATCGCCGCGAATTTAAAAAAGTGCTCAACCATGAGTACATGCGCGCAAAGCGTAACCATTCACCATTATCTATCATAATGATTGATATAGATTATTTTAAACATTTTAACGACCACTACGGTCATCTGTCAGGGGATGCCTGTTTGCGTCTGGTTGCCAGAACGCTGCGCAGGGCTCTCAAGCGCAATACCGATATCGTCACGAGATTCGGTGGGGAAGAATTTGCGGCAATCCTGCCAGATACCGATCAAGAAGGAGCCTGGATAGTTGCGCGCCATATCATGGAGTCGATCGAGAGTCTGGGCATCAAGCACAGCTTTAGCGAATTCAACATGGTCACTATTAGCCAGGGGATCGCAACCTACTCACCCGCACATGATCCGGAACTTGCCGATCAGTCAGACATCGTCAGTGCTGCCGACGAAGCGCTGTATCTGTCGAAAAATCATGGGCGTAATCAGATCAATGCTATGCCGGTCTCTGCCCGTCACAATCAGCTATAGCATTCACCTTGTCCTTAATTACATGAAAACTATCAACTGCGATGAGATATTGACGTCAAAAAATGGACCATTGCCTGTGGTTGATCGCGAGCACACAGGCAAGGTGGGTCAGAAGGTTTCGAGTAGAACAAACTTCATTAACAGCAGCGGCATATTGGGGGAGAACATCTCATACTCTTCAAAGAACCGCTGATGTTCTGTGCGCCATGACGCAAGGGTTCTGTCGCCTTCCCCCTCTTCCCATGCATGTTGTTCAGTGACCAAATCAAACGGCACCTGTTTCACTTCTGTCAATTTTACCGCACAAACTGGATTGTTACGACCATCGACCACGACGAAAATTTCGCCAGGTTCAGGCTCACCTTCGTCATCAAGATTAGCGCACGTTGCCGTTTTAGTACCGTCAATAACGCATTTGGCAAGCTCATCCGCTTGCGCCTCGTTGTCTCCAAAAGACCAACGCTCTGTGGCTCTGTACTTTTGCGGGATTTGAGGGATCATGATTTATCCTTTTAATTAATCGGTATTTATTATTTGCTAACTGCCTGGGGAGTTGAACAGTGCTCAGGCATTTTCTGTGGCCATTGACGGGTACTTCCTACTCCATACAATACCTGAATACCGCACTCGTTATCGACACGTGCCAGTGGCTTACCTGTCGTATCAATTAACATCGACGTGTTGTCGGTTGAAACAACACTGACATTGCTGTCAAAAGGCGATACCGCATTGAATACTGGAGGAACAACGAAACTTCCCTGCGCATTAATAAATCCGTAACGATTATCTACTTCAGCAAAAGCCAGCCCATCAGACAGCAAGCCCAGATCCGAATAGTTAACATTTGGCACGATATTACCTTGCGCATCGATCCAAACCTTAGAGGCATCATCACGTGTCAATACCGCACGCCCGTTGATCATCTGACTGCCTTTACCTTGAACGGATAATACCGGCTTACCCGTGGCATCGACATAACGGGTCGTCGCGACATCGTCCTGCGGATCATAGGAAATTGACATTTCACTGGCAAGTGGCAAGTACCATTGACCTGGCGGCATGGAAGCTATACGTACACCCTTGCCATCAATTAACTCAGTGCCCTGCCCGGTAGCCCGTAATGCACGGTCTTTTGCAAAAGCGGAGCTTTGAACCGCAATAACCGGTGCGATTTGCCAGGTACCCTGCGCCGACAAATAGCCTTCCTGCGGCTGACGTGACAGTTTTATCCAGTCGCCCACGGCACTAATTTTGGTCTGTTGCTCATGGAGCTGGATGTTACCCTGGGGGTCCAGTAACCAGGACTGACCACCCGCTGACGTCGCCAGAATACGGCCATCGTTGAATTGCGTCACATGAAGACCGGCGGTAGAAGCAATGCGCAGTTTGGCATCCGTTCCAATAACTTCGGCCAATACTGAAGACTCAGGCGCATCTGCAACAGCGGGTTGCGTCAGTAACCAAAGTACTCCATTGATACGTTTAACTCTGCCGTATTTAATCTCTACCTGTGTTTTGCCAGTCTGATCAACAATTCCCCATAAATTATTGGGAAGTTGAACATCGGCCTGAGCACCAGAATAGAGTCCGACTGACTGATAGACTGGCTGGGAGATGACTTTTTGAGCCACTACATCATAAATCCCCCACAGCGCGCCTTCTGTCGCCGTTTCGCGATAGCGGAACCAGCCATGTCCCAACGATTTGAATTCGAAGGCATCAGGTAAATTATAATGCTTACCGCTGATATCAATAGCGGTGAGCTTGCCATTCAGATAATCGAGCGCATAGCCCTGCACAAACGGAGAGATATTATCTTCAGTCAGTGGAATAAGAATTTTACCCTGTTCATCCACCACGCCGGTACCCTGCGCGGTTTTAACGATGTAATGATTTTTCACACCGTCGTCAGACTCATCACTGTCGGCCGCAGGCTGAATGTCCAGCCACTTGTTGTCAAGCTGAAGGCTACCCTCAGCGCGAACAAAACCCGCCCCTGATTTTGACGTTGAGTCAGTCGGACGAACCAAAGCCACGGGCAAAGACGCTGGCGCATCTGCGACAGCATTTTTCACCGGGTCAATGCGATAACCTTCAAGCATTGTCATGCTTTTCTGAGTGAGTAGCGCTTTACCGTTTTGATCAACAATATTGACCGTGATCCCCTGAGAATTGCGCAACCACAAACGCCCGTCGATCACTTCAGCATCAGCGACCTGAGCAAGCCAGCCTACAGCTTGGGCACCACCAATCACTCCACCTGATGGCGAAACAATAGCGTTAACTTTTTGCTGGTCGCCTTTTGTCGTGATCAGAAAACGGCCTGTGTCCTGCTGAAAAGCCTGACTGCCAGCAGGCAAAGATAAGGGTTGTTTGCGCCCCGGTACATAGACTACGACCTGCTCTTTTGATTTCTTATCAAGTGCGTAATCTCCCTGATAACCTAATGCGCTCGCGGTTTCGACGTCGAACAGTGCAACCACCGCACCGTTGTTATCGAGCAATTTCAACGCATCCTCGCTTTTAGCCAACCAGAACTGCGGGGTGACGGCTTTAACTGACTCGTATTTTTGTGGGTCAAGAGAACCATCGGCACGAATAAGGGTAATTCCATCTTCAGTGGTTGCTAAAGCGAGTTGATGGTTATGTTCGTCAAGCAAAATACGCTTGAACTGCGGAGCTACACGCCAGGCCAGGTTTTGATCTGCAATGCCATAACCTTTGTCCGCATCACGGGCGATGAATAGCCCACTATTTCCGAAAGGTTGCAAGATTTCCATTTTGTCACTGGCGACGTGACGCGCGCCATCTGGCGAGAGCAAAACGGTTTTGTGATCCAGCCTGAGAAGCGCTGGCTCCCCATCGCTTAACGTCGCGGAATCGACCAGTTCATCTAGCGGCTCGCCGGCCTGTACACCTTTACGATCGATAATTTGTACTTTGCCATTTTGTTTCACGACGGCGAGGCCAGACTGCGTAAAATTCTGCACCTCATCGAAAGTCGGTTGGATAAGCCAGTTGCCGGTAGGATCGATGTAACCCCACTTATCCTTCTGTCTTGCCGCTGCAGCACCGAAGTGGTAGTCGCCCACTGCGTCAAAGATAGGCTTAATCACCAGTTGGCCTTGAGCATCCAGGAAACCCCAGCGATGTCCGCTCAAGCCCTTTTCTGCGGCTACCTCATCAACCGTACGACTGGCATCAGGTAATAACACCGCAGCGCGACCTTCATGCACGTTACGAATGCATAGGTTCTGCATCAGTGGCAATGCCTGCATGGTTTGCTGCTCATCTGATTTCTGCTGCAAAGGGGCAAAACATTCGGTGGCTTGCTCTGCAAGGGCAGGTTGCGCTATTGCCAGTAGCGCCATGGCGCTACCAGAACGCAGGGCCAACACTATTGCGTGCTGCAACGAAACGTTTTTTTTTGGTTTGGTCATTGCGATCCACCATTAGCACAGGTGACGGGCTTGGCTGGCCAGAACTGATGGCCTTTCGTGTCAGCGATAATCCGCTGGTTGCAGCGAACCTGCAGTTGCACTACCACGCCGCCGTTGGTGTTCAGCAGTTGTGCCTGACCTTTCATGCCTGCCCAGACGCGCTTTTCACTGAAATCGCCCGCCCATTCGAAGGCAGGAACCATAGCAAAGCGTCCGCCAAGATTGATGAAGCCATAGTTCGAACCGTAAGTGGATTGCTTCACGGCTTTTGCCAGACCATCTTTAACCGGGCCAACTTTATCAAAATAAGGGCCGATGATTTTTTTACCACTGGCGTCAATGAATCCATAAAGCCCCTTGCTATCGCGTAAGGGTACGGTGCCTTCGCTGGCATTGTTCACTTGCAAACTGTCAGCTCCGGCATAACGCTGCATTTCGTGCCCAGCATTGTCAAAAAGGATCGTCTCACCCGTATTGGTATCGTTGAGCACCAGACGTGCCATTGAAGTCAGAGGTTCTGCGTTCTCAAATCCCACCAGAGGCTCGCCGCCCGCAGAATCAATGAGCGTTACATGACTGTCACTTACTGCGCTAGCCCAACCAAGAGGTTGTACAAAATTCAGCGCCGCTGAATAAAGAGGTTGTATCTGCCACTCCCCCTTAGCATCAATAGCGCCAAAGCGTGGGCCAAACCCGAGCAATACCCACTCACCGTCGATATCGGTAGAGGAAGGCACGATAGCTTTACTGACAGCAGCACGACCGTCATTGTCGATCAGGGCAACACCACCGTCTGCCGGTTGCACCAGCCAATGTTCCTTTCCGACATTCATTGGTTTATTAAGCAAATCTGTTGCGACTTTCTGACCATTCACCGCATTGAACAGGCTGAAATGATTGGCTCCGCCATCATGTTCACCGGGCTGTTCGTTATCCGCCATGATGAACATTGAATCACCAATATACTGCGGTTTACCATTCAGCCCCGTATCTGGCGCAATTGCCCATTTGCCACTCAGCCCAACAACTCCCCAGCCGTTATCGGCCTTAGCGAGTGCATAACCTTCGTGGAAATCTTCAAGTTCATTAAATTGAGGCGCTGCCAGGATGCTTTTACTTTGAATGTCCCACAAGCCCCAGCGACGATCCTTGCCATCACCTTGCACCGTCAGCAAAATTCCCGCGCTGATGCGCTGGCTGCCCTGCAAGATGGGTGCAGGTACATCAATCAGGTTACCAGCACGGTCAATAAGGTGTTTTTCCTCAGCATTTTTGTCACCGCTGAACGCCCAGGTGTACTCTCCGTCAAATGGCGTGATTCGGTTAAACGTAGGTTGAATGACCCATTTACCACTGGCATCAATAGCGCCCATTTGGTTATTTTCAGTGTGAACCAATAACGGAGTTTGATGAAGATCGCTGTCAAAAGTCGCCCATTGAGGGTCGGAGAGCACTTCACCATGAGAGGTCAATATTGCAGCAGGATTTTTGTTGTCATTGGGCTTGAGAAGCGCCCAGGGCAAGTTGTGTGAAGCATCACCGTCTTCTGCAAGAGGTGTGACACTGTTTTCACCCAGCATTGTGGTGCCAATAGGTTGCACCTGATAGTCACGTAATGCACTCAATGTAGGGGCAGCCAATAAAGCAACGCCGTTATTATCATAAATCTGGATAACCTGTGCCGACTTCCCATCGGTTTGCATCACCCAAAGCCACGGGCCTTGCTGCAAGAGCTGAGGTTTATTGGCCTTAACATTGATGATCTGATTCTGCGGGCCAATCAGGTTGACACCCTTCGCTCCTTTGGTGATCGTCCAGTCACCCCAGACGAAGGACTCCCCGGACTGATCGGCCGTAATATCTTTCAGCTTTTCAAGTTTATTATCCAGTAATTGCAGGGCATTATTAGAGTCTGCCACCAGCCAACTCCCAGACTTAAGCGCAGAGACAGATTTGTATTGCTCTTTGCTCAGCGCAACGCCCTGCTTGTCGAAGAAGCCCCACTCTGTTTTGCCTTTTACTGCGATCGTGTCGCCATTTAATAAAGGAACATTGCGGGTTTTTAACGTCATGGGATCAATAGCCCATTCGCCATTCTGATCAAGGAAGCCCCAGTCACCACTGTCTGCACCATCACGCTTTTGCGCAGGGATCAGGCCTGACTGAGGTTTACCCAACCCCATGACGTCATCAGGTAGCGCCAATGACCTGCCGGTTTCGGCATTCCATAACGCCGGGGATACCTGAACCTGAACACTGGCTAAAGGCTGGCCTTTAACAAACCCCTCACTGTTGAGATAGGCGGCAAAAGGCAGGGTTTTAACCACCGCACCTTTACGGTCAATCAATGCAAGGCGGCCATCGGTAACCACTAATGCAGTACCCTGAGCGTTAAAATCTGTCGCATGGGTAAAGCGCGGTTCTATCGCCCAGTGGCCTTTTTTATCTAAATAACCGAACTGTTCATCTTTTCGTGCAACAGCCAAATCATTCGCAAAACCGCGAACGTCACGATAGGCGGGTTGGATAGCCATATGACCCGTAGGATCAACATATCCCCATAGTCCCGTGGCATCTTGTGCTGAGCCCATTAATACCGGTGCCAACCCTTGCTGAAAAGGCATCTGGCAGTTTTCAGCCGTTTTGGCGTTGATGCATGCACGCAGCCACGCATCTTCTGCGTGAGCCGGTAAACTAAATGTAGCATTCAGAACTAGCGCTAAGGCGCTAAAATTTCTGAGATGTTTAAATGTGTCGGAGTAAGTCATCCGATTCCCTTATGGCCTGATGATGAGAAAGTTTAGCGCACAAACTCTGATGATATCCGCTGAAGCCGCGTTAAACGGTAGAATTCCGATAATAATCAAGTTCAATGACACTGATACGCTACTGCATACAGGGTGTCAGCTTGTGAGAGAAAAAGCAGCTAATTTATTGACCTGTAACTAATGAGTACACTCTATAACGACACTTTTGCGTAAAAACTCCACGTTAATTTTTACATTACTTGCTGCACACCTTTTTTGTTACTGAAAGGTTCAATTTTCTGGGCTGCTAATCGTGTGTAAAGACACAGGATGCTGGCGCGGCCTTCCCACTCTGGACGGTGCTCTCGCCCCACTAAAAGTGCTGTTTAACGGCAAAAACCAAACCAGCGCATCCCAAAATGAAAATGATTGGCATGGGCTACGTTGTAATCAGGTCCAATAGAATTGCCAAAATAGGAACAACTCTCTTTAAAAATGGCGCGTATATAACTCCCACGAGGTTTTTGTTCTTTCCAACCTTTGAGTACCGTTACGTCAGTGCCATCAGCAAGATGAAAACCAGCAACATCCAAAGCCTCAGCGGTGGCGTGTTCACTTAACTTTCCTTCAGCGCGGTTATATAGGTTACGGCACACATAACTGCCAAGGTGATCGATACGGATCAGATCGGACCCCAGTTGAGCCTGTGCCTGAGGTTTTACCACCTGAGAAATAAACATCGCGCTGCTTAATGCAAGTCTGCAACTGGCCAGAAAACTGGAACTTAATGCAACGGAGCCAAATCTCTGTACGCGTACAGGCGAAGAGAGTGGGCAGGTTCCGCCCGTATCACCGATGGTAATAAACGAGATAGCCCCCGCGTCTCTGGCTCTTTCGAGCGCAGCAAAACAGGCTTGAGGGTTTTTATCCAGACGCCGCAGTTTAAATTGGGTGATGAAATTCGGCGGATCGCTTATCAACAATGGAGAAAATGGATTGTACTGAGGCGGTAAAATACGGCTAATCCATGGGGCGGAGTAAAGCAAAACAACCAATAAAATGAGAGTAACGATAATGAATCGCATAAGCGCCAGCCTTATCACCGTAAGGTTCCATCACTTACAGCTGTCAATTTCAGAGGATAATTATCAGCTTAGTATAGTAGTCAAGTGTTGGAGCATTCCCGCACAGATTTTACAACTGTACGGCTGAGCCACCCCTACACTGCACTTAGTCGTTTTAATATACAGAGAAGCAATGTTGCGTGCTGCTGTCGATAAAACCCTCTTTGGTACGAGCTATTTTCAGAAAGATAGCGATCTCATCCTGTTAACAACCAAAGTTTCGAGTTATTGAATTAAGCAACGCTGTCAGCTGTAATTTATTTATTCTATTAACTCAGAAACAGCTCAAGATAAAATCTCAAGCGCCGATGTTAGTAATTAGAATGAGATGTAAAACAATCTACTTACATACTTTACAAATTGTTTCGCATGCTCATCAATTTTATTGCAAGGCATTTTTTCCATTTCTGACATCAAGGGTTTATAAAATGAGATTTATAAGAAACATTAAAATAAGAACGGCGCTCATACTCATTCTCATTACGTTTTCTTTATTATGGGCTGGGGCATCAGGCTTTGCCTTATATTCACTTAAGGAGTTAAAACAAGAGCTCGGGGTGACCAATGTTCAACAACAAAATGGCGACATCATCAATGGTGCCAATGCACAATACTACCGTGTGGTGACAGCGCTGGAGCGCGCCATAGTTGGTTTTGGAAAAAATGACAGTGGTATTTACGACCTTGAAATGAAGGCAACACTTATCGAGATAGAGAGTCTTAAAATTGGACTCAGCCAATTTAAAGCGATTGACCATGGAAACCTCGACTCAACAACCGTGGATGACATTTATAACAGTTCTTTTACTCTCTACAACAATTCCGTGTTACCGATGTTCAAAGCAGCAACAGAAAAAAATATAAATGATTTTGATAAAATAAAAACCGATAAATACCTTCCTCTTAGACGCGACTTTAGTGCTGCAATAGATAAATACAACGCAAAAATAGCATCCCTAAATAGTGAAGCAAATATGAGAATTAACCAGTGGGTGGCATGGTGCCAGTATATTCTCATTAGTGCGCTATCAATCAGTGTGCTGATCATGCTGGTGACCGACCGCTATTTAGCAAACTTTCTCGTTAAGCCGTTGAACATAGTGAAGGCTTATCTTGAATCCCTCGCAGTAGGCGTGCTTGACAATAAGATTATTGACCAAGGTAAAAACTGTGTTGGGCAGTTAATCCCGTATATCGACAAAATGCAGGGGAACTGGGCCAAAACTGTGCATGAAATCCGCAACAGTGCAGATTCAATTTATAAAGGTTCTAGTGAGATATCGATCGGCAATACCGATCTGTCCTCCAGGACGGAAGAACAGGCGTCAGCACTGGAAGAGACAGCCGCCAGTATGGAAGAACTCGGTTCAACCGTGCGTCAGAATGCCGATAATGCCAGTCAGGCAAGCACACTGGCAGACCAGGCGACTCGGGAAGCGCAACAGGGAGGGAGCATTGTCAACGGCGTCATCGCCACCATGACCAAAATTACCAGCAGCTCACATAAAATCGTCGATATCATTGGCGTCATCGACAGTATTGCGTTTCAAACCAATATTCTTGCCTTAAACGCCGCCGTCGAAGCGGCACGTGCCGGAGAGCAAGGCCGCGGGTTTGCCGTCGTTGCCAGCGAAGTAAGAAGTTTGGCGCAACGCAGCGCACAGGCCGCAAAAGAGATTGGCGTACTGATTAATGAATCGGTAGAAAACATTAAATCGGGATCTGAGCAGGTGACGAACGCAGGTGATGCGATGGAAAAAATCGTCAGTTCAGTCAGCCATGTCAATGACATTATGAGTGAGATAGCGGCGGCATCGACTGAACAAAGCAAAGGGATCAGCCAGATTGGTACTGCAGTGGTTCAAATGGACAGCGTGACGCAGCAAAATGCCGCATTAGTACAAGAATCTGCGGCCGCCGCTGCCTCGCTGGAAGAGCAGGCCCGTCAACTCACAGAAATTGTCTCTGTGTTTAAAATCGAAGGAAAGGAACCGCAATCTTCAACCGGTCCCCTTCTCCGGCCGAATACGCGGTCCAATAGCACCGAGTTAGTCAAACAACAGGGCGGATGGACGAAGTTTTAATATTGCAGCCTCTCTCAGCCTGTCTGAGAGAGGCGCATGACATCCGTTGTTAGTAAGCGCCCTCCTCTTCATCAATGTTTTGACTGCATATTATTGGAAATACTGACAAGGAAGTGATAATGCTTATGAAGAACATCCAGGGCATTGATTTTATTACATTGGCTGGATTAATAGTGAAATTGATAAACACCACTTCCAATGTTAATAAATTAGCCAATATTAAATATTTTATCTCGAGTGGGATTCAGATCGGTAACAGGTGGTGGAGTTGGTGCATAGCGATTACTGATAAAAACATCTACAATCTTTGAACCGTTTCCCACTTGGTGGCATCATTTCAAATGACCTTTGCGCAACATAACTATCTATGTCCTCACACAAAATTCTTTTTTTTCACGAAGTTCTCTCATTGCAGCTTGCTCAAATGACTCGTCTGGTTCAAGCCCGCCACCGGGGTGTTGCCCAGTAATACTTCCCTAAAAGCGCATCTGCATTATGGGTAAAGCGAAAAAGCAATATTTGATTGGACTGATCAATTATCAATAACCCTGATGCTGCTCTTGTTCGCATAATCGCCCTCGCTGATTGGTTTGGTAAGCAAACCCGCCGCATTGAACATGAACTATACCGTGTAAACCGTGTAAGATTTTTAGCTAAAAAAAAGACCGAATACTTATTCAGTCTTTTATAATCAATGAGTTACATGATTATTTGGCTGTATTTTGGCGACAAGAAAACAAGGGTAGTAAAGTTATTCTTGTTTTTCGACTCAGACTTTTGGACGTGTAAACATTACAAACAAACCAAGAATGATATCGCCGATGACCCAGAGACCGAAAAGCATCACCATTCCGATTCCTGTCCCCACAGCTGCGCCCGCATGCTCTGCTCCTGATAGTTTATCCATATTTTCCGTAGCAGTATTATAACCACCGACGATCCAGATAAGCATCAAAATATTGAATGCTATAAAGACGAATTTGATCAATTTTCCAAAAAAACTACGCTTAGGTTTTCTCAACTGAACAGCACAAGCGGGGCATTTAATTGCACTATCGCTAACTTTTGCCGAACATTCTGGACAACTAATTAAGGCCATATAAAGTATCCTTTTAAATTGATTTTATAGAATTAAATCTAAATAAAAATTCCGGTTCTGATAATGAACCATTAATAGTTATGCTTTTTTCTTTAACTGTATCCTGACTGGATGGAAAAAATGCACCTGAGAACATAACCTTCTGTCCGACACTCATATTCAACAACGCATTGTATAATTCGGAACCCTTATCAATTAGCGTATCATCTTGCATATCAGAAAACGTATTATTCCAGGTTGCAAGTGTGAGATTTGGCGAAAGTTTAATTACTAAAATACCATTGCCATCTGTATTCGTATCGAGTTTAGAGATTGTCCCAATCCAGTTTGTGGCCTTTGTCAGCCCAATGTTTCCGAGTTGAATTTTCCTTTCGTCTCTCAATACGGATTTTTGAAGTTCATTTTTTACCGAACCGTATTTATCCCTTATCATCTCAGAAAGTGATATTAGTCTAATTTCAGCCTCTGGAGGTTCTGGAATAGATAATTTCTGAGCAACACTGGAAACAGAACCGGATGACTCCTTAGAATGATTATCGTAAGATGAAATAAACAAAAGTAGAAAAAATGCCAGCAGACCTATAGAAAAATATATTTTCCCTCTCGATCTCTTTAATTTACAGCCACACTTAGAGCAGAAATTTAAATTCTTGTTGTTTATAGTGCCACATGATTCACATTTAATAAAAAGACTATCACTATTCATATTGTCTGGAATTCCCTTAATCCAACACATTGAATCAAAAAAAATGATATTTAAGAATTATCTTATTGTACGTAAATGTATGGAAATGTCAATTTCTTTGGATTGATGCTAACTCCATGATTATAATATAGATGATAACATTCGTCACATCTATTTTCCTTGTTAATGGGACGGAGATCATCATATAACTCCCGTCTAACCACATGTTTTTAATCAGCTAACATAGTTGCCCATTGGTAAGGGTCAAGTAACTCACCTGTTGTTCTAATTATAATGTCGCCTTCAATTCGATTAAGAATAAACGTCCTTAACTGCCTGGAAAGATGACAATAACCCTCTAAGTAATGACCATCGTAACTTTTGATATCAACATCTCTAAACGTCTCTTCTCCTTTAGAGTTAACATAGTGAAAAGCAACTTTAGTTAACTCAGTATCAGTGAATTTACTTGTAAACTTAGTCTCTCGATAAGTTCTTTTTTTAGTTATTTCACCTTCAAACTCAAAGCTTTTAAGTGCTTCTCTGTGTTCGCGAAAGATATCATCATTTGAGGATGTTTTTTTAGTATTCTGATGGTTTGAATAAGCAATAATAGCAATGCCTATCACTAGTATAATTATGCTGATACTTGATGCTTCAGGTGTAGTTGCTGCACTACCGACTCCAGCGAAAAACCAACCGGCTAAAATAGATTTCCATAGTTTTTTAGTTTTGCTTTGGTTTTTTGAGCAAATACTGCTAATTGCCCAAGCAGCAACAATAAGGGAAACAATAATAATAGCTTCCATGCTTTTTCCTTCTAAAAGTTATATTCCATTGTCACAACGATTTTTCCAGAGGCTGTGACTTCATTAATCCCGCAAGTAAAGGTTAAGCCTTTACTTGTGACATTGATCTTTTTGCCAGGTAAGAGAACGACATCATAGATATCATATTTACCATCTATCCCAAGAATCCACCGACCATTGCTGATATCAGTAGTACCAAAGTCAGCGATCCAAGAACCAGAGTTACTATGAACGAAAACGGGTTTGACTACTTCATGTGGTATAAAATCCACATCTGATTCCCAATCGCCAGAATTTTCTATAGTGCCAGCATTTAAACATTTCTTGGGAATTAATATATTACTGTTATTTCGTGGAACTTTTGCTCCCTTCCCTGTCGCAAGCCACGCCAATGAAACGCCAGTATCGAGTGAGCATGCTATCACCACATCACCAGGAAAAAATTCTCTGCGTATCCATGTACTGATCGTGGCAGCTGATATCAATAGATAATCACTTAGTTCCTTTTGAGTCTTAAATCTGTATGCATCCATAATCCTTTGCAGGACAGGGCGTCCACCAGTTGAAAGCATAATTTCGATTAGTGCTTTGCCCTTCACCCGACTCACTGATCTATCTAAACATGACGGTTCGGCATTAATACTTTCATTTGCAAACACGCCATTCACTAGCCATTGAACATCTGCTCCTGTATCCAGTGCGCACTGAACCAGAACGTTGCCAGGAACTTGCCCACGCTGCATCCAACTTGCAACATTGCTTTTAGCAATACCAAGCTTATCACTCAGTTCTTTTTGCATAGTAAAGCCATATGCAGAAAGGATTCTTTCTAGCACATCAGCAGCTACGGCATTTTCTAAACGCATTTTTTTTACCAACAAATCGCCAAAAGAGATTTACAGTTCAAATAAAGCGATCTAAAGTGCCTACACACCACATGTAACACCATAGAACTCAAACGACTGAATAGGGATTTTGCTTTATGTCTCGCCGGAATGCAATTAGCACAAAACTAAAGAAAAGAGCTGCTTCTAAACAGTTCATAGGTTCATTAATTTCTCAGCTACTACCCGCCTTAGAGTCAGCCATTTCTGCAACTATTGTTAACACGGTAAGTTTGCAACTGACCACTCTGGCAACATCTCCGACTATATCGAAGAAAGATTTCGCTTCTATCAATGGAATCAGCGGTGCGGTTCTCGAAAAGTGGATCGCCAATGGTGTTGTCCTGCTCGCCCCTACCCCATCAAGTACTGTTACCCAGAACCGTATATCCAGAGAAACGGGTCAAAAGCAAACTATCGTAATGGAGCGTCACGGTAATGCGTTGATCAATCTCGAAGCATGGCGCGAGAAAAACCGTCAGCAAGCCATCAAGTGCCGCTACATAAAGCCTTGAGCCAGATTATTCAAACGAGCAGAGACTAACAATGTTTGATTATCGCGTTTCTAAACAAAATCACTTTGACGAAGCCTGTAAGGCATTTGTGAATCGTCACAATATCGCTGAACTGGCGGCTGATATGGGAACTAAACCCCAAATCCTGCGGAATAAGTTCAACCCGGAGCAACCTCACAAACTGACCTGTGAAGAAGTGCTGCTGATCACTGACCTGACAGAAGACGCTGCCCTGCTCGACGGCATGCTGGCACAGATTAACTGCCTGCCATCAGTGCCTGTGAACGAGCTGGCAACCTTAAACCTTTCAACCTACGCACTTCAGGCAACCGCCGCCGTGGGTTCTATTGCAGCAGATGCCGTTCGCGGCGGTAATGTCACCTCACAGCGTCGGATGTCGTTACTTGATGGCGTGAATGCTGGGATCCGACACCTTTCCCTGATCGGCTTGATTGTTCAGGGCCGCGTTCAGGCTTCACCGGCACTTGCTTCCGCCGTTGGCACTATAGCCAGCATCACCACTAACGGGATGGTGTAACCATGGCTATCTCTATCGCTCCGCTGTTAAAGCAACAATCGCCGGCGCGTCATTTCGGCCATGGCTGGATTGAATTACCGAGTGGTAAGTGCTGGAACCCCGCACCGCGTCAGGCTGCTTTTAGCTCCGCGCCAACTCCAGCGAAAAGAAAGCCGCTATTTAAGCGCTTATTTAGTTGAGGTCCCCATGTTATTAGCAAACGAAAAGCAAAGAGAAATCGGAATTAAACATCTTTCTCGTATTAAAGAAATGTTTCCGTTCCGAAAGAATGCAGCGCAGGAAGCATTTGACGCCAGTCCGCCGCATATGCGTAAAACGATTTGCTTCCATGCTGGTTTAAAAACTCGTCATGTTGAAATGAAGTTCTCGGAATTGACATACGCCGAACGTAAGCAAGTGGTTGCCGCACTGAATTCTTTAATTGACCTTGCTGACTCACTGCCAAGATTTATCAGTGAAGATGATTGCGCATTAAATACTAGTCACTAATAGAAATTAATTTAATAGGCGTTCAACTCGCCGGGCATTCTTTTGCCTAAAAACAGGAATATCACAATGAATTTAAGCCAGCAGAAAGCAACGGATATTGCCGTTGACCGAGCAAAGTCCGGTAGTGAACACACCGCCGCCGTTCTTATCCTTTTGAACAACGCACGTGACGATCAGCGCCGCAATGATGCAGAAGTCTTTTCCAACCGTCTTGAAGTACTGGCGTCTTATGTCGTTAAGCATGACATGACCACCGCCGAAGCGGTTGAAGCACTGCGAGTTGAAGCAGAGCGCATTCGTAATGCAGCCGGAGAAATTCACTGATGCCGGATTTACTCGATTCAATTACCGAGCGCCAGGCTGAAATCCTTGATGCTCAAATCAACGCCGCCCGCCAGTCAGTGACCGGCGTCTCTGCAATGTTCTGCATCGACTGTGACCGCCCTATCCCCGAAACCCGCCGCGCTGCTTTGCCGGGCGTTGAATTATGCGTGACCTGTAAGGAATTGCAGGAACAAAGAGATCGGCTTTATCGGAGGCGCGCATGATTGCTTTCTACGTTCTGGTGGGTGTTTTGGCCGTTATCGCCAGCGGTTTCCTCGCTGCGGATATCAGTGATGCAGATTTTAAAAAACGGCCTGAAAACCGTAATTACGATTAAGGGATCAACGTGAGAACTATTTTAAAATGGGCGGGTTCTAAATCCCGGGTGATGGAAACCCTTAAGCAGCATCTGCCAGCCGGTGATCGACTGGTTGAGCCGTTTGCTGGTTCTTGTGCGGTAATGATAAATAATGATTATCCGGCCTATTTAGTCGCAGATATCAATTTGGATTTGATTAATCTGTATAAGCAAATTGCAAAAGATGTCGACGCAGTAATTGGATTAGCGAAAGCTTTCTTCACGGACCACAACACTGATGTGCAATATTATAAAATCCGCGATGCATTTAACTCCAGGTTCGGTGACCAATTAATTAGAAGTACGATGTTCCTCTATTTAAATCGTCACTGTTTTAACGGACTGTGCCGTTATAACCAGTCTGGCGGCTTTAACGTTCCCTATGGCAAGTATAAAGCGCCATATTTTCCCGAAGATGAGATCCGTGCTTTTGCAGTGAAGGCAAAGCGCGCCACTTTCGTTTGCTGCTCGTTCGAAGAAACTTTGCGCATGGTTGTCCCCGGCGATGTGGTGTATTGCGATCCGCCCTATTTATCTGGCACGAAAGAAAAGAACTTCACCAATTATCACACCGCTGGTTTCAATGATGACGATCAGTGTCGCCTTGCCTTACTTCTTCAACGTCTGTCAGAAAGAAGCTATCCGGTCATCGCGTCAAATGCTGACGTGCCTGCTGCCCGTTCGATTTACAGCGCTTTCAACATCACTGAGCTGAGTGCGCGGCGTTCCGTTGGTGCTTCCGCCGGCTGCGCGAAATCGGCCCCTGAGATCATCGCCAAAATCACACCAAAGCAACCGCAGTATCTGCCGCCCGATCCCGCTGTCGACTCTCTGCTGATGGCTGGTTTTCCTGAGCGTGAAGAGGAAACAGTATGATGACGATCGACAGCCGCTGTTTTGCATGGGGAACGCTGAACGCTATTACTGTTTCAGGCGGTAAGGACTCACTGGCTCAGTGGCTTTTAGCACGCGAAGCAGGCGTGTTGTATATGACCGTTTTTGCCGACACTGGTCATGAACACCCTCAGACGCTTGAATACTTATCTTATCTTGAGAGCAAGCTGGGAACGGTGAAAAGAGTTAAAGCCGACTTCACTGAACGCATGACTAATAAGCGAAAGTTTATTTCAGAAAAATGGCCTGAATCCCTTACTACTGAATGTGGCTTTACCGCGAAGCAGGCTGAGAAAATTATCCAGACTGCTCTTAAAACACTTCACCCAACAGGCATACCATTTCTGGATTTGTGCATGTGGAAAGGGCGCTTCCCTTCCACAAAGGGCCGTTTTTGTTCTACGGAATTAAAGAGTGCGCCGGTCCGCGATCAGTTTATAAATCCATTGCTCACTAAATTTGATCAGGTTGTCACATGGCAGGGCGTGCGCGCACAGGAATCACCGCAGCGCGCTCTGTTGAGTGAGTGGGAATCTGGTTTTGATCTCGGTAAAGGTTTAAATATTTATCGCCCAATTCTCAATTGGACGCATGACGAAGTATTTGCACTGGCGAAACGGCACGGTATTAAACCCAATCCGCTTTATGAGCAAGGTTGTCATCGTGTTGGTTGTATGCCTTGCGTCAATGTTGTTAAGGCCGAGTTGGGACAAATCTTTAAGCGTTGGCCTGATGAGGTTAAGCGCCTTTCTGAATGGGAAGGAATCGTTGCAGCCTGTTCGCGTCGTGGGAATGCTGTTTTCTTCCATTCTGGGCATGACCCTAAAAAGGCAACGAAAAACAGCGCTGAAATTAGCCTTTCGTCTCATGGAATAAAAACCTATAGAGATTGGGCGCTAACAACTCGCGGGGGCAACCAATTCGATTTACTCATGGCTTCGACAGATCAATCTGTCTGTAACAGCGTTTATGCTGGCGTTTGCGAATGATGTTTGCTGTTACCGAATGGGCTTACCCCTGGAACGCACCACGCCCGGCAATTGCCGGGCAGTATGAAAGACCGCTTACCCGTGACGAATTCCGTCAGGGGCAAGTCGTTTTAGATAAAGTAAAAACGCTATCCCACGATCTCTATGAAACCTTCACCAGTCGCCATAAGTACCTGCTGAAAGAAAAAGGTCTGCACGCCGCAAACAAATACCTCGTTTTCACGCTGGGCCGCAATATCCTGCCGCGCGTTGATTCCGTAAATGCCGCCCATGCTATGGATCTGAATGCGTCGCTGCGTTTTGTCTCAGAGTCCGATACCTATCACCGTTTGCCGAATCTGAAAGATAAAGGCTTGCGCATACTGGCGCAGGACATTGCCGCGCAGCTCAAGGCCATTTATGAAACGCGCTGCGATGAGCTGCTCGCAGAAAACGACGGTGACAGCGCCGTGCTGTTTGAAAACGACACCCAGGCTGAGCTTTATGGTCAGCTTGCCGGCATGGCCCGCGCTTTCAATGTTTTCCCGATGCACTGGCAGAAATACCGCAAAGGTGGTCTTGATGCCCGTTCAGCCATCGCCAGCCTGTCGCGCCTGGTTAATCCCGACTGCTGGGTCCGCCAGTTAAAAGCACAGCGCACCCGCTGGCGCGAAGCGTTACTGATCGCTATCGGCAACGTTAATCGCAGTAAATCCCCCTATGCCAGTAAGCAGGCAATCCGCGAAGTGAAAGCGCGCCGCCAGTCAAATATCGACTACCTCAAAAGCTGCGATATTGAAAACGTCGAAACCGGTGAGCGTTTCAGCCTGATCGATAAGGTGATGGCGAGCATTTCAAACCCTGAGATCCGCCGTATGGAACTCATGAGCACAATTGCCGGGATTGAAGGCTATGCGGCACAGGCCGGTGATGTGGGTATGTTTATCACTATCACCACGCCTTCAAAATTTCACCCAACCCGGACCGTCGGCAAAGGCAAAGATAAACGGGTGCAGTTCAACCGGACGTGGGACAAAGAAGTCTATACGCCGAAAGATGGACAGCGCTATCTGTGCAATGTGTGGAGCAAGATCCGCACCGCGTTTAAAGATGATGGCCTGCAGGTTTACGGCATGCGCGTTGTTGAGCCTCACCACGATGCGACGCCGCACTGGCACATGATGCTTTTCACCAAGCCTGCCCAGCGCTTACGCGTGATCGACATCATGCGTAAGCGCGCCATGAAGGAAGACGGCGACGAACGTGGGGCAGCAAAGAATCGCTTTGACTGTAAGCACATGAACCGTGGCGGCGCGGCGGGTTACATCGCTAAATACATTGCGAAGAATATCGATGGCTACGCACTGGAAGGCGAGCGCGACCACGAAACCGGCGAGCTGCTTACCGACTCTGCTGCTGCGGTTACCGCATGGGCCGCTACGTGGCGTATACCGCAATTTCACCCGATTGGCTTACCCACGATGGGCGCGTATCGCGAGTGCCGACGCATTCGGTCTATTAGCTTGGCTGACACGTTTGACGACGAAGTTGAAGCCGTGCGTGCCGCTGCTGATGCCGGTGATTTTGCTTCCTACATTGCCGCACAGGGTGGCGCTAACGTTTCGCGTGAAGACCAGACCGTGCGTGTCGCGCGTCGCGTTGCTGATGAGCTGAATGCGTATGATGAAGACGTGCAAAAGGTCGTGGGTATTTTCGCGCCTCACCTCGGCGATGCTAACGTTTATGAAACCCGCACAACTCAATGGAGGATCGTGGCGTCTGCCGTTGACGTTAATTCTTTGACTTTAAAAAGCGCCTCTGGCGCGCCTCGGAGTCCTGTCAATAACTGTGGGTTGGCCGGAAGTCCTGCCGGGACAAATCGGCAGAAAAGCCAAAATAACCGGCCTGAATCACACACAGTGACCGCCGAAAACGATACGGGATCGGCGATTGACTGGAACGACATAGCCGCCGTGAGGGCGATTGTGGCGCGTATCCGTCAAGACAACCCACGGATTAGCAAAGCGCAGCGAGGTTATGACCCAACCAAGGCCCGCGATATAGCTCCGTCAGCCAGATTGACGCCCTCAGAACGTGCCAGGTTGCCGATGATATCGAGTGAATTAGCAAAAAACGGCATTGTCGCGGAACGCTGGGAGCTGGAAGCGTTAACGCGCGGTGCTCGTATGAGGTTCGGTGATATCAATATGCACTTTAAGGCACTGGAGGATTGGGCGGAATTCAACTAGTTTGGAGAGGTGAGAGACGGCGGAATGAAAATGTAGGAAAGAGTTCTCCCTCGTAATATATCCCGGTGAAAGGCGCCAACTCAACGAGGAGGCGCCCCAGGAAGACTTACCTGTACTGCAGATATCAAAGTTCTATCGGGAGAGAGTGGCGATAATGTGCCAAAGAAAGTTAATAATGTTATTCGCCCTTCTCTTACAGGCTGAGAAGGGCTGCAACATTAAAATTTTTCCCATCCGCCCTGTTCTTTGACTAACGCGATGCTATTGGACCGCGTATTCGGCCGGAGAAGGGGACCGGTTGAAGATTGCGGTTCCTTTCCTTCGATTTTAAACACAGAGACAATTTCCGTGAGTTGACGGGCCTGTTCTTCCAGCGAGGCAGCGGCGGCCGCAGATTCTTGCACTAATGCGGCATTTTGCTGCGTCACGCTGTCCATTTGAACCACTGCGGTACCAATCTGGCTGATCCCTTTGCTTTGTTCAGTCGATGCCGCCGCTATCTCACTCATAATGTCATTGACATGGCTGACTGAACTGACGATTTTTTCCATCGCATCACCTGCGTTCGTCACCTGCTCAGATCCCGATTTAATGTTTTCTACCGATTCCTTAATCAGTACGCTAATCTCTTTTGCGGCCTGTGCGCTGCGCTGCGCCAAACTTCTTACTTCGCTGGCAACGACGGCAAACCCGCGGCCTTGCTCTCCGGCACGTGCCGCTTCGACGGCGGCGTTTAAGGCAAGAATGTTGGTTTGAAACGCAATACTGTCGATGACGCCAATGATATCGACGATTTTATGTGAGCTGCTGGTAATTTTGGTCATGGTGGCGATGACGCCGTTGACAATGCTCCCTCCCTGTTGTGCTTCCCGAGTCGCCTGGTCTGCCAGTGTGCTTGCCTGACTGGCATTATCGGCATTCTGCCGCACGGTTGAACCGAGTTCTTCCATACTGGCGGCTGTCTCTTCCAGTGCTGACGCCTGTTCTTCCGTCCTGGAGGACAGGTCGGTATTGCCGATCGATATCTCACTAGAACCTTTATAAATTGAATCTGCACTGTTGCGGATTTCATGGACAGTTTTGGCCCAGTTCCCCTGCATTTTGTCGATATACGGGATTAACTGCCCAACACAGTTTTTACCTTGGTCAATAATCTTATTGTCGAGCACGCCTACTGCGAGGGATTCAAGATAAGCCTTCACTATGTTCAACGGCTTAACGAGAAAGTTAGCTAAATAACGGTCGGTCGCCAGCATGATCAGCAGACTGATTGATAGCGCACTAATGAGAATATACTGACACCATGCCACCCACTGGTTAATCCTAAAATTTGCTTCACTATTTAGTGAGGTTATCTTTGCGTTGTATTTGTCTATTGCAACACTAAAGTCACTCCTAAGAGGAAGATATTTATCGGCTTTTATTTTATCAAAATCATTTATATTCTTTTCTGTTGCTGATTTAAACATCGGTAATACAGCATTATTGTAGAGAGTAAATGAACTGTTATAAATATCATCCACGGTCGCTGAGTCGAGGTTTCCATGATCAATCGCTTTAAATTGGCTGAGTCCATTTTTAAGACTGTCTAATTCGATAAGCGTTGCCTTCATTTCAAGGTCGTAAACTCCACTATCATTTCTTTCTAAGCCAGTCATAGCACGTTCAAGCGCTGTCACCGCAAGGTAGTATTGCGCATTGGCGCCATTGATGATGTCGCCATTTTGTTGTTGAACATTGGTCACCCCAAGCTCTTGTTTTAACTCCTTAAGTGAATATAAGGCAAAGCCTGATGCCCCAGCCCATAATAAAGAAAACGTAATGAGAATGAGTATGAGCGCCGTTCTTATTTTAATGTTTCTTATAAAACTCATTTTATTATCCCTTAATGTAAAAATGACAACGATTCTTTGTAATACAATTGATGAGCATGTGAAACAATTTGTAAAACATGTAATTTAAATATTTTACATCTCACTCTAATTAGTAACATCGGCCATTGAGATTTTATCTTGAGTTGTTTCCGAGTTGATAGAATAAATAAATAACTGATGATTTAGTTGCTTTATTGAATAAATAAGATTAGATAGAATATTTCCCCGGCCAGCCACTTAGTCAGGCAACTTGCGTACTTTCTGGCATGCCTGCCAGCGTAATTTATCTAATGCACGGAGCACCGCCATCGCTTCTCCAACCTGAGCATCGTAGTCACACAGCGTTAGATAAACACCGAACACCGGATATAGGCTGTTTTCAATTTCCGGCATACATTGCTCCCCGCAAAAACTGATTCGCCGCCGGCTGATTTCGGTCGGCGTACTCTCCTCAGGCCAGTAAATTACTCCGCGCTGAGTGAGGCGGAGCAGCTTTCCGTAAAGAGAAACCAGAGATAATCAATAGCACAACGAAATTATGAACCAACAAAATGGAGTGGCGCTGCTCAGTCAGCCAGATTGACGCCTGCAGAACGTGCCAGGTGCAGATGATATCCAGTGAATTAGCAAAACATGGTATTGCCCCGGAACGCTGGGAGTTGGAAGCCTTAACGCGTGGGGCAAAATCACCTTTGGTGATGTCGTCATTCATCTCCCACCACTTCAGGGCTGGGCCGATTTCTATGGGGATCAGCCGCATTAAAGTCCTCATTCGAGAGATTGCTCAAATAATAACAGTCAGTTTTTTATGGAAATTGTGAAGAAGTTTTTATACTATACTGTATAAATAAACAGTGCATTGGAGTGGGTGATGGAATCCTCGCATAAGCTCAAGATAGCTTTGATTAAAATCCGGCTTATGGCTGATATCTCGCAGTCAGCTCAGTGCAAGAAAGATGAGTACGCACTGGTGATGGAAATGATCTCTGACCTGGCTGATAACGTGCTGGATGAAGACGGTGCGCCCTCTCTCCACTTCGCCGTTTATGACGATGATGAATAGCCTGGCACAACTGATGTTCCTGCCAATGCCTTATGCATGCATAGAGTCCATAATTTCGCTTGGTGATCGCCCCGCCATTTACTATCTTCAACACAGCACTTGATGAGAGTACACTGAATCGCGCAATTGCATTAAAGCGATCTACGAAGCAGGAAGGCGTGGCGAGGATAGCATTACGTAGGGTATGGCAACGTGTCTATGGAATATATCTTGACTTAATAGATGAGTAATATTTAATTAATTTTTCTACATTCTTTTGGTAATTTAATTACGAAAAACATCATAAAAACCTAATAAAAGGATTATGTATGGCCCAGAAAATTGGTACTATGGGGGAAAGTTATTCAACTTCTTATGCGCCTCTGAAAATATAAATTGTAATAAATCCGAAGAAGACATGGCTGGCTGGGACTACATATTAGACTTCCCGTTTGAAAGTGGTTGCGCTAGTTCTGATACAGCACAGGGACCAATTGAAAGTAAAGTACAAATTAAATCCACAACTAAAAACAGAAGATTTTCTCCAGTAAAATTATCGAATCTCTTAAGATTCTGTAAATCCCCTCTACCAACATTTTTCCTTTTCATGGAATTTGGTACAAGCAAAAATCCTCAAGATTTATTTTTAGTGCATTTTGATAACGCACTAATCAAGGAATCATTAACCAAAATCAGACAAGCTGAACAAGGAGGGGGCAAGAAAAAACTTAATAATTCATCCATGAGAATTAGCTATAATGACAGCCATAAACTTAACAGTATCTCAGGATTAGATTTAAAAAAAATGATTGAGAAATACATTCCTAAAGGTATGAGCGATTATTCTCTAGAAAAAATAAAATTTACTGAAAGTGTTGGCTTCGAATCAGGATCTGGAGTGATTAAGTTTTCAACGGCAGATGAAAAATCAGTTATTGGCATGATTGAAGCATGTTTAGGTTATGATAAAGAAGTTGAAGTTATCGACGTAATAATTAATGAGGAAAGATTTGGGATTGAACTAGCATCACCTTTACACAAAGCACCAAAAGCAACTTTAAAAATTTCACCCACTGATAGTTCGATGAGTGTGAACGTTAAATTTAGAGAGGATAAATATAGTGCTTCAATTGATTTCCCTGCAAAAATATATATACCCCCAATACCCAACCTGCCAGAAAAATTTTTTAGAATTCGTCTTAAGACAGCATTTTTGGATATAATGATTGGTATGGGTGAAAGAGCCTCGACCTATCAATTAACTATGGGGCCAGAAAAACATTTACTTCAAGACTTATACAACCAAGCAAAACTTTTAAGTTGGATATGTATCGAAAAAAGAGAAATATTAGTAGATATCCAATTAGAAAACAAACCTGAAGTTAGCGCTACCTTTCTTATTACTCCAACTAAAGATGGCGAACCTTCAGGCAGCGACGAATGGAGGAATGAAGTTGATAATATAGAAAGAATAGTCTGGATTGCATCAAAAATTAAAATTAGCAGTAATTTGAGAATTAGCATCAGTGAAGCTCATGCAAATAGAGAGCATGTGTTAAAGTTTTATTATTTGTATCACACAAGACTTGATGAGATTATTTTTAAATTTTCAGTAGACGGCGGATATAAAGAATTGGATGCCAAAAAAAAGCATAGCACAACATACACTTTCGGGCTTAAGTTAGGAGGAGTCCTTATGGTGACAATCGTAACCCTACAAGGTTTTGCAAAAGAAGTAGAAAGCAATGGCTACAGTTTAGTTATTGATAAGAAAATAATTGAGAAAGAACTAGTATGTTTCGATGATGAAACGGAATTCAAAGAACACATAAAAAATGAAGTTTATTTGATTAATAAAAAATATCACGATCTGGATTTTTTAATTGTAAATAACCAATCCAACTGAAATTTAATTAATGGTCTATAAAAGAGATTGTTTCCCCACCTAACCAGTAGTTAACCGCCATACTCTCTCTTCCAGCAGAATCAACCCATTTCTCATAAATAACTGCGCCGCATTATCATGATCGCCATCATCTGCGGCGGAACACGGTGTGCGCTCACTAGATCACCACAGCTGGACTTCTTGATGTTGAAGAAATCATCCTTGGCTGCGACCTCGCTCAGAAGCAAAATCTGAATCTCGTCTTTCTTCCCGTTCTGCGTAGTGTAAGGCCCATGAATTTGATCAGGTGATGGCGATGATTTCAGACCTTCCAGATGATAATTTTGACGCAAATTATCCCTCCCCCACTGACTCAGCAAACAATGAAACAGGAAATATTTGCTCTGCATGCATAACCCGCATGCTTTTGCATGATCCAAAAAGAACACGTAACGCCACAAAGCCCGCTCTGGCAGGGCTTTCGATGGAACGTGTTAGTGCATTAAAACCGATCACTAAAGTCACAGCGGGCAGGCGGGTAACATTGCGCGCAGGGCACCTTTACTTGAGGAGACCGTTGAGCCTATGACTCAAGTTGATGTGTCAGGGTCATATAAGTTAATTTGTTAGAGAGCTATCTATTCTATGTAGATTCAGAGGGGGCGGAAAGTGTGGTTTGCTTTTAGCTTCGATTGAAGCCAGTATTGACAGACCCAAGTTGGCTGATTTCAACAAGGAGATTAAATGGTCTTTAAAACTGATAGTGGTGGGTTTGCATTCAAATGTGATGATGCGAAATTTTCCATATCTGCAAGCACATGGAGTACGCGACTATCGCAGATTGGGACGGCGGAAGGAACTATACGCATAGTAACTAACAAACTTTCCAATATAGGATACATTGAAAAAATATTAGATAAGCGGCCTTATGACATTCATATAATTGCGCATACGGATGCTAGGGAGAACGCAGTTCATTTAAAAAAAATATTCCCTGAAATAAAAATTGCCCTACACAATAAAATTAATGCCAAGGTGGTTTTTATTGAGCCTAATATCATATGGCTAGCAAGCTCGGATTTTGGTGAAAGCAAAATGATTGAATCTGCCATTGGTCTACACTCTCTTGATGCACACCAGCAAGGCATAGAAAATTACTTCGAAAAGCTTTGGTACGATGCAGAAGAGTTATGAATGCAAATAAATTCAATGCACTTCAGTAATCCATGCTCAAAGTTTAGTATCTTCTTAAGCTACCTTCGAGCATGAAGGCAGCTGGTTTCATATTTAATCTTGTGTAGTTAATTCGTAAGGCTTGAACCGGATCACCTCTTTGCCTATCCAGTCATTCAGCTCTTTGATTCTTTCCTGTAACGGCGTCAGTTCATTCCTGACGAACACCTGCGCCGCCTTCTGCACATCACCAAACCCTCCTGCATTATCTGGAATGATCCCCATCATCTGCGGCGGAACGCGGTGCGCGCTCAGCAGGTCGTCGCGCGTGGCTTTCTTGATGTTAAAGAAATCATCTTTGGTCGCCACTTCGCTGAGCGGGATGATCTGAATGCCGTCCTTCTTACCGTTCGGCGCGTACATAAACAGGTTGCGAAAATTCCCCAGCCCTTTGGTATCGCGCATCGCTTTGCGCATCTGCTCAATGTCGCTGCTGCTCTGCGCGGCGTCGGTCATATACATGATGTAGCCCGCGTGCGCACCGTTCTGGTAGTACTTGCGGCGGAACAGCGTCGCGGCCTCATTGAGCCACGCCGAGTTAAGCGCGCTCAGGTATTCCGGCAGGCCGTACAGCTCCTGATTGATATCCGGCTCGATAAGGTGGAACACGCTACCGGCCGTAAACTCATGAGCCTCTTTCCAGTACTGCACAAACCAGTACTTATCCTGCTCAACGCCCCGCCGCGTATATTTGGCCGGGCTGCACGCCAGGCGGATTGGCTCGCCTAAATGGTTGGGGATCTGCTCTAAGAACGCATTGCCAAAGATAATATAGTCCAGGGCGAACCGGCTGAACTCCTGCTGTGACAGCAACGGATGCGGCACGAAGGTGGACGCCAGAATGTTACGCTTAACGAACATCGGTGAACTGTGATGCACCGCCGCCCGCGCGCTGCGCGCCAGCCCTTCAAAGCTGATCGGCGGCTCATACCAGCGCCCGTTACCGGTGCTCTCGATGTAGTCCAGAATTTCACGGCGGTCTAAAACGGGGGTCGGTTCGCCAAAGCTGAACGCCTCGGCCCCGGCCTGCTGTGCCGGTGCGGCAGCGGGGGCTGACTTGCGAAATTTGCGCTTACTCATAATTAGTAAAACTCCAGAATATTGGGACTGTGTCCGCCGTTGGCAGCGGTCAGCGGTTCGTTTAACAGGGCGTGCATGGTGGCCCACGCGACGTCGGCGTGGCTGGCCTCTTCGCTGCGGCTGGCCTCGTAGGTCGAGCGGTTGCCGCTGGCGGTCATGGTCTTGCGGATCGCCATAAAGCTGGCGGTGATATCGGTGTGGCCGGTGTCGTACTCCAGCCGCCCGGATGAAATGGTGTCTTTGGCTTTCAGCACCATCGCCGTCTTCACTTCGGGCGTGTAGCGAATTTCTCGCGCCGCCGGGAAGAACTGCTGCACTAACTGGAACACGCCCTGACCGATGCCGGTCGCATCAATCCCGATGTACTCGACCACGTAGCGGGCCGTCAGGGCTTTGATGCTCTCCGCCTGGGCGGCGAAGTCCATGCCCTTCCACTGGTGGCGCTCCAGTATGCGGAACTTGCCGCCCGGCACGGCGGGCGGTGCCAGAACGACACAACCGGCGCTGTCACCGGTGTGCGACGGGTCATAACCAATCCAGACGGGACGAAAACCAAACGGGCGGATCAGATACGGGTCGAAGTCCTCCCACTCCTCCAGGCTGTCCACCATGCAGCCCTGCAGCTCGGCGAACGGGAAGACGGACGCCTTATCGTCAACAAATTCGCACATCAGCAGGTTGTCGTATTCCGCCGGGCCGTACTCCATCGCTAACTGGTCAAGGTCGAACAGGTCACAGCCGCCGGTCAGTGCGTCTTCTACCGTGACAATCTGCCGCCACTGCCCGTCGGCGCACAGCGCGCCTTTCGCCAGGTGGCTGTGCGACAGGTCAAGGTCAATGCGGTCGGACTTGCTGCGTCGGCCCTTGTTGAACAGCTCGCCCGACCAGAACGGATAGGCGCTGTGCGCCAGGCTGGACGGCGTTGAAAAGTAGGTGCTGCGCCATTTCTTGTGCAGCGACATGCCGGACGCCACTTTGCGCAGCTCCTGAAACTTCGGGATCCAAAAGTATTCGTCCAGATACAGGTTGCCGGTGTAGCTCTGCGCGGTGCGCACGTTGGTGCCTAAGAAAATCAGCCGTGCGCCGTTCGGCAGCACAATCGGGTCGCCTTTCAAATCGACGTCAACCTGCCGGGCAAAGTCGATAATGTAGTTTTTGAACACGTGCGCCTGCGCCTTGCTGGCGGACAGGAATATCTGATTACGCCCGGTGGTCAGCGCGTCGATCATCGCTTCGCGGGCAAAGTAGAAGGTTGCGCCAATCTGGCGCGATTTGAGGATGTTACGAATGCGGTGCTGCATCCCGGCGCGGTGCCAGCCGCGTTGATATTCGAAGGACTCACCCATGAAAATATCGCCGAGCTTGCCGATAGCCTCGTCGCTAAACACGTTCTTCTCCGGCGCTTTCCTGTCCCCTTTGTTGCGGTTGGCCACGTTCGGATTCAGGTCGGCTTCGCTGCCGGTCAGGCTGTAGCGGTTAACCCGCGCCAGCCGTTCAATCTGTCGGCCCAGCAGGTCGATTTCTTTGTAGTCACTTCCTCCTTTCACGTCTTTCAGTACGAGCTGGATCAGCCGCGCTTCCATGCTGGCTTCCACGCGGGAAATGGGCGCAATGGCCTCCCATTTATCGCGCGTTTTCCAGCTCTGCACGGTGGGCGTTTTCTGGTTCAGCGTTTCCCCAATCTGGCGCACAGAAAAACCCTGCCAGTAAAGCAGTGCCGCCTGTCGCCGTGGGTCGCTGAGTATGGTGCTGTTGGTTGTGATCATGCCGCCACGTTACCGACTGACCTGCCTTTCTTCGCGCTGTCCCCGTTGTGCCATCGAGCATCAAGCCGCGCCCGCTGGCGGCTGGCCGTCACTCTGGTGACACTGGCCCTCTCGAAACATCCACCGACCGGAGTCAGAAAGATGGCAACAAAAGCAAAGCGTTTTCGTATCTGCGTGGAGGGCGCGACCACCGACGGCCGCGCCATCACGCGTGAATGGATCTCGCAAATGGCATCGGGTTATGACCCGAAAGTGTACGGTGCGCGAATTAATCTGGAGCACATCAAAAGCGTATTGCCGGAAAGTTCATTCCGCGCTTATGGCGACGTAACGGCCTGCTACGCCGAAGAAATTACCGAAGGCGCACTGGCGGGGAAACTGGCGCTGTTTGCGGAAATCGACCCGACGCCGGATCTGGTCGCTATGAATAAAGCCCGTCAGAAGGTGTACACCTCCGTGGAGGTTAACCCGAAGTTTGCCAACACCGGCGCGGCCTATCTGGTCGGTCTGGCGGTAACGGACAGCCCGGCCAGCCTTGGCACGGAGTACCTCAAATTTAGCGCCACCGCCGAGCAGAACCCCCTGGCTAACCGCAAGCTGTCGCCGGAAAACCTGTTTACCGCCGCCGAAGAAACGCTGATCGAGTTCGAAGAAATCGACACCCGCCCCTCTCTGGTTGACCGCATTAAACAGACCTTCTCCCGCAAGCAGGTCAGCGACGACGCCCGCTTTACCGAGGTTCACGACGCCGTAACAGAAGTCGCCGAACACGCGCAGACCGGTCTGGAAGCGCAGGACCTCAAGCTTTCCGCGCTGGAAACCACGCTGAATAAACGCCTCGACGCACTGGAAACGTCCACAGCAAAAGACAGCGCCGCATTCAGCGCGCTGAAAAACAAGCTGGAAAAAACCCAGCCGTTGAGCTTCACGCAGCGCCCTGCGGCCAGCGGCAACGGTGGCAAAGACGCCGTGATGACCGACTGCTGATCGCCTTCACCGGTTGACTATCCCCTTAGATTTTAGGAAAAAAAATGCGCCAGACTACCCGAATTAAATTTAATGCCTACATGTGCCGCGTCGCCGAACTGAGCGGCGTGGACGTGGGTGACCTGAACAAGAAATTCAGCGTTGAGCCGTCCGTCACCCAGACCCTGATGACCCGCGTGCAGGAGTCCTCCGAGTTCCTGCAGAAAATCAACATCGTCCCGGTTGAGGAAATGAAGGGCGAGAAAGTCGGCGTGGGCGTGGCGGGGACTATCGCCAGCACGGCCGACACCAGCGGCACCGGCGAGCGCCAGACCGCAGATTTCTCCAGCCTGACGTCTGACAACTACGAGTGTCAGCAGGTGAACTATGATTTCCACTTCCGTTACGCGCAGCTTGACCTGTGGGCGCGCTATCAGGACTTCCAGACCCGCCTGCGTGATTCCATCATCAAACGCCAGGCGCTGGACCGCATCATGATCGGCTTCAACGGCGTGAAGCGCGCCGCCACGTCTGACCGCGCTAAAAACCCACTGTTGCAGGACGTGGGCGTGGGCTGGTTGCAGAAATACCGTGAGAACGCCCCGGCCCGCGTGATGATCAATATCACCGACAAAGACACGGGCGCGGTCATTTCAGAAAAAATCCGCATCGGTGAAAACGGCGACTATGCCAACCTCGACGCGCTGGTGATGGACGCCACCAACAACCTGATCGACCCGATTTATCAGGACGACACCGATCTGGTGGTGATTTGCGGCCGTCAGATGCTGGCGGATAAGTATTTCCCTATCGTCAATCAGGCGCAGCCGAACACCGAAACGCTGGCAGCGGATTTGATCATCAGCCAGAAGCGTCTCGGCAACCTGCCCGCCGTGCGCGTGCCGAGCTTCCCGGCCAACGCCATCATGATCACCCGCCTGGACAACCTGTCTATCTACTGGCAGGACGGCACGCACCGCCGCCACATTGACGAAGTGCCGAAGCGTGACCGCGTGGAAAACTACGAATCCATTAACGAGGATTACGTGGTGGAAGATTACGCCTGCGGCTGTCTGGTGGAGAACATCCAGATCGGCACATTTGAAGCACCGGCAAAACCGGAAGCCGATAAGGAGTAAGTCATGGTCAGCCCTGCCCGTAGTCACTTTTTGCGGCAGTCAGCTATCGAGGCCGCGCAGCAGGATACCCACCTGCTGCGCCATGCGACCGGCTATGAACTGCAACTCAGAAAGCTCAATGAAGATAAAGCCCGGCTAAAACAGGTCAAGTCGAACGAAACCAAAGCCGCGCTAAAACGCAGCATGCTGCCGGATTATGTCCCCTGGGTGTCCGGTGTTCTGGCCGAGGGTAACGGCGCGCAGGACGCCATTCTCATGACCGTCATGGTCTGGCGTCTGGATGCCGGTGATATTCCCGGCGCGCTGGATATCGCGCGTTACGCCCTCAAGCATAAGCTTGCCACGCCTGACGACTTCACCCGCCCGGCGGGCTATTTGCTGGCGGAGGAAGTCACGCTGATCGCCCTGCGCGACATGGCTGCAGGCGAGACGGTCGAGATTGAGCCGCTGCTGAACACGCTGGAACTGACTGACGGTGAAGATATGCCGGACCTTGTGCGCGCTAAGTTGCACAAGGTGATCGGCACAGTCTACCGCGCAACGGGCAGGGCTGGCCTCGCGTTGCAACACATGAAACGCGCCATGCAGTTGGATATCAACAGCGGCGTCAAAAAAGCCATTGAGCAGTTGGAACGCGACATTAAAAAAGCGTCCATCGGCTAACAGAATGCGCCCCGCGCAGGGCGGCACGCCAGCCGCGACAGGTCAGTGACCGGGTTCAACGCTGGCGTCCACCGCCCCCCATTTAGAGGTATTTATGTCACTCGTTATTAGCGAGCCAAACCCGCCGGCAGCGGCGGAACCCACGATCGGTAATTCCTTTTTCTGGCCCGCCATCAGCCCCGCCGACCTGCGCGACACGCTGCGACTCGAAGGCACCGTCACGCCGAAGCGGCTGCGCGCGGTGGCCGTGCGTGCCATGACCGAGGTTAACGCCGAACTGCATGACTACCGCGCCGCACAAATGGCCTGCGGATTTAACACCCTGGCTGACGTCCCCGCCGACGACATTGACGGTGAAAGCGTGAAAACCGGTGCCTACTTTAACGCCGTGGCCTCCATGACGGCGGCGAATCTGGCGGAGCGCTATCCCGGTAACGACACCACCGACAAGGGCAGTCAAAAGGCCGAAATTGTAGAGCGCACCGTGGATGAACTGTGGCGCGATGCCCGTAATGCTATCCACGACGTCGCCGGTGTGGCGCACGCCATCATCGGGCTTATCTGATGCAGGTATTCGCCCAACAGGGCGACACCGTGGACGCGCTGTGTTGGCGGCACTACGGGCGCACGGCCTCGGTGGTTGAGCAGGTTTACGCGGCTAACGTTGGGTTAGCCGATTTAGGGGCCGAGCTGCCCCACGGTTACGCGGTTGAACTGCCGGACGTGGCGCAGGCCACGGTCAGTGAAACCGTCTCACTTTGGGAGTGATGGCCATGGAGCGCATCAGCACGTTTCTCTGCTACTGCATTGCGGCTTTTTTGGCGTGGCTGGGCGGACTCTCGCCGCAGGATATTGCCTTCCTGGTCGGCGCAGTCATGGGCGTCTGCACCTTTTTTGTGAACTGGTACTACCGTCGCAAGACGTTTCGCCTGTTGCAAAACATGGGAATAGACCGGGGGATGAATGACGCCATCAATCGTTAAGCGCTGCCTGGTGGCCGTGATACTCGGCCTCGTTGCGCTGCTGCCACAAACCACCGGGCTACATACATCGGAACAGGGATTGCGTCTGATCGCCGACTTTGAAGGGTGCCGCCTGTCAGCCTATCAGTGCAGCGCGAATGTCTGGACGATTGGCATTGGTCACACCGAGGGCGTCACCGCCAGGACTCAGATCACCGAGTATCAGGCGGCGGTTAATCTGGTGGCGGACGTTCAGCGCGTTGAGCGCGGGATCGCCCGCTGCATGGCGATTAGCATGCCGCAGGCAGTGTATGACGCCGTGGTGTCCTTCGCCTTTAACGTTGGCATAAAAGCCGCGTGTGACTCAACGCTGGCGTTTTTTATCAACAAAGGCGAATGGCGTAAAGCCTGCGAGCAGTTGCCGCGCTGGGTGTTTGTGAAAGGCGTGCGCTCTGCCGGGCTGGAACGCCGCCGCGCCAATGAGCGGGCTTACTGCCTGAAAGGGGCCTGATATGCGCGTGCTGATGGGGATTATGGCGGCATTACTGATCGCGGCCTTTGCGGCGGTCGGTGTTCAGCGGTATCAGTTGACCAGCCTGAAAGCAGATATTGCCGCTAATGAACGGGTGATAGGCACGCTGTCGGCGGGTATTGAAAGCCGGGATCGGGCCATCACCCGGATGAAATCGGAAGCCGACGAACTTGAACAACAAAGCCGCAGCCTGCGCGACGCGCTGACCGGTGCGGGGCAGCAGGCGCGGGAACAGGAATACGGCATACAGAGGTTACTCAATGAAAATAAAGTGCTGCGTGACTGGTTTGCTGCTGCTTTGCCTGACGATGTTATCCGGCTGCAACAGCGCCCGGCCTTTGCCACCCCCGGAGATTATTTACGTTGGCTGTCCCGCCGTCAGCAGTTGCCCGATCCCGGCCAGTCAGCCCAAAACTAACGGCGACTTAAGCAGTGATGTCAGAAATCTGGAGGCCGCACTGGTGGCCTGTGGCCTCCAGATTGAAACGGTTAAACAATGCCAGGAGAAACACCGTGCTAAAACCTTTGCAGTTACGCGACTATCTGACGGCCCGCGTGCCAGTACTCAAAACCAGCCCTGAGCAGCTCCGCGTTTTTATTGATCATGCTCGTATCGTGTCGACGCTTGCCACCTCGCTGTCGTTCGAATATCAGTATCAGCTCAACCTGCTGATCACCGACTTCACCCAGGACGCCGACCTGCTGATCGTGCCGACTCTGGCATGGCTGCGTGAGCATCAGCCGGACATTATGGCGACAGCGGCAAAGCAGCAGGAGGGCTTTACCTTCCGTGCGGATATGAACAATGACAATAGTTTTGATATCAGCATCAATTTGCAGCTGACCGAGATGGTTATCGTTAAGCAGGAAGGCGGCGCGCTGCGGGTGACTCACCGGCCAGAGCCACTGTTACCGGCAGACATCGACAGGCCCCGCGAACTGTATTTACAAGGCAAGCTGGTGAGTGCGTGGGATGAGTGAGCTAACCGCGTTCGACAGTCGGCTGGCAGCGCTGATCGCCGCTCTGTCCCCGCAAAGCCGTAAAGCCATGGCGGCGACCATAGCGAAGCGCCTGCGCAAAAACCAACAGGAGCGGATAAAGCGGCAGGTTGGCCCGGACGGTCAACCCTATACGCCGCGCCTGGCGCAGCCGTTGCGCCGTAAGAAAGGCCGTATTAAGCGGGAAATGTTCAGCAAGCTGCGTACCAATAAATACATGAAGGCCAAAGGCACCGGTAATGACGCGGTGGTGGAGTTCACCGGCCAAGTTCAGCGCATGGCAAAGGTGCATCATTACGGCCTGCGTGATCGGCCCTCGCTCAAGGCGGGAGAGATGAAGTATGAAGCGCGTCCGTTGTTGGGGCTGGATGCGGAAGATTTGAAAATTGTGGAAGATGAAATGCTAATTTGTATTAGCACAGGCTTGACCTGACACAACTACCGCACAGAGCCAAACCTAATCTGATAGGTAGCTCGGTGCCAAAAATGGAAGTTGCTAGAGTGTTTTGTACTAGTCATTAGATGTAGGATCAAAACAGGTTAACTAATCTTCTTTTTTCACACTTTGCTTAACCACTAAAAACATGCAACTAATCACTTCAACAATGAGATTGAGAGATATCACTACGGCAAATAGCTCTGCCGCGGTAAACAACTTCGCTTTAGAAGGAATCAACTCATGATTGGGATAACTTATTAGAGGTAAGTCATAATTTCGGAAGTATGGCAAGAAAATTGTTGCGCCTAAACAGAACACAAGTAATTTCAGGTCAGCCTCTAAACTTTCCAAATAATCTGCAAAATTTGAGCATTTTTGATCCTTATTGATAACCGCCAAAATGCCGAAAATTACAGATATTCCCGCAGTGATCCCTCCGAGTATTGAGCCAATCACCCCTGCCGATGCCTGCTCAAGCAGGGTATAAACCTGCTTATCAGTAGACGATAACGCTAAGCATAATATGAATAGAACTATAGCTTTAATCCAGACGCCTAGATTCTTCATTTTTATACGTGTACCTTTTTTGATGTAATACTATGATTTCCTTGAGATCGCTTGGCGAGTAACCATCTAGTTGAATTTCTGAGATCTCACCTTCAATAAGCACTATCTTGGCCGTTTGATTACTGGACACAGTTGTAGATTTTGACTTAAGTGTTTTTCGTCCTTTAATTAGCCAAGAACCACCACCGTCTTTTACCCAGTCGACAAGAACAGATGCCCAATGAGAGCTTTTAAGTTTTAAATTACCATCTTTATTTTCAAATGTTGTGGTTACAGCGTTTGCATTAGTATCTGCCTCAATCTTCCGCAAATCGTCAGTTAAGGCTTGCTTACTACTTCCGAAAATATTCGGGGTAATCAACGTAAAACTAACTTTGTCGATAAACTGAAGTCTATGGTATTCCGACCAAAAATCCTCGATTTCAAGACAAGGTTCTATAAAGATTCTAAGTCCCAATTGAGCCAAGTAGTCGTTGTTGGCAAGATCCTCGAATGCCTTAGCAACTTGATGTGCATCCTTGAATACCACGGTTTTCTTCTCGACCAATAACACTTGCTCTTCTCTGTCCCAAATCCATACGATAGGTGGATAATTGTCTACATCGAACTCAAGAAAATCCTTATCATGCCCCCTAATTTTTTGTTGTTTTGATATGATCCCAGCCATGACGCCTTCAGTGGGTTTCATACTCAACTTCAACGTGTAACTAGTTTTCTTATAAACAGATGGTGTTGATGAAGCCAGATGTAACTTTTGTGCGGTGGCTACTATGGCATTTTCAAAATGCACAATGTCTTTTTGAACAGACCCTTTGGAAAAAAGATCAGGGTCGCGTGGTCTCATCAACACACGTAATGCGTACAATTGCATAAGAAAACTCCTGTAAATTATTTGGGTTTATTATTCCATAAATCCAAGCACCTACAAGAGATTAAAATCATCTTTAGCTGTATGCATATACAGTATCATTGGGTGGATTAAAATTCAAACCTTGATTTTCGCCTAGTCTTTACCATAGTCATCGTGGTGCTAGCTGTCTGATTAGGGGATTTATGCCCCAAAATTTTCTGGGTATCAACACTTTGGCTCTACTGAAGAGCGTTGTTGGTGGCCTGCCATCCCCCTTTTTTAAGAAGGGCGTTGCGTCGACCCGTTGAACTCACAACTCAAACCAAACTGTCAGATTTAATGATGTTCTACCTACGAAATGTGTCAGCTCAAGTTTGAGCTAATACTCCTCATTCAGTGATCCCCACGTTGTGCCAACTGCCATCAACCCTTCTCAAATTGTATGCCGCCTAACTGGGCGGCATTCTTCTTTACATGAATACATCCCCCAATCAAAACGACGTCCTGCGCCTGCTGCGCAATCTGATCCGCATTGGCACCGTTGCCGAGGTGGACTTAGTCGAAGGCACCTGCCGCGTCGATACCGCCGGTAATAAAACCGACTGGCTGCACTGGCTTACGGCCCGCGCTGGCCGCGCGCGTGTCTGGTGGTCGCCCTCCGTGGGTGAGCAGGTTTTGTTGCTGTCCCTCGGCGGCGAACTGGATACCGCCTTTGTGCTGCCAGGCGTTTTCTCTGACGACTTCCCTGCGCCGTCCGCCTCGGCTGACGCGGTGCATATCGCTTTCCCGGACGGTGCGGTGATCGAGTACGAGCCGGACACCGGCGCGCTGCTGGCGACCGGCATTAAGTCCGCCACGGTCAACGCCTCTGAAAAAGTGGCGGTGACGTCGCCGCTGATCACCTGCGTAGCCACCACCCGCATCACGCTCGACGCCCCGGAGGTGGTGTGCACCAACAAACTGACCACCTCAACCATCGACATTAAGAAAGGCGGTGTCATGACCGGCTCCCTCACGCATTCGGGCGGCAGCATCACCTCCAACGGCGTCGTGCTGCATGCCCATAAGCACGGCGGCGTGCAGACCGGCGGCGGCAATACCTCCACGCCATCATAATGTTAATAAGGAGTAATCAGATGAGTTTAAAAATGTTCCTGACCATTTTCACCGCCTGTGTTTCGGGCGTCATGCTGGCTAAAGGCGTTCATGGTTGGTGGCTGGTCGCGGGTATTGGCCTCTACTGCCTGTATACCGATGGCAAGCGCTAAATACATCGGCATGAGCCGTGGCAATGGGCGCAGCGTCGAAGACCTCGACCATATTCAGCAGTCTATCGCTGACATTCTGGCGACGCCGGTCGGCAGTCGCGTCATGCGCCGTGATTACGGTTCGCTGCTGTCTGAGCTGCTTGACCGCCCGCAGAACGCCGCGCTGCGCCTGCAAATTATGGCCGCGTGCTATGGCGCGATCCTCAAGTGGGAACCGCGCGTAAAACTGACCGGCATCACCTTCGAGACGACGGCTGACGGAAAAATGGTGGTTGATATCACCGGCACCCGCAGCGACACGTCGGATGATGTTTCCCTTACCGTTCCTGTGAGCTAACCCTATGGCAACGATTGACCTCAGCCAGTTACCCGCGCCGGGCGTGGTGGAAGAACTGGATTACGAAACCCTGCTAACCGAGCGCAAAGCCACGCTGATCTCACTTTTCCCGCCAGAGCAGCAGGCCGCTGTCGCCCGCACGCTGACGCTCGAATCTGAACCCATCGTGAAGCTGCTGCAGGAAAACACCTACCGCGAAGTGATCTTACGCCAGCGGGTGAACGAAGCCGCGCAGGCGGTGATGGTGGCTTATGCCGTGGGCGCTGACCTCGACCAGCTCGGCGCAAACCTTAACGTGCCGCGTCTGGTTATGGTCGAGGCGGATACCTCTGCTATCCCGCCGGTATCGGCGGTGATGGAGTCAGACAGCGACTACCGCCGCCGCATCCCGCAGGCGTTTGAAGGGCTGAGCGTGGCGGGGCCAACCGGCGCATATGAGTACCATGCGCGCAGCGCAGACGGGCGCGTGGCCGACGCGTCGGCGATCAGCCCCTCACCGGCCAACGTCACCATTACCGTGCTGTCGCGTGAGAATAACGGCGAGGCCAGCGCCGACCTGCTGGCGAGGGTGGACGCCGCGCTGAACGATGAGGACGTGCGCCCGGTGGCTGACCGCGTCACGGTCCAGTCCGCCTCCATCGTGGATTACGCCATTAACGCCGTGCTGTACCTGTATCCGGGGCCGGAAGCGGAACCCATTCGCGCCGCCGCTGAGGCAAAGCTCGCCGCCTACGTCAGCGCACAAAACCGGCTAGGTCGTGACATTCGCCAGTCAGCTATTTATGCCGCGCTGCACGTTGAAGGGGTGCAGCGGGTTGAGCTGGCCTCACCCCTTGCCGACGTGGTGCTGGACAAAACGCAGGCCGCCTTCTGCACCGGCTATCAGATAACGGTCGGGGGTTCGGATGAGTAGCCGGCTGCTGCCGGTGGGGTCGTCACCGCTGGAAGTTGCCGCCGCCAAAGCCTGCGCAGAGATTGAGGCGCTGCCGGTGCCGCTGCGCAAGTTGTGGAACGCTGACACCTGCCCGCTTTCGCTGCTGCCCTATCTGGCGTGGGCGTGGTCGGTGGACCGCTGGGATGAAAGCTGGCCCGAAGCTACAAAACGGTCAGTGGTGCGGGCCGCGTACTTTGTTCACCGCCACAAGGGCACCCTCGGTTCACTGCGCCGCGTGGTCGAGCCGCTCGGCTACCTCATCAAGGTTATCGAGTGGTGGAAAACCAACGAGACACCCGGCACCTTTCGCCTTGATGTCGGCGTGCTGGACACCGGCATCACGGATGAAATGTATCAGGAGCTGGAGCGGCTAATAGACGACGCGAAGCCGTGCAGCCGCCACCTGATTGGCTTGTCCATCAACCTCGACGTCAGCGGCGGGGTGCCGGTTGCCGTGGCGAGCTACGGCGGCGACCTGCTGACCGTTTACCCCTACACCCCTGAAATCATCACCGTCTCCGGGCCGGGCTATACCGGCGCGGCCATTCACATCATCGACACAGTGAGAATAAACGCATGACCGCAAAATTCTTCGCCCTGCTGACCCATCAGGGAGCCGCTGCGCTTTCGAACGCCGCTGCGCTGGGGACCAAGGTCCAGATAACGCAGATGGGCGTCGGCGACGGCGGCGGCACGCTGCCTACCCCGACCGGTACGCAGACCGCGCTGGTGAACGAAAAGCGCCGCGCCGTGCTCAACGGGCTGAGCGTGGACGCTGCCAACAGCAGTCAGATCATTGCCGAACAAATCATTCCCGAAAACGAGGGCGGATTTTGGATCCGCGAAATTGGCCTGTACGACAGCGACAACACGCTGATTGCCGTGGCGAACTGTCCGGAAACCTATAAGCCGATGCTGGCCGAGGGCAGCGGCCGCACGCAGACCGTGCGCATGATTTTAATCATCAACAGCACCGACGCGGTGACGCTAAAAATCGACCCGTCGGTGGTGCTGGCCACGCGCCAGTACGTGGATGACAAGGCGATTGAGGTGAAAACCTATGCAGATGACCTGATGGCTAAACATCTTGGCGCTGCAAATCCTCATAGCCAATATGCGCCCAAGGTCAGTCCGGCACTTACCGGCACGCCGACCGCGCCGACGGCGGTGAAGGGAGCTAGCTCAACGCAGATTGCCTCGACCGCATTTGTTCAAACAGCGCTGTCACCACTGGCAGATGCTGCGCTGCCCGTTGGGGTACCCGTACCCTGGCCGCTGGCAACCGCGCCAGCCGGTTGGCTGAAATGCAACGGTGCCACGTTTGATAAAACGAAATACTCAGTGCTTGCGGCGGTATTTCCGTCCGGTAATTTACCTGATTTGCGGGGCGTGTTTATTCGTGGCTGGGATGATGGTCGGGGGCTGGATAGCGGGCGCGCAGTGTTGTCCTACGCCACGGATAAAATGAGGAAGCATACCCATGCTTTTTTGTTTGGTAATGGCACGGGTCCCCATACACCGGCCGTTTATGAAGGGTCTCGACAATCCACTGACTCACTTTATTACGCGACTGCCGGGAGCGATGGCCTTTACATCTCCGAAGAGGGCCAGAATGAAACGGCACCTTGTAACATCGCATTTAACTATATTGTGAGGGCGGCATAATGGTTCAGGCTGTTTTAAACAAAGCGCAGATTGCTACTGTGGCGGGTGATATCACGGTATTTAACTACGATAGCGTGACCCATGAGTATCTCTCCTCATCGGTTGAGCTTTTGCCCGTTGGTGTGGGTGTCCCGGCTAACGCCTGCACAGATGCACCGGGTGAGCGCAAGCCGGGGTTTGCCCTTTGCCGAAAGGCTGATGCCTCAGGCTGGGAGTACGTTGTCGACCATCGTGGTGAAACGGTTTATAGCACCGAGAATGGCAAATCTCAGGCGGTCATGGCACTGGGCCATTATCCTGAAGGGACAACCGTTGTGAAACCGGCCAGCCCGTTTGATCAATGGGACGGAGAACGATGGGTCACGGACAGCGTTGCGCAGGAGGCCGCTGCGGTGACGGTGGCAGAAAATGAAAAACGCCGCTTGCAGTCAGAGGCGGAACGCATTATTTCCCCGCTCAGCACGGCGGTTAAGTACCAGATGGCCACCGAGGCCGAGGCGATAACGCTGTCTGACTGGGAAAAATATACGGTGCTGTTAAGCCGTGTCGATACCCGACTCGCCCCCGCGATTAGCTGGCCCAAACCCCCCGCCTGACCCCAGCCCCGCAAGGGGCTTTTTTGTTGGTATCGAACACCGTCAATGCCGCCGGTGCTGCAGCTCCGTTGTGCTATCCCTCCCACACCCTCCCCGCCGTGCCTGCTCTCTCACAACGCGCGATGATTGACGCCTCACTTATCATCGAGAGAACAACATGGCTGATTACCACCACGGCGTCCGGGTTGTCGAAATCAACGACGGCACCCGCGTCATTTCCACCGTTTCAACGGCGATCATCGGCATGGTCTGCACCGCCGAAGATGCTGATCCGACAGTCTTCCCCCTCGACACGCCGGTTTTAATCACTAACGTGTTGACCGCCGCAGGCAAGGCGGGCAAGCAAGGCACGCTGTCCGCGTCACTGCTGGCGATTGCCAATCAGTCGAAGCCGGTTGTGGTGGTGGTGCGCGTTAAAGAAGGTGAAGACGACGCCGCCACGACCACCAACCTCATCGGCGGCACCGACGCCACCGGCATGTATACCGGCATGAAAGCGCTGTTAGGCGCGCAGGCCGAGCTGGGCGTAAAACCGCGCATCCTCGGCGTGCCTGGGTTAGATAACCTGGCCGTGGCGACGGCGCTGGCGGCTATCTGCCAGCAGCTGCGCGCTTTTGGTTACATCAGCGCCTACGGCTGTAAAACCGTGCCTGACGTCCTCAAATATCGCGAGAATTTCAGCCAGCGTGAACTGATGCTGATCTGGCCTGACTTTGTGGCGTGGAACAGCGTAACCAGCGCCAGCGACACCGCTGCGGCCACCGCCTACGCGCTGGGCCTGCGCGCCAAAATTGATAACGACACCGGCTGGCATAAAACCCTGTCCAACGTCGGCGTCAACGGCGTCACCGGCCTGTCTGCCAGCGTCTACTGGGATTTGCAGACCACCGGCACCGACGCGGACCTGCTCAACGAGGCCGGCGTGACCACGCTCATTCGCAAAGAAGGCTTTAAGTTCTGGGGTAACCGCACCTGTACTGACGATCCGCTGTTTGCCTTCGAGAACTACACCCGCACCGCGCAGGTATTGGCGGACACCCTGGCCGAGGCGCACCTGTGGGCGGTGGACCGGCCCATGACCCCGACGCTTATCCGCGACATGATCGCAGGCATCAACGCCAAATTCCGCGAAATGAAATCGGCGGGCTACCTCATTGACGGCAGTTGTTGGTATGACACCGACGCCAACACCGTCGACACCCTCAAGGCCGGTAAGCTGTTCGTGGATTACGACTTTACGCCGGTCCCGCCGCTGGAAGATCTGACCCTGCGCCAGCGCATCACTGATAAATATCTGGCGACGTTCGCCACGGCCATTAACGGCTAAGGAACCCTCATGGCTCTGCCTAAAAAACTGAAATACCTCAACCTGTTCAACGACGGCAACAGCTATCTGGGCGTGGTGTCCTCGCTGACCCTGCCCAAGCTGACCCGCAAGCTGGAGAACTATCGCGGCGGCGGCATGAACGGCGCGGCCGCGATTGATTTCGGGCTGGACGACGACGCGCTGGCGCTGGAATGGACCATTGGCGGTCTGGATGAACTGGTGCTGCAACAGTGGGGCAGCACCTCGGACATTCCGCTGCGCTTTGCCGGTTCGTTCCAGCGTGACGACACCGGCGACGTCTCCGCCGTCGAGGTACAGATGCGCGGGCGGCACAAAGAGTTTGATTTTGGTGAGTACAAACAGGGCGAAGACACGGAAACCAAAGTGTCCACGCAATGCACCTATTTCAAACTGACCATTGACGGCAAAGACCTGATCGAAGTCGACGTCGTCAACATGGTCGAGATCGTCAACGGCGTTGACCGCCTTGAGCAGCACCGCAAAGCCATCGGCCTGGTGTAACCCGACATAACTGTCGGCATCGTGTCCCGCTGCCGACCCTTTCCAGCACAATAAAGAGACTAGCAACCGTGAAAAATACCCCAGCCGTAAACGACAACATCGTGATTTTGGATGAACCTATCAAGCGCGGCGACCAGCTGATCGAGCAGGTCGAGGTCATCAAGCCCAACGCCGGACACCTGCGCGGCATCGGCCTTGCCTCGCTGGCCAATGCCGATGTGGATACGCTGACGGTGGTGCTGCCGCGCATCACGCTGCCCGCGTTGACTACCCAGGACTGTAAAACCCTGAGCCTGCCGGACCTGATTGCACTGGCGGGCAAGGTGGTCGGTTTTTTGTCGCCGAAATCGGCACAGTAAAACTTCCGTCCTCTTTGGGCGTTGATGACCTGATGGCGGATATTGCGGTGATTTTTCACTGGCCTCCGTCAGAAATGAACGGCATGACGCTGACCGAGCTGTGTGGCTGGCGTCAAAAAGCCTTAACGCGCAGCGGGGCCACCGGTGAGTAATTTAAAATTAGAGGTGCTGTTAAAGGCGGTTGACCAGGCTACGCGTCCGTTCAAAGCCGTCCAGGCGGCGAGTAAAGCGCTGTCTGCAGATATTCACCGTTCTCAGGCCGCGCTCAAAGATCTGAACGGGCAGGCCGGGCGCATTGACGGATTCAGAAAATCCAGTGCGCAACTCGCCGTAACGGCTCAGAAACTCAAGGATGCCAAAGCGGAAGCGCAGGCGCTGGCGATCCAGTTTAGAAATACGGCCAACCCGACCCGCGCACAAGCGCAAGCAATGGAGTCCGCCAGGCGCGCCGCCTCGACGTTGCAGACCCAATTTAACGGCCTGCGGCAATCCGTGCAGCGTCAACGCACCGAACTGTCTCAGGCCGGTATCAGTACCCGCAATCTGTCGGAGTCTGAGCGCCGACTGAGAACCTCCATCAGTGAAACCACGGCTCAACTTAACCGTCAACGTGAATCTCTGGCGCGCGTGAGCGCACAGCAGGCCAGGCTGAATGCGGTGAGGGGCCGTTATCAGGCAGGCAAACAACTTGCCGGAAGCGTTACCGCCGCCGGTGCTGCGGGTCTGGGTATTGCGGCAGCAGGAACCGCGGCGGGGGCGGGCATGCTTAAGCCGGGTTATGACTTTGCCCTGAAAAACTCTGAACTCCAGGCAACGCTGGGGCTTTCCAAAGACTCGGCGGACATGCTGGCATTACGCACCCAAGCGCGTCAGCTCGGGGACAATACCGCTGCATCAGCCGATGATGCCGCCGCCGCACAAATCATCGTCGCGAAATCCGGCGCGGACAAAGACGGGATCCTGGCGGCGACGCCGACTATCTTGAGCCTTTCTCTGGCAAACAAACGCACCATGGAGGAAAACGCCACCCTGCTGATGGGGGTGAAATCCGCGTTTGGTATGACAAACGACACGGTGGCACACATCGGTGATGTGCTTTCCACGGCGATGAATAAATCCGCCGCCACCTTTGAAGGGCTGTCTGACACCATGACCTACGCCGCGCCGGTGGCAAAGCAGGCCGGGATCAGCGTGGAAGAAACCGCCGCGATGGCGGCGGCACTGGCGGACGCCAAAATTACCGGCTCCATGGCCGGCACCGGCGCTCGCGCTGTGATCACTCGCTTGCAGGCACCCACCGGCACGGCCGGTGCCGCGCTCGGCGAACTCGGGGTAAAAACAGCAGACCGCAAAGGTAATATGCGCCCGCTGTTCACCATCCTGAAAGAAATGCAAAAGAGTTTTGAGAAAAACAAACTCGGTTCGTCCCAGCGTGCGCAGTACATGAAAGCCATCTTTGGTGAGGAAGCCAGTTCGGCAGCGGCGGTGCTGATGGGGGATGCCTCATCCGGCAAGCTGGATAAACTCAGCCAGGCGCTTAAAACCTCGGACGGGAAAACTGAGGAACTGGTGACGGTGATGCAGGACAACCTCGGCGGTGACTTTAAAGAGTTTCAGTCAGCCTATGAGGCGGTGGGTACTGACCTGTTTGATCAGCAGGATTCATCACTGCGCAAACTGGTTCAAACCGCCACCGGCTATGTCCTCAAACTGGATAAGTGGATTGTGAATAATAAAGCCCTGGCAACCACCCTCGGCAAGATTGCCGGGGGTGCGCTGCTGGTTATTGGTGCTCTTGGCATTTTCGGCTTAGTTGCTGGTCCGGTTATTGGCGGTCTCAACCTGATCATTGCCGCTGCCAGTATGCTCTGGACCCTCCTTGGCACGGTGGGCGGCACACTTGCCACGGTGATCGGTGGCCTCACGTGGCCGATTGTGGCCGTAGGTGTTGCGATTGTCGCCGGTGCGCTGCTTATCCGCAAATACTGGGAGCCGATCAGCGCCTTCTTTGCAGGCGTTATTGAAGGTCTGGGCATTGCCTTTGCGCCGATAAAAGAATTGTTTGCGCCTCTCCAGCCGGTTTTTGACTGGCTCGGTGATAAGTTAAAAAGGGTCTGGCAATGGTTCAAAGACCTGATTGAGCCGGTGAAATCCACCCAGGACACGCTGAACAACTGTAAGGACGCGGGTGTGATGTTCGGGCAGGCCATTGCAAACGCGCTGACCATGCCGTTACAGGCATTCAACAAACTTCGCCAGGGCGTTGACTGGCTGCTGGAAAAACTCGGCATCATTAAGGATGAATCAGCGGACATTGATAAGAACGCGGATAAAGCCGATCAGCGGTCAAGGTCAGGGGCTAATGCCGACTCTGCGGATCCTTCTCAGGATAATCCCGGTCTAATCAGTCCGCCTGCCGGGGGGCTGCTTGGTGGTGGCTACGCCCCCGTGTCAGTGGGTGGCGGGCGCAGTTACATCGACCGGAGCACGCACAGTTATCAGATCTCGGCGGGTGCCGGTTTGGGTGGTCAAGACACCAGCCGCCAAATCCGCCTCGCGCTGGAAGCCCGCGACCGCGCACGCGCCGCGCAGCAGCGTTCTCGTATGGACAATGATTAAGGAGATAGTTGGCATGATGTTAACACTCGGGCTGTTTGTGTTTCAGTTGCAGACCCTTCCTTACCAAAGCTTGCAGCGTGACGTCGATTATCGCTGGCCCACGAATAACCGTATTGGCTTGCGTCCTCTGCCGCAGTTCCTCGGTGTGAATGAGGAGAAAGTGACGCTGTCAGGCGTGCTGATGCCTGAGATCACGGGCGGACGTCTGTCCCTGATGGCTCTGAATCTGATGGCGGATCAGGGAAAGGCGTGGCCTTTGCTGGAAGGCAGCGGCACCATTTATGGGATGTTTGTGGTCAACAGCATTAGCGAAACGCGTACGGAGTTTTTCTCCAGTGGCGCGCCGCGCAAGATTGAATTTACGCTGACGCTGACCCGCGTTGATGAGTCTCTGGCATCCATGTTCGGGGATATGAAAACTCAGGCCGACGGATTGCTGGATCAGGTCGGTGGTTTAACCGGTCAGTTGGGGGGCTTGTTGTCATGATCACTGATATGCCTATCGGAGCCGGAGCGCAGCTTGCGCCGGACTTTACTGTGACCGTTAGCGGGAAAGACATTACGCAAGATGTTAGTCGGCGTCTGATTGCCATGACGCTGACCGATAACCGGGGGTTTGACGCTGACCAGCTCGACATTGAGCTGAGTGATGCTGATGGCCTTTTGGATATGCCGCCGCGAGGTGCTGTGATCAATATTGCGCTCGGCTGGAAAGGTCAGCCGTTGACGAACAAAGGCGATTTCACGGTGGATGAAGTCGAGCACCGAGGTGTGCCGGATACACTGACCCTTCGCGCCCGCAGCGCAGATTATCGCGGCTCCCTGAATTCACGCCGCGACAACTCCTATCACGCCACCACGCTGGAGGCTATTGTCTCCGCCGTGGCATTGCGCAATAACCTTAAACCCGTGCTGGCTCAGCCATTCAAAGGTGTGGCGGTATCCCATATCGACCAAACCCAGGAATCGGATACGAAATTCATCACCCGCCTTGCTGAGCTGAATGGCGCAGTGGTGGCTATCAAGGCCGGTAATATGCTGTTCATCAAGCCAGGTGCGGCGGTGACTGCCAGCGGGAAGCCCATTGCGAAAATAACGATCACTCGCAGCGACGGTGACGGTCATACATTTAATATTGCTGACCGGGGCGCTTACACCGGCGTGTCGGCAAGCTGGTTACACACCAAAGACCCAAAGCCGAAAAAGGTTAAGCTACAGCGCAAGCCGAAGTTTAAGCAGTTGCGCGCGCTGCAACATCCGGCGGCGAAAAAAGTGAAAGCCAAAGTCCAGAAAGCGCCGGAAGATAAAGCCGGTGACTATCTGGCGGGCAGTGAAGACAACGTGTTTTCGATAACCACGGTTTATGCCACGAAGAAAGCCGCGATGCGTGCCGCACAATCTAAGTGGGAGAAGTTGCAGCGTGGTGTCGCCGAGTTCTCGATCTCCCTGGCGCGTGGCCGTGCCGACCTGTTCCCCGAAACGCCGATAGCGGTATCCGGGTTTAAATCCGTGATCGACGCGCAGCCGTGGATAATCAGCAAAGTGACGCACAACCTAAATAACAGCGGATACACCACCGGCCTTGAACTGGAGGTGCTGCTGTCAGATGTGAGTTACGAAGCAACAGAGGCGGATGTGTAAAAGACTGTAATGCCAGATGTATGTTTTCAGGTTTGGCATACAATGCGCGAAAATGACTACTCTGACACCATGGTGATTAAAATGATGCACTGCCCGAAATGCCAGCAAGCCGCTCATGCCCGTTCAAGCCGTTACCTGAGTCTTAGCACCAAAGAACGCTATCACCAGTGTCAGAATATCAATTGCAGCTGTACATTCAAAACCTATGAGTCCATCGACAGCATCATTGTTGAGCCGGGCGCCATTCACGCCGTCGCGATCCACCCGGACAAAAACAATCAGCAATCCTTCCAGATGCACTGAAAACCAAACTCGCGAAAGCGGGTTTTTCTTTTATTGATTCAACGTATTACCCCCCTTCCATGTATACGAAATACTAAATCATACGTTTACACTGGTTTTATATACAGTTAAATTCCTCCATTCAGCAATGGAGGATGTGATGAGTGTTCGTAAACTGCCAACAGGCAAATGGTTATGTGAGTGCTATCCGAACGGACGCGAAGGCAAGCGCTGCCGCAAACAGTTTGATTCCAAAGGTGAAGCGATCTCTTTTGAGACTTACACAATGGAACAGGCGAAAAATAAGCCCTGGCTGGGTGAAAAGGAAGACCGCCGTAAACTCAGCGAGTTAGTCGATCTCTGGTACAACCTGCACGGCTGTTCTCTGAATGATAAAAAGGGACGGCTAGGTAAGTTGAAAATCATCAGCAAGGGAATGGGTGATCCCATTGCCAGCGCGATTACACCGAGAGACTGGGCGCATTATCGCGATCAGCGATTGCGGGGTGAGATTGATAACGGCTATAGCACCAGCCTCGCTACCAGAAAAGTATCTACCGGGACTATCAACTGCGAGCATGCTTTTTTACGTGCGGTATTCAACGAACTGAAACGCCTGGGAGAATGGTCACTTCCCAATCCTATCGAAAATATCAGGGAATTTGATCAGCCAGAACGCGAAATGGCATGGCTTAGCCAGGAGCAAATTTTGCGGCTGATGGCGGCCTGTGAAAAACATGGAAATCCAGAGTTAACGCTGATAGTTAAAGTCTGCCTTTCAACCGGTTCACGCTGGAATGAAGCCGCAAAACTAAAAGGCTCACAGATATCGCCGTATAAACTCACGTTCATCAACACCAAAGGTAAGAAAAACCGCACGGTTCCCCTTGCCCGCCCTCTTTATGACGAACTCATTGCACGTGAAGGCGCGCCCTTCTCGCCTTGCTACAAACAATTTTATCGGGTGATCAAGCTGGCGGGTATTCAACTGCCCGAAGGTCAGATGACGCACGTTCTGCGCCACACGTTCGCCAGCCACTTTATGATGGGCGGCGGTAATATCATTGTTTTGCAGCGCATCCTGGGACATTCGGACATCAGGGTTACCATGCGTTATGCGCATTTCGCTCCCGATCACCTGGAAGACGCGATTCATCTGAATCCATTGGCTCGTTTCATTGGCGGCAAAGTGGCGGCAGAAAGTCCTAATCAGTAGAACTCTGTATAACTGAGGGGGATGTAACTACTTGTTTTATCGGTAAGTTGCTGTTTTTAAAGCTGTGCAAAAAAAAGACCGAATACGATTCCTATATTCGGTCTAGGGAAATGGCTCTTGGGAGAGAGCCGTGCGCTAAAAGTTGGCATTGATACAGGCGGTTAAGCCGTACAACTTAAAGCGTAGTTGAGTGCTGGTTATTTTCCAGCCAACTTGCAACTAAGTGATAATAACAACGCTAAATTAATGTCACTTTGTGATAGCAATCTCATAGCACTGCATTAACAACAAAGCATCAGGCGTCGTTTGTCTTTTAACAGAGCGTTTCAGCTTTAGCGATAAAAGGTGAGATGTTCATCTTCTGCCCTGGATTTTTCGGGTCATCAAGCAAAATTTTCTCCAGCGGAACGGCCTGAACCTGTCCGGCTTTCACTTGCGCTCTCGCCACATCATTCAACGGATACTGAGCCAGCGTGCTGTCATTAATGACAAACAGTGCTTTGCCTGACCGACATTGCAGCATGACTTCTTCACGGGTGAATGCCCAGTCTTTGCCATATTGCAAACGGGTAACCGTTGCCAGTTCTGGTGCAGCCAAGCTGCTGGCGGAGAGTGCCATAAGCAGACAGGCAAGGAGTGACTTCCTCATGATTATTCCTTAATTTTCTTCTCAAAATTACGGGTAAAAATTTGTCAGGTCTTAACGCGGTGCCAACGTGGCAAACCAGCTAACCAGCAACAAGACAATCAGTGACAACCCTATCTCAATCCAGGTCGCTGCAACCAGGCGTCGGTGTGCAAGCTGCGGATTCACCGTCATCAGCGGTACGAGCCTGTATCGGTTGTAAAGTGCCACGCCCACCATACAGGCCACCAGCGCGGTTTTCCCCAATAGTAGCATCTGATAGAGAGATGAAAAATCCGTCGGCCAGCGCTGCAATATAATCGCACCGTTAAGTACACCGGTTATAATAACTACCCCCACAGCAACGTGCCCGCAGGTCGAAAATCGGATCAGCGTAGTGACCGCATAGGGACGCATCTCCTGGTGCTCAACGTGATGTAAACACCACAACAGCGGTATCAGGCTGCCAAACCAATAAGCGGCACTGAGCAAATGAACGGCATGGTTGCTTCGCTGGATAATGCCCAGCAGGCCTCCGTGCATTGCCGCGTGTCCAACTAATGCCAGGCTTAATACAAGCACTATGCTAGCCAGCATGAGCATTACCGCACGTCCGGGTAGCCAGCCCATCAAGCAAACCAGCAGCGTCACAGCCGTCAGTAACAGATGCCAACGCCAAACCTCACCGAAGGTCGTGGTAAGCACCAGCAACCAGACATTGAGATTCAGGCAGTCTTGCCAGCCGTTGCCCATCAGGCCCGCCTGAATGGACAACATGCCAATCGATGTCAGCGCAGCTACACCGGCGGAGAACGTGAGCAGGCGTTCATTCTGGCAAAGTAATCCTGCAGCAAAAGCGCGAGGTGCGAGTAATGTCACCATGACGCTGATGCCAAAAATCTGCATCAGCGAAGCAAAATGAACAAAACGGCACAGGATAAACAGAGTGGCAAGCGTCATCGCTTACTTCACTGTGAAACTGTACTGCCCTTCCGTTTTATGACCATCGACGGAAACGACATGCCATGAAACATTGTATTTGCCAACACTGAGTGTTGAGGTCAGTGGCACGATAGCCTGCGTATTGTCATTGGCAGCCAGTGCCAGTGCGCCGGTCGACACCGTTTTTTTATCCGGGCCAGTTATCGTGACTTGACTGAAATTAGGCTCGATCCCCTCACTGAATCCTAAAGAGAGCTCAGTAGGCGCAGTTTTGAGGGTGGTATCAGCGGCAGGCGTCTCAGTTTTTAAATGCGCATGAGCGAAGGCCTGTTGCGATATCAGCCCTGTAACAAGAATGGCGGTGGTTGCCAGAACACGGCACAGAGATGAGGATTTTTTCGACATGACTTTTCCTTAGCTTTCTGGTTGAGGGATTTTATCGCCGCAACTTTAGCGCAAAGTAGCCTTGTGAGTCTGTCAAATTTAAGCGGTTGGGAGGGATGATCTGAATGCGTGCCGCGTTTAGCACCTTTTAGCACAAAAAAACCGCAGCCATCTGGCGTTTATCATGCCAGACACACTGCGGTTTACTCTTCAACTCAGGTTATCAGACAACGGGCATCTGGGCGGCCATGGTTTTAAGATCTTTATCCACGAAGAATAGACCGTTGCCGGTATTGCTGACCAGACCGAGTTTATCCAGTACGGATTTGAACAGCGTTTCCTCTTCATGTTGCTCTGCCACATACCACTGCAGGAAGTTGAAGGAAGAATAATCTTTCATGGTCATCGCCAGATCGGCAAGTTCGTTGATTTTATTGGTGATGTGTTGCTCATGTTCATAAGTCTGCTGGAATAAGTCAGACAGAGAATCGAACTCGACTGGCGGTGCAGAAATGGCACCCAGCAACGGCAACGCACCGGTATCGCTGACATATTTAAACAGGCGGTGCATGTGGCCCATCTCTTCCTGCGAGTGTTTCATCAGGAATGCAGCAGCACCTTCGAACCCCTTATCACTGCACCATGCACTCATTTGCAGATATAAGTTGGCAGAATAAAACTCAAGGTTCAGCTGTTCGTTAAGCTGATCGATCATTTCTTTTTTAAGCATGGTAGCTCCATGAAATTGGCGTGATAGCAGGATGAATTAATTATTTTAAGCATTATGCCGCTCATCCAACAAAATAAAAACAGCCGTTTCACATATATACCCAATTCAATAACAATTAATTTTAACTTATTGTTTTTATTGAGTTTAAATATTCACTTCAAATCTTATTGAGAAGTATTTACAGGAGATTAAATATTAAAGAGAATCATTATTATTCTTTGTATTGTTTATTATCATGTGATTTTATGAAAATTAATCCACTATTATTTTGGAATGGTTATCATTATCAAAATAAATTATTTCTCATCCCGCAATACTTATTGCGAATGAGATTGGCTATGTCCGCAGCGTCATGAGCGTAAAAGTCCAGCCTGAGCATTCACCCGGACCACAGGGTCGGGTACAATACACGCGTATCCGGTACACACGTAACAGAGACTTCAGGAAAGTATAATGAGCAGTAATCTGGCAGAGCTAACCAAAGAAGAGATGGACAAGATTAACATCGATCTTGCAGCTTCCGGCGTGGCATTTAAAGAGCGCTACAATATGCCCGTGGTGGCAGAAATGACCGAACGCGAGCAGCCTGAACCTCTGCGGGCCTATTTCCGTGAGCGTGTGGCGCATTACCGCGCGCTATCCCACCAGTTCTCCCGGCTGCCGTACGAACCTAAACAAAAATAATCTGCGTTTCGCCGACAGACGTAAAGCCTGCATTACCTAGCCGCGGGCAAACCGCTGATTGGCACAGATAAGCTGATCGAGGATCCCCGGCTCATCGAACGAGTGCCCCGCACCTTCGATGATATGCAATTCTGCTTCGGGCCATGCCTGCGCCAGGTCCCAGGCATTTTGTACCTGACAGGCCATATCGTAGCGCCCATGGACAATCACCGCTGGAATATGGCGGATGCGCGTAACGTTCTGCAACAACTGGTCATCGCTGTCCATAAAGCCCATATGCGTGAAGTAATGATTTTCGATGCGCGCAAAAGCCAATGCAAATTCATCCTCACCGAATGAAGCGGCCTCCTCGGTCGGTAACAATGTCACCGTCTCCCCTTCCCATAAACTCCATATTTTTGCCGCTTGTAACTGAACAGCACGGTCTGGTGAAGTGAGACGCATGCGGTAGGCCGCCATGACGTCCTGGCGCTCTTGATCAGACAGGATCGATATCATGCGCTGCCACTTGTCAGGAAAGAAACGTGATGCGCCTTCCTGATAATACCAGTCCAGCTCCTGCTTTCTCAGCGTGAAAATGCCACGCAATACCATTTCGCTGACGTGTTCAGGATGCGTTTGTGCATAGGCAAGCGCTAATGTAGCCCCCCACGAACCGCCAAATACCAGCCACTTTTCCGCCCCAACGATCTGACGCAGTCGTTCAATATCCTCGACCAGATGCCACGTTGTGTTGTTGTCCAGACTGGCGTGAGGCTTAGAACGCCCGCAACCACGCTGGTCAAATAGCATAACGTCATAATCATTCGGGTCAAACAGCTGACGGTGTACCGCCGAACAGCCACCGCCCGGTCCGCCATGAATAAAAACAGCCGGTTTTCCCTGCGGGTTTCCGCTGCGTTCCCAATAAATTTGATGACCGTCGCCGGTATCCAACATCCCGCTAGCGTAAGCGACTCTCGGAGGATATAACCCTTTGAATTTCGTCATTGTGCTTCCTGTTCTATATTTTTTAGAGTATCAACGATGTTCTTAGCCTATAGCCATAACAGCGCATAGTAAGGAAGCGGTCAACCAACAACAGGTTGTTAACACTAAAAAAAAGGCTTTTTTCGATTGCTGGTGCAGTAATTGTGCAACCTGTACAATGGGCGTACAGTACACGCTGAAAAACACGTCGATAAAAGGCACGCTCTGGACAATAACTTTAATATAAACAGTTAGTTGAGCGAAAGTCATTCCGCATCTCTTGCATGTTGGCGGAAATTAGCAGTAAATAGGTGAGCAACCCAATCCACTGGTTTTAGAGAGGCGATCATGAGTAAAGGAATGGATAGCAAAAAGAATGCGAAGAAGAAGCCGCTGAAAACTCCAGCCGAGAAAAAAGCTGAAAAGAAAGCCAAAAAAGCATCTGCGTAACGTTTGATTTGTAAACTTTGCGCTTCGTATTGAGACAAACCCGCTTATAGCGGGTTTTTTTGTTTAGTTTCAGCCCTGTTCGCGAGGAAAAGCTATGAATGACATGATTATTGCGGCTGCTCAATTACGCTGTGCCGCCGGTGATATTGACGACAATATTCAGCGCCATCTGCAAACCGCGGAACAGGCAGCTGCGCATAACGTCGATTTTTTGCTGTTTCCTGAACTGTCGCTCACGGGTTACGAACCGGAGATGGCTGATCAACTGGCAATAACACTTCAGGATCCGCGCCTGGCTCACCTTCGTGAAAGCGCAATGAAACACAAAATGACATTGGTGTGCGGCGCACCGCTGCGCTCCAGCGATGCTGACGTCTTATATATAGGCGCAATTGTTTTTGCGCCTGACGGCACGCTCTATTCTTATACCAAACAGCATTTACATGACCAGGAAGCGGTTATCTTTACCGCCGGTCAGGGTGGCCCATTATTGCAGGTGCAACAGCATCAGATTGGCCTGGCGATTTGTGCCGATATCCTTTCTGACTCTCACCCACAGCATGCCGCCGACACTGGCGCGACAGTATATGCAGCGGGTGTACTCATCACGAAAAAAAGCTATCCGCTGGAAAGCAGCATGTTGCAACGTTATGCTGAAAAATACCGCATGGTCGTTGTGCTGGCTAATCATTGCGCGCCCACGGGCGTCTGGGAGCCTGGAGGTCAAAGCGCTATCTGGGATGAGACTGGCCATCTGATAATTGCAGCACCTGATAGCGGCGACGCATTGGCCATTGCCCGAAAAACTGACGCAGGATGGTTGGGAGAAATACAACGCTTAACGCTGGCAGCGTAATGCCGGCTAAAAGGAGAAATCAGGTATGACATTCCGGGTTATTGATACGGAAACCTGCGGTCTTGATGGCGGCATTGCTGCAAAGAATTATCGCCGATTCAGGATGGACCGCTGAGCAGATGGCGGAGATCAGTAACTGCCCTGTTTTGTTGCGGATGCTGAAATTTGGCAAATATCGCGGGCAGAAAATTGAAGACATCGCAGAGCAGGATCCGGACTATCTGCGCTGGATGTTGAAGTCCATCAAGGCGTTAAGCGGGGATATGCGTTTCAGCATCGAACATTATTTGTCTAAGTAGAACCGCTTAAATAAGGCAGCCCCCATAATAAAATGGAAGCTGCCTGCAGTAGAATTGGCTACTTATTTATCCGCCAGAGCCAGCACGAAGGCATATTCGAGTGCAATATCTTCGTAAGCCTTGAAACGCCCTGACTTACCGCCGTGCCCTGAATCCATGTCGGTATACATCAGCAGCTGATTATCGTTCGTTTTTACATCCCGTAGCTTAGCCACCCACTTGGCTGGCTCCCAGTATTGCACCTGAGAGTCATGCAAACCGGTGGTCACCAACATGTGCGGATAATCCTGCGCTTTCACCTGATCATACGGGCTGTATTGCAGAATATAATCGTAGAAAGTTTTATCATTCGGATTGCCCCACTCGTCATATTCTCCGGTGGTCAGCGGGATGGTCTCATCAAGCATAGTGGTCACCACGTCAACAAACGGCACCTGCGCCACAATGCCACGGTAGAGTTCTGGTGCCTGATTGATCACAGCCCCCATCAGCAAGCCTCCCGCGCTGCCCCCCATCGCATACACCTGACCGGCATCGCCATATCCCTTCTCCACCAGTGTTTTGGTCACGTCGATAAAGTCGTGGAAGGTGTTCATTTTGTGAAGTAGCTTACCATCCTCATACCACTGCTGACCCAACTCCGCACCGCCGCGGATATGCGCCAAAGCAAACACAAAACCACGGTCCAGCAGACTCAGGCGGCTACCGCTGAAGGCGGGATCCATACTGCTGCCATAAGAACCGTAACCATAAACCATCAGCGGGTTACTGTTGGTTTTGAATAAATCATGACGGTACACTAGTGAAACCGGCACTTTTACGCCGTCGCGTGAGTCAATCCAGACGCGTTCGCTACAGTAGTTCGCCGCATCGAAATTTTTCACTTCCTGCTGCTTAAGCAGCGTACGCTCGCCGGTATCCAGATTCAGTTCGAACAATGAACTTGGCGTAGTCATTGATGAGTAGCCGTAGCGCAACAGTGCGGTGTCAGGCTCGGGGTTATAAGCCAGCCAGGTAACATAGGTCGGGTCATCGAAGGCCAGCGATTTTTCTTCACCACTTTGCCAGTGGATCTGTCGCAAGTGGGTCAGCCCCTGCTCGCGCTCCTCCACCACCAGCCAGTCACGGAACAGGCTGAAGCCCTCAAGCATCACCGCATCACGCGGCGCGATCAGCATTTGCCACTGCGCCTCAATGTTATCCGCACTTTTGTACAGACCGAAATTTTTGCCATCTTTACTGGCCTTGATATCTCGGTTGGAGCGGATATAAAAATGCCCCTGATAATGGTCAAGTGCATATTCGTGGTCTTTACGTCGGGCCAGGAACATCTGTGGGGTAGCCTGCGGATCGCTGGCATCCAGCAGCAGCACTTCTGACGTCGTAGTGCTATCGAGATGGATCAAGATGTACTTTTCTGAGGTCGTTTTATCAAGCCCGACATAAAACGTGTCATCTTTCTCTTCATACACTAACTGGTCAGTTTTAGGGTTAGTCCCAACGGTATGACGATAAACCTGATACGGCAGCAGGGTTTTCTTGTGTTTGCGCACGTAGTACAGCGTTTGCGAATCATTGGCCCACTCACTGCCGCCCGACGTGTTCTTCAGCACATCATCAGCCCAACTGTCATCCGTCAGGTTTTTGATGCGAATGTCGTACTGACGGCGGGAGAGGAAGTCTTCCGATACCGCCATGCGCTGATTATCCGGGCTGATATCCAACCCACCGAGCGTATAAAACTCGCTGTCGCTGGCCCGTTCATTACCATCAATCAGCGTATGCCATGCTTCACTTTCGGCAGCAGGCTGGCGCAGGTAAATAGCATATTCATTGCCCGGCTCGTAGCGGGTTTGGTAACGGAAACCTTGTTTCACGTAAGGCACCGAGTGATCCTGCTGGGCAATGCGCGCCACCATTTCTTCATATAGCGTTTCACGCAGCACCTGATACGGCTGTAAAGCCTGCTCAGTAAAGGCATTTTCGGCAGTGAGATAATTTAGGACATCGGCATCGGTGCGGTCATCGTCGCGCAGCCAGTAGTAGTCATCGATGCGGTTTTCACCATGAATGGTGAGCATTTTTGGGCGTTTTTCAGCCTTCGGTGGTGTCATCATCTCGCCTTATCTCAATGTTCTTGATTGTGCGACCAGAGTGACAGGTTTATGCAGGTAAACCAAGCGGTAAGGGGAATAGGACGGGAATGGAAAGCATACAAAAAACGCCGACAGGCAAGGCCATGGCGACGCTAAGGTAAGCTATTTAGCAGATTATTGCGGGTTACCGTAAGTGATTTCGCCCAGTTGGCAATTAAGCGTAACCGGATAAGTTTTGTCGGTGTGATCACCACGTGCTTTAACCGGAACGCTCCATTTGGCATTGTCACCCGTAATGCTGTCAGGTGAGATCCATACCACCGGCGTTGAGGTGCCAAGGATTTTCTTATCTGCATCCCATCGGGTGATGCGGTTTTGCAGGAAATCACGTTTCACCAGCGCGGCGATTTCATCTTTGCTGGCATTGCTGCACGGCGCGATAGTCGCGGTTCGGTTTTCAGTTTCCGCCGCCTGCGCGATATGCACCACACTGCTCAATCCAGCCACTGCTATTAATGCGCCAACTATTACTGTTTTCATGTACCGTCTCCTGATCGCTATTTTCAATCCCTGGTGACCACTGGATGGACTAATATCCTTATTCCGCAAAGGGTCATCGTTAACGGGGACATAATAATCCCGAACAAGGACATAACACAACGTTAACATGAAGGCCGTACATTAAGCACATGACCAAATTCATTGGCGTTGCACCACGTCAGCAAGCCAATGCGCTCGCTCGCTTACCTACGTAAGTGATTAGGGCGCATCAATGCGGATACAATCTCAAGTATGATGGCTACATTAGCGTAAAATAATCGCCTTGCAGTTTTTCCCTTTAATCTTACCTTCCTGCAAATGTTGCAGAGCTTTTTTGGCGCTCTTCTGGCGGATAGCAACATAGGCATGAATCGGGAACATATCGATTTTACCCACTTCTGCCGCCGTTAGCCCGGCTTCGCCGGTCAGTGCACCCAGAATGTCACCCGGACGAATTTTGGCTTTGCGGCCACCGTCAATACACAGGGTAGCCATTTCGGCATCCAGCGCCACCGGCGAAGAAGACAGTACCTGCGCTGCAGGCTGCCAGACTACGGTCTGGTGGGTGTAATCTTCCAGTGCGTGCACGCGAACCATTTCCTGTGGCGTGACCAGGCTGACCGCAAGGCCACTGGTACCAGCACGACCGGTACGGCCTACGCGGTGAACGTGTACTTCCGGATCAAAAGATAATTCGTAGTTAATGACCAAACCCAACTGTTTGATATCCAGACCACGCGCCGCAACGTCCGTAGCCACCAGAACGCGGCAACTCCCGTTGGAGAAACGGACCAGCACACGATCGCGGTCACGCTGTTCGAGATCGCCGTTCAGCGCCAGCGCACTGATACCCTTGCCCTCTAGCGCTTCGTACACTTCCTGACAGTCACGCTTGGTATTACAGAACACCACGCAGGAGGCTGGCTGATGCTGATAAAGCACCGCCGTTAACAGTGTCAGACGCTGCTGGCGTTCGGTTTCAATAAACACCTGCTTGATATCCGCAATGTCATCCTCACCCTCAATTTCAACATTCAAAGGCTGACGCTGAAATTTATTACTGATGCGCTCAATGCCACTTGGGTAAGTTGCAGAGAACAGCAATGTCTGGCGATCCTGCGGTGCGTAGCTCACTACATCTTCAATATCTTCACTGAAACCCATGTCCAGCATGCGGTCAGCTTCATCCAGTACCAGCACTTTCAACTGGTCGAGCTTGAGTGTGCCTTTACGCAGGTGCTCCTGAATACGGCCCGGCGTGCCAACGATAATATGCGCGGGATGCACCAGCGATTCGAGCTGTGGCCCGATAGACTGACCGCCACACAAAGTGAGAATTTTGATGTTTTGGGTGAAACGCGCGAGCCGGCGCAGCTCTTTGCTCACCTGGTCGGCCAGTTCGCGAGTTGGGCAGAGAACCAGTGCCTGGGTGACAAATTGGCTAACGATAATTTTATCCAACAGACCGATACCAAAGGCAGCCGTCTTGCCACTGCCCGTTTTGGCTTTCGCGCGGACGTCCTGCCCTTGCAGAATGGCTGGCAACGACGCGGCCTGAATCGGCGTCATTTCGGCGTAACCCAGCTCAGACAAGTTAGAAAGTTGCTCAACGGGCAAAGTCAGGACAGAAAATGAATGCGTGCTCAAGGCGATAACTCTTTATATAAGGCAGAAAATTCGAGGCAGCGGCAGAAAACATGACGCCATGGTTTGGCATAAATAATAACAGAGACGTGACTTCACTGCCTTATCCGCTGAACCAGACGCACAAAAAAAACCGCACAGAGTTTTACGCGAGCCACCCGCCGGAAGCTGCGCAATCGTTTTCGTTGCCAATTTTTTCATATATAATACTGCCGACCTGTTTCAGGCCAACTGGCGTTCACAGCTTATAACGCTGCCGCCTGTGTGCATTTCCCACCACCACAGATCAGGGTACGAAGCTATGTTAACCATCGGTACTGCACTGCGCTCTGGCGCAACTCGCGTGATGTTATTGGGCTCTGGCGAACTGGGTAAAGAAGTGGCCATTGAATGCCAGCGTCTTGGTTTGGAGGTCATTGCCGTTGACCGCTATGCCGATGCGCCGGCGATGCAAGTCGCTCATCGCAGTCATGTGATCAATATGCTCGACGGCGAAGCACTAAAACAGGTCATCGAAAGCGAGCGTCCTGATTTCATCGTGCCTGAAATCGAAGCTATTGCGACCAGTATGCTGGTGGAGCTGGAGAAACAGGGCCACAACGTGGTGCCATGTGCACAAGCGACGCGTCTGACCATGAACCGCGAAGGTATTCGTCGTTTGGCCGCCGAAACATTGCAACTGCCGACCTCAACCTACAAGTTTGCCGATGACGAAGCCTCGTTCCGTGCGGCGGTCAATGAGATTGGCTATCCATGTATCATCAAACCGGTGATGAGTTCATCCGGTAAAGGCCAAAGCCTGATCCGCAGCGAAGAGACACTGCTGCAAGCCTGGGAGTACGCTCAACAAGGCGGCCGGGCCGGTGGTGGACGAGTGATCGTCGAGGGGCTGGTTAAATTTGATTTCGAAATTACTCTGTTGACCATCAGCGCCATTGATGGGATTCATTTCTGCGCCCCTATCGGCCACCGTCAGGAAGATGGCGACTACCGCGAGTCCTGGCAACCGCAGCAGATGAGTGAACTAGCCCTGCAACGCGCCAAAGAGATCTCAGCCAACGTGGTTAAGGCGCTGGGCGGTAAAGGGCTGTTTGGCGTGGAACTGTTTATTTGTGGCGATGACGTGATATTCAGTGAGGTTTCTCCACGCCCGCATGACACTGGCATGGTGACGCTGATTTCTCAGGACCTGTCTGAATTCGCTCTGCACGTCCGCGCCTTCCTCGGACTGCCTATCGGGCTGATCCGCCAGTTTGGCCCGGCGGCCTCAGCCGTCATTTTACCGGAGCTAAACAGCAACAATGTCTCGTTTAGCGGGCTGGAGCACGCGCTGACAGGATCAAATCAGGTGCGTTTATTTGGCAAACCAGCAATCAGTGGTAAACGCCGTCTGGGCGTGGCGTTGTCGATTGGTGACAACGTAGAGCAAGCGGTTGAAACTGCGAAGCAGGCTGCGGCGGCAGTGATCGTGAAAGGCTAATTTTAGCCCCAGATTCAAAGTAATAAAAACGGGCCAGCAAAAGGGCCCGTTTTTTCATCGCATTGTTATATACATAATTTATGACTGAGTAGCGTGTCGGTTATTCGTCTTCGTCGTCAAAAATAGCGGTTACACGATCGCCTTTATGTTTAGCGCGAATTTCCTCTGCTACCGTAGCAATGGCTTCACCACTGCTCATTCCACCGGCCATCATCTCACGGATACGGTCGGCGGCCTGTTCCTGTTCGCTGTGTGAAAGTGAAGGCATACCTGCAAGCATGGGAGTGTCCTGTTTATGGGTACTGCATGAATTCGGATGAAAATGGCGCTATGTGAGCGCAACCATCATGATTGACCCGACAGTATACCCCTTCTTCTTCCGCTGGCCTATTCTATGCTAGGATCACAGCCTGTCCTGAAATTCTCCAGAACCGTGAAACCTGCCATGCAACCTGCCCATTCCCTGACATTTTATCAGCTTGATCACCAACCTGACGCCCTGCTCACGCGGTTTGCCCCGCTATCTTCACAGCCGTGGGCGATGCTTCTGCATTCCGGTTCCGCGCAGCATGCGCATAACCGGTTTGATATTCTGGTCGCCGATCCGCTGATTAAACTGACGACCCGGGGAGCAAAAACCGAAATCGTCTCGCGTCAGAACACGCTTTTCAGCGATGCAGATCCTTTTATGTTGCTGGAACAGCAGTTGGCGCAGTGCGGTTTACAGGCTGAGCCCCATCCTGACCTGCCGTTTTTAGGCGGCGCACTCGGCCTGTTTGGCTATGATCTTGGGCGTCGTATTGAAACTCTGCCTATCACGGCCCGGCAAGATATTCATTTACCAGATATGGCGGTGGGGATTTACGATTGGGCTTTGGTGGCCGATCATCACTTACAACGTCTGACGTTGGTGTGCCAGGGTGACCTTCAGGCCCGCCTAAATTGGCTGGAAGGTTTTTCAATCCCAACTGTCCCCGTGAAATTTAAGTTAAATAGTGGCTGGCAGGCAAACATGAGTCGCCAAGAGTATGGCGAAAAATTCCGTCAGATTCAGGAGTATCTGCTCAGTGGCGACTGCTATCAAATCAATCTGGCGCAGCGTTTTTCCAGCCGCTATTCAGGCGATGAATGGCAGGAATTTCTGCGGCTGAACGCGGCTAACTGCGCCCCCTTCTCTGCATTTATCCGCCTGGAAGATAATGCGGTTATGAGCTTTTCGCCGGAACGCTTCCTGTGGCTGGAAGGTCATCAGGTAGAAACGAGGCCAATTAAAGGTACGCTGCCAAGACTGGAGGATCCTCAAGCCGACGCCAGACAGGCATTACGCCTCGCCGCCTCAGAAAAAGATCGCGCTGAGAACCTGATGATTGTTGATCTGATGCGCAACGATCTGGGGCGCGTTGCGACGCCCGGCAGCGTGCGCGTGCCGGAACTGTTTGTGGTCGAGCCTTTTCCCGCAGTGCATCATCTGGTAAGTACCATCACGGCACAATTACCGCCAGAGTGCCACGCCAGCCAACTGCTACGCGCCTGTTTCCCCGGAGGTTCCATCACTGGCGCGCCGAAAATTCGCGCCATGCAAATTATCGAACAGCTTGAACCGCACCGTCGCAACGCCTACTGCGGGAGCATCGCCTATATCAGCTGCTGCGGCACCATGGACAGCAGTATCACCATCCGCACTCTGCTGACCGAAGCGGGCAATATTTATTGTTGGGCCGGAGGTGGCATCGTGGCCGACAGCGAAGAGCAGGCCGAATACCAGGAAACCTTCGATAAGCTCGCCTGCATTTTGCCGCAATTGGGAGTACAGCAGCCTTGATTAGGCCTGAAACGCCAATGGAGCCATCACGCTACTCACCGGCAGTACTGGAGTTTATCTGCCGCTTTCAACTCCAGCTACCCCCGACGCTGCCGTCTGCGGTGCGCGGGCATCGCCATGCTGCGGTGCTTATTCCGATCATCTGCCGCGAGCAGCCGACGCTGTTGCTGACCAGACGCTCAGACTTTCTGCGCAAACACGCCGGCCAGGTAGCCTTCCCCGGCGGTGCCGCTGATGCATCGGATCCCTCACTGATTGATACCGCCCTGCGGGAAGCGTACGAAGAAGTGGCAATCCCTCCCACTGACGTCAACGTGTTAGGTACGCTCGCACCGCTCGACAGCAGCAGCGGATTTCAGGTCACACCGGTGATTGGTTTACTGCCGATAGATGTGCCGTTACATCCCTGCGAAGACGAAGTGGCGGAGTTATTCGAGATCCCTCTCGAAGAGGCGTTTAATCTCGCCCGCTATCACCCGCTCGATATTCACCGTGGTGGGTTGCATCACCGAATTTACCTCTCATGGTATCAACAGCAATTTGTTTGGGGGCTGACCGCCGCCATTATTCGGCGACTCGCCGAGCAGATTCGCGTCTGAAGAATGGGCATTTATGGCTAAATAATTACAAGCTGATCACATTTTTGCTTCAAATTAATTTATTTCATGCGAAAAAAACAACTTTACGTCACAACCCCTTTTAGACTGTGTGTTAAGTCATGCGTAAAACTGCGATAATCCACTATCAATTACGAATTACACAGTAAATCTATCCGTGCATGCCGCATATTTCAGTGCCATCTCCCAAAACAGGAGTACTCAACGTGATTAGCGTTTTCGACATGTTCAAGGTCGGGATTGGCCCTTCCAGTTCCCATACTTTGGGCCCCATGAAAGCAGGCAAACAGTTCGCTGATGATCTGCTTGAAAAGGGCATAATGCCTGACGTGACGCGTGTTGCAGTGGATGTCTACGGTTCACTCTCACTGACCGGTAAAGGGCATCACACAGATATCGCCATTATTCTTGGCCTGGCGGGTAATAAACCCGATACGGTGGATATTGACGGCATTCCTCATTTTATCCGCGATGTTGAGCAACAAGAGCGTCTGCCGTTAGGTGAAACGCATCACGAAGTCGATTTCCCGCGTGATAGCGGCATGGTATTCCGTGGTGAGAATTTACCTAAGCATGAAAATGCGATGCAGATTCATGCTTTTGCCGGCGATACATTGCTTTATAGCAAAACCTACTATTCCGTTGGCGGGGGATTTATCGTCGACGATGAGCATTTCGGCCAACCGGTTCTCGACGAAGTAAGCGTGCCTTACGCCTTTAATTCAGCCAGTGAAATGTTAGCTAAATGCAAAGATGCGGGTCTCTCGCTGTCAGGGCTCATGATGCAGAACGAGTTGGCACAGCACAGCAAGCAAGATATCGAACAGTATTTCGAAACCATCTGGCGCACCATGCAGGCCTGTATCGATCGCGGTTTAAATACCGAAGGCGTATTGCCTGGGCCGCTGCGCGTACCTCGCCGGGCCTCTGCGTTGCGCCGTATGTTGGTCTCCAATGATAAACTGTCCAATGACCCGATGAACGTGATTGACTGGGTCAATATGTTCGCATTGGCGGTGAATGAAGAAAACGCCGCAGGTGGGCGAGTGGTAACCGCACCGACCAACGGTGCCTGCGGGATTGTTCCGGCGGTACTGGCCTATTATGACCAGTTCATAGAGTCGGTCAGCCCGGACATTTATCTGCGCTATTTCCTGACCTGCGGGGCTATCGGCATTCTCTATAAGATGAATGCTTCGATTTCAGGTGCGGAAGTTGGCTGCCAGGGAGAAGTCGGTGTTGCCTGCTCGATGGCGGCGGCAGGTTTGGCCGAGTTGCTGGGGGGAAGCCCGGTTCAGGTCTGTATTGCCGCTGAAATAGGCATGGAGCACAACCTGGGGCTTACCTGCGATCCGGTGGCCGGTCAGGTGCAGGTTCCCTGCATTGAGCGCAACGCTATTGCTTCGGTGAAGGCCATTAACTCAGCCCGGATGGCGCTGCGTCGTACCAGTGAACCACGGGTTTCACTCGACAAAGTTATCGAGACCATGTACGAAACGGGTAAGGACATGAATGCCAAATACCGTGAAACTTCACGAGGTGGGCTGGCTATCAAAGTACAATGTGATTAAATCAGTCTAACGCCTAATCTCTGAGCAGCATCCTGTTTTCTTCATGAGAATCGGGATGCTGCCGCAGAAAATGTTTTACACAGCGATGTGTACGGTAATATCACCTCTATTAACAAAAACCCTCTGTATTATCTGGAACATCCATTTCAGAGTATTGCATTTGGCCTTCATGCTGCGGCATTCTGATCATCTCGAAAAACACAGTTCCCTAATCTTTTTTACTTACAAAAACTCAATAAAACCAATAAGCTGCTATAACAGTAAAGGTAAGAACAAAGGTAATTATAAGTGACGGTGTCACTATCTTTGAAAATAATGAAACACAAGGATTATCCGGATGTATTTCAACCAGATTGCGCTCGCGAAATATCGCTACTATCGCCTGGCTCTGGCTGCAGCTGTCGGGTTGCTCACACTCATCCTGATCCTAAGCATCCGCATCTATGAACAAAGGCGGGTGATCAATCAAGACCAGCAGCGTATTGCCCGCCACACGATTCAAAAATTGGAAACATTGTTACAACCTGCCACTTCGGTCGCCTTCGCCCCGCTCATTCAGCCCGGCCAAAATTGTTTATCGCAGCAGCCCATGCTGCAACAGATGGTGGCACGATTACAGACACTACGCACTATTGCGCTGGTCAGGGATGGCAAAGTCCTCTGCTCCAGTCTCGCAGGTTCAGTGAATTACGATTTCAATCAGCTATTGCCTCAGTTGGCGCTTGGCGCCAGCCATCTTCAGCTTCGTACCTCGATAACGACCCGTGACGCCATCCCAACGCTGGTATTATGGCGTCCTGAAGGCGCTGATAACCGTAATGGTCTGCTTTTTGTGTATAACATTGGTGTGCTGGGCAATTTCCTGCTTGAACCCCAGCCCCCCTATGCCAACAGTATTGTGCTCAACGTGCTAAATAAAAGCCTGGAGTATGATAAAAATCAGATCATCCCGCGCAACGCGCTTGAGCAGACACCAATAGTGTCTTCACGTTCTGGCAGTTACGACTTCTCAGTTTCCATTTATGGTAATGACGCAACCACGCTGGCCTGGAGTGAATTATCCACGCATATGCCGCTATCGCTGCTCATCAGCCTGCTGGCCGCCTTTGCTGTCTACCTGCTTTTGGGCAGCCGGATGAGCCTCGCTTATCCTATGAACTACGCTATTTCTCACCGCGAATTTCAGGTCTACTGTCAGCCGATTATTAACAGCGCAGACGGTCGTTGTGTCGGAGTTGAAACACTGATGCGCTGGAAAAACCACCGTCAGGAGTGGGTATCCCCGGATGTATTTATTCCGCTGGCTGAACAACATGGCTTGATCATTCCCCTCACCCGTTATCTGCTGAAACAGGTGAGTGAGAATTTTGCATTGTTCCCGGCACGGCCAGATTTTTACATCAGCATCAACGTTGCTGCGCAGCACTTCACCGACATGGTGATCGTCGATGATATTCGTCGGCTGTGGTTATCCGCGGAGCCTCAGTTATCACTGATGCTGGAGCTCACTGAACGCACGCACTTACAGGAGCTGACGACCGAACAGACCCACGCCCTAAGAGAGATGGGTATTATGCTGGCCATTGATGATTTCGGCACGGGTCACAGCTCACTTAGCTATCTGAAAACCCTCACCCCCGACGTGTTGAAGATCGATCGTGCTTTTACAGCGTCCATCGGAACCGATGCCATCAATGCAGCGGTCACCGATACCATCATTACCCTGGGACAACGTCTGAAACTGAAGCTGATTGCTGAAGGCGTTGAGACCCGAGAGCAGGCCGATTATATGCGTGAGCGTGGGGTTGATTCTTTGCAGGGCTACTATTTTGCCCGCCCGATGCCGATTGATATTTTCCCATTATGGCTAGAACACTATGAAAACGATGTCTTTTCATCAATGCGCTGAATCACATTAAAGTATAAAAAACGGCGACCGAAGTCGCCGTTGGCATTGAGATAAAACGTGGTATATCAGGCTATTCGCCTTCATCCCACTCGCTCATTTTGGCTTTAGTAATACGAACGCGGTCGATCCTGTACTCAGATACGTCGAGGATTTCAAACGTCAGCGGCGGCATGGAGATGATTTCCCCAGCCTCAGGCATCTGCCCTGACTGAGCCAATAAGAAACCAGCCAGAGAGGAGTAATCTGCCGTCGGGCTGACCAGATCGTCTGTATCGAGCAGTTGTTGCAACAAGTGCAGGTCAGTACCGCCCTTGGCAATCCAGCCGTCACCGTCAACAATCAAATCAGGCGTTTCATCTTCATCCGGGAACTCACCGGCAATCGCCTCAAGAACGTCCAGTGGTGTAACCAATCCCTGAATAACGCCAAACTCGTTGCTAACCACCACCAGACGCCCTCTTGCCCTGCGCAATACAGCCAGCAGGTTGATAACATCCATGGTTTCCGGCACGACAATTGGCGGCGTTTTCTCTGCAAAAGCCACGATGTTTTCACCGTTTTCCAATGCCACCAGCAGATCTTTGGCACGCACCACGCCGATTACATCATCCAATGAATGACGGCAAATCGGGAACAAGCTGTGCGGAGTATCCAGCAGTTGCATACGGATCTCAGCCGGCGAACGCTCACAGTCAACCCAAGAGATCTCTGTGCGCGGCGTCATGATGCTGCGCAGAGAACGTGACGCCAGCGTCAGAACGCCGCTTATCATATGACGCTCTTCTTCGGCAAAGGTCTCCGATGCACGCTGAGAAGGCGCCTCGGCATGGTCCTCATCCTGATTCTGGCGCTTGCCGCCCATTAGACGCTGAATAGCCTCTGCCGTGCGCTCACGCAAAGGACGGTTTGACTGGCTCTTCAGGAAGTTTCTGCGGGCAATCTGGTTAAACATTTCAATCAGAATTGAGAAGCCGATCGCAGCGTACAGATATCCTTTCGGAATATGGAAGCCAAAGCCTTCGGCAATCAGACTCAAACCGATCATCAACAAGAAGCTCAGACAGAGCACGACCACGGTCGGATGGTTGTTCACAAAGCGCGTCAGCGCTTTGGAGGCCAGTAGCATCACGCCCATGGCGATCACCACTGCTGTCATCATAACCGCCAGATTATTCACCATCCCGACCGCGGTGATCACCGCATCGAGAGAGAAGACAGCGTCTAGCACTACAATCTGCGCCACTACCGACCAAAAACTGGCATAACCACGATTATTACCGCCATGGCTTTCCTGCCCTTCCAGCCGCTCATGCAGTTCAGTCGTGGCTTTGAACAGCAAGAATACACCACCCAAAAGCAAAATGAGGTCACGTCCTGAGAAGCTGAACTGCGCGATACTAAACAACGGCGTCGTCAGTTTGACCATCCATGAGATAAGCGACAACAGGCCAAGACGCATAATCAGCGCCAGGGACAAACCGATGATGCGGGCTTTATCACGCTGCTTCGGCGGCAGTTTGTCAGCCAGGATGGCAATAAACACCAAGTTGTCGATGCCCAGAACAATTTCCAGAACAATCAGTGTCAGTAAACCGACCCAAATCGAAGGGTCCATTAAAAATTCCATATCAGGCCTCGTTATGAGCAGAAGGAGAAAAAAGACGCAATACGTTCCCATCAGACATTGTCCGTGGGCAGTGATCGGCGGGGATCAGTGAAAACGCTTTCAATGCGACGATAACCCGACCTGAAGAGGTGAAGTTGCCGGAAAAAAGAGGTGAAAAAATAGAAGATAAGTGACGTCGGTGACAGTCCATAAGGAGGGTTGGGGCCCGATACTCCTGTTCAATTATTTGGAAAACAACTCTATCAGGAATCATCAAACTGGAAAAGAGCGTTTTTTTACAAGCAGCATCGTTTTGTAACACCTATGCTGTTTTTACCAGCAATGTGTTAACGCCCTCGCTGCAGGTCTTTCAATAGCAGACCGGAGTCACAAAATTTATTTTTTCACAGACTAAAATAAATCAGGTCGTACAACCTGTTGAGATTCTGCAGTACGTCTTTTTTATTGTTTATCAGAAAGTAACGCCTTACACGCAAGGACGTTCTGAGTCAGTCACTCCTAGAACATTACGTAAGGACAGCAAACATTCGCTGAAGAAATAAAAGCGGCGAATGCATCAGCACCATCAATTATGTGCATAACCCTTGGTGGGTTAACAGAGGAGGTAGCGAGTGAGTATTGCTATTATCATCGGCACGCATGGGTCAGCAGCTGAACAGCTTCTGAAAACGGCGGAAATGATTTTAGGTGAACAAAATAACGTCGCCTTTATTGATTTCGTTCCCGGCGAAAATGCCGAAACATTGATTGAGAAATACACGGCAAAGCTGGGCGGGCTTGATACCAGTAGCGGCGTTCTTTTTCTGGTCGATACCTGGGGAGGCAGCCCGTTCAATGCCGCCAGCCGTATCGTTATCGATAAAGAAAACTATGAAGTTGTCACCGGGGTCAATATTCCTATGTTGACGGAAACCTTCATGGCGCGGGATGACAACCCCACGTTTGCAGAATTGGTCGGCATCGCCGTGGAAACTGGACGTATCGGTGTCAAAGCCCTGAAAACCCCCGAGCCAGAAGCGCCTGCTGCTGCTACTCAACCAGCAGTCACACCACCTAAAGCTGTCGCTCCCGCTAAAGCATTAGGTCCAAACGATCACATGAAAATTGGCCTGGCCCGAATCGATGACCGCTTGATTCATGGTCAGGTTGCAACTCGCTGGACCAAAGAAACCAATGTGAACCGCATTATTGTGGTGAGTGATGAAGTTGCTGCTGACCATATGCGTAAAACATTGCTGACTCAGGTTGCCCCTCCGGGCGTCACTGCTCATGTTGTTGATGTTGCTAAAGCTATTCGCGTCTATAACAACCCCAAATATGCTGCCGATCGCGTCATGTTGTTATTCACCAACCCAACTGACGTCCTGCGCGTTGTTGAAGGTGGAGTCAACATCACTTCGGTGAACATCGGCGGTATGGCATTCCGTCAGGGGAAAACTCAGGTTAATAATGCCGTTTCCCTTGATGAAAAAGATATCGAAGCATTCAAGCAATTGAATGCAAAAGGTATTGAGCTTGAGGTGCGAAAAGTCTCTTCCGATTCCCGCCTGAAGATGATGGATCTCATTAATAAAATGAATTAATAAACTCAGCGAATTAAAACAGCAGATTCCCTCGCGTTGTCTGTTTTTGATGAGCTTATTTTACTCAGCGTTTTTTGGTCATAGGAGAAGTGCAATGGAGATCACCACACTACAGATTGTGCTGATATTTATTGTTGCATGTATTTCCGGGATGGACTCCATCCTGGATGAGTTTCAGTTCCACCGTCCTCTGGTGGCTTGTACGTTAATCGGTATTATTCTCGGCGACATGAAAACCGGGATCATTATCGGCGGTACGTTGGAAATGATTGCTCTGGGTTGGATGAACATTGGTGCCGCCGTGGCGCCCGATGCCGCCCTCGCCTCAATTATTTCAACCATTCTGGTTATCGCGGGTGGTCAGTCGGTCGGTGCGGGTATTGCCCTTGCCATCCCTCTGGCGGCCGCTGGCCAGGTTCTTACCATCATCGTTCGTACTATCACCGTGGCTTTCCAGCATGCGGCAGACAGTGCGGCTGAACGCGGTAATTTAAGCACGCTGTCCTGGATCCACGTCTCGGCGCTGATCCTGCAGGCCATGCGTATTGCTATCCCTGCCGTCATCGTGGCTGTCTCCGTTGGTACCGAAGTTGTCCAGGTAATGCTTTCTTCCATTCCTGCAGTCGTCACCAATGGCTTGAACATCGCAGGCGGCATGATTGTCGTTGTCGGTTATGCGATGGTCATCAACATGATGCGCGCTGGCTATTTGATGCCATTCTTCTACCTCGGTTTCGTTACCGCTGCTTTCACCAACTTCAACCTGGTTGCTCTGGGTGTGATTGGTGTGGTTATGGCAATCCTGTACATCCAGTTGAGTCCTAAGTACAACAAGTCTGCTAACGCAGCGGGACCAGCACAGGGTGTTAACGATCTCGATAACGAATTGGATTAAGGGTGAAAGAAATGGTTGATCAAACTGCAGTTAGCCAAACCCCAGAAAAAAAACTGACGCCGGGTGATATCCGCGGTGTGTTCATGCGCTCGAATCTGTTCCAGGGTTCATGGAACTTCGAACGTATGCAGGCATTGGGTTTTTGTTATTGCATGGTGCCGGCGATCCGTCGCCTCTATCCTGAAAATAACGATGCACGCAAAGCCGCTATTAAGCGTCACCTGGAGTTCTTTAATACCCATCCATACGTTGCAGCCCCTGTACTTGGGGTGACGCTGGCGATGGAAGAACAACGTGCCAATGGTGCGCCAATTGATGACGCGGCAATCAACGGCCTGAAAGTCGGCCTTATGGGGCCGCTGGCAGGTGTTGGTGACCCGATCTTTTGGGGTACAGTTCGACCGGTGTTCGCAGCACTGGGGGCCGGTATTGCGATGAGCGGTAGCCTGCTCGGACCTTTGCTGTTCTTCATCCTGTTTAACCTGGTACGGTTGTTGACCCGTTATTACGGCGTGGCATACGGCTACACCAAAGGCGTCAATATCGTTAACGATATGGGCGGCGGGTTCCTGCAAAAGCTCACCGAGGGGGCATCGATTCTTGGCCTCTTTGTCATGGGAGCCTTGGTTAACAAATGGACGCACGTCAATATTCCATTAGTGGTATCGAGGATAACCGACCAAACCGGTCACACGACGGTAACAACAGTACAGACAATCCTCGATCAGTTAATGCCGGGCCTGGTCCCGCTATTACTGACCTTTGGGTGTATGTGGCTGTTGCGTCGTAAAGTTAATGCTCTATGGATCATCATCGGCTTCTTTGCCATTGGTATCTTTGGCTACTGGATTGGCCTGCTGGGTCTTTGATAGCAGACAGAACCGGGGGACATGCTCCCCCGGTTTTTTTTATGTCAGTTTAGTCGCGTTAAGTAATAAAAATGTTGACCTGATCATTGGGCTATTATGTTGTCCCGCCGGCCATACGCCCGGTAAGTTCGCTGGAGAAGTTTCATGTCCGTCACCGATATCGTCCTCGCTCTTTTCTCTCTGCTGCTTCTGGCTTACGCCATCTACGACGAGTTCCTGATGGGAATGAACAAAGGCACCACCCTCCTGAAGGTAAATCTGCGTCGGCGCAATAAGTTGGACTGTATTATCTTCATCGGTCTATTGGTTATTTTGCTCTACAACAATATCAATGCACATGGGACGGCGATAACTAACTATTTATTAATCGCTCTGGCGTTGATTGCCTTCTATATTTCTTTCATACGCTGGCCAAAGATGTTGTTTAAAGCCACCGGTTTTTTTTACGCCAATGTCTTCATCACCTATGACCGTATCAAAGCGATGAATCTTTCCGAGGATGGCATCCTGGTGTTTGATCTAGAGCAAAGAAAGTTGTTAATCCGGGTAAACAATCTAGATGACCTACAAAACATTTATGATTTTATCATTCAAAATCAATAGATTATAAAAAATATGCAATAAGCTATATTTGATAGCCTTATATTTAATTCATATTACTTAACCACAAATTAATATCACTGATTAAAACTACATTCCGTAAGCTTATTATTTAATCACTGTGATTAATGTGTGTACTTAATGAAAATTATTATCTGAAAAAGACTAAACCTTATTTTATTTGTTGTTGTTCTAAATTTAAATATTATGTTATGGTTGCGCCGTCATTTGGGGAGTAGCCGGTTTTTTCACCAATTTGCCCTGTGCAAAGTGTGTGTAAAGACGCCCGTATCAACATGCTCGTTTTAACAATAAAACGTGGTGCGGGCAGCCAGAAGGTTGGCGAGACCATAGATGCGTAGCTCCGTCGTGAAGTTGGAGGTGCGCTACGCTTATATGGAAACCAAGCCGAGGTTACTCTCGTGAATTTATCTGCAACGCTTATTCTGGCTTTTGGCATGTCGATGGACGCTTTTGCAGCGTCGATTGGTAAAGGTGCCTCACTCCATCGCCCACGCTTTACTGAAGCACTGCGCACAGGACTTATTTTTGGTGTCATCGAGGCGATCACACCGCTGATAGGCTGGGGCATTGGTTTAGTGGCCAGCAAATACATTATGGCGTGGGATCATTGGGTGGCATTCGCGCTGCTGTTTATCCTTGGCGCTCGTATGATTGCCGAAGGCCTGAAAAATAAACCTGAACAAGAGAGCAGCAACCAGCGCAGCCACGGCTTCTGGATACTGGTGCTTACGGCAGTCGGCACCAGCCTCGATGCAATGGCGATCGGCGTAGGGCTGGCCTTTCTGCAGGTCAATATCATCCATACCGCATTATTTATTGGCATGGCCACCATGATTATGGCCACCCTGGGTATTATGCTCGGTAGGTTTATTGGCCCATTAATGGGTAAATGGGCAGAAGTACTGGGAGGCGTAGTGCTTATAGGTATTGGCTTTAATATCCTGCTGGAACATTTAGGCTATATCGGCTGACATTACTGCTGGTGCATTATCAGATTTGCGCTGATGTAGTCTGATGATGAAATCTGTTTCACACAAAAATGTATCCTCGTTCCTCAATGTAGCGCCCACCTCTTCGGTGGCTCGCCACGCAAACGGCGTCATCTGCAATAGGTCAAAGGCCTGTTCGCCATTCAGCATCATCGGATACGCCAGGCTCTCCGAACGAATGCGCTCAAAGCCTTCCAATTGCTCATCTATCTCTTCATGTAACTGTACGTCAGAATAAATACAAGCCTTCAGTTGATACAAATGACGAGGTCCGGGGGCCACGGTCAGAACCAGACCACCGGGCTTCACTGCGCGAAACAGCTCTCCTGCCTTGCAGGGCGCGTAGATGCGCAGGACAGCATCGAGTGATTGAGCAGCAAACGGCAGGCGATGGCTGGAAGCCACACAAAACTGTGCATTGTGGTAGCGCTTCGCGGCATTGCGGATAGCGACTTTCGCCACATCCAGACCAAAGACAGACATTGTCCTGTTCTGCATAAGTCGGGTGGCTACCGCTGTGGTGTAGTACCCTTCCCCACAGCCAATATCCAGCAATGACTCGGCCTTCACCGGCAGCAGCTCATCAAGCAATTCGGCGATACGGTCGCATAAAGGCTGGTAATGACCGCCGTCTAGAAAGTTGCGCCGCGATGCCATCATCTCAGGACTATCGCCCGGTTGTTTCGACCGCTTATGCTGTACGGGCATCAAATTGACATACCCTTCTTTTGCATTATCAAACTGATGATTTTGCGGGCACCGCCACTGCTTTTCGGTAAGGATAAGTGGTTGATGACAAAGAGGGCATTGATAACTCATGAAGGATCCAAAACAGTGTCTGAGCGCGAAACAGCATAATGAGGCCAAGTCTAAAGAAGGCGACTGTCAGTTGCAACTGCTGGTATAGGACTGAAGAAGCCAGCTACACTGAGCGCTCATGGTTTTCTCTTCTGAAGTGATTTCATATGACTGATATATCGCCTTTACTCAGCAAAATACCCGGGATCTATCACGGTTTCGGCGATAAAAGTGCTCTGCTGCCTGCCATATTACAACCCTTTGAGGCCACTCGCCCCAATAAGAAACAGGTACACGGCGTGCGCATTGTTGACGTTGTCGAACCGGCTCAGGAGAGCGGAGAAGCCGATGGCTTTTACACCGCGTTACCCGGTATCTTGCTGACCGTTTTCAGCGCAGATTGCCTGCCAATTATCTTCTGTAGACGGGACGGAAAGCACATTGGCGTGGTGCATGCCGGTTGGCGTGGGCTGAAGAGCGGTATCATTGAGAAAATGGCTGAGCGCATTAATAATGATGGATCAACGGCTGACTGGGTTGCCTCTGTCGGACCTTCCGCTCAGCCCTGCTGCTATGAAGTCAGCCAAGAACTGGTGGACGATTTCCTGACGGAACTGGACCTGCCCCCAGCGTTGATGGTCCCTGCCCTACGGCATCTAAATCTTGCCGCGATTGCCCAGGCGAAAATTCGCCAGCTGGGTTTTGCCTCCATAGATCATGCCGGAAGTTGTACAATTTGCAGCACCGTAGCTGATGCCTCCGGCAACGAGAGCTATAAGTACACCAGTTTTCGCCGCAACAGTCATCAGCGAGCTAAAGATCCCTCACACCCAAACATCAGTGGCCGCAACCAACAGTCTGGCATCATTATCATTCCAGACTGACAGGCACAAAAAAACCCGCACATGGCGGGTTTCTTTACAGCAGTAGCGGCTTAAATTGCCATTACGTTAACAGCTGAAGGGCCTTTCTGGCCGTCCTGAATTTCGAACTCTACGTTCTGGCCTTCAGCCAGAGTTTTGAAGCCGTTACCCTGGATTGCAGAGAAGTGTACGAACACGTCTTTGCTGCCGTCAGCAGGAGTAATGAAACCAAAACCTTTAGATTCGTTGAACCACTTAACTTGACCTTTGATCTTTGCCATCTTGAGTATTTCCTTTGGATTGTTTTAATCGCCATGAGGCTTTACATAGACAAACTAGAGTCGTTACTGCTTGAGGCACTAAGATATAAATCGGCAGAGAAGCGGTATTCAACGATAACGTTTTTACTCAGGTCTTCTTTACTGAAAATGCCACACATATACAGAACCGTACCTCGTTTTACCAAGATGCGTTATCACATAATCCGAATTCGATGGCAAGCCATTTTTAATCAGTGATAGAGGTGTCGCACATATTTACGACGACTAACGGCGCTAACTCAACCGTTAAGCTAAAATAGGTTGATAGGTATGCTTTTTTCTGCTTAACAACAGAGCAAGCTCATCGCTCGAAACAATAATTTCTTGCCGTGATTATTTAGGATTTAATGTAGAAGAATAAGCCTGCAAATCAGCCTCATTGGGATTTTTTATCTTTTAAATTATTACTGAAAGTACTGACAAGCACGTTTGAATCTGTACGAGAAACCGGCGGTATGCAGTGGCTTCCTGCGAGTGCTTACCGCATGCATACCCTTGTTTAGCAAGTCTTGTTGGCAGGCAGACTGTAACATGCAAGATAGCATCTTGTTCATCTTCCAACTGTGGTGTTATGTTTTCAAGAGCCACATTGCTGACGGGTTGTTCATTAGTCAAACGGCATTGGCGGTTGCCGTTGGTGCAATACATTTCTTTTTAGAGAATAAGTTGCACCATACCCGTGCAAACATGTCATACACTCTTTAATAAAAAAATTGTCGGAAATAATATGGGTAAACAGAAGAAAAACGCCCCGTTGAATAACATTATAATAGGGTCCAGGGTGTATTTTAACAACACGATGAAATAATGATAAGCCAGAGGTTAAATTAGTATTGCTTACGATTCACCCCTATATTCCGCCCTGATGGTAAGTTAAACATATCGTTCTGAATTAAATAAAATTTAACCGTGACGGGTATCACGATTTTATTTATTAACTGACAGTTATATAAAGAAAAACTGGTTTAACTCACCACCTGAGAATTTCAGCAGGAGTGAGGAACCATCCTAAGGTAGCGCTCACTCCTGGAGTCACGCGGCATTTCAAGCAGCCGTAATACTTTGCCCTATTTTCAGGGGAATAAAATGAGGTGCGACTTCATTGTGACCCTCTTTTGCCAGAGCCAATTCATGCAAGGGCTCATCTAAGGATTCATCAGCTAATTCAAAAACGCCCCAGTGGATCGGCACAGCTTTTCGGCATTTGAGTTCATAAAACACCGTTACCGCCTGTTGCGGATCCATATGTTGCGCACTCATGAACCATCTTGGTGCATAAGCCCCGATAGGAATAGCGGCAAGATCAAAGGGGCCTAACCGGTTACCAATCTCTTTAAACTGACGGCTATAACCGCTGTCGCCGGAGAAATAAAAGCGCAGCGTCTGACTGGTAACCACCCAACCACACCACAAAGAGCGATTACGATCCCAAGGTGTGCGCATACTCCAGTGACGTGCAGGAACGGCGTGAAAAGTCAGATCATCGGATTTATGCTGCTGCCACCAGTCAAGCTCCTGTACATCAGAAGCTCCCTGACGTTCCAGCCAACGTTTCATACCGAGTGGAACGATAAAAATCAATTGAGGGAATCGCTTGAGCAGCTGTTTTATGGTGGATTTATCCAGATGATCGTAGTGATTATGGGACAGCACGACGTAATCAATGTGAGGTAAGTCGGTCACATGGGCCGAAACAGGAGTTTTCCTTTTCGGACCATAAAAACTCAGCGGTGAGGCGCGGTCAGAAAGTGCAGGGTCCGTCAGCACGGTTTTACCTGCAACCCGAAGCAACAGACAGGCATGGCCTAAAAACCAGAGCCGATCTTCAGTGCCATTAAAATCCGCTTTTTGCCACCATTGGGCTATAAATTGCTGATAGCCCATCTGAGGTGGTTTTGGTAGTTGCTGTGCTTTGCGCTCACGTTGCCACCGTTTAAAGTCGCCCTCCTCACGATGATGGGGCTCGGGGTTAGCAAATCCTTCGGGCGTATGATGCGCCCGGGAAGGGTCGTAATAGCGATTTTTGAAGGCCATAACACTCCCGGTTTTATAAGATGCTCATCGCAATTGTGGTGATTAGCACTTGCCCTGATGATAGGACACCCCTATTTAGTTACACGAAGTTTGCTAACAATGCTTCTCACAACGTGCAAAACATGTCCGGAAAGACAAAGTAAAAAACCACGCTGAAGATGGACACTCAGCGCGGTTTTTATTAATGATAATTAGAATGGGCAACGTTTTACTGCTACCACAGCGCTAAGATATTCTCAGGCCGCTTCAGCACAAAGTTTAGTGAGATTTCTGGCTCCGATCATTAAGGTTGCAACATAGGATTGCCGGCGGGTAACCACTTCTACCGCCACCCGTGAATTTTGGTACTTGATCAGGTAAGTTGATGGCCAGCCTTGGCGTCGCGTGCCATAAGCCTTTTCATGGCTGTCAATGGCTGCATGGGCAACCACCAGATGGGAGAGAGTTTTATCACCTTTAATGATACGCTTCATAATGGACTCCGCCTTAGACACAACTGTCAAAATGAGGAAACATTAATCACTTGATACCCATCGCTTTATGCGACGCTTATTCGAATCACTTCTTTGTAGCTTTGTTGCAGATTGAGTATCTCTGCGGCTTTCTTTATGCGCAAGTTTTACTTAACAGGAAACAAACCATTGCTGCACGCAGAGGTCTGCGACTGTCAGCGTGCCAGAGTCCCTGATCACTTATGATCTGGGCTGACCAGAAGGTGTTATCAGGCATTTCGGTTGCATTGAGACTGATATTATTGGCGCAGATGATCGGCCAGGCATCGGAAGGGTTGTTACAATAATCCTTGCCCTTAACACCGCCGTACGGATACCACTTATCGGGTTCTTCGCCAGTCAGCAGGGCAATGCTATGGTTTACTTCGCTGTCTTTCTCTTCAGACCATTTAATCATGAATCATTCCATCAAGTGCAACTGTTGCCATGAAGCCTACGGCAGAATTAAGTCACTTTTATGAATACATCAGCGTTGATAAAAAAAACCCGCATTCGGCGGGCTCTGATCAAACACAAAATTATCGTTCGGGGATAAACCCGCGCAGACTGAGTGCAGAATCATCATCTATGGATTCTACTGACTTTTTCCCTGCAGCCTGTCCTGCTAAAATCTTCAACAGATCAGTTTGCTGTCGCTGATGGGCAGCGATCTCCTGCAGAAGTTGAATTTGCTGATTGGCCCTGACACTGGCCCGGTTGACAACAAACCATAACAACAAGAACAGCAAGACAAAAAGTACACACAGCACCAATGAGGCCAGGCTGGATTGGCCCATTGCGACATCAAACATTGACTATCCTACAGCTTAATTATTCCGAAAGAGTATCTTACCATTCCAGTACGGTCAGGGAAGGCATTCGCAAAAAAACAGCTGCTCCGGCCCCAGAACCTTCCCGCGAAATCCTACCAGGGGATAAAAGAGGTAATCGAACAGATACCCAAATCAAAATTTCCGCCCTGGTCACAATAGCTATTAAGCGCAAGAAGATACGACGCGATACAAGCAAGCAAGAAAACAAGAAAGATCATGATTTTCTTGAGGTTAAAGACTTTCTTTTTTAGTTTAATAGTATCGCTCTTGTGGGTTAACACGCGTTTCCTGGGGCTCAAAATCTGCATCCAACACGTCAATAATAATGCACTTATGCTACTCCACAAAACTTAAACAAAATTATAACAGATTGTTGTCGTTCCTCGAGGTAGCACAAATTCCTAAGTAGTTCGTGAACCTAAGATTCCACTGTTTTTTGTGTAAGTGATAGCGATGAAATATTCATTACATCTATACTCCTCAACATCCTGAGGCCCTCAGGAAATACAATAAGAGGAATATCCCTGATGAATGCAATTAAAGCCATCATCGTAGTAGCGATTATTTACGCTGTTTTTCTGTTCTCAGGCTATGGTGTCACGGTCGGCAGCAGTGAAAACGCCGCTGGTTTAGGGCTGAAGTGTCAATATTTGACTGCGCGGGGCATCGTTGATTCTCAGTATTTGCATACGGACAGCGGGATTGTCGGCGTTGCTAAATGCCCGATATTTAAACAGATTGATGAAGTAGTTGATAAAAAATAATACTCAGGATGCCTGCAAACGCGGGCATCCTTTTCATCTTCATCTTCATCTCATCAAAAATTCACTCTTTAACTGTCATGCTTGGTGAACTTGAGATCGATAAGAGAGATAGCTTTTTCGACAGCCCGCTTGGTCACCGGATCCGTGCCAGCTGGATGATGTGAAAAATCGATACTCTTCAACTGATGCGACATTTTGTCACGCACTTCGGTCGGCGCAATCACATCGATCACATCCAGAATTTGCTTTATCACTAACTGGCACGCAACCAGATCAGATTCAAACTCTTGTTCTTTCGTTAATAATTCAGACATGCAGACCCCTTTATCTATTCCATTCACCATCAATTCACGGCAGTCAGAATAACATGCAGCACACTATTTTTTACCCCCTCCACTTCGCTCATGGATTGATGTGCCACGAGATGCTCAAATATCGCTCAAACAGTCCCCCTGCCGCTGTGGTTATAACGGCAAATCTTCTATGCTTAAGCTATTGGACGGATGAGGGGACACGATGTTCGCACTGGTATTAACTATTTGTTATCTCGGTGGCGGCTGCGAGGATTTAGCCATCGACGCCTTCGATACTAAGCAGCAATGTATGGTGGCTATGCGCCAGGACGGTTTGCGCCACGCAGGATGTTATCCGATAGAAGATTTTATTGAAGGATATTGGTCTCCTGCTCAGGAAAATGCCGACTTCTAAGACCATGAAACCTCATTTTATGCTGTTATTGACTCTCAGATAACATAAATGTGAGTAAAGCATTGCCAAAATAAATCACCAAAGGTATGAATATCCTGTTACTTATTGATATTTAACTATATTGACAGGGCAGGAAATAATGAAACAAAGATCTAAAGCGGTTTTCAAGAAAATCCCTCTGGCACTTTTACTTTCTGGTAGTTTTCTTTCCACCCTCCCGGCATTGGCCGCTCAGGTGCCAGCAGGTGTCGAGCTGGCGGCCAGACAGGAAATTGTGCGTAACAACGGCAGCGAACCAGCCTCGCTTGACTCTCACAAAGTATCAAGCGATGTCGAATTCAATATTCTAAGCGATCTTTTCACCGGTCTTATCAGCATCGATGACCAGGGCAACCCACATCCTTCTCTGGCCGCAAGTTGGGAAAACAAAGACAATAAGGTATGGATCTTCCACTTGCGCCCGGACCTTAAATGGTCTGATGGCTCTCCCATTACGGCGCAGGATGTGGTCTTCAGTTGGCGACGATTAGTCGACCCGACTATTGGTTCTCCTTATGCAACCTACCCCGGCAGTATGCATATGCTCAATGCCACTGATATTGTCAGTGGCAAGAAGAAGCCAGATACGCTGGGCGTAAAAGCACTGGATGCACACACTCTTGAAGTGACTCTGGATCAACCCATTTCTTACTTCCTTGGTATGCTGGCCCACCCTACACTCTTCCCGCTCAGTCAGGCCGCCATGACTAAATATGGTGATAAATGGACTCAACCGGGTAATTTAGTCAGCAGCGGGCCTTTTAAACTTGATAGCTGGACGGTCAACGAACGGGTCACCGCGGTCCGAAATCCCAACTATTGGGACAATGAACACACGGTCATCAACAAAGTGACCTACTTACCGATTGCTTCCGGCACTGCAGATGTCAACCGCTACAAAGCCGGTGAAATTGACATCACATCAACGGTTCCTGAAATACAGTTTGCATCACTGAAGAAACAGCTGGGCGAACAGGTTCACGTCGGCCCTAAACTGGCGGTTTATTACTATTCCCTGAATACGTCACGACCGCCATTTAACGATGTACGTGTCCGTTTAGCACTCAATCTCGCATTAGATAAAAATATTATTGCTGGCAAGGTGTTGGGTCAGGGGCAAAAACCCGCATGGAATATCGTCCCAGATGACACCGGTGGTTTTACTTTTAAGAAAAATAAATATCAAGAGATGACCCAAGAACAACGCATCGCTGAAGCGAAAAAGTTGCTCAGTGAAGCAGGCTATGGCCCTTCTCACCCGCTGAAATTTAATTTGCTCTATAACACGTCGGAATCACATCAGCGTATCGCTATCGCGGCAACATCCATGTGGAAGAAAAATCTGGGCGTTGACGCCACATTGCAGAACCAGGAATGGAAAACCATGTTGGATACGAAACGTCAGGGGAACTATGACGCCGTGCGCTATGCATGGATTGCCGATTATAACGAGCCGTCAACCTTCCTCAACACGCTTCGTACGGGTGACAGCGAGAACTCATCGAAATTTAGCGAACCCGCTTATGACAAAGCACTGGATAATGCCTTAAATGCACCCGATAAAGCGCAAGTAGGTCAATATTATCAAGAGGCTGAAAATGTCCTGAGCGCTCAGGTGCCGGTCATTCCGCTGTACCAGTATGTGAGTGCAAAACTGGTCAAACCTTATGTGGGGGGTTATGACAATCAAAGCCCGCTGGGGTATATCTACGCCAAAGATTTATACGTAATTAAACATTAAAGACGTGATTAAATAACAAGTAACGCTTAGTTTCATAGGGCTTTCGGGCAGGCTTCAGCCACCAGAAAGCCCTATCTGTACCCTGACACCCGCCACCCTCTTTTCATCATCGGCTAAAAAACCCTGCTTCGAGAAACTTGCCACGCCGTTTTCAGATGTTAAATTGGATGCAAATCACACAACGGGAGGTAAGATGAAATTCTCGGAAAGTGAGATACAACCACTATGGGATGAAGTTTCGCGCATTATTGGCGATGCCGCCATTCAACTGCATCACCACGGAAAACCCTTTAACGCGGAGGTACTGGTCAGATACCTTAGCCACCAGCTTAGCGAAACCGAAGACGTAAAACGCCGCGTCCTGCTGGGCGCAGCCATTAATATGTTGAAAACCAACCGGCTGCGTAATTGAGCGCCGTCATCAGATCAAGCTGATGGCGCAATCTCCGGCGACAAAGTGCGCAGACACTTTTCGAGCACCACATAGTGGCCTTTATCACCATACACGTGGTTGTTGATCACCATCCAGTGCAGTGTCGCTTCAACGTCCGCAATCAGCCTCCGCGCATGTAACCCCGGTTCCACAATTTTTTCGCCTTGTGCGTCGATAAAAAAATAATCGTAATTCGCAGCAGTGACAAAGATACTGCTGGGCGCATCAGCATTGGCCTCTTTATCAATACTCCAATCAACAACCTCTTCCCCCAGTTCACCTTGAGCAAGCGCCAGGTTAATGATCGCCAGCGTATCGAACTCTACTGACTGGGGTAATGACGCTATCATTGTGGCCCGAATTGCTTTATAAAAAAGAACGAAATTTTGCATGACCACCTCGAATATGCACACGCTCACCCTCCGGCTACGTGTAGGTAGCCAGACGATAATTGCCTGTAAACTGTATCATTCATTAAAAGGAACGCAGTGAAAAAGCGTTACCTCAACATTACTCACCTAACTTATTGATACCGGCTGCCCTTCCCTGAGCAAACAGAAAAATTCTCTGGGTAATATCATCTGCCCCAAGGATATTGCCTTTTTGTTCCTGGTTAGCCCGGGAGTAGGCAATATCATGAGCCTGATCGACCATACTGATCACCCTGTCGCGGGTATGTTTATCAAGACTTCCCAGCAAGGTTGTGAGGATTGCCTGATAGGCATTCGACGCGTAAGCAAGCTGCTTTTCGCGCTGTTCAAGCGCATCAATCCGCGCTACCAGAGAGTGCAAAAGGTCATGATCAGACATAGTGATATCCCTCGGTTCTGGTGGATATAACCTGGTTTAATGCTGGCAGCGGGTGCCCCACTACACATGGCACAAGATCTGTTAATAAGTTTAGCAGAAACAGAAAAAGTGCTTTGTTGCAAGTTCCCCCCCGATGGTAAATATCCGGCTGATAGCGCTCCATGAATGTTTCCGGTTTATTGAGCGGTGAAAAACCAAACTTCGCATACAAACCATGTGCATCGCTGGTCGCCAGTGTTATACGGCGTAACCCCTGTAACTCTGGTGCTGCCATAATCTCGACCATTAACATTTTGCTATACCCCTTCCCACGATGCTGCGGTAAGACAAAAACGTCGACCAAATTAGCAAAGGTCGCAAAATCGGTGATAACGCGGGCGAAGGCAACTTGCTGTTCCGCGAGATATCCCCCAAAACAGAGGGACCCTTCAATTGATTTTTCCACCACGGCTGCGGAAATACCTTTTCCCCATGCAGAGTCTTCACTTAAAAAACGGTGGATAAGCGCCAGATCCAAACGCGCTTTATCCGTAGACACCAGTAATTTCTGCATCGTTACGCCCTCCTGAAGGAAAAGTTACGCTCTAAAACCTCAATTTGTTACCGTTACTCTCAAGGCATTCATTAAACCAATACTCAACAATGCATCAAGTCCCTGCACACGTTAATTAAGTTGTAACTGCGGCATCCCTTTTCACCGCGAAGCAAACGCCCATACCTTCTGGTATCACCACGTTATACCGAAAATATTGCGTAACAACTGCAGCACCTGGTTACAGATAGCCCGATGGCATATCACAGCGGAGTGTGACATTTTCGCCATCAAGTTTACGGGTTAATATAATGAAAGGTGAAATGAAGATTATGGCAAAAAATACGGTTTCAACGTTGGCTTTAGTGCTGATGCTTTCAGTAAGCTCACTGGCTCATGCGGCAGGTTGTATTAAAGGGGCCGTCGTTGGCGGAGTTGCAGGACATCTCAGGCATCATGCAGTTCTCGGTGCTGTGGCCGGTTGTGCCGTTGGTCATCATATGGCGGCTAAAGCCAAAGCCGAACAGGCTAACGCTGCGACAAAATAATCGCCTTTCCGCGCAGGGCACCCTGCGTTGCCATGCGCGTTATAACTCGATGATCTCAAACAGGCCACTGAACAGCGGCTTACAGAGGATTTTGTATCCATCACTGTCGAAATGAGTTGAGACCTTCTGGAGGTCCTGCGCTTCGCCCAGCGAATTGACCGTCCCGAGGTAAAACCAGTCCTGAACGATATGATATTGCGTAAAGGCCCTGCCTTGCTCAACAATGGCGATTCTTCCCGGCCAATTCCAGCAATTAACACGCAGTGACTCCAGCGCAAGCAGCAGCCTTCTATGGTGCTCTTCGGCAGATTCGACACTGCAGCATGCCCCGGCACAACGCTTTAGGCTGAAGCGAAAACAGGCCCGATTTGTGCTGATTTTCTCAATACCCAACACGCCATAGCAGAGCTTTTGTTCATCTGCGATGTTACGCAACTTTTCCAGCGCCACGCTGCGGTTAGTGAACAGGCCAAACAGACCCTGAGTGGTAGCAAAATCAATATCTTTAGCATAAGCCACCACCACCTTACCGCTCTGAACATGCAGTGAACAGAGCTGCTTTGAGCGACGCAGCCGCTTGTTAAACAACGGCTGCTGCTCTTTAATCATTCGGGCTTCGGTCAGCAACGCTCCCAGTTCCCCTGCAGTTTCCATAAACGAAATACGGATAGTCTGACGCAATAACTTCGCTTCATCTTTGGCACGAAAATGCGACATTACGCGGCTGCGGATATTGACGCTTTTACCAATATAAAGCGGTAAACGATCGCTTAAACCGTGGAATATATAGATACCCGGCAGCGACGGTAATTCGGTCAGGCTGGCGCGCAGGTGCTCAGGGTATTGGTAAACTTCAGCATCAAATTCGCTGCGGGACACATTCCTCAAACGCTTTACTCACTTAATCACTCAGTTCAATAGTATTTTTAAGGCGACACCACAACCCGGTTTCGCCCTTCCTGCTTGGCACGATACAGGGCTTCATCTGTTTTTTTTAACACCCGCTCATACTGAATCTTAAGGGAACTATCATCAGCGATACCCAAAGAGATGGTGATCTTATCCGATTGTGGTATTTGCATCCCTTCCACGCTCTGGCGCAATCGCTCGGCCATTTGCGAGGTACCCGGTAACTCTTCACCGCCGTTACGGCATAGGATATCACTCTCACGCGAACCGGCACGAATTTGCTGGGCAAGCAGCTTGATCACTTCATCGCCAACGTCATGACCATAGGTATCATTGATCTTTTTAAAATGATCAATATCCAATGCAATCACCGAAAAATTCAGCTTCATTTGCTGAATATACTCCAGTGCCGTCGCCAGCCCACGCCAGTTGAAGGCACTACCGAGAAGCCCGCAAGTAACGCTTCACCCGCTATCATCATGCTGCCATTCTTGTCCTTCCTGACAGCGTGGATAATGGGTCTGGGCGCCAGCACTTCACCGATGCGTTTGGTATCCTGGTGGTAGAGGATCCGTCGGCCGTTATGCACAATAAGATGGATAAAACGTCGTCAACTTGATTGCTTATAGATCTAATCCAGTGGATTCAAACAATAAAAATCGTGTTTTTTACAGATAAAAATCTGCCAATAATAATTTTCAATTCATTGAATTAATTATAAATAAAATCAATCTTGCAAAAATATTCTATTTTGCACGAGCAACAATCACCGTATTAAGCCCAGTTAGGAATCCCAATATTAGCTATGTTCGTTGTGTAAATAGACCCGTTTTAGTTCGATGCACTTTTTGAGATCCCGACCGATTGATTGATGCTTTCCCCGAATTAGATGCAATCATAATCAGAAACGAACGGCTTAATGAAAGCATAAAACAACCGCCCCTTGTGAACTGCACCCAAAAAAGTTGGAAACCCAACGAGTAAGGGTGCAGTTCACAAGGGGCTGTTGTCTTGAACCGGTTATCGCTGCTGGTCCGAAGGCTATCTTACCCAGTTTCTAACTATGCCATTTTTGTCAAACCAAATCATCAGTGAGTTAGTGTCTTGTTTACTCTGACTATTAGCGACATTTGCTGCAGTAGAAGCTCCCGATATTGGAATGATAGATGCTGCTGCATTCATTAAATTGAAGCCTTCATCAACAGAGTAGTACCAACTTTCCTCTCCATTGGCTTTGATACTTATTCTACCCGACTCAGGTTCTCCAAAGTCTCGCCTGACATCAGATTTAGTCGTCTTACCCACCACTACGTGCTGAGTGATGTACTCGCGACTTAGCTTGTCAGTATTGCCACCTAAAGACATACTACCAGATGAGCAACCAGACAAAAGTAAAGTGATCAATAACAATCCATAAGTAGCCTTCATGCCATTCCCCTATATGTTGAACGTCTCGATAATGTATGGGATTGTTGTTTTTTTGTAAATGGCATTTCGATTCATTGTTAATTGTTATGAAGTAAATTCTATGCTGGGACTCTGACCTCTGAATAAGTATTCTTCATTTAGCTGCAGATGATGTAGTCCTGAAGATATTCGATCACTTAGCTATATTTAATGGCTGATGCTCAAAGTTCGGGGTGTACTAATCAACGGGGAGCACAGATCAGTGAAGTGCCACACAAGCGAGAGAAGTCCGCCCTTTTGTTGTTCAGGGTATCGACGCACAGAAATTACTGGGCCATAAAAATCAGGAAATGACTGATCGATACAACGATGACCGGGGGAAAAGACTGGGTTACTTTAGCGCTTTAAATAGAGCGAATTTCATACAGTTTTGCAGAAGAATTTTTGAAGAGATGAAAAACAAAGGGAGCGTGATGCCCCCGATGTTTATTTTAACAATGCCGCAATTACATATTTGCGATCATTGCATCACCAAACTCTGAACATTTCAGTAGTTTAGCGCCTTCCATCTGGCGTTCGAAATCGTAAGTCACGGTTTTAGCCGCGATAGCGCCTTGCATACCTTTAACGATCAGGTCTGCCGCTTCGAACCATTCCATATGACGCAGCAGCAGAGGGAGAAGTCTACGTTAATTAGTTGATTTAAAATAAAAATACCTCATCCTTCCAGCCAGATATGTGTAGAAAACGCCGTTAGTAACTGCATGAAATTGCTAAGAATTAAATTAGTTTTGCAGAAGGTTTTCTGGGTGACTCAACGAAAAGGCTCAATACGTATATTCTGTATTGAGCCTTTTTCTTTTACTCTGCACATCCCTGCATATGCACGTTATTTCAATGAGTTATAAATTTCTTTCCGGCCATGCTATTCACCACCATGCACCTGTGTGAAAATTTCATGCCCCATACATGCCCCACTACTTTCCAGATCTGCATTCCAAAAACAAAAAGAGCAGCTTCACACCTTCGCGGAACAAAGCTACTATTCTTCTGCGGCGTACATAGCGCCGTTCTGTGAAAACCATTCGGGTGCGCACCCACTTTTCTTAAAGTCTAACTTTCATCAGATCTGCAAATCTCGTCGTATAAGCGGGAGAAAGCATCTGGCGTTTCATTTCCCATGTTTTTTGTATGCCCTGGCCTGCAAACCACACCCGCCCTTTTCCGCTGTGATTGATGCCATCGAGAACAGCCATGAGTTGCTCACTGTTAGAACGTGGTTTGTACTCGTCGAAAAGGCCAATCTGGGCCACTCCCTGACTGTAGAAATCACCGAGCATCACTCCGCACTTTTGAAATCTATGCCCGTCTTGCCAGATTGCATCGAGGCACTGGGTTGCCGCGGCTACAATGTCTCTGCTGTCTTGCGTCGGTATCTGAAGCTTAGTGCCTGCTGTTTTGCCGTAGTAAACCTCACTCACTGCGAATGGGCTTGTTTTGACGAACGCTGAAATGTAGCGGCAATATTGCCGTTCACCCCGAAGTTTTTCAGCAGCGCGCACTGCATGGCTGCAAATAGCTTCTCGCATCAGTTCGTATTCAGTCACGCGATCACCAAAGGAACGAGAACATACTATTTGCTGCTTAGCCGGTGCGAATTCTTCAAGTTCAAGACATGACTCTCCACGCAACTCTCTAACGGTCCGCTCGAGCACGACATTAAAGTTTTTTCGGATCAGACCTGTCGGGGCATCGGCAAGCTGTAACGCTGTTTTGATCCCCATGTCGTTTAGCTTTTTCGATATCCTGCGCCCAACTCCCCAAACATCACCAACTTCGACTAACGCCATCAGCTTACGTTGCCGGGCAAGAAGTGAGAGATCAACGACGCCGCCGGTCTTTGACCATTTCTTTGCTGCATGATTTGCCAACTTTGCGAGAGTCTTTGTTTGACCGATACCAACGCCTACGGTTAGACCAGTCCATTGCAGAACTTTCGCCCTCACTTCTCGCCCGAACGCCTCCAGATTCTGACAATTGCTGACACCCTGTAAATTCATGAAGGCTTCGTCAATAGAATAGACTTCGACCGCCGGTGACATTTCCTCAAGCACTGTCATTACCCGTGAGCTCATGTCAGCATAAAGCGCGTAGTTACTGCTGAAGGTAACAATCTTGTGCTTATCGAAAAGGTCACGCATTTTGAAAAATGGATCGCCCATCTTGATGCCAAGCTTTTTGGCTTCTGCGCTGCGGGCTATCACGCAGCCATCATTATTGCTTAGAACGACGACTGGGCGTCCCCGCAAGTCAGGGCGAAACACAGTCTCGCAACTGGCATAGAAGCTGTTCACGTCGGCGAGTGCAAACATTATTGGAACCCATTAATGCTGAACGTGACAACTCCAAAAACTTCTAAGTCCTCGCCGCCGTCATGCAGAACTATCGGTGGAAAATCGGGATTCATGGGCTCTAGCTTTACGACCGGATGAGTACATAAACGTTTCACTGTGTACTCTCCAGCGATGGAGGCGATGATGATGTCACCGTGTTTGGCCTGGAGGCTCCGATCAACAACAAGTAATGACCCTTCATAAATCCCGGCGTCTATCATGCTCATCCCTGTCGCCATGACAAAGTAGGTTGCTGCAGGATGGTTTACGCAAAGCTCATTTAAATCAATACCTTTCTCAATATAATCCTGAGCAGGAGAAGGGAATCCAGCTTGAACTTTGTCTTGAAAAAAAGGTATAAGGAGCTTTAGTGGCTCAGGAATTGGGTAAAAGATATTCATAACTCACGCTCACAATTACTGTTTATGCATACAGTATAATCGCAAGTTTTTAAGTCTGTGAAGGGATTAAAGAGGAGAGGTTCTTAGATGGCTGATCTTCAAGGCAATAAAAAACCCCGCCGGAGCGAGGCTTATTCATTCATTGTTCAACTTAACTAATTAGCAGCTAACTGCTTCGTATCTTCTGCTTTCATGTCGATGTTGATCATTAAATAGCTCAGAAGCCCCTCAAGTGCACCTTTCCTGGCAGCATCATTTTCTGCAACCAGATAAAAAGATGTAGGAACATCGTAAGGTGCCTTATCGGCTGGCAGCACTGAGAAATTAAGTGCTGCAGTTGACCTGTTCGGGCTACAAATAATATTCCACCCATTAACATCATGCTGGGTAGCTTTGCACTTACTCATTCCATAGCTATATGCCATTTTTGAGCTGACCGAGCCCATTGCATTTTGCACATAGTCTGGCTCCCCACCACCACTAAAATTACCATATGCAATGCCAGCAACTAACAAGAGCGGAACGGCATATAAATAAATATTCCTGATCTTCACTTAACTAGCTCCCAAAAAACATTAAACACTTCGCCTGTGATTAAGAATACTCTCAATTGAATTGCAAATAAATGTCAATTTTTGAGGTTTTTTAATCACAGTGAGTAACTATTCATTTCTGTTTGGTTACTTTTCAGGAGATGCAGGCCATTTGATGTCAGGGGCTGCAGTAGGATCTATGGCATCTAGTGCATCGAGATAATCTAGCCACAGGTTGTACTGCGCCAAGTCATCACCCTTTAAACGCCCAATAGCTGCTTTGCCCGGCCACTGTTTATTGTTCATGAATGAATTGGCCTCTGACATGCGAGATTCTTTGTCTGTTTTAGCAAGTACCATGATTTCTTCTTGAGTGAGTGGCGGCACATCAATCCACACCGGCATCCCATTCTTATCTGCTCCCCGCATTTTACCTGCTGGAATAACGTCGAAAAATATCTCGTAAGTTCCATCAGGAACATCAACCCCATCGGCTGGCCATGAGTTAGCCTTAACATAGTCTTCTTTCATTGATGTTGGATAAAATGCCAGGGTTTTTGCGCTAAATACGTATTCCATGAATTAATCTCCGATTGCGACCCAACTAATTGGGGTCTGAGTACGCGATACATTAGAGCTACCAATGGTTGCAACCCACGCGACCAGCTGATACTTGGTTCTATCCACAGGATTTATCATAATAATATTGGCATTGTTAAAATCGACACCAGAACCGATGACTTGATAGCAATTGTTTGGGAAGGGGATTGGAAAGTTTTGCTGTAATAATACTGATGCACTACTGCCAGTTTGCCCCCACTGCACAATAATCCCACTTGGCAATTTGAAGTAGCTGTTTGTTTTCCCGAAGAAGCTCATGTCAGGGATTTGGCCGGTGCCATTCCCGACTTTAGCTATTTTTAAGAAATAACCACCCAGTGCGGTCATAACTTGATTATCTTTTTCCGGATCAATCGCAATTCCAGCAACGGTCAGGATGTTAATCAATTCTCTTTGAATTGTGTTCAGCCAAGCAGCATCAAGAATCGTGGGTGCTGTACCTGCAGCAACGTTACCGTTTGTCCACTCGCCGTTAGCGTCTGCAGTTTGGGTTATATTGCCAATTTTTTGCATAGTAATTCCTCGCCGTTAAGGCGTGTGATGTCGCTGTAACGTGATGTTTAGAGGGTATAGCCAAATTTCACTATGGTGTGTGAAGGAGTAAGAGAACTTAAGCGACATTCCAGGCGGCGATTACCCCACGAGCGCAGAGGATCTCCGGCATAGGATTGCCCGGCCTGCGCATAGGTAATAGTCGTTTGTGGGGCTGTTACGAGCCAGGTAAAAGGCCAGTCTTCGCCATTTAACGCATCACCGCACACTGACATACCGGCGCGAGCCTGCCGAAATACAGTAATACTAATGTCAAATCCCAGGGCTTTGGCTATACCGATAAAATAAGCTGCCGATTGTCCGCCGGTGCTGAAAAGCTTGGAAAGTATCGCCTTTTGCCTCAGTGCAATACTGTCATTCTCACCAATTGCACAATCATCAGGTAGTCCGAGCGTCTTTTCCCAATCGGTTAACATGATCGTCGCAGTTGCAGGAAAGGCCCCCTCCAAAAGCGTGACCGCAGAATCATCACTTCGCTGATAAGACTGTGCCAGCGCCCGAATGACGGCAGATTGCACGCTGTCCATATTTCGCGGCCACACCAACCCTGTCGGTAACAGTCCCTGCAAGGCGGATGCATAATCCATTGCTGAATATCGGCTCATGTGTAGGTCACCGTTCCGCGCACCGGGAGTTCCCCTGTCGCAGTAATGATATTGGCTGTGGGAGACGTCAGAATAAATCCACTGGTGCCGCTCACGTTACTCAGCGCAATAACCAAATCAGAAAGCAGAACCTTACCTCCGGTCGGATCCCCTGACTCGAAAAACACACCGTCTATCGCGGCGTTAATCGTCGCTGTCGTCATGCTGTCGGCCGTCGAAATTCCATCAATAATAAAATTGACCGTTTTCCTGATCGGTGAACAGACATATACCAGCGCGGTAACGGGCTGGAGTGGATAGATATAGTCGGCAACGCGCCCCTGATCGCCTGTGGCCTTTACCGCTGACCAGTTTTCCAGTTCTGAGATACCATCCGTACCAACGGGAAATCCATTATTGGAGGTGCCCGTACCGTCGGTCATGATATAAACACCAACCGTCCCGGCCCCCATCAGTCGGCGGGCTGTCCATGCGCGCGTAACACCTGATACCGCCAGCGCCCATGATTCATAATCATCGTCGTTGCCACCCTGCGGCGTATTTTGATACGCCAATAGCATGCGGGTGCGAAAAGCATCTTCACTTTCGATATCCGCACCATTAGTGATCGCGGTGCTGATGGTAATAACTGAATCAATACCCGAAATGCTGCTATCCAGCGTCAGTTGAGTTCCCGCTGGTGTATTCCCGGCGGCGCCACCTCCGGTCGGGTCGTCGTTCGGATCAAGAAGTACGGCCGTGATAGATCCGGTGCCGCTTCCTGCATCAACTATCGTAACCTCTGTATCAGTAGTGTACTGATAACCGTCCCCTCGGTTTAGCACCGCTCCCACAGGAATTTTTTTCCCTGCAGTACCGGTGAAAATCACGGCATTGTTCGTTCCCGCATTAGCAGCTTTCTGCGTCACGCTTTTCAGCGCCGCCCAGCCAGCCAGATTTTCATCAGTGGCGCTCCATGGCACAGACTGTTTCGCGATCCAATCGAGATACCCGTAATGCAAATAAGCCAGACCCGCATTTGCCGATCCGAGAATATTGAGATTGGAGAATCGTAAAGGGGTACCTACCCCTTTCAGTTCTGACTCAATGGCGGCGAGATTACGTGCACGCAGATCACTGAGCGTTGGCCGGTTATATGGCATCTTTTAGGACTCCCAGACCCAGAAATAGCGTTTTGATACCGCATTTTTCCCCGGCTTTTGGTAAGTAATGACAAGGTTAAGACGGTTCGGATAAACAATTTGTGTTACCGGTGTAATGCTGGCGACTGCGCCGTCGTCAATGAGCCATTTCAATGCCTCTGAAGCAAAGCCCTCAGCTTTGTTCGCAGTGGCCACGGTGAGCTTTTGGCGGCGCAGTAACCATAGGCGAGATCCAATCGGATAATCCTGCCCCACGTCCCCCCACCAACCTCGGCGATCATCGCCATCAATATCATCGTCTGCGCGGGCAAGCCGGTCGGTAAAAAGGCTGATTAAAATAGCCGTTTCCAGATCATTGCTTTCCTGTAGATCACCCGTTGCCTCAACCCAATCCCCGACAGACTGTTCTCCGTTCCAGAGCGTAGTGATATCAGTCATTTCACTTGCTCCCCAGGCACTTCACTGGTCGGTGAAGAATCCCCGCTTTGCACATTTTTAACCACATGATCATGATCGTTATACGTTTCTCGCAGGTTTTTCAGCGTTGTTGTATTACTGCCAGCGTTATCAACAATATCGCCAGAACACTTCAATAACGGCGTATCAGCAAAGATTTCCTCCGATGCAACGATGGTCACCTTAGTGGCGTTGACCACCGTGACTGGCTGACTGTTGGCATCTATTTCAATCCCCGTTTCCGTCAGTTTTACGTGCATACCCCACAGGTTGTAGATAATTGTTTCTCCGGCATTAAGACCGGTTTTTCGACTGCCTTTGTGCCCTGATGCAATCACTACAGCATTTGAACGATCACCAGACAGGTATGCGATAAGGACATCAGAGTCTGCTGGCAGCGAAGATGAAAACCCAAATTCCATAAGACGCGGAGTATCGTTTTTGACCTCAAGAGCAGTTTGGTATTGAACTTGCTGGATGCCACCCGCGTCGTTGGTGAGCGTTGCACGACCAATACCTAGCATCATCATGGTCCTGCGATAAAGTGTACTGATTGCTGTCATCGGTTTAACTCCGGGATCAGGCTGTAGAAGCGGTAAGGCTGAACGGAGAACGCGGCAGGTGGCATGAGCACCATCTGCGCCACAGTCCCGCGGTCATCTTTGAGAAAGGTCACCTCAGCCAGCAGCCAGAGCGCATCTGTGATACCCAGCTTGGGAATATTCAAAGGAATTAACGTATTGGGTTCCCACAGCTTACCGGCACTGTCCCGCCAGTTATCAATGGTAACTTGCAGGACTTTGGAACGCCCGTACCGCCGGTTCATTTCCCAGTCGATGGCCTGCTGTGCCAGTTCCCTGGTGTTCATTGTGCTTTCGACAATGATGATGCGGTTTCTGTAACGCATTTGGGCAACGTCCGGATCATTCGCCGTTGCTTTCGTTACCGCACCATAGCCGCTGTCGTCCACCAGCGGGTTGATCGACATAGAGACACCGGTGTACTCGGAAAAACGCTCATCCATTGAAGCCTCGTAAGCAGCGGCTTCAATATTGACGCCCTGTGCGCACCCGCTGGCTGCTTTTTTAGTGCCGACGCGTGTCAGATAAAGGCTTCCGTCAGGAAGGTCATAGTAAAGCAGCGCCGCCCAACGGGTAATGCGGTCAATAATTTCCTGCGAGCTTTCACCCCAATTGAGTGTGAACTGAGGGACATTCTCCATGCTGTCCACATCGCTTGATACCGTAATGCCGTAGGGAGCAGCGAGACGCTGAGCAATTTGCAGAACCGTCGCGCCGGTGATCACGTTGTTGTTCCACTTAGCTGAGCAATCTACAAGGTCCTGGCACTTGCTGCGCCCAGTTGCACGAACCGCGTGCTTTGTAGCAGAAATCATCGGTGCCCAACGGTCGATATAGCCAGTGATAACCGTATCACTGCCAAGTTTTACCACGCAGGGATCGCCTTCTTTCACTAACTGCTTGTCATCGCTGCCAGGGAATTCATCCATTAATGACAGGTCAAAGTCGCTGGGCATTCGCTCTATGCTGCGCGTGATGCGTACCTGATCCCACCCCGATAGTATTTTCCCACCGATGGTGAGCGTCATTTCATCACTCATGAGGTCAGTGCCCTGAAGGTAAGCGGCATAAACGCCGGATGGACCGGATCCCCTGTTTTCACCAGACCTTCGGTGCGGTCAGCATCCTGATACAGTCTGTTAGCCAAATTCAGCGCCGGCAACGGCTGCCCGAACGTGACGGTAGAGATGTTCGCCAGAAGCGCGCCCTTTTCCATTAGCGTGGAATTCACGGTGGTTTTTAAAACAGAAAGCTCGCTGAACACGACGTCATAACCCGCATCTGCCGCCGCCAAAGAAACGGTATCTATGGCCGTCACCATGCGCTGAAGTAATGCCGTTGCGTCGTCATAACTCACTGGCTCATATAGGGAAGCGGCATAGGCCATTGCGCCGACACAAAGCGTATTAAGGTAAATCTGAACAGAAAGTGTGATGCTGCTGTCGCTGCTGGCTGGTCGATAAGTAGTATCAGAAAATCCCGCAAGTGTTTCAAACATGCGGATCAGGTCCAGACCTTTCGCTTCACTGGCTAACAGAGTGTTAATCACATCCTGCGCACCACTGGCATAAGATGCGATGCTGGTTGATGACAGCAGGCTGGCTGTTGATGCCTGCGTTTGCGCCCTGTTCTCCACTGCAGCGGACATCTTTTGTGAAACCAGCAGTTCATAGTCATCGGTGTCAGCATCTGATGACGTGGCGGCGGTTGCGCCCGACGCACTACCACCTACGGTGCCGGTGTTATACCGACCATACCGGCTGCTGCCGAACGTTGATTTCAGTGTATTGCTGAGGTTTGTTGCTTCATTAGCAACCCGGGTCACCATGCCGGTCCAGAATGAGACCGTACTTTTGATGGTCTTTATCGCCTGCGTGACCGTCCGAATATCAGAATTAACCTCCGCAATAAATGTGGCCGCAGACTTTGCCGCCAGCGCCAGCCAGGAGGTTTGCACGGTGGAAACTGCTGAAGAAGCGCTCGTTATGGCAAACACCCGCAGCCCAGATTCAATGACCGTGAGTGAAAACTCAAAAACGCGCTCTGAATCTTTGCTTTCTCGCAGCTTAAGCCCGCCTTCGGGGATGCTGACCGTCAGTTCGCCAAGCGTTGGGTGGATCAAGGTGCCAGCACCTAAACTTTCACAGGCTGCAATCAAGCTGTCCCGCTGCGTCATCACGTCCGGCGCGTTGTAAACGAGGCTGCTTTGAATAATAAAACCGTTTAACGTCAGGCGACGCGTAGAGCGCCCCATATCTTCGACCCACGCCGTGTCACGGTATGGATATTCATGGATGGCTTGACGTCGACCGAAGCTACCGTCGCCTTCCACTACCGCGAAGGGAACCCCTCGGAATGAGGCGGGATGAATGTGATCCTGCCAGTTCCAGCTATCGCCGGAAAAACCCAGAAGTGAAGAAAGCGCATCTTTCAGCAGTGGCATTCCGTCCCCCAAAAACAGAAAACCCGCCGAAGCGGGTTAGGTTGATAAATATCACGGCATCGACATGGCCGCAGTCACTTTGCCGCCCGAGCCAGAAGCCCTTTGTCGCTCACCGGTACGACCGTTGATCAGCGTCACTTCAATCTTGCTGGCATTATCTTTCAGCGCCGTAGACAGCGCATCGACCACCTTCTGCGTATCCGCACCCTTTTCGCCCTGGGGCGCTGCAGTAGATGCAGAGGTATTTATATTTTGTTCGCTCGAGCTACCTGATTGAGTGCCTCCACCAGACAGAGGATCATCAGTTATCGGCATCAATGAATCACCGCTATTGGATGCGTTGTAATGATCTGGAAGTCCGGGCATAACCCGCCCCAAATAGTCGCGCGTTTCTTTCGGTGCATAAGCTAGACCTAAGCTACTTACCCTTCCGGGCCCCCAGTTATAAGCTGCTATGGTTTTTTTCATGTCGCCGCCGAACTGAGTCAATAGGTCGGAAAGATAATGTGCTGCGGCTTCAGCTGATTTGTCGGTGTCCATTCTGTCGGCACGATCTTTAAGTCCGTATTGCTGTCCCGTTGCTGGCATAAACTGGAATGGCCCTTCAGCACCTGCTGGAGAAAAAAGGTGTTTCCCGCCAGCAGACTCAGCTTGATAGACATTATTCAGTGTCCCTCGAGGGATTTTGTACTTCGATTCTAGCTGTGAGAATGACGATGGCTCAGAGCCAGATTGTGGTGAGCGCACATTACCTGCTGGCTCAACCGATGATGGCGGCTGTACATACAGACCGTTTACATCCTGCTGTAACTGTTTGGCGGCATCGGTAGCGCCATAATAGCTATCGAACTTTTTGACCAAATCCCCTGACGCATAGCCCAGGTTCAAGTCTAACTTTTCATCCCACGACAGCGTTTTCTTAAATGCTTCATCTTGACCAGCGCTTCGCAGCCGATCTGCTTGCTTCCCGCCGCTGTTCCAGGTCATTAGGGAGCCCACTGTTGACGCATCCAGTCCGTGCTGCATGATTTGAGAGACATCATCAAAGCTTTTCTGAACAGTCGGGGCTTGACCGAGCCACGCCTGCCCCTTCATTAACATCCCATCCCAAGCTGCGGAGATTTGGTTTACCTGGTTTCGGAACGCTAAGGCATTTTGAACATCTTTATCAGAAAATATCAGACCATCACGCTGGGCCTGGTCTTTCAGGCGTTGGACCTGATCTGTACTCTGACGCAAGAAGCTCAGGAGTTCAGGTGAAAATCTGCCCACCTGCGCAATCACCGCCTGCCTGGCTGGGGTCTGTTTCAGCATGGCCTTGTTAAGGTCATCCATCAGCTTTACAACATCCGCCATCCCTTCCTTGGTTTTACTGATTTTGATGCCCATCTGTGCCAACAGTGCGTTAAAGGGATCATCACGCGCATTCAGGGCATCATTGGCGCGCTGATAGAGGCCAGTGACTGAACTTTCCGCTGAATCCCGTGCAGCCCCATTCTCGATCATGGCACCAGTCAGTTCCTGATATGCTCGCGTGGTCGTACTGATGTTTTTGGACGTTGTATCGATTTTATACCCAGAATCGGCATATTCCTTTATGGATGATTTAACCCCGTTAATCACTGTGGCCAGCCCACCCAACCCCAGCGTTAAGCCACCCACCATTTTCAGCGGCGGAACCAGGTCACCCACAAACTGCACGCCATCCCTGGCATTTTTTGCCAAATTTCCCAGCCTAGCGCCAATCTCATCAACCCCCTCAGAGGACTGTCGGCCGCCAAGCTGCAACCCCGTGCGCGCATTGTCCAACTGAGGTAGCAGCTTTTTCACGGCGTCATCGATGTTCTGAATCGACTGAGAAACCTGATCGTCAGCCCTCAGTTGGAAATCAAATGCGTTGGCCATTACTTATTTTCCTTTACCTTATTGATGCGTTTCGCCTGCTCAAGCCACCAAGCGAGCTTTGACCAGGTCATTGCCCACCCGTCCCCTGCTCCCCAGCCGTAGTAGTAAGTCACATCGGCTATGCGGTCACGCCATCTGCCGCCGTCGGGGAGTAGTTTAAAAAAACCAGCAGGTATGTCTCGCAGCGTTTGTAATCGGTAAAGGAAAGCCGGTTAATCACCGGCAAAGGAATACCAGCCAACTCCGAAACTAATGTCGCCATCGCCGTCAGCCCCCCCTTAGCAGTTTGAGTTTTATAGAATTGATCTACTTGCTCAAGGTAAGGTTCGCAGAGGTCAACACTTACCCACGCCTGTTTACCGTTGTTGTCCTCAAGCTGACGAGACAACATTATTGATGTTGCACTCGCCGGTACCGCACTCGGGTCAGACTCTTCGGGCTTAAAATTTAAGAAGGTGAGAATAAATGCCTCACATTGCTTAAAGGAGGAAAAAGGCAGGCGCTTTACCGCTGTCGTCGGAATACCTGACAACAGAGAGATCAGCAGGCCAGCGGCGCTGAGCGCGCCGTTTTTTTTTTGTTCATCAAAGAATTGGCTCACCTCTATTAATGCCGGTTCATGAAGCTCAACCGCTTCCCACGACAGCTTACCGCTGGCATCAGTCAGCGGTTTATCCAGCGGGATAGTAATGGTTTTATTCTGCTCTTCCATGATCAGCTCTCCACGACGTCAAAACCTTCCCAGCGTACGTCGAAGACCGCGTCTTCGCTGTCCACTTCTTGCGACTCGACCGTCCACATGCCGGTACCAATAATTGTTTTCCCGTTCGCCAACTCTGCCACAACGGTCACATTGGTCATGGCAGTGAAATCCGCCACGGTGGTGCCCCCGCTATCGCGAACCTGGCATGAGATGAACGGCGCAGCGGGCTTCTCTTTATAGCCATGCACGTAGTCCATACCGGTCAGCGTTTCACGCTTGAGCTTTGAAGGACTGTATTTAAACTGGCCGGCGACCATGATCGAGACGCCGTTCGTTGTCACAAACGCGGTTCCCGCCAGGCGGTTAGATGTATCTGCCATGATTTTTCCTTACGCCGCAGCTTGCAGGCGGAACTGGTTGAGGAGAGCGAACACGCGCAGCTGGTTGATCAGGACACCGTCCCACAACACATCAACACGGTTCGGATTCGTGGTGCTTTTCGTCACCACCAAACCGGCAGCGAAGGCTTTGGAATCCTGTACATAGCCGTTGTATTCCAGTTGGGTGTACTGGGCGATGAGCTCGGCGCGGATAATGTTCGGCGTCACAATGGCTGAGCCTGGTGCAAATCGAGTGCCGTCGGCGGCCAGCTTCATGCGGGCAAACTTTGATGTGACCTGCGTTCTGATAAAGCGTGTCACGAACATCAGCAGGAACAGCGTTTCAACCTGCAGATAGCTGTCATCTGCGTCACCGTATTTGTTGGTCTGGTACGTGGTGATTAGATTCTCAACCTGCACCGTGTTGTCATCGGCTACGGTAAACGTCGAGATCCCGCTGTAAAGAAGGTTGTTACGTTCCGTCAGTTCAAAGCGTGAAGCTAAAGACGGTGCCAAGACGCCGCTGATGGCCAGGGTTTGCAGCGGACGGCCGGGATCGTTACGCAAACTTCCCGCAACCGCACCGGTGATAGCCGCCGCCCAAACATACGCCGGAGTCGGTGAGTCATAGACGCCGAGCAGCGTGGCATGCTGATCGTTTCGGGCTTCCCCGACCGTGGTCAGTTGGCCGTACGTACCTGACGCCGCACCGAAGACATGGCCATAAAGCTGCTGCGCGTAGCTCCAGCGACCGGTGCTGTCGGAAAGCAACCCTTTAAGCGCATCGAGAGACGTCGTATCCGTATAGGGCGTGACGATGAAGTCAAAAGTGCGATCGCCCAGATTTGCCAGAGCCGTCGTCAAGTCAGGTGCGCCCGCGCCACCGGTCATGGCGGTGATAGCAATACCAAGCCCGGCAGGTGTACTTTCGCCACCCGCACTGCCCTGATAATTAAGACGCAAATCAATGTCGTTGCCGTGCGCCCCTTTATTTTTGGCCGTCAGTGTTACCACGCCCACTGTGGCGGCGGCCATGACGGACAGTGATGTTTTCGCCGCAATTGCCGCCACCAATGATGCGGCCATGACCGTCACTGAATCCGTACTCAGCACAGTGGCCTGTACCCGCTGTCCGGCGATATACAATGAGATCACGCCGTTTTCAGTTGGCGCAGTTGTCAGGGTAACCGTACCGGTCGCTGCCGTCTGGGCAACACCGTCAGCTAGCGGGAGTAAGTAGATTTCACCTGCCACGTCGTTCGCCAGATACGCGACCATCTGGTTGTGGAGCATTGAGCCTGCACCGTAAATCCCGGCCGTATTAGACGCTGAGGATTCAATAACCGGAACATTGAGCTGCACGCCTGCGCTTGTCAGCGCCTGACCGATGATCAGTGTGCGCTGTGTTGCGGTCGCAGTGTTCGCCTGAGAATTATCAAACTCTGCAAAGAAAAGCGGCGTGCGGAGATTGGAAGGGATATTTTTGAAATCCATTAGCGGGCACTCCCCGTATCAGTTGCAGCGGTAGATTTATCGCTGTCAGTGTTGGTATCCGTCACTTTTGCCGGGGACACAGGCTTACCCTGCGGCATGGCATCAGCATTTACGACGTCACCGTCGCGTAGCCGGCGATCCCAGAAGGTGCTTTTCTGCACTTCTGCTCCTTCTTCGGGCAATAGGGTGCCTTTAACCGGATCGCGCACTGTGCGCCCGGCGGTCGGTTTTAAAAACATGGGTGACTCCAGGGTGTTATTGAGGCAAGTCGATGGTCACGAGAACTTCAGGTGTACCGTCCGGCTCTACAATGGTGACGTCGACCCCCTCTAGTGGGGTGGTTTCAATGGGGTAAAATTCTTCCGGCCCCTGGTAATACTCGATATCTAGTTCCATCAGTAACTGAGCGGTATGACCCTCGCCGCCTGCATTAACATCGATGGTAGAACGGACCTGCAGAAACTGCTGAGTCTGGCGCGTGAGGTCATAACTATTGATCACTGCACGCTCAATCTGTTCGCGCAGCTGCTCGAGCGCCACTTCAGCTTTTACTGCACCGTTATCCTGATCAACCTCGTCGAGCTCCTGCAGACGGCCTGTAATACGCACCGTCGTTACCGTCGTAAATTGCGGTACGTTCCGCCCAAGGGAGTTTTTCAGATCAAAGGGGGTTTGCACGAGAATAACCGGATACATGTCTTCCGACGTTGGCCAATCCCTGGGTGAATAAACGCGCTCAGCGGCATCCGTCTTACCGGTCAGCGCGCTAATAACGAGCAGTCTTACTCCTGCAGCATTCATACCTTCACCCTGTTAAGAATGAGCTTTGAGCCACCGTGGCTGTCAGGTTGGATATCAGAAATGGTAAACAAGGTGTTCACCGTCTGACCGCCGACAATGCTGATAAATACCCGATCCCCCTTCTTTGGTGGAGAGGTGAACTGGCTGTCCAAAACACCAAGGACTGGGGACGTCGTATTTACCGTACTGCCGTCATCCAGTGGCTCAATCTCCTGCGTATAGGCTCGGTCGAAAATCCCACTGATGGTGTATGTCTCACCACCAGCAGGCCGAAAATCAACCGGGTCACCAAATACGCCATGTAATGGACCTAGCAGATGTTGACCCCAATTGATGCTCATTATCAGTCTTCTTCGCTCTCGGATTTAACGACAGGAGGCTCGTCTGATGTGATCGTGGACTGACCGTCAGATTTTATGACGGAGACTTCCTGACCGGACGCCTCTTCCATTTCCAGTTTTACCGCGTCCAGCGTTTTCACGAAGCCAGCAGCAATAAGACGGCTGGCGTCGCCTGGTGACAATTTCACACGGGTGTTCTGCGTGTAACTTTCCCCATCATGACGAACGCTTTTCCCTTTGAGCACCACCACGGTGATCGGTTCTACAGCCTCAGAGGCTGCGTCGGTTGTTTTCTCTTTTGCCATGATCACACCACCTTCGCACAAAGGGCTGCGTTAACCCGGCTTGGGATAACGATGGGGGAAGACTGCATCAGCAGGAAGCGCTGAGCCGGGTCAGGCTGCAGCCAGCTTTTTGGCGCATACGCCATCGGCCCGTAGTTAAAGGCGGGATCGATGATGGCACCAAACGCGCGGGTGCCCATGAGATCCGCACCCGACATAACTACTGAACCGTCTGCGATCATCGGATTTTCGATGCCGGTGTCCGGGTCAATGAACCAGTCGTTGTAAAGCCAGAGCGTGTACTGTCCCCAGTAACCTTTACACACCGCGCCCTTCGCAATCTGCGCGCCCGGATTGATGATGTTGCCGGACGGATTCTGCGCCGGCAGGATAATGGCTCCTTTCAGCGACGTATCCAGCTTGAAAGCACGCCATGAGGCATTGGTGAAGATAATGTCCGTCGCCTGTGCGCCAGATTTCTGCAGGATTAACGCCTGCCATTCTTCAATGTCGTCCGTTGGCTGGGTGTTGGTTGCACCAACCTCAACGCTGGTCGGCCATTTGTCTGAACCGCTGAGTGCGATGGTTAACGACGGGTCGCGACCAAAATCAATGACGGTAGTTGGGAAACCGTCGCCTTTGATGGTGACGGTACCTGTGGCAATCGCGCTGCAACCCATCCACTCGAGGCGACGATTCAAAATATCAATCTGGTCGCTCATCTCGAACTGGATGTTCAGCATTTCACGTTCTGAGGCGGTGTATTCGCCACCAATGCGCTCACCAATTTGGCGACGGATCGGTTTACGCAGGTCAGGAGCGCGCTTGTCTTTGATATAGGCGGGCTTGAACTTGTCGGTCTGGTAACGACGACTTTCTACCAACTTACCTTCGACCAGTGGTGAACAGAACGGCGCCATGCGGCGCAGACCGATATCTACGTCAATCGCCACATACTCATCGTCACTGGTCACGATGTTGGGGAAAAATCGGTCGAGGATGAAGTTTTGAGACGTCATCAGATTGGGCACCAACCCGACCAGCGACACGGTATCGTAAATAGTTTGGGACATGGCTTATTCTCTCTGTGTCCCGACCTGTTGGCCGGGATAAATAAAAGACGCACAACGCCCTGCCCGGTGAAGGGCATGCGAAGAAGGCGATTAAATTAAAACGGGTGTTTAGCTGGCAGGTGCCTGAACGCTGTCGCGCAGGAAGATACCAAACGGACGGAGCGCAGGTTTGAGCGTAGCGAGCGTCCAGCTAGGATCGAAGGTGATGCGGTTCTTGTTGATCTCGGCCATCAGATAAACACCCGCTAACGTGTCGGCCGCAGTGGCATTCACATCATCGGCCAGGATGGCTTGCGGAACCTGACTGCCGTCGTTCGCCGTCGCCACGCTCAGGGTGTATTTCCCGGAGGCGGTGATCATACCCAGTACGGTACCGCGCTTATAGGTTGCCGTAGAACCGGTCAGGATGGTCACCGTATCTGATACCACCTGCAGAGGACCGGACAACAACTGATCCGGGACGAAAGTGTCATGCTGCACGCCTGGTACCCAGGCATTTTGCCCTACTTGAGTCACATCCATTATTTTTTACCCTTTGCCTGGTTATAGAGAGCAGCAGCACGAGATACCACTGAATTTGCATTACCTGACGTACCAGTATCCGCATTGCCCAACTGGTGGTTTTCAACCTTGGACATGCGCTCATCAAGTGACTGGCGGCGAGACTGCTGCTGCACCTGCATCGGACCAGAACTTGCCATGACACGGACAGCGGCCGCAGAACTCATACCGGTTGTGATCGCCAGAGATACCGCTAATGGCCCTTTCCCCGCGGCATATTTGCTGCCGAGAATGCGGGAGATACGGCTGCGTTCAGCACTGCGGCCTTTTTTAACATCACGATCGTCTTCATCATCGTCACCGTCATCTTCGTCACCTTCGTCAGCATCCGCGTCGTCGTCATCATCTTCCGCACTACGGCCTTTGGCTTTCTTTGACTTTTCCTTGTCCTTATCATCTTCGTCGTCAGAATCATCATCTCCTTCTGCACGCTTAGATTTTTTGGATTTTTCCTTGTCCTTATCATCTTCGTCGTTGTCTTCGTCTTCCTCCGCACGACGGCCTTTCGCCTTTTTAGACTTTTCTTTCTCGTCTTCATCGTCTTCTGACGCGTTAGCGGAAAAACCGAACAGGTGCGCAAAACCTCGAATTTTCTTTGACATCTTTACTCTCCAACTAATTGTAATAAATCGCGGAATGCCGCATCCGGTGATGACACCTGATCGGCCAGCCCCAGTTGCACACCGTCGACGCCAAGGAAACAGGCGGCTTCGGTATCACGGACGGTTCTTTCTGCTATCCCGCGATTGCGGGAGACGGTACTCACGAACAGGCGCCCCATTTCGTCAATATCTGACTGAATGGCTTTCCGCGCCGTATCGCTTAATGGCTCATACGGATTGGACTCAGCCTTGCGATCCCCGTAGGTGATGATCGTGACCTGCAGGCCATCACTTTTAATCTTTTGTGACCAATCAACGTGCATCACGATGACGCCCACTGATCCGACTCCACCAGTACGCGGAACAATGATTTTGTCCGCGGCACTTGCCAGCGCATAGGCAGCTGAGTAAGCGCTTTCCGACAAGATGGCCCAGATGGGTTTGCTGCCGCGTGAGGCATAAATGACGTCGGCCAGATCAAAACATCCAGCCACTTCGCCCCCCGGTGAGTCGATATCAAGGCAAATAGCTTTAACGTCGCTGTCGTTAAGCGCCTGGAGGAAGCACGCTCGAATGCCGTCATAGCCGGTCATGCCGCTGTAGGGTCGCAGCGTGCCCAGCTTCTGCACCAGCGTGCCCTGAATCGGGATCACCGCAACCCCCTCTACCACGTCATAGCCCGTATCACGGGCCTGTCGGGTAAATGCGCTGTCATCGTCGTCTTCCCAGTCAGACATTGACTGAATGCGCGTCAGGCCGAAACGGTCAGTCAGCGCCGCCATAACCACTTCAGCTTTGCGGGGATGTAATGCCAGCGGCGTATTAAACATACGCTGCGCTAAATGGGGTAAATTCACTGTGCCTCCGGATCTTTAATTGTTTGAGGGGCAAAGGTGTCAGCCTGCGCCCATGAAGGCACCGGCAAGCCGCGCTCTTTGAATGCTTCGACTTCGCGCGCCCGCTGATCGAGAAGCTCTTCCCAGTCTTCGCCGACATTTTCTGACACTTCCATTTCCAGCGTAGACATGCCGGAATCCATGCCGAGGATCGCGCCTTTCTTCTCTGCAACAGGGTCAACCCAGCCGCGACCCGGCCCCATCCACTGCGCACGGCAATAAGCCGCTTTGGCCGCCAAAAACTCCGGCGCACCGGCAGGGAGTGGAACCTCGCCGAGATCGTGTAATTCTTCGATAAAACTGCTGAAGATGGGTTGAGCAAAACCACTGGCAAAATCATCGCGCCGACGGGTCAAAGTCTTCCACGCTTCCAGCATCGCAGAACGGGCTGAACTGTAGTTCACATCGGACCAGTCTTGTGTCAGCTGCTGTGTGGAAATCCCCAGCGCCGCCGCCACGTTGCGTAATGTTGCGCTTTCAAATGCGGCAAAGTTGCTTGTCGGGCGGGCCGCATTAACCGTGTCAATTTTTTCACCCGGTGCAAGGATCGGCATCCGTGCACCACTCTGCAGAGAAATGCGCTTATCATCATGAAAACTGGTTCGCATATCCTGGTAATCGAGTACGTCATCTGTTTGAAGAGAATCTGCAAACAAACCTGGGTCGTAAGGTGAGGTAATGTAGGCCCCAAATACGGCATTTAAGATCGATGACTCAAGTTCAACTTCATCGTATTTAATCAGCATTTTAAGGCGCTGGACGATGGGGGTGAAGATGCTGGTACCGCGATGTTGCCCTGCTCGGTCGCTGTCGAAATCATGCACAACGATTGGCCGGCCCCAGGCGGTTTCACGCTTGACGCGTTCCCAAGTCATCGTTTTTTCGGCGCTCCACCAGTCGCCCATATGGGCTTTGCGGATGTGATACGCCAGCGGCACGCCGTCGTCGTCAATTTCTACGCCGCCACGAATGTTAAGCATGTCAAAAACTTGCTGTGGGTTGCTCAGGCGATCCGGATCAATGATTTGTATCGTGGTCGCATAACGGGCCCGTCCATGTCCAAGCCGGTCAGTCCGGTATTGCAGAACAGCCAGCGCATCACCATCCACCAGCTTGTGACGGAAAGCCAGACGGAGCATCTGGGACACCGTTTTTTTCCGTTCAACATCGCAGTAACAGTTCGGGTCTTTCGCCCATGTACGCCAGGCGGCCTCAACGGCCCGGCCGTATTCGTCGGCCCATTTAGCGTCAAAAGCTTTCAGGCCGGTTTGCAGTGCAAGCGCGCGGTAATCCACTTTTGCGATCGGGCGGAAGTTTGCACCGACTGCATTATCTAAAATGCGTGTGACACTCCCAGATGCCCACCCATCATTGCGAGCCATGTCGCGGACGCGGGAAACGATGCGGTCGCGGTAGATATTGACTTCGTTATCAGGCGACCAAAGCGCGGGCTGCCAGTTGGCCATGGCATCACTGAAGGAATCAGCCGCGTCATAGGGAACGCGACCCGACCCATTTAGCATTGATGCCTTTCTGTTCGATGGGGGTAACGGGCGACCATTCAGCCCGAGAATTCTGACCTCTCCACTTTTCATCAATACCGAAACCTTAACGTCACGCGCGGACGTCTAACGATGCCTAACTGAGCCTGAAGCAGTTGGATCAACGCGGTGAGTTGACCTATATCCGTCTGCTGATAAGCAACTGACCGGGTGCCATCACCCTGCGTGTAAGAGAAAGAAACCCCTTTTGCACCAGTCGATAGCTCAAGATAGGCCTGCTGCGCGCTGGTCAGTGCGGCCTGTAATTGGTCACGCGTCATCGCACCAGCTAATAAGCTGGAGTTGGGATTAAACATAGGGATCCTTAAGCGAGGCGCTTATGCAAAGGTTTGCGCTGAGGTTTCTCAGGTTCTGAGATAATGACGCCCGGCAGGCGCAGATTTTGTTTATATTCGGGATCAACAGGAGGTGGCAACAGCTTGCCGGCATCCGCCGTAATACTGTCTGCCAGACCGTTTAGTTTAAGGCCCATATACATCAGACCGCACAGTGCGCCATACGAATAGACCCGACAGTCCAGGGCTTCGTTTGCCCTGCCCGGTAACTGTTCCCAAACGCGGTACCGCTGCCCACCGGCCGTTTTTGTCACCGAACGCTCAGCCAGTAATTGTCCGAAGTAGTTGAGGTCACGATCCGCTGGATAGTGCATAAAACCCGCAGAGGCAATGCCGGCTTCCGGCGGCTCAATATGCAACCGGGCGCGGACTGAATCCTTTGCGGCATTAACGCCGAGGATGATGGGCCTGAACTGCGCCTTGCTACGTGAGGTTGGTTTCTTTGTCGGCCACACAGGCGAGCGCTTCCCCCCTCGAGCAGATTCCCCTTTGATTGCCCAAACACGACGCCCCAGCCGTTCTTTGGCAAACTCATACACCTTTTGCGTATGATGCCCGCCGGAGTCCATGCAGGCAGCCATTACTGTAAAGCCCCGCCCGTCGGCGCGCCGCCAGATCTGTTTAAGATAAGCATCGAGCCTTTTCCAGGGTTCATCCGTTTCAAGGTCACCCTCGATCACGTCATAGGCTATCGACCAGCTTTCTTCATAGCGGCCCCAGCCCACCACCTCTATTTCAAATCGACCATCTTGCGTATCGATACCGGCAGTGATAGCGGCCACACCATCTGGTACCTCCGCTGCATAGACCTCACAGCGCTCAATGAGTTTTCGTTCACTCAGCGCTTTTTCACCACGGTCCTCATAGACTTCCCCCAGCACCAGGTTGATAAACGTCTGCCGCATCAGCGCATCGTCTTTGACCCTTAACCATTCGGCCACCAGATATTTCCACGCGGCATTGGGGAAAAGGCTATAACCCGCCCAGATATGAAAACCAGCATGCCCCTTGAAAGGTCTGGTCGCTCGCCACTCACCGCGTTTCACCATCACCGACAGATCGTTATGATGGATCACACAGCCTGTATGTCGACACACGTAATAGGCCGTTTCCGGCAAACCGTTACCCTCTTCGTCCTTCTCCCATTTAATGCCATAAGGCGTATCCGGGCCACCCCACTCAAGAACCTGAAATTCAGCACAATGTGGGCAGGGAACGTAAAAACGTCGCTGGTCACTTTCGCCATACGCTTTCTCAATACGCGAAATGCCTTTCACGGTGGGGGTGGAGCCCAGCACAATCTTGCGGTTCCAGAATGTTTCGGAACGCTTGATACCCAGGGCGATCTGGTCGCCCTCGGTACCAGCACCGCCGGATGGATAACCATCGACTTCATCAAATAAAATGACACGACAGGTGATACGGCGGAAACCGCCAGGGCTATTCGCCCCAACCAACGTGAGGTTTGCCCCATTGAGAAACTGTTTTTTGAGAATGGTTTGATTGCTGTCCTTTGCTTTACTATCCCCGGCAATCGCCGCCAGTACCGGTGTATCACGCAGCATGGGGGCAATTTCTGTTTTACTGTAATCCTCGGCATCTTCAACGCGGGGCTGAACAACCAGGATAGGGGATGGGTCGTGCTGAAGGTAATAACCAACAACATGATCGAGAATTTTGGTATAGCCCACGCGGGCTGATTTCATCACTGAAACCTGAGTCACCAACGGGTCGGTGATGGCGTCCATCATGCCATCCTGATATCCAAAGGAGCGGAATCGACCAGTCTGTGCGCTGGTTTCTTTTGACAGTACGGCGTAAGTATTCGCCCACTGACTCAAAGAAAGCGGTTCTGGTGGAGCAATATCAGTGCGACGCTGTTTTAGTTCACGAACAAAGTTGCCCCATGCTGTGGAATTAGTCGGCACCCCGTTTGTTATCTGCATCAAGGCTCAATTCCTCCATTGCCTCATGAACCACCTCCTGCAGTGCCGACACGAATTCCGCATCACTGGTGGTTGAGGCAAGCACCCGCAGGCGAGGTCCATGTTCAGGAGCAATCGCAATAAGACGGGTGCGCATGCGGGAATATTCCTGCCCAACGGCGGAGATCATATCTTTGTAGGGCAGCACCTGGCCTGACTTGATCTCGAACTCAAGCTGAGTTAGTAACGCCAGAAAGTTTTCTTTCAGCGTTCTGGCCTCGTCGAGTGTCATTGTGGCGCCACTGTCAGCGATCATGCGCTCTACAACTTTCGTCGGTGAATCTTCCGGATCACTCGCAGGTTTGTTACCCAAGTTGTTACCCTTGGACTTGTTACCTGCTTTGTTACCCTGTTTGTTACCTACCGCACTTTTATCGTTTTTTTTCTCTGCACGGGTAACAGTTTTTCGGTAGCGATCAATGTTGGCATTTGATGCTTCAACATTGATGTCATCACCATCAAGAATCAGCCAGCCACGGGCCTTCCAGGTGGTAGCCGTCTTTCGACTGACGCCATGAAGTTTTGCAAAATCTGACTGATTCATCTGTTACCTCAGTTGTTACCTGTTACCCAAATTTCAAAATTTCATAGCTAGACGCAGAACGCGGCGCGCAATGCCCGTGCAATAGAAAGGACCGGGGAAGGACCCATTTTTTTATTGATAACTATTCTCAACTGATTGCCTGCATTGCTCTTTCGATCGCCTGCAGATGTTCTTCCCTTAGTCGCTTATACTGAAAGCGAAACCGTCGCAGTGGAGATATGCAACTAGAATACCCGATAGGCAGCCATACCGGTGCGTTCAGATCAATTATATCCGCAACTTTTAGATGGTTGTTGTTCCCTGTTTTAGCAGGGATATACATACAGGACTCGAGGATAATTTTACCGGGATAGGATTCAGAATCTCGGTATAACCTCATCTTTAATTTGCTATTAATCACTTTATCTTCCCCTTATTTAGCTGTCTTCAATGCCTCATCGATCGCCTTGCTGATAGCGCCAGGCATCAGACCTGCGGCCATCTTCTCGGCCCTCTCCATGTAACCAAGTGTGGGTTTAACGGGCAGTGCATCCCCGAACCTGATTAGCAGCTTAGGCATGGGGTTCTTATCGCGGGCACGCCGTGTGCCATTGGCTGACCGCTTCTGGCGCTTCTTACCTTTACGTCCCTTCTTCGGCTTAACCCGCTGCCATACGCCGTTGATGCCATCAACATCACCAATGAAGACGTTTGACTTAGCTTTGAGTTGGGAGAGTTTATTGCGTGACAGGTTGCCGTACTTGTTCAGCTTAATGTCTTTGGGGTTAAGCAGCGCCTGGCCATTGAGCTTGTGCACACCGCCAAACTCGAACGGTTCGAGATAACCGGCAGCAATGTCACGAACATAAACTTTCGCTGTCAGGCTATCCCTGCGTGCCCCAATAGAGCCCACGGAATTAACCGTAAATGGTGTGGGATTTTCCAGTTTGCGCTGAAAGGCTATTTTCTCCGCCGCTGCTATTTTCCTCGCCACACTGGTTAAGGCCTGCGACGCTGCGTATGGGATTTGTTTTTTAAGCGATTGGAGTTGTAATGAAAGCTCTTTTAATCCGACCATCGCCATTCCTCATAATGAAGCCGTCAGATATTTAATTCTGTTTATTTTTAAATTCCCTTCAAGTTTTTATGTTATTTGCCGATGAAAGTAAAAAATACCCAAAAGGATAAGTATGAATTTAACTAATGCATTTTTTATTTTATCAATAACGCTGTGTTTCGTTGCGCTCTACTTAGTCAAAACTTTCACCTACAAGATGAATCTATACTCCGTGTCACCCAAATTGATAGGGCCACCAACACTTCATATGCGATTCAAAAAATGTCCAATAGGACCTGGTGCATATAAAGAAATGTACTCAGACCTTTGTGCATCTCTGATTGACTTACAGAGCAAGGGATACGATAAAATCTCATTCAAATCCCATCTGATCCGCAGAGGAGGGGTGAAAGAACTTTTAAAATTTATTGAGGAAAACGCAATGTTTTGTGAAAAACTGATTTTTCAAAAAACACCGCTGTACCATAGAATATCGAACAAACGATTAATGCTTGTACATAAAAATACTAAAATTAAGGTACATCATGAATCTGCGTACATGACGATCAGGTTATCTAAGGCATGAACTTATGTAAGGGTGCATAAAAAACCGCCCGTAGGCGGCTTAGCTTTATCAGAAAGATTTGGCCTTATTGTCCAATCTCCAGCGATGAAGTTCATCAAAAGGAACCCATTCAGTAGCCACAATGTTTATTTTTCCTTGACATGCTTTACTTACAGACTCTGCTGTAACTAAGCTAGGCCAAAGCATCCAAACTACTGTCTCTGCTCCCACATGAGAAGGTATCTTTGAGGTTCGGCTTATTGTGATTCCCTGGATATCGAATGGTGCTGTTTTCTTGAGCTGTTTAGCAAAGGCATCGCCAAGTGCGCTGAGGACATGGCCATTTTCCAAATGCTGGATGTTAGGAACAATAACTAAGATTTCTCCACCAATTTCCTTAGCAAGTTGATGGGACATTGCAAGGCCTTTTTTTACAGCAAGGTCACGATTTTGGACTGTATCCTCGCCGTTTATAACGGAGTGTGTAACAAAGCACGGCATATCAAATTCCTTGTATATTATTGAATACACAGGTTACCGTGTTAGCAACGCTCAAAACAGCGTAATCCCTTATTTTTTAGAGGGACTTCAAAAATTAATTGTTTATATGATTTTTTATCTTTCTGATCCTCGATTTGTCTATATTTCACTGCCCCGCAAGTATCACACCTAGCTGTTTAAGGTGATCCGGCTTGGCCTGAATACGCTTATTGAGCTCGGCTAATTCGTGAGGGCGAATAGCATTGACAAATTCATTGTCCTGATACTGCGACTGAACCGTTACCTCTAACCCGCCGCCAGCAGCAACAATGTCTTGCTCACGCTTAAGTTCGCCTATCTTCTGCAACAAACCGTGCGCCTGGCTTAAATTCTTAACGTCCATCGCTCCACCTATTTGAGTTTGCACTGCTTCACAACATCCGTGATGTAGCCTTGAAGGTATTGGATCACTTGGTCGTCTTTGATGGCGCTGGCTCGGAGATCGAGAACAGCCCGTCCACCAGCGCCAGAGAGTTCGACTTGTGCTGCATCGCCCACGCCGCCGGTACCGGAAGTGCTGTTCCTGATAAGCTGGCTGGTGGCAATGTTTGCGGCGGCGATTTGCACCCGGCGATTACCAGCAGCAACATCAACGCGCAACCTCTCATTCTTAGCAAGTTCATCTGCCATTTCCTTCGTGTGCTTAGCATCCAGCGCAGCAATTGCAATCTGAGCTGCCTCTGCGCGCTTCTTCTGGTTATTCAGGTCAATCACAGCCTGATCGCTTTGTTTCTTCAGCTCTGCTGTGTGCGATTCATTCAACTTGGAAACATCAGCATCCCAGCGTAGCCCTTCAATCCACCAAACCAGCGCGGCGGACATTACGACCGCAACCGCTGTTTTCCAGTAAGCCTTCAACACTTGAGCGAACAACGATGCTCCCATAGTGCGCCTCTCAGTTGCACAATGCTTTTTTGGCTACAACCAAACGTGCACGGCGATCAGCCAGTCCGTTATCGCCGCCGTTTATCTGCTTGGTCAGGCCCGTAAAGTCACCAGAATCAGCAAAACTGTTGCAGTTATTGGCTTTCCAGAACCAGCCCGCCGACCGCGCCGCGTATTCATCTTTCAGCAGCAAGTCCGGATCAGTGATTAGGTCAATGCCCAACGCGCGGCCACAAGCCAAATAGTTATCGAGGAACGTGATTTGTTTCAAACCACGACCTCGGAATTTATAGCCATCACCTGCCGCTTTGTTGCCGTAGCGGCCACCGTAGGCCAGATTGGCGATGGCGCGCTGGCGCTCAATAGGAAGCGGACCTTCGCCATTGCGACGGCCAAGCTGTTCACGCTGTGAAGCCGTGAGTCGGTTACCGAAGATGGAGAGGCCAGCGATCGAATAGTTGAACGACTCGGACAGAGTTTTAAAGCCGCCTGACTCCGTACCTACTTGCGCTATGAATGCTGCCTGACGCACAGTTGTGCAAATATCGGATTCAACCATCGCGGCCACTACATGTGGATACCAGCGCGCGGCTAAGTCGGCGCTCAGTGAAGCCGCCCGTTGAAATTGGTCTTTTGTCATTGCTGATGCCTCAGGACACTGAATAGTTTGGCGACGTTACCGCCGGCGCGAAATACAGCGACGCAGATAATGGCGTTGAGGGCGAACGCCGCCCAATGCGTGTGGTGGTAGTGATCAAACCAGAACCGCAGCGGGACACTGCCGTAAGCTAAAATAAGCAGGTAAGCCAGCCATGCCGCCCAGCGCCGATGAACAGAACCGTTCTTTCGAAAAAAGCAGAGCCGCACAACAACCAGGCTGCACAACACCACGTTCGAGATAACTAGCGGGTCATTTATTACCACTTTGCCCCCTCCACCGATCAATCAGTGATGTTGGGTTTTTTGCCCGGTTGCTGGCAAACGTCAGCAGTTGCACCGCCAGTGCGGAGATGATCACCGCTCCCAGGGCATCCAATGGTTTATCAGGGTAACTGAGCCAGGCCGCCAATTTAGCGCCAGCAACACCGGCACCGAGCAAGCCACACATGAATGAAACACCGAAGTACGAGATGCGCCGCCATGCTGACAAATCAACAGCTGACGTGACATAGAAGACAGCGCCAGCAAACGCGCCAAACACTACGCCATAATCCAGACCGGTAAACCAGCCGAACAGGCCAACCGTGGCGAGTGCAGTTGAAGCCGCTGTAGCTGATACCGGCTCAGACATTGATAAACCCCTTATCGCTGTTGTTGTCCTCCGTCAAATTGAGGGCATAAAAAAACCACTTCAGTGGTTTGATAATGAATAAGTGTAATTTTTGTGATAAATAACGGTCCACAATGCGAAAAATCTTAAAAGGGAATAATATGCATATTAAGTGGATTCTTAGCGCCGCCTTGATTAGCAACGCGTTCGGCGTACAGGCACAAACCCCTCCTGAATATCAAGGATGGACGTACTTTGCGAAAACCGACGTCTCAAATTTTTATTTCAAGAATGGTTCCGGCAGATTCGAAAATGGAATACGAACGTTGTTCATTCAGCAAGTACCAACTGAAAAATCCAGCGACACTGTAGTCGATTACAAAAAAGTAGCTATTTCAGAGAAAGATTGCAAAAACGGCTACGGTTCTGTCTTGCTCTATACGCCATCTGGGAAGTTAACGGACACAGTGGATTATGTAAAAGGTGGAGTTAGTATCGCCTCAGGTCTGGTAGACCATCTTTGTATTCTGGACTTTTCTAAATAATATTTTATCGCCTCTTTTAATAGGGGCTTTACCACACTCTCGCAGTGGCCGCGCTCATGCACTTGAGCCTTGTTTTGGGCTCGTCTTTGCTCGCCTTCAGCAATCAACGGCGCATAGTTGGCTTCTAAACTGCTTTGCCGCCATAATCTTTTTTCATGATCCTAAGCAGCGTGCATACATCCTGTACCTTGCCCCCTCTTGGGGAATCGGGAGCATCATTACTGTTGCATAATCTTTCGCTGGCGGTCTATTTGATGAATGATGCATTGCGTAGCACCCAAATATTTTGTTTAAAACCCGTATAAAGAAGACCTCTGAATAATAATATGTAAGTCTAAGGCCGGGTTTACAGAGATTCATCTAAATTTTCATAATATTAGGGACATTGAAATGACTTATAGAATTCACCGACGAGATGAAATTAATAAAGGAGATTGGTACTTTACTGTTGAGTGTAAAGGATGCGCGCAAGCTATCTATGTATTAGATGATAATTCAAAGGGAGCGATTAAACTTCCTATCATAGATGATGGTACTTTGAGCATACCTTGCATGAAATGCCTTCATGAAGGTATTTATTCCTTTGATGATTTGAAAGGGCAGCAAGCACATGAATCTCGTTCTGCTTCATATCCAGCAAGAACACCAATTTCGAACTCATCAAGAAAACCGATTAAAAAATTCTATCCAGGTGTGCGAGTTACAATGGGTGTCGGTTTTATTGAAGATAGGCCGAAAGCCTCTATGTTAGTAGGGAGAATTGTCACCTCATGGGCGGATATTGAAATTCAATATGCGCGCTTACTCGCTGAACTTATGCAAACTAATGTTCCAGCAGTTTTAGCTGTGTTTAGCACTTTAAGAACAAGTCAAGCTCAGTCAAATGCTGTCACGGCCGTAGGAGAAATTGTCCTAGAAAAAAATGATCTTAAACTTTTACATGCCTACAACAATAGGAAAGCTGCATTAGCTAAAGAACGAAATGACTTAGCTCACGGATGCTTTGGAATATCTGTGGCAATACCTGACCATATCATATGGATATCTCAAGCAGACTTTATTGCATGCAATGCAGCAATTGCGAATGGAGAGGATTTGGATCTTTCTAATAAACAATACGTTTATGAACTTGGCACATTAGAACGCATAGCCCAAGAAATCATTGAGTTTCATCATCAAGTTAGCTTTTATATAGGTTACTTAAGTAGCCGTAGTCGTGGGACTGAAAGCCAAGCATTTAGAAAAACTCGGTATCCTCAGCTTTGCGATCAGCCACATATAAAACAAGAAATACAAAAAATAAACAAAAAAAATAAATTAATTTGAAAAGTCATGCTTAAGCGTATTTTGTAAGCTTTGTGGCTACGTGACCACTCTTAACAGGTTACAAGAGTTTTCGCGTAGCGCACTAGAGTTATTTTACGCAACTTTCGCCACTCGAATTTTCTGGGTGTAAGCGTCCATCTCAAGCACAGCACCGGTCATCGCCAGACAACCATCAACGAATCCTTCAGCCACCTGCAGCTGCTGGCGGATAAGTCCCTCACTTACCTTGTGTATCTTCGCTATTTTCCGTTTCGACAGACCCATACGGTAATGCAACATAATGAGCGTAACCTCTTCCGGTTTGCGTACAGCAGCCAAGCGGCCGACGGCGGCGTCAACGATCAGCCCATCATCGTCACAGCAGGTTTCCACTTTACTGGATTCGGTAGGCAACAGCCCTTTAAACCCTGCTGCGATTGGTGGCCAACTCACGCCGGAATTATCTCGAGCCCAAACACCGTAGCGGGCCAGTACCAGTTGAATATCTCGCATTATTCTCTCCACACTTATTTTTGCCTGCCGGTAGCGATAACACCCATCGCCAGCGCGCTATCGATTGTCTTCAGCACCAATAAAATCTGGTTGCCGTTCTCTTCTTCCCAGCCCTTCGTATTCGCATGTAGTGCGTCATGGCACCGCCTGCACAGCGGGATAACAAACAGGTCATGCGCTTTTGTCGCCATACCGCCCAGCCCGTTTCCGGTTATATGATGCGGATCATCAGCCTGATCACCACAACCGCAACATGGCTGACGCTTTACCCATTGGGTATATTTGGCGCTTTCCCAGCGTCGGCGCTTCGGTCGAAGCATCAATGATTCAGGTGTTTCCGGGTCAACGGCTATATATAAGACGGCTTTAACTGGTTCAGTACGCTCGGCCAGGACTTTAGCTGGTGGATCTTCTGGCACTATGTCGGACTCGCGGCCCACTGACTTAATGGGCTCTGCTGGCTTCCAGCGCAGGGCATGGCGCGCTGCTGAGTCGGGCATCACGTCTATTACCCCAATGGTTACAGCCCACCAGCAGAGTTCAAAGAAACTTAGCTGGTGGCCCTGCGGTAACTTCAATCGGTGCAGCGCCGTATGCACTACCCACATGGCAAGATTCTGGTAAGCCAGCCGGTCAAGCTCAGGCAGGATCATTTGTCCAAGTTTGTGCTCATGATGCCAGCACAGGCGAACGGCGCTGTTGTCGTAGTCCAGTACCCCCAAATTGTTATCATGATAGCCGTCTGGCGCGTTCTTCCACTGACAGCACGGCATAGCTTCCAACCAGCTTTTCATGCCCCAGATACCACCAGCTGCATTGATCACCCGATCATTGGTGAAGAAACCGTGAAGCCGCTGATCGTCCACCAGCGACTGAGTTACTGCGGGGATCTCACCAATCGGAAAATCCTTCAGTTCTTCTGGCACTGTCGAGATCAGCAGTCGTTTATGCGCAAACAATCCCATCAATGCGGTACCAGGCTTGAATATCACAATGCTTGCGTCGCGCTGCGGGTATGGCGTTAATAATGCTCTCACGCGACCTCCTGTTTCTGTCGCAGATAATCAGCCCATAGGCCCGCAATCCACTGCACACCTTTCGGCGTAAATCTTGCCTGACGGAAAGCATGCTGATTGATCTGACTGGTGCCGGTTTTCATCTCAAACCGTCCGGCATCAGTGTGAGTGCTGTATGGCGTGAATTGACCGTCCTGACGGTACACAATCCCTTTATCAAGCAGGAATAAACGAAACTCCGGCTCTTTGGCCTGAAGTAATTTGCAGACCGACCGGAAGCCCATCGAACCTTTTGCAGTGACATACTGATCGACAAATTCTACCTTCGGGGCCGCTAGCGCTAGTTGGCATTCAAGAACCTGCTTCTCTTCGGCCAGATCTGCCGCCAACCGCAAAGCCTCTGGTAACGACTGAGGGACCACGCTCTTTGCTTCCAGTTCTTGCCACCGGTCAATAACTGCGGCGGTGAACTGAGGTGATAGCTGCGCCACCAGCACCAGCGAATCACGCTTATTGAACCAGTATTCCTGATATTCCTGACCGTTCTGTTCATGCAGATAGGGGGTGTGCGCCAATGGCGCGCTTAAAACTTCACCAATTACCAGCCTTTCCGCCGACCGCTTCACGTCGCTGTGCTTGCTCTGCACCAGCTTCGCAATTTCACGGCTCGACATCGTTACCACTTTTCCTGACAGCAAACTGTTCGACATAAATACCCCACACATTAAGCCGGCTGCACACCGGCTGGTTTGAAATCAATGATTCTTATTTCTGCTTTCCCTTCTTTCGTTAAGTCTCCCCACTCAACGGTCATTCGCTTCACCTGGCTGTCGTCGGCCCACACTCCGGCATGCGTCAGGCTGTCGAACAACGCTTTTTGGAAGTTATCCAGATCACGGCGTGCACGGGTCGGCGGGAACAGAACAACATGCACTTCGAGTTCAGTGGTCAGTGGCTGCGGCTTGCGCTTCAGTTGCTCATACACTGCGGCGATAGCGTTTGACCGGTAAACCCGACCGCGTGCGCTGATCAGCATGCCTTTGCTGGTGGCGCGCCAGTAGCCGTTTACACTCGGTGGGAATGGCAGGGTCAGTTGCATACCGCACCACCGTTTAAATCAAGCAGGCTTTTGAGGACGCTATCAGCGAATTCCTTCGCTTCGGTGTAATCACTTGGGGAAAGCTCCCCCAATGGGGAAGCTGCCTGAAGCCAATTGCGGTATGAAGATAACCAAAGGTTTTGTAATTCGTTCACGCTGCCACCTCATTCCGATCGACACACATCTCTGGCAGGTTTGCCCGGACAAGCGCTTCGGCGAAGGGTGGAGGTACAGCATTGCCACAGCGCGCCACTTGCTTGTCTTTTGCATATTTCGTTCCACGGTAGTCCTGATCGATGATGTACCAGGAAGGGAAACCCTGCGCCGCGTAGAGCTCATGCGGTTGAAGCATGCGCATGCCGATGTCCACTATTTGATAATCCACACCCTCAACAGTGACCAGGCCAAACCGGTCATTCGTGGTGACGGTATGCAGGGACTCGTCTAGGCTGACTCCCTCTTTCTCGTTGCCGTAGTACTTGAGTAGGAAAGCGCGAACCTCACCGATGTGCAGGCCGCCGGCCGTAATAGTCGGCGCTGGTTGCGTGACAGGCTGACCATCTTTGCAGGTACCGCGCAGTTTGATCAGGTTGGAAGTGACCAGTGCATGGTGATCGGTTGTCGTGACGGTGTGCGCCGGTGTATCCATCGCAGCGCCAGCGCCGGTGTAATTTCCGCCAAAATGCTTCGCGAGGAACGCAGCGCATAACTGGCTTTTACCGCCGCCGCCCGCCGTAATTGTCCCGTTTGGCTCGTCGGCAGCATGGCCTACGCTATTACCAAACTGACGAGCGATCACCGGTGCAACTAATAAATGCTCGGCTTTGCTTGTGATTGTTGTCAGCGGCTTGCCCGCTTCATACGCCATCCGATCACCGCCAAAACCGGTCTGGCCGATCCGGGCAATGATTGGCGCAATAAGTGCCGAATGTGATTCTTTCATGACAGTGTGAAGCGGGACATCAGCAGCACGCGGTTTACCCTGATATTCAGAGCCACCAGCGCCAGCAATGAAAGGCGACAGAGTTGCTTCAACCATGCCGAGAGCATGACCATTCCCGCCTGGGCGCTCAGAACTTCCAGCGGTGATCGTCGGTAATGGCTCATTGCATTCTTGCCCAGTTGCGCCTGTGCGGAATTTTGTGATGTGCGGCGTAACGACCGCGTAACCGTGGGTTTTAGTGATCGTCTGCAGAGGCTCATCCAATGGCTGGCCACGGAAGCAGTCGTAACTGGTTTTGGTGCTGGTGTGATTGCACTTCACGATAAACGGCGTCGGGTTATCGATCACAAAACGCTGAATTCCTCGAGCAATACGCTTTAGCGTGTTCTCTGCCAGAGGCTTTTTACGCTCGAAGATACTCGGGCATGGGATAGACCAGTCAATGCACTCGGCGGCGGTGCGGTATGGCGCCAGCTTGCCGCTCTGCACATCGAGAGACTTGGGATCGCCGTGGCTGGCCACTGGCCACTGAACCGGCTGGCCATCGCAGCGCATGACCATAAAGAAGCGTTTTCTGATAGTCGGCGCGCCGTAGTCGCACGCCCGCAACTCGCGGTGATCAACAACGTAGCCCAGACCGGCGATCAGTCGACGGACGTCGTCGCTGCTCACATCGATGTTTAGCACTTCGCAGCATTCAGCGATAGCCGGATGATCAGCGGCAATGCCGGTTGTCAGCATCGCAATGAAAGCAGCGAAGGTTTCCCCTGCCCGCTCCCGATCCGGATGTTCGGTGCCGTCTTCAGCAGTTAGCAGCGGACCCCACGTTTTAAACTCTTCGACGTTTTCCAGCATCATTACACGCGGACGTTTGGCCAGCGCCCAGCGGATCACAATCCACGCCAGACCACGGATTTCTTTCTTAACGGGTTTGCTGCCCTTAGCTTTGCTGAAGTGACGGCAATCCGGGCTGAACCATGCAAGACCAACAGGACGGCCGGCGGTCGCAGCTATAGGGTCAACATCAAACACGGACTCGCAGTAATGCAAGGTTTCAGGATGATTGGTGCTGTGCATGGCAATAGCGTTCTCGTCGTGGTTGATCGCGATATCAACGCTGCGGCCCGTTGCCATCTCAATACCTGTACTCGCACCGCCGCCGCCAGCAAAATTATCTACGATGATTTCTTTCATGCTTTAGCTCCCATGACAGCAGCTAGCGTGCTGGCAGTGTTGATAATTGCGGCCATTGGATAGCCTTCGATTTTTAAACGGTTGATGTGATTGCGCAGCTTGTTTTGAAGATGGTTGGCAAGGTCACCAGCAGATGGAACCTGATCGAAAATCTGATTAACTTCAAATGGCCACACAGTGTTGCTTGTGTCTGCCAAAAGCGGCGTGGGGGTGAGTTTTTCAACTTCGCGGCGGATCTGCGCAAGGAATGCTTCCCCATGCGCTAACAGCCGCTGGCGATCAATATAGCTGAAAGCACTGCCAGACCAAGATTTATCAAACACAACAATAGCCGCACCGAAACCCGCTGATGATGCTACTGGCTGCCCTTCTTCTGGCCGGTACCATGTCGGCAGGTCAAAACCGATACGCCCACGGATAAATGCAATGTGATCCGCATGCTCTGGCCACCATGTTTCGCCTGTTGCCGCTTTAAGCAGGAAGACATACCGCCCACCTTTCTCACGCATTTCGCCCAAGTGGCGGATAATATGAGTCATCCCAGTGATGTACTGGCCTTCATGTTGAGTGGCGCGGGAATACGGTGGGTTGCCGAATGCGGCACCGTGTAATTCAGCGAGCCGCGCCGACCAGTCCTGATTCAACGCATTATCTTCAGCTGTATAAAATGCCTGGCACTTACTGTTTTCACCGTCAGTGAACAGATCCAGAACAAATGGGCCAAACATTGCGTTGATACCCCAGAAAAGTGAGTCAGGCGTGCGCCACTGATCACCCACCTCTTTCAGCTTGTGAGTTGATAATTCTTTTTGCTCAGAGAGTGCCAGACAATATGGATTACTCATGCTGTTGCCCCTTGCTGCTGGCGCTGTGCGCACTCTTTCCAGATTTGGTTCCAACGCGGCTGCGAATACGCTGGACCCATGTTTCTCACGTTTGCTTTGCCGGCTTCGGCACAGACTGCTTTCTCCAGTTCGCTTGGCTTCTTCGTTGCGCCTACACCAGAGGTAAAACGGCGATAAGCAGCATCGCGCTCAGCGGTATCTTCCAAAGCCGGATTATCAGCTTTGGCTTCACTGGAACACGCTGGGCGTCCAGCGGTATCCCAGGCTTTCGCCGCCAGAAGATTTGAAGAGAATTTGTCGGATGAGAAGATGGTCGACGGGTTCAGCCCGCGAGCGTACTTCGTACCCAGCCAGCAAGCAACGAGGTGATCAACAACAACCAGCATTTCAGCTTTGGTGGCCGTTACGTTCCGTAGACGGGCGCGAATATGTTGCAAATTGCCGTCGGTCAATTCGAACGTCACGCTGGTCAGCTTCGATAAGTGCTGCACGACTTCAATGGCTTCTCTCGTCAACCGTTCAGAAATAAATTCCTCCCCGTCTGTCGGCGCAGCCGGCGGACAAGAGGGTTTAATGATCTGTTTGTGTTGATCTGTGTAGTGATCTGTATAGAGAATAGGTTCGGCAATATTGCCGTTCCCTGTCGGCAATACTGCCGTTCCCGTTTGGCTTATTTGCCGTTCCGGTTTGGCAATATCGCCATTCCCATTCGGCAATACTGCCGAACCCATAGCCGGTGCGGGTTGAGGCGGGAAAATCTTTATAATTAACGCGTCACCATCAACGCGATAATGCTTCTTCACTGTGCCGTTAACTTGGCGTTTTGCTTCCTCAATGATGCCAGGCAAGTACTTGGTGATCAGCTTGTCGACGGCCTTACGAACCTGATCGGGTTTAACGCCACGAATCTCTGCGGCAAGCTCTTCGTGTGTCTTATAGAACCAGCCATTGTCCTGAGACGATGGCTTACCTGACCAGAACACAAGCTGGTTCAGAATAGCGCCCAGCAGGTGCGCCTGAGGGTCACCGAAAACAAAGTCCAGATATGGGGTAGGAATGGTGATGCAATTCCCCTGCCCTGACATGGCCTGAACAATTTCAAATATCCGGCTCATAAATCAACCTTCCCTTTCTGACTTAGCCTTGAGTGCCGCGCGGCGGCACCAATTCCAATACCGATCAACCACAGCGTTAGGCTTGGGGATGTGGTTGATGGCTTTTCCGGGCTCCCGTACTATCTGGACATACCTGCACGGGCACTGCGATATACATTGAAATTGCACTGCTGGTCGAACACGGTTTACACTGTTCATGCGTTTAATTACTCCACACGTTTAATTGATGCGCACGACGCCCCAGGCTGCACACTTGGGGCGTCACCCTCTCCGAATAGCATCTCAGTCACGACCATGATCTCCGCCACCAAACTCTGAACCCTATAACCCTTGATCCGCATACGCTTACTTTCATCGCGATCCAGCACACCATCCGCGGTGAATTCGTTGTGCACCTGAGCGAACTGTCCAAGAGCAGTCAAAAGTTCATTGAACTTGATCAGAAGTTCTTCATTTCCCATTTCCGCAATTTCTGGAAATTTGACGAATGTTCCGCCGTTTCTCTTGCACATTGCTTCGGTGATATCCGAACGGCCGGAAATTGACTCCATATCGATAGCCATGCCGAATGGCACCATCTGGCCTCCAACTTGGCGAACGCGGTTACTTAAGGCGTTATGAGTGCCGTCATGTGCCAAACGCTCAGCCATCGCGCTATATCCACCAGCAAAAGACGTGATCATCTTGTGCATTGCTGTGGTTATGTCGTCCGGAACTGGAAAGTTTTTGTTGTCCACAATGTGTTACCTCGCTTTGTGGTTACGCTTATGCCGCAGGGGCTATAGAATTCAATTCAGGCCAGATTCCCTGCCAGTCATCAGGATGCAGATCCTTACGACTCACAGCCCCGTCAGAGCTTGTTTCGATCAATACTGATAAAGCGGGTCCTAATTTTTGTTTCTTACTGATTGCCTTGCGAAGGTACTCAACGGAGGTGCTGCATTTGGCTGCAAAGTCACGTTGCTCACCGATGCTCAGGGCATTGAGATAAATTCTAAGTGTGTCCATGTTTCCTCCTGAGGTAGTCAATCAAAGTATACTTACAAGTAAACTTTAATCAATACTCACAGGTCATTTACCTGTGAGTAATTTTTAGTAAGATGCGGGTATGAAAGAAGACAATAATTCTCAAGTATTTGAGTGCCGCCGACTAAAGCTGAAGGAGTTGGTAGAGCGATTTGAAACGCAGAGAGCTTTTTCTGAGGCTACTGGTATTGATGTAACTGTTATTTCACGAATGCTTTACCCTGAAGGTAAAGCTGGTAAGAGAAATATCGGGGAAAAATCCGTACGACAAATCGAGGATGCTTTAAAACTAAATCGGGGCTGGATGGATGGAATTTCACAGGAAAACAACAACGTATCATTTGTTGGATTTAATGAACCTGCCGGCAGTTATCCTGTAATCAGCTGGGTCAGTGCAGGTGCATGGTCTGAAGCTGTTGAGCCCTATCATCGCAAAAGCATTGATCGTTGGCTTGAGACGACTGTGGAGTGTTCTGAAAACTCATTTTGGCTTGATGTGAAAGGTGACTCAATGACCGCGCCAGCAGGGCTGAGTATCCCAGAAGGTATGGTTATTTTAGTTGACCCAGAAGTTGAAGCTACGAACGGAAAGTTGATTGTTGCAAAGCTTGAATCTGATAATGAAGCTACATTTAAAAAATACGTTGTAGATGCCGGACGGAAATTTTTGAAGGCTCTCAACCCTCACTGGCCAATGACTGAAATTAACGGTAACTGCAAAATTATTGGTGTTGTGGTAGATGCGAAAATCGCAAACTTACCATAACTTAACCCATTGATTTTAAGGTTTATAGTGGATTATTTAATTAATGACGTTATTCTTTGCAGCAGCACTACTTGGATTAATACCTGCCTTTATTGCTCAAAGCAAAGGTAGATCTTTCGGAGCCTGGTGGCTCTATGGCTTTCTACTATTTATAGTAGCGATTATCCACGCTTTGGTAATACCTTCAGATAACACCTCTTCTGTGAACTCTTCTAATAGTCCTCCATGCCCATTCTGCGCTGAGCCAATAATGCGGCAGGCTATTAAATGTAAGCACTGCGGTAGTGATGTTATGTCAGCCCCTGCATTGGAAGAGAGTGATGGTACTCAAATCTCCTGGAGAAGGCTTGCAGCATTTGCATTAGCCATTTCCATAACTGGCCTTATCATTCATGTCCTTGGTTTGAGGTAACTGCCATACCTTCCAGAGTTTCTGCCCTTTTCGTCCCTCTCTATTTTCTTCAAAAAACCTCCATAGTCATCTTATTTTAAATTCAACACCCCACATATCTATCGATTTATTAAAAAATATAATAATTAAATTCATCAACTTAAAATCAAATCCGATAAAATTTACTCTGGAGTATTTACTTGCTGATTACTTGTAAGTATATTTTATTCCATCAGGGCAACACAACGATAAGAACACAACAGCTTAGAGGTGACAGGATGGGTACGCAGGAGCAGAAAGAAGCCTGGCTTATAGTGGTTGAGTCAGCGCGAAATGCCCTAGATTCTATTGAAAGTGAAAACTACAAAACGATAGAACAAATGGCTCTCGGTTCCATAATTTTCGCATTTGACATATTGGATTTTAACCTGAGTTCAGCACGTCACAATATAAGCACAAGCGAAAACTTGTCACGTGAAGAAGCTGCAAAGCATATAGGGGTTAAAACACAAACCCTCGCTAATTGGGCACATTCAGGAAGAGAAAAAATCCCATTCCGGAAGATCAGAGGAAAAGCGACGTATCTCCGGAGCGATTTAGATGCGTATTTAATTTCCATAGGAATGAGTGAAGCGCAGTAAACCCTACAACAGCTTAATGAGGTCTCAAAATGGATAAGCCACCTAAAGAAGCCGGGCCGATGTCTCTTGAGCAATTCAGATTTCGTGTGAATAACCCTCCTAATAAATGCCCGCTTGAGGGTTTTAGGAAATCTGAAACTGAAAGACTTAACCTTCTTTTGCAGATCCAAGAAGAGCAATTGTCTTCTCAGAAATCGCCCTCCCTCTTGCCAAAAGTAGGTCGTTGTTTTGTGGAATGGTGGACTCGGCTAGTTGGTTAAGTTCAAAGATGGTGTCAGTAAGTGTAAGGCGCTGCTCTGGCGTTAAAGTTCGAACTAACCCGATTAAAAATCTTTTTGTTGCTGAGTTTTCTACTTCGAGTTGGTTGATCAATTCACTGAGCCCTAATGGGAGTTGATTTCCTGACATTTGTTTTGCTCTTGGTTGTGTGATAACGCCCAAGATACCACCGCCGCCTGAGGTGGAGAAGTAACCAGGCACACAACGATAAGGGCACTGGTTGTTGAGAGTCTCACTAACAATCAACTTTCTAACCACAGAATCAGTGCTCTTAACGTTGTGGTGAATGCGTAGGCTGATGCGCGGCGGACTTCTAACCCGTGCGGGACACTGGCAACACCAGACTGAAAGCCGGAAAGAAAGCAGTACCGGCCACCGCAACCGCGAGTTGATCCAGCGCGTTATCTGGTCAGTGACCTGCCTGCACTCTCATGGCAGTGACCGCTGGGAAAGACCAGCACGCAACGCGAAGGGCACTGACGAGCAAGGCATAGAGCTTGGTTCAATTCCGAGCGACAAACTTCAGTGTTTGGCGGTGGGCAACGAAAAGGTCCGTTCAATTCGGACACCGGTAGTGCTCTTCGCGTTGTGGCAAGCATCAGGGGATGGCCGGGTTCCCTACCCGGTTGCGGGTTCGACTCCCGCCGCCCTACTTCATCACTCTGGAAAAGTGGTAATTGCTGTGTGTAGTTCTTTGCGACTGACCAGGCTCTTCAATCAACCAACATCAGGGGGAGCGAGGATAATGTTCAACCTGGTTCAGTCGCACTTTTTAACGCAGACATAGACAAGGGTTCGCTGGCACCCACCAGCACGCCATGTGCATTACCGGCGGCCCTTTTCTATGTGTGTGAGTAATTGACGCAGCACCCGCTGCGATAAATGAGGGCTGGTGAATGGCTGAAAATCGTATGACCAACGTCCCGGAGTTCCTTTCTGAACTCGATGCCGGGATTTTCGAAAACAAGATTGCCGCTGCGCTGAATGCTGTTGCGTTTGGTGTTCTGAATAACGGCGGCAAAGGCAAAGTCGTGATCGAAATCGACGTTGACCGCATGAGCAACACGATGGAAGAGAAGCGCGTGATGCTGAGCCACAAACTGAAATTTGTTTCACCAACACCGCGCGGTAAGTCTTCAGAAGAAGATAAGACCGAGACACCGATGTATGTCGGCAAAGGCGGGAAGCTCACAATCATGCAAGAAGATCAGGGCCAACTCTTCTCTATCGCTGGCGAACCAGACGGCAAGCTCCGCGACAAGCGATAACCATCGTATTAACCCTTCCGAAAAAAGGAAATTGTTATGTCTCAAGTTTTAGATGCATCAGCAATCAAAGAAGTCCGGGATATGTCCCTTTCGGCTCTGCTAGAAGAGCGCCTGTCCTCAGCTGACTGCCCTGCTGTTGCTTTGCCTGAATCCGTGCGGATCCACTCCCTTGAAAACCTGCAAGATGGTCGGTTCCGCTTTCGCGGCAAAATGGAAACTGCCAGCATTCTGGACTTCTCCCGATACTGCAAAGAGTTTGCAGATGTAGGGGTTCGCTGTTTCATCAATGCCGACAGCATGGCCGCAGTTACCGTTTTCAACCTCGGCACACTGGCCACACCAGGACACGCTGATAACACAGCCGTTCTAAAATTGAAGCGCACAGCACCATTTCAGGCATTGCTGGGCATCAACGGCTGCAAAAACTCGCAGAAAGATTTGGCTGAGTGGCTGGAAGACTGGTCTGAATTCCTGATTGCTTTCACGGCTGACGGGGAAGTGCTGGACATCAAGAAAGCGATCGGAGGAGTTCGCAAGATCACCATCGAAGCATCCAGTTCTGCGGATCATGAAGACAGTGATTTCGGTGCCAAGCGGTCAGTGATGGAAAGCGTGGAAGCAAAAAGCAAAGAAGTCATGCCAGCGGCTTTCGAATTTAAGTGCGTGCCGTATGAAGGTCTGGGTGATCGCCGCTTCCGCCTACGCTACAGCGTCTTGACCGGCGGCAATGCTCCGGTGCTGGTTCTGCGCATTGTCCAGCTGGAAACCGAAGAAGAGCATATGGCGACCGAGTTCCGCGAGCTGCTCGAAACCAACTTCACCGACGTAGAAGTTGAAACGTTTATCGGTGAATTCAAAGCCTGATAGCGCAGCCTTAAATGCCCTAACCCATCGGGGCATTTAGTGAATCGTTATTACTGAAATTTAATTGCCATCACTGGCAAGGGACTCTTTCAACCCAAAAACAGCGTGCTGCTTATTTTTCTCTTAATGTGTGGAGTAATTTTATGACCTGGTTAACCACCTTCTCCGGCCAGCATCTGGATTTCTCAAATCCAAACCTACTGGCTTTCAATATCAACGATATCGCACAGGGGCTCTCACACGAATGCCGCTTTGCTGGGCAAATTGCCGAGTTCTACAGTGTGGCTCAGCACTCTGTTCTGTGCAGTCTGATCGTGCCGCCACAGTGCCAGCGCGAAGCGCTCTTACACGATGCAACTGAAGCGTATATGAAAGATATCCCCTCACCTCTTAAGTGCCTGCTGCCGGATTACGCGCGCATTGAAAAGAGCATTGATACCCTGATCCGCGAAAAGTACGAGCTGCCCCCTGAAATGAGCGCCCTCGTAAAAACCGCTGACCTGATCATGCTAGCCACCGAACGCCGGGATCTGGAAGTGGACCTCGAAAATCACTGGCCGGTGCTTGAAGGTATCAATCCTGCGGACTTTCTAATTTCACCTCTCAACCCAGTTCAGGCCAGAGCTTTATTCATGCGCCGCTGGGAAGAACTGATGTTCTGATCTGGAGTCCGTCATGACAGCAAAAACTAATAGCTATTCAGCAGCAATGTTTATGTCGTGGGTGCTGAGCCAGGGGATCTTAACTTGCCCGTTCCCTAATGTTCATCCGACCAACGCCAGAGAATTCAGTAACTGCTACAGCATGCTGAAAGACTTCCCTTTGTTAGCTACTGAACTGAAGCGAATGGCCATGTATTCCCGCGAATGGCGTGTCGTTGTTCAGAACTGGGAGGTGTGGAAGGAGTTCATGCTCGATGGACGACATGTTCAGTTATCAGAACTTATGACTGTGGCATTTGTCCGCCTCGCCGCGCCGACTGCAACCCTGGCTGCTAATTTATCGACTCGAGTAACTGGCCCCAAACGCCGAAATAATCGAAGTGGCCACGGACATAGCCATCTGTCAGAAGATGATAAGAAATTTATCCATACATCACGAGGACGCCTGTCGCTTAAGCGCATTGCCGGAGTTTTAGACCGGCCTTACTCCACGATCATGAGAAATGCAAAGCTGCTGCAAGGAGATCATCCATGAAAGAGCGCCCTATTTTATTCAACGCTGAGATGATTCAGGCCATTCTCAGCGGTCGCAAGACGCAGACGCGCCGGGTTATCAAACTGCCGCTCATCGATAAGAACATGGAATGTGAGCTCGCGGGAAATGAACTGGCCGGAGAGGTTAAAGCTGGCGATTACCGCAACTGCCTACTCGGACAGCCTGGCGATCAGTTCTGGGTGCGTGAGGCTTTCCGAGTTCACAGTCGTGCTACTGACGTTGCCACGCTGGTTTATAAGGCCAGTGAGCGCAATTCATGGACCGAACAAACCCACCGTGTTCCGGTATCGGCATGCGATAAACCTGTTTCACCAGAGAGATGGACGCCTTCAATCCACATGCCGCGCTGGGCCAGCCGTATTCAGTTGGAAATAACCAATGTCGGCGTACAGCGACTTCAGGACATCAGTTCAGATGATGCCGTCCGCGAGGGTATTTGCCAACTTCCGGCTTCTGGTCGCTACTGCATCAATCCCGGTGACCAATATTTCGGTGGTGCCAGCCACAGCGCCAAAGAAGTTTATTCCTGGTTGTGGGAGTCGATTTACGGCGAAGGAAGTTGGCAGGCTAACACATGGGTTTGGGTGATCGAATTCAAACATTTAGCGCCAGCGGGGAACAGCCATGACTGAGACAACCAAACAAAGCATTTCCAGCGGCGATAAATTGACGCCTGAAACTTTCGCTGATTTCGTCCAGCGCCTGAAATACCACTGTCAGGGCGAAGGGGTTGACGAGCATTGCACTGCTGACGCAATTTTCATTGTTGAAAGAAAGCGGCTGGTCACCGGCATTGATCTGGACTATGCGCCAGAGAAATTGGTTTACCTTGACGACCACCAGTGGTTTTCCCCGAAAGAGTATTGGGATGACTGCGACCGCGAGCAGAAAGCCGAACTGAATAAGGCTTCTCAAGCGTGGTGCGATGCGAAGTTCATGCAGGCGGACGAGGACGACCAGTGGTATGTCTTGGGCGAACTGGATGACCATACCGTTACCGGTTACAGCGAAGAATGGGAATACGTTAACAGCCATTTCACCAAGGAAGGTGCTGAAGCTTTCATTAAGCGCAAAAAGCACGACTACCCCAAAGGGCTGCGGGTTTACGTGGACGCGAATATCTACTGCTGGGAATTCAATGCCATCAAAGAAGCTTTTTTGGATGGCCGTCTGGTGCTGAAGGAGTCGGTATGACTGACAAAACTGATATTGCAGCACAGCTCTCAAAGCGCATTTTACATTACGCAGATATGGCCTCCTGCACATCTGAAGGAACCAGCGTTTTGGGCGCTGACCTTCTCAAGCTTATTGGCGACACGATTAACGACCTGAGCGGCAAGCTGGAAGCAGAACGCCAGCGGGCTGATAAGGCAGAGCTTGCACTGATAAAGCCGTTACCGATTGGTGAGCTTATTCAGAGACTCGAGGGTCAAACGTATGAAAAGTGGTTCTCCCAGTCCGAGTTAAGAGTCGATCAGGTGCCGGTCGGCGAAATCGTCACATGGAGCGGCACGAACCGCGAGAAGGGAATTACGCGAGATGTTGATTTCCGGTTCCTGCGCTTTGATGTGCAACCAGGACAACAACTATTCACCGCAGCGCAGGCGCAAAAGCCGGTCGCGTTTCCTGACATTAACGAAGATTTAGTTGAGATTCTTGGTCGCCCTAACTTCACATGCTCTGGAATCGCAGAGATTTTCCGGGGAAATGGAGCGGATATAAAACGCAAATCTGAGAATGAGCAAGCGTTTATCATTCATTGGCTTATTGGGGTATATCTGACGCATGGCAGCGACTGGCGATTGGTCGCAGAGGCGTCATTGCAGATAAGTAAAGGCTGCTGGCTGCATCGTGTCGGATAAGTAGTGGGTGCTATGACATCACCTTATTTTTGCAATCACTAAGCAATGAGTGAAATATGTTTCACAACAAAGAAAAATACCAGACATGTGGCAATTCAGATTCCGCCGTCCAATAAAATTTTCAAATCTGTAAGCCGGTGTGCAGTCGGCTATAACTAAACGTGTGGAGTGATTTATGGCGAGAACATTAACGTTAGATGCATGGGCTCTTGATGAGTTTACCGCGCCTATTCCAAGCAGGCCTACCCTGATGAAGTATGCGAAGAGCGGCATGATATCTCCCCCACCCTTCAAGGCTGGGCGGTGCTGGCGTGTTGAAGCGTCAGCGCGCTTTGTCGGCATGACCGATAAACCAGCGATCATGAAGGATGATGATCCACGTTTAATGAGGATTCTCGAAGATGGCGCGCCCACGTAAATACAACGTGAACATTCCTGGCCTTTCCTGCTACACCGACGCCAGAACAAAAAAAGTGTACTGGCGTTATAAGCACCCCATTACCGGTAAATTTCATGGTTTAGGCGACAACGAGGGAGAGGCGAAGCAAATAGCGGTCGATGCTAATACACGTCTAGCCGAACAGAAAATGAAGCACATGTTCACCATCCGAGAAAAAATCAGCGCGAAGCTGGGCATGTCTATTGTTGTCTCCAGTTGGCTCGACAAATACATAAAGATTCAGGATGAGCGACTTAAAGCCGGTGAAATTAAACTGAATACTTTGAAGCAAAAAATAGCACCCGTTGAAGCCTTCCGGCGCGAATGCGGATCTATGGAGTTGCAGTCGATTGGGGCAAAGGATATTGCGGCCATCATTGAACAATACAAGGAACGTGGCCAGCGCCGGATGGCTCAGGTGGTTCGCATGGTGTTGGTTGATGTCTATAAGGAAGCTCAGCATGCGGGTGAAGTTGAGCCAGGCTACAACCCGGCAATGGCCACAAGGAAACCGGTAAACCGGGTACAGCGTGAGCGCTTTGATATAGAAGAGTGGCGGGTAATTTTTAAAGCAGCTGAGACAGCTCAAAACTATGTACAGAACTCAATGCTACTGGCGGTTGTAACCGGCCAGCGCCTAGGTGATATCTCACGTATGAAATTTTCCGACGTATGGGATGATCACCTGCATATAGAACAGGAGAAAACCGGCATGAAGTTGGCGATCCCACTATCACTGCGCTGCAATGAGTTGGACACCTCACTACGAGAAGTTGTGACTAGGTGCCGAGACATGATTATCAGTCCCTATATTTTACACATCCACCATACGACAGGAAAAGCAAAGCGAGGCGGGCAAGTTTCCAGCGCATCCATCACAGCCTCGTTCTCTCAAGTCCGAGATCGCAGTGGTTTAAAATGGACAGAGGGAACGCCGCCATCTTTTCACGAACAGCGCTCATTATCGGAAAGGTTATATCGAGCTCAGGGCATCGATACCCAGAAATTATTAGGTCACAAAAACCAAATAATGACTGACAGATACAACGATGACCGCGGGAAAGATTGGGTGATTTTGGCTATTTAAACAGTACGTTTTTCGTTCAGTTTTGCAGAAGAGTTTTGCAGGGGTTTTGCAGAAGAATTTTTGAAGGGGCAAAAAACAAAGGGAGCGTGATGCCCCCGATGTTTATTTTAACAATGCCGCAATTACATATTTGCGATCATTGCATCACCAAACTCTGAACATTTCAGTAGTTTAGCGCCTTCCATCTGGCGTTCGAAATCGTAAGTCACGGTTTTAGCCGCGATAGCGCCTTGCATACCTTTAACGATCAGGTCTGCCGCTTCGAACCATTCCATATGACGCAGCATCATTTCTGCAGAAAGAATAATTGAACCTGGGTTCACTTTATCCTGGCCTGCATATTTTGGTGCCGTACCGTGCGTTGCTTCGAACAGTGCACAATCAGAACCGATGTTTGCACCCGGTGCGATACCGATACCACCAACCTGCGCCGCCAGGGCATCGGAGATGTAGTCACCATTCAGGTTCATACAGGCGATAACGTCGTATTCGGCTGGACGCAACAGGATCTGTTGCAGGAAGGCATCCGCAATCACATCTTTAATGATGATGTCTTTGCCATTGCCTGGGTTCTTGATTTTCACCCATGGGCCGCCGTCGATAAGCTCACCGCCGAACTCTTCAAGAGCCAACTGGTAACCCCAATCTTTGAACGCACCTTCGGTGAACTTCATGATGTTGCCTTTGTGAACCAAAGTCAGGGAATCACGATCGTTAGTAATGGTGTATTCGAGGGCCGCACGAACCAAACGCTTGGTGCCTTCTTCTGAGCAGGGCTTGATACCAATACCGCATTCCTGTGGGAAACGGATTTTCTTCACGCCCATTTCTTCTTGCAGGAATTTGATCACTTTGTCTGCTTCAGCAGAACCCGCTTTCCATTCGATCCCCGCATAGATATCTTCGGAGTTCTCGCGAAAAATCACCATGTCGGTGTCTTCAGGACGTTTAACCGGGCTTGGTGTGCCGGTGTAATAACGAACCGGACGCAGGCAGATATAGAGATCGAGCTGTTGGCGCAGGGCAACGTTCAGAGAACGGATACCGCCACCGACTGGCGTCGTCAGCGGGCCTTTGATGGCAACGCGATAATCGCGGATCAGGTCCAGCGTCTCTTCTGGCAACCATACGTCTTGACCGTACAGCTCTACCGATTTCTCACCGGTATAGATTTCCATCCAGGAAATTTTACGTTCGCCGTTGTAGGCTTTTTTAATCGCTGCATCCACAACTTTGATCATAGCAGGGGTAACGTCAACGCCAATACCGTCACCTTCGATGAACGGGATAATAGGATTATTTGGAACGATCAGTTTACCCTGGGCATCAACTGTAATCTTTTTACCTTCCGCCGGAACAACTACTTTGCTTTCCATTAACCTCTCCTTCGAGCGCATTTTTGTTAAAAATTTGTAAGATGCGGATCGATATTACTTGAATAATGTCCGCACGCCAATCTGAAACCGTTTTCACGTATAATGCGCTAATTCTCTCTGACTTCAATGCCTATGAAACCAATCTCTTTTAAAAATCACCACGTTAACCGTTTCAGCAAGCGGCTTGCTCGGGCGGGTGCAGCACAAAATGCTCCACGTAAACTGGTGCTGTTCAATAAGCCGTTTGACGTCCTGCCGCAGTTTACCGACGAAGCGGGCCGCGCTACGCTCAAAGACTACATCTCATTAACAGACATCTACGCCGCAGGCCGCCTTGACCGGGACAGTGAAGGTTTACTGGTGCTGACCAACGATGGCAAACTGCAGGCAGCCTTAACTCAACCCGGCAAACGCACCGGCAAAGTTTATTTTGTGCAGGTGGAGGGATTGCCGAATGACGCTTCAATCAACGCGCTGCGTGCCGGGGTTGAGTTAAAGGATGGCAAAACCTTACCAACAGACGTGGAGATGGTTGAAGAACCACAGTGGCTGTGGCCGCGAAACCCGCCTATCCGCGAGAGAAAAGCCATACCTACCACCTGGCTGAAAATCACATTGTATGAAGGCCGTAACCGGCAGGTTCGCCGCATGACAGCCCACGTTGGCTTCCCGACCTTACGCCTAATCCGCTTCAGCATGGGTGAGTTTACCCTCGGTGATTTACAACCCGGTCAATGGAAGGAGATCTCAGATGTTTAAACCGCATGTTACCGTCGCCTGCGTTGTGCAGTCGCAGGGGCAATTTCTGATTGTAGAAGAGACCGTTAATGGCAAAGTGACCTGGAATCAGCCAGCGGGTCATCTTGAAGCCAATGAAACCCTAAACAGCGCCGCGAAGCGCGAACTGTATGAAGAAACCGGCATTCGTGCCGAGCCGCAGTCCTTCCTGAAATTGCATCAGTGGCAAGCACCGGACGGCACCCCTTTCCTGCGCTTCGCGTTTGTGATCGACCTGGACGAACAACCGGCCACTGAGCCTCAGGACAGCGATATAGATAGCTGCATCTGGGCCAGCGCCGAAGAGATCATCGGCTCGACAAAGCTGCGTTCACCGCTGGTAGCCGAGAGCATTCGCTGTTATCAGCAAGATCCGCGTTACCCACTCGATCTGCTGGCCAACTTCAACTTACCGGAATAGCCTGCCCTATTATTGGCTGCGCCAATCAACGGTGCAGCCCATCGCCTGACGTGATAAAATTCCGCGATTACTTCTCTTCCTATTTATTAATGCGAAGTAAAGTTATACGAAAATAAAGCACTAACAACCGCTGTCCGGTCCGGAGTGACTTTTTTGTTGCGCGCGGCCTTCATCCTCGTGTGACTTTCTGGTATTGAAATACCAGTCAAAAGCGCTACCTGCCGGGCAATTTATTTATGTTTTTCGGGACTATTATGTCTGACAACAGCCAGAAAAAAGTGATCGTCGGGATGTCCGGCGGTGTCGACTCCTCCGTATCGGCCTATTTGCTGCAACAGCAAGGCTATCAGGTGGAGGGCCTCTTCATGAAAAATTGGGAAGAGGACGACAACGAAGAGTACTGCACCGCAGCCACCGATCTCGCCGATGCGCAGGCGGTGTGTGACAAGCTGAACATAAAATTGCACACCGTGAACTTTGCGGCGGAATATTGGGACAACGTGTTCGAATTATTCCTCGAAGAGTACAAAGCCGGACGTACGCCAAACCCGGATATCCTGTGCAACAAAGAAATTAAATTCAAAGCATTCCTCGAGTTTGCCGCCGAAGACCTGGGCGCAGACTTTATTGCCACCGGGCACTATGTGCGTCGTAAGGATTTTGACGGCATCAGCCACTTACTGCGTGGTACTGACAGCAATAAAGATCAGAGCTACTTCCTCTATACGCTGGGGAGCGATCAAATTGCACAAAGCCTATTTCCGGTAGGTGAGTTGGAAAAACCCGAAGTGCGCCGTATTGCCGAAGAGTTGGATTTAATCACTGCCAAAAAGAAAGATTCCACCGGCATCTGTTTTATCGGTGAGCGCAAATTCAAAGACTTCCTAAGCCGTTACCTTCCGGCGCAACCCGGCGCGATCAAAAGTGTCGATGGTCAGGACATGGGCCAGCATCAGGGCCTGATGTATCACACGCTAGGGCAGCGCAAAGGTCTGGGTATCGGTGGGCAAAAAGATGGCGGCGAAGATCCTTGGTACGTAGTCGATAAGGACGTGGTAAATAACATCCTTTACGTTGCCCAGGGCGGTGAACATCCTCGCCTGATGTCCGTCGGTCTGATAGCCCAGCAATTAGACTGGGTGGACCGCAAACCCATCACTGAACCGTTTAAATGCGTAGTGAAGACACGTTATCGCCAGCAGGATATTGCGTGCACAATCACACCGCTGGGTGCAGACCGCATCGACGTGCGCTTCGACGCGCCGGTCGCAGCGGTCACACCGGGACAATCTGCGGTGTTTTACATCGGTGAGATTTGCCTCGGTGGCGGTATTATCGAACAGCGGCATCCACTGATTTAAGATGAGTGGCACGCATCCCAAAAGTCAGTGGGGATGCAGCAAGGCAGCAATCGAAAGTGTCCCGATGATCTGACACACGTCAGTGATTCGGGCAACCGAGTGCAGCTAATGCATAGTACGAGGGGGATCTGGGTTTAGTCTGTGGTTTATGGCATTATCTGTCGCCTCAGATTCGTCCGGCGATTCTTGATTTGTTACCCCTGTGACTTGTTACCCGTGTCGCTTGCTGTCCGAATAACGCTTAATGGAGTAAACGTGGCTAAAAATTATTATGACATTACGCTGGCATTGGCCGGCATGTGCCAATCGGCACGCCTGGTTCAGCAACTGGCCCATGACGGCCATTGCGCGCAGGAAGAAATGTCAGTGTCGTTACGCAGTCTGCTGGTGATGAATCCGGAGTCCACACTGGCGGTTTACGGCAATAATGAAGCCAACCTGAAAATGGGCCTCGAAACCCTGCTTGGCGTATTGAATGCCAACCGTGAGGGGCTGGGTGCTGAATTAACGCGCTACACATTGAGTCTGATGGTGCTGGAGCGCAAGCTTAACGGCAATAAGGTTGCAATGAACAAGCTCGGCGAACGTCTTGACCAGCTTGACCGACAGCTTGCACATTTTGAGCTTGAGTCAGAAACTATGCTCAGTTCACTGGCCGCAATTTATGTTGATATTGTCAGCCCGGTCGGCCCGCGTATTCAGGTCACCGGATCGCCAGAGATTTTGCAAAACTCTCAAGTGCAGGCCAAAGTCCGGGCCGTGCTGCTAGCGGGTATCCGTTCAGCAGTTTTGTGGCAGCAGGTAGGCGGCGGACGCTTACAGCTTATGTTTTCTCGTAATCGTCTGCATGAGCAGGCGAAAAATATTTTGGCTCATTGTTAAGATCCCAGGAGTTGCTACCGATGGAATTATCCTCACTGACCGCCGTTTCCCCCGTTGATGGACGCTATGGTGATAAAGTCAGCGCGCTGCGCACTATTTTCAGTGAATTTGGACTGCTGAAATTCCGTGTACAGGTTGAAGTACGTTGGCTGCAAAAACTGGCAGCTTGTGCAAATATCAAAGAAGTCCCTGCTTTTGATGCCGACGCAAACGCTTTCCTTGACCAGTTAGTAACGAATTTCGATGAAAAAGACGCCCAGCGTATTAAAGACATTGAGAAGACCACCAACCATGACGTCAAAGCGGTTGAGTATTTCCTGAAAGAAAAAGTGGCGACGGTCCCTGCCCTGCACGCGGTTTCCGAATTTATTCATTTCGCCTGTACATCAGAAGACATTAACAACCTGTCTCACGCCCTGATGCTGCAAACCGCACGTCAGGAAGTTGTTGCGCCTTACTGGCTGAAAATTATCGACTCCATCAAAAGTCTGGCCCATCAGTTCCGGGACATTCCGCTGTTGTCGCGCACCCACGGTCAGCCTGCTACGCCGTCTACTATTGGCAAAGAGTTTGCTAACGTAGCCTACCGGATGGACCGTCAGTATAAGCAGCTCCAGCAGGTTGAAATTCTGGGTAAAATCAACGGTGCGGTCGGTAACTACAACGCTCACATCGTGGCTTATCCGGAAGTGGATTGGCACAAATTTAGCGAAGAGTTCGTGACCTCGCTTGGGATAACGTGGAACCCATACACGACACAGATTGAACCACATGACTACATCGCAGAACTGTTCGACTGCGTGGCGCGTTTCAACACCATTCTGATCGACTTTGATCGCGATATCTGGGGCTACGTTGCCCTCAATCATTTCAAACAGCGCACCATCGCTGGCGAAATCGGTTCTTCGACCATGCCGCACAAAGTTAACCCGATTGACTTCGAAAACTCCGAAGGTAACCTCGGTTTGTCGAACGCCGTGTTGCAGCATCTGGCCAGCAAACTTCCGGTTTCCCGCTGGCAGCGTGATCTGACAGACTCCACCGTGCTGCGTAATCTCGGCGTAGGACTGGGTTATGCGCTGATCGCCTATCAAGCCACCATGAAAGGCATCAGCAAGTTGGAAGTTAACGAAGCCAACCTGGCGTTCGAACTCGACCACAACTGGGAAGTCCTGGCAGAGCCAATCCAAACCGTGATGCGCCGTTATGGTATCGAGAAGCCTTACGAGAAATTGAAAGAGCTGACCCGTGGTAAGCGTGTTGATGCAGCGGGCATGCAAACATTTATCGATTCTCTGGAATTACCGGAAGAAGAGAAAGTGCGCCTGAAAGCCATGACGCCGGGTAACTATATTGGTCGTGCAGCTAAAATGGTTGACGAGCTGAAATAAGCTTTACCTGTCACAGACACGCCTCAGAAACGGGGCGCGTCTGTGTATGCTTTACGCCTTGCTGGTTAGCTCTGAGTCTGGAATTTGCTCTGACGCAAATCGCCGATAATGTCGTTCATCCGGTCTTCAGTTAAACGATAATAGCGGATAGAGAACGCCGTAATCAGATAGAAAATAGCAGGCAACACGGTAAACAGAATCAGTACACCACGTACCGCTTCAGCCGATTGCTGCTCCACACCGGCCTGATAACCAAACCACGCCAGCCCCCATCCTGTCAGTGCGCCACCAATTGCCACGCCGAGTTTAATAACAAAAATATTGGCAGCAATATTCATACCCGTAATACGGCGCTGCGTTTTCCATTCACCATAGTTATTGGCGTCAGTAATCATCGACCACTGTAGAGGGGCATTAATTCCCTGTAATAAGTTAAGGATTATATGCACGATAAACGCAGGCATCCAATATTCCGTTGGCAGAACAAAGAATAATAACCCAATCAGTGCACTTAATACGTTGACCCATACTGAAGCGCGGATTTTACACATCCACGCCCCCAGAAACTTCGCGAATAAACTGCCAATGACGGCAGCTACTGTAGTCGCCATCATGAAGATGGAAATAATGCCGCTGCCCTGATGCAGGACATATTGCACGAAATACACCAGCAAACTTCCGCGAATGACCACACCACAAAGCATGGCGAGGTTATACACGGACAGAATACGCCATTGATCGTTTTTCATCAAAATACGCACATCGCGCAGGATATTCATATTCTCTTCCTTGATCGGTGTAATACGCTCACGGGTCGTCAGGAAGCAGGTCAGGAACATCAGGCAACCAATAACGCCGAAAATCCCCATCGCCCACTGCATGCCTGTTGCACGGTCACCCGGTGCGATAAAGTCAGCCAGCGGCAGGATTAATGCCGTCCCCATAGCACCGCCAATGGGTGCAATCGCAAAGCGCCAGGACTGCAATGAAAGATTATCCTGCGGGTCAACCGTAATCGCCGCACCTAATGAACAGTAAGGAATATTGATTGCCGTATACATGATGGTCATGAAGATATAGGCAAGAACTGCGTAAACAATTTTCGCTGTTTGCCCGAAATCTGGCGTGGAATACACCAGTACACAGCTCACAGCAAACGGCACGCAAATAATCAGTAACCATGGACGGAAACGACCCCAGCGGCTTTTCGTCTGATCGGCAATAGCCCCCATAATCGGATCGGTAATCGCATCAAGTATTCGAACGAGTAAAAACAATGTCCCCATAACCGCAGGGGAAAGCCCATAAATATTGGTATAGAAGTAAGCCAGAATGGCAATAGAGGAATCAAAAACGATGTGACTTGCCGCATCGCCTAATCCAAAACCCAGTTTTTCTTTGTTGGTGATCCGTTCAGTTAACGCCGACATGCATTCACCTTCATTTTTAAATTAGAATCCCACAGCCTTTATAATTGCTGGCGTTTTTGCGGGATATTCTAATTTTTCATTTATGCCTTATGCTTTTAATTAAATGTGACGCAGATACGGCTTATTTTTTCCGCTTGTTATGTGCAATATGTATATATTCGAGCTGCATCACATTTAGCAGAGAAAACAAAAAAACATAAGGTGACTGGGCATTTTGGCAATTGTTGTGTTGGCTGTCTGCTACCAGTATTGATAATCAGAAAACAACTCCGCGCCGTCGTGCGGAAGGTCAAACTTAAAGGGGAAAGTATGTCTGCCATTTATAAGGATGCCCGCCGACCGACACACGAACGCGTCGCTGATTTGCTGGAGAGGATGACACAAGAAGAGAAATTCGCACAGATGCACGCCTTCTGGCTCATTTTGTCTGCCGATGGAGATCATCGCGAACGCACCGATCTGAGCGACGAGTTTGCCGGCGTCACGAAACAGGCGGCGCTGAGCGAGCAAATCAAATTGGGCATCGGGCAGATAACCCGCCCGCTGGGGACGCACATTGTGGACGCCAAGGAAGGTGTCCGCGCACTCAATCGCCTGCAAAAAACCCTCATGGAAGAGACGCGCCTGGGAATCCCGGCACTGTTTCATGAGGAGTGTCTGGTGGGTCTGCTGTGCAAAGACGCCACGCTGTTTCCGTCATCGCTGAACTACGCCTCCACCTGGGATCCAAATTTAATGCAGCGCGTCGCAGCCGCCATTGGCGATGAAGCGCGCAGCACAGGCTGTCGTCAGGGATTAGCGCCAGTGCTGGATGTCTCGCGTGATGTGCGCTGGGGGCGGACTGAAGAAACCTTCGGCGAAGATCCTTATCTGGTGGGCGTGATGGCGACCCGCTTTGTACTGGGTTTGCAGGGCGAAAAACGTGATGTACTGGCCACGCTGAAACATTACGTCGGCCATTCGTTCAGCGAAGGCGCCCGCAACCATGCGCCGGTGCATCTGGGCTTTAGCGAGCTGAATGATACATTTCTGCTGCCGTTTGAAATGGCGGTCAAACTGGCGAACGCCGGCTCTGTGATGCCCGCATATCACGACATTGACAACCAGCCAAGCCATTCTGATAAGTTCCTTATGACCACGCTTTTGCGTGAACAATGGGGCTTTGATGGCCTGATTGTGGCGGATTACGGCGGTATCAGCCTGTTGCACCAGCATCACGGTGTCAGCCGCAACGCCACGGAATCGGCGGCGCTGGCCTTTAATGCCGGGTTGGATATCGAGTTACCTAAAGATGACTGCGCACGCCATCTGGCCGAAGCCGTTGAGCAGGGCCTGCTCTCAATGGCGAAAATCGACGAAATTGTCGGGCGTGTGTTACTGGAAAAATTCCGTCTGGGGTTGTTCGAACAACCGTATACCGATGAAAACACCCTCGCGCTGCAAACTCCGGCAACGCGCGCGCTTGCATATGAGGCGGCAGTTAACTCCATTACGATGCTGGAAAATAACGGTGTATTGCCGTTACAAAGTCAGCTACGGCTGGCAGTTATCGGTCCGACGGCAGACGATCCGCTGGCGCTGCTGAGCGGCTACAGCTTCCCGGTACATTTGATCATCAGCGATATGCAGGATAGCGCCTCACAGGTCGTGACACCGTTACAAGCATTGCAGCAGCGCATGGGTGCACAATCCCTGCGTTATGCTAAGGGCTGCCATATCATTGAGCAGCGCGTCGCGGGCACGCCAGTCTTTCCCGGTGATGCAGGAAAAACCATGCAGTCTTCTCCCGTTTCACAGGATAGCCGCCTGATTGCGGCAGCCGTTGAAGCCACCGAACAAAGTGATGTTGCACTGGTTTTTGTCGGCGATTTGGCCGGGCTGTTCCAGAGTGGCACGGTGGGCGAAGGCTCGGATACCGACAGCCTGCAACTGCCCGGCGTACAGCAACAACTGCTGGCTGCCGTGGTCGAAACCGGCAAGCCGGTCGTGGTAGTAATAACCGGCGGACGCCCGTACAACCTTGGCGGGCTGGAGGATCGTGTCGCGGCGCTGGTCATGGCGTGGGCGCCAGGTCAGGAAGGCGGTAATGCGATTGCTGATGTGCTGACCGGCGTGCGTGAACCCGCCGGGCGCTTAGTGGTTTCGGTCCCTCACAGCGCGGGCGCGATGCCGTATTACTACAACCACAAACTGAAGAGCGGCGGCACACCTTATGCTTTCCACTTTGGCTCACGTTACCCGTTCGGGTACGGCAAAACGTGGACCACCTTCAGTTATGGTGATCTGACTCTTGTGCGGCCTCAGGTGCAGTCTCTCAACGGCAGCGTAATAGCGAAGATTACCGTCACCAATATCGGCGACCGGGCCGGAAGTGAGGTCGTACAGTTGTATGTCCGGGACCGGGTTGCCTCGCAGGTTCGCCCCGTTCAGGAGCTGAAAGCTTTTCAGCGCATACAGCTAGCAGCTGGCGAAAGCGCCGACCTGACCTTCACAATCCCGACCGATATGCTGAACTTCACTCAGCGCAACGGCAAGCGGATAGTCGAGCCGGGCGAGTTTGAAATTCGTATTGGCGCGTCCAGCGGCGATATCCGCAGTCAGGGCGTGGTGGAAGTGACAGGCGAGGTGCGCGAACTGGAAAAAATGTGGCGGATGGAAAGCCATTGCCACGTCACGCATTAATCCTTCGGGACGTTTAAGCCTGCCTTAAACGTCCCCCTTATCTCCATTGGCGCACCTTATGTGAGCCTGACGCGTAAAGTGTCACTGCAAAAATTCTCCGTCCTTCTAAAATCGAGGCCATTACCGCGATCCATCACGCATCTTCTATCTCTTGCCAAAATCGTCGCTTATACTTGGTTTATGTTTCGTTTAAAGTGTCTCACAACATGTTTATCTGGCGTTGAAGCAAACAATTTTGAATACGTTACAGTTGTCTTGGGATTAATTATAAAAAGGCTGGGATTCCGGTCTACTTAAACAAGGAGTTGCTATGCGAATTCTGGTTGTCGAAGACAATGCCCTGTTACGCCATCACCTGTCGGTACAAATGCGCGAGATGGGCCATCAGGTTGATGCAGCAGAAGACGCCAAGGAAGCTGACTATTTTTTGCGCGAGTATTCACCCGATATTGCTATTGTTGACCTTGGATTACCGGGCGAAGATGGCTTGAGTTTGATCCAGCGCTGGCGCAGCCATCAGGAAAAACTGCCAATACTGGTTCTGACCGCTCGCGAAAGCTGGCAGGACAAAGTCGCAGTACTTGAAGCGGGTGCAGATGATTACGTGACTAAGCCTTTCCACCTGGAAGAGGTACTGGCACGTATGCAGGCACTGATGCGACGTAACAGTGGTTTGGCTTCACAGATTATCGTTATGGCACCTTTCCAGATTGACCTCTCTCGCCGTGAGCTTACCGTTAACGAACAGCCGCTGAAACTCACCGCTTTTGAATACACCATCATCGAAACGTTGATCCGCAATGCCGGCAAAGTCGTCAGTAAAGATTCACTCATGCTGCAACTCTATCCTGATGCCGAACTGCGTGAGAGCCACACCGTTGATGTACTCATGGGGCGGTTGCGCAAGAAATTGCAGGCTGAGTATCCGGCTGATGTAATAACGACCGTACGCGGCCAAGGTTATCGTTTTGATATCCGACCGTAACGTTTTCTGACGTCTGGCCGATGATATTTCGCAACAGTCAACCCTTCTCGCTGCGTTCGCGCTTTCTGGTGGCGACTGCAGCCGTGGTTCTTGCACTTTCACTGGCTTACGGGCTGGTGGCCGTTGTTGGCTATATGGTCAGTTTTGACAAAACGGCTTACCGTCTGCTACGCGGTGAAAGTAACCTGTTTTTCAGCCTCGCCCAGTGGCGTGATGACAAGCTGACTATCAACGTTCCACCGGAACTGGATCTCAACTCTCCCACGCTGGTTTTTATCTATGACGATAAGGGCAATCTGTTATGGGCAGAGCGACACGTAACTGAACTTGAAGCGCGGATCAACAAGTCATGGATGAATAAGCCCGGTTTTTATGAGCTGGACACTGATACTCAAATCAGTAGTGAGGTGGTCGGTGATAACCCCAAAGCTCAGGATCAGATAAAAACCTATGATGGAACGGATGCCAATGCGATGACTCACTCCATTGCCGTCAATACTTATGCAGCGACCAAGCGTCTGCCGGCACTTAATATTGTGGTGGTCGATACTATTCCACAAGAACTGCAACGCTCGGATCTGGTATGGGAGTGGTTTAGCTATGTCCTGCTCGCCAATCTTTTGCTGGTGTTGCCGCTGTTATGGCTCGCGGCATACTGGAGCCTGCGCCCCATCAAAGCTCTGATCCGTCAATTGGCTGAACTGGAAACACACGAACGTGAAGAGCTGGACGAGAACCCGCCGCGCGAGCTTAAAGGGCTGATTCGCAACCTTAATAGTCTGCTGCACGGCGAGCGTGAACGCTATGATCGCTACCGCACGACGCTTGCCGATCTGACCCATAGTCTGAAAACACCGCTCGCGGTATTGCAGTCAACGCTGCGGTCCCTGCGTAACAGCAAACAGATGACCATCGAGGAAGCTGAGCCGGTGATGCTTGAACAGATCAGCCGGATCTCGCAGCAAATTGGCTACTATCTGCATCGTGCCACGCTGCGATCTGAACACACTATTCAGATCCGAGAAGTACACTCCGTTCCTCCTCTGCTCGACAGCCTGTGCTTTGCAATGAATAAAGTGTATCAGCGCAAAGGCGTAGTCCTGACTCTGGATATATCGCCGGAAATTACTTTTATTGGCGAGAAAAACGACTTCATCGAGGTGATGGGAAACGTTATCGACAACGCCTGCAAATACTGTCTGGAGTTCGTTGAGATCAGCGCAGTGTACGCCGAAAAACAGCTGGTGATCCTGATAGAGGATGACGGTCCGGGCATTCCGGAAAGCAAGCGCACCGTGATTTTCCAGCGCGGACAACGGGCAGATACCCTGCGCCCCGGTCAGGGTTTGGGCCTCTCGTTAGCCAGTGAAATTATCGAGCAGTATGACGGCGAAATCATCATCGATGACAGCCAGCTGGGGGGGGCCAGTATGCGAGTGTGCTTCGGCCAACAGCACGATGCAGACATCGATTGATGTAAAACTCGTTTCGCTGCAACGGTTCACATTAGCAATAAATAAAATTTACTGCTGATTGCCCAATGCAGCGACGACGCCTTCCGTTATAATTCTTCCCAGACATCTCTTTCACGCCATGGAATATATTTATGGATTATCAACTCGACTTAGACTGGACTGACTTTTTACAGCGTTACTGGCAAAAACGTCCCGTCGTTCTTAAGCGTGGCTTCAAAAATTTTGTCGATCCGCTCTCTCCGGATGAACTGGCAGGTCTGGCGATGGAAAACGAAGTCGACAGCCGCCTGGTTAGCCATCAGGACGGACGCTGGCAGGTCAGCCATGGTCCCTTCGAGAGCTATGACCACCTTGGTGAAAATAACTGGTCGATTCTGGTCCAGGCCGTTGACCACTGGCACGAGCCTTCTTCTCACCTGATGCGCCCTTTCCGCCATATTCCTGACTGGCGCATGGACGATCTGATGATCTCCTACTCAGTACCGGGCGGCGGCGTTGGCCCGCATTTCGATCAGTACGACGTGTTCATCATTCAGGGTACCGGCCGCCGTCGCTGGCGCGTGGGTGAAAAAGTCCCAATGAAACAGCACAGTCCGCACCCGGATTTACTGCAAGTTCCGCCGTTCGATGCCATCATTGACGAAGAGCTGGAGCCTGGAGACATCATCTATATTCCACCGGGTTTCCCGCACGAAGGCTATTCGCTGGAAAGCTCGTTGAATTATTCGGTTGGTTTCCGTGCGCCCAATACGCGTGAGATGGTGAGCGGCTACGCGGATTACATTTTGGCCCGCGAACTCGGCAGCAAACGTTATAGTGACCCGGAACTGGTCGAACGTGAACATCCGGCGCTGGTGCTACCGAATGAAATCGACAACATGCGTAACATGATGCTCGAGTTAGTTGGCAACCCGGAACACTTCAACAGCTGGTTTGGCGAATTTATTTCACAGTCACGTCATGAACTCGATTTGGCCCCGCCGGAGCCGCCGTATCAGGCGGGTGAAATCTATGAGTTGATGGAGTCCGGCGAATCACTGCAGCGTCTTTGTGGTTTGCGCGTGTTGCGCGTTGGCGATGTTTGCTATGTCAATGGCGAAGCAATGACTACCGATCATCTGGTCGCAGCCGATGCACTGACCCGTCATATGACGGTGACCCGCGAAATGCTGGGTGATGCGCTGGAAGATCCGTCCTTCCTGGCACTGCTGTCTGCGCTGGTCAACAGTGGTTACTGGTACTTCAACGACTAATCCCATTGCCGCAATACAATAAAAGGGTGCACTTTACTTATAACATGCACCCTTTTGAGTTTGTTCAATTGTTCATTTGCCTAAAGTAGCATCAGTGCTTAACCGCACGTTGAGCGGTCAATTCAGCAATATGCATGATCACCTCTGCCGCTTTTTCCATTCCCTCGAGGGTGACAAATTCGTGCTTACCGTGGAAGTTGTAGCCTCCGGTAAAAATGTTCGGGCACGGCAGACCACGAAATGAGAGCTGTGCGCCATCCGTGCCACCGCGGATCGGCTTCATCACCGGTTCTATATCACACGCTAGCATCGCCTGCCTGGCAATCTCAATGATGTGTGGGTGCTGTGCGACTTTGTCATGCATATTGTAATAATGGTCGTCGAGCGTGACTTCGATATAACAATCTCGATGTAATCCCTTGCCGACTATATGGGCAACATCAATAATTTTTTGCTTACGCGCTTCGAAATTAATTTTATCGAAATCACGGATGATGTAGTGCATTTCCGCCCGCTCAACCGAACCTTTCATTGAGGTCAGATGATAAAAACCTTCATGACCTTCGGTGGCTTCAGGGGTTTCATCCGCTGGTAATTCACTATGGAAACGGGCTGCCAGCGACAGCGCATTAACCATCACACCTTTAGCACTGCCGGGATGCACATTGTTTCCGACAATCTTGATCGTCGCCGAAGCGGCGTTGAAGTTCTCAAACTCCAGCTCACCCACGCCACCGCCATCAACGGTGTAGGCCCATTCAGCGCCAAACGCCGGGATATCAAAAGATTGAGCTCCTTTGCCTATCTCTTCGTCCGGGGTAAATGCTACCCGTAATGGGCCGTGCGGCCGGTTGCTGTTTTTGAGTCTAACCATCGCAGTGACAATCGCAGCGATGCCTGCTTTGTCATCAGCACCGAGCAGCGTCTTGCCATCGGTAGTGATTAGCGTCTGGCCTAACAGCTGATGCAGTACCGGAAACATAACGGGGGATAATACTTCGTCGCCGTTACCCAGCGCGATATCACCACCGCGGTAATTCTCGACGATCTGCGGGTTGACGTGCTTGGCGGTAAAGTCGGGCGCCGTATCCAGATGGGAAATGAAACCAATAGTCGGAACGTGCCAGGCGACGTTACCAGGCAATGTGCCCATTACGCAGCCCTTGTCGTTAAGCGTAACCTGGTCGAACCCCAGCTCAATAAGTTCGTTACGTAATTCACGTGCCAACTTCATTTGCCCTTCTGTGCTGGGTGTTTGCCTGACATTGGCTTTCGATTGGGTATCAAATGAAACGTAGTAGAAGAAACGATCGAGCAACTTATCCATAATGGGTTATCCTCTGGCAACTGACTTTTATTATGCGCAGCATGAATCCCGCACATATTGCGTCAGGTCAGTTTTCTCCAAGTTTAGTTCCCGAAGTGTTCTGCACAGACGCAATTTTTACGGAATGTTGCCAAAAGAGGGGAGTAGACGAAAAACAGCCCGGCTAGCGCCAGGCATTATCTTCTTTGGTCAAAAAAGCGTGAATAAAGTCGGGGACCACCTTACTGGCAAGACCGTACATCTTCTCGTCGAATTCACTTTCGACCTGGCTTGGTTCGAGATTCAGCTCAATCGTAAAAGCCCCCCCCAGACGTGCTTCATGCACAAAACCGGCGGCCGGATAGACATGCCCCGAGGTGCCGATAGCAATAAAGAAATCGGCTTTCGCCAACGCCTGATAAATTTCTTCCATGCCAATTGGCATTTCACCAAACCACACAATATGCGGGCGCAGCGCCGCCGGGAACTGGCAGCAGTGGCATTTATCGTTAACGCTCAGATCGCCCGGCCAGTCAAATACCTGGCCGGACTGAGTGCAGCGCACTTTCAGCAATTCGCCATGCATATGCATCACGCGCTTATTACCTGCACGCTCATGCAGATTATCGATATTTTGCGTTACCAGCATAAAGTTGTCGCCCAGCGCATCCTCCAGCATAGCCAGCGCCTCATGGGCCGGATTCGGCTGGATCTCCGGCTGTTGCAACTGCTGACGGCGGGCGTTGTAAAACGCCTGTACCAGCTCAGGATCGCGACGATACCCTTCCGGCGTCGCTACATCTTCAACGTTATGCTCTTCCCACAATCCATCAGCGGCGCGAAAGGTGCGGATGCCGGACTCAGCAGAAATCCCGGCACCGGTAAGCACCACCACAAAAGGTCGTTTTAGTGATGCCGCGGCCATATTGTCGCGATGAAAAATGCTCGAGCGAAAACGTTGATGTCGTATGCGCTTGTTTTTGCGAAACCGACACAAACGATGGCGTGTGCGCATAAGTGCTCCTGCTTTTTTACAAGTCTGTTAAAGGTTTTACTGCCCGCCGCTCAACACTCGGGCCGGATCGATACGACTGGCGCGCCGCGCCGGATACCAGCTGGCAAGCAAACTCAGCACCAGCGCGGTAAACAACACACCTGCCACATCCAGCCAGTGAAGCTCCGACGGTAAAAAGTCGATGAAATAAATATCACCCGAGAGGAACTGATGCCCGGTGAATTTTTGCAACGCATTAATAATATTAGTCAGTTGATAGGAGGCTATCACGCCCACCACTACTCCACAGACGCTCCCCACCAGTCCAGCCAGTAAACCGTACCAGATGAACACCGCGCGAATAAGCCCGTCTTTGGCCCCGAGCGTGCGCAGAATCGCAATATCACTGCTTTTATCTTTCACGGCCATGACCAGCGTCGAAACGATATTGAAGCAGGCGACGCCTATCACCAGCACCATTGCCATGTACATGATCGCGCGCACCATCTGGATATCGCGGTACATATAACCATAGGTACCGATCCAACTGCTGATGTAAACATAGGCCTGTGTCACTTCACCGGCATCCCGCACCAGTTTCTGCGCGGCAAAAACATCGTTCACTTTAATATCAATGCCGGTGACACTGCCGCCCATATCTTGATATTGCTGGGCATCTGCCAACGGAACCATGGCTAAACTGTGGTCCAACTGACCACTTAATTGCAAGATTCCGGTGACGTGCAAGCGAATACGTTTAGGCTGTAACAGTTTCATTTCCGGATCGCTGTTTGGGATCATCACCGTGACCCAGTCACCTTGTTTGACCCCGATAGCATCGGCCACACCTTTACCCAAAATGACCTGCTGCTCGCCCGCTTTGAAACTTTTCCAGGCATCACCGAGAACAAAACTCGGCGCGGCGCTGACACGGGGTTCCTGCTGCGGATCCACCCCTTTGAGTTTGATGGCTCGCAGTTTGGCACCGTGTTCAATCAGGCCGTTGAATTCTACATAGGGCGCAGCAGCGGCAATACCCGGCACTTTTTCGACGCGATCCAGTACGCCCTGCCAACCCTCAAAAGGCTGATTGACCGGGCGTATTTCGCCGTGCGGCACCACGGCCAGTACGCGATCTTTTAGCTCGCGCTCAAAACCGTTCATGGCGCTAAGGCCCACAATCAGCACTGCGACACCCAGCGCGATACCCAGCGTGGAGATAATCGAAATCAGCGACACCATGCCGCTGCGACGGCGTCCACGGCTAAACCGTAGGCCGATTAAAAGGGAGAATGGAATGGCAGACATCACTTCGCTCCCAGTAGGGTCGAGTCCTGTTGCAATTTACCGTCGCGCATCTCCAACTGACGGTTCATGCGGCTAGCTAACTGCAAGGCATGCGTGACCACCAGGAATGCGGTGCCCTGGCGGACATTCAGCTCACCAAGTAAGTCGAAAATGCTGTCGGCATTTTTCTGATCAAGATTCCCGGTCGGTTCATCAGCCAGCACCAACGACGGGTTATTCACCAGCGCACGGGCAATCGCTACGCGCTGGCGCTCACCACCGGAGAGTTCAGACGGACGGTGTTTACTACGGTGTTGCAGGCCTACTGCCGCCAGCATCGCCATAGATTTTTCTTCTACTTCAGCCGCTTTACTTTTACCGATTAACAACGGCATACCCACGTTTTCCAGCGCAGTGAAATCCGGCAGCAGATGGTGGAACTGGTAAATAAAGCCCAGTTCACGGTTGCGCAGCTCGGCCTTGGCGGTGGAAGACATCGTGTTGAGCGAGGTGCCTTTAAACACCACGTCGCCAGAAGTCGGGGAATCAAGGCCGCCCAACAGATGCAACAGAGTACTTTTACCGGAACCGGAGCTGCCGACGATTGCCATCATTTCGCCCGGCTGAATGCCAAAGGTGACATCGCGCAGCACGTCGGTGTGCATTTTACCTTCCGTGTAAGTCTTACAGAGGTTTTCGCACTGCAATAATAATTCGCCCTGCGATGATATTAAGTTACTCATAACGTAAAGCCTCTGCGGGTTGGGCGGCAGCTGCGCGCCACGAAGGGTAAAGCGTAGACAATAAAGCGATCGCCATGGCGATCAGCGCAATAATCACTACCTGTGTGGCTTCGATATCCACCGGCAGCGACGCGCCATCGAGCATCAGACCAACGGCAGGCATGATGTGATTAAGTTGAGTCGCCAGGACAACGCCGAGCACCGCACCAAGTAGTGCGCCGATGATACCGGCACTCGCGCCCTGCACCATAAACACCGCCATGATCTGGCGGCGGGTCAGCCCCTGCGTTTGCAGGATCGCCACTTCGCCCTGCTTTTCCATCACTAACAAACCGAGGGAGGTGATGATGTTAAACGCCGCCACGGCAACGATCAGGCTCAGCAACAGGCCCATCATATTTTTTTCCATGCGCACCGCCTGGAACAGCTCACCACGACGTTCGCGCCAATCTTTCCACTCGGTGCCTTTCGGCAGGGTTTGCATACTCAGGCTGTCGACATCCAGCGGTTTGTCGAGGAACAGACGCCAGCCGGTGACATTACCTTTCGGGTAGAGCATCAGCCGAGATGCATCCTGCTGATTGACCAGCATCTGGTAGCCATCCACCTCACTGTTAGCGGCAAATGTCCCTGCAACAGTGAACAATCGCTGGCTGGGAATACGACCCATCGGGGTGAACTGGCTGACGCTGGTGACCATCAGCCGCAGCTGGTCACCACGTTTCACCTTTAGCTGTTGTGCCAACTGGTCGCCGAGAATGACATTGTACTGGCCGGGTTGCAGCACCTGTTGACTGACCGCAACCATATAGTTAGAAAGCGGGTCTTTTTCATCAGGATTGACGCCCAGCATCACGCCGACCGCCACGCTGCCGGGGCTTTGTAACACCACATCGCCGGTCGTCAGCGGTACAGCACGCGTAACGCCCTTGAGCGCAGCGACATTATCATGGGTGATTTTTTTAGGATCCAGCGAACCCTGTGCCGTTGTCACCAACGCCTGAGGCATCAGACCCAGAATGTTACTTTCCAGATCCTTCTCAAAACCGTTCATGACTGATAACACAGTCACCAGCGCCATCACCCCGAGAGTAATGCCTATGGTAGAAAGCCAGGAGACAAACCGCCCAAAGCGGTCTGAAGCACGCCCGCGCATGTAGCGCAGGCCTATAAATAACGCAACAGGTTGATACATGACATCCGTTTTACGTGCTTGGCCGTGTTAAGTGCATGGCGCAGACTAAAGTGATCAAGGATAATAAAGGCTAGTCCCGCTTTATGGAACCACTAACGGCCTCACTCCCCGGCTTTATTATCCTTTTTATCTTTTATAATAAGGGGATCTGGGTTGACCCCGGTTAGGCCTCATCGCAAGATACGCTCTGCAATCAGGTCCAGATGGACGCCGACAACGAGATAACATTACAGCCTATGCCTCAAGATCATCGTTATTCTTTGCCTGAACGCCCCGGCGATACCCGCGTACTGGGGCAGCTCACCGGTTCTGCCTGCGCACTGGAGTGTGCCGAAATCAGCGAGCGCCACGCAGGCCCGATCGTGCTCATCGCGCCCGACATGCAAAACGCCCTGCGTTTGCGCGATGAAATTCAGCAATTTACCGAACTGAAGGTTCTCAACATTGCTGACTGGGAAACGCTGCCTTACGACAGTTTCTCACCGCATCAGGAGATCATCTCCTCCCGCCTGTCGAGCCTTTATCAATTACCTATGCTGGAGCGCGGCATCATTATTTTGCCGGTCAACACGTTGATGCAGCGGGTGTGTCCGCATGAGTTCCTGCACGGCCACGCGCTGGTAATGAAAAAAGGGCAATTGCTGTCGCGCGATAAACTGCGTGCTCAGCTCGAACAGGCCGGTTATCGCAGCGTTGATCAAGTCATGGAGCACGGTGAGTTTGCCACCCGTGGTGCCCTGCTCGACCTCTACCCGATGGGTAGCGATGAGCCTTACCGCATCGACTTTTTCGATGATGAGATCGACAGTTTACGGGTGTTTGACGTTGACACCCAGCGCACACTAAGTGAAGTCGCCCAAATTAACTTACTGCCCGCGCACGAGTTCCCGACCGACAAGACTGCCATAGAACTGTTTCGCAGCCAGTGGCGTGAAAAATTCGAAGTACGTCGGGATGCTGAACATATTTATCAGCAGGTGAGCAAAGGGACTTTTCCAGCGGGGATCGAATACTGGCAGCCGCTGTTCTTTAGCCAACCGCTGACCACCCTGTTCAGCTATTTGCCGAAAAATACCCTGCTGCTCAATACCGGCGATCTGGAAAGCGCCGCCGACCGTTTTTGGCTCGACGCTAACCAGCGTTATGAAAACCGCCGCGTCGATCCGATGCGCCCACTGCTGGAACCTGAAACCCTTTGGCTGCGGGTAGATTCCCTGTTTAGCGAGCTGAAACAGTGGCCGCGTATTCAGTTGAAAACCGACATACTGCCACAGAAAACCGCCAATACTAACTTGAGTTACCAGGCGTTGCCGGACCTTTCAGTTCAGCCACAAAACAAAGCGCCAATGGACAACCTGCGCCGCTTTAATGAATCCTTCGCGGGCAGTCTGGTGTTCTCGGTAGAAAGCGAGGGACGCCGCGAAACCCTACAGGACCTGCTGGGCCGCATTAAGCTAAACCCGACGCTGATCACCCGCATTGAACAAGCGCAGAGCGCAGGCCGTTACATTATGATCGGCGCCTGCGAGCGCGGTTTTCTCGACATCGATAAACAACTGGCGCTGGTGTGTGAAAGCGATCTGCTTGGCGAACGCGTCGCGCGTCGCCGCCAGGACAGCCGCCGCACCATCAATACCGATACGCTGATCCGCAATTTAGCAGAACTGCGCACCGGCCAGCCAGTCGTGCATATGGAGCACGGCGTCGGGCGCTATCTCGGCCTGACGACATTGGAAACCGGTGGCATCAAAGCGGAGTACCTGATCCTCACCTACGCCGGTGAAGACAAACTTTATGTGCCAGTTTCTTCGCTGCATCTGATCAGCCGTTATGCCGGAGGCGCCGATGAAAGCGCACCGCTGCATAAGCTTGGCGGTGAAGCCTGGTCCAAAGCCCGGCAGAAAGCGGCCGAAAAGGTCCGCGACGTGGCAGCAGAATTGCTGGACATTTATGCCCAGCGCGAAGCCAAAAAGGGTTTCGCCTTCAAACATGACAAACAACAATATCAATTGTTCTGTCAGGCATTCCCGTTTGAAACTACACCGGATCAGGCTCAGGCCATCAACGCCGTTCTGACCGACATGACACAGCCGCTGGCAATGGACCGTCTGGTGTGTGGCGACGTGGGCTTTGGTAAAACTGAAGTGGCAATGCGTGCGGCGTTTCTTGCCGTCTCGAACAATAAACAGGTCGCCGTGCTGGTGCCCACCACGCTGCTTGCACAACAGCACTTCGACAACTTCCGTGACCGTTTCGCCAGTTGGCCGATACGCATCGAGATGATGTCGCGTTTTCGCAGTGCAAAAGAGCAAAACGTCGTGCTGGAACAGGCGATCGACGGCAAGGTGGATATCATCATCGGCACCCATAAGCTTCTGCAGAGTAATCTGCACTGGAAGGATCTGGGTCTGCTGATTGTCGATGAAGAACACCGCTTCGGCGTACGCCATAAAGAAAGGATCAAAGCGATGCGTGCCGATGTGGACATCCTGACCCTAACCGCCACCCCCATTCCGCGCACGCTGAACATGGCGATGAGCGGCATGCGTGACTTATCGATTATTGCTACGCCACCGGCTCGTCGTCTGGCGGTCAAAACCTTCGTGCGTGAATACGACAGCCTGGTGATCCGTGAAGCCATTCTGCGTGAAATACTGCGCGGTGGGCAGGTCTATTACCTGTTCAACGACGTAGAGAACATCGAGAAGGCTGCAGACAAACTGGCCGAACTGGTCCCGGAAGCGCGCATTGCCATCGGCCACGGCCAGATGCGTGAACGCGATCTGGAACGCGTCATGAACGATTTCCACCACCAACGTTTTAACGTGCTGGTATGTACCACCATTATTGAAACCGGTATCGACATTCCGAGCGCAAACACCATCGTCATCGAACGCGCCGACCATCTCGGTCTGGCACAGTTGCATCAGTTGCGTGGCCGCGTGGGGCGCTCACATCATCAGGCCTATGCTTACCTGCTGACACCACCGCCGAAAGCCATGTCCAAAGATGCCCTTAAGCGTCTGGAAGCCATCGCATCGCTGGAAGATTTAGGTGCAGGGTTTGCGCTGGCGACGCACGATCTTGAGATTCGCGGTGCGGGCGAACTGCTTGGCGAAGGCCAGAGCGGACAGATGACCAGTATCGGTTTCACACTGTATATGGAACTACTGGAAAATGCGGTAGAAGCGCTGAAAGAGGGACGCGAACCGTCTCTGGAAGATTTGACCACCAGCCAGACCGAAGTGGAAATGCGTATGCCAGCTCTGTTGCCGGAGGAGTATATTCCTGACGTCAATACCCGCCTGTCTCTGTATAAACGCATTGCCAGTTCAGGCAGCGAAAACGAACTCGATGAACTGCGCGTAGAGTTGATTGATCGCTTCGGCACCTTGCCGGATGCCGCACGAAACCTGCTGCACATTGCCGTATTGCGTCTGAAAGCCAAAGCGCTGGGCATCAAGCGTCTCGAAGGCAATGAGCGCGGTGGTTTTGTCGAATTCAGTGAGAAAAATCGTGTGGATCCGGGCTATCTGATTGGCCTGTTACAGAAACAACCTCAGATTTACCGTCTCGACGGGCCGACCAAGCTGAAGTTTATGATTGATCTGACTGACCGGCCGAAACGTCTTAAGTTTGTAGACGAGCTACTCGCTGCTTTCTCGGGACACCTGATTTAGCAGGTGACGTTTTTGCATCACTAGTCCTAACATAGGTTGACAGTTTTTTGCCTCCAAAATGCCTGATGCAACGCATCGGGCATTTTGTATTTTAGCAATAGGTGGGGTTGCTCGTTATTATATATCTTTACCGACTCCTTCAGCATTTTTGCGCATCCTTAATATTAGCCGGACGATTAACTATAAATTCGTTCTTTAGGATGCCGTTGACCCTTTCTGCTGACGCATTCTGGTAACCGTCATATCCGTCCGTCATCGAGCACCTTATTCCATATTTTTCATGTACTGATTGATTAACGCTGCTGGGCTTGTTTATAGGTAAGTTCGCCTTTTTCAACTTGCTCGACAACAGCTATTTTAAAAGACAGGATGTGATCACATTGAGTGCGTTTGAACTCAGTCATTGTCACAATCTCCAAAAAAATCAAAAATGTGTCAATGCTATTTAGGATGGATTATTGAAAACAAAAAAGCCTGAGGATTGCGCCTCAGGCTTTTTGTACAAATTGTACGCGTATCAGGTGCGTGTAAGTTGCAACTGCCCGCTTTTATCCAACGGTATCTGGGTGCCTGGATCATGATCCATACGCACTTTGCCCTGCTGGTCACCGATTTTGTAGGTCACATCGTAACCCAGATTTTTTTCCGACTTCTCATACACCGTGCTGCAACGCTGTTGCTGTGAGGTGTAGGTATCGCCTTCCTGCATGCTGCTCTGTACACGGTTGCCGGCATAACCACCGCCCAATGCACCTGCAACAGTGGCGACATCACGACCTCGGCCACCACCAAATTGGTGGCCGAGTACGCCACCGGCAACAGCACCCAGAACGGAACCAGCTATCTGATGCTCATCTTGTACGGGACGTCTGTGGGTAACCGTCACGTTACGGCACTCCTGACGTGGCGTTTTAATCGTTTCTTTAATAGGCGTCGCGCTGAGTACTTGAGCGTACTCTGGGCCTGAAGAAAAGACATTGATACTTGCTACTGCTGCAACGCCGAGCGCCGCAGCGACTCCGATACCGACACCCGCTAACATTGACTTGTTCACAGGACATCCTCCTGAAATGTTACCACGCATTCTGTGGCCTTTTAATGCCGCGTTCCCCTGCTGTGTGAACATGAGGATATCGCGTCGGCAACAGGTCCTCAAACGGAATAGCCGTATATTGAGGGATCGGCGTGCGTGAATCGCCGTCTGTAAACAAGCTAAAGTTTGCACACAATTTGACATTCCCGCAATAAGACTCATGGACGAAAAAAGCTTATTTGACCGGTAATATTAGGGCTTTAGGAGGATTCTTAGCGAACGAAGTTATTTATACGAAATCTTAGGTTGAATTTGGGTATATTAACGGAAAGTTCAAAAGCCTGTTAATACAGGCTTTTGATAAGAATCGATGGCGTAATGAAGAAAAAGAAATTAATGCAGTTTAAGGCGCGGGCGAATAACCTTGTTAATCCCACCAACCAACATCATTAACCCTGTTTTGGTATAGCCATGCAACGCAATCTGGTGCATGCGATATAGCGAGACATACGCAATGCGCGCAATGCGCCCTTCCACCATCATCGAGCCTTTCATCAGATTCCCCATCAGGCTGCCTACCGTGCTGAAGCGCGACAGGGAAACCAGCGAGCCGTGATCTTTATAAATATACTCTTTCAGGTTCTGCCCTTTACGCTGCGCCATGATGTTGTCAAAACAGCGTGATGCCATTTGGTGCGCTGACTGTGCACGTGGAGGCACGAAACCGCCGCTCTTCTGTGGGCAGGAGGCACAGTCGCCAATGGCAAAAATGTTCGGGTCGCGAGTGGTTTGCAACGTCGGTTCAACCACTAATTGATTGATGCGGTTGGTTTCCAGTCCTGCAATATCCTTCATTAAATCAGGTGCTTTTATCCCCGCAGCCCACACCATCAGGTCAGCTTCAATGATCTCTCCATCTTTGGTGCTCAGACCATTCTTATCTGCACTGGTGACCATAGTCTTAGTCAGTACACGCACACCGAGCTTGGTCAACTCATGATGTGCAGCACCGGAGATACGCGGAGGCAAAGCGGGAAGAATACGTTCACCGGCTTCTATCAGCGTCACGTTCAATGCCTGGCTGTCGAGGCCTTCAAAACCGTAGCTATGCAACTGTTTTACGGCATTATGCAATTCAGCAGAGAGCTCAACACCGGTAGCGCCGCCGCCCACAATCGCAATGTTCACTTTCTTTTGCTTATCCGGATTAGCGGAGAATTTCAGGAAAAGATTGAGCATCTCGTTGTGGAAACGGTGTGCCTGATGCGGGTTATCAAGGAAGATACAGTTCTCCTTCACGCCCGGCGTGCCAAAATCATTTGACGCACTGCCGAGTGCCATCACCAACTGGTCATAGGCGATATCACGCGCGGGAACCAGCACTTCACCGTTTTTCTCATCAAGGATCTCTGCCAACTGGATGGTCTGCGTCTCACGGTTAATGTTGACCAGTGATCCTATCTGGAAGATAAAGCCGTGGTTGCGGGCATGCGCCAGATAGCTCAGCGCATCCACACCATCGTCAAGACTGCCAGTGGCAACTTCGTGCAATAGCGGTTTCCACAAATGACTGTGGTTGCGGTCCACTAACACAATTTCGGCGCGTTTCTTGCGACCCAGTTTGTGACCCAGGCTGGTAGCGAGTTCCAGACCACCGGCACCACCGCCGATAATGACAATTTTCTTCATGGTTGTAGTCAACATGACCCCCTAAAATGTGAACCAATTGTTATCTAAGGGTGAAATTTATTATCCTTAGAATACATAGGGTTGGCTTAAGTTAAATCGGTATCTGATGCGAGAATAACATGCGTGGTGATTTGGTCATACCAAAATTGATGCACATCAATTTAAATCTATTCAGTCAGATTCACTTACTGAACTGGCACGGTTTTTGCGCTTTCCGAATCAGATGGTTAGGTGTTAAATGAAAAAAACTCATCCTGATGAGAAATCAGCACATATAAATTGCCGAAAAAAAACGACCACAGACGTTTTGCCTGTGGCCGTTTTATCGCCCTCATACCAGAATGATCAGGCGTGATTTTTAAAAGCTTTAATCCGTTGCAGATGGGTCGAGATATCTTTGAATTTGTGGCTCTGCTTCTCATCCCACACTATCGGGTAGAAATGATGCAGCGCATCTGCCGTGTTCTGGCTGTCGAGCACGCCGTCTTCACGCGACAACATCACCAGACAGCGATCGCGATTTCTTTCACGGAAATCACTGATGCACTTGGTGGCAATATCAAGATACTCCTCAGGGCGGTCGATTTTGCCGGTCATGTTATCCTGCGGGGCGAGGTTAGGGTTGAACATCACCTGACGGATACCGCACAGATAACCAATGCGCTCAGCCCAAAAACCGCCCAGACCGACACCGCAAATGAGTACTCTGTCGTCGCCGGATTGTTGAATCGCTTTATCGACTTCCTTGAGCAGATGCTGCATATCGTGACGCGGATGCAGCGTGCTGTAACTGATAAACCGGACGTCCGGATCAATAAATTGCAGCTGCAGCACCTTTTCATGGTTACCGGGACTGGTTGAGTCAAAGCCGTGCAGATAAATAATCATCGTTTTCCTGGTCCTGATTGTACGTTGAGAACATCAAGGTTAATGACGATAGGTTGCCATTTAGCGTGCTGAGTTTTTGTGCTCCTGCCAGCGAGCATCCAGTGCCGATAGCTCCCGGTTGGCAAGCTGCCAGCGGCTGGATTTCAACAAGTCCCGTCGCGCATCTTTACCCGTATATTTACCCCGATGGTACAACCCAGCAACGTTGTCTGCTTTGACCGGAGACAGGTTATCCAGCACGCTGACTGCCCCTGCGCGGTGGTTACAGATTAAAACCATATCGCAACCGGCATCCAGCGACGCCTGCCCGCGTTCGGCATAGCTTCCCATGATCGCCGCACCTTCCATCGATAAATCATCGGAGAAAATCACCCCTTTAAAGCCGAGCTCCTGACGCAGGATTTTCTGCAGCCAATAAGAGGAACCGCTCGCGGGACGGGAGTCTGCTTGAGTATAGATAACATGCGCAGGCATCACCGCGTCGAGCAGTTTTTTGTCAATCAGCTGACGGAAGATATTCATGTCATGTTCGCGGATAATCGGCAGCGGACGCTCGTCACGCGGGGTCTCTTTATGCGAGTCAGCAGTCACGGCACCGTGACCAGGGAAGTGTTTCCCGGTGGTTTTCATACCCGCGTCATGCATGCCGAGAATGAACTGCTCAGCCATGCCAAGGGCTTTTTCCGGTTCAGCATGAAAAGATCGTTCACCAATAGCAGCGCTGATATGGCCGATGTCGAGGACCGGCGCGAAGCTGATGTCAATATCCATGGCGATCATCTCTGACGCCATTAGCCAACCGGCTTCCTTAGCCAGACGAAAACCCTCATGCCGTGCATTAATCGCAGCAAAAGACTGAGCAGCGGGAATACAGGTAAAGCCTTCACGTAATCGCTGTACGCGCCCCCCTTCCTGGTCGACGGCCAAAACCAGACGCTCATGTGACGCTGCGCGGATCTGACGAATGAGCTCGTGCAACTGATCGACATCATGGTAGTTACGGGTAAACAAAATAAGGCCGCCCACCAGCGGATGTTGCAAAATCTCGCGCTCTTCGGCATCCAGCTCATAGCTGGCAACGTCTAGCATTACTGGACCCACGTCAGTGCTCTCCTTAATTCATTTTATTTTATTGCTGGTGCGCACAGTGGCGAAAAGTCGCTCACGCAAGGGTTGCGCCCAGTCTGAATACGTTTTATCCCCGGTTTGATGCCAGCGGACTTCGAACCACATCAGCATCATGTAATCTACCCACGGCAGCCAACGGTGAATCTGACGCTGTAACACGGACACATCCCGGTAGCCACCTGCGGCGCAATAGCCAGCGAGGAAGCGCTGTTGTTGCTCAGCGAGCCAGTTATTCCCCCGGAACAGAGTGGCCAGCTCAAGAGCAATATCGCCACCAGCGGCGTATTCCCAGTCAATCAGCTGTAACCCCTGTTCACTGGTGATCAGATTACCAGGATGAACATCCATATGGATCACTGCCATTTTCAGCGGCACCGGCAAGGACTGTCGCATGAAACGGTGTTGCAACCGCAGCCAGCGGGGAGATAACCGCCTGCGGTCAATCTGCTGCCAGTGCAGCGAAAACTGCTGTTTTAACTGTAATAAATAACCATGGGGGGGAACCTGATGAAGCCGTGCCAGCAGTTCAGCCAACGGTACTATTTCAACCGGATGCCCTTCACAGCTGTGCCCCTCCAGCCATTCAACCACCAACCAGGGCGGCGAATACAGCTTGACCCTCGGTGCAATATTTAGATGAGCGACGCGTTGTAAAATCTCTTTTTCACGCTGCCGCTCAACGCCCAGCGCCGTTCTCGCCGGAGACTGGATCCGCGCAAGCCAGTTGCGCTCACGGGTTTCAATTTTCCAGCTTTCACCGCTAAGCCCGGCGACCTGACTTAAACAAAAACCGGCGGAAAAGGCCGCCGGGAATTTTTGTGCAATAAGTTGCTCCAGTGCGCCCTTAATGTTGAACGGCACCGTTGCCGGACCAGACAATTTCACCGCTCGGCACGGTCATCATTTGCATCTTGAGCGTTGGCGATTTCACGTCACCGGTAACGGTGCTGTAAAGCACGTACTGTGCGTTGACGTAGCGCGCAAGCCCGATGGCTTTAGTCCGCGAACCCAGGCTGTCATCCACAGATAAGCCCAGAGCCTGCTTGGCGGTGGCCAGTTGGGAGTCAGGTACAACCTGAAACTTATTGTTGGTTGCCAGCGCATCATGCAGGGCCGCAGTGGCTTTGCTCACCGGCAGCGAACCGTTGGTACTATTTTTCACGCTGTCGAGCAGCAGCACGCTGCCCGCCTGCACGCCATCAGCCTGCAGCATTTTCGCCACCATGGGCTGAACGCTGGCGCTCCAGTCGATAGTTTGTACTTTCGGCGGCTGAGGAACCGTTTCAACCACCGGCGGTTGCCCGGAGGTTTCAGGAGTCCCAGGCTCAACCGTCACGGGCGCAGTAGGTTGCTGCGGCTCTGCAGGTTGCTCTTTGGTTGACAAGGTACAACCGCCAAGGATCAGGGCAGCCATCGCCACCATGAGTAAATACTTTTTCATCAACCTTCTCCGTACATAAAATTAGAGATAAAGGTAAACACGCACACTGTACGCATCAAGATTGCCATTCAGGGAAGATATGTTGATATCCGTATTGGCCGGAACGGTGATAGTCCGCGCTTCAGCAATCGGCAGTAAATCTAGCCCCTGTTGGTCATACCAGAAAAAACGATAATGTAGAGTGACTGCGTGCGGCTGGTTGTTGCTCAACACGCTGGTAGCCTGCTTACGGCCTTCCACTTCTGAAATTGACGGCGCGCTGGGGATAATGCCCGCCGTCAGCACCGGTGATTCCATGATGACTGTTTGCTGGCTGTTCAGCGCAATACGTGGCGTACTGCTGCTACAGCCCATCAATAATATAATTGGTAACAATGCCAGCAAAAATCGCATGGTATTTCCTTTTAGACGAGAAAGTCTTACTGACGCGAAAGCAGTGGGCCTAACGCGCGGCCACCAACCAGATGCATATGGATGTGATAAACCTCCTGCCCACCGTCGCGATTGCAATTCACGATCAGTCGATAGCCGCTTTCAGCAATGCCTTCCTGTTCAGCGATCTTAGCAGCAACAGTCATCATACGTCCCAACGTCGCTTCATGCTCTTGGGTCACATCGTTCATGGTTGGAATAAGAATATTAGGAATGATCAAAATGTGGCTCGGCGCCTGAGGGGAAATATCGCGGAAAGCCGTTACCAGTTCATCCTGGTAAACCACGTCAGCGGGGATCTCCCGGCGGATAATTTTGCTGAAAATAGTCTCTTCGGCCATCTTGGCACTCCTTTTATAGGTCTAAAGCGGTGTACGCAGTATGAGTGACAATTTCCATTCCTTTCAACCTGCTTTCGCATTTTAGGAATCAAATGGCGCAGAAACAGACATCCCCTAAATGGCAGGCATATAAAAAGGAGGCCGAAGCCTCCTTTTTTGGGACAGGTAACGGCTGATCTTAGGATCAGTGGTTACGCATATACTCGTCCATATCCGTTTTCAGGTTGTCAGACTTGGTACCAAAGATTGCCTGAACACCAGAACCTGCGACCACAACACCTGCTGCACCCAGTTTTTTCAGGCCAGCCTGATCCACTTTAGAGATGTCAGCCACGCTAACACGCAGACGGGTGATGCAGGCATCAAGATTGGTAATGTTCTCTTTGCCACCAAACGCTTGCACCAGAGAAGCAGACATTTCTGAACCGCCCTGAGTCGTTTGCTCGCTGGCATTCTCTTCACGACCCGGTGTTTTCAGGTCCAGTTTGGCAATCAGGAAACGGAAGATGCTGTAGTAAACCACCGCGTAAACCATACCAACAATTGGGAACAGCCAGATACGGCTACTGTTACCGCTCAACACGATGAAATCGATCAGACCGTGTGAGAAACTGGTACCGTCGCGCATCCCCAACAAAATACAGATTGGGAAAGCCAGACCGGCCAGGATAGCGTGGATCACATACAGGATTGGCGCCACGAACATGAAGGAGAATTCGATTGGCTCAGTGATACCGGTCAGGAACGCAGTCAACGCAGCTGAGATCATGATCCCGCCGACTTTGGCACGGTTTTCAGGTTTCGCTGAGTGCCAGATAGCTACTGCTGCCGCAGGCAGACCGTACATTTTGAACAGGAAGCCGCCTGACAGTTTACCTGCAGTTGGGTCACCCGCCATATAACGTGGAATATCACCGTGGAACACTTGACCCGCAGAGTTCACATATTCGCCGATTTGCATCTGGAATGGAACGTTCCAGATATGATGCAGACCGAAAGGTACCAACGCACGCTCAACCACGCCGTAGATACCAAATGCAACCACCGGGTTTTGATAGGCAGCCCATTGAGAGAAAGTTTGGATTGCACTGCCGATAGGTGGCCAGATGAAGGAGAGCGCCACACCCAGAACGATTGCCGCCAGACCAGAGATGATCGGTACGAAACGTTTGCCAGCAAAGAAACCCAGATATTCTGGCAGCTTAATGCGGTAGAAGCGGTTGAACATATAAGCCGCAATGGAGCCGGCGATAATGCCACCCAGCACACCCGTATCAGCAAGGTGCTTTGTAGCAATCTCTTCTGCCGGTAAGTGCAGAACCAGTGGTGCGACCACCGCCATGGTTTTCACCATGATGCCATACGCAACGACGGCGGCCAGCGCAGAAACACCGTCATTATTGGTGAAGCCAAGTGCCACGCCGATAGCAAAAATCAACGGCATATTGGCGAAGACCGAACCGCCTGCTTCTGCCATGACGTGGGAAACAATCATTGGCAGCCAACTGAAGTTTGCAGAACCGACGCCAAGCAGGATACCTGCGATTGGCAGTACGGATACTGGCAACATCAGCGATTTACCGACCTTTTGAAGGTTTGCAAACGCGTTCTTAAACATAATTGAGTGTGCTCCTGAGTAATGATATTTTTGATACTTCTCACAGCGCCCGATTGATTAAATCACCGAACTGCCGCGTTGCCAGGTTATAAAAACCTGTCATTCAGGGTGTCTGAGCACCCCTTTTGAATTTTTACGAAGGGTAAAATAATTCGGTTTGTTAATGTTTGATGGCAGTCACGTTTTTCTTAAAAATCGGCGTCAAACAGTACGTAAAGGTGATTTATGTTAGAAGTGTTGGCTAAATCACCCAATTTATCCGCCAAAACGGGTGTGCACATTACCCGTTAAGACGATTAATTACGAGTTGTAAAATAAACCCTGTAGATACGTTGGGTTTAAGAGGACATCTGGGGAAAAGTATCGAGGTGAAATAATCGTGAGAAGTTCGCGGTAGTCGCTTCAGCTAACTGTTCCAGGCTTACCCCTTTCAGCACTGCCATGTATTCCGCAATATCACGTACATAGGCCGGTTGATTCTCTTTACCACGGTGCGGAACCGGTGCCAGATACGGTGAGTCCGTCTCAATCAGCAGGCGATCCAGCGGCACGTAGCGCGCGACCTCACGCAATTGTTCAGCATTGCGGAAAGTGACAATGCCCGAAAACGAGATATAAAAACCTAAATCAAGCAGAAACTCTGCCGTGGATACATCCTCGGTAAAACAGTGTAAAACACCGCCGCATTCCCCTGCCTGCTCGTCACGCAGGATATCCAGCGTGTCCTGACACGCATCACGCGTATGTACAATCACCGGCTTGTTCAGCTCACGGCCAACGTGAATGTGATGACGGAAGGAGTCCTGCTGAAGCTTGAGCTGGTGATCTTCTTTTTGATAGAAGTAATCCAGACCCGTTTCGCCCATCGCAACAACTTTCAGATCCGTGGCCAGACGACGCAGTTCCTCGAAATCATACCCCTCTTCAATATTTAAAGGGTGTACACCGCAGGAAAACGCTACATCAGGGCGGTCGCCAATTAGCTGGGTCATGGCGGTGTAACCCGGCAAAGTGGTGGCGACGGCCAGCATAAATTTCACATCACGTTCACGGGCTTTTTCCACCACCGCATCCACGCCGCTGTGTAGCTCGTTGAAATCCAGGCTGTCGAGATGACAATGGGAGTCGACTAAAAACATAATATTTAACTCGTTAGGGTGGTTTTTCAGGCCAGTACGCAGGTAAAACTCGCATACCGCTGGGGGAGAATCGAAGCGGAACTAGCTCAGGGAAATATCCCATTCGAGCAGTTGCTCAGTCAGTATCAATTCACGGTTCACGCCAATGATTGTTAGCAGTTGCTGGCGGCAATGCATCCAGGCCTGAACATTTTTTTGCAGGGAATCATTACTCTGCAACCCGGCAACTTGTGCGATTAACAGCTGTTGATCGTGATTGATAATAAAATGTGCGGCGTTTTGCTGCCATTTGATGGCGTCCAGCAATAAAGAACAAAGCCATTGTAGGCGATCGGCCACATCATCATGGTTCAGTTGCGCCAGCAAAGAGAGCATATCGCGCTGCTGACAACTGGTGGCCAACTGCTGGCACAGATCGGTGCGCTGTTTCCAGCGCTCAGGCTGTAACAGGTCCAGCGCAGCCAGCGGAGTTCCGTTGCTGAGACGCAATGCGGTTTTAATTGCCACAGGAGCAGCACTAAGCTGGCGGCCAATCCATTGCGCGGCGGGAGCGTCATCCGGTATCGGCAGACGCCAGTAAAAACAGCGGCTGCGCAATGTCGCAAGTAGCCCCGACGTTTCACGACATCCAATCAGAAAGTAGGTTTTCGCGGGTGGCTCTTCCAGCGTTTTCAACAAAGCGTTGGCCGCGGCTTCTGTCAGCAATTCTGCCTGAGGCAGCCACACCACTTTTGCGCCACCTTGTTGAGAATAGTTGTAAAGCGTTTCAATCAGTTGGCGAACTGGCTCAACACCGAGGGAGTTTTTCCCTTTTTCAGGCGACAAAACGTGCCAGTCTGGGTGATTACCTGCAATCATCAACTGGCAACTGTGGCATTTACCACAACTTTTTTCGCCATCCTGATGCTGACAGAGTAACCAACGGCTAAGACCATAAACCAGCGCCTCATCACCCATACCATTGGCAGCATGCAGCAACACTGCGTGATGTCCACGGCCTGACTGATATTGACTAACCAGCTGCCGATAGGGGCCGCTCAGCCAGGGATACCAGGTCATTGCTGACCACCTTCCAACTGCTGTTGCGCTTCAAACCATTGCAACAGAGTCTGGTGAATCAACGTGCTCACCTTTTCCAGCGATTGGGAGGCATCTATGGTTTTAATGCGGCTGTCTTCGGCCACCAGGCTAAGATAACGCTCGCGCGTGCGTTCGAAGAACGGTAGCGCTTCTTTTTCGATGCGATCCAGTTCACCGCGGGCACTGGCACGTTGCAGACCAAGTGCCGGTGGCAAGTCGAGATAAAGCGTCAGGTCCGGGCGGAAGTCACCGAGTACCGTATCGCGCAAGGAACGCATCAGTTCGGCGTCGATACCGCGTCCACCGCCCTGATAAGCCTGTGAAGAAAGATCATGACGATCTCCTACCACCCAGGCACCGCGTGCCAACGCAGGCAGAATAACCGTTTCAATCAGTTGGACTCGAGCTGCGTAGAGCATCAGCACTTCGGCTTTGACGGTAGGTTTATCATCGTCCACTCCGAGCTTGAATAAGTCCCGCAGTTTTTCGGCCAATGGAGTACCGCCCGGCTCGCGGGTAAATACAATATCCTCAATACCAAGGCTACGCAGTGTATCAACCACCACGTCGCGCGCGGTGGTTTTACCGGCCCCTTCCAGACCTTCAATAACGATAAACTTACTTTTCATTCTTATTCTTTAATGCCTCACGATACACACGCACCGCTTTATTGTGATTTTCGAGGTTAGTAGTAAAAGTATGCCCGCCTTTGCCATCGGCCACAAAGTAAAGATACGGTGTTTTGGCTGGATGCGCTGCGGCTTCAATTGACGCTTCGCTCGGCATGGCGATCGGTGACGGCGGTAAACCAGAAATCACGTAAGTGTTATAAGGCGTCGGTGTTTCCAAATCTTTACGCGTGATATTACCGCTGTAGCTTTCACCCATACCGTAAATGACGGTTGGATCAGTCTGCAAACGCATACCAATGCGCAGGCGGTTGATAAAGACAGAGGCCACTTCAGGGCGCTCTTCTTTAACCGCCGTTTCTTTTTCAACAATTGACGCCATCGTCAGCATTTCAGTCGGATTTTTGTAGGGCAGAGACTCATCACGACCTTTCCAGATCGTATCAACGGTTTTTACCATGCGCTGGTGCGCTCGTTTGAGCAGGGATAAATCCGTCATGCCGGCAGTATAGAGATAGGTATCCGGATACAGCCAGCCTTCAGCATTAGTGGTGTCGTTGATGCCGATGGCCTTCGCGATTTCTTCTGCGCTTTTACCGGTCAGTTCATGCTTCACATATGCTGAATTTTGTAATAATTTCATCCAGTCGCTCAGTTTAAAACCTTCAACAAAGCGAATACTGAACTGTGCCTCTTTACCGCTTTTAAGCAACTCGAGCATCTGTCGGACAGTCATTCCTTTCTCAAAACGGTAAGTCCCGGCTTTAAACTCACTGAGTTGTGGCTCAATCCGCAACAGCCAGGAAAAGTAAGGGTTTTCCTGCATCAATTCATGCTTGACCAGCAGGGTTTCCAACACCACGCGTCCTGTACCAGCAGGCAGTGTAAAGATAGTTTCGCTGCTGACGTTAATAGGCCGGTCGGCAAAACGTTGCACTTTATGATAGGAGAAGGCAACAGCACCGAGTAACAGGACCAGGATAAGGGCGAAAATTTTGATTTTTTTATTTTTCATAGACATTCACTTTTAACGCGCGGTTTCAGCAAACCGGATGTAAAAAATCGTACAACTGCGACGACGTAAAGTGCCAGTCATCTGCCTGTCGAACCGGCAGAACGGGCATTAGAGCATTGCAAATAATAACCTCATCCGCTTCACGCAGAATTTCAGGTGTTTGTTGGACAATAGAAATTGTATAAATTCCCGATTGCTCAAGTAAAGAAATGATATGGCTGCGCATGATCCCCGCGACGCCGGAGCCGGAAAGTTCTGGGGTAAAGACCTGGTAACCTTCACGCCAGAAAATATTCGCGGCACAGCATTCTACCAGCATCCCTGAGGTATCAACCACCAGTGCCTCATCGGCATCCGTCTGGTCAAGGTGCAGTCGGATCATCACCTGCTCCAATCGGTTAAGATGCTTGATACCGGCGAACAACGCATTCTTACTCAATGCCACCGGGCTTAGCGCTAACTTGACACCCTGCTGCCGCCACTGATGGTAGTGCGCCGGATAAACAGAGAAGGAAACAATACGGGTAGGTGAACCACAACCTTGCGGGCTGTAACCACGCCCTCCCTCGCCTCGGCTTATAATGGCTTTAACGACGCCGTCCTCACGCATGCTGGCAGCATGGCCCATTTCAGCGGTAAGAGCAGACCAGTCAACGCCTTCAATCATCAATCGTTGAGTAGCCGTTTTTAACCTTTCTATATGGGCGGTTAAATACTGAATTTCACCGGCAATGACCCTTGCAGTGGTAAAACTACCGTCACCAAATTGTACCGCACGGTTGCTGGCTGCCAGCAAGCTGACCGGAGTGCCGTTAATCCACATGATCACTCTCCCGTGTCTGATTTATGGTTTGATATGCATAGAGCCTGATCTATTTTATGTTCTGTATCAAGCAGAGCATTCCTGTATTTTGATAGGAATATCAGACAGCAAAAAGGCCCGAAAATGGGCCTTTCAAGGAGATAGACGCCGCGTTATTACTCGTTAGATTTTACGGAAAACCAGTGAACCATTGGTGCCGCCAAAGCCGAATGAGTTACACAGCGTGTATTCCATATTTGTGACCTGACGAGCCTCGTGTGCGACGAAATCCAGATCACAACCCTCATCCGGGTTATCCAGATTGATGGTCGGAGGTACAGCCTGATCGCGAAGTGCCAGCAGAGTGAAAATTGACTCAACCGCACCGGCAGCACCTAACAGATGACCTGTCATGGACTTAGTGGAGCTGACCAGAACACGTTTTGCATCAATGCCAAATACTGATTTGACAGCCTGAGTTTCCGCTTTGTCACCCGCCGCTGTTGAAGTGCCATGTGCATTGATGTAGCCAATTTTTGACGCTGGGATCCCTGCATCGCGCAAAGCATTTTCCATCGCCAGAGCAGCGCCAGCGCCATCTTCTGGGGGTGACGTCATATGATAGGCGTCACTGCTCATGCCGAATCCGACGATTTCCGCGTAAATTTTCGCACCGCGTTTTTTTGCGTGCTCGTACTCTTCCAAAATCATGATGCCTGCCCCGTCACCCAGCACAAAACCATCACGATCTTTGTCCCACGGACGGCTTGCAGCCTGAGGGTTATCATTGCGTGTGGACAGTGCGCGCGCGGCGCCAAAACCACCTACACCCAAAGGAGTACTGGCCTTTTCAGCCCCGCCCGCCAGCATCACATCTGCATCATTATAAGCAATGATACGCGCAGCATGACCAATATTGTGGACACCAGAAGTACAGGCTGTGGCAATTGAAATGCTCGGACCACGTAAACCAAACATAATGCTCAGATGACCGGCAATCATGTTGACGATAGTGGAAGGAACGAAAAATGGGCTGATCTTGCGTGGTCCACCGTTAACCAGTGAGGTATGGTTTTCTTCGATCAAACCAAGACCACCAATGCCGGAACCAATCGCAGCACCAATGCGTGGCGCATTCTCAGCAGTCACTTCAAGCCCGGAGTCTTGCATGGCCTGAATACCGGCGGCAATACCATACTGAATGAAGGCATCCATCTTGCGTGCATCTTTACGCGCAATGTACTCTTCACAGTTAAAATCTTTTACTAAGCCAGCAAAACGCGTTGCATAGGCGCTAGTATCAAAATGATCGATTAGGCTGATGCCACTCTGACCGGCAAGAAGAGCATTCCAAGTTGACTCTACAGTACTGCCGACGGGAGACAGCATGCCAAGTCCAGTCACTACAACTCGACGCTTAGACACGTTGTGTACTCCAGGGAGGGAGAAAAGTGATACGGTGGTACAGAAAGAACTTAGGCGGTCAAGTGACCGCCTAATTATCTAAACTAAAATGCAGATTAGCTTATGCCTGGCTAGCGTTGATAAAATCAATAGCTGCCTGAACAGTAGTGATTTTTTCAGCTTCTTCGTCAGGGATCTCGGTATCAAACTCTTCTTCCAGAGCCATAACCAGCTCAACGGTGTCGAGAGAATCAGCGCCAAGGTCGTCTACGAAAGACGCAGCATTAACTACTTCTTCCTGTTTAACACCCAGCTGCTCAACAATGATCTTCTTAACGCGTTCTTCGATAGTGCTCATACTCTTAAATTTCCTATCAAAACTCGCTTTCGCGATGGTTTTCGTAGTGTATAAAATGTTGGAAAAGATGCAACTAAATCCCGGCTGGTCAAACCACGAATTTGCTCTATTTTGCGGTTTCTACCGCAAATAACGCAAATAGTTTCGTGATTTTTAAATCATGTACATGCCGCCATTGACATGTAATGTTTCGCCAGTGATATAGCTGGCCTCGTCAGAGGCTAAAAAAGCAACTGCGCTGGCAATCTCTTTTGCATCACCCAACCGGTTAGCTGGAACTGATGACAAAATGCCTGCGCGTTGATCATCTGTCAACGCCCTTGTCATGTCCGTCTCGATAAAGCCGGGAGCAACGACATTGACAGTAATGCCACGTGAAGCAATTTCACGCGCCAAAGACTTACTAAAACCAATCAAGCCAGCTTTAGCCGCCGCGTAGTTCGCCTGCCCTGCGTTACCCATAGTTCCAACAACAGAACCGATAGTAATGATCCGGCCAAACCGCTTTTTCATCATAGCCCGCATTACTGCTTTTGACAGCCGAAACACAGAAGTCAAATTCGTATCCAGGATATCCTGCCACTCGTCATCCTTCATACGCATGAGAAGGTTATCACGTGTGATGCCGGCATTATTAACTAAAATGTCAATTTCGCCAAATTCAGCTCGAATCGTAGCCAATACCTGTTCAATCGATGCAGAATCAACCACATTTAGAGCGATACCTTTACCGTTTTCGCCCAAATACTCGCTGATTGCTTCTGCGCCTTTCTCACTGGTCGCAGTGCCAATCACTGTTGCACCACCGGCTGCTAACTTTTCTGCAATCGCACGGCCAATACCACGACTTGCGCCAGTGATCAGAGCAATTTTACCTTCGAAACTCATTATCTACCTCTTTTTATTGTCCAAGCGCCGCTGACAGGCTGGCAGAGTCGTTCACTGCGCCCGCGGTCAGGGTGTCAACAATACGTTTGGTCAAGCCGGTTAATACTTTGCCCGGGCCAACCTCAACTAAATGCTCAATGCCCTGTGCCGCCATAAATTCGACTGACTCAGTCCAGCGGACTGGGTTGTAGAGTTGACGAACCAGCGCGCTGCGAATAGCTTCTGGGGACGTTTCCACCTTCACATCTACGTTATTTACTACCGGATAATGAGGCGCATTGAAAGTGACATTTTCGAGTGCTACAGCCATTTTGTCAGCAGCAGGTTTCATCAAAGCACAGTGAGAAGGTACGCTGACAGGCAGAGGCAACGCACGTTTAGCACCGGCGGCTTTACAAGCAGCACCAGCGCGTTCAACGGCCTCTTTGTTCCCTGCGATAACCACTTGGCCAGGGGAGTTAAAGTTCACCGGAGAAACAACCTGACCCTGTGCAGACTCTTCACACGCTTTAGCAATAGCGTCGTTATCGAGCCCGATAATCGCCGACATCGCCCCAGTACCCTCAGGCACGGCTTCTTGCATCAGTTTGCCTCGTAATTCAACCAGCGAAATGGCCTGTTTGAAATCCAGCACACCAGCACACACCAAAGCAGAGTACTCACCTAAGCTATGGCCTGCCATAAATACTGGCTCAGCGCCTTTCTGATCTTGCCACACCCGCCAGATAGCCACAGAAGCGGCCAGCAAAGCAGGCTGAGTCTGCCAGGTTTTATTCAACTCTTCAGCAGGTCCCTGTTGCACCAACTGCCATAAATCATAACCCAGAGTAGAGGAAGCCTCCGCAAAGGTTTCTTCTACAATCGGGTAGGTTGCGGCCAAATCAGCCAGCATTCCCAGAGCCTGTGAGCCCTGACCAGGAAAAACAACTGCTATTTTTGTCATTTTCATCATCCTGTTAAATCAAAAACGTATTAGCGCCGAGCCCCAGGTAAAGCCACCGCCAAATGCTTCAAGCAATACCAATTGCCCACGCTGAATTCGTCCGTCACGTACTGCTTCGTCAAATGCTGCAGGCACAGACGCCGCAGACGTATTCCCATGACGATCAAGCGTAATAACGACTTTATCCATCCCCATGCCCAGTTTTTTAGCTGTAGCAGTAATGATGCGCAGATTCGCCTGATGCGGAACCAGCCAGTCGAGTGCGGAACGGTCGAGGTTATTTGCTGTAAGCGTTTCATCAACAATGTGGGCAAGCTCAGTCACCGCCACTTTGAAGACTTCGTTGCCAGCCATGGTTACGTAAGTCGGTTTTTCTGGCTCAGCCTGACTTGGATACGGTAGCATCAACAAGTTGCCGTAATGGCCGTCAGCGTGCATGTGCGTTGAAATAATGCCGGGTTCTTCGGATACGCCAAGTAATACGGCACCGGCACCATCGCCAAACAAAATCACCGTGCCACGATCTTCAGGATCGAGTTTACGCGACAACACATCGGAACCGACCACCAGTGCATGTTTCACTGCACCGTTTTTGATGTATTGATCTGCCACGCTCAGCGCATAGGTAAAACCAGCACAAGCCGCAGCCAGATCGAACGCTGCACAATCTTTAATGCCCAGCATATTCTGCAATTGACAGGCAGAACTAGGGAACGCGTGGGAAGATGAGGTGGTTGCAACAATGATTAAACCCACGTCGCTTGCGCTGACGCCGGCCATTTCAAGTGCTTTTTCTGCCGCATGCAGGCCCATTGTGGCCACAGTCTCATCCGCCGCAGCGATGCGACGTTCACGAATACCTGTCCGGGTGACAATCCACTCGTCGGAGGTATCAACCATTTTTTCTAAGTCGGCATTAGACCGAACTTGCACGGGTAAATAGCTCCCCGTACCGAGAATTTTTGTATACATGTACGATCAGTCACTCTTGGGTAATACAGCCTTAAGGCGCGCGGCTATCCGTTTAGGAACTTGCCGCTGCACCGCCTGCACAGCCTGTTCGATAGCAACAGCAAACGCGCGCTGGTTTGCCCCGCCGTGGCTTTTAATAACAATGCCCCGTAATCCTAACAAACATGCGCCATTATATTGGTCTGGATTAAGATGGCTGAAGCGCTTTGCTAACTTCTTCTGCAAAATACGGCCTAACCATTTCAGCCACCAGGCCTTCTTGCCACCCTCACCAGAGGATTTTAACAGTGACAAAAACATCCTTATTACACCTTCCATGGTTTTAAGCGTGACATTACCGACAAAACCGTCACATACCATGACATCCGTCTTACCGGTTAACAGGTCATTGCCTTCAAGATAACCGATATAGTTGATTGCGGGGGTATTTTTTAGAATAGATGCTGCGCCCCGGATGTTATCCAGCCCTTTTGACTCTTCCTCACCAATATTCAGTAAGGCTACGCGTGGATTCGAAATACCCATGACTTCTTCAGCCATTACCGAACCCATCACGGCAAACTGGACTAGCATCGTGCTGTCACACTCAACATTTGCCCCGAGGTCAAGCACCACCGTTTTAGTGCGCTGCTGATTCGGTAAAACCGTCATCAACGCCGGACGCTCTATACCTTCGAGAGGTTTTACTATCATTTTCGCCAACCCCATCAGCGCACCTGTATTACCGGCGCTGATGCAGGCCTCGGCTTCTCCGCTTTTGATAAGTTCCAACGCCATACGCATTGAACTGCCCTTGCTGGTACGAATAGCTTGGGATGCACGAGCGTCACTCGCTATAACTGATTCAGCAGGAATAATCCGGATTCTTTCCATTTGGGAAGCATCGGCTTTATCGAGAAGAAATGGTGTGATTGCGTCGGGATCGCCGACCAAAAGAAGATAGAGTTCAGAATTAGAGATCAGTGCCTGCAATGAAGCAGGCACTGTAACGGAAGGACCAAAGTCCCCGCCCATTACATCTAACGCAAGGGTTAGACGAGTCAAGGAATCGCCTTGCTAGTACTTATCACGAGGGTTTCTCCGCAAATAAGTAGCAAGCAAATCTTAGCCGATTACCTTGCGACCGCGGTAGAAACCGTCGGCAGTAATATGGTGACGCAGGTGAGTTTCACCAGAAGTTTTGTCCACAGACAGAGTGGCGGTGGTCAGGGCATCGTGAGAGCGACGCATGCCACGTTTAGAACGGGTTGGTTTATTTTGTTGTACGGCCATGGACCTTACTCCTTAAGTACTTTTCTTTAAACTCGCTAATACGGCAAATGGATTTGGCTTCTCCACCTCTGCAGGCAGTTTACCAAACACCATGTCCGCGTCGGACACTTCACAGTGTTCAGATTCATGTACCGGAACGACAGGTAATGAAAGAATGATTTCATCTTCAATCATCGCCAGCAGATCGACTTCGCCAAACTCATCGACTTCAATCGGCTCGTACGCTTCCGGTAATGCCTCAGCCTGTTCATCATTGCGAACGGGACTAAAACAATACGTTGCGTGAACCTGGTGTTCAAACGTCTTACCGCATCTCTGACATTCCAGAGTGACGGTCAAATCAGACTGGCCATTAATAACAGCCAGACGCAGATTGTCGATATCAAACGACAAAGAGGTTTGTACATCAGAATCAACACTAACTACTGATGCAGCTACACGTGTCACCTGACCAGCAGTGTAGATACCGGAGTAATCTAAACGCTTTTGGGCTGTACGAATCGCATCAACAGCTAAGGGTAATTTTACTTTTTGCATAGGGCGCGCATATTAACTTTGTAACGACGTAGAGTCAAAGAAAAAGGCCTAAAAACCGCACCTTTCACCAATATTCGCTTCCGCAGCGGCATACAGTTTAAAATGTGTGATTCAAGAACGCTATGCTTTGTGGAAAAAATTATGGAACTCTCCTCTAAAAAACTTTTACTGGCCTCCACATCCCCCTATCGACGCGCCCTGCTGGAAAAAACGATGCTGCGCTTTGCCTGCGCCGCCCCAGACATTGACGAATCAGCGCTTCCGGATGAAATACCTGAGTTATTGGTGCAAAGATTGGCACAAGCCAAAGCCCGCGCATTGATCGTTTCATATGCGGACCATTTTATTATCGGGTCGGATCAGGTCTGCGTTATCAACGGACAGATAACCGGAAAGCCACATACCTTCGATAACGCATTTAAGCAATTAACCGCCGCCAGCGGGCAGACTGTGACCTTTTATACCGGTTTATCATTGGTTGACAGTGATACTGGGGAGGCTCTGACGCTATGTGAGACCTTTGAGGTTACTTTCCGCCACCTAACGGCTGAAGAGATTAGGGGTTATTTACAGGCCGAAGAACCTTTCGATTGTGCCGGAAGTTTTAAATGTGAAGGTTTGGGTATCACCCTTTTTGAGCGCCTCAACGGAAGAGACCCCAACACGCTCATTGGCATGCCCTTAATAGCCCTGCTGGAGTTGTTACGAATGAAAGGGATCAATCCATTGCTCGGCTGATTAGTATCTCAAAAATGAATAAAGCGCCTTTCAGCGCTTATTCATCAAATTTTCAAAATACTCAGGACTTTGCGGGTTTCAGTCGAAGTTTTTTCAAACAATTACGCAATTTCAGGTCGAGCGGCGCTTCAATACGCATGGTTTCGCCTGTTCCAGGGTGTTCAAAACGCAGAGCGGCCGCATGCAAAAACAGGCGACTCAGTCCAGTGCCCGCGAGCTGCCCGTCAAATTCGCGGTCACCATAGCGGTCATCGAAGGCGATCGGATGCCCTGCATGTTGCGCATGGACACGAATCTGATGCGTTCTTCCTGTTACCGGGCTGGCTTTAACCAACGTAGCAAACTCATAACGCTCTTCAATTTTGAAGCGAGTTTCAGAAGGTTTACCCTGCGCATTCACACGAACAATACGTTCACCACTTTGCAAAATATTCTTTAACAAAGGAGCTTGAACAACTTTGCAATGCGATTGCCACTCACCACGCACCAGAGCCAGGTAATCTTTCTGCATACCTTTCATGCGCAGCTGCTCATGCAGTGAACGCAACGCCGAACGCTTCTTGGCCACCAGCAATACGCCGGAGGTATCACGGTCCAGACGATGTACGAGTTCGAGGAAACGAGCTTCAGGGCGCAATGCACGTAACCCCTCAATAACACCAAAACTCAGTCCGCTGCCGCCATGTACCGCTGTGCCTGAGGGTTTATTAAGGATCAGTAGATGATCATCTTCATATAAAATGCAGTCGGTCAATGCCGCGACCTTGTCCAACTTAGCAGAGACAGGTATTTCATCGCGCTCAGCAACGCGTACAGGTGGAACCCGCACTATATCGTCGGCCAGCAATTTATATTCTGGCTTAATACGTTTTTTATTAACCCGAACTTCACCCTTGCGCACAATTCGATAAATCATGCTTTTCGGCACGCCTTTAAGGATTTTGAGCAAGAAGTTATCGATCCGTTGCCCGGCTTCGTCTTCGGAAATGGAGATTAGTTGTACAGATGGATTCTCAGTTTTCATGGCTCGCGATTCTAAATATCCGGCACGTTCCGCGCCACAAGTTTTATGTGCTTAGCGTATAGCTTACCAGTAAGCGGCAATGAAAACCCGACGGACTGCGTGCGATGAGTGGTAAATCAATGCGGCACATCTCGCATAAGCATAAGAATCTTTACTACAAGCGGTAAAGTCACCTTGCTATCACAGGGCCTGCAATGGAATAATGAAGTTACTTTCCGCGTTGTTTCTCTTAAGTTAGGGAAAACGCAGGAATTATATATTTGCCTGATCGCACAAAAGCGCAGCAATGGCGTAAGACGTAATGTGAAATCAAGCAATTAGCGGGCTGCGGGTTGCAGCTTGGCCGGCAAATGGAATGAGATCTGTTAACCTAAATTCAGAGGCTATTCCCCTAATAAAAGTACTGCTTTCACAACGCTGGTGTTTTTAAAACGGCAAAAGCAGGCTTACCGAAATAATGCGCCCCTATGCAAGCGACAGCCGTGAGGTTGACGACTTTGCGAGAAGACTCGGGGCCAACGGTTTATCCGGTCATGAGGTCATTTTTGCCCGTAGTTCTATCAATAATGGAAAAATAACGAGTAAGTTAAGATGAAAAGAATGTTAATCAACGCGACTCAACAAGAAGAGTTGCGCGTTGCCTTGGTAGATGGGCAACGGTTGTATGATTTGGATATTGAAAGTCCGGGCCATGAGCAGAAGAAAGCTAATATCTATAAAGGGAAAATCACCCGCATAGAACCTAGCCTTGAAGCTGCATTCGTTGACTATGGCGCGGAACGACACGGTTTTCTCCCTCTCAAAGAAATTTCCCGCGAATACTTCCCTAGCAACTATTCCTCGCATGGTCGCCCTAATATCAAGGATGTTCTGCGTGAAGGCCAGGAAGTTATTGTTCAGGTTGATAAAGAGGAACGCGGTAACAAAGGCGCTGCGCTGACAACATTCATTAGTCTGGCCGGTAGCTATTTAGTGTTAATGCCGAACAATCCACGCGCTGGGGGTATTTCCCGCCGTATTGAAGGTGATGACCGTACTGAACTGAAAGAAGCCCTGTCATCTCTGGAATTACCCGATGGCATGGGACTCATTGTGCGTACTGCAGGTGTGGGTAAATCTGCTGAAGCATTGCAGTGGGATCTGACTTTCCGTCTGAAACACTGGGATGCTATTAAGAAAGCAGCTGAAGGTCGCCCTGCTCCTTTCCTGATCCATCAGGAAAGCAACGTCATTGTGCGCGCATTCCGTGATTATTTGCGTCCAGATATTGGCGAGATCCTGATTGATAATCCGAAAGTCCTCGAACTGGCAAAGGAACACATTGCTGCGCTGGGCCGTCCGGACTTTAGCAGCAAAATCAAACCTTACGTTGGCGAAATTCCGCTGTTCAGCCATTATCAGATTGAGTCTCAGATTGAGTCTGCTTTCCAGCGTGAAGTTCGTCTCCCTTCTGGTGGCTCGATTGTCATCGACAGTACCGAAGCGCTAACGGCTATCGATATTAACTCCGCGCGTGCAACCCGCGGTGGCGATATTGAAGAAACGGCCTTCAATACCAACCTTGAAGCATCGGACGAGATTGCACGTCAATTACGCCTTCGTGACCTTGGTGGCCTCATTGTTATCGACTTCATCGATATGACGCCAGTGCGCCATCAACGTGAAGTGGAAAACCGTCTGCGTGATGCCGTTCGTCAGGATCGCGCGCGTATTCAGATTGGCCGCATTTCCCGCTTTGGTTTACTGGAAATGTCACGTCAACGTCTAAGCCCCTCGCTGGGTGAGTCAACGCATCACATCTGTCCGCGTTGTGCCGGTACAGGGACGATTCGTGATAACGAATCCCTGTCACTGTCTATTCTGCGTCTGATAGAAGAAGAAGCTCTTAAAGAGAACACCAAAGAAGTTCACGCCATCGTTCCGGTACCTATCGCATCGTACCTGCTGAATGAAAAGCGTGAATCGGTTAATGCTATTGAAAAACGTCAGGGTGGTGTCCGTGCAGTGATCGTTCCTAACGATCAAATGCAAACACCTCATTATGCCGTTCTGCGTGTACGTAAAGGTGAAGATTCTTCTGTATTAAGCTATTTACTGCCTCAGTATCATGAAGCCGAGATGCTGCAACCGTCAGAAGAAGCCCCTAGCGAACGCAAACGTCCTGAACAACCGGCTCTGGCTGCCTTTGCCTTGCAAGGCGAAGCACCACCGTCTTCTTTCGAACAGCCCGATGCTGTTGAGCAGCCAGTACAAACTCGTACAACAGTTATCAATACACCGGTTGCCGAGAAGCCAGGTTTAGTCAGTCGTTTCCTTAGCGGTTTGAAAGGTTTGTTTGCTTCAGAACCGCAAGTGGAAGTTAAACCTGTCGAAGCACCGAAAGTTGAAAAGGAAACCACTGAGGGCGAAAATCGCCGGAATGGTGAACGCCGGAATCAACGCCGTCAGGGCGGTGGACGCCGTGAACGTAACGGTGAGCGAGGTGATCGCGGCGACCGTGGTAACCGAGATAACCGCAGTGAAGGCCGCGAAAACAACCGTGATAGCCATGCTGAAGGCCGTGATTCTCGTGAGAATAACCGTGAACCACGTGAAGATCAGCGTCGTAACCGTCGTAATCAAGAACCGGTCGTTGTTTCTGAAGTGGTTGTTGAACAAGAAGTCGATACAACAGTCTCCCAGGATGAACAGCAGCAGCAACCGCGTCGTGAACGAGGTGATCGCTCTCGCCGTCGTTCAGACGATAAGCGTAAAGGCCCGCAGGAAGAGAAACCTCAGGAACCGATCGCGCAGGAACCCGTTGTTGCAGCTCCAGCCGCACCGGAAGAAACTGAGCAAGAAGATCGTCAACCTGCACAGCGCCGTCAGCGTCGCCAGCTATCTCAGAAGGTTCGTTTTGAGTCGGAAGTGGATCACGACGTAGAAGCCGCTGCACAACAGTTGATCACGGGTGTTATGCCATCGGCCGTGGTATCTCAGGAGCCGCAGGAGATTGCCCAGACAGCTCCTGAGGCTGAACATGTTTCTAACAATGATAATGATGACAACCAAAGTGAAAACGGTCGCGATGGTGGCATGCCACGTCGTTCGCGCCGTTCGCCTCGTCATCTGCGTGTTAGTGGCCAACGCCGTCGCCGTTATCGTGATGAGCGCTATCCAGGACAATCACCCATGCCGTTAGCGGGTGCATTCGTCTCTCCAGAGATGGCATCAGGCAAAGTATGGATCACATACCCGGTAGCACAAATCACTGACCAGCAGGACATTCAGGAAACGGTGGCGGATAACGCTGACTTACTGGCAAATCAGGTCGACATTGCTCAGACGAATACGCCAGCAGTCAATGAAATGACTGGCGTTGTGGCTGAACCCGTACAAGCTGAGCCTGAAGTGGCGCATGTCGCAGAAGCTAAAACTTTCGAGCCAGCACACGTTGAAACTGCAGTTGTCAGCACGCCAGTTGAACAGGAGCAGGGACAACCTGAAGTAACGGCTGAACAGCCTGTTACAGATGAGCCTGTACTGGTTAATGCTGAAACCGTAGAACCGGTTGAAGAAACGCCAGCGGTTGAAGTGAAGCCAGAAGCACAGCAACCGGTTGTCGTAGAGCCTGTCGCAGTGGCTACTGAGCTTCAGTTTGAGGTCATTGCTCCGGCTGCCGCCAAACCGGCACCGGTGACTGTCGTCGCCGCCGTACCGGCTGAACTTGCTCCACGCTTCAAGCATCATGCTACCGCTCCGATGACCAAAGCGCCTGCACCTGTTTATGTGCAGGAACCAACGCCTAAGAGTGACTGGGTCCGCCCGGAGTTTGACTTTGAAGGTAAAGGTTCAGCGGGTGGTCATGCTGCAGCCAGCACAGCGACAGCACCAGCCACTAAACCGGCCATGCCAACCGAATAATACGGCATCACTCTGGTAATAAAAAACCCGCCTCGGCGGGTTTTTTATTACCAGTTTTCAGGCATTCTCAAACAACGACTCCTGAACATTAGGCGACGGTTTTAAGACGTTTTATATCCAGACTGACTAGTTTCCCCTCCAGACGTCGGGCGAAATTAACAAAGTGCTCGGTATCATTGTGTTGCAACAGAGACTCTTTTGAAGTCCAGCGTTCGTAAAAAACAAAGGTTTCAGGATGGTCAATATCACGATGCAATTCATATTGTAAACATCCTACCTCCTGCCGACTTGGCTCAATCACTTCGTACAATGCGTCACTTACATCATTCAAAAACTCAGGTTTTACAATAACAGTGGCAACCACTCTGATTTCCATAATCCTCTCCTGTGGTATAGATCAAGCTTTCATTAGTTCGGATGAAATCTCTTGCTAACAATCTGCTGCCATTACTATGGACCTTTCACCACGTTGATTTCAACGCTAACTTTATTAAACAGATGCACCGGAACACATTTACGCTTATCCTTGTTCCCCGCTGTTAATGCTCCCATTACTGCACCTGACCCCAACTTTTGTCTCTCAATGCCGGAGTTCTGACTGATGACTGCAACACCGCAAGTTTTGAAAATTCGCCGCCCTGATGACTGGCATATTCACCTCCGTGATGACGACATGCTCAGCACCGTCTTGCCATTCACCAGTGAAATCTTTGGCCGGGCTATCGTTATGCCGAATTTGACACCTCCCGTGACCAGCGTAAAAGCAGCCATTTCTTACCGCAACCGCATAATTGCAGCCATTCCTGCTGGCCATCGTTTTACACCATTGATGACCTGCTACTTGACAGATTCTCTTGATCCTGAAGAAGTCGCGCGTGGCTATCTGGAAGGTGTTTTCACTGCAGCAAAACTTTACCCCGCGAACGCGACGACTAATTCCCAGCACGGCGTGTCTGATATTAAAGCGATTTACCCTATTTTGGAGCGCATGCAAAGCATCGGCATGCCGCTATTAATTCACGGCGAAGTAACCCATAGCGACGTGGATATTTTCGACCGCGAAGCCCGCTTTATCGATGAAGTTATGGAGCCTATCCGTCTTCACTTCCCTGAGTTGAAGATAGTATTTGAACATATCACCACTAAAGAAGCTGCGCAGTACGTCCAGGAGGGCAATCAGTATATTGGTGCCACCATTACCCCACAGCATCTGATGTTCAACCGCAATCATATGTTAGTGGGCGGCGTACGCCCTCACTTGTTCTGTTTACCGATCCTCAAGCGTAATATCCATCAGCAAGCGCTACGTGAAGTGATTGCCAGTGGCTCAGATCGTTTCTTCCTTGGTACCGACTCTGCGCCTCATACTAAAGGTCGTAAAGAATCCAGCTGCGGCTGCGCAGGGTGTTTCAATGCACCTCTGGCTATACCCGCTTACGCCAATGTTTTTGATGAGATGGATGCCTTACAGCATTTTGAGGCTTTTTGCTCCCTAAACGGTCCGCGTTTCTACGGTCTCCCCCTTAATGACGATTTCATCGAATTGACACGTACCAGCGTGGTTCAACCGGAAGAGATAGCTCTTGGACATGAATCCGTGGTGCCATTCTTAGCCGGACAAACCCTAAACTGGGCAGTGACATCCAGCTAAATACGTCCAAGAGCAGAATGTAATATTCAGCTATCTTACTTTGCCAATGCCTCAAAGGACTCTGCTTGCTTATCTGGAAATTTGACTGTATAAATATACAGTCAAATTTATATTCAGGTGGTATTATGCGTGTTGAAGTCACTATCGATAAAACCAAACCTCTGCCAGCCGGTGCTATCGAAGCATTGTCTGGAGAATTAAGTAAACGTATTAACCAACAGTTTTCCGATACCGATAATAAAGTTCAGGTACGTTACGCTGGCTCGAACAATCTTTCAGTAATGGGTGCGCCCAAGACAGACCGCGATCGTATTGAAGAGATTTTGCAGGAAACGTGGGAAAGTGCTGATGAATGGTTCACCACTGACTAATCAATATTAAGCCAGTCAGTAAATGCGGTTAACTGCGCTAAATGCTTTAACGAGATTAATAATAATCAGGTTGATAAAACCAGGCTCTTTGAGCTGATGCTTTTTTCGCCGGGCGTCGCTGTCCGGTTTTTTTTGGCAGATGCTTGCTTGTTCGAAATTCACTCATCTTTCCACCTGTGAATTTATGTTAAGTCAGTACCTCCACCCTTTCTTCATTTTTTCTCACACTTTATTTACGCTTAAATACGTAACTAGTCTCCATAAACACTTTTAAATGCTTATACTCAAAAAGCTCACAAGATAATGAGCCGCCTTGATCCTCGCTAGTTACTCATGTTAGTCACTACCAATAAGGGGTCTATATGGACAGAAATGATGAAGTTATTCAGACACACCCGCTTGTAGGCTGGGATATCAGTACCGTAGACTCTTATGACGCCATGATGATACGCCTTCATTACCTGTCTTCTAAAGGCCAAACCCCAGAGGATGCCCATGTAGACAGAACCTTGTGGTTAACCACAGATGTTGCAAGACAATTGATCAACATTCTTGAAGCTGGCATAGAAAAGATTGAATCCAACGAGTATGAGTATATTGAGCATCGTAAACATTAGTTCAGCCTTATTAGGCGCTTCACATTGAAGGCACTCTCGACTCACGTCAGAGTGCCTTTATCATTTATGACGCTTTAAAGCACCGCGCTCCGCCATCAGCGACTCTTCAAATACAGTACGCACCTTGCCTTTGACCAACAAAACTCACTATCATGAGCGTCACAAAATTGTGAAAAGTCATCTTAGGAACCTCAATAAATGGAGTATGACCTCATTGTGATCGGCAGTGGTTCAGTCGGTTCAGCCGCTGGATATTATGCGACCCTTGCCGGGCTGAAAGTACTCATGATTGACAGTGCCATGCCGCCACATACAGAGGGCAGCCATCATGGGGAAACACGCATCATACGTCATGCCTATGGCGAAGGTGCTCGCTATGTCCCTATGGTACTTAGGGCCCAGCAGCTTTGGAATGAACTGGCGCAAACCAGTGGCGAAGAAATTTTTCACCGCAGCGGAGTGATCAATATCGGCCCGCAAGGATCTCCGTTTATCACCAATGTTAAAAACAGCTCTGTAGAATATGACCTGAACACCGTAGCCATGAGCGCCAGTGAAATCCGAGCAAAGTGGCCGCTGATCAGCGTTTCTGATGACTACTGCGGGGTTTATGAGCCTGATTCAGGCTATCTGCAAAGTGAAATTGCTATAGCCGCTTATATCCGTCTTGCGCGCGAAGCTGGCTGCGCACAACTGTTTAAGTGCCCGGTCGAATCCATCGACTATGATGATCGGGGCGCGATAGTGTCGACACATGAAGGGACATATCGCACAGCTAAAATAGCGTTAACGGCGGGAACCTGGGTCAAAAAATTGCTACCTGAATTACCGGTCAGCCCGGTTCGTAAGCTTTTTGCCTGGCACCATGCAGATGGCCGCTACAGTGAACAGAACCACTTCCCCGCCTTTACCTTTGAAACGCTACAAGGCGACCAGTTTTATGGTTTCCCCTCCGTCAAAGATGAGCTAAAACTGGGTAAACATAATGGTGGCCAGCCGATCGACTCGCAGGAACAACGCAAACCTTTCGGCGCGGTACAACAGGACGGTACTGAAGTATTCAACTTTCTGCGCCATCATCTGCCTGGAGTGGGTGTGTGTCTGCATGGCGCGTCCTGTACCTATGATGTCACGGCAGATGAAGATTTCATTATCGATACCTTGCCGGGGCGTGACAATACTTTATTGATCACGGGACTGAGTGGTCACGGCTTTAAGTTTGCCAGTGTACTGGGTGAAATTGTTTCTGAATTCGGCCAAAACACGACGACAACGTTCAACCTAACCCCCTTCTCGCTTTCACGGTTTACCCGGTAAATCCTCAACGTTTATTATCCCGGACGCTCTGGCCGGGATAATAAACTAAGACTTAATTCATAATTATTTTGAAAAAATAATTATGATGAATTTTTATTATTGATCAATAACCACGTTTTCGGATTGACATTACTACGCGTAAAATTTTATCCTTTCCCCAGTTATCACAGGAGTGATAACCGACGCGCATCCTATGCGCATTGACAAGGAAGTAATATGAACCTGTTAGTCATCGAGTGCTGTAGTTTCACTCGTCTCGGCATATGCTCTTTTCTTCGAGAAAATGAAAAAATTCACATTGTGGACTGTGAGAGTATTTCACAGGCAATGCAAAAAATACCAAATTTTCGGCCTACTCTAATTATAGTTAATGCCACTAATTACTGTAAGAATTCAGAACTTTCGACTGAGTTAAAAGAGTTCATCGCGCAAGTGCATAACGTTAAGGTGTATTGTTATCTGGATGCAAAATATCCGGTAACCGACATCCCCATTCCAGTTACTCATGATTTCCACATCTTAAATAAATATCTGATCATTAGCTTATTGCAAGAAATAGTCTCCCATTCTGAACGTTATTCATCCACCAATATTTCCCGCATCAATAGGTCAATTTTTAGCGACCAAGAAATTCTGGTCATGAATTATTGGATGTCAGAAATGCCCAATCATCGCATAGCCCGTAAGCTTGACATAAGCAGTCGTACTGTCTATGTGTACAAACGTAATCTGACACAAAAAATCAAGGTAAGAAATCGGTTGGAGTTTTGTTTTATTTATAATTTTATCAAATATATCTTCTGGCCAATAGATCAGGCATCAAACGCACCGCTGAGTCGCCAGGAAAAAGAAGATATTTTGACGCTATATAGATAACGTCATCATATTTTCGATGACACAAAATTACCGAATATATGGAATTTTATCGTATTGAGTCACATGATGACACTATTTTAACCCTCTTCACTTTCCTTTAACGGAATCGTAGTGATAATACATATTGGTTCAAACTGGAATCTCAGTGAGAACCTGCAGTGATATCTATAGATACTCACTTTAAAGAGTATGATGAGTTAGCAACCCGCTCGAAAATCAATAGCAAATAATTCATTTTCTATTGGGTTAGCTAAAGATATAAACATAAACACAGAGGGGAAAACTCTTTTACAATGAAAATTTTGTTATATCTTTATGCCACAATGACATTACTCTCCCGGACTTCGGAATACTTAAAAATAAATATTGCACGTCAGCGCTGAGTGAATAATGATATGGAAACATCTTTACCTTTAATGACATAACCTGACAAATAGGTTCAAGATGATCGTTGAAGATGAAGCTTTAACCTCCGCCAAAATCTCTCGATATAACTGAATAACTTTTGCTTGTTACTTTCAAAAATAGTGAACAAGTATAATTAATGCATTTTATAATGAATTTTAGATTGCCAAAATATTTCCATATGTTTACTTTCTGTCTCAATGATGTGATTTATTTATAGGGAAATTTGATGATGTGGAAAAACTCACCGGCCCAGTTTGGCCATATTTCTGTGCTCGTGCACTGGCTGGTCGCTCTGGCTGTCTATGGTTTGTTTGCACTGGGCTTGTGGATGGTCGGGTTAGGGTATTACGACACCTGGTATCACCGCGCGCCCGAATTGCACAAAAGCATTGGCATTCTGGTTTTTGCATTAATGATATTCCGTCTGTTATGGCGTTTTATTTCCCCGCCACCCCTCCCGCTTGAAAGCTATAGCAATGCGACGCGTTTGGGTGCCTGGCTGGCTCATTTATTATTATTTGTCGGCCTGTTCAGCATTTTGATTAGCGGATATTTAATTTCTACCGCAGAAGGTCAAGCAATATCTGTTTTCGGCTGGTTTGATATTCCCGCCACCTTGTTTGGTTTGCAACAGCAGGCAGATATCGCCGGGACGGTTCACCTTTGGCTGGCATGGGGCCTGGTAATTGTTTCTGCGTTACATGCCCTTGCTGCGCTGAAACATCACTTTATGGACCGGGACGCTACGCTTGTGCGCATGCTAGGGCGTCGTCCCAATTAACTTGTTAGATAAATGGAGGTTGTTCATTGTGTTAAAAAAAACCGTACTGGGCCTGACTCTGGCCTCATTATTATTGGCAGCGGGTAGTGCAACTGCAGCAAATTATAAAATCGATAAAGAAGGTCAGCATGCCTTTATCGAATTCCGCATCAAGCATCTGGGCTACAGCTGGCTGTATGGAAGCTTTAACGATTTCGATGGCGGTTTCACATTTGATGAAAAAGACCCGTCAGCAGATAAAGTGAATGTCAGTATAAACACCACCAGCGTGTTCACCAATCATGCAGAGCGTGATAAACACCTGCGCAGCGCAGAGTTCTTGAATGTAGCTAAGCATCCGCAAGCCACCTTTACCTCTACATCAGTGAAAAAAGAGGGTGATAGACTGACGGTGAATGGCGACTTTACTTTGAACGGTGTAACAAAACCGCTGACATTGCAGGCTACATTGCTCGGCCAGGGTAAAGATCCCTGGGGCGGATACCGCGCAGGTTTTGAAGCAGCGGGGAATATTAAGCTGAAAGATTACGGTATCACTACCGATCTCGGTCCTGCCTCTCAGGACGTAGAACTGATCATCTCGGTTGAAGGCGTACAGGAGAAGTGATCCTCCTGTCGAATTAAACTGCAATGGAAAAGGGCTCAACCTTCTGAGCCCTTTTTTATCTAAATTAAATCAATACCATACTGCCAAAAAAATCACTCTTTTTCCGGTGACGGAATATGCATGGTGGTCTGCAACAGGCCTTTAGATTTGTTGAAGATCTTGATGCCATTCTCACGTCCAGCACGCAAAGCCCGCTGCTCTTCACGCGGTAACTTCAGCTCAGTCTGGCAAATTTCACTGCAACAACCGCTAAATTTCGTAGCGCAGATTGGACACTGAATAAAAAGGAGATGGCAGCCGTCATTTTTGCAGTTGGTGTGATCGTCACAGGCTATACCGCACTGGTGGCAGTGCGCAATCACATCTTCAGAAATCCGCTCTCCCATACGTTCATCAAAGACAAAGTTTTTTCCTTTAAATTTTATCGGTAAACCCTGCTCTTTGGCACGCCGGGCATATTCAATGATGCCGCCTTCCACGTGATACACGTTTTTAAAACCTTTATGCAACATGTAAGCACTGGCTTTTTCACAGCGAATTCCGCCGGTGCAATACATGACGATTTTTCTGTCTTTGTCTTCCTGGAGCATATCGACAGCCATCGGCAGCTGATCGCGGAAAGTATCCGACGGCACTTCCAGCGCCTGATCAAAATGCCCGACCTCGTATTCGTAGTGATTACGCATGTCGACGAACACCGCTTCAGGATCGTCGATCATGGCATTAACCTGCTCGGCCTTAAGGTATTGCCCCACGTTTGATGGGTCAAACGTCTCGTCGTCAATACCATCGGCAACGATACGCTCACGCACTTTGAGGCGCAGTACCCAGAAGGATTTTCCATCATCTTCCAGCGCGACATTCAGCCGAACGTGATCGAGCATCGGGTGGCTGGCAAAAAGCTCAGTTTTAAACGTGCCGAACTGGCTTTGCGGAACGCTGACTTGCGCATTGATGCCTTCTTTCGCTACATAAATACGGCCAAACACATTGAGTTTGGTCAGGAAGATGTAGAGCACATCGCGGAAAGCTTTCGGATCATCAATATGAAAATATTTATAAAAAGAAACTGTGGTACGCGGCTCGGTTTCGGCCAGCATGCGTGCCTTCAGTTCCTCGTTAGAAATTCGGTTATGTAACACTGGCATGGTGTACGTTCCTGTCTTTCATGGAGGCTGTATTAATGGACATCTTTGAAGATGGTGTAGCCGCATCGGGCTACACCAATGCGACTTTTCAAGCGGCAATATTATACATTAAAGCCACGACGACGGCATATCCCGTTGTGACGTTTTACCGCAAAACAGCGCAGAAACGGGAACCTGTTCATGCAGAATCACAGAAATACGATACTTTACGCTGAGCGAACATTAATTATGTTGTTCACAATCATGTATTCATCAACGGCATTGAGGAAACTATGAGCAAGCTTTTCGAACCAATTTCACTGGGTAATTTGACCTTAGCTAACCGCATTGTCATCGCGCCAATGTGCCAATATTCCTCGGATCACGGTAAAGCAACCTCATGGCACCATGCGCATCTGGGGCAACTCTCTTTTTCCGGCGCAGGGCTGTTGATCCTTGAAGCAACCGCCGTCGAAGCCATTGGCGGCATCACGCCACAGGATTTAGGCCTGTGGGACGATGAAACCGAAGCCGCAATGAAAAGTCTGCTGACGTCAATTCGGGATAACAGCCGCATTCCGCTTGGACTGCAACTGGGGCATGCCGGCCGTAAAGCCTCATGCCAGGCGCCCTGGGAAGGCGGAAAACAACTGACGCCGGAACAAGGTGGCTGGCAAACTATTGCGCCGTCCGTAGTGCCATTTTCAGAAACAGACGCCGCGCCGCAAGCCATGACGTTAGAGCGGATTGCCCAATTGAAGCAAGCCTATGTGGATTCTGCCAAACGGGCCGACCGTCTGGGCTTTGATCTGCTCGAACTGCACAGTGCGCACGGCTATCTATTGCACCAGTTCCTGTCACCCCTCGCAAACCAACGCACCGATCAGTACGGTGGCTCACTGGAAAACCGCATGCGCCTGCTGCTGGAGATCTTCCAGGAGTTGCGCGCGGTCTTCCCTGCGAACAAACCGATTGGCGTGCGTATTTCAGCAACCGACTGGGTTAATGGCGGTTGGGATCTTGAGCAGTCTGTCGCCCTGTCTAAAGCACTGGATAAATTGGGTTGTGACTACATCCATGTCTCCAGCGGTGGGTTAAGTCCACAGCAAGAAATCAGCGTTGGCCCTAACTATCAAGTGCCCTTCGCGGAAAGGATTAAACAGGAAGTGAATATGCCGGTGATCGCCGTAGGCCTTATAACCGAACCGGAGCAGGCGGAAGGCATCATCAGCACCGGCCAAGCTGATATGATAGCCCTGGCGCGCGGGATTCTTTATAACCCACGCTGGCCATGGCATGCGGCAGCAAAACTGGGTGCGAAAATCAGCGCACCTAAACAATACTGGCGCAGCGAACCTCATAACGTTAAAGGGCTATTTTCCGCTGAGTAACTTCCATACACCTTATAACGGGCAACCTAAAGTTGCCCTTCTTATTGCGCCAATTACCCCTTTACCTTCCGCATATTCACCATAATAAACATAAACAAATAGGCCAATAAAATCGCCAGTATAATTGACAAAACAGCACTGTTTGCCGATATTTAATTGGACTGAATAACACCATTTTCAGCACATCTACTCATAAAAAGATCACCATCTGGTCTTTTCATACACAGATGTCGATCAAATTAGCTACTAATGCCATTCATTTTCACCTGAAACCCAAAAAGTGCCATAATGTGTTACTCCTATTCAGGAAATGAATCACCGTGGCCATATTGGTCAGGCTGTGGCGTTTTTCCGTTGCGGCTACTGCATAAGACAGAGCTTATATTTTCTTACTTCGACACTGACGCAGAGAGCTTATGACTCAGATACCGACCTTTACACTTTCCCTGCTGCATCCGCGTTACTGGTTAACCTGGATAGGCTTAGGATTGCTTTACTTACTTGTGCTTCTGCCTTATCCGGTTATTTACCGTCTGGGTACAGGTCTCGGTCGCTTCTCAATGCGTTTTTTAAAACGCCGTCTTCATATCGCCCAGCGCAATATTGAGCTCTGCTTCCCGGCAATGAGCCGTGAACAGCGCGATCACCTGGTGCTGAAGAATTTTGAGTCAGTCGGTATGGGCCTGTTTGAAACGGGTATGGCATGGTTCTGGCCAGACCGGCGGATCGAACGCTGGTTTAAAGTCAGCGGACTGGAACATATTCAGAAAGCCCGCGATCAGCAGCGAGGTGTTTTGTTGATCGGCGTACATTTCCTAACGCTCGAGTTAGGTGCCCGTGTCTTCGGCATTCATAATCCAGGTGTTGGTGTTTATCGTCCACATGATAATAAGCTAATGGACTGGATCCAAACTAAGGGTCGCATGCGTTCTAATAAGGCAATGGTTGACCGCAAAGATCTGAGAGGGATGATACGCAGCCTGAAACAGGGTGACATTATCTGGTATGCCCCTGACCACGATTACGGCCCGCGCAGCAGCGTCTTTGTACCCTTCTTTGCCGTGGATAAAGCCGCCACCACAACTGGCACCTACCTGTTGGCGCGTATGGGTAAACCGGCGATTATTCCGTTTACACCGCGCCGCCTTGAAGGTGGTAAAGGCTATGAATTATTGCTGCATCCCGCAGTGGATAATTTCCCGCTGGATGATGAAGTCGTTGCCGCTACCTATATGAACAAAGTGGTGGAAAATGAAATTCGTCTGGCACCCGAGCAATACATGTGGCTCCACCGTCGCTTTAAGACCCGCCCTGAAGGCGAGCCTTCGTTGTATAAGGCGGTAGATTAGAAAGCCTAAGCAAGATCCAGGCTGATGCCGCAGCAGTCAGTCTGGATCCTTAATGACCCTAACGCCGCCAGCCTTGACTCACTATTTTCGCTCTTCTATTGACTTGCCCTTTGATCGGTATTCTCTGCATAAAATTAATGAACCCGTATTTTATTTTCGCGTTAACTTTTTCGTAACATCATTGATGTGACTGATTATTAGGCGCATAATTATCCAGCTAAATGATAGTTAAGCTTCTCTGTCCTGCTTTCAGCAGCATCTCAGAATCAATGAACCACTTTCATCGGTATTTTATGACGTTGGAACCTGCACCAGAAAAAGCACCTTCTCCAATAAATTGGAAACGTAATCTCTTCGTCGCCTGGATCGGCTGTTTTCTTACCGGTGCTGCGTTTAGTCTGATCATGCCTTTCCTACCGCTTTATGTTGAAACTCTTGGCGTTACTGGCCATGGATCCCTGAATATGTGGTCCGGGTTGGTGTTCAGTATTACGTTTCTGTTTTCCGCCATCGCATCACCCTTTTGGGGCAGTCTGGCTGACCGTAAAGGCCGTAAAATTATGCTGCTGCGTTCAGCGTTGGGCATGTCTATCGTGATGGTGTTGATGGGATTTGCGCAAAATATCTGGCAGTTTCTCTTCCTGCGCGCTCTGCTTGGGTTACTGGGTGGTTTTGTTCCCAATGCCAATGCGCTGATCGCTACCCAAATTCCCCGCAATAAGAGTGGCTGGGCACTGGGTACGCTATCTACAGGTGGCGTTAGCGGTGCGTTGCTGGGCCCCTTGGTCGGCGGGTTACTGGCTGATAGTTACGGATTGCGGCCAGTATTTTTCATCACAGCCAGCGTACTGTTTTTGTGCTTCCTGATGACGCTTTATTGCATTCGCGAGCAGTTTGTTCCAATCCATAAAAAAGACATGCTTAATCGCAAGCAAGTTTTTGCCTCGCTGAAAAATCCCCGACTGGTGCTATTTTTATTTATTACCACCATGATCATTCAGGTGGCGACCGGCTCGATTGCGCCAATCCTGACGCTCTATGTACGCGAGCTGGCAGGCAATACACAGAATCTGGCATTTATCAGCGGGATGATTGCCTCAGTGCCCGGCGTTGCCGCACTGATGAGTGCTCCGAAGCTTGGAAAACTGGGTGACAGGATCGGGCCGGAAAGGATTCTGGTCGCGATGCTCGCCTTATCGGTACTGCTACTGATCCCCATGGCTTTTGTGCAAAACCCGCTGCAACTCGGGATCCTGCGTTTTATGCTCGGTGCCGCCGACGGTGCCTTATTGCCTGCGGTCCAGACTCTGCTGATTTATAATTGCACTAATCAGGTCGCAGGCAGGGTCTTCAGCTATAACCAGTCGTTTCGAGACGTTGGCAATGTAACAGGCCCGCTGCTGGGCGCTGCTGTATCTGCAAGTTACGGCTTCCGAACGGTATTCATCGTTACTGCGCTGGTCGTGTTGTTCAATACCCTTTACTCTTACTGGTGTCTGCAACGCCGGCCACGCCAGGCAATGGTCGACTAATCCTCGTCAGAGGGTCCATCCACGCTGAGCAAGCACCACGCGATAACCATCGATATCTTCAAATGTTTTGCCGGTGTGATCCCAATAGGGATTGTATGAAGCTACTTCCATAAAACCGGCAGTTTGCATTTGTTCGCACTGTTTTTGCCATCCCTGCACATCCGGCATATAGAATACTAATAAATTATCCTGCGTAGGTGCCCTACCGACCTTTGTTTCCAGATGATGGGTAAATTCCAGATGATAGTGATGTTGCGTATGGCCTATCAACACGCCGTAAAAACCCAAATGATCGTTGAACTCACCCAGTAATTCGAAACCCAACCCATCACGATACATCTGCGCTATACGTTGCAGATTGTCGGTTGGACGAGCAATACGTAAAACACTTTCGCGTGGAATCATAGGCTTCTCCCGGTAAGTACTCAGCTTTAAAAATAGCTAAAACTAATCAATTTATGCGCTATCGGGCGTCGAAAACTTGCATCCCTGGCCATAGCATCAACAATTAGTGAGTAAGAGAAAAAGTCAGCTGACTTTTTTTCTGCGTCACGTTACCCCTTAATTACTAAAGATTTCATTAAACACTAGCCGGAAGCCCGGCGAAAGCAACTCAGGAGAAAAAGATGAGCATGTACGCAACCCTGGAAGAAGCTGTTGATGCCGCCCGCGAAGAATTTATTGAGTCAGCGCAGAACACCACAGACAGTGACGAAACACCCGTGCCTGAACAATTTAATCTGCAAAAGTACATTTTGCAGGACGGTGACGTCATGTGGCAGGCGGAATTTTTTTCTAAAGAAGGCGAGTCGATTGAAAGCCTGACTTTTCGCAGCGGCGCTGCGGCACAAGCTATTTTTGATGACGATTATGATAAACGCGAGCTGGAAGAGGAGTGGCTGGAAGAAAGTACGCTGTATGAGTGGGATGAAGGCGAATATCAACATGAACCGCCGCTAGACAGTGAAGAAGGTCAAGCCGCTGCCAGCGAATGGGATGACGAAGATGACTATCCTGGCCGCGATATAGACTGACGCTGCACCTTTAATCTTACTCGTATGGCCCATGGCGGGCATCGATTGGCAACATGAAGGTATCGACAATCATGGAAAGTGGCACGTCGATAACAGTCACATACCGCCAGGCGCCTTCCCGCACATCCCACTGTACGCCGGGATAGTATTGATCACCGTGTCCCTGACCGGGCACCATACGGCTAATAATACTGCCGCAGCCCGTCAGCGTTACCGACGCAACTATCACTACTGTGGCGCGCAAGATAAAACGTTTAATCACTTCTCGCCTACCCGTTTAAGCCGATAAAAAGGGCAGCATGCTTAGCATACTGCCCACTATTTTATTTCGCGTAATTCAGTTTACTCGCTTTACCCGTTTAACGCGGGTTTCATTTCCAGCGTTTGCGTTTCAGGGAATGCCTGAACGTTACGCGGTAGTTCACTGTAATACGCGCTCCAGGCGTGCTGGTCTGGCTGAGTCCAGACAGCGGAGTGCAGACGCGCCATTAATACCGGATCACTGAGCAGAATCAGGCGGTCTGCTTTGCCCAATGCCTTAGGACCGGTTTTGAATGCCTGCTCAAGGCGTTGCTTACGACCATTTTCTACGCTATCGCGCTGCAGATGGCGTGATGTCGCCATACCGGTTGCCAATGCGTTGAAACTTGGGTCAAAGACCGCGTGCATGAAGCCATTTTTCAGCAAACGGGAACGGTTAAGTTTGAGGTATTCCTCTGTCGCCACCAGTTCACGCGGCGGGTTGTACTCTTCTGGTATCAGGAAAAGTTTGGCCCTTTTGCTCTTGATCCCCAGCGTTGCACGGCTCGACAGCACGGATACAAACGGTGAAAGAATCAGTGAGAAAACGATCGGTGACAACCACCACAAGAAACGCAGATCCAACCAAGCCATTCCGCCGGCCCACACTGCGCCTAACAGCAATTGCGAACCATGACGCTTAAAGGCTTCTCCCCAAGGAGTGTCATCATCGTCACGCTGCGGAGAATTCCAGACAACTTCCCAACCTAGAAAAGCACTGACCACGAAAACGGTATGGAATAGCATTCGCACCGGTGCAAGCAGAACAGAGAACAACATTTCCAGCAGCATCGACAGGAACAGGCGAATACTACCGCCGTACTCTTTCGCACCTTTCGCACAGATCAGCACGATACTGAGGAGTTTAGGCAGGAACAGCAGTATCAACGTGGTTGAGAACAGTGCAATAGCCAACTCAGGCCGCCACTGTGGCCAAACCGGGAACAACTGCCGTGGTTGCAGAAAGTACTGAGGCTCCATCAGGGTATGGACCACCTGGAGCGCCGTGGATAAGGCCAGGAACATAAACCACAGCGGCGCCGACAGATAGGACATAACGCCGGTCAGGAACACCGCACGGTGAACCGGGTGCATGCCTTTGACCAGAAACAACCGGAAGTTCATCAGGTTACCGTGACACCAGCGACGGTCGCGTTTCAACTCGTCAAGCAGATTCGGCGGTAACTCTTCGTAACTGCCCGGCAGGTCATAAGCTATCCAAACGCCCCAACCGGCACGACGCATCAGCGCAGCTTCCACAAAGTCATGTGACATAATGGAACCAGCAAATGAGCCTTCACCCGGCAAGGGTGCCAACGCACAGTGTTCGATGAACGGTTTCACACGAATGATGGCGTTATGCCCCCAATAGTGTGATTCACCCAGTTGCCAGAAGTGCAGACCGGCAGTAAACAATGGACCGTAAACCCGGGTAGCAAATTGTTGGCAGCGCGCATACAGCGTATCCATCCCTGACGCTTTTGGTGCAGATTGAATAATACCGGCGTTTGGGTTGGCATCCATCAGACGTGACAGACCGGTAAGGCATTCACCGCTCATGACGCTGTCGGCATCCAGAATAACCATGTAGGCGTATTCTCCGCCCCAGCGACGGCACCAGTCATCAATGTTGCCACTTTTGCGTTTCACGCGACGACGTCGGCGACGGTAGAAAATACGCCCATGTCCCTCAACATCACGACAAACTTCCATCCAGGCTTTTTGTTCTGCCACGCAGATGTCCGGATCGTAGCTGTCGCTTAGAACGTAAATATCAAATTGTTCGAGGTCGCCGGTGGCTTTAACAGATTCATAAGTCGCCCGCAGACCCGCAAATACGCGTTCCACATCCTCATTACAAATCGGCATGATAAGCGCGGTGCGGTTATTCGGGTTCAGCGGTTCAAGGCCAGTTGTTGAGGCCGTAATGCTGTATTTATCCCGCCCGATGAGCAGTTGTAAAAACCCCATCAGTGCCGTCCAGAACCCGGCGGAAACCCAACAGAACAGGATCGCAAACAGCACCAGTATGCAGGTCTGTAAGACATATGGCAGCAGTTGCAGCACGGACTGTAACCAATCCTGATTGAACATATCGGCAGGATCGATTAGCGCCCATCCCTGATACGGCAGGATAGTTTTCATATACCAGGTCGCGATCGCCGTTTGTACCAACATCAGGATCAACAAGGTATAACGACGCATCGAACCGGCATGACGCCATCTTTTCTCTGACTCCGGCATATCCGATGAGCTGTAACGACGGGCAACCGCGCCACGCCCCATCATGGTGTCCCAGAAGCGGCCTACCGGGTTCGTGCGCCAGACATCAGGGAACATGCTGGAACGCTTAATAGGCGGCATAGCACTGACGATGGCACGGCCTTCGTTGTCCACATTGGACAAATTGTCATTTTCCATCGCATCAGGCCAACTGGCGGCCAGGCGAGCTTGTACAGAAAGCAGCGGTGCATCGAGATCAGCAATATCGCTGGTTTGCATTGAAGCACCACCTAAACGGCGGTGTACGGTAGCAAAGGCCTCACCTTCAGCAGAAGGGAGCTGCTGAGTGAGAGCCGCTTTCTGTTCTTCAGGAAGCGGCAAAGCCTTCACGTAATCTTGAGTAGAATGCGTTGACTTATTCATTGGCAGGCAGCTGATAGCTCCAGGTTTCACTCAGTGTTTTTTCGCCATTGACCAAAGAAGCGCGCATTTCGATCGCCTTCTTAGGATCCTTCACTTTCAGACGTAGCGTCAGACGCCAGCCTTTGGTTACAGGATTATAGCGGACAGTGTTTTCAACCAGTTCTCCGTTGTCACCGATGCTGACCTGAGAGGCCACCGGGGTGTCACTTTTCAGGGCTTTCAAATTCGTACCGACAAAATCGACCAGGAATGCCACGCTGCCATCAGCTTCACGGGTCAGATTTGACTGCTTCACATCACCGGTGGAGCGCATAGTACGCTGTACCCATGCCAGATCAGGAGAATGCAGTTTTTCTTCATCACGGCTGAAGTGCAGACGGTAATTCAGGTCAAGAGACTTACCGACGTCTGGCAACTTTTCAGGCGTCCAGAAAGCAACGATATTGTCGTTAGTCTCATCAGCGGTAGGAATTTCCACCAGCTCAATTTTGCCTTTGCCCCAGTCGCCTTTGGTTTCGACCCAACCACTTGGACGCAGGTCATAGCGGTCGTCGAGATCTTCGAAGTTAGAGAACTCACGGCCACGTTGCAGCAAACCAAAGCCTTTCGGATTTTCCATGGTGAACTGGCTGACAGCGAGATGTTTAGGATTGTTCAGCGGACGCCAGATCCACTCACCGTTGCCGGCTTGCATAGATAGGCCGTTAGAGTCATGCAGCGCCGGGCGATAATTCATTACCGGAGACGGCTGGTTAGCGCCAAACAAGTACATGCTGGTGAGCGGTGCAATGCCCAACTTACCCACTTTGTCGCGCAGATAGACTTTAGACTGCACGTCAACAGTTGCTTCTTTACCCGGATAAACATCCAGGCGATAAGCGCCCGTCGCGCGCGGAGAATCAAGCAACGCGTAAATTACCAGATGCTTTTCATCCGGATTCGGACGTTCAATCCAGAATTCGCGGAAACGCGGGAACTCCTCGCCAGAGGCAAGTGCAGTGTCAATAGCAAGGCCACGGGCAGACAGGCCATAGACCTGACCTTTGCCAATCACACGGAAGTAACTGGCACCCAGCACACTCATGATTTCATCGTTTTTATCAGCTTTATTAATTGGATAAAGCACTTTAAAACCAGCAAAACCAAGGTTTTTGACCGTATCAGCATCGTGCTTCACGTTGCCAAAATTAAAATAGTCCGGGCTATATTTGATTTCTTTGACAGCATTAGCCGTCACTTCATTGATTTTCACCGGCGTGTCGAAGTACATGCCCTGATGATAGAACTCAAGCTTGAAAGGCGTATTCAGGTTGCCCCAATACGCTTTGTCATGATTGAATTGAATTTGTTGGTAGTCCGCGAATTTGAGATCGCGAAGTTGGGATGGAAGGTTGCTTTTCGGCGCTTCATAGCCTTTATCGGCTAACGTCTTAGCTTGTTTGGCAACATCATCAATAGAAAAAGCCCAGGCAGATGAAGAGATCAAAGACATCAACACTGCGGCACTCAGCAAACGGACTTTAGTCATACGTGGTCCTTTGGAAAAAATTTTACCCGACACATCCACTCCTTTACGTGCGCTAAACTCATCATTTTATTTTAAAGGAACAGTCAGGTTTCCGACAACATGAGAAACTGATGGTTCATCCCGTTGATGAACCGTTTAAGCACACAACGGTACAAGGATATCAATTCGTTGAAACTCCGGCTATGGAAACTTGTCCTATAAAGAGTTCCATAACTATAAAGAGTCTCATAACATTGTAGCTTCACAGCAGATAAATTAAGTTAACGTAAGCAATGAACATTTTTACTTACCACACATTATTACCCTGTTAGCAATTTAGGCACTAAAATCAGGATAAGCTTGATACAACGGATACGTAATGAAACCACAAAAAAATCAACGTGAGTTCTTTTTGGACTCTATCCGAGCCTATTTGATGCTGCTCGGTATTCCATTTCATATATCATTAATTTACTCAAGCCACGTTTGGGCTGTAAACAGTGCTGTGCCCTCCCATGGTCTGACGATTTTCAATGATATAATCCATGCTTTCCGTATGCAGGTATTCTTCGTGATATCCGGCTACTTCTCCTACATGCTGTACGAGCGCTATGACCCACAGCAGTGGTTGAAGGTACGCCTTGAGCGCGTAGCAATCCCGTTGGCTGCGGCTTTCCCGTTGATCACGTTGCCGCAGCTCTACTTTCTGATGAAGTTTACCGACAAGTTTTCCAACTGGGATACTCTCGGTCTCTATCAGAAAATCAACGTCACAGTATGGGAAATGGTTTCACACTTATGGTTCCTGTTGACCTTAGTGATCCTGACCAGCATCTGTTTTTATTTATTCAAATTAATCAAAGAAATTAAGATTAATCGCATTAACTTTATTAAGAGCCGAACTAATTCATTAGGAAAACTCTCAATTATATTTTTATTTATCGGCTTAATTTATGCCACTTTTAACCGCGCGATTTATATTTTCGCACCAGAACTGTTATCCAATGGTGCATTTAATTTTGTGGTTATGCAGACCCTGTTCTACTTGCCATTTTTTGTGATCGGCGCGTTTGCCTACAAATTTGCTTGGTTAAAAGAACTTTTCATCAAGCCTTCAGTGTGGGCTGGCATCACCAGTTTGTTCCTGTTTCTCGCCTACATGATCAATCAGCATATCAATACGCCACAACTTTACTCGATGGAACTTGATGCGATAATCACCTCGCTGCTGGGTATTCTGATGGTCAATGTCGTCTTCTCTTTCAGCCATTACGTGCTGAATTTCCAGTCGCCATGGATCACCTATCTGGTGAATTCCTCCCTGTTCATCTATCTGGTCCACCATCCATTGACGCTAATTTATGGGGCTTTTATTACCCCACGCATTCACAATGACTGGGTCGGTTTCCTGGTAGGCCTGGTGTTCGTGTTCGGGATTGCCTTCATATTGTATGAGATCCACAAACGCATCCCCGTTCTGCGTTTCCTGTTCTCTGGTAAACCTCAAGAGGCAAGAGTGAAAACACAGAGCCAGCCCTCATAGCAACCACATAACACAGTTTTTACCCCAAAGAAAAGGCGACCACGAATTCTATTCTGGTCGCCTTTTCTTTTATATTAAGAAGAACAGAATAGACGTTAAAGATGCCACCGGCATTGTCACCGCCTACCCTGTTCTCAAATTCTCAACGGTATTACCAACGTCCCGGAGGCGGGCCTTCACGCCATCCTGGAGGCGGCCCTTCATGCCAGCGCGGCGGAGGAGGACCTTCACGCCAATAGTGGTCGTGATGCCAGTATCGTGGCGGTGGTGGCTCCGGTTCGTAATAGACCCAATGTCCGCGACCTTCATCACGGTAATGATGATTCCACCAGCCCGGTTCACGCCAGCCCCCCCCATCCCAATAATACCCGCGTGGATCGCGATCACCGACATGCACGGAGAGGCCGGGGACGTTCACGCCTATCTCGACATTCGCCTGAGCTACGGCTGGTAAACTCAGCATAACAGCGAGAGCTAAAATTAATTTTTTCATAAAATACCTCACGACCTGCTTATCAGGTGATGCCAAGGTACTGCCGGGTATCTTACTGTTCTATAGGAATTTATCCCATTTACTCAGACCTCACGCTCTCTTTACAAATGCGTCGAAATAGACATACATTGATGAAGAAGGCAACGCGTTAACAACAAAGGGAAATTTGTTGTTAACGCGTAATATTGCTGACATGAAAAAACCGCCGGAGCGGTTTCTTTTTTTAAAGCGTAAAGCGCATTATTACAGACTTCAGGACACGTTAGATTTTGCAGCCTTCACAGTCACTTTCATCCTGAACCACGTCAGGCACGGCAGAGGCCTTCTCGGCAGCTTTCTCTTCCGCTTTTTCCAGTGCAGCATCTATATCAAAATCAAAAATATCGTCACTCATTCTCTTCACCTTAAATTATCAAACGCTGAGGACATTATAAACCAGTGACAGGACCGCAGCTCTTTTTAATCCTTTGCCGGGCACATTTTGTCACTATATGTAGTGGCTGTGCCTAAAAAAACCATCATGTCGCACACTTTTACGCCGCCTGGATTTGCACCCCACACGGTCAGCGACCATAGTTAAAGAGATCAATATTCTGAATAATTGAACAAAGGGAGAATGAGATGACAACGTCAAACATACAGGCTTGGGCCGATACGCGTGAAACGTCGCATGAAATTGCGGAAGCTATTTTTGAACTGGCCGGGAATGATGAAGCGCTGGCACAACAGATTTGGGAAGAAGGTAATGATGAAGTTCTTCCGCTCGCATTCGCTAAAACCCATGAAGATCATTTGTTCTGGGGAGAAGAAAAGATAGACCGCAAAAATGTCTAAAAACGGATACACCAAACCCTGGGTTGCACGCTCAGGGTTGAAACCGGGCTAAATTAGCTGTTGAAACCAAACCCCATCTGATGCGCCCACTCAAAAACCTGCTCTTTGTAGACAAAGCGCGGTTCACAAACGCCTGGTTGCCCCGGCGTCTGGATCATCACTGCAATACAAGGATATGAAAGTGGACGTGCATCAAAGATAAAATCGTCAACTTCCTGATCGACAAATTCAGTGCTTTCGGACACCGCACTGACCTGAAAAATTTCTTCCATGATCCAGTTACGGTATTCAAATTCATTGTTGATAAACGTCATCATTCCCCCTTTAATTGCCGATCACGGCTATTCTACCAGCCATCGCTGCATAACTCACCCATGCAGCCCCTCAGAGCCACAACAAGGGCACATTTCGACACGTGATACCGACATTTCAGTGCTGCCATCACACTCCCACTCCACCCGTAACGCCTGGCCTTCGGGGCAAGATTCATGCAGATGTTCAAACGGGATAAAACGCTCAAAATGATTCGCCTGACCTTGCATGGTTTCAATTAGCAACAGAGTATCACCCGCGTAAATACGCGCAGTGGCCGTTGTATCCTGTTTTTCACAGGCAGAAGCTAGGGTTGAATCAGAAGGAAGTTTGTATAGATGATGAATAGTGAGTTTGATACGTTCCACTGCGGCCCCCGTTCTGAGCGGTTGTTTCTTACGGCGGCATTATCACGTTCGCCAGCCGAATATTTCAGTTTATCAGAAGCGCAGCAGTAACGTCATTACCAGGAAAAAAGTCAAACGGGGTATTAATGTGCAACCTGCACACTGTCAAGTGTGTAGTTCAATAGCTTGTCCTGGCGGGCAACATCGTAAACGTCATAGAAATCAATTGAGCCTTTATTACGCACAATCGCCTGGATACGGTTTTTAATCCGCGGACTGACTTCTTCTGAACTCAGTAACTGCGCTACGGCCTCATCAGAAATTTCGCGGCTAAAGTACCATTCACCGTTATAGCAAACGCGCAGGTCCAGCACGCCAATGTCTTCGTAGCGGTAAGTGGGTTTGATCTCCAGCAACAACATAACTGACATAAACAGCAGAAAAGCAGTGAAACCGACAAACCACCACACGCCCATGTAGGGGGACATATACATGACAACTGCCACCAGAATGTAGCCTGCCAGCATAGCGAAACACAACCAAGGATGGTTCACAAAAAACTCGCTATTGATCCGCGGTTTACCGTCACGACCTTCAAGACGGTTAATCCGCTCAATGTCGCTATTTAATATATTTTTGATTACGTCCATCTCAACCTCTCACGACAGATACGATTATTCTCAATTTGATAGCAAGATTTTATCATGGTCACTGTTATAGTGCGTAGAGCAGTTGACGGCAGTTGTGGTGGAAACTGTTATAGCTAAAGCCGTTTTCTTTTTTATAAAGAATTTCATTCGCTGATATCGACTAATGAGAATCTTATGACGTTAATGATAGCAGCCCGTTCAAGTCAGCAGGTTGATATCCGACTGACGGCAAAAATCGACATATGCCCGGGTGGGCTGCACGTCAGTAACCAACGTGTTAAAACGAGCCAAAGGTGCGATAGCAGCAGGTCTTACCTGTTCAAATTTACTGCTATCTGCCACCAGGATATTTTGTTTTGTTCTTTCCATCGCCTGATGCTTCATCAGTAACTCTTCGAAATTAAAACAGCTCACGCCGTACTGAATGCTCACGCCTGCGGCTGAGATAAAAGCTTTATTGGGACGAATATAATCAAGCTCATTACTGCGGCCAATCGGAGTAAAAATGCTGTTACTGGATTTAAATGCTCCCCCACATAAAATCACCTCACAGTGAGGCTTTTCCTGTAAAGCCAGGAAAGTGTTCAACGAATAACAAATGGCCGTAAAAATCCGTTCATCCGGAATGCTTTCAATAATGTAAGGGGTTGTCGTACCGCAATCGAAAAACACCGTGTCATCATCTTCCACCAGGTTGGCGGCCAGTCTCGCCAGGCGTCGCTTTTCTTCTACCTGACGCATTTTTTGTTCACTGACAAAATAGTGTGTTGCCGGGCTGCTTCTAGGATCGATCACGATATATCCACCGAGCAGGATCACCGCTGACGGCGCAGCGTTTAAATCGCGCCGGATGGTCATTTCGGACACATTGAGCAACAGCGCAGCTTCTTTTAGATGGATTTTATCGGCTTTCTTCAACGCCATTAAAAGACGTTGGATCCGGTCTTCGCGCTTATTTTCCATAATGATGTCTTTATTCAGTTTCAAAGGCTATCGGCCACTATACCCTGCGCATTGTAGGGCCAGCAAACCGACGGGCGGAACAATTATATATTGATAGATAATCGGGCATGCGTTGATAGATAATCGGGTGTCATGCGAATCAGGTGATCCATCAGTTTGTGTGAATATTTTAAGTCTAATGCATCCAACACCAGTGATGAACAGCGCAACATCATGACAAAAGCATTAGTCTGTAAAAAAAAACCGGCGTTATAGACCCCCTAAAGAACGGCTAAGTCGCGGTTCGTAACCTACTTTTATAAATCGCTTACACCTTGTTGGGCTTAAAATCCACTAATAAAAAAATTATCACTAAGTGATTGGCGCCTTTTCGCGCTATACTGTCGGCCGCTCGGAATAAAACCGGAGGTTTTATGAGTTCCACAGTAGTAAGCACTCGTGATGAGTGCCCATTATGCCAAAGCACCAATAAGACGTCAGTTAACATGTCGGCGAAAATTGTCACCGTGACCTGCACCTCTTGTGGCCGTTACAGTATCTTCCGTAAAACAATGGAAGAGATCTCAATAGATCGCAAGAAGCGCGTAGCTTTGCAGGCTTTCTTTACCAGCCAGCCAAACTACCATCTGCCTTTGTCCATCAGGGCGCTGAGCAACACTGATACATCGGGTGAAATTTGACCCTAAAAACGCCCCTCGGGGCCGTTTTAACATTCCCCTGTTTTATTTAAAACTTCATGAACTTCTCACTCAATCATTGATAAAACAGCACACTCTAAAAGAGCGGGTTAAAACCTGCTCTTTTTATATTGTTGCTATTGTTCAATAAACACCCTGGCTTTGCACCTATAATTAAAACCGTCCTATAATGATTTGAAATTTCTAAAAATTACTTTAGCTAATAAATATCTCACGCTTTACGCGGTTGAGTTATTTGAACAAAGGACGTAAAAAATGAGATTACGAAAAAAACGAGTTAAACCTATGCAAATCAATGATATTACTATCATTGATGATACCAAGCTAAAAAAAGCCATCACTGCAGCTGCGCTAGGTAATGCCATGGAGTGGTTCGACTTTGGTGTATATGGTTTCGTCGCTTTCGCACTGGGTCAGGTATTTTTCCCCGGCGCAGATCCGGGTCTCCAAATGATCGCTGCATTGGGAACCTTCTCTGTTCCATTCCTCGTGAGACCTTTGGGTGGTATATTCTTCGGCGCATTAGGTGATAAATTTGGACGGCAAAAAGTGCTATCCGTCACCATTATTATTATGTCTGTCAGCACCTTCTGTATCGGCTTAATTCCTGGCTACGCCACTATAGGCATCTGGGCACCGATCCTGCTGTTACTCGCAAAACTTGCCCAGGGCTTTTCCGTGGGCGGCGAATATACCGGTGCTGCTATCTTTGTCGCCGAATACTCCCCAGATAGAAAGCGTGGGTTCCTCGGCAGTTGGCTTGATTTCGGCTCCATTGCAGGTTTCGTGTTAGGCGCAGGTGTCGTTATTCTGATCTCCAGCATTGTTGGTGAAGAGAACTTCCTTGACTGGGGCTGGCGTATTCCTTTCTTCATTGCTGCCCCCCTGGGATTAATCGGTATTTATTTGCGCCATGCACTGGAAGAGACCCCAACGTTCCAGCAGCACGTGGATAGCATAGACAATGATTCACGCAATAATATTGCCGCGCCACCAAAAGTCTCTTACCGTGAAATTCTGACTAAACAGTGGAAAAGCATGATTGTGTGCGTGGGGATCGTCATTGCAACTAACGTCACGTACTACATGTTACTGACGTATATGCCAAGCTATCTTTCGCATAGCCTGCATTATTCTGAAGACCACGGCGTATTGATCATCATTGCTATCATGGTCGGTATGTTGTTCGTGCAGCCATTTATAGGAATGATGAGTGACAAAATAGGACGTAAGCCGTTTATCATCGCCGGTAGTGTTGGCCTATTCATTCTGGCCATCCCATGTTTTATTCTGATTAATAGTGGCGTAATTGGGCTGATTTTCTGCGGACTGTTGATTCTGGCGATACTGCTTAACTGCTTCACCGGTGTCATGGCGTCAACACTGCCAGCAATGTTCCCGACGAATATTCGCTATAGCGCTCTGGCCATTGCTTTCAACATCTCCATTATAGTGGCAGGTGTTACTCCTACCGTTGCTGCCTGGTTGGTTGAGTCAACCCAGAACCTGTATATGCCAGCCTACTATCTGATGGTAGTGTCCGTTATTGGTTTGGTTACCGGTGTATTCATGAAAGAAACTGCCAATAAGCCATTGAAAGGTGCGACACCAGCAGCCTCCGATCGCGCGGAAGCCAAAGAGCTGTTGCAGGAGCATCACGACAATATCGAAAACAAGATCGAAGATGTTGATGCTCAGATCGCTGAGTTGGAAACCAAAAGAAAGAACCTGATCGCCCAGCATCCTGAAATTGATTAATTAGACGCCTGTAAGGGTTAGCGTGCAAAAGCGGGTCAGTAAAAACTGACCCGCTTTATTTTTAGCATCATCTTAACGAATCGATGCCAGCAACAGTACCCGTAAGCACCGCTGTGCTCAGCTTAATTATCTTGCTCATAGAGTATCGTAACTTCAACATTTGACGGTCTGGAAAGATAACATTCCTCCTTCGCCAGCTTGATGTACATGGGTAAACATTGATATATGCACACGTGGACGATGCGGGAAATAAGAACTTTGTTCCCAACAACTCTTTATGACGAAGAAGGCCATATGCCAGCAGCTGGCGACCAGGGATATTATGAAGGGCATAAAAAAAACCACCCAAAGGTGGCGATAATATACGACATTACTTTTTTATTGCTTTGAATCTATTACGTTAATTTTCCATGGTACCCGGGACGAGACTTGAACTCGTACAGCCTAAGGCCGAGGGATTTTAAATCCCTTGTGTCTACCGATTCCACCACCCGGGCTCCGGGAAAATTGGAGGCGCGTTCCGGAGTCGAACCGGACTAGGCGGATTTGCAATCCGCTACATAACCGCTTTGTTAACGCGCCTTTAATTCTTACTACTTATCTTGTACTTAAGCCGATATTACTATCCGCTTAATAAATTTGGAGCGGGAAACGAGACTCGAACTCGCGACCCCGACCTTGGCAAGGTCGTGCTCTACCAACTGAGCTATTCCCGCTTAATCAGAACTTACTGATTTTTTTAACTATCTTCATGCAACTGTTGGCTGCCGTCTGATGCGATGCATTCTACTGACCTGACGCAATGAGTCAATAAAATTATCCACTACACACGATCGTTTGACGATTTTTAACTCAGTTTGATCAGGGTTCCAGCAAATCATGACGTGCTGCATTCAAATATTGGAACATAGACCAGAAAGTCAGCACGGCGGCAATGTACAGTGCACCCACTCCGGCCCAAATAACTGCCGCATCAGGACGCCACAACAAAGCGACCAACGACAACATCTGCGCGGTGGTTTTTACTTTGCCAATCCAGGAGACCGCAACGCTGCTTCGTTTGCCTATTTCAGCCATCCATTCACGCAACGCCGAGATAATAATCTCACGAGCAATCATGGTTGCCGCAGGTAACGTTATCCACCACGCATGAAAATGCTCTGCAACCAGAACTAAGGCTATGGCTACCAATACTTTATCTGCCACTGGGTCAAGGAACGCACCAAAACGCGTGGTCTGCTTCCAGCGACGTGCCAGATAGCCATCAAACCAATCAGTGATCGCCGCAAAAACGAAAATCAGTGCACATGCCGTCGGAGCCCATGCATAAGGCAAGTAGAATGCCAGCACGAAAAACGGGATAAGTACAACGCGAAACAGGGTGAGGCACGTCGGTATATTAAATTGCATAGCGTAGGTAAATGTCTGTCTTGTGTGGTTATTATGAGTATGTTGCTACATCGCTCTTAGTGTTTCAACGCATTATGGATCTTTTCTGCCAACGCGTTAGAAATACCAGGCACTTGCGCTATTTCCTCGATACTGGCATTCAGCAACGGCTGAATACCGCCCATATACTTCAGTAAAACTTGCCGGCGCTTAGGCCCGACACCTTCAATCTCTTCTAATGCACTGGTATTACGTACTTTGGCGCGTTTTTTCCGGTGTCCGGTAATAGCATGATTATGCGAATCATCCCGGATATGCTGAATAAGATGCAGTGCGGGTGAATCTGAAGGCAATGCGATACCCTCGCCTTCCGCTACAAAAAACAGCGTCTCCAGACCGGCTTTACGGTCCGCGCCCTTCGCTATACCAATCAGCAGCGGCTTTGACTTATCCCACGTTACATGCAGCGACGAGAATACGTCAATCGCCATACCCAGTTGGCCTTTCCCCCCATCAATAAAAATAACATCAGGGATTTTTTTATCTTCGATGTCTTTACCGTAACGTCGGGTCAAAACTTGCGCCATCGCAGCGTAATCATCACCGGGCGTAATACCTGTAATGTTATATCGTCGGTATTCTGAACGCAGCGGTCCATTAGCATCGAAAACCACGCAGGAAGCGACAGTTTGTTCACCCATAGTATGGCTGATATCAAAACATTCCATACGGTTAATTTCTGAAAGTTTGAGCGTTTTTGCCAGCTCACTCATTCGCTGGTGGATGGTTGACTGCTGTGCAAGTTTGGTCGTCAGGGCCACAGAAGCATTGGTGCGCGCCAATTTGAGATAACGCGCCCTGTCGCCCCGAGGCTTACTCTGAATTTGAACTTTGCGCCCAGCCATCTCACTGAGTGAATCGGCCAGCAGATCCTTTTCTGTGAGACTGAAATCGAGCAGTATTTCTCCAGGCAATGTGCGGGATTGACTGCCCTGTAAATAAAATTGTCCAACAAAGGTTTGCACCACTTCACTCAGATCCGTGCCACCAGGCACTTTCGGGAAATAGCTGCGACTGCCCAGCACTTTACCCTGACGAATGAACAGCACGTGCAGGCAAGCCATACCGGATTCAAAAGAGACGCCGATAACATCCAGATCTTCACTGTTGCCTGAAACAAATTGCCGCTCTGTAACGCGTCTTACGGCCTGAATCTGATCACGGATGCGCCCCGCATCTTCGAACCGCAGCGTTTTACTGGCGTCTTCCATCCGTTCAACCAGATTATTCAGAACTTGCTGATCCTTGCCTGAAAGAAACAGGCGGACGTAATCAACTTGGGCTTTGTACTCTTCCTCACTGACCAGCCCTTTGACACAAGGACCCAGACAGCGGCCAATTTGATATTGCAAACAGGGGCGTGAACGGTTGCGATAAACGCTGTTTTCACATTGACGGATCGGGAAGAGTTTCTGTAACAACGCGAGAGATTCCCGCACGGCGTAGGAGTTAGGGAAAGGGCCGAAATATTCACCTTTGGCGTGCTTGGCACCCCGGTGAATTGAAATCCGCGGATGGTCGTCAGCACTCAAAAAGATCAGCGGATAAGATTTATCGTCGCGTAACAACACGTTGTAGCGCGGCTGATAAAGCTTGATGTAATTATGCTCAAGCAGAAGCGCTTCAGTTTCCGTATGAGTGACAGTCACATCGATTTGCGCGATGTTTTTAACCAGGGTTTCTGTTTTTCGGCTCGAAACCTGCAGACGAAAATAGCTGGAAAGACGTTTTTTCAGGTCTTTTGCTTTACCGACATAAATAACGGTGTCACTGGCGTCATACATTCTGTAGACACCTGGCTGGCTGGTGACCGTATTTAAAAAGGCTTTGGGATCAAAACGTTCATTACTCACTGCCAGACAAAGTCTCCGCGTTGAACAGACCGTGCCGGATCGCAAGGTGCGTCAATTCGACATCGCCATTAATATTTAGTTTACTAAACATTCTGTAACGATAGCTATTAACCGTCTTCGGGCTCAAGTTCAGTTGCTCCGAGATTTCGTTGACCTTCTGACCTTTAGTGATCATCTGCATGATTTGCAGTTCACGTTCAGAAAGGCTGTCAAACGGCGTTTCTGATTGGGGCTCAATCTGACTAAGGGCCATCTGCTGAGCAATATCTGAGGCGATATAGCGCTGACCTGAATCTACCAGACGTATCGCATTCACGACTTCCTGTGGCGCTGCACCTTTACTCAGATAACCATAAGCTCCCGCCTGCATCACTTTAGCTGGCAATGGATTTTCGGTATAGATAGTCAATATGATGATCTTGATGTCAGGCGAGAAACGGACAATCTTTTTGGTCGCTTCTAACCCACCGATCCCCGGCATATTCATATCCATCAAGACAATATCTACATCATTGCTGCGACACCATTTAACGGCGTCTTCGCCACACTGAGCTTCGCCCACAACTTTGATGCCTTTGATATCTTCTAAAATGCGTCGGATCCCTGCACGCACCAGTTCGTGGTCATCAACAAGAAGAACACTAATCAAAGAGTAGTCTCCAAAAATAAAGGCGACACACAGTCATGTTTTCATTGCTTGTCGGCAGACGATATTACGTAGGAAACGTGAATAAAGAGCTTTGGACAGCTTGACAACCAAAAGAGTGCAGCATTGACAGGTCGATTATGGAGCTGCTGACCTGGCTGTCAGACATTGACAGCGGAAATTAATAACACACGAAGTAATAACGTTAACTTAATCAACCGCAGCATTTTACTCCATACTCGGGAAGTTGACCATGTAGTGTCTGTAAAAAAAAGCATTAGCACATGTAAAATTTAAATGCCATTAAAGTAAAGAATCGATTAAAAAACACTAATAAATCATAGATGAAACACGTTAATCGTGATTTTACAGAACGTTTTTAAATCAGATTTTGTTGCCCGATCAGAGTTTACTGCAGGAGATTAATAGCGCGTAAATAAACACTGTAGATTATCCCTGATATATTTATAAAATATATTATAAACCGTACATAGAAAAGTCAGCGATTTCGAGTGAATAAAACTCTTCTGAAACTTGAAAGTTTCTCAATCCCATTAAAAGTTTAGTATCCTGTACAACCACAACGAGAGTTAACCCCTTATTTCAGAAGACTGACTGAAACGCAGTGCTGCACGAAGTACGGAATGATTGTGTTAGAATACCGTCACTTTCTTTCTGGCTGATAAAAAACGCCCGAAAATCTTTTATTGAATAAGCTGAGAACAGCTTTGGAGTCCGAATGAGTAACTGCGATTTTACCACTGAAGCCAATGTCGAAACGCTGGCAACGGAAGTGGCCTGTCTTAAAGCCACCCTGACTCTTATGCTGAAAGCGATCGGTCAGGCTGATGCTGGCAAGGTCATGCTGAATATGGAAAAATTTGCTGCTCAGATGGAAGATGAAAAACAAGCCAATATATTCAGAAATTCTCTGCAGCAGATCAAATTCGCCTACCGCCAATAAGCTATTTGAGCCTCTGCTTCCCAGGCCTGTCCCCGCGGGGGCCTGACATCTTTTTTTCCCCGAGGTCCCCGGTTCTCAATATCAATATCCATCTCCATCCTGATTTACAGCCCGATCTCTGCTAAAATTAAACTCCGCGTTCTCCAGCAGACTTTTGCTCCTATAACATGTCTCAAACAGGAAAAATGATGAGTGAGAAAAATAGTGACAACAAAACTAAAGCCGATGAAGTGCATATCAGCGATGGTCTGGCAAAACTGCACGAAGTCGCCGAGCTAATGACCGAAGAAGAGATACAGCAAAAAGCAGAAGAAGCCAAACAGGCCGTGGAAGACGCTAAAAACAACCGTCCAGCATAAGCCTATCCGTCAGCGGTTAGCTTCGGGCTGTCTGGGAACGGGCAGCCAACTCTTTTAGCCGTAGCTTTTGTCGGCAACCTTCAGTCCGGAAAATCTCGCCCGATGCATATCTCCCCTCTCGCCCCTTTCCAGTCGGTAGCCACGCTTGCTATTGAGTACCAGCATGGTGAATACGAACCCCTGCACAGTCATGACTGTTCTCAGCTGATTCATACCCTGAGCGGCGTAGTGGAAATCAGTACCGCATTGGGCATATGGATAGTGCCTCCGGGTCGGGGCGTATGGCTTCCGTCCGGGGTAGAGCACAGTCTACGTTTTATCGGTGGAGTTCGAGCCAGAACACTCTTTGTTGACCCTCTGGCCCGCGCCGATTTGTCTGCGCAGTGTCAAGTTGTGCAGATTTCGGCACTACTATGCGAGCTAATTTTGGTCTCCCTGAGCGTTCCCACTGACTATTCCAGCGGCGGGCGTGATGAACGCATCATGGAATTGTTACTCGATGAACTGCGCCTGTTACAGGAGCTACCGCTGCATCTGCCAGAACCCAAAGAGAGACAGTTGCTCGAGATCTGCCAGCACATTCGCAACGATTTATCTTCCCACTGGGAGCTCGAAGAGGTGGCGGCACAACTGGGTGTTAGTGGCCGGACTTTGTCGCGCCGTTTTCAGCGCGAAACAGGCCTGCGTTTTAGTGATTGGGTAAGGCGGGCAAAATTGCTGGCAGCGTTACAAGCGCTGGCGACAGGAACATCAGTGCTCGATATAGCACTGGCACTGGGCTATGACAGCCCCAGTGCCTTTAGTGCGATGTTTAAACGCACCCTCGGCGTGTCACCCAGCGATTACTTTTCGCTTGAGCTTCCTCTCCCGGCATTTAATCCCAAAAGCTGAGCTGCTGCATTAAACAGAGCCTGTAACGACGCGCTGGAAACATCGCTGTCAATACCAACGCCGTAGCGCATCTCACCCTGCTTACGCTGACAGCTTACATAGGCTACGGCACGACTATGGCTCTGATGCCCCAGCGTATGCTCATGATAATCACCAATCTCAAACTGCAGATCAAAAGTGCGGCTCAGGGCGTCAACCGCGCCTGATAGCAGGCCGTTCCCCGTTCCGGACAACATTTGCTCATGTCCCTGATAGTTCACCCGCGCACTGAAATGATAGGCACTTTTTTCATCACTGCGAATGTCATATCCCAGCAACTTTATCTGCGGCTGATCTACCAGCCCGTAACGCTGGCGGAATAAACGCCACACATCACTGGTGCTCATCTCTTTACCGGTGGTATCGGTCTCGCGCTGTACGGCTTTACTGAACTCAATCTGCAAGCCACGCGGTAACGTCAGACCATGATTTTGCTCCAGCAACCAGGCCGCACCACTTTTGCCGGACTGGCTGTTAACGCGGATCACTGCCTCATAGCTACAGCCAACATCGGCAGGATCGAGCGGCAAATAAGGGACTTGCCAATACGCGTCATCGCGGCTGTTTTGTGCAGCGAAACCTTTTTTGATCGCATCCTGATGCGATCCTGAAAATGCCGTAAACACCAGGTCTCCGGCATACGGATGACGCGGATGTACAGGCAGCTGATTACACTGTTCAACCACTTCGACGATCCCCTGCAAATTACTAAAATCCAGTCCCGGCGCCACTCCCTGGGTGTATAAATTCAGCGCCAGTGTCACCAGATCCACATTGCCGGTACGCTCTCCATTTCCAAACAAACAGCCTTCCACGCGATCGGCTCCGGCCAACATTGCCAACTCAGCGCAGGCGACACCGGTCCCCCGGTCATTGTGCGGATGAACACTTATAGAGACCTGCTTGCGGCGGCTGAAATGACGGCAGAACCACTCAATCTGGTCAGCATAAATATTGGGCGTACTGACTTCCACGGTAGCGGGTAAGTTGATGATCATTGGACGCTGAACGTCCGGCTGCCAGATATCCGCTACCGCTTCGCAAATCTCCAGCGCAAAATCGAGTTCGGTAAAACAGAAGGTTTCCGGAGAGTATTCGAAAATCCATTGTGTTTGTGGATTCTGTTCACACAATTGGCGAATCTGTTTTGCACCACGCACTGCCAGTTCACGCGTGGCGACTCGGTCTTGATTAAACACCACGTCGCGAAAAATCGGCGCGGTAGCATTATATAAATGCACAATGGCGCGAGGAACATCCTTCAGTGCCTCAAAGGTACGTTCAATCAGATCCGGCCGCGAGGGCGTTAAGACCTGAATACAGACATCATCAGGAATGACTTTGCCGTCGATTAACCCACGCACAAAGTCAAAATCCGTTTGTGAAGCCGAAGGAAAAGCCACTTCAATCTGTTTAAAACCGCAGCGAACCAGCAAATCAAAAAACAAACGCTTACGTTCATTATCCATCGGCTCGGCCAACGCCTGATTGCCATCACGAAGATCGCTTGAACACCATTGCGGCACCTTGTTTAGCACATTCCCAGGCCACTGGCGGTCGGACAAGTTGACGGGAGGAAACGGACGATATTTCTGCGAAGGGTCGGCTAACATGGCAATGCTCCATTCAATGCTGCTAACGTCATGCTGCAGCCTGAAAAGAGTATGCCGTAATCGAAAGACGCCTGCGCCTTGCTAACTGACATCAACCCGTGCGTAACGGACAGACAGTCAACAAAGGCCATGGGAAAGGAGGCATTACTGGGCTATAGATGATCCATAGCCCGCGGGATCACTCTTCTTCTGCGTGATCAGCCACAAACTTAGTGACTTTCAGCAAGCGGTCAAAATGGGCCAGGATCATATCCACGTCAGATTGCAAAATCTCCTGCGAGGACTGTGACGCGGCTAACGCAGCGCTATGGATGTTAGTCGACAGATCGTCCGTCTCCTCTTTACCCACCGAAAGCAAAAGCGCAGCAATCAATAGAGATTGCGCTTCAACCTGAGCCACCAGCTCTTTGGATTCCACTTCAACTTTTGATAGTTTGATCAGCACATCGATCATCAGATTCTTCATTTACGCACCCTTGGTTAACTCTGCAAAATCGAAAATAGCACTGAATGTTTTGGCGTGGTAGCCGAGGCTGTCACACCTTGATGATATAATATCAGCCTCACTTTTACTGCCTGATCCTGATGAGAAACACAACGGTGCCCCCAGCTTCTTCAACCTATGCTAAGTTGAAGATATACCGACGGCAAACAGCGCAGTACCGTCAGAGGAGGAGCCATGATTTTTCAGAAAGGCAGTATTGTGAAGCATCAATCAGGCGAGATAAAAGGCGTCATCGGCAATATCTTTGAGCCTCTTTCAGGCGAGGTATCCTATTACATTTCGTGGGGAGATAGCACCATCAGCCTGCATCGCGAAAGCGAAATTCGTTGGGCAAGTGTAGACACTCCTCTGGAGATTAAAAATTTCTACGAGAAATAAGTGCCAATATTAAGTAATATTACCGTCCTATATAAGCAACCAAGATAAGCCATTCATGATAATCAAACCTAAAATTCGCGGTTTTATCTGTACGACCACTCACCCTGTCGGTTGTGAAGCCAACGTACGTGAGCAAATTGCCTACGTGAAAGCGCAGGGCAAACTAAAAGACGGGCCTAAACGCGTCCTGGTCATCGGTGCCTCTACGGGTTATGGGCTTGCCTCAAGAATTAATGCAGCTTTTGGTGCAGATGCTGCCACCATCGGTGTATTTTTCGAAAAACCAGGTAGCGAAACCAAAACCGGCTCCGCTGGCTGGTACAACGCAGCCGCTTTCGATAAAGCAGCCAAAGAAGAAGGTCTTTATTCCAAAAGCGTTAACGGCGATGCATTCTCCAACGAATGCCGTGACACCGTTATCGACCTGATCAAACAGGATCTGGGCAAAATTGACCTGGTGGTTTACTCGCTGGCGTCGCCGGTGCGTAAAATGCCGGATACGGGTGAAGTTGTACGCTCTGCACTGAAGCCTATCGGCGAACCGTACCAATCCACGGCGCTGGATACCAACAAAGACAAACTGGTTTCTGCCGTGGTTGAACCGGCCAATGAGCAGGAAATCGCCGACACCATCAAAGTGATGGGCGGACAGGATTGGGAACTGTGGATGGACGCCCTCGCTGATGCGGGCGTGCTGGCGGATAACGCTAAATCTGTAGCCTATTCCTATATTGGTACTGAACTGACCTGGCCGATTTATTGGCACGGTACGCTGGGCAAAGCGAAAGAAGATCTGGATCGCGCCGCGCACGCTATCGACAGAAAATTGAAAGCCACAGGCGGTTCAGCCAACGTGGCGGTATTGAAATCGGTGGTCACCCAGGCTTCCGCTGCTATCCCAGTGATGCCGCTTTATATCTCTATCGTGTTCAAAATCATGAAAGAGCAAAGCATTCACGAAGGGTGTATCGAACAAGTTCAGCGCCTGTTTGCGACCAAACTGTATAACGGTCAAACGCCGGAAACCGACGACCAAAACCGTCTGCGTCTGGACGACTGGGAACTGCGTGAAGACGTGCAAAAGACCTGTGGCGAAATCTGGGCACAAATCAATGATGACAACATCTATGAATTGACCGATTACAAAAGCTACAAACAAGAGTTCCTGCGTCTGTTCGGCTTTGGCCTGAAAGGCGTAGATTATGACGCCGATGTCAGCGCTGAAGTTCATTTCGAAGTTATCGAATTAGTCTAAGTATTCATCATCGACAAATTTGTAAATCTAAGAAGCCTGCGTAATTGCAGGCTTTTTTATAACTCCGCCGAAGGCAATCAAGGGGTTATTCCTGCGCGCAGGGATGGCTGAATTCACTTTAGCCGCTGCTACCGCAGACAACTCACGCTGACGAATAAGCCGTGCCAGCGACTGCGCATCAAAATTAAGGATCGCGTTCATGGCTGCTCAACCTCACAAAGTAAGAAATACTTAACGGGCTTATGGATACTGACTTGAGTACCCGTTTTTAGCCGGTTAATTTTTCTTCTTATCAGGGATAGACCGTCAGAATAGGAGGTTTTTTTCGGTGTGCTAGCGGTTCACAAAATATCATCCGAAAAGCTGATTGCCGGGAAAAAAATAGAAATAAGGAAATGAGCGTCGATGGAAATACAGCATGGAAGGCGGGTTTAATTAGCGCAGTGATAGAAGACTTTCGTTTTCATGATTTGCGCTATGCATGGACAAACGGGTTCGTTCAATGCGGGGTTTAATTATCTGCACGGCAAGAAAGGGCGATATGGAGTCAACAGAAATGGTTCAGAGATAGGCTTATCTCTCGCTAAATCGTTTAACTCACACAACACTCAAATAGACGTCATATTTGGCAGGAACGGCTCAAATATGTCTCAAGGGATAATGTAGAGGCAAAAAATATAATGTAACTCTTTGAAATTGTTGGTGGGTCGTGCTGGGTTCGAACCAGCGACCAATTGATTAAGAGTCAACGGCTCTACCAACTGAGCTAACGACCCAACGCGAAGGATTATTCTCCTCTGACCATCAGATGTCAAACTTTGAACCAATTTTTTGCAGTCACTTCCCCTCGTTATTGTGATTTCTATCACACCGAAACAAGGTATTATTGTCCGCTCTGATGTCAAAAATCGATTAATTAACACTCACACACCACGCATGTAAAAATTACTATACGTTTTACTCGGTCTTAATTTTCATGCTGGTTATAATAAGCGAGATTTTAACATTACCATTACAGCGCTCAGCCCAATCAAACGGGGGTAAATGACAGGTGTAAAGAGAGCCACTCAGAGCTCAAAAAACGATAAATGATAGTGACAGGGTTGAATCATGTCGCTACAAAGCGCAAACAGGAATCAATACAACATGCAAGAAGAGACAAACATCCTCACAAAACCGGAAGCCGAGAGCGCAGACAGCCTGCGGCGTAACCTCAGTAACCGGCATATACAACTTATCGCTATCGGTGGCGCCATTGGTACGGGTCTGTTTATGGGCTCGGGGAAAACCATCAGCCTGGCCGGCCCTTCCATCATTTTCGTTTATATGATCATCGGCTTTATGCTGTTTTTCGTGATGCGGGCGATGGGCGAACTGCTGCTCTCCAACCTCGACTACAAATCCTTCAGTGACTTCGCCGCCGACCTATTAGGTCCGTGGGCCGGATATTTCACCGGCTGGACTTACTGGTTCTGCTGGGTGGTCACCGGGATTGCCGACGTGGTGGCGATAACCGCTTACGCCCAGTTCTGGTTCCCCGGGCTGTCACAATGGATTGCCTCTCTGCTTTGTGTTGCGGTTTTACTGAGCCTGAACCTCGCCACCGTGAAAATGTTTGGTGAGATGGAATTCTGGTTCGCGATGATTAAAATCGTTGCCATTGTCGGCCTGATCATTGCAGGGTTGGTGATGGTATTAACCCATTTCCAGACGCCAACCGGTTCGGTAGCTTCCTTCAGCAACTTGTGGAATGACGGCGGTTTCTTCCCCAAAGGCATCAGCGGATTCTTTGCTGGCTTCCAGATCGCGGTCTTTGCCTTCGTCGGCATTGAGCTGGTAGGCACTACCGCTGCAGAAACTAAAGACCCGCTGAAATCCCTGCCGCGCGCCATCAATGCGATCCCCTTGCGCATCATTATGTTTTACGTGTTCTCGCTGATCGTCATTATGTCAGTCACACCGTGGAGCTCAGTGGTGCCTGACAAAAGCCCGTTCGTGGAGCTGTTCGTTATTGCCGGTTTGCCCGCTGCGGCCAGTATTATCAACTTTGTGGTCCTGACATCTGCGGCTTCCTCCGCTAACAGCGGAGTATTCTCCACCAGCCGCATGCTGTTTGGTCTGGCACAAGAAGGTAATGCACCCAAGGCGTTTGGCAAGTTATCCTCCCGCGCAGTACCGTCGAACGGGCTGACCTTCTCCTGCATCTGCCTGCTGGGCGGTGTCGTGCTGATATATCTTATTCCCAACGTAATGACGGTATTCACGCTGGTCACTACGGTGTCAGCCATCCTGTTTATGTTCGTGTGGACTATCATTCTATGCTCGTATCTGGTCTATCGCCGCCAACGCCCGCAGCTGCATGAAGCGTCTATCTACAAAATGCCGCTCGGCAAGCTGATGTGCTGGGTTTGCATGGCATTCTTCGTCTTTGTGCTAATACTGCTGACCTTGCAGGACGATACCCGGCAAGCACTGATCGTGACTCCACTGTGGTTTGTGATCCTGGGAATTGGATATTGGTTGCGAAGCCGCAAACGTACAGCCTAACGATAGTGGTTTACTGCCAGCTGTTATCCGGTCTACTGCCCGGTTAGCCGCTGGCTTTTTGTTTCCAATCTTCTTACATCTCAAACTTATATCAACGTTCCCGCGGCATTTTCCCGTTAGAAAAAATGCTCTGGAACCGTTAGCACCGTTTCGCCCTGCCCGCTCATTCCAAAACTCATGTCAGAAAAATCAACAACCTGGCGAAATTCTCAGCAAACGAACGCTATTTTCACTTAACCCTTTGACATGCCCACGGTCACTCGATATTATTCGCCCCGTTCAAACGATTCCTCTGTAGTTCAGTTGGTAGAACGGCGGACTGTTAATCCGTATGTCACTGGTTCGAGTCCAGTCAGAGGAGCCAAATTAGAAAATCCCGCTTCAGGGAACTGAAGCGGGATTTTTGCTTTTTGTGGACATCTGGTATGAGCTAAGAGCGGACATCTTACCGCCTTCATCACTATTACCAACAAAGAGTACTGAAATATGGCTTAAAAATTCGATGTCTCAAAAAGTAGATGGTTAGTCTTGATGGGGTACTTTCAGAAAGTTCGATTTACTCAAAAACGCCCTTTTCTATCTAACCTTGGAAAGATAGGGTCTTAATACATCCACCAACATTGCACTTATTAACAATAAAGAAAAACCAAATATCTGTTTAGTAGCTAGATCTTCATTCATAAATACCGAGGCTATCATGACGGTAATAACTGGCGACAGCAATGTAGCATAACTTGCAAATTCAGCACTTTCGTTTTGTATCAAGTAAAACCATATATAAATTAGTTGGGGTTGGTATTAATTACTGATCTTGACAGAGCTTCGTTGAATACATCGAATTTAGATAACCGATCCCCTGTCCGCGACCCGATGCAATGTTGCCATCAGAAAACAGTGGGAAAGGTTAGTTGCTCGTAACAAAGGCGGGAAGTAGGCATTTATGCCGTCATGCGTAAGCTGCTCCAACTCGCTTATGGCGTGCTGAAGTCAGGACTCCCTTTTGACGCAGAAATTGCATTTGCAATGAAATGAGTGCCACGGTATCTCGATACGGTGTGATTTTTGAAAACGGCCGTCACTTTTTAAATTAAAATCAGCCCTTCAGCCACTACGCGCAACGCAGAACTGCTCCATATGAGAGCAATAAATGTCATCTTGTGGTGCAAGTTATTACTTTTATTTATAGGTTCGTTTACCTTCTTCTCATTAATTATCTAAAAATGTATAACATCAAAGCCCTGCCTGATTTCCTTCCGTGATTTCAACTATGGCGTAGTAATTGCTTAAACAACTTGTCTATACAGGGTTGCACATTAGGATTTTATTAGCCGTCTTTTTCTCTTACCACACCAAGCGAGGAAATTATGTCACCTTCTCAGACCTTAACCGGCTTCTTCAAAAGCAAACTGGCACTGGCCTGCTGCCTGAGCGTACTCGGTACCTTCAGCCTGAACACATCAGTACTCGCGGCCGCGGCGGAAGCCGGCACGTTCAAAATGGGGATCGAGCCCTGGCTGGGCTACGGCCAGTGGCACGTCGCACAAAGTCAGGGCATTTTTAAACAACAAGGACTGGAAAAGGTCGATATCGTTAACTTCGCCGAAGATAAAGACATCAACGCCGCCTTAGCCAGCGGCCAGATCGACGGCGCAAATATTGCCACGCACACCGCCATGGCGATGGTCTCAGCCGGTTTACCAGTCAAAATCGTGCTGTTGCTCGATCAAAGCGAAACCGCAGACGCCCTGCTGGTCGGTAAAGACATCACCACGCTCAAAGATCTGAAAGGCAAACAGGTGGCCTTTGAAGAAGGCACCACCAGCGACATTCTGCTGCACAGCGCGGTTAATGCCGCGGGGCTGAAATGGAGCGATATCACGCCGGTACCGATGCCCGCTGATTCTGCGGGCAGCGCGCTGATCGCCAAACGCGTAACCGCCGCCGTGACTTACGAACCGTACATTTCTGCCGCGAAAAAACAGGATCCGTCGCTGAAAATGCTCTACAGCGGGTCTTCTGACCCCGGTCTGATTGGCGATGTGCTGGTGGTCCGTGATTCCGTGCTGAAAGAAAAACCGGGGCAGATCGTCGCGCTGATTAAAAGCTGGGATGCCGCTCTGACCCATTATCAGGCTAATACCACGGCAGATCGCGCGATTATCGCCAAAGCCGTTGGCGCAACGCCTGCTGATCTGGAAACCGCGTTTGACGGCGTCAAATATTACTCGCTGGCGGAAAACAAACAGGTACTCAGCCACACCTTCGCTGACCAGACTTTTACCCACGTGTTGAAAGCCGCCACCGCCGCCGGTCTTATTCCTAAACCGGTGACCGCCGCTGAGGTGATTGACGCCAGCTTCGTGAACAGCCTGCCATGAGTTCGCGTCGTAAACCGCTCAACCTGATGGTGATTGGCCGCCTGCCGTCGCGCAAAGTGTTCGTCGGCATTGCGGTCACGCTGTTCATTATCCTGTTTATGGCCTGGGGACTGGCAACAAGCAGCGGCGCGATCCCGCCAATTTTTCTGCCCAAACTGACCGATGTCTGGCTGAAAATGGTTAGCCTGGCGCAGGACGGTACATTGTGGAGCGACATTAAAAGCAGCCTGTACCGCATCAGTATTGCCTTCGCGATCTCCTCGGTGATGTCGATTGTGATTGGCGTGCTGGCGGGCTGTTACGGCTTCTTCAAAGCGCTGACTGAACCGCTGGTGGATTTCATTCGTTATATGCCGGTGGTGGCGTTCGTGCCGCTGACTATTCTGTGGACCGGCACTGACGATGTGCAAAAATTCCTGATCATCTGGATTGGTACCTTCTTCCAGCAGGTACTGATGGTGATCGACGCCGTGAAACGAGTGCCTGGCGATTTTGTCGGCTTAGGCCGCACGTTAGGCATGCCGGATCGCAAGATCTTGTTCCGTATCGTCTTACCCGGCGCACTGCCGGGGATCTGGGACGCCCTGCGCATCAGTCTCGGCTGGGCGTGGACGTGGCTGGTGCTGGCCGAACTGGTGGCCTCAACGTCCGGGCTCGGTTACCGCATCGTGGTGTCACAACGTTTCTTCCAAACTGACACTATCATCGGTTACATCCTGCTACTGGGTATTCTGGGTTTAATCAGTGATCAGATCATGCGTGCCCTCGAGCGCGTGCTGTTCCGCTACAACAAGAGGCGCGTCTGATGTCGGTGTTAACCATTTCCCATCTGCACAAAAGTTTTCAGGTTGGCAAGCAAACGCGCGAAGTGCTGCATGACATCAGCCTGACGCTGGCGGATAACGAATTCGTTTCGGTGGTCGGTACGTCCGGCTGCGGCAAAAGCACTTTATTATCGATTGCCGCAGGGCTTGAAGACTACGACAGCGGCGACGTTCAGGTGGATGGCAAAACCATTCGCGGCGCGGGTATCGACCGGGGCGTGGTGTTTCAGTCATATACCCTGCTGCCGTGGCTGACGGCGCGACAGAACATTGAGTTCGCGCTAAAAGCTGCCGGATTCAGCCGGACCGAATGCCGTGAAAAAGCCGAACAGCATCTTGAGCTTGTTCAGCTGATGCCGTTTGCCGACGCCTGGCCTGCGGAGCTTTCCGGTGGCATGAAACAGCGTGTTGCCATCGCCCGTGCGCTGTCTTACCGCCCTAAAATCTTACTGATGGATGAACCCTTTGGCGCGCTGGACGCCATGACCCGCCACCAGATGCAGGAATTACTGACCGGCATCTGGGAGCAACACCGGCTGACCGTTATGTTCGTCACGCACGATATTGAAGAAGCAGTTTACCTTTCTGACCGCATTGTGGTGATGGGCCCCGGCACGATCGCGGCGACTTACGACGTGCCGTTACCGCGTCCGCGCCGTGAGGAACTGATCGCCAGCCCGGAATTCACCGACCTGCAACGCCAGGTTCTGCACACTATTCGCAGCGGCCATGCGCGCGCTGCACTGGCCTGATAACCGGAGATTGACCATGTCTGCACCTTTTCAAGCCGTAACTTTTCACGATCTGAGTGGTTCTTGCGAACTGCCCGCAGAGCTGTTCAAACGCACGGAAGCCGATTTGTCGTTTTTCACTGAACGCGTCGCGCCGATCATCGAAGCCGTACGTACTGAAGGCGACGCCGCCCTGCACCGTTTTGCGCGTGATTTCGACGGCGTCACCGCGCCGCATATGAGCATTCGGGCAGAAGACACGGAATTCGAAACCGCGTTTGAACGCCTCGATCCGAAAGTCTTGGAATCGATCCGTTTTGCCGTCGAAAATGTTCGCGCTTTCCATGAAGCGCAGAAACCGGAAGACATGTGGATGAAAGAAATCCGCCCTGGTGCATTCGCCGGTGACCGCCATGTCCCGATCGATTCTGTTGCCTGTTACGTACCGCGTGGCAAAGGCTCGTTCCCGAGCGTGTTACTGATGACTACCATTCCGGCCGTTGTCGCGGGCGTAAAACGCGCCATCGTGATCACCCCGCCGGGTCCTGACGGCAAAGTCGATGACGCCACCCTGGTGGCTGCGCGTCTTGTCGGCATTACTGAAGTCTATAAATGCGGCGGCGCACAAGGCGTGGCAGCCGTGGCATTCGGTACCGGGACCGTGCCTAAATGTTTGAAAATTGTCGGCCCCGGCAGCCCATGGGTGGTAGCGGCCAAGCGTCAGCTCTCCGGTCTTATCGACCCGGGTATTCCGGCCGGGCCAAGCGAAAGCCTGATCCTCGCCGATGACAGTGTGGATGGCGCACTGGCGGCGCTGGATCTGATCATCGAATCAGAGCATGGTCCGGATTCTTCGGCCTATCTGGTCACCAGCAGTCGTCGCGTGGCGGAACAGGCCATCGCTGCATTGCCCGGCTACTGGGCGCAGCTCGATGAAAAACGCGCCGGATTCTCACAGGCGGTATTGTGCGGAACCCACGGCGGCGTGGTACTGACAGATGATTTCGCCGCCGCCGTTGAATTCGTTAACCAGTACGCGCCGGAGCATCTGGAAATTCTGGCCGAAGAACCGATGGCCGTGATGGGAAAAATCCGCAATGCCGGTGAAATCCTGCTCGGTAATTACACGCCGATCACGCTCGGGAATTTCGTTCTCGGACCCAATGCGGTTTTACCAACAAACGGTGCGGCAAAAACCGTCGGGCCACTGTCCGTTTTCGATTACATGAAACGTATATCCGTGGGCTATGTCACACGCGAAGGCTATCAGCCGCTGGCCGATAAAGCGCACGCTTTTGCCTTGTACGAAGGATTCCCCGGCCATGCGCTGGCGGTATCGGCATTACGCACTGAGATCATCAACAAAAAAGGCCAATAACGATGAGCAATATGACGGGCAGTGAACCACTGGCCGCGCAGGCGCGTCAGTTAGTGCAGGCGGGAGAATGGCAACAGGCGGCGGACGTTCTGCGCCAGCTCATCGGCGAAGTCACCGGCGTGACTGCCGGTCAACTGACCATCAACCGCGACCAGTACAGTCTCAACTCCCTCAACGGCACCGTCATCCTCGATGATGGCCGCGCGCTTTTCTTCAAATATCACAATGAAGAAGGCGAGGATAAAACCATTGAGGAGTATTACAACGCGGAACTGCTGCGGGAAAACGGCTTTCGGGTGGACGTGCCGGTGTACGCCTGCGGCGAGACGGGACGTCAGATCCTGATGTACAGGTTGCGCCATGACCGGCGGATGGCGGACATCTGCCGCGATATTGAACAGCAACAGGCGTGGGATCAGGAAGCGGAAATCGAAGAGGCTCAGCGCCGCGCAGACCGCGATATTCTGATTCACACCCTACCGACACTCAAACCCGGCTCAGTCAGCGCGGTGGCGGCCGAACCTATCCATCAGCTGTTCTACCACCGGCTGATTTCAGCAGAAAACCCGGAAATCACCGCCGGTTTCGGTGGCCGCGTGGCCCGTTTTTATGTCGGAAAAACCTTCCAGCTGGAAGATGAAGCGCTGGAATGGCAGACACTGAGCAACCTGCGCTGGGTGATCAACGGCGTGACCTATCAGCACAGTCTGCGACAATTATTCAGTGAAGCCGGGATCCGGCTGGCTCCCGCGGCGCTGGCCGACCACGGCGTGATCATCGCACACGGTGACGCACACAATGCCAATGTCTGGTACGACACCACGGAAGAAATCCCGCAACTGGTCAGCTTCGACCCCGCGTTTGCCGGTCGTCATATTCCGGCGCTGCTGGCTGAAATCAAAGCCACGTTCCACAACATTTTTGCCCATCCGCTGTGGCTTTATGAGCCTTCACGCTGTGGCGAACTCTACAAAGTGACGGTGATGCGCCGCGGCGACACGTTATATGTCGATCATAACTGGCAGTTAACCCCGCTGCGCGCCGCCTTCTTACGCGATAAAGGCGAAGAATACTGGCAGCCGTTACTGGCGGAACTTGCCCGCCGCGGCTGGCTACCGCCCCACTGGCAGCGAATCTTCCGTCTCGCTATGTTCTGCTGTCCGACGCTGGTCCTGGATTTACGCGCCGGTGGGTTTAGCGGCCATACTCCTGCCAGTTCAGCGCTCGGGCTGTCCATGGCAATGATGCTGGGAAGCGAGCCGGTTGAATATACCGATGAATTCAGCGACTGGCTGGCGGGGATCAGCCCCGCAGGGAAACCGCTATGACCCCCTCTTTTTCCCTGCAACGCTTCTCGCTGCAAGGCAGACGCGTTTTGATCACCGGCAGTTCGCGCGGCATCGGTCAGGCACTGGCAGCGGGCATGGCGCAAGCCGGTGCCAGCGTGATCGTCAGCGGGCGTGATATCACCACGCTGAATATCGTCTGTGAACAAATCCGTCAGCAAGACGGTGACGCCACACCGCTGGTGCTGGATGTCACGCAGCCCTCCACCTTTACTGCCGCTTTCGCCTCCCTGCCCGTGCCGCCGGATGTGCTGGTCAACAACGCCGGTACCGAGCAGTTATGCCCGTCGATAGATGTCGACGAAGCGCTGTGGGACAGCATTCTGACCACCAATCTGAAAGGCGCTTTTTTCTGCGCTCAGGCCGCCGCACGTCTGATGGCGGAAAACGGCGGCGGCAGTATTCTGAACTTGTGTTCCCTGACCAGTCAGGTCGGTGTGCCTGGCGCCGCACCCTACGGCGCATCGAAATCCGCGCTGGTTGGTCTGACACATACGCTGGCGACGGAGTGGGCATCTAAAAATATCCGCGTAAACGGCATCGGGCCGGGGTATTTCAAAACAGATCTGACGGCTGAGTTTTATGACAACGCCGGCTGGTGCCAGCAGATGCAGGCAAAGATCCCACAGGGAAGATTTGGCGAACTGGATGATTTGATCGGCGCAGCGGTGTTTCTGAGCAGTTCCGCTGCGGCATATATCACCGGGCAGGTGCTGTATGTGGACGGAGGATATTTAGCGGGGATCTGATGTCAGACCGGACATCGAAGCAGTTCCCTCATTTCGGTCTTCGAGCCTAAGGTCTCGAAACGCCCGCACGATCTAACATTCAACGGCAGGATGATTTTCATCTTTTTAGAAAAATTGATTGGCGTGCTCAAAATTCAGCTGAACGGAGCGGCTTCGAGACCTATGGCTCGAAGACCGAGAGAAGGCAGTGCGAAGCACCTGGATTTGCGCCACTCGCTAATTCGTCGGAACATGTCCGTCGTGCCTGCGATAGCGCGCAGTGAAAGAGCCGGAGATTCTTAAGAGGCGCGGCGATAGGCGCCTCTTAAGGCCAGTTTGGGTGGCAACCCAAGGTTTTGGTTTTGGTTTTGATTTTGATTTTGAAATTAAAATTTCTCCCCTTTCCAAAGGGCATCAAACCAGATCCGCCATGGCCTCTACCCGCGAAATCGCCTCATACAATGCCCCTGCCGTCACATGTCCCGGCATATTTTCCATATCGGGCGCGTGCAGAGAGGCTTTCACGATGCTGTCGAGTTCTTCGGCATTCAGATCAGCGATTTCACTCAACCGTAGCGGAATGGCGCAGGCCTGCGCCAGTTTCACCGCTTCCAGCAACTCTTCGTCGCTGCGGTTTTCCAGCGCCAGCAGGCACAGGTTGCCGAAACCGACCAGCAGGCCGTGGCCGAATTCGCGGGTTTTATCGCAGACCGTGAAACCTTCATAGATGGCGTGAGACGCGGCGGCGTGCGCCCCGCTGCTCATCAGCGATGTCAGGCCGGCGAACATTAAAATAGCGTCGAGCACCTGATCCAGCTCAGCATTCGGTTTACCGGCGCGGACGGCGTCGCAGGCCGCAGGGCCATAAGACTCAATCAGGTCATAACAGATCCGGCTGTTGGCGCTGGAAGAACGAGAGACGCCACTCAGCGAGCCGTGATGACTGCTGATGGCGCGAAATTCATACCATTTTGCCAGTGTGTCGCCCAGCCCCGCCGCCAGCCAGCGCAGCGGTGCAACGGCCAGAATGTCGCTGTCGATGATCACCGACGCAGGTGCCTGTGCAAGCGGAAATAAATCACGGAAATGCCCGTCGTCGTGATAACGGATAGTCAGCGGCGTGACCGCGGCACAGGTCGCTGCAATCGTCGGGATCGTCACGACCGGCACGTTAGTTTCCGCGCCGACAGCCTTACAGGTATCCAGGGATTTACCGCCGCCCACACCAATCACAATATCGGCTTTTTTATCTTTGACGATTTTCGCCAGACGGCTGATATTGCCTTCACTGCTCTCACCACCAAACCACTCGCTGCCAACCAGTTCTACCGCGCAACCTCCCAGCTGATGGCGGATTTTATCCCCCACCGCAGCCAGCGACTGATGCCCACCAATCACCAGCGCACGGGTGCCCAACAGCGCGCAAATATCGCCAAGCTGAGAAATAACGCCGGGGCCGCGCAGGATTTGCGCCGGGAAGATAATATTCTGTGCCTGCATAACTGCCTCTCCGTAATTGTTGCCTCTGACTGGTTTGATGAACACTCTCTAAGGCTGCTTTAAATATTTCTTCAAACCGTTATGGCTGACGGCGCAATAAATGCGGCCCCAGCTGACTGACCGAGGCACAACCAAGCTGCGCGATTGTCCGGTCAACTTCCTGCAAAATAATCTCCAGCGCCCGTTGTGCGCCAGCTTCACCGGCTGCGGCGACGCCGTACAACATCGGCCTGCCGAGCAGCACCGCATCCGCACCCAGCGCCAGCGCTTTCACCACATCAGTGCCACGGCGGAAACCACTGTCGATAAGAATTGTCGCCTGCGCACCGCAAAGCTGGCGGATTTCAGGCAGCACCTCCATCGCACTCACTGATCCATCAAGCTGACGCCCGCCGTGGTTTGACAACACGATGCCATCAGCGCCGCTCGCAAAAGCAAGCCGTGCATCTTCCGGCGCCAGGATCCCTTTGATCAACAACGCGCCCTGCCACTGGCTGCGGATCCAGCGCAGTGTTTCCCAGTCCAGCCGCGTATCCATCTGCTGTGAGAAGTAACTCGCTCCGCCCGCACCACGTTGTTTATCCGCCGGAACATAAGGTTTCAGATTGCCAAAACCAGGCATTCCCGCAGGCTTTAACGTTCGCCAAACCCAGCCCGGATGCAGCGCAACGTCAATCATGCTCAACAGCGATAATTTCATCGGCCGCCGGTAATTGCGTTTATCTTTTTCGCGGTTACCAAAATGCACAGCATCGACCGAGACCACCAGCGTGGTACAACCGGCCGCTTTCGCACGATCCAGCAGGCCGGTCGTGACAGTCCGGTCTTTCAGCACATACAGCTGAAACCAATGCTGCGGCAGTTTTTGTGCCGCGATTTCTTCAATCGATGCGGTTGAAACCGTGCTCTGGATATAGCCGATACCGGCACGTTTAGCCGTGCGGGCCAGCATCGCATCCGCGCCGTAACGTAGCATGCCGTTATAACCAGTCGGCGCAATCAGTAATGGCGCAGAAAGCCGCTGCCCGCACAGCGTGACGGACAAATCGCGCTGGCTGGAATCGTTCAGCACCGGTGGAATAAAGCGCCAGTGGGCGAAGATCGCACGGTTATCTTTCAGCGTTTGTTCATCATCCGCCCCGCCTTCAACATAACTGAATGCAAAACGTGGCAAGGCGCATTTTGCCTGCTGGCGTAAATCGTCAATGTTCAGCGCAGCACGTTTCACGCTTCTCCCCCCGTCAGAATGCGTTTCAGGCTGTCGATAAACTGCCGGTTATCCTTTTCATTGCCGACGGACACGCGGATCCAGTTTTCATAACCGGTTTCACGCCAGGGTTTGATAATCACACCATAAGTGAGCAGGCGTTGTGCCAGTTCTGAGGACGGGCGGCCGCCATTGAAGAACAGGAAGTTAGCACGGGATGAGGCGACGTTAAAACCGAGTGCAGCAAGTTCGGCCGCCATGCTCTCACGTTGCGTTGTAACCAGCGCAATGCTGTCGCGGACATGCTGTTTATCCTGCAACGCCGCCATGGCTGCCACCTGTGCCGAACGGTTAATGTTGAAAGGCGTACGCACCCTGTCCAGCAAATTAACCAGTTCGGGATGACTGGCTAACCCGTAACCCACCCTCAACCCCGCCAATCCGTACGCTTTAGAAAACGTTCGCAGCACAATCCACGGACGTGACTGTTCAGCCAGCACGCGCAGGCTGTCAGGATATTCAGGGTCAGTTTCGCAATACTCGAAGTAGGCTTCGTCAATTACCAGCACGCAATCCGCCGGGGTGGCATGGATAATGCGTGTGAATCCTTCCCGGTTGAGCATGCAGCCCACCGGATTAGACGGATTGCTGAAAATCACCATTTTGGCCGGTGCGGACAGCGCGGTTTCCCAGGCTGCAACGTCAAACTCCTGCTGAGCATTAACGCCGACCATAGTGACATCGGCCCCCATCATGCGCGGGAAAATTTCATGCAGACCAAATGAGGGGATCAGCGTCACCACGCGGTCACCGGGGTTGAGAAACGCCAGCGCCAGCATGTGCAGGATGTCTTCAGAACCGTTGCCGATAACAATATTTTCGGCTGTCACGCCGGTCTCCGCCGCCAGCGCGTCACGCAGCGCCGCACTTGAGGCATCCGGATAAACAGAACTGAAGCAGGCATCCGCTTCTAGCGCAGCCACCACCTGCGGGCTGGCACCCAGCGGGTTTTCATTGCTGGCCAGTTTGGCAATATGGGCCACACCGTATTTTTTCTGCACGGCATCTGCCGAAAGACCGGCGTTATAAACGCTCAGTGACCGTGATGCCGGTCTTGCCAGGTTTTTCAGAACCTGTTGCTGGTTAACAAACGTCGTATCAGGAACTGCCAGATCTGAAGCCATTACTCACCTCACGCTGTTGTATGCTCCCGAGTATGCCGTAAATCAGCAGCGTTTTACGCCACTTTTTGCAGCATTTTCCGCATATTTTAGAAACAAAACGGGCAACGGTCTGCGCCACTGCCCGGGAGCATTGTTCAATTTAATTCCGTTATGAATTAATCACTTAACATGAATGCTTTCAGAGCATCGGCAGATTCAGATGATTGCGTTCAGCGCACTCCTGCGCCTGCTCATAACCGGCGTCAGCATGACGCATCACACCGGTTGCCGGGTCATTCCACAGCACGCGTTCAAGGCGGGCATCCGCTTCTTTGGTACCGTCCGCCACAATGACCATACCGGCATGTTGCGAGAACCCCATCCCGACGCCGCCACCATGATGCAGGCTGACCCACGTTGCACCGCCTGCGGTATTAAGCAAGGCGTTCAGCAACGGCCAGTCGGAAACCGCATCAGAACCGTCTTTCATGGCTTCAGTTTCACGGTTTGGAGAAGCAACAGAACCGGTGTCTAGATGATCACGGCCGATAACCACCGGGGCTTTCAGTTCGCCGTTACGCACCATTTCATTGAATGCCAGACCGGCAATGTGACGCTCGCCAAGCCCCAGCCAGCAGATACGTGCCGGTAACCCCTGGAAGGCAATGCGCTCGCGCGCCATATTCAGCCAGTTGATAAGATTCGCATTATCCGGGAACAGTTCTTTCAGTTTGGCGTCGGTTTTGTAGATATCTTCCGGATCGCCAGAAAGCGCTACCCAGCGGAACGGACCTTTGCCTTCACAGAACAGCGGACGAATATAGGCAGGCACAAAGCCCGGGAAATCAAAGGCATTTGTCACGCCTTCGTCTTTGGCAACCTGACGGATGTTGTTACCGTAATCAACGGTCGGAATACCCATTGCATGGAAATCGAGCATCGCCTGAACGTGTTTTGCCATCGACGCGCGCGCGGCTTTCACCACAGATTGCGGATCGGACTGACGCGCATCCTGCCATTTTTCCAGGCTCCAGCCTTCCGGCAGATAACCATTCAACGGGTCATGTGCTGATGTCTGGTCAGTGACAATATCCGGGCGCAGACCGCCTTCTTTGGCACGGGCAACCAGCTGAGGCATTATTTCAGCGGCATTGCCCAGCAGGCCGACAGAGATGGCTTTTTTCTCGGCGCAGGCTTTTTCAATCATCGTCAGCGCTTCATCAATGCTGTGTGCTTTGTAATCGAGGTAACGGGTACGAATACGGAAATCAATGCGCGATTCCTGGCATTCAATCGCCAGCACGCAGGCACCGGCCAGTACGCCCGCCAGTGGCTGAGCACCGCCCATGCCGCCCAGACCGGCGGTCAGGATCCATTTACCGCGCAGGTCGCTGTTGTAATGCTGACGCCCCGCTTCCGCGAAAGTTTCGTAGGTGCCCTGCACGATGCCCTGCGCACCGATGTAAATCCAGGAACCAGCGGTCATCTGGCCGTACATCATCAGGCCCGCTTTATCCAGTTCATGGAAGTGATCCCAGTTTGCCCAGTGCGGCACAATGTTGGAGTTGGCAATCAGCACGCGTGGCGCATCAGTATGTGTACGGAACACCCCCACCGGTTTACCGGACTGCACCAGCAGCGTTTCGTCTTCACGCAGTTTACGCAGGCTGTCGAGAATGCCTTCAAAAGCAGGCCAGTTACGCGCCGCCTTACCGATGCCACCGTATACCACCAGATCTTCCGGCCGCTCAGCGACATCCGGATCGAGATTGTTCTGGATCATGCGGTAAGCCGCTTCAATCAGCCAGTTCTGGCAGCTCAGTTCCGTGCCCCGTGGAGCACGAACAACGCGGGCAACGGCAGTTTTTTGTGGGGCGTTCATCGTCGTTTCCTTCTCTAAAATGGGTGTTTTATTCAGAAATTATCTGGCAAAAGTGATCAGGCAAAGCTCGGCAGCAGCGCTTCAATCGCCGCAGGCCAGTGTTCGCGGGAAGCCCAGAGACGCATCATTTCTACGTCCGGTGCCATCAGGCGGTCTTTCTCCAGAAACGCGACCTTTTCACGGATAGCTTTCATTTCATTCTCCAGCGTCACTGAACTTTGCACCGGACGATGGAAATCAATACCTTGTGCAGCGGCCATCGCTTCAATGCCCACCACCACGCTGGTGTTAAAGCACATCTCGCCCAGACGGCGGGCGGCGTAGGTTGCCATAGAGACATGATCTTCCTGATTCGCCGAGGTCGGCAGGCTGTCGACGCTGGCCGGATGCGCCAGCGATTTATTTTCTGACGCCAGCGCTGCAGCGGTAACCTGCGCAATCATAAAGCCGGAATTCACCCCGCCGTCATTGACCAGAAACGCAGGCAAACCGGAAAGCCCGGTATCGAGCAGCAATGCCATACGGCGCTCGGAAATCGCACCGATTTCAGCCACGGCCAGCGCAATAATATCCGCAGCAAAAGCCACCGGTTCGGCATGGAAGTTACCGCCGGAAATCACGTCGCCGTTTTCGGAAAACACCAGCGGATTATCGGATGCGGCATTGGCTTCGATACGCAGAATACGGGCGGCGTGATGCAGATTATCCAGGCAAGCTCCCATCACCTGAGGGACACAGCGGATGGAATACGGATCCTGAACGCGGCCGCAATCAGCATGAGACGTGACAATGTCACTGCCTGTCAGAATATCGGTGAGCGCAGCCGCCACGGCGATTTGTCCCAGCTGGCCGCGGGCTTCGTGTATGCGGGCATCCAGTGGTTTAACCGAACCTTTGATGGCTTCAAGCGACAATGCGCCTGCCACCAGTCCGGCAGAAAATACGCGTTCAGCTTCAAACAGGCCTGACAGCGCCAGCGAGGTAGAAACCTGCGTACCATTCAGCAGCGCCAGCCCTTCTTTTGGCTCGAGTTCAAACGGCTTCAGGCCGATGGTCGCCAGGCCTTCTTTCGCCGACATTTTTTCGCCCTGCGCAGTAACCAGACCTTCGCCAATCAGCATCAGGGAAAGGTGCGCCAGCGGCGCTAAGTCACCGGATGCACCCACGGAGCCCTTCTCAGGAATGCACGGATATACACCGGCATTGAACAGGGAAATCAGCGCATCAATCACCTCAATGCGAATACCGGAATGGCCGCGGGACAGGCTCAACACTTTAGTGGCCATCACCAGACGTACTACGTTATCCGCCAAATCTTTGCCGATACCGACGCTGTGCGACAACACCAGATTGCGCTGCAGTTCCGCCAGCCGTTCCGCAGGAATACGCGTTTGTGCCAGTTTGCCGAAACCGGTATTGATGCCGTAAACCACTTTCCCCGACTCAACAATGCGGGTGACCGTTTCCTGCGATGCCAGCACACCAGCACGCGCCTCCTCAGCCAGTTCAAGGCGGACATTGCCCTGATAAATCTTGCGCAGCATCGGCAAGTCAACATGACCTGGTTGCAGGCGGCAAAGGGTTAACTCGGTGGATGAAGAAGCCATAATCTATTCCTGTATAGACAAGTGAAACCGGAAGTAAACCCAGCTAAGGACTCAGCCCGCCGGGTGTTTATGCATTACATGACAAATCTAAAATCTATTGTGCACAGCGCACGGGATCAGTGATCCATCGCCTGCATCGTTTCGGTACGAATTTCTTCAGTCACCCGCGCTTTCAGCGCCATAAATTCCGGCGACGTTTTCAGGGTGTAATCACGGGGATGCGGGAAGTTAACCGCGACTTCGGTTTTAATCCGCCCCGGACGCGCACTGAAAATTGCCACTTTGTTGGCCATGAAAATCGCTTCGTCGATATCGTGCGTCACGAACAACACCGTTTTACGTGAGGATTCCCAAATCGATAACAGCAGTTCCTGCATCATCACGCGGGTCTGGTTATCCAGGGCGCCAAAAGGCTCATCCATCAGCAGAATTTTCGGGTCGTTGGCCAGTGCGCGGGCGATAGCGGTGCGTTGCTGCATCCCGCCGGAAAGCTGGCGCGGGAAGTGCTGTTCGAAACCGCGTAACCCGACCTTATTAATATAGTAGTCGCTGCGCTCTTTTTGCGCTGCCTGACTCACGCCCCGTTCCTGCAACCCGAAACGGATGTTTTGTTCGACCGTCAGCCACGGAAACAAGGTGTAACTCTGAAAGACCATGCCGCGATCGGCTCCCGGGCCATCCACGAGTTCACCGTCGAGCCACACTTCACCCCGGGTCGGCTGATCCAGCCCCGCCACAATGCGCAAAAGTGTCGATTTACCGCAGCCTGAAGGCCCCAGAATGGTGATGAAGTCGTTTTCATCCACCTGATAATCCACTGGCAACAGCGCCTGTGTGTTCTCACCTTTCGGGCCGGTAAAAATACGCTCAACCTGGCGGACACTCAGTTTCGGATGGCTCATCACAGTGAACTCCAGACAAACAGGCGACGGTTGGCCGCTTTGAACAACAGATCGGAAAGAAGACCTATGCAACCGATCACGATAATGCCGAAGATCATTTGTCCGGTATTGAGCAGTGCCTGGCTGTTAACAATCATGTGCCCGATACCGCTTGAGGAACCGATAAGCTCCGCCACAATCACGTAAGTCCACGCCCAGCCGAGCACGAGGCGCAGCAACTCGGCTATTTCCGGTGCGGCACCGGGGATAATCACCCGACGCACCACACTTTGATTGGTTGCACCCAGCGTATACGCGGCTTCCACCAGGTCACGTCGCGCTGCACCCACCGTCACGGCTACCATCAGGGTTATCTGGAAGAAAGAACCGATGAAAATCACCAGTATTTTCTGCATTTCATCGATACCGGCCCACAGGATCAGCAACGGTACAAACGCTGATGCTGGCAGGTAACGGCAAAACGACACAAATGGCTCGAAGAAGGCTTCAATCAGTTTGTAAGACCCCATCAGGATCCCGAGCGGAACGGCAATGGCGCAAGCCAGGATAAAGCCGCCCAGCACGCGCATCACGGTCATGCCGATGTCGGTCGTAAAATCGAAATCGGTAAACAGTAAAATCCCTTCCTGCAACATGCCCGCTGGGCTGGCGAGGAAGGTGGCAGAAACAAGACCGGTAAACGTCACCAGCGCCCACACGGCAAAAAACAGGACAAAGAAACAGAACCCGAGGAACCAGCGACGCTGCGAGGCGACCGGACGTAAAGGCACCATCATCGGGTTATGCCAGACTTTTTTGCTTGCCGGCAAGGGTGCCGGCTCGCGTAAGACTGACTGCGCGGTAACGAAATTTTCTGCTGCCTGACTGACAGGACTGTTCATGTCTGGGTCCTTCATGGCTATTTCACGTACTTCGCGTCATATAAGCTGTTAATGTCCGGCGTTTTGCGCAGGATTTTCATTTCAGTCAGCAGGCGCGCCGCTTCGTTGGTGAAGGTCACAATTTCACCGCTGAAGAACTTCTTGTTGGCGTCTCTGTCCTGCCAGCGCAGATAACTGGATTCTTCTGCAAACTGTTTGCCGGTTTCTTTTACCGCCGCACCCATGATTTCGTTGGCTTTGTCCGGCTCTTTTTTGATCATATCCAGCGCCTCAAAATAGCTGTTCACCAGCGCCTGTGCGGCTTGTGGATTTTTGTCCAGCCAGTCCGGCGTACAGCCCAGCGTATCCATCACCATCGGATATTCCAGCGTGGTCGCCAGAATTTTGCCTTTATCCGGGCTCTGACGGATGGTGGAAAGGTATGGCTCATAGGTCACTGCCGCGTCGTTTTGTCCGGCAATAAAGGCATGCGCGGCGGTATCCGGCCCGAGGGTAGCCAGCTTGACGTCTTTCATCGTCATGCCGTTTTTATCGAGGATCCACGCCAGCAGGAAGTAGGATGAGGTTCCCGGCGCATCCACGCTGATAGTTTTGCCTTTCAGGTCAGTAATTTTGTTAATACCGCTGCGCACCGCGATACCGTCAGCCCCATAAGATTTATCCAGCTGTACGATTTGTTTGATCGGCACACCGCTGGCATTCCAGGTTAAATAGGTTTCCACGGTGGTCGCCGCACATTGCAGGGAACCGGAAGCAATCGCCAGATGACGCGACTGCTGCGGTACCATTTTCAGCGTGACATCCAGACCGTTCTTTTTAAAGATGCCGGCTTTGTCTGCCAGCGTCAGTGGCGCAAAGCCAGTCCAGCCAGAAATACCAATAGCAACCGGCGTATTTGCCGCCTGCGCCGTGCTGACAGTCACACTCGCCAGCGCCACTGCCAGCCCTAACAAAGACACCGAACGTTTCAGTACAGCCCTGGAAATCATGTTGCTCATCTGCCACTCCTGCCAAAGTAACTGTCTCGGGGAATGCCTGTTGCAGTGAATCGCCACAGACAAATTACGCTACTGATTATGTCACTGTATAGTCTTGTCTATACAAGTCAGTCAGCAATATCTAAGCAAGCTTTATGCCAGATCCTACAGATGCCGTTTGGCAACATTCAGCGCCGGTTATGGCGCATGTTGCGCCGACAATTGAATCAATTCAGTGCGCGCCATGCGCCATTTTAGCGCAGCCCCGGAAGGTATTTATCGGGTGATGGCCGCCCATAACAGCAGGCATTCGTGTTCCTGATTAACTGGACTGAGCGTCACGGGCCCATCGTTTTTTTCAGCCGCCGCGTCAGACCAGTAATAGCCTTCGCCCGCACGCAGCTGCGTGCTATCCGCCAACTGCCACATACCGTGGATAACATAAATCACCCCGCCGTTTTCACGCGTTACCCTAAGGTGTTCGCGGGCGGCAATCACCCTTGACGCATAATGGGTACGCCGCGTCATAATGTTGAAGTCTGTCGTGACGCCGCCCGTCAGGCGGGCGCTGAGTGCGATGTCACCGCTGAACGAAAACGGTTCACCGGTAACATCGAGCAAATGGTCGACGTCAGGCTGTGCCTGCAAATGCACGCCATCGCCACTGAGCAAGGTGATGGAGCGGTCAATACCGGGAAATGCCGAGAACGGGCCGTCCTGCACGATGGTGGCAATGCTGGCGCGCCAGTCAAAATCACTTTTACCGGCAGGGAAACTGATGATTTCGCGGGTTTCACCACCGCCATTGCGCCACGGGCTGACCGGCAGACTGTCGAAGGAAAAGCGCTGCCAGCCGTTCATGCGACGTCCTCCGCCAGATGATTCAGCAGCGCGAGGAAATCTGCCGCCGCGGCCTGTTGCTGTTCATGCTGACCGCTGACAATACGCGCGATACCACCGACGTACACATCGCGAATCTGCCCGGCATTACCGGCGAACAGCCAGCGGTTAAGCAACTCACTGTTTTTTGCCGCAGCCAGATAAGGATCCTGACCGTCAAGCACCAGCCAGTCGGCACGATATCCCGCCGAAAGCTGGCCGATGGCCGCGCCGCAGGCCTGCGCACCGCCCTGCAATGCCTGCGTATACAGCACATCGCCCACCGAATTTTGCACAGACGTGGTCAGCCGGTTACGCCGCTGTTCACGCAAGCGCTGCCCGTATTCAAACCAGCGCAGTTCTTCCACCACATTCAGGGAAACATGGCTGTCGGAACCGATCCCCCAGCGGCCTGACTGCGCCAGATAATCGACGCCGGAGAAAATTCCGTCGCCCAGATTGGCTTCGGTGGTCGGGCACAACCCCGCTACTGCGTTGCTGCCGGCCATGCTTGCCAGCTCAAAGCGGTCTGCGTGGGTGGCGTGGATCAGACACCAGCGTGAATCAATATCCAGATTGTCGTACAGCCAGGAAATCGGACGCTGCCCGCTCCAGCCCAGACAATCGTTCACTTCTTTCTGCTGCTCAGCGATATGAATATGCACCGGCAGGTTTTTATCACCGGCCTGCAACACCTGCTGCATTTGCTCCAGTGTCACGGCGCGCAGGGAGTGGAAACACAGCCCCTGATTTTGCAGGCTTTTCCCGCGGATCTGGTTGCGGATGATCTCTTGCTGTTTCAGGTAACCGTCGGCATCCTGAATAAATCGTTTCTGCCCGGCCTGTGCAGGTTGCGCGCCAAATCCGGCGTAGCTGTAAAGCACCGGCAGCAGGGTCATTCCGATGCCTGTTTGCGAGGCAGCTTCACTCAGATGAGCGGTCATTTCACCGCGATCGGCATAAGCCTGACCGCTGATGTCGTTGTGCAGATAATGGAATTCTGCCACCTGCGTGTAACCGCCCTTGAGCATTTCGATGTACAGCTGGCGGGCAATGACGCCAACCTGTTCGGGCGTGAGGCGTTGCACCATGCGGTACATCAGATCGCGCCAGGTCCAGAAGCTGTCCTGCGGATCACCGGCGACCTCTGCCAGCCCGGCCATCACCCGCTGGAATGCGTGGGAATGAAGATTCGGCATACCCGGAACGACCGGGCCGGACAGTGACAGACAACCGTGCGGGTCGCCGTTTGGGGTTACCGCAGTCAGCATTCCGGCAGCATCAACATCCAGCCGCACGTTGTGCGCCCAGCCATCAGCAAGTAAGGCGCGTGGAGCAAAATAAGCAGGCATGACGGCATTCCTGAAAAGTAAGAAGAAACATAAACGCAATTTAATGGAAACAATTGCCAAACCTTTAAGCGACTTGTCTATACATATACATATGCCTGATTGCGCTGTAAACTTGCAACAACCCTTTTTTTAAAAATTTAGTTTTCCGTCACGCCCTTACCGTTTAATTTCCCTTGTTGGAAACTGCCGGGCGGACAGGCAAACTTTCCCAATATTTCTGGAAATTCATTGAGTGAGGTAAGAGACATGTCGGAGCCCACGCCCCTTTCGCAAAATGGTGCCGCGCCACATCAGGTCACACAACAGGGAGTATCGCAGCAGACATTGTCCGAACTGGCGGCCGCAATGAGCGACACGCCCGCGCCGATTTATCAGCGGGTGAAACAGGCGATCATCAGCCAGATCCGCGCCGGTGTCTGGAAACCGCATCAGCGTGTACCTTCGGAAAGTGAGCTGGTCAATGAGATTGGCGTCAGCCGCATGACCATCAACCGTGCCCTGCGCGAACTAACCAGCGAAGGATTTTTGATCCGCATGCAGGGCGTCGGCACGTTTGTGGCCGAAGCCAAGGCCTACACGCCGATGCTGGAAGTACACAACATTGCCGATGAAATTGCCCAGCGCGGTCATCGCCATGACAGTAAGATTCTGGTGTGCGAAGCACGGCTGGCAAATGCCGACCAGGCGCTGCAACTGGGCATCGCTACCGGCACGATGATGTTTTACTCGCAGATTGTTCACTACGAAAACAATGTGCCGGTGCAGATTGAAGATCGTTTTGTGAACCCGGAAACCGCGCCGGATTATCTGCAACAGGTGCTGAACAAGCAGACGCCCTATACCTATCTGATGGAAATCGCGCCGCTGACGGCGGGTGAGCATCGCGTTGAAGCGATCAGTGCCAGCGATGAGCAACACGAATTGTTGCAACTGAACGAACATGAGCCCTGCCTCCTTATCCATCGCCGGACCTGGAGTGGCAGCCGGGTGGTGACTTCCGCGCGTCTGATTTATCCCGGTTCCCGCTATCAATTATTTGGTCGTTTCACCAGCCACGGCTGATCCGGGCATACCTTAATGGCGGTCGTCAAAGGCCGCTATCGCTTCGTTCAAATTTTGGAAGACGTCTCGTAATAAGAAAAAACTATCGCTGGCTACCTTGCCGGTTTCGCGGTTATGCGTTAGGTTGACTTTAGTTGTCTATACAAGATAAATTCAGCCTGGAGCCTGTCATGCCGTCAGCGATATCCCCCCCTTTTTCAGCCGAACCTCCTTCCCGTTGTGACAGCGTATGGCGCGGTGCCACGCTGGTCACCATGCAGGACGGGCATTACAACCTGATTGAAAACGGCGCTATTGCCGTCGCAAACGGGAAAATCGTCTGGACCGGCCCCGCCGCAGATTGCCCAGATTTCGCCGGAGCCGCGCTGCATGAATTCAATCGCGGAATCATTACGCCGGGATTCGTGGACTGCCATACGCACCTGGTCTTTGGCGGCGACCGCAGTGGAGAATTTGAACAACGGCTGAACGGCGTGAGCTATGCAGACATCGCCGCAGCCGGTGGCGGCATTCTCTCCACCGTCAATGCCACCCGCGATGCCACCGAAGATGAACTGCTGGCACAGGCGTTATTCCGTCTGCAAACATTGCTGGCTGAAGGCGTAACCTGCGTGGAGATAAAATCCGGTTACGGGCTGAGCGTGGAAAGCGAGCTGAAAATGCTGCGGGTGATCCGCCGTCTGGGCGTCATGCTGCCGGTCGAAGTGAAATCCACCTGCCTTGCTGCCCATGCCCTGCCGCCGGAGTTCAAAGGACGCGCCGATGACTATATTGATCTTATCTGCGATACCTTACTGCCGGTGGTAGCCAGTGAAAATCTGGCCGATGCAGTCGATGCTTTTTGCGAACATCTGGCGTTCTCACCCGCCCAGGTTGAACGGGTGTTTAATGCTGCTGAAGCCCTGGGTTTACCGGTTAAATTACACGCCGAACAGTTGTCTGCCCTGCATGGCAGCGCAATGGCGGCGCGGCATCATGCGTTGTCCGCCGATCATCTTGAATACGCCACCGGAGAAGACGCGCAGGCCATGGCCGCTGGCGGCACCGTCGCCGTATTGCTGCCAGGCGCTTATTATTTGCTGCGTGAAACGCAATGTCCGCCGGTGGCTGAATTTCGCAAACATAACGTGCCGATGGCGCTGGCCAGTGACGCCAATCCGGGCACCTCGCCTGCGCTTTCTTTGCGCCTGATGCTGAACATGGGTTGTACGTTGTTCCGCCTGACCCCCGAAGAAGCGCTGGCCGGGATCACCTGTCACGGTGCGCGGGCACTGGGTTTACAGGCGAGTCATGGCACGCTGGAAGCGGGAAAAGTCGCTGATTTCATACACTGGCCGCTGTCACGTCCTGCCGAGCTGGTTTATTGGCTGGGTGGTCAGTTGCCCTGCACTGTTGTCTTTCGTGGAGAAGTTCGAGGAGAGTTCCGTTCATGAGCCTGTCAACCGCCAATGTTATCACTGAACCGTACCTGTTTATCCGGGGTACCGCGCCGTTACTGATCAGCATTCCCCACGCCGGTACGCACCTGACGCCTGAAGTCGCCAGCGGTCTGAGCGATGCCGCACTGCCGCTTTCCGATACCGACTGGCATATTCCGCAATTGTACGATTTTGCCCGAACGCTCGGTGCCAGCATTCTGGTCGGCCAGTATTCGCGTTTTGTTATTGACCTGAACAGGCCGTCCGACGATAAACCGTTGTATACCACCGCGACGACCGGCTTGTATCCCGATACGTTATTCGACGGTCGCGCGACATTCAAACCGGGCATGATGCCGGCAGACGCCCTGCGCCAGCAATATCTCAATCAAATCTGGCAGCCATATCACCAGAAAATTCAGTCGGAACTGGCGCGCATGAAGCAGGAATTCGGCTACGCGCTGCTGTTTGATGCACATTCCATTGCCTCGGTGATCCCGCGTTTGTTTGACGGCCAGTTACCGGACCTCAACCTCGGCACCAACTGCGGCGCAAGCTGCTCACCGGCGCTGAGTGAAATCCTCGAGAGAACCTGCCGGCAACAAATCCGCTTCAGCCATGTGCTGAATGGCCGCTTTAAAGGCGGCTACATTACCCGCGCTTACGGCCAGCCGGACATTAATATTCACGCGGTTCAGCTTGAGCTGGCGCAGGTGAATTACATGGAAGAGATCGAGCCCTTTGCGTACGAGGAGGCTAAAGCTTCTGAACTCCAGGTACTGTTGAAGCAGTTGCTGGGTGGGATGGTGGACTGGGGGAAAGATGCGTATAAACAGGGCGCTGTTTAGACACGCTTTTCACCCTCCGTGCCGAAGTGATACAGCAAGGTTATTTTTAGTCAATTTCATTTCAAAAAATTACCACACTGGCAAATGGATCGGAGGGGTTTAAATGCCGGTTGTAGTATTGGTTTATCTGACTGGTCAGATTGAAAATTTAAAATCACTGGGCTCAGAAGCTGAATCATCTGGATCTTTTTCGGCTTTCATTTCTGCCGTAATTTTAAGCTGTTCAGCGGCCTTGAAGTGGGCAATAAAATCGGCTTTTAGAGCATCAAGATTTTTAGGCTGATAAATCATCCTGATACCCAACAGCCCGCTGCCCCATTTTAATGTTGGGATCAGGTGCCGTACGGCTGGAGTCTAATAGCGAACGTCTACATCTGCAGCTGGTTCAACGCCAGCGTGTCAACCGCGCCTGACTAAAGCAGACATTTCCTGCAATCAAGATCTTTCAGGGTGCGAAGACTATTATCTGGCACAGAGCAGACTGCCAGTTATTTCCTCGGGTACAGTTCCACAACGGGGACGGGATCAACACTGCCGATATGACCATGGTAACGATCACCAAATGCACGATACCGCTCAAATCAGTTTTATGTAACCAGCTGGATTGGTGGTCATTCTGGTGGCCTTGACTTTTAATTCTTTAATATTTATCTTATTTATTAGCCAGTTACTGGATAATATGATCCCAGCATGAGGAGCCAAATTAGAAAAACCCACTTCAGGGAACTGAAGCAGGTTTTTTGCTTTTCGGTGGTTTCTGGACGGCTATGAGCGAAAAATGGACATCACTACTCATAGTGGAATTCGCATCATTGGTAGATAAGTGGTTTTGAGAACATCAAAGCATTTTTACAGTGTTATCTAACCAGGCGGGAAGATTTTCTCTGTACCAGTTGAGATATAATTGAAAATCACTTTTCTGCCGCTCATTAAGCAGCACGACTACCTCAGTAACAATCCATGCTTTGGCAATTGCAATGTCTTTAGCTAAATCATTAGGCTTAGAGTGACAAGAGACACAGTTATAGCGATCTGCAAACTCAATAAATTTTTGTATAGAGCCCATTCCCTTTATGAGGGGGGCAAGGTCAATAGCTGGGCTTCCTGTGCTGAATCTCTCCCAATCGAAAAGGACTAAATCACCGTTATCCCTTTTTCCCCAATTACCCGCATTACTATCGCCTGAAATTAAGCACTGACCACTAAACAGAGCATCACTTGCCTGCTGAAAATGCCGTAACTGTTGTGCTGCTCTGCCTGGTAATGTCAAAAGAATGAGAGATTTTTCGAGCGCTGATTCTGACCAGGTGTGATTGTGATAACCCCATGAGGGGTCAGGTGGATAGCAATGTAAGCGAGACAGAATTGACAACACTTCATCTCCTGCAACTGAGTCCTGATCAACCTCGTGTGGAATATATTCCAGTCTCAACTTGCGTAAGGATGGATCGGCGAACAACAGCTTTGGGGTGGCAATGTCTACCTGAGCGAGATTCTTGGCTGCGTGTTGATAAAAACTGTACTCCACATCACTGACAGGAAATTTCTCGATTACCTGATGACCGGTTTCATCCACAAAAAGTGCCACTTTGGCGGTACCCATTCGGGATATATTATCAACAGACATACATCTTTCCTTTAGCATTGACCGGTTGGTTAATTCTGAGACGTTTGAATTTAGCGCAAACTGGCAGTAATGCTGACAGATTTCCTCCCCATAGTTAGCATATTGTGATGGTTGCGCCGTCCCCTTCTGGCACGAAGCAACCAGAATCACTGCCACAAGGGATCGCAACGAATAGCTGACCTGGAGCAATGCAATTACTGCCAGATTTATCTACGGGCTTGGGGCCACCCTATTCGTCGCTTATCGTTTTGGTTACTGTTTTACTTGTCCTATTTTCTCTAAGCGGGGTCTGACGCTCAGACCAACGAAAACTCACGTAAGCAAGATAATGTCTGAAACCATTGATAGGCAAACACTTGTCGTTTCACTATAAAGGCGACTTTTTGTCTATGATTATGATTTCTAGCAGTGATTTGATGTATCTCTCAAAAAACCTTTGCGTCAGAAAGCGTGCCGTTGAGCGTCAGCCCCATAAAGACGGAGCCTGACTACAATAAAAATAAGGATCAATATGTTCCGTAAAGTTCAGCTAATTGCATTACCTTCCCTCGTCATATCGGTATTTTTGCTTACAGGCTGTCCACCTTCTCCCGAATTCACACAATGGCAACGTCCTTCGACTTCCGAAGAGGGGGTAAAATCAGCCATGATAGAATGTGGCGATCCGGTTGGAGTTTCACTGAATACCCTAACCAGAAACGAACAGGCGCTGCAATTCCAGTGCATGCAACGTCTGGGTTTTACACGTAAAGACGGGTTTGATTTTTGTGAGGTGATGGCCGAACTTCCGGCGTGCGTCGAAAAAAAACAGGGACATCCGCTAAGCCAGTCCCAGCTCGAAGCGCTGCCATTTGAAGCCGATGAAGGATTCTATCCGATTAAACCGGATTCCAGCAGGTATGAGGACATGCAGGTCACCTGGCGTAAAGTGGGAGCGCCAAGGGGGTTCTCGACGCAAGTTTCCAATAATCGTGAAGCGCTGCCGGTAATGTATGCCTGCGGCTATCCAAAACCGCTCGGGTCGAATCTGGCGGTCGCCAGTATCGGACGTACAGCAAGAGCGCAACGCTGCATGATTGATCACGACTTTGAGCCGAAAGACAAAATGATGTTGGTATGCCGACCTTACCCGCAGGTGACGGGCTGTAAAAAGCAGACAAACCACAAACACCTATACCCATAAACATGGACAACTAAAAAGCATCAGCTATAAAATCCCAGCATGCATTCTGTTTTGAAATCTCTGTTTTGAAATCTGGAGGTGAATAAGGTGGCTGACGAAAACATGCTGATTACTGACAGTAATGAGCTTGAGCAACTTTACGGCGCGGTAGCTAAACCTTCTTTAACGAAGGTGACTGACCATATTCATCCGGCCTACCGACCGTTTATTGAGGCATCTCCGTTTGTGGCGCTTGCGACATCGGGACCAAATAGTCTGGATGTCTCGCCAAGAGGCGATCCTGCAGGCTTCATTCATATCGAGGACGCTAAAACAATACTTCTGCCCGACCGCCGGGGCAATAACCGTATAGATAGTCTGCGCAACATTTTAAATGACAACCGGGTTGCGCTTCTCTTTTTAATTCCCGGCATTGGCGAAACGTTGCGGATAAGCGGGACAGCTGAAATCCGTAAAGACCCGGCTTTGCTTGATAAATTCTCAATCAATAATCACCCCCCTAAAACGGTGTTGCGCATTTCAGTGATAAGCGTTTTTTTCCAGTGCAGCAGAGCTATCATTCGCTCAAGACTGTGGGATCCTGCCGCACACATTGAGCGCCAGGCCCTTCCCAGCACAGGCAGTATCCTGAGTATGATTTCTCAGTCAGAAATTGATGGTTTGGCTTACGACGAGGCCTTGCCAGAGCGATTAAAAACCACACTTTACTGATTGTGGCGGAAAGTGTGCCCCGGCACAGTTGTGCCCCACGGTGCGGAAGACTCACTTTTAACCTGTTGTTGACACTTAGAGCGGGTTGTTAAAAAGGTGATAAAGCCGAACAGCTGTCACTCTCCGGCTGTGAGCAATGAATCAAAGGCCGAATATAGCCTCAATTTCTATTGAGAGGTCAGGTGAGAAGAGGTGGCTGACTTCTACGAGCGAACTAGCAGGCAAGTGATCACCGTAATTTCGATACAGCACCTTGCGCAGCTCGTTGATCTCCTCAAAAGAGGTAATGAATAGGGTCACTTTGATCAGTGCTGAAAAATCAGTGCCTTCTACGTTGACGATTTTCCTGATTTCAATCAAAGTGTCACCAGTTACAAAACATTCAGATTCAGAACAGGATTGATTTAACCCAGAAAACACAAAATTATTTTACCCATTAATTAGTGCCGTTGGGAGGCGACACTTCAATATACTCCCCATCAATGTTGCGCTGATAATACCTGCCCGCTTTGACATAATAGCGCTTCCCGTTAAAGTCCATCACCGACATTGCTTTATTGTGAGCATGCGTGACAGGGGCTTCTACCACCACATACCGATTTCCTATTTCACGATAATAGGTGTCGTTAAATAGCCAGTACGTCAAGCCGCGGACCACGATCATTTCCGCCGCTGAAGGAGGGGCGGTAAACGGTACTACTGCTCCTGGCATTGAGATTCAGGGGGTGGCATGGGAGCCAGAACGGCCTGGGCCGTCGAAGGGAACGGAACGGCGTAGGCGGCAGAAGACATGCTTAGAAGAAACAGCGTACAGGCAAAAAATTATTTCATAAAAAACTCCCGATTTCTTAATTATTGTCAACAACGGGTTAAAAGTGATCCACTTTTCATCATCACCAACGGTTCAATATTGATCCACCGTTTTACTCAGGATTAGCCTCTGCGATAATCCCTGCCTTTCTTTTTTGCTTTAACCGATAGCTCTCTCCTTTTATCTGAACAACATGTGAGTGATGTAAAATTCTGTCTAACATCGCGGACGTCAGAGCGGCATCTCCGGCGAACGTCTGATCCCACTGCCCGAACGGCAGGTTTGACGTCAGGATCATCGCGCTTTTTTCATACCGTTTGGCGATGACCTGGAAGAACAACTTAGCTTCCTCCTGGCTGAACGGCAGATAGCCGATCTCATCGATGATCAACAGCTTCGGAGCCATGACTCCCCGATGTAGCGTGTTCTTATAGCGCCCCTGTTTCTGCGCTGTTGAGAGCTGAAGCAACAGATCTGCGGCAGTCGTGAACCTTACTTTGATTCCCATCCGTACTGCTTCATAGCCCATCGCGATAGCAAGGTGCGTTTTGCCAACGCCTGACGGCCCCAGCAGTACGATATTTTCGTTTCGTTCGATAAAGCTCAGTGAACGCAGCGACTGTAGCTGCTTCTGAGGAGCTCCGGTGGCGAAGGTGAAGTCGTATTCTTCGAACGTTTTAACTGCCGGGAATGCTGCCATGCGCGTGTACATCGCCTGTTTGCGCTGATGCCGTGCCAGTTTTTCCTCATGCAGCAGGTGCTCCAGGAAGTCCATATAGCTCCATTCCTGCTCTGCTGCCTGCTGGGATAATGCCGGAGCTGCGCCGATGAGGCTGTCCAACTGAAGTTGTTCTGCCAGGGCCATTAGCCGCTGATGTTGAAGTTCAACCATCATGCCACTCCCCGACAGAAGCTGTCATAGACCGATAAAGGGTGATGTAGCGGATGGTTATCGAAGGTCGTTAGGGTGTCGGTTATTTGCACGTCGTGCATTTTCTTCTCCGGCGGCAGTGCCAACATAGTCTGTTGTTCTTCCAGCCACCGATCACATTGCCGAGTCTGGATCGTTTCATGTTTTCTCTGATTGGCCACCTCATGCAACCAGCGGAGCCCATGCCGGTTTGCTGTCTCCATATCGACAATGATGTCCATTGGCCGCAGGCGGGTCATCAGTGGGATGTAGAAGCTATTGCGGGCGTATTGCACCATTCGTTCCACTTTTCCTTTGGTTTGTGGCCGGAAGGGACGACACAGACGAGGCGTGAAGCCCATTTCTTTACCGAACTGCCAGAGAGAAGGATGGAAGCGGTGGCGGCCTGGTTGATAAGCATCGCGTTCCAGTACAACCGTTTTCATATTGTCGAACAGCACTTCGCGCGGGACGCCGCCAAAGAAGGTAAATGCATTACGGTGGCAGCTTTCCAGTGTTTCGTAGCGCATATTGTCGGTAAATTCGATATACAGCATCCGGCTATAACCCAGAACGGCGACGAAGGTATGCAGTGGGTTTTTACCGTGACGCATCGTGCCCCAGTCAACCTGCATTTGCTGTCCCGGTGAGGTTTCGAAGCGGACAACAGGATCCGGCGGAGCGGTAACAGCCAGAGAGCGGATATATTCCCTTAAAACGGTCATCCCGCCGCCGTAACCCTGCTCGCGGATCTCTCTTTCGATCACCGTAGCGGGAATTTTATAAGGGTGGGCATCCTGAATACGCATCCGAATATAATTACGGTGCTCATCCAGAACTGAGGTGGCACGAGGCCTTGGGGAATATTCTGGTAGCTCAGACTTTGCCTTAAGATACCGTTTGACAGTGTTCCGGGAGATGCCCAGTTTTTTGGCGATAGCGCGACTGCTCATTCCCTGCTTATGCAGGATTTTAATTTCCATAACTGTCTCAAAAGTGATCATAAGCTCTCCCTTGTTCAGGAGAGCAGATTAACCCCTGGATCAGATTTCAACCGTTGGGGTGGATCACTTTTGCACCGTTGGTAACAATTATTCACAGATTCATTACTCAGGCAGATAGCTGCCAGCCCTCTCAGAATTATTGTCTGGCTGGCAGATGTCCTCAGTGTTTAATATCCGATTCTGTCAGTGCGGTTCCTCCCCCCATGACTTTATATAGCGTTATCAGGTTTTCGTAATATTCCTGCTGAGTACTAATCAGTGACATCCTCGCTGTATAAAGCGTACGCTGAGCAATCAGTGCATTAAGCCAGCTATCGACCCCATTTCGGTAGCGAAGGTCCGCCAGGTTGTAATAGTTTTCAGCGGAGTTCACGTAATTCTGCTGGCCTGTTAGTTGATCATCTATGGTGCCTCGTCGTGCCAGCGCATTGGCTACCTCCTGGAACGCCGTCTGAACCGCCTTGTCGTATGCCGCCACGTAATATTCCTTTTGGGCTTTTGTGTAATTCAACTGCGAGGTGTTGTAGCCACCAGAAAAAATGGGCAGAGAGATGCTGGGAGAGAAGGACCAGACTCCGGCCCCGTGCTTAAACAGAGATGAAAGGTCGGAGCTGGCGGCCCCGCCACTTGCAGTAAGTGAAATGCTGGGAAAGAAATTTGCCCGGGCAGCGCCAATGCTGGCATTTGCAGACTTGAGATTATGCTCAGCTTCGAGAACGTCAGGCCGATTAAGTAAAACGTCAGATGATAGGCTCGCCGGTATTTCTCGGAATGCATGGGAAAGTGTATCAATGCCTTCAGGTAAAAGGTCGTCGGGCACTGTTTTTCCGACGACCAGATTGAGTGCATTTTTATCCTGAGCCACGCTGGTTGTATAACTGGCCACATCAGCAAGCGCAGATTGATACGTGGTATCTGCGGAAGAAACGTCCACCATTGATGCCGTTCCATAACGAAGCTGAGTCTGTGTAACGTGTAATGACTGACGCGCACTTTCAGCGGTTTGTTTTGCAACTGCAAGATTACTTCGGTCTGCAGCGAGTGTCAGCCAGTAGTCAACAGTGTTATAAAGCACGGTCAGGCGGGTACTTCGTGCTCCCTGAAGCGTACTGAGGTACGTCTCATACTGCTCACGTGTCAAACTCTGATTCTTACCAAACAAATCGAGTTCAAAGGAGCTGACACTGGCATCTCCCTCATAACTTGAGCTCAGTGCGGTCTTGTTACCCTCGCCTGTGAGCGAACGGGAGCGACTTCCGCTAAGTTCAGCGTTTACAGTCGGAAAGAGATTTGAGCGCTCTTCTCCATACTGAGCTCGGGCTGCTTTCACGTTGGCAACGGCCTCGCGCAGGTCCCGGCTGCTGTCAAGCGACATCACCACAACCTGCCTGAGTCGGGCATCCTGAATATAATCATACCAGCCTGTTTCACTATAGTTACCTGCACGGGCATTGCCCAGACGGGCATAACTTTCCCCCTGAGGGGACGCTGCCGGGACAGATAACTCCGGCCGGTTGTAATTTGGATCCAATGAAATGCAACCAGCCAGCAAGAGTGGGGAACATAAAATCAGAAGCTTAAAGGTCATTTTATTCTCCTTTCTCTTCAGCGGCACCACGTACGTCTTTACGATCAACCGGCACTCCCGGGACGATGCGTCTTACCAAAACGAAGAACAGAGGGACAAGGAATATGGCCAGAAGAGTGGCAGTGATCGTTCCGCCAACGATGCCGGTGCCTATTGCAACCCGGCTGTTTGCTCCCGCACCGGAAGACACGGCCAGCGGCAATACACCCGCGGTAAAAGCAAGGGACGTCATGATTATCGGGCGGAGGCGCATGGTCGCTGCATGAATAGCTGAAGGGATCAGATCTTCTCCTTTGCGATAATTCGCCTCGGCGAACTCCACGATGAGGATCGCATTTTTGGCGGAAAGCCCAATGATGGTCAGTAGCGCAACCTGGAAATAAACATCATTTTCCAACCCGCGCAGGGTGACAGCCAGGAGGGAACCCAAGACGCCAAGCGGAACGACCATCATGACGGAAAAGGGTACTGACCAACTTTCATAAAGGGCGGCGAGGCACAGAAACACCACAATCAAAGAAAGGCCGTACAGGGACATGGCCTGATTGCCGGAGAGTTTTTCCTGATAGGAAAGGTCTGACCAGGAATACGTCACACCGGAAGGTAACTTGCTGGCCAGTTTCTCCATTGCGGTCATAGCATCACCGGAACTGCTGCCAGAAGAGGCACTTCCCTGAATTTCATAAGAGGAAAGTCCATTGAAACGTGACAGTGAATCCGCGCCGAACACCCAGTGAGAAGATGCAAAAGAAGAAAACGGTACCATCGTGTTATTACCATTACTGTCGGTCCCGCGAACAAACCATTGGTCGATATCCTCCGGTTTTCCGCGATGTATTGCATCACCCTGCATATAGACTTTTTTCACGCGGCCGCGGTCAACGAAGTCATTAATATAGGTTCCCCCGATGGCAGCACTTAACGTGTCGTTAATATCACTGACCGATATGCCAAGAGATTGCGCCTTAGCATCATCAATATCGACCTGGAGTTGAGGAAGGTCAGGCAGGGTGTTCGCACGTACATTACTGAGAGTCGGGTCTTTAGCCGCCTCAGCAATCAGGTTATCCCGAAGCTTAATCAGCGTACTGCTATCAGTACCGGCGCGCGACTGCAGCTCGAAGGTGAAACCATTTGATTGCCCGAGTCCGGAAACGGCCGGTGGTGTCAGTACAAAAATCTGTGCATCCCTGATCCCCGCCAGGTTCGTCATGGCGCGTCCGGCAATAGCGTCAGCACTATTGTTACTTCCTTTACGATCATCCCAGTTTTTGAGGGCAACAAAACCGACGCCAGCATTTTGACCGCTTCCTCCAAAGCTGAAACCGTCAACAAGCATGTTGACATTAACGTTATCTTTCTCTTTGGTTTGAAAATACTGCTGTATCGCTTTGCGCACTTCCCGGGTACGGTTTTCAGTCGCGCCGGGAGCCAGCGTGTATTGCACCATGATATATCCCTGGTCTTCGGTCGGGAGAAACCCGGTGGGCAGCCGCATATACATAACGGCACATCCCAGTAGGATCACGCCGTAGAGAATGAAGAATCGCACCGGACCGTGAATCACATGACCGACACCATTCTGGTATCGCCCCTGAATTGCGCTGTACTTGCGGTTAAACCAGCCAAAGAAACCTTTATCAACACTTTGCTGGTTATGGGGTTTCAGCAATGTTGCACACAGTGCAGGTGTGAGTGTGAGAGCCACTATCACAGACAGCACCATAGACGAGACGATGGTTATGGAGAATTGCCGGTAGATAACGCCCGTAGAGCCGCTGAAAAAGGTCATCGGCAGGAAAACAGCGGAGAGTACCATCGCAATCCCTATGAGTGCTCCGGTGATCTCTCTCATCGATTTTTCAGTGGCCTCGCGTGGATGCAAATTTTCCTCACGCATCACGCGCTCAACGTTTTCGACGACGACGATCGCGTCATCCACCAGCAAACCTATCGCCAGCACGATGCCAAACATCGTCAGGGTATTGATGGAATAGCCAAATGCTGAAAGCACGCCAAACGTTCCCAATAGCACAACAGGAACAGCGATAGCCGGGATTAACGTAGTGCGAATATTCTGCAGGAATATAAACATTACAATGATGACAAGCAGGATCGCCTCGACGAGGGTTTTAACAACTTCCTTAATGGACACTTTAACGAAGTCAGTACTGTCAAGGGGATAGGCAACGACATAGCCAGCCGGCATGTCTGCCTGAAATTCAGCCACTGTTTTTTTGACTTCTTCAGCCGTCGAAAGCGCATTAGCGCCCGATGCCAGCTGAACCGCAAGCCCTGCAGAGGGGTGGCCGTTTGCGAGGACGTTAACACTATAATCCTCATCACCCATTTCAACCCGGGCCACGTCAGAAAGACGCACCGCTGAACCATCAGCTTTACTCTTGATAACGATATTACGAAATTGCTCTGGTGTTTGAAGGCGGGAGCGCGAGCGGACTGTGGCGACTAATTGCTGTTCATTGTTTGACGGCGTCGCACCTAGCTGCCCGGATGAGACCTGCGTGTTTTGGCTTTCAATGGCAGTCTGCACGTCAGAGGGCATGAGAGAAAAGGCAGCCAGTTTTACGGGGTCAAGCCAGATGCGCATGGCGTATTCTGAGCCAAACACCTGTACACCGCCTACGCCTGAAACGCGTGCAAGAGAGTCTTGAATATTACTGACCAGATAGTCAGCAACATCGGCTGAGGTGCTTTTATCTGTCTTGTCATAAATCGCCATGATAAGCAGGAAGTCACTCTGCGCCTTTTCAACCGTCACGCCTTGTGATGTTACGGCGTCCGGCAGACGGCTTTCTGCCCGCTGAACTTTATTCTGCACCTGAACCTGAGCGATATCCGGATCGGTACCCTGTTTAAAGGTAACCGTGATTTTAACCTGGCCGGTTGAAGCAGTACTTGACGCTGAGAAATAAAGAAGGCCATCAAGACCGGTGAGTTCTTGCTCAATAACCTGGGTCACGCTGCTTTCGAGAGTTTCAGCTGATGCACCCGTGTAAGTTGCCTCGATACTAATCTGAGGCGGCGCCACGTCTGGATACTGGGCAATCGGCAGGTTGTTAATGCTGATAATACCAAACAGCATAATGACAATTGCAATGACCCATGCAAATACAGGGCGTCTGATAAAAAACTGTGCCAGCATGCTTACTTGCCTCCGGTTACGTTGTTGGAAGCCTCGTTCGCAGCTGTGCTGCCAACCTCTGTTGTTTTAACTTCCATACCGGCCTGAACCTTGCCAGTCCCCTCCGTTATCAGACGTTCACCCGCCTGAAGGCCGCTAGTAATCAGCCATTTATTGCCCACCACGCCTTCAGTAGTGACCTGCCGACTTTCAACTTTATTGTCTTTATCGACGACCAGGGCAGTGGCATCGCCTTTGGCGTCACGCGTAATACCCTGTTGAGGAGCCAGAATGACATCATTGCGTACTCCCTGGCTCACGGATGCCCTGACGTACATGCCCGGAAGGAGTTCATGTTCCTGGTTCGGAAAAACGGCTCTGAGCGTGACGGAGCCCGTAGATTCATCGACTGACACCTCTGCCAGCTCAAGCTTACCGACGCGCTGGTATTTTGTGCCATCTTCCAACGTTACAGTGACGGGTACAGTTTCTTCTTTTTGGCCTGAGCGTTGCTGTTTCCTCAGTTTCAAAAGCTGTGTGCTGGACTGAGTCAAATCGACATAAATAGGGTCTAGTACTCTGATCGTTGCCAGCGCATCGGTCTGACTCGCAGTGACTAATGCACCTGGGGTAACTGATGAAATACCGATACGGCCTGAAATTGGCGCTTTTATCTGGGTATATTCAAGATCAAGGCGTGCGCTTTGCGCAGCAGCCCGGTACTGCGCCACCGATGCAACATTCTGCTGGTAGGTCGCTGCGGCGTCGTCTGCATCCTGACGGGTTACGCCTTTTTCTCGGAGCAACGCGGCGTAGCGTTCAGCTTTAAGCTTGCTGCTTTTCACCACGGCAATGGCATTATTCATTTGCGCAACCGCTTCATCATAACTGGCCTGATAGGTGGCTGGATCAATCTGATAAAGAACCTGGCCTGCCTGAACTTCGTCCCCTTCCGTGAAGAGTCTTTTCTTTATGATGCCACCGACCTGTGGCCTGACATCAGAAACCATCGTTCCGGTGACGCGTCCAGAAAGTTCACTGTAGAGGGTAACGGATTCAGACTTTAGGGTGACGACACCCACATCTGTAGGCATGGAATCCATCCCTGGCATCCCGGCATTCTTCTGGTCACAACTGACTGTCAAAAGCACGAGTCCCGTTATAAATAATTTTTTGTAAAGCATAAGCAGACAGACCCTTAGTGAACGTTCATTCTCAATCTGAAACTTTATCAGTCCGCATAAAAAACGTACGTAAGTAATACGAAAAGAGCGTGCGCGAAAATTGAAAATTGAAGGAGGATGAGAGGGATATCAGAAGGAGTTTGACAGGATACTGTTAGGTAATATCAAGAATGCGAAAGGGGTCTGTGCAAGCCAAAAACTCTCATGCAAGATGCACAAACTTTACTCTGCTGGTGGATCTGTCATGAAAAAAAAACTCACTTTGCTTTGTGTTATTGTCATTCCCACCACCTCAATGGCTTCTGCAAACACTAATGAATTGAGCATAGGTGCCGGCGCCGCGATTACGCAGAGCCCGTACAAAGGTTATGACAACACTGTCCAGCCCGTTCCGCAAATCATGTATGAGGGAAACAACTTTTGGGTACATGGCCTCGGTGCAGGGTATTACCTGTGGAATACAGATGAAGACAAATTGTCAGCGACGGTTTACTGGGCTCCTTTTAAGTTCAAATCAGACGACAGCAGCAATCAGCAACTGAAACAACTCGATAATCGCAAGTCAACCGCCATGGCTGGATTGACGTATACCCACACGACAGCTTATGGCTTTCTACGGGCTGCTTTGGCGGGCGATATGCTTGGAAACAGCGATGGTTTGACAGGGAATCTGGGCTGGATATATCCATGGAGCGTCAGCGGCATTAATTTTCTTTCCGGCGCAGGATTGGAATTTTCCGATTCTCGACAGAACAATTACTACTATGGAATATCGCAGAAAGAGTCACGCAAGAGTGGTCTGAGTGCCTATGATGCAGGAAACAGCTGGTCACCCTTTCTGGAGCTCAATGCGGCGTATTCAATCAATAAAGACTGGAAAGTTAACGTCGCGCTTCGTTACCTTCACCTTTCTGATGAAGTCACAAATAGCCCAATGGTTGATAAATCCTGGACAGGACTCCTGTCAACAGGTGTGACTTATACCTTCTGATATGATGCGGCTAAGTTGGACTTCTCTTGATATTTTAGCTGAGGAGTCATATTGCGAATGCGCATCAGGCCTGATGCTTTTTACTGATATCGGCAGGCCCACCTGCGGCATTAAGCGCAGCTGGCCGTATCGAATGGCAGGGTATCAAGCAAAGTTAAAGGCGCAGATGTCGCGTAAAGGAAACTGCCTGGATAATGCTGTGATGGAGAACTTCTTCGGTACGCTGAAATCGGCGTGTTTTTACCTGAGTCAGTTCAGCAGCCTCAGCGAACTGAGGAAGGCGATAGAGGAATATATCCATTACTACAACAACAAAAGAATAAGCCTGAAATTAAAAGGCCTGAGTCCGGTAGAATACCGAACCCAGGCCCTGAAAGCCGCTTAACATGAACTGTCCAACTTTATGGGGTCAGTCCACACGTTTCCTTAAGCGGGCTTTTTGCTTTGTGATTTCAATCATCGAAACCGGTCAATACATCTCAAATGTCGAATCGATCCAGATTCATCACCTTGGTCCAGGCCGCTACAAAGTCTTTAACAAACTTTTCTTTGGCGTCAGCGCTGGCATAAACTTCTGCTGAAGCACGTAATACGGCATTCGAACCAAACACCAGGTCGGCACGCGTGGCGGTAAATCTGACCTCTCCGCTGAGGCGATCGCGTCCTTCGAAACGTTCTCCGGAGGAGTCGGTTGCTTTCCATTCGGTGCGCATATCAAGCAGATTTACGAAGAAGTCAGCGTTAAGCTCACCCACTTTGTTGGTGAAAACGCCGTGCTGATTGCCATCGTAATTCGTTCCAAGAGCCCGTAATCCACCGACGAGTACCGTTAATTCCGGCACGGTGAGCGTAAGCTGCTGAGCCTTGTCGATCAGCAGATTTTCAGTCGAGGTACTGCCAGCAACACCGCGATAGTTACGGAAACCATCCGCTTTTGGTTTAAGCAATTCGAACGATTCAATATCAGTCTGATCCTGACGGGCATCCACACGACCTGCGGTGAAAGGCACTTCAACCTCGATGTTCACCGCTTTCGCTGCCCGTTCAACGCCCACTACGCCAGCCAGAACGATGACATCCGCCAGAGAGGCTTTCTGGGATGACTGTTGAATACCTTCCAGAGTAGGCAGTACGCGAGCCGCAATGGCATTAACATCCCACTCTCTTTGTGGAAGCAGCGCCAGCCGTGCACCGTTGGCACCTCCGCGTTTGTCACCACCACGGAAGGTGGAAGCCGAAGCCCAGGCTACCGAGGTCAGTTCACCAACGGTAAGGCCGGAACCAGCGATCTTTTCTTTCAGCAGCGCGATATCGGCGACGGTTGGGTGATATGCCGGTACCGGCAGCGGGTCTTGCCAGATTAAGTCTTCTTTTGGCACTTCAGGCCCGATATAACGCGATTTTGGCCCCATATCTCTGTGGGTCAGTTTGTACCACGCTCTGGCAAAGGCTTCGTTAAAGGCCTGTGGATCGCCATGGAAACGACGCGATATCTTCTCAAACTCCGGGTCGAAACGAAGCGTCAGATCGGTGACCAACATGGTCGGTTTATGTTTTTTCGAAGAGTCAAAAGCATCAGGAATAATATCTGGCGCATTGACCGCTTCAAACTGAATAGCACCCGCAGGACTGCGCGTCTGTGCCCATTCATATTTGAAGAGGTTTTCGAAGAAGTAATTGCTCCACTGCGTTGGTGTCTGAGACCAGGTCACTTCCAGACCGGAGGTTATGGCATCAGACCCGGCACCGGTTCCATGACTGCTTGCCCAGCCCAGACCTTGCGCTTCAATAGGGGCAGTTTCAGGGTCAACACCGACATGACTGGCAGGAGCAGCGCCATGCGTTTTACCCAACGTATGGCCACCGGCGATTAACGCAACAATCTCTTCATCGTTCATCCCCATATTGCCGAAGGTGGCTCGGATAGCCGGGGCTGCCGAGGCAGGATCACCACTGTGATTTGGGCCTTCAGGATTGACGTAAATAAGCCCCATCTCCGTTGCACCCAACGGCGATTGAGCCAGGGATTCAGGATGGCGGTGTTCAAGCCAGGTTGTCTCGTCGCCCCAGTTTACATCCAGATCTGGCTCCCAAACGTCTTCGCGCCCGGCACCAAAACCGAAAGTGCGGAAACCGGAGTTTTCCAGAGCGACGTTACCCGCAAGAATATAGAGGTCGGCCCAGGAAATTTTTTGACCGTATTTTTGCTTCACCGGCCACAGTAAACGGCGCGCCTTGTCGAGGCTCACATTATCTGGCCAGGAGTTTAACGGTGCGAAGCGCTGCTGACCTCGTCCGGAACCACCACGCCCGTCGACCGAGCGGTAAGTCCCTGCGCTGTGCCACGCCATGCGGATGAAAAGACCAATATAGCTGCCCCAGTCGGCGGGCCACCACGGCTGCGACTCAGTGAGCAACGCTTTAAGATCGGCTTTGAGCGCAGGATAGTCTAACTTGGCGAATTCCTGGCGATAATCAAAAGTGTCGCCCAACGGATTGGCGCGATTTGAGTGCTGACTCAGCAGGTCGACTCTTAACTGTTTAGGCCACCAGTCTCGATTATTTGTCCCGCCGCCAGCAGCTTTAATAGGGTTTCCTTCATGAAAAGGACATTTACCGGCAGATGCTTCCCTTTCTGCTTCAACAATAGGCTTTGCGTCTTTTGCTTCTTCATCATTATTAGGATTGCTCATAGTTATACTCCTTTTATGGATTATCATTGCCACTCTATATGTGGACTTAACTAAGTCATACCTGAATCACCCTATGTATTTGATAGTTCTTTCCTTAGAGTTTACGCGTTCATTTTGTTGGTTTTGACAATGAAGGCATTCTCCCCTTGATTCTATATTAGTCCGGTACTGGCGAGGGCGATCCCCGTCAGAGGATCCAAATGAGAAAAGCCCGCTTAAGAGAACTTAAGCGGGCTTTTCATTATTGATATCTCTATGTGACAACGACCCTATCAATCATAATATTCAGGCGCGTGCCTGAACGTTGGCCAGGCATCCGGATCATGGCCTGTCACCACTTGCGCGCCTGTGCGGTTCGCCAACATGCGCATCTTCTGCACCGAGCGCACAGCCTCAACGGCTGAGGACATGAATCCCGGCAGCGCTTTCTCATCCCAGTGATCCATAGTATATGCTGCATCGATAGTCAGCAGCAGCGAGCCGGAGTTGGGCAAAGTGACCAATATTGACTGATGCCCGGGTGAATGACCGGGTGTAAATACCGTCTTCAGCGTACCGTCGCCATAGATATCATAAAAATCATTGCCCTCGCCTTCCAGAAACTCCCATTTCAGACCCGGTCGGTCAAAGTCGTTTCTGATATACCCTCCCGCAGCAAACCAGTCGGGAGTAAAAGCATATTCGTACTCGCGGCGCTGAACAATGTGTGTCGCATTGGGGAAGCGCCCAATCGCGCCGGTGTGATCGAGATGCAGGTGCGACTGCAACACATAGCGGATGTCTTCAGGATTGATCCCCATATTTTTGAGCTGCGCAACACAGCCCTGATCTTCACGCATTACCGGCCAATAAACATCGGTGATCCCGCCCCAATAGCCTTTGGGATCGGTGGCGGTTTCCACGGCATTACCCCCATCAATCAGCGTATGACCATCTGGATGAGTCAGCAGGAAAAACGGGACGGGGATTTCGTAATCGGCCCCAACTCCCTGATTCATTTTGATGTTGTGGACTTTGCATTTTAGCGAACCAGTTTGAAACATATATAAGCGAATATCGGTCATTTTATTATGTCCTTTCACGTTTCACTTCGTAGGGTGTTGGCGATGGTGATCAAAAAGCTTCCTGGTAAAGCGCCAAAGCGTCAGCCTCTTTTACCTCGACCGGATTATTGGTCAGAAGGCGGGTCTGTTTCATCGCGTCTGAGGCCAGCAACGCCAGCGTATCCTCTTTCACCCCGACGTCGCGTAAACGTCTCGGCGCACCGCTTTCATCCATGATGCTGATCATTGCATCAATAAACGCGTTGCAACGCGTCTGTACGTCTCCTTCGCCGCCCACGTTGAGTACGTCAGCCAGTTCCCCATATAACGGTGCCGCAACTTTGGCGTTATAACGCAGCACTGCACCAAGCATCAGCGCATTCGAGAGACCGTGGGGAATGTGGTAATGGCCGCCAAGCGGATAAGCCAGCGCGTGTACCGCAGCCACCGGTGAGTTAGCGAAAGCCTGACCGGCCAGGGTTGCACCCAATAGAATGGACTCGCGTGCCTGGCGGTTGGAACCGTCACGACAGGCCGTGACCAGATGTTTGGAAATCAGGCGTAATGCTTCACGTGCCAGCGCATCGGACATCGGATTCTTTTTGTGTTTGCTGGTGTAAGACTCAATGGCATGAACCATTGCATCAATACCCGTCGCGGCGGTATGTGTCGCAGGTAATCCAACGGTTAATTCCGCATCCAACAAAACAAAATCACAATAGAGCTGGCGGGAAACCACGCCCATCTTGGTGGTTTCGCCCGTGGTGAGAATGGCAATATTGGTCACCTCCGAGCCCGTACCCGCGGTAGTGGGGATCTGCACCAGCGGCAATCGTTCGCCCTGAACATTATCAATACCGTACAACCCACTGAGATCTTGTTCGGAGTGCGCCAGAATTGCCGTCAGTTTTGCCACATCCAGCGACGACCCACCGCCAAGACCAATCACGATATCGATGTGCTGCTCCTGGGCAAGACGTGCAGCTTCAAGGACGATAGCTTCCGGCGGATCAGCAATCACCCGGTCGAAAACCACCACATCGAACCCATGTTCGCGTAGGTTCTTTTCCACCGGCTCTAATAAGCCTGCTTTTACCAGCCCGCCATCTGTCACAATCAGCGCTTTACGGGCAGTAAAACGGCCAGACAGGATCTCGCCCAGGCGTTGCGCACCTGACCATTCCACCAGCATCGATGGCACTGTTCTGAATTCAAAGGGCTTCATAGCATCTGACATAATACTTTCCCTCTTTCCTGGTGATTTAACGTGGGTGAGTTTTCATCGTAAAGCGCGATATTCACCCTACAGATGTACAGAAATATTTAATCTCAAGATATTCGTCGATACCGTATTTTGAACCTTCTCTGCCGATCCCTGACTGTTTCATTCCTCCAAACGGTGCGACTTCGTTGGAGATAAGCCCGGTGTTATGACCGACCATGCCATACTCCAGCGCCTCCGCGACCCGCCACATTCTTTTGCTGTTTTCGGTAAAGAAATACGCCGCCAGACCGAATTCAGTGTCATTAGCCATTGCCACCGCCTCTTCTTCCGTATCAAAACGGAACAGAGGTGCAACAGGGCCGAAAGTTTCTTCCCGCGCAATCAACATGTCGCGAGTGACGTTGACGAGCACCGTTGGCTCAACAAACAGGCCACCAGACGTGTGCCGGTGGCCGCCCACCAATACCTCACCGCCCTTATTTTTTGCATCCTGAATGTGGCTCTCGACTTTAGCTACCGCATCCTCATCAATAAGCGGGCCAATCAGAACGCCCTCTTCAGCGCCGTTGCCTACCGTAAGCCCCCTGACTCGCTCCGCCAGACGCTGTGCAAACCGATCGTAAATACCGGACTGCACCAGAAAACGGTTAGTACATACGCAGGTTTGACCGGCATTGCGGAACTTGGATTGCACCGCGCCTTCAATGGCTGCCTCAATATCCGCGTCATCAAAAACGATAAATGGCGCGTTACCACCCAGCTCCAGGGAAACGCGCTTCACCGTTGGTGCGCACTGGGCCATCAGCAGACGTCCGATCGGCGTTGAGCCGGTGAAAGAGAGTTTTCTAACCACATCACTCTTCGTCAACACGCCGCCAATGATTTTTGCATCGCCCGTGACGATTTGCAGAACCCCCGCCGGGATCCCCGCACGTATCGCCAGTTCGCCCAACGCAAATGCGGTCAGCGGTGTTTGTTCTGCGGGTTTGACGATCATTACGCAGCCCGCAGCCAGCGCAGGCGCGGCTTTACGGGTGATCATCGCCGCAGGGAAGTTCCAGGGAGTGATCGCAGCACAGACACCCACCGGTTGTTTCAGTACCATCAGGCGCTTATCAGACTGCGGCGAAGGGATCATGTCGCCGTAAGTACGCTTGCCCTCTTCGGCAAACCAATCAATAAATGACGCGGCATAGGTCACTTCTCCACGGGACTCTGCCAGGGGTTTGCCCTGCTCTGCGGTCATGATTGCGGCAAGATCAGCACTGTTTTCAGTGATGAGATCAAACCAACGACGTAATACCACGCAGCGCTCTTTGGCGGTTTTCTGACGCCAGAGTAAAAAAGCCTGCTGCGCGACGGAGATCGCCTCTTCGATAGCTGCCTGTGCAAGCTGGGGAACATTGGCTACTATCTCGGCAGTCGCTGGGTTCGTTACTGGATAGGTTGCGCCGTCGGCAGCAGAACGCCATTCTCCTGCGAGAAGGCAGGCTTCCTTGAACAAGGATGGATCGCGTAAATTGAGCATGTTTCCCTCCTGGGAATTTATCTTTTATCTTTACAAGTTCAGTATATTGAACTAAATTCACTGTATTGAATTGTGAACAAGAATCGAGCAAACGTCAAATTACTGTTAAAAAAAGTGAGATCCATGCCGAAAAATGCACAGACAGAGACGTCCGGAAACAGTGCGCCAGCATTACGACGTGCCATACAAATTCTGGATGCAGTAAGTGAACTTCCCACTCCTCCAACCTTTACTGAGATCGTAGCGATACTCGGCCTGCCTAAAAGTTCTGCACACGGCCTATGCGCCGCGCTGGTGGATTTGGGAATGTTGATTCGTACTGACGCGGGGACCTATCGGGTAGGGGCGCGTGTAATGCATTGGGCTAACGCCTTTCTTAGCCAGACAGGTCTGGTCGAGGAATTCCAGCGACTCTTGCAAGAACGGCGCGAACTGGGTGACTTCACCGTCACCCTGACGGTATTGGATGGACAGCAAGTCGTTTACGTCGCCTGCTCCAACAGCAAGGCCGCGTTGGGGTTTACATTCCGTATCGGAATGCGCCTCCCCGCCCCCTTTACCGCAACCGGCAAAGCGATTCTCAGCACCCTGAATGATGAGGATATCTGTCGTCGCTTTGATACTGACTGGCCTCAGCCGCTTACGGCTCACAGCGTGGCGTCACTCGAACCGTTATTACGAGAATTAGCGCTCGCCCGCCAACGTGGCTATTCGATAGATGACGGACAGGTCCGTGAAGGGATGTTCTGCATTGGTGCCCCGGTTCATGATTTTTCAGGTCACGTCGTGGCGGGTCTGGCCGTGAGTATGTTGGAACAGGAAGCTTCCGCATCAACCGTCGATACTATCGGCTGTAAACTGGTGGATATTGCCGCTTCCCTTTCGGCCAGACTGGGCAGGGTTATATAGGATTGACGGTGTGAATCTGATAACCCGGCGAATATATTCTCAGTGCAGCACGTCCCTTTGGAATATTTACAAAACACATTGATTTTTTTACTTAAGTAATTAATTTCGCATCCAAAAAAGAGAGATAACGCACCATTTCCCGGTTCGCTGGCTGCTAGTATTTAGGCTCACTCATTAGCTTTGATAAGGTAATGACAGCATTACTCAGCTTACTTAAAAGGAGTTTTAGGTGAACAAGATTATGTCCCTGGTCGCGTTGCTGATGACGATGTGCTCGACATTTCAGGTCTTTGCTGCGTGTCAGCAGGATGATGACCATATCCCTGAAAGCACATACTATGACGGTACTTATCACGCCGGAAAATGAGTTTTCTGGTTTATTACGTGATAGTAAAATTGCCTGAGAGTAAAAAGCCGCACTGATTATTCAGGGCGGCTTTTGTCTTTGGCAACGCCAGTGCTATAAATCACTCTCCGCCTGATATTTGCCATAAGGAACGCCCATGTCTGCCAGGATCCACTGTGCCATCCTTGATGATTACCAAAATGTAGCGCTGTCTTTTGCCGACTGGTCACCGCTCAGAGATCGTGTTGAAATCCAGGTTTTGAGCCAACATATTGCTGATGAGACGCAGTTGGCAGCAGCCATTGCTGACGCTGAGATCGTGATCATCATGCGTGAGCGCACGCCCTTTAACGCATCACTGTTTGCCCGCCTGCCGAAACTCAAACTGCTTATCACCTCGGGAATGCGCAATGCTTCGGTTGATATGGCGGCAGCGAAATCTTACGGCGTGACAGTATGCGGAACCGGCAGCAGCGGCAGTGCGCCGGTCGAGTTGACCTGGGCACTGATCCTCGGGCTGGCGCGGCATCTGATCGAGGAAAACACCTCGCTGCGCCATGACGGCCCATGGCAGAGCACGGTCGGTTTTGGTCTGAGTGGCAAACGTCTGGGACTGATCGGGCTGGGGAAAATGGGTCAGAAGATGGCGGTGATCGCGCAGGCTTTTGGTATGCACGTAGTGGCCTGGAGCCAGAACCTGACCGCAGAGCGCGCTGCACTTTGCGGCGTCGATTTTGCCGACAGTAAAGAAGCACTGCTAGCCAACAGCGACGTGGTATCGATTCATCTCGTATTAAGCGAACGCACCCGCGGATTGCTCGACGCGGCCGATCTGGCGCTGATGAAGTCCTCGGCCCTGCTGATTAACACCTCGCGGGCTGCCATTGTCGACCAACCGGCCCTGATTGCCGCACTTGAAGCTGGCAGCATCGGTGGTGCAGGCCTGGATGTATTTGACGTAGAACCGCTGCCCGCCGGTCATCCACTGCGCACGCTGCACAACGTGCTGTCGACGCCGCATCTGGGATACGTCGCTGATGGGAATTATCAGACCTACTTCACCGAAGCCGTCGAAAATATCGAGGCATTTCTGGCCGGTGAACCCTTGCGAGTATTGAGTTAACTCAAATTCTGTTACGTGCCCGGCATTTCGACACTTGGCAGTTGCCATCCACCAGCATTCATGACCATTATGCGAACTCCATTTACATTTAGTTACGCCTAATGATTAATGTTGCTTTGATTGATGACCACGTGGTGGTGCGCTCCGGTTTTGCTCAACTGCTTGGCCTTGAACAGGATATCCAGATCGTCGGCCAGTATGCGTCGGCGGCCAGCGCCTGGTCGTCGCTGCTGAAAATGAATATTGACGTGGCGGTGATGGATATCGCTATGCCAGACGAAAGCGGGCTTAGCCTGTTGACCAGACTGCGGCAACAACGCCCGGATTTTCGCGCCATTATCCTCAGCATTTATGACACCACGGCCTTCGTTCAAAGCGCACTCGACGCCGGTGCCGGAGGTTACCTCACCAAACGCTGCGGTCCGGAAGAGCTGGTGCAGGCGGTGCGCACAGTGCACGCCGGTGGCCGATACCTGTGTTCCGACGCCCTGCTGGCGCTGCGGCAAAGTCAGCAAACGCCAAAAGCATTACAGTCGCTCACGCCGCGTGAGCGTGAAGTGTTTGACCTGCTGGTTAACGGACTGAGCGTTAAAGCCATCGCTGAACAGCTGGCACTGAGCCATAAGACCGTCCACGTTCACCGCGCCAATATCCTCGGTAAACTCCAGTGCGACACCACCGTCGAGCTGGTGCATTTCGCTATTCAACATCAACTCCTCGCCGCAAGTTAACCTGTGCGAAAAATAGGGCTGACGTTACTGCTGGCGATGTTCTACAGCCTGTGCTGGCTGGCACTCTGGTCGATCAGTTTTTACCTGACTCAAAACGGTCAGCAGGCGATGCTGTTGTTGCCGCAAGGCCTGCGGCTGGCACTGATGACGCTGCTCTCGCGCCGTTACTGGCCGGCTATGCTGATGTCAGAAATGAGTATCGCCGTCTGGCTACACAGCGAGCAGTTGCAAACACACTGGATTATTCTGCTCTCACCGCTGCTAAGCCTGATCCCCGCAGCGTTGGTGCAGCACGTCTGGCGGCGTTTTACGCTCTACTGGCAGCGCCTGCTGTTGCTGCTCGCGGCGGTAGCCGGCAACAGCCTGCTGCAAATGGCGGTCCCCGGCCTGTGGCTGAGTTCACCACTGAGCCAGACCCTGCTCGCCTCCTTCACCGGCGGGATTTTGCTGACGCCGTTTATCTATTTGATTTACGAATACCTCAAACAGCAGCATCTGCAAAATCTGCTGGCACAGGAGATCCCCGACCCACCGCTGCGCACCTCCTTGCTTATCTGGTGCTCGTTGTTCTTCGCCCTTGCCGTATGTTTGCAAATGAGCCTCGCGCCAGAAGTCGAACGGCTGTTGATCATTCTGGTCTTCCTGCCCAACGTAGTGATGGCTTACGCCTTTGGCTGGCAAGGCGGCGTGCTGGCAGCGGTGCTCGGCAGCCTGATGATCACCGTTACCCGCCAGATGAGCGGCGCCTTCAATGATTTACTCGAGCTGGAACTGTTTCTGTCCACGCAGGCACTGCTCGGCATTGGACTGGGGATCGCCATCAGTCGTCAGCAGCAGCTAGCCTCGCACCTCAACCGCTACCGTTTACAGCTTGAGCAGGAACTGCATACCCGCCGGCAGTTGACCGAACGGCTGGTGCATACCGAAGAAGCGGTGCGCAAGGAGATCGCCCGTGAACTGCATGATGAAATCGGCCAGAACATTACCGCAATTCAAATTCAGGCGATGTTAGTTGACCGCAGCCCGCACGGCCCGGCAACCCACAGCGCGGCCAGGCAGATCGGCGAGCTATCCCAGCGAATTCACCACACCACCCGCCAGCTTTTACGCCAGTTGCGCCCGCCGGTACTGGATGAAATGGCCCTCGACAAAGCGCTGCACCATCTGGCTGATGAGTTCGCCTTCGCCCAGCAGGATATCGATTTCCAACTCAACTACCAGCTCGCTACCGTCCCCACCGACGACACGCTGATTTTCACGCTCTACCGGTTGGTGCAGGAGTTGCTCAATAACATTAATAAACACGCCAGCGCCACGCGAGTGCGCGTCAACCTGACGCAGCAAAATCAGATGCTGGTACTTGAAGTCATCGACAACGGTATCGGCTTTACCCACCCCGTCAAAGAAGGCTTCGGGCTGCGCGGTATCGAAGAACGGGTGCGCGCACTGGGGGGTGAATGGCTGCTTGAGCAACATCAGGGCACCCGCATAAGTGTTAAGTTGCCCACAGATTTGCAAACATTCCGCCCCGACTAGGACTAATTCCTAGTCATCTAAAACCTTGTCTCATCCGCTGCATAAAACGTCCACCTACACTCGCCTCATCAGTTGGAGAAAACCATGACAGCCACGCCGTTGTCCGCCACACAAGTGGATAAAAACTACCGTTACTGGCGCGTTCATTTGTTGCTGTCGATGGTCATTGGTTATGCCGCGTTCTACCTCACCCGCAAGAGCATCAATTTCGTCATGCCGGTGATGCAACTGGAACTGGGCCTGACCAAAGGGGATATCGGCCTGCTGGGGACGCTGTTTTATCTGGCCTACGGTGGTTCGAAGTTTGTCTCGGGGATTTTCAGTGATCGCACCGGTGCGCGCTGGTTTATGGGCGTTGGCCTGCTAATGACCGGGGTGCTGAATATTACGTTTGCCTTCTGCCACTCGCTGCCCGCGCTGTTGATCGTGTGGACACTGAACGGATTCTTTCAGGGCTGGGGATGGCCACCGTGTGCCCGACTGCTGACTCACTGGTATTCGCGCAACGAACGCGGGTTCTGGTGGGGCTGTTGGAATACGTCGATCAACATCGGCGGCGCGGCGGTTCCGCTGCTATCCGGGCTACTGGCCTCTCTGTGGGGCTGGCAGGCGGCGCTGCTGGTACCGGGCGCTGTGGGGATTATGCTCGGGCTGTGGCTATGCCGACAACTGTGCGGAACGCCGCAACAGCAGGGTTTGCCAACGGTGGGCGAATGGCGGCGCGACCCGCTGGAACTGCGCCAGGAGCAGCAAAGTCCGCCAATGAGCATGATGCTAATTCTGCGCCAGACCATTTTGCAAAACCGGACTATCTGGCTGCTCGGGGTCTCTTATGTGCTGGTCTACCTGATCCGCATCGCGCTGAACGACTGGGGCAACATCTGGCTGGCGGAGAATCACGGCGTTAATTTACTCAGCGCCAACGCCACGCTATCGCTGTTCGAACTCGGCGGATTGCTCGGCGCGCTGTTCGCCGGATGGGGCTCCGATCTGCTGTTCCGGGGCCAGCGGGCGCCGATGATTTTACTGTTTTCACTCGGCCTTTTTTTGACTGTCACCGCCCTGTGGCTCGCGCCGGTACACCACTTCGGGCTGTTGGCATTGAGTTTCTTCAGTATCGGTTTTTTTGTTTTCGGACCGCAAATGTTGATAGGTCTGGCGGCAACAGAATATTCACACAAAGACGCGGCAGGCACAGTGACGGGGTTTCTCGGGCTGTTTGCTTACCTCGGCGCCGCGCTGGCGGGATGGCCGCTGGCAGTGGTGATGCAACATTATGGTTGGTCCGGATTTTTCGCTGCTCTGACAATGGCTTCCGCCTGCGTCGGGCTGCTGCTGATGCCGATGATGATGGCTGGGATCAGCAAGCGTGAACTCAATTCCGTGCCGCCGGATAACTGACAACGTTCCTCTGTTCCACCCTATAAAAAATAAAAGGTAACCGCCATGAAACTGACTCTGCTCCATACCACCCTTGCCGCTGCCGTGGCCCTGACTGCGCTGACCGGCGCCGCTCAGGCCAAAGGCCGTCTGGTGATTTATTGCAGTGCCACCAACGCCATGTGTGAAGAAGAAGCCAAAGCATTTGGCGAGAAGTACGACGTCAAAACCTCGTTCCTGCGCAACGGCTCAGGCAGCACGCTGGCGAAAGTCGAAGCCGAGAAGAAAAACCCGCAGGCTGACGTCTGGTACGGCGGCACGTTGGATCCGCAATCCCAGGCCGGTGAAATGGACCTGCTACAGCCTTACAAATCCCCGAATCTCGACCAGATCATGCCGAACTTCCGTGATCCGGCTAAACGCAAAGGCAACTACTCGTCGGCGGTCTATATCGGCATTCTGGGGGTCGGCGTGAACACTAACCGCCTGAAAGAGAAAAATCTGCCCGAGCCGAAATGCTGGAAGGATCTGACCAATCCGATTTACAAGGGCGAGATCCAGATTGCCGATCCGCAAAGTTCCGGCACGGCCTATACGGCGCTGGCGACTTTCGCGCAGCTGTGGGGCGAGGATCAGGCCTTTGATTACCTGAAAAAGCTCAACACCAATATTTCGCAGTACACCAAATCGGGTATTGCGCCTGCACGTAACGCCGCCCGCGGCGAAACCGCAATTGGCATCGGCTTCCTGCATGATTACGCACAAGAAAAAGAGAGTGGCGCACCGCTGAAATTGATCTCACCTTGCGAAGGCTCAGGCTATGAAATCGGCGGCGTCAGCATCCTCAAAGGCGCACGTAACCTCGATAACGCCAAACTGTTCGTTGACTGGGCGCTGTCAAAAGACGCGCAAGAATTGGCATGGAAAAAAGGCCAGTCCTACCAGATCCTGACCAACACCACCGCAGAAACCTCGCCTAACTCACTGAAAATGAGCGACCTGAAGCTGATCAATTACGACATGGACAAATACGGTGCATCCAATATGCGTAAAGAACTGATCACCAAGTGGGTTAACGAAGTGAAGATGGGCAAAGAGACACAATAAAGCCCACGTCATTCATTGAATGGACATGATTTACTCCTTCCCCTCGAGAGAAGGGAAGGAGTAAGACCACTTTTGCATTTTTCGCCAACACCTTTTCTCTATCACTAAGGGGACAAAATGTCTCATGCACTCATCCTGCCCGGAGTCCAGCGTCGGGACCCGGTTTTCGCCTGGCTGGGACTGATTCTGGCGGCCTTCGTGCTGCTGCCCGCCTGGAGCCTGGACTACGGCTTGATGGACTCTTCACAAGAGGAAATTCTTGCCGCCTATGGTTGGTCGGGGCTGAATATCAGCCTGCTGTGGCTGCTGTTGCCGGCGGTTTTGCTGTTCCGCCCGCACTATGCACAACGGCTGGAAGCCCGCCGCCGCCATCAGTTCGACGCGGCCTGGTCGGTATTCTGTGCGCTGTTCATGATTGTCAGCGCCACGCTGGTCGGACGCGGTCTGGGCTATGGCAGCATCGGCATTTTCATTGCCCTCGGCGCAGTCTGTACGCTGGCGCTGTCTCGTTTAGAGTGGCTGGGTGGTGACCGTTTTGTGCTCGGATCGCTTATTTGCATCATCGCGATGATCGGCGTGTTTATCATCTTCCCGAGCATTGCGATCTTTATCCCCATGTTTACCAACGACGCCGGTGAGCTCGCGCCGCTGGCCTTTATGGCAGTACTGGGTCAATCGCATATTTTGCAGGTGATCTGGAACTCGTTCCTGCTGTCCATCGCCGTCGGCATTGGTTGTACCTTCTTCGGACTGGTGCTGGCGATTTACACCACCCGAATCGCTAAACGCTCGGCTATTATCGGCCGGATATTCTCGATTCTGCCGATCGTCACCCCACCGTTTATTGTCGGTCTGGGCGTAACACTGATGATGGGTCGCTCCGGTTACGTCACGGAACTGATGGCGGACTGGTTCGGCCTGACCAATACCAACTGGCTCTACGGTTTCACCGGTATCTGGCTGGCACAGGTGCTGGCTTTTACGCCAATGGCCTTTATGATCCTTGATGGTGCAATCAAAACTATTCATCCGTCACTGGAAGAGGCTTCATATACGTTACGTGCCAGCCGCTGGCAGACCTTCCACCGCGTATTCCTGCCGCTGCTGAAACCGGCGCTGGCGAATGCGTTCCTGATTGTCATTGTCCAGTCTCTGGCCGATTTTAGTAACCCGCTGGTGCTGGGCGGTAACTTCGACGTGCTGGCGACGCAAATCTACTTCTACATCACCGGCGCACAGCTGGATTATCAGGCCGCCAGTACGCTGGGCGTCATTTTGCTGGTGTTCTCACTGCTGGTGTTCTGTGTGCAGTATATGTGGATTGGTAAACGCTCCTACGTCACCATTTCGGGCAAAACCTCGCGCGGCGACGTTCAACCGCTGCCAGTGACGTTGGTATGGGGCGTGACGCTGTTGCTGGCGGTGTGGGTAGCCTTCAATGCTCTGCTCTATGGCAGCATTTTCTACGGCAGTTTCACCGTTAACTGGGGTGTGGATTACACCCTGACCTTCGCCAACTTCACCAAGTTGTTTGGACAAGGCTTCAGTGACGGTGCCTGGCCTTCGCTGCTCGACACCCTGCTCTACGCCGGTATCGCCGCACCGATCACCGCGTTGTTCGGTTTGCTGATCGCTTACATCGTGGTTCGCCAGCAGTTTCGGGGCAAAAAGACCATCGAGTTCAGCACAATGCTGTGCTTCGCGGTGCCGGGCACCGTGGCCGGGATCTCCTACATTTTGGCCTTTAACAGCGCACCGGTTTATCTGACCGGTACAGCAGCCATTGTGATTATCTCGATGGTAATGCGTAACGTGCCGGTGGGGATCCGCGCCGGTATTGCCGGGCTTGGGCAACTGGATAAATCGCTGGATGAAGCCTCGCTCAGCCTGCGCGCCGGGTCGATGCGTACCGTGATCTACATTCTGTTGCCGCTGCTAAGACCGGCGATCCTCTCTGCGCTGATTTACAGCTTCGTACGCGCCATTACCACCGTCAGTGCCATTGTGTTCCTGGTCACGCCCGATACTCGCGTGGCGACCGCCTACATTCTCAATCGGGTAGAAGATGGGGAATACGGCGTGGCGATTGCCTACGGCTCAATACTGATCGTGGTGATGTTAGCGATCATTTTCATCTTTGACTATCTGGTTGGCGAAGCGCGTATTTCCCGCTCAAAAGCCAAAACAGGCCAATAATTTCGGAGCGACTTTTTATGACCCTAACCACTGAAAACCCAACCCGAAGCGCGCCGGCTGAAACCGCCAAAAGCTTTGTGGAACTGAAGAACGTCGCCAAGCGTTTTGGCAACAATACCGTGCTGGAAGGTCTGAATTTGGCTATTCCGCAAGGTAAAATGGTCACCCTGCTCGGCCCATCGGGCTGCGGCAAAACGACCGTGCTGCGTATGGTCGCCGGGCTTGAGAAGCCGAGCGAAGGACGAATTTTTATCGACGGCGAAGACGTGACCGACCGCTCTATCCAGCAGCGTGATATTTGTATGGTGTTTCAGTCTTACGCGCTGTTCCCCCATATGTCCCTCGGGGAAAATATCGGTTATGGGCTGAAAATGCTCGGTCGGCCAAGAGCTGAAATCCGCGAACGAGTGCGTGAGGCGCTGTCGCTGGTCGATCTGGATGGTTTTGAGGATCGCTATGTGGATCAGATTTCAGGTGGTCAACAGCAGCGCGTCGCGCTGGCCCGTGCACTGATCCTCAAACCAAAGGTATTGCTGTTCGATGAACCGCTGAGCAACCTTGATGCCAACCTGCGCCGCAGCATGCGTGAGAAGATCCGTGAACTGCAGCAGCAGTTCAACATCACCTCACTGTACGTTACGCACGACCAAAGCGAGGCTTTTGCAGTGTCCGACACCGTGCTGGTGATGAACAAAGGCCAAATCATGCAGATTGGCGCGCCGCAGGAACTCTACCGCCAGCCTGCCTCACGCTTTATGGCGAGCTTCATGGGTGACGCCAATGTGTTTCCGGCCGATTTGCACCGCGAGACGGTGGAGATCTTCGGCTATCACATTATGAAACCGACTGACTTTGCCGCAGGTCTGCAACAATGCACGGTCGGCGTGCGCCCGGAAGCCATTACCCTTAGCTTGCAGGGTGACGACAACCAACGTTGTACCATCACGCACGTAGCCTACATGGGGCCGCAGTATGAAGTGACGTTGGACTGGCACGGGCAATCGTTGCTATTACAGGTCAATGCCACGCAGTTGCAGCCAAGTGCAGGCGATGCCTTCTTCCTGCAAATTCATCCGTATGGCATGTTCGTCCTGCCGTAAGGCGTGAGCTGGCCGTTCAGTTTTCAGAGAGTAAGAAACAGAAAGCAAAAGGCCTCATCGCAACAGTGATGAGGCCTTTTAAAATGTTAATCAAAGTTTGAATGACGAGTCTTACTTGCCTTCGTTGGCTTTTACTTCGCCCATAGCTTTCAGTTTTTTCGACATTTCACGACGTTCTTTAGACAGGTCAGCATTGCGGATGATGTAATCATCAACGCGGTCTTCATAGTCGCCACGCATGCTGGCAATAATAGCCTGAACTTCTTCGATGCTCATGCCCGGTTTGATGTAGTCACCAAGGTTGTCGAGCAGCAGAACACGTTTCTGGTTGTCGCGGATTTTTTTTTCGTTGTCAGCAATTTCGCGTTGCAGTTTGTTCTTGCGGCGGAAAATGCGTACAAATTCCAGAACGTCATGGAAACTCGGCTTGTTGATATTGTCCATTTTAACACCTTCGATTAAGTTACACAGATTCAGTGACTCACTGCCCGGAACGGGGGTTACAGCCTAGCAGGAAAAACCTGCGCGTTCAGAACGAAAGTCTAATTCGCTTATCTTACCCGTTTTAGCGGACAGAAAAAAATCCCTTCACACTTTCGGCACCGCACTGGCCTCATTTAACGCCTCTTCTTTGCGCATGGTCATCGTGATCAGATCCCCTAATGACTTAAGTTGCTCGGCCACCTGCATGCTCAACCAGACGTAGCCATAAATGGGCGCTTCCAGATGCTGGCTGGTATTCATCTCCTGCATCAGCTGTTTGAGCTCCTCTGCTGACTCACTGAGCTGATGATTCAGCGCAGATTCATCCCCTCTGGTGCCGTTGAGCAGCATATCGCTTAATTGCTCGAGAGAATTGAGCATCAACAGCTGGGCACTGCGCAGCGTGCGGGCGTTAAGCATAAGATAGTGGCTTTCGCGCGAACTCCAGTAGGCATCAGCCAATAATTCCAGCGTACATAAAAGGTTACGGCTGAGGGTCTGAATGGCATCGAATACTTCGCGGGGAATATGGGACTCTTTGCTGGCCGGCGCGAACAGCGCGCGCATCTTCACCATCTGGGTCATGGCAGTTTTTAATTTGCCCTGCAAATGTGGGCGTTCGAGCATATTGGGTGACAGCCAGGCGCTATAGAGTTTATTAAGCGACATCAGATAGTCGGCCATCTGCATCCGCCAGTGGATAAAGGCACGTTGCGGATAAATACTGGCAAACAACAGCGCCAGCAGCGAGCCGAATACCACATCGCCCGACCGCCACAGCGCAGTATGCATATCCCCCGGCCCGGCACCGCATACCACCGCCAGCGTCACACCGATCAGCAGCGCCATATAGGGCCGCTTGCCAAGGGTCAAATAACCGCTGACAAACATCACGATCCCACACCACACCAGCATTAGCGGTAAAGAGTAGAGTTCAAGCCACAGCGCAATCAGACCGGAAACCGAACCAAACACGGTCCCGGCGATACGCTCCGACACACGCTGTAAAATATTGCCCCAAAACGAAATCGGCCCCATGACAACCACTAATGTGATCAGTGGCCAGGTGCCTTCAGGGATCCCGGTCAGGCGGACAATAAGAAAAGTGAGGATGAATGCCAGCGCAATACGCAGTGCATGGGCAATGCGGTAATGACTGTAAATCACGTTGTCGAGCGGCGAGATTTTCTTGTCCAGGCGCATACATGTTTACCCATGAAGTGCCATGAAGTGGCAGAAGAATCAAAGGCCGTTAGTTTAGCGGAGTTGTTGCAGAGAAACACCGTGGTTTTAGTCAAACGTTAGGCGAATAATACGTGATTTTCGAGGACAAACCACAGGCTGACAGATTTCCTCATGACATCTCACCGCTGAATGGTATCCTTATCGGCTGTTCGCTATGCCATCTCGCCATCACCAACTCCGAATAAGGGTTAACTCCGTAATGTCAGACAAGTCGCAAAAAACCTTCTACTTTCATGATTATGAAACTTTCGGCAAGAACCCGGCGCTGGACCGCCCTGCGCAGTTTGCCGGTGTGCGCACCGATCAGGATTTCAATATCATAGAAGAGCCATTAGTGATTTATTGTCGCCCGTCTGACGATTATTTACCTGAGCCGGAAGCGGTGATGATCACCGGGATTACGCCACAACTGGCGCTGGAGAAAGGGCTAAGTGAAGCGGAATTCAGCGCGCATATCCATAAGGCCTTTAGCGTGCCCGGTACATGCATTGTCGGCTATAACAATATTCGTTTTGATGATGAAGTCAGCCGCAATATTTTTTACCGTAACTTCTACGATCCTTACGCTTACAGCTGGCAATATGGCAATTCCCGCTGGGACCTGCTCGATGTAATGCGCGCCTGTTACGCGCTGCGTCCGGACGGCATCAACTGGCCAGAAAATGAGGACGGTTTTCCGAGTTTCCGCCTCGAACACCTGTCCAAAGCTAACGGTATCGAACATGAAAACGCGCATGATGCGATGGCCGACGTTTACGCCACCATCGCCATGGCCAAGCGGGTAAGACAGGCACAACCGCGTCTGTTCGACTTCCTGCTTGAGCACCGCAATAAACACAAAGTCAATGCGTTGATCGATATCGCGGCCATGACACCGCTGGTGCATGTCTCCGGTATGTTTGGCGCCGCACGCGGTAATACTGCCTGGGTCGCGCCGCTGGCGTGGCACCCGGAAAATAAGAATGCGGTGATCGTATGTGATTTGGGTGGTGATATGACGCCTCTGCTGGAACTGGATGCCGAACAGATGCGCGAACGGCTTTACACTCGCCGCGATGCGCTGGAGCCCGGCCAATCACCATTGCCGATCAAACTGTTACATATCAACAAATGCCCAGTGCTGGCACCGGCGAAAACGCTGTTACCGGAAAACGCAGAACGTCTGGGTATCGACCGTGAACGTTGTCTGCAAAATCTGCAATTGTTGCGGCAGAATACGCAAATACGCGAGAAAGTGGTCGCACTTTACGCTGACGCTGAGCCTTTTAAAGGGAGCGAAGATGTAGATGGTCGCTTGTACGATGGTTTCTTTAGCGACGCCGACCGAGCCGCCCTGCGCATCATTCTGGAGACCAAACCGGAAAACCTGCCCGCGCTGGATTTAACCTTCAACGATACCCGCATCGAAACGCTGCTGTTCCGCTACCGCGCCCGCAACTTCCCCGCCACGCTGACCGACGCCGAACAGCGCCGCTGGCAAGAACATCGCCGTGAGAAGCTCAATGCAGAACGGGTACAGGACTATATTTTGCAGCTCGAATCTCTGTACAACCTGTATGAGGAGGATGCGGAGAAGACAGCGCTCCTCAAAGCGCTGTTTGACTACGGGAAGAGGCTGGTGGCGTAAGCACGGCTTTCGCTTTTAAATTCAAATTCAAATTCAACTTCAAGGTCGTGGGCGTCGGCCCACACCGACCAAAGGGCGGCCAATCGCCGCCGCCCTTTGGAATCCAGGGCTTTTAAAAACCGCAGCTACGCAGTTGGGACGGCCGTGTTTCAGGAACTTCCGTTATAGCCGCAAAAGACCGCCGCGTTGCGGTCCCCTCAGTTCGGGTTCCAACCCGCGAAAAAAGACTCGCGGTTTTGCACCTCTCCCTCGGCGGCATTTTGAATGCGGCCGAAGCATGTTGAAGGACCAAAACTGTTTGGGTTTTGAATTTGAAAAAGCCTTGGCCGCGTTCAAAAATGGTGCTGAGCAAGCGGTTCGAGACCTGAGGCTCGAAACCCGTAGCGAAGGTACCGCCTAAGCGGCGACATTTTGCGGCTGTCGTCATGGTGACTGAAACACGGCCATTGTGACCAGCGCAGCTGCTGTTTTAAGAAGGCGCGGGAGTCCAGAGGGCGCGCGCCAACGCGCCTTCTGGGCCAGTTTGGGTGGCAACCCAAGGTTTTGAATTTGAAGTGAAAGTGAAAGCTTGAAACCAAAACTGTTTCCTGCTCTTTCCAAAGAGCAAAAAAAGGACCCTTGCGGGTCCCTCAGATTCTTATGATTCTGGCATGATCTCACCGCTCATCTGCGGTGGTTTCTGCCGGAACAGATTGGTGATGAAGGCCAGATAACCTAAACCAATCGCTCCCCAGACCAGACCCAGGGTCATTGAGCTGGCTTCTAGATTTAGCCACAGCGCCCCCACGGTCAATGCACCAATCGTCGGCAAGACCAGATAATTGAAATTATCTTTGAACGTCTTATTACGCTGTTCGCGGATGTAGAACTGCGATATCACCGACAGGTTAACGAAGGTGAAGGCCACCAGCGCACCGAAGTTAATCAGCGCGGTGGCCGTGACCAGATCAAAAGTCACCGCGGACATTGCAACCACACCCACTAATACGACATTGAACGTCGGCGTACGCCATTTCGGATGCACATAACCGAAGATTTTCTCCGGGAATACGCCGTCACGGCCCATTACGTACAGCAGACGGGAAACGCCCGCATGTGCCGCCATACCTGATGCCAGCACGGTCACGCAGCTAAAGCACAGGATCACCGACTGGAAAAACTTACCGGCCACGTAGAGCATAATTTCCGGCTGAGACGCGTCCGGATCGTGGAAGCGCGAGATGTCCGGGAAATAGAGCTGCAGGAAGTAGGACACCACCACGAAGATAATGCCGCCAATCAGCGCAGTCAGGAAAATCGCTTTCGGAATGACTTTACCGGCGTTTGGCGTCTCTTCAGACAGTGAGCTGATCCCATCGAAGCCCAGGAACGAGAAGCACAGGATAGTCGCCCCGGTGATCATCGGCACCACGTGCGCGTTTTCACTGTAGAACGGCTTGGTGCTGGTGAGCGTTCCCATGCCCTCACCCATGTAAACGCCATGGATCAGCAGACCAAGGAATACCACCATAATCGCGACCTGAACCACCACGATAATACTGTTGAGGTTCGCCACCACTTTGATGCCACGCAGGTTGAACGCAGTCATCAGCGCCACCAGCGCAGTGACAAAGATCCACGACGGCACTCCCGGGAAGATGGCTTCCAGATAGATTTTCGCCAGCAGGATGTTGATCATCGGCATGAACAGATAGTCCAGCAAGGATGACCAACCCACCATAAAGCCAACGTGGGGGTTAATGGCTTTCTGCGCGTAGGTATAAGCAGAACCGGCGGACGGGAAGCGTTTCACCAGTTTGCCGTAACTCACTGCGGTAAACAGCACGGCGATCAACGCGAAAATATACGCCGTGGCAACGTGGCCGTCAGTCAGTCCGGACACGATACCGAAGGTATCGAAAATGGTCATAGGTTGCAGATAGGCCAGGCCCATCATCACTACCTGAACCAATGTCAGCGTTTTACGCAGTTGTACGCGATGAGTTGCCGGAGCAGCAGTAGCAATATTAGCAGACATGGCTCAGCCCTCCCTGACTTGCAAGCACCGGGCGGGTAAACGCCTCCGTGCGCAAAATGCAGGGCTGACTTCGTGTTTGATAACCAGGAAATGGGGGATTGATCTTTACATCGTTGAACACGGATATAAAGGCTGAGCTTAATTTGCCGCAGCTGACAACGATACCGGTGGGCACCGGTACAGGTTTAAAATATTGCCCCATCATGCATTTCCTCATAGTGGTGACCGTTTATTGATTTGGGATCACACACGAACCTGGTTATCTATCCGGATCTGGGTCCGGCCTCTGTTGAATTAGTTTGCGTTTCACACAATGCAAAAAAAATAACCGGCGCTTTTAAGCGTCGGTTATTCTGCATGTGCGGTATTTTGCACTATATCGGGGGCTGATGACAAGATATAGAGGCCTTCAGTGACGATTTCTTTCTCTGCGGTGTGTCGGATCAAGAAACGCTTCAAATTTTATTCGCATGTCACCGGTATACAATATCCGAGCACGTGTTCCACGCCAGATCAGGCATTACGCAGCATCCAGTCGATTTCAGTTTCGGTTATGCGCCGCTCAAACTGCAATAACTCATCCGATTTACACGCGTGATAAACTTGTGAGAAGCGTTCGCCGAGGTATTTTTTTAACGCCGGTTGCTGGTCGAATTCCATCAGGGCATCGCTCTGTCGAATGGGTAGCGGCATTCCGTCCTGTTCCAGACCGTTGCCGGTAACCGGTTCAGGCAGAGGCAAATCGTTGTCGAGGCCGTACAGCATCCCGGCCAAAACGCTGGCTACGACCAAATACGGGTTAGCGTCAGCTCCCGCCAGACGGTACTCAACGCGGTGATCGGCCGTTCCACTACAGGGTACGCGTAACGCAACGGTGCGGTTATTGTGACCCCACGAGGCTTGCGTCGCCACGTACATGCCCGGCTGAAAACGGCGGAAAGCATTGACGTTAGGTGCCAAAACCGCCATCGAAGCAGGCATCAGCGCAAGCATCCCCGCCAGCGCACGTTTCATCAGCGCGGAATCTTCCCCTTCGCCGTCGGCCAGCAGGTTCTTACCATTATCGTCGAGTACGCTCAGGTGAATATGCATACCGCTGCCCGCATGGTCTTCATACGGTTTAGCCATAAAAGTGGCGTCCATATCATGATTTTCTGCCACCAGGCGCACCAGCCGTTTCAGGGTCAGTGCATGGTCGCAGGCACGCAGAACATTGTCGCTGTGATGCAGATTAATTTCGAACTGGCCGGGCGAAGACTCGGCCACTGCGCCGTCGGCCGGTAATCCCTGAATATTAGCAAGACGATCGATATCACTAAGAACGTCGGCGAAATGGTCGAGATTATCGACCGAATAGCATTGCGTATGCATACTGCGCTCGGTGGTGCCTGGAGTACACGGCGGCTGAATAGATCCTTCCGCATCTCGCTGTCTGTCGAGCAAATAGAACTCCAGCTCTACCGCTACCACCGGGAACAATCCCCGCTGGCGCAATGTTTGCCAGAGATGATTCAGCACATTGCGGGGTTCAACGTCAAAGGGAGTACCATCTTCGTCAAGCATGGTCAGCAACAATTGGCCGATGTGATCGGGATCAGAAGCCGAGGGTGTCAGCGTGCCGGGGACGGGTAAACAGATGCGATCGGGCTCGCCTAATTCCTGACCCAAACCAGCCTCTTCGACCACGTTGCCAAGAATATCCATAGCAAAGACTGAAGCGGGGAAATAACACCCTTTTTCGATTTTTCTAAGCGCTGAGACGGGGATGCGTTTACCGCGGAAACTGCCGTTTAAATCTGTGAGGAGAACATCGATATAAAGTGTAAGGGGTTGACGCTCCAGGTATTGTGTAACTTCGACCTGGAACGCGCTGCTTCGCTTCTCTTCGCCGTGTGCAGCGAAGTCTTCAACTTCGGAACTGTTTGATTCAATAATGACCGTTTGCATAGGATTTCCGCCGTTTGCATTAGTGTGGCGTCTCTGGCACCACCAACCACCATGGTACCCCGCCGTTTTGATTCTGACTCACTCCCTCCAACACGCTTTTCTTATCGAGCTTCAACATCTCTGGTTAAGAAAGCTTCATCAATTTGCGCCCTGTGATGAAAAAATGTTGTAAATAAAATAACCTGAATAATAACCCTAGACCCATCATAAAACTTTTGCAATGGCGACAGCCTTGCCACTGCCCGGTTTGAAAATGCGCCTTTCGGCTGTTAAGTTTATGGAGTAACGTCAACGTAATTGAACGGCTAAAAGCGACGAGGCGCGCAAACTCAACCCTTCAGACAACTCAACGAGGCGGTAACATGGGCAATCTGTTTTCCACGGCGCAAGCCAGAAAAGAAACCAGCTACAGACCGATCATTGGGGTAGTAATGTGCCAGAACACTATCGACGGAAATCCGGCACTCACGGTTCATGAGAAATATCTCGACGCCATTTTCAACGCCAATGCCTTACCCGTCTGTCTTCCTCACGAACTGGCTTCCCGCGAAGGAGCGATCAACGAGGTAGTGTCACGCCTCGACGGCATCTTCCTGACCGGTAGCCCGAGCAATATCGAACCCCATCTGTACGGTGAAGACGGCATTGAAGACCTCGCCGATCCCGGCCGCGACAAACTCAGCCTGGCATTAATCCGCGCCGCGCTCGATCAACGCATTCCACTTTTCGCCGCCTGTCGCGGAATGCAGGAGTTGGTCGTCGCCACCGGTGGTAGCCTGTATCGTAAGGTGCAGGAGCAACCTGGGTTTATGGATCATCGCGAAGACACTTCACTGCCGCACGACGCACAGTATGATTTGGTGCATAGGGTGAGTATCGAACCCGGCGGCTTGCTGGCTGAATTACTGCCAGACTATCAGCAGTTTCAGGTGAACTCCCTGCACGGTCAGGGCGCAAAATGTCTGGGCGCTGAACTGAATATTGAAGCACGCGCGCCAGACAATCTGGTCGAAGCGGTCAGTGTACGTAGCCACCCCTTCGCACTTGGCGTGCAGTGGCATCCGGAATGGCACAGCCTGACTGACGAGGTGTCGCGCCAGCTGTTCGAATCTTTTGTGGATGCCTGCCGTAAATATCACCACCACCTGGCTCCCCGCTAAGGGATCGGTCAGGGGTTTCCCCTGACAACCCCTTTCAACTTGAATACCTTGGGTTGCCACCCAAACCCACTTTAAATTCAATTTCAAGGTCGTGGGCTCGCCGCCCACACTGGCTTTTTAAATTCCACGTCAAGATCGTGGGCGCCGCGGCCCACACCGGCTTTTTAAATTCCACGTCAAGATCGTGGGCGCCGGCCCACACCGGCTTTTAAATTCCACGTCAAGATCGTGGGCGCCGGCCCACACCGGCTTTTAAATTCCACGTCAAGATCGTGGGTGCCGGCCCACACCGGCTTTTAAATTCCACGTCAAGATCGTGGGCGCCGGCCCACACCGGCTTTTAAATTCCACGTCAAGATCGTGGGCGCCGGCCCACACCGGGTTAAGGGCCATAAACGTGGCCCTTAACAATCCTGCGTTTTTACGCTGCAAGATCGAGACTTCGCAAGTCACAATGGCCGTGTTTCAGGTATCTCGGTGATAGCCGCAAACTTCGCCGCTGCGCGGTACTCTCCGTTCGGGCTTCAACCCGCGTAAACCCCACGCGGTTTTGCGCCTCTCCCTCGACGTCGTTTTGAATGCGGCCCCGGCATTTTAAAAAACAAAACAGATTTGGATTTGGATTTGGATTTTAAAAAAGTCTCGGCCGTATTCAAAATGTCACCGGCAAGTCGGTGGAGAGACAACATCTTCACCGTTGGCTCGAACACGCAGCCGGGGATCGCGGAGCGATGACATTTTACGGCTATCACTTCAGCCCCTGAAACACGGCCATTGTGACCAGCGCAGCAGCTGTTTTTAAAAGAGCTGGGGATTCTGAAGGGGTGTGGCGATAGACACTCCTTCAGGCCAGTTTGGGTGGCAACCCACGGTCTTGACCTTAGATTTGAAATTGAAATTAAAAGCCAGTTTGAGCGGCCGCTCAAAACTTCCCTGAACCGCATAAATGTTCAATACATTCCTATTGCTACTTTCTCGCTATCCATAGCAATAATCCTTCGTTTATATCCTTTTCAAAAAGGTTTGATATAGAACCACCACTTTAGTTCTAAAACCCTCACGGCGAACTTCAGTGACGTTCACTTGCTAATAAGAAAAAGGATACGTTGATGCATACCATTCGCCGTTTGAACGCGGTTTCCCGCGCTCTGGCTTTAGGCCTTTTAATTTCTACCACCAGCGCTGCATTTGCTGCCGAGGAGACGCCGGTTCAGGGCGGAACCTTGGTGTATCTGGAACAACAGGCACATACCAATTTATATCCACCCGCGGGTGGATTTTACCCCAATGGCGGCATACTCAACCAAATTACCGACAAGTTAACCTATCAGAATCCTCAGACGCTGGAGATTGAACCATGGATCGCCGAATCATGGAGCTTCAACAGCAACAAGACTGAATACACCTTCAAAATCCGTCCTGGTGTGACCTTCTCTGACGGTACGCCGCTGGACGCCAACGCCGTGGCGAAGAACATCGACACCTATGGCTTGGGCAATAAAGAGCACAACCTGCCTGTATCAGAAGTGATCAACAACTATGACCACAGTGAAGTCGTCGATCCGCTGACCGTGAAGTTCTTCTTTAAAAAACCTTCACCGGGATTCCTTCAGGGTACGGCCACCATCGGCTCAGGCCTGGTGTCATTAAGTACGTTGAACCGCAACTTTGACTCGCTGGGCGACGCCACCCACATCATCGGTTCGGGGCCGTTTGTCGTCAGCAGAGAGACGCTGGGACGCGAAGTCGATTTGACAGTGCGCAAAGATTACAACTGGGGACCGAAGCATCTCAAACAGCAGGGCCGAGCGAATCTGGATGGCATCAACGTGATTGTCACCAACGAAGACAGCGTACGCATTGGCGCGCTGCTGGCCGGTCAGGCGGACTTCATCCGTCAGGTACAGGCCTATGACGAGAAACAAGCCAAAGACCAAAATTTCCCGATTTACGCCGCGCCAACCAAAGGTGTAAACGACGGTATTGCCTTCCGTCCAGACAATGCGCTGGTGTCGGATCTCAAAGTCCGTCAGGCACTGCTGCACGCGACCAACGCCAAACAGGTTGTTGATACGCTGTTCTCGCCAAATTATCCGCAGGCCACCTCAGTCGTAGCGAAAACGGCTGCCGGATATACCGATTTAGCCAGCAAACTGACTTACGACCCTGCGCAGGCCAAAAAGCTGCTGGATGAAGCTGGCTGGAAAACCGGGGCAAATGGCATCCGCCAGAAGGACGGCAAAACACTGTCGCTGACGGTGTATGAATCCCTGCCGCAGCCGCAGAACAAAGAAGTGTTGCAACTGGTGTCGCAACAATGGAGTCAGGTGGGCGTCAAGCTCAACATTCTGGCCGGTGATGCAGGTAGCCGCATCGCAGACAACCTTGATCCGGAAAAAACTGCCGCTTACGTGGTTGAAGTGGGCCGTGCCGATCCGGACGTGATCAAAAGCGCCTTCTACCCAACCAACCGCGACGTTTTACTGCAAAAAGGCGGTTCCAGCAGCAAGGTGAAAAACTTCCGCGACGACAAACTTAACGATTTGCTGATTGCCGTTTCTGCCGAAGTGGATCCGCAAAAACGCCTTGCCCTGACGGCTGACGTGCAGAACTACCTGCTGGATCAGGCCTATGTGATCCCCATTTTCGAAGAGCCGCAGGTATTTGCCGGTGCGCCATACCTCAAAGGCATTAACTTTGAAGCGGTCGGCCGCCCGAGCTTCTATGGCGCATGGCTGGAAAAACATTAATCAGGCAGGAGTAAACCATGAGCCGATACTTTAGCGGACGCATCGGGCAGGCAATTTTGGTGTTGTGGGCAGCATTTACCGTCTCCTTTATCCTGTTGCAGGTGTTGCCCGGCGACGCCATCCTGATCAAGTTCCAGAACCCTGATATGGGGCTAAGCCCGACCCAAATCGCCGATATGCGCGCGGCCTACGGGGCAGATATGCCGATGTGGCAGCAGTATTTCCACACGCTGGGCAATTTCCTGCGTGGCGATTTAGGCTATTCAATTCAGGCGGGCGTGCCGGTAACAGAGTTGCTAAACAGTAACTTCACTCCGACGCTGCGTTTGGCGGTGCTCGGTTTTGTGCTGGCGACGGCGGTGGCCGTCGTTATCGCCTTCCTCTCCAGTCTGCTGCATTTCGGCTGGCTGAAATCACTGTTTCAGTCGCTGCCCTCGCTATTCATCTCCATTCCCACCTTCTGGCTGGGTATCGTGCTGATCCAGTTTTTCTCCTTCTACCTGCGCTGGATCCCGGTGATAAACCCCGGCGAATGGGTCGGGTTGATTCTGCCGATCGTCACGCTGGCGGTACCGATTTCAGCCCCGCTGGCGCAAATTCTGATCCGCAGTATTGATCAGGTGCAAACTCAGCCATTCGTCGCCGTGGCCCGTGCCAAAGGGGCATCGCGCAGCGGTGTATTGTGGCGGCACGTGGCGCGTAACGCCCTGCTTCCTGCATTGACCATCGCCGGTCTGCTGCTTGGCGAACTGATTGCAGGTGCGCTGATCACCGAGACAGTATTTGGCCTCAACGGTCTGGGCCAACTGACTCAGCAAGCGGTGAATAATCAGGACGTGGCAGTCTTACAGGCGATTGTGGTGATATCCGCTGCCGCCTTTGTCGCCATCAATTTGCTGGTTGATCTGGTGTTTCCTCTACTGGATCCGCGCCTTACGGGAGCGCATGCATGAGCAGTTTACCGATTGATCAACTTCAGACTGTTTCTGCGACCAAATCGACAACCAGAAGCAATCCGTTCACCCGTATTCAGCCTGGTCTGGCTCTGGCCTGGGCGGTGATGATCGTAGTGATTCTGTGGGCCATTGCGCCTGGTTTATTCACCTCTTACAGCGGCACGGAAGGCATTGCCGGGGCACAGCGTCTGGTACCGCAAGCCGGCCACTGGCTGGGGACCGACCAACTGGGACGCGATGTTTACGCCCGCATTGTCTACGGTGCATCGCATTCCCTCTCCGGCGCGCTGGTCGCTGTCGCCCTCGGGCTGGTGATCGGTACGGCGCTTGGTTTGTTCGCCGGTGCGGTCGGCGGCTTTGCCGATACCCTCGTCATGCGTATTGTCGACGTGCTGCTGTCGATCCCCGGCCTGCTGCTGTCGCTGTCGGTGATTATTTTGCTCGGCTTCGGCACGGTTCACGCGGCGATTGCGGTCGGGGTTACCTCGATTGCCAACTTCGCCCGCCTTGCCCGCTCGGAAGTCGTACTGGTGAGACACAGTGATTATGTCGAAGCGGCCTACGGCAGTGGCGGCACGTTTGCTGCCGTGCTGTGGCGACATATTTTACCTAATTCTCTGACGTCAGTGATTGCTTTTTCAGCCCTGCAATTTGGCAGCGCAATCCTGGCGATTTCCACCCTGAGCTTCCTCGGTTACGGCACCCCGCCACCCACGCCAGAATGGGGATTACTGATCGCCGAAGGCCGTAATTACATCTCCACCGCTTGGTGGCTTACCACCTTCCCCGGCATTGTCGTGGTGGCGGTGGTCCTTTCCGCCAACCGGATCAGTCAGTCATTTCGCAGGAGCCGCCGATGAGCTTGAATGTCAGCCTTAATCACACCGTTGCCGAACAGGTCGCACCGGTGTTGGCACTAGAAGATGTCTCCATTGCCTACAGCAGCGGCGCTCAACGTCAGTGCGTGGTGCACAACGTATCGTTCTCAGTTTATCCGGGTGAAGTGGTGGCGCTGGTCGGTGAGTCAGGCTCAGGCAAAACCACCACTGCGCAGGCGATTATTGGCCTGCTGGCGGAAAATGGACATCTGCAACAGGGGGCTATACGCCTCAACGGCACAGATATCAGTCAATGGTCGCAGCACCGTTTGGACGCTCTGCGCGGTGCACGTATCAGCCTGATCCCGCAGGATCCGACCAGTTCGCTTAACCCGGTGAAAACCATCGGTACGCAGGTCGCTGAAATTCTGAATATTCACCGTCGTTTGCCACGTAAACAGCGTGATGGGCGGGTGGTCGAACTGCTGGCTCGAGTCGGTTTATCACATCCGGAACTCCGGGCAAAACAGTTCCCACACGAGCTCTCCGGTGGCATGAAACAGCGGGTGCTGATCGCCATCGCCATTGCCCTGCAACCCGCTTTAATTATCGCCGACGAACCTACCAGCGCGCTGGATGTGACAGTGCAAAAACGCATTTTAGATTTGATTGATGAACTGCGGCATGAGTTCGGCACCGCCGTACTATTAATTACCCACGATCTGGCGGTCGCCGCAGAACGCGCTGACCGCCTGCTGGTCTTTCGCCATGGCAAAGTGCAGGAACAGGGCATCACGGCTGAGGTGCTGAGCGCACCGAAAAGCGACTATACCCGCCAGCTATTTGCCGATGTGCCTGCGTTGTCGGGTAAGCACCGCGCCAGTGTGAACAAGGCTTCTACTGAAAATGTGCTGCGCGTTGAAAACATCATCAAAGATTTCACCCTCGGCGGTAAAGGCAAACCGGCATTTCGCGCCGTTGATAATGTCTCTTTCAACATTGCACGCGGCACCACGCATTCGCTGGTCGGGGAATCCGGATCAGGGAAAACCACGCTGGCGCGCATTCTGCTTGGTTTTCAGCGACCGGATTCCGGCCACGTGTTTATTGGCGAACAGGATATCACCCAACTTAAAGGGGAAGCCCTGCGCCAGATGCGCCGTAAAATCCAGTTGGTCTATCAGAATCCTTTCGCTTCGCTGGACCCGTCACAAACGCTGTTTAGCGTGATTGAAGAACCGCTGCTTAATTTCGACCGCTTAAATACGGAGGCGCGCCGCCAGCGGGTCCATCGCATTGCCGGGCGCGTGGCTCTCCCGCTGGAGTTGCTGAGCCGCAAACCACGTGAACTTTCCGGCGGCCAGCGCCAGCGCGTAGCCCTGGCCCGCGCACTGATCCTCGAGCCGCAAGTGTTGGTGCTAGATGAAGCCACCTCGGCACTCGACGTCACGGTGCAGGCGCAAATTCTCAGTTTGCTGCAGGAGTTGCAGGATTCTCTCGGTTTGACTTACCTGTTTATTTCCCATGACCTCGCCACCGTCCGGCAGATTTCGCACAGCGTCTCGGTGCTTAACAGTGGACAGCAGGTGGATTCCGGCGACGTCGAATCAGTGTTTGCACGTCCGGGCAGCGATTACACCAAAGAATTGATTAATGCGATCCCCGGCGCTGGCCGCCATCACGTCGCATAACTGAAAGGTTTAAGGAATAGCTATGAGTGCTAAAAAACTGGGCTTTTTTACCCGCTTATTGGATAACACCAGCCCGCAGGAGCGTTACCGGCTGGCAACCGAACAGATTATTCACGCCGAGCAGCAGGGTTTTGACTCGGCCTGGGTCGCGCAGCACCATTTCCACGAGGCGGAAGGCGGCCTGCCCGCACCGCTGGTATTTCTGGCCCAGGTAGCGGCGCACACCCGCTTTATCCGTTTAGGCACCGGCGTTATTACGCTGGCGATGGAAAATGCCCTGCGCGTAGCCGAAGACACCGCCGTGCTGGATTTACTCTCCGGCGGTCGTTTGGAAATCGGCCTCGGCTCGGGTGGCACACCGACCTCTTTCCCGCCGTTCGGGTTGGAGAGCAGCGAGCGCGGGGCGGTATTTGGCGAGAATCTGCGCGTACTGCTACAGGCCTGGCGCGGCGAAGCGCTGGCCGGAACAGAGAATCGCTTATACCCGGGAGCACCACAGCTGACGAGTCGCATCTGGCAGGCAACATTTTCCGTTGAAGGCGGTACCCGTGCAGGCCTCGCTGGCGATGGCTTGATGCTGTCACGCACCCAACCACGCCCCGCCAGTACGCCAAACCTGACGCTGGCGGAGATTCAAAACCCGATTATTGATGCCTATCTGGCCGCACTTCCGGCCGGCATTGAGCCACGTATTCTGGGTTCGCGTACCGCGTTTGTGGCGGAAAATGGAAATGAAGCCCGACGACTGGCAGAAAAAGGCCTGCGTCGTCAGGCAGAAAACCACCGAGTCAGCGGCCAGACGGTGGATGGCGATACGCTCAATGACCATATCCGCGCCTTCGACGTGCATCTTGGTACACCTGAACAAGTCATTGCCTCATTGAAGCAGGACAGTGCGCTGGCACGGGTCACCGATCTGGCGTTCCAGGTGCACTCTATCGATCCGCCGCATCCCTATATTTTGCGCTCTATAGAGCTTATCGCCCGTGAAGTCGCACCAGCACTGGGCTGGATACGACGTACCCCAAAAATTGTGACATCCCTTCTGCCAGAACTGACTAAGGAAACGTTATGACCGCCAACACACAAGCCACCGATCTGCTGGATCAGCTGGCCGCTATTGAAGCCAATTCCGAACTGGCACAGGCGAGGACAACCCGCGATGCCGCAACGCGTTATACCCAGGGCAGTTACGACATAATTTTCAACGCAAATGACAACGTGGATTTTACGCTCACCGAACGCCTGCTGCTGGCCGAAAACGTCGCGCGCTGGCACGGGGATAACGTATTGGCATCGCATTACGCGGAGCGTTTATCAAGCGTCAACGGCGATGGCAACAGCGACAGATTGCAGACGGCATTCGACCACGCAGAGCGTCTGAGTTTTAAACCAGCCAGCGCCACGGCGGCCCATTTGCAAACTTTGCAGCTGGCAGGCTGGACGTTCGATGCCATCGTCACGCTGTCACAGCTGATTGCTTTTGTTAGCTATCAGACCCGCGTACTACGCAGTTATCGTTTGGTTGGCCGCCAGCCAGTAGAAAACGCCAGTGATAAACCAGCAGGTGCAGCTTTCTGGCGCACTGAGGGCAAAACTCACAGTGGCCGTTCTGCGCCAAAGGCATTCACGCAGGAAGAACTGGGTTGGGAGCCGTGGATCGCCGCAAAGAAATTGGCCCAGTTTGATACCGAACAACAGGCAATTCTGGCGCGCTTCGGTCACACAGATTCCGACTACTTCCGTTTGCTCGGGCGCAATCTACCGGTGCTCGAACAGCGCACGTTGACCGACAAAGGCATTTTCTACACCAGCAGTGGTTTACCGCGCAAAGAGCGTGAATTAGCGGCCACCGTTGCCAGCAAAATTAACGGCTGTATCTACTGCGCTTCCGTGCATGCGCGCAAAGCCGCCCAACTATCAAAACAGCCTGATGAGGTGCAAAAACTGATCGACACCCCGCCGGGCGGCATTCTGAGCCAAGGCCAGTCACCCCGCTGGCAGGCTGAAATCGACTTCGCCGCCGCACTCTCTGCCACACCGCCGACCGCCAGCGACACTCATATCGTCCGCTTGCGCGAACAGGGCCTGAGCACGCTGGAAATCGTCGACCTGGCGCAATCCGCCGCCTTCTTCGCCTGGGCTAACCGCCTGATGTTAACGTTGGGAGAACCGTTCAATGACTGAATTATCTATCAATGATCTGGCTACGCCCGAGCACGCCACCGCCGCTGTGACAACCCGCATTACACCGCATCTGGACCATGCAGTGGTCAATGTGGCAGGCAGGCTGGATCACGCCGAACAGCAGTTCCGCCGTCTGGGTTTTCAGCTCACACCGCGCGGACACCACTCGCTCGGATCGAGCAATCATCTGGCAATCTTCGGCGAGAATTATCTTGAGCTGCTGGGTTATGAAGTGGCAAACGAACATACCCGTAAAAACTTATGGCTTGCCCCGCTCGGTTTAACCGGACTGGTGTGGAATAGTGGTGAGGGCCGAGGAGGCGCTCGGCGTCGCCCTAGCGTTTGGGTTGCGGACCGAAAACGCTTCTTAAATGCAACGTCAAGATCAAGACCTTGGGTTGCCACCCAAACCGGCCTTAAGAGGCGCCTATCGCCGCGTAGGCGGTCCCTTTGCTACGGGTTCGAGCCATAAGTCTCGAACCTCTTGCTCAGCGCCATTTTTGAATGCGCCTGAGGATTTACAACAATAGAGAAGGTAGGGATGGGGTGCGGGTTTTGAATTTAGAAAAGTTTCGGCCGTGTTCAAAACGACGTCGAATAAGAGGTGAAAAACCGCGAGTGTGTTTCCGCGGGTTGTAACCCGCAATGAGAGCACCGCGCAGCGGCGGAGTTTGCGGCTATCATCTTGGCCCCTGAAACACGGCCATTGTGACCCGCGCAGCTGCTGTTTTTAAAAGAGCCTGGGAGTCCAGAGGGCGGCGGCGATAGGCCGCCTTCTGGTCGGTGTGGGCCGATGCCCACGGTTTTGAAGTTGAAGTTGAAGTTGAAGTTGAAGTTGAAGTTGAAGTTGAAGTTGAAGTTGAAAATTTTAAAGGGGCCTGGGGCCCCCCTCAACACTTCAAGGATTGAAAATAAGTTGCTTAAATCCCTGTGTATGTTAAAACTTTGTCACTGCACGCTGTAGACGGCTAAACGTCTATAACGCTATTCACACCAACCCAGATTATTTGCATAAGGCCAACCCCAGCGTGAACTCCTCAACCCTTGAGATGCGTAATATCTCAATTTCTTTTGCCGGATTCCCTGCCCTGCGCCAGGTGGATTTCACCCTGCAAGGCGGCTCGGTTCATGCTCTGGTGGGTGCCAATGGCGCGGGAAAGTCTACACTGATGGCCATGCTGTCGGGAACGCATGAGCATTACACCGGCCAGATAAGCATCGACGGTCAGCCAGTGACAGTGAAATTACCACATCAGGCGCGGGCGCTCGGGATCCATCTGGTGCAGCAAGAAGTCGATGTCGCACTAGTGCCGACGCTCAATGTGGCCGAAAACATCATGCTGGACTCGCTGGCAGAGCCGGGTCACCTGCATAACTGGTATGAAATTTACCATCATGCACAGCGTCTTACTGACCAGCTTGGGCTGAAAATCAATCTGCGCGCCCGTATCGAAAGCTGTACGCTGGCGGAAAAACAGCTCATTTTGCTGGCCCGTGCGCTGTCGCACAAATGTCGCTTCCTGATCCTTGATGAACCGACCGCCCCGCTCGATCAGGCCGAAAGCGAACGTCTGTTTGCTCTGGTGCGCAAGCTTAAAGCAGCAGGGATGGCGGTGGTGTTCATTTCGCACCGGATCCATGAACTGCGCAATGTCTGCGACCGCATGACCGTGCTGCGCGATGGACGGCTGGTCAGCGATGACAGTATGGACGGCCTGACCAACGAACACATTATCGAGAAAATGATTGGTCATCAGCTCGACGATATTTACCCGCCACGTCGCCCGCCGCACGGTCATGAAACCCTGCTGCGGATTCAGGGTATGCACGACAGGCACAAACTGCGCGATATTTCCCTGAGCCTGCATCGCGGGGAAATTCTCGGCATCGCCGGTCTGGCGGGTGCCGGAAAAACCGAACTCTGCAAGGCATTGTTTGGTGCCACGCCGAGTCAGGTGGAGTGCGGCGAACTCAACGGTCAGCCCTGGAAGCCGAAAGAGCCTTATCTGTCGGTTGAGCAAGGGTTGGCGCTGGTGCCGGAGGAGCGGCGCAAAGAGGGGATTTTTATCGACGAAGACATTCCGATGAACCTCAGCGTTACCGCCGATGACAGTTTTTCACGCTTTTCGCTATTCAATTCCCGTCAGGCACTGCGCTGGGCAAAAGATATTATTGGCCGTTTAGGTATTCGCACTTCCGGGCCAATGCAGAAACTGGCGCGGCTTTCTGGTGGCAATCAGCAGAAAGTCGCTATTGGTAAATGGCTACGCAGCGAGAGTCAGGTGTTAATTTTTGACGAACCGACCAAAGGCGTAGACATCAAGGCAAAGACGGATGTTTTCAGGCTAATTGACGGCCTCGCGCAACAGGGAAAAGGCATTATTTATGCTTCCGGTGAGTTCGCCGAACTGGTCGGTTTATGCGACCGCATTCTGGTGTTATGGGATGGCCGTATCGTGGCTGAACTTAACGCCGCCGACGTCGACGAAGAGACTTTATTAATGTATTCCACCGGAGGAACACCCGCGTGAGCAAAGCTGTTATTAACGATCAGAATGTCGCGGTGAATCAGCCATGGCGTCATCAGCTATTCGAATTTCTCTATAAATGGGGCATGTTACTCACCGTAGTGCTGCTGATTGCCGGTTTTGGGATCGCGTCGGACAACTTTTTAGAACCCTCAAATATCATTAATATTTTGCGCTCGATTGCCATCGTCACGGTGATCGCGATCGGCGTGTCCATTTCGCTTTCGGTGGGCGGTTTTGATTTGTCCGTCGGTTCGACCGCGTCACTGGCCAACGCGCTGGTGATTTCAATGTTCGTTTGGCACGGTTTTAATACCACTGAAGCCATTCTAATCACCCTGGCGCTCTGTACACTGGTCGGGCTGTTCAACGCCTTCTTGATCGTTATCCTGAAAATTCCTGACATGCTGGCGACACTCGCCAGTCTATTCGTTATTCAGGGTGCGGCGATGACCTACAGCTATGGCGGTTCGATTACCGAAAATATGATGCTGCCAAACGGCGATATGGCCGAAGGCACGGTGCCTGCGGTATTCAACCTGCTCGGTCAGGTGCCGGTAATTGTTATCGTAATGGCGGTGGTCACCGTGGTGGTGCAGCTGTTTATGTCGCTGACTAAGCATGGGCGGCGCATGTATGCCATTGGTGGCAACCCGCTGGCGGCGCGTCTGGCCGGGATCCGCACCGCACGCTATCGCGTAACGGCCTACGTTATCTCTTCTTTGCTGGCCGGTTCAGGCGGAATTTTGCTGGCATCGCGTATCGGCTCATCACAGGTGAATGCCGGTAGCGGATATCTGATGGACGCCGTCGCCGCAGCCTACATTGGCTTCTCGCTGGCCGGTTCCGGCAAACCGAATGCGCTCGGCACCCTGATTGGCGCGGTGATTTTGGGCGTACTGTCGAATGGTCTGGTCATGCTGTCCGTGCCGTACTACGCCATGGATATCATCAAAGGTCTGGTGCTCGCCATCGCGCTGGCGCTGACCTATATTCAGAAGCGGTAAGCACTTTTGCACTGCGCATTATCGCTGGAATGAAGGTCATACTCGGATACAACTGCGAGTAACTCGCAGTAAAAAAGACGCAGGATTGGAAAGGGGCGCATCTCTTGTACGCCCCTTTCGAGCAGTGTGTGGGCGGCGAGCCCATGACCTGCAGCTTATGATGTCAGCACATCATCAGAAACTATAATCAACCGCCATAAAGTAACGGCGTCCTTCTTCGTTATAGCTGTAATCATCACGGCTGAGATCTTTGTCGGTCAGGTTTAATACCCCGGCGCGGATCTTCACAGCTTTGTTTACGTTGTATGAACCACCGGTATTCCAGAGGGTGTAACCCGCAGGCGTGGTGCCATCGTTATTTACGGTGCGGGATCGCCCTTTTAGGTTGGCGGAAATATACAGGCCCCAGTCCTCTTGCAGTACCCAGTCCAGCGTTGCGTTGGCGGTGTGAAATGGCAGCGAGCTGAGCGGTTTGTTGCCGCCGTCGCTGAGATCACGCCCGTCGTTGTAGGTGTAATTCAGTTTCAGATCAACTTCCTTGCTCAGCGGCAACTTCAGCTCCGTTTCGAGACCACGGATGCGTGCTTTATTGACGTTGAAGTAGCGGAAAATTGGATTGCCCGCCGCATCAAAACCTACGAAGTTCTCGTAACTCGGTGCCTGCGCGCGATTGGCTGTGCGGTTAATATTGATCATGTCATCGATGTCATTCTGGAAAACAGTAGCGCTAGCAGTGACGTCTTCCAGCAGGCCCTCTTCCCCGGCGTAATAGAGGCCAAACTCCACATTTTCACTGGTTTCTGGCTCAAGATCCGGGCTGCCTATGACCTTGCAACTGCCACGGCAAGAACCGGTCTGCCAGTCCGGGCTGAGCTGCAACAGGGACGGTGCTTTGAATGCCGTCGCCCACCCTCCTTTAACCGTCACTGTGTCGGTAGCGTTGTAGACCAAATAAGCCCGCGGAGACCAGTTAACGCCGTAGTTCTCGTGGTCATCCATACGCACGCCAGTGGTCAGCGCCAGACTTTCAAAAATCCGCCATTCATCTTCCACAAACAGCGCGTATTGGTTGGTCTGCGTGCTGCTGCTGTTGACCAAATTAACGCTATCTTCCAGTTTGTCGTTGCGGTATTCACCGCCAAAGCTGAAAAGCTGGTTGTAGTCACCCAGCGGCACGACGATTTTCCCGTCAAGCGAGTTACTTTTCGAGGTAATGGCGCTGCCGTTTTTGTTCTCGATGTTTTCACCGTAGAAGCGCAATTCAGTATTGGCCCAGTCCCAGCGGCCATTATGGCCCAGCGAATAGTTTTCGCGCTCAATGCGGTTTTTATCCAACGTATCGGAATCACGATCCTGACGGTCAAGGCCATAGCCGAAGGTCATGTCCTGGTTGTCGGTCGGCGTCAGCGCAAATTCAACATTGCTATTGCGCGAGGTGTATCCCTCAATACGCGGCAGGCCAGTTTCGCTGCTGGATGACTGCGCCTGATCTTTTTCACGTTTGCCGAGGGCGCCATTAACTTTCACCCCGAGCAGGCCGTCGATTAGCGGGCCGCTGGTGAAAAAGTTACCGTTGTAGCTGTCACCGCGATCGCGATGTTCCTGCACAGTAGTATCTGCACTCAGGGTACCGTGCCAGGCGGTACCGATTTTCTTGGTGATGATGTTGACTACGCCACCCAGTGCATCAGAGCCATACAGAGACGACATCGGCCCGCGCACCACTTCGATACGCTCGATAGACTCAGTTGGGATCCAGCTCAGGTCAAAGTCATTATGCCGAAAAACTGCATTGCGCGAGTTAACGCGTTTGCCATCCACCAGAATCAGCGTATAGCCGCTGTCCAGACCACGGATACTGACGCCCTGCCGGTTGTCGCCTTCGCTGGTAAGCTGCACGCCCGGGACATTTTTCAATACTTCTTTGAGGTTTTGCACCGGCTGCCTGTCCAGATCCTTGCGGGTTATCACGCTGATACTGGCGGGTGCATCTTTGAGATTCTGTTCTACCGAAGAGGCAGTAACAACGATCTGATCTTCCTTCTCTTTTACGTCCCTGGCCTCCTCAGCAAATACTGGGAAAGCAGCGGTGAATAGCTGTGCGATAAGCCCGACTTTAAGCGCCGGTGTCAATGTAACCTTAACCATGATCTTCTCTCCATGAGATAAAAATAACAAACTGACTTGTTATTAAATTTTCTCACTGACCGGATAAAAGACGAGCGCATCCTGCCCGGATCAGTGGGACTGTTTTTAGTTTTAGGCTCACAAGTTGAAATACGTGGCCGCTACATTGGCGACCACGCTTTTTATAGCTGTATATCGTTGCTTATAAAAATGGGGCGGCACGACTTAAATAGAGGGGTCGCCGACCAGTCCGTCGATCAGTATTTGCGGCGTTCCCTGCGAGCAGCGTTCAATGCGCCCACGCACGCCATAGACGCGCGCCAGACTTTCCGGAGTGATCACCTCTGAAGGCTCCCCGTCAGCAATTAGATCACCCTGTTTGAGCATCAGCACGCGATCGCCGTGGCGCAGTGCGATGTTGATATCATGCACCACCACGACGGTGACAATATTGCGCTTCTGTGTTTCCTTACGCACCAGATCCATCACGTGAAACTGATAGTTCAGGTCGAGCGCCGACAAAGGTTCGTCGAGCAGCAGCAATGACGGTTGACGGATCAGCGACTGCGCCAGACCCACCAGTTGTTTCTGCCCGCCGGAGAGTTGGTCGAGGTAACTCAGTGCCAAATGTTCAATACCCAGCTGTTTCAGCAGTGTCATTACCTGTTCAGTAGTTTCGCGCTGTTTACTGTGGCTGCCGGAGGCGCGCTGGGCCACGATAATGGACTCCAGCACATGCAGATGCACGCCCGCAGGTAGCGACTGCGGCAGGTAAACGACCTGTTCGGCTCGACGGGCAAACGGCATGGGCATCAGGTCATGGCCATCGAGAAGCAACTGCCCTTCGGCACGGTTTAGCCCAGCCATAGAGCGTAATAACGTGGACTTTCCGCTGCCATTTGGCCCAAGCAGGACGGTAATTTTTCCGCGAGGCAACATCGGAACATTGAGATGCCGAATCACCGGGCGTTTCGGATATCCGGCGTTGAAATCACGAATTTGTAGGCCCTGCGTTGCCGCATTGAGATCGGGCTTGAACATCAGACACTCCCCCGATGGCGCAAAATAATGCTCAGGAAGAACGGCACGCCGACCAGCGATGTGACGATCCCCACCGGTATAATGACACCCGGCACCAGATTTTTCGAGGCCACGGACGCCATCGACAGCACCAGCGCACCAATCAATGCACTCGCTGGCAGGTAGAAACGGTGATCTTCACCAAACATCAGGCGGGCGATATGCGGTGCCACCAGACCGATAAAGCCAATCGGCCCAACAAAAGCGACCGCCAGTGCGGAAAGAATACTGATACGCAGCAAGGTCGCAAGGCGTAAACGGCGCACGTCGATACCAAAACTTATGGCGCGATCTTCGCCCAGGCGCAACGCGGTCAGCTTCCACGCGCTCATCATCGACCACGGCAGCAACACCAGGAACGCCAGCAGCATTACGCCAAGTTTGACCCACGACGCACGTGCCAGACTGCCCATGGTCCAGAACACCAGCCCCTGCAAGGTATCTTCAGTGGCAATAAACTGCATCAGCGATACCAGTGCGTTGAAGGTAAAGACCAGCGCAATACCGAACAACACCACACCGGAACTGGCGACACGCGTCCAGCGGGTGATGCCATCGAGCATTAATGCGGCCAGCAATGCAAAGATGAAAGCATTCGCGGAGATAAACCACTGATCCGGAACGCCCGGAATACCAATACCAAGCACAATCGCCAGCGCCGCACCAAAGGCCGCTGCCGAAGAGACGCCAAGAGTAAATGGCGAAGCCAGTGGATTATTGAGGATGGTTTGCATCTCTGCGCCAGCCAGGCCGAGCGACATACCGACGGCAATAGCCATCAACGCATAGGGTAAACGGATGTCCCAGACAATCACGCGAGTACCGGCATCGGCCGATGCGGCATCAAACAACGTTTGCCACAGTGTGCCAAGCGATAACCCCGACGGCCCCATAACGAAGTCGATGATCAATGAGATGACAATCGCCACCACCAGCACCAGCATAAGCAACAGACGGCGGCGGACAATACTCTGGTAGCGGCCCATCACGCTGTTGTCAGCCTGCGGGCTGCCAGTCAGTAGGGGATCAGTGGTTGTGCTCATGTGTCTCAACATCTCAGTAATTGATAAAACAAAACCTGCAACGGGTTACTGCACGTTTTCCGGGTTTTTGGCACCGATCCAGTAGGTGCCTGTCGATTCTACGGCCAGGAACTGTTTGTACATCTGTTTCTGGGTCTGCTCAGGGTCCAGATCGGTAAATTTCTGCGGGTAGAACCATTTGGCAAACGCCTGCACTGCCATGACGTTATATGGCGAATTGTAATAGTTGTGCCAGATGCCGTAGCTGCGGCCCTCTTCCAACGCTTTCAGGCTGGAAATCCCTTTACGCTGCAAAAGCGGCGTCAAGCTGGTTTGTGCCTGCTGTGGCGTAACCAGTGCGCCCAGCATCAGGCTGGTCGTCGGGTTGGCATCACCGGCTTTCTGCGGCGATGCTGCGCCGCTGACGATGTAAACATCAGGCTGCGAGGCAATCACCTTTTCCAGATTTACCTGACCCAGCGGCCCTGGCAACAGCGGTTTGGCAATGTTAATCCCACCGGCCAGATCGATAAAGTCTCCCATGTTACCTTTACCGGCCGACCGGCAGCACTCGTCTGCGGTTGAGGCGCGCATTTCGATAAATACCTTCGGCTTGTCCTGCTCAGGAATATCGCCGATCACATCGGTGACGCGTTTGATATTCTCCTGATAGAACGCAATGTAATCCCGAGCCGGTTTCTCGCGGTTCAGCACTTTGCCCAGTAACGCCATGCTCGGCAGGGTATTTTTCAGCGGTGAGGTACGGAAATCGACAAACACCACCGGCACACCGGCTTTCTGTAACTGTTCAACCAGGGCACTCTCTTTACCCGGCCCGTGGCCTGATAAACCGAAAATCGCCACTTGCGGCTTTAACGTCAACACTTTTTCCGGGCTGATACTGTCAGCACTGGTATTGCCGATCAAAGGAATTGCATCAATTTGCGGGAATTTTGCTTTATAGACGGCGTATGTTTGCGGGTCGAGTTTGCGTAAATCACCCTGCCAGCCGACAATGCGGTCGAAAGGCTTCTGCCCTTCCAGCAGTGATAACGCAAAGAATAACCGCCCCTCGCCGAGCACAATACGCTCTACATTATCCGGCACGGTGACAATACGGCCGGCGATATCCGTGACGGTCACGGCCTGAGCCGCGGCGCTTACCAGTCCTGCAACCACGCTCAGCGTGATTGCTGTTAAAAATTTGTTGCTGATTTTTCCCTGTATAATCATCTTCTTGTCATTCCTTTACGTTTCCCTGAAGAGGCATAAGAATAATTCAAACGATAATAATTATCAATGCGATACGCGAAAACGACCAAGGGTACAGGATGTCACGACGGGAACGAAACGATGTGGAGTAACAACCCGTTAAGGTCTATTACCAAAAAATTCATAAAAAAAGCGGAGGCTTAGCTCCGCTTATTCCGATTGATATCATCAGGGCCAGTGATTACATCCACAACCTCATCAGCGGCCAGCCCACCAACAGCAGCATTGAGATGTAGAGCACGCCCATGATCCCACCGAGACGCCAATAGTCTTTTGATTTGACGTAGCCGCAGCCATAAATAATCACTCCGGGTCCGGTCGCATAAGGTGTCAGGACGCCCATAATACCAATCGACAACACCAACAACATAGACAACTCAGCCATCGGCAAGCCCGGTAAGCCCATGGCCACCGCCAGAATGACCGGCATCATGGTGGCGGTATGCGCCGACAGGCTGGCGAACAAGTAATGGGAGAAATAGAACACCAGTACCAGCGCGACCACCGTCATATTCGGTGAGAAACCGCTGAGGTGATGGCTCATGGTGTCAGCAAACCATTTGATAAAACCTGAACGGGTCAGCCCGCTGGCCATCACCACCAGCGTGGCGAGATTGACCAACGTATTCCACGCGCTGGAGTATTTGGTGACATCTTTCCACGCCACTACGTGCAGGATCAGCATCAGCGACACGGCCAACAAGCCGACGGCGGTGGCGTCGATAAAGCTATTGCCGAATACCCACAAACAGAGACTGAACAGAACCAGCACAATCAACGTCAGCTCTTTTTTAGTCAGCGCGCCCATCTCTTTGAGCGCCCCTACAGCCCAGACTGACACCTCATTGCTTTTGGTCACGCCCGGTTTGTAAAGGATGTATGACAACCAAGGTGCCACCACCAGTAAAATCAAACCCACCGGCAGAAACGCCAGGAACCACTGCATCCAGCCAATGTGCACACCGGCAATTTTACTGACAAACTCTACGCCCAGAATGTTAGGTGCCGCGCCGGTAATGAACATCGAGGAACTGAGGCTGGTACTGATCACCATCATCCACATCAGATACCCGCCGATGCGGCGCGAAGAGGGATCATTTGGATAGGATTCAAACAGCGCAGGCAGATTTTTCACCACCGGAAAAACCGTGCCACCGGTACGCGCAGTATTAGAAGGCGTGAACGGTGCCAGCAGAATATCGATAATAACGATAGCGTAGCCGAGCGTCAGGGTACGTTTACCCATAAACTTAACCATAATCAATGCAATACGGCGGCCAAGCCCCGTGGCTTCATAGCCGAGTGCAAAAATAAATGCCCCGAATACCAGCCAGACTGTCGTACTGGAGAAACCAGCCAACCCCCATTTCAGCGCCTGTTTTCCGGCTTCGAAATTCGGATCAGCCAGCTCTTTGACATCAAACAGCACCCAGTTAGAGCCTATAACACACACCGTCATAGCGATGAAGCTGATCGCCGTCGCCGGGATAGGCTCGAGGATCATACCGACAATCATCGCGACGAAAATAGCAAAGTAACGCCATGCTTGTGGCGGCATACCGTCCGGCGTAGGGATGCATAGCAGAACAGCCAGCACCACCAGCGGCAGCATAGCTTTTCCGATGAATTCCTTTGAAATGACCATAAATGGTCTCCTGTGGATACGGGTTGAGGTGATAAATATCACCAGGGCTTGTTAATTATTTATTCCGGGAACTGCGCCAAAAACCAGGTAAGGATCAGCAGATCGGCGCTGCCTCCGGGACTGAGGTTGCGAGTGATACATTGTTGGTCGAAGCCCTGTAATAAAGGGGCTGCGCATCGCTGGCGGCACTCACGCAGTACCTCGCGGGCGCGGGCCTGTAACCAGGTCAGTCCGGCAATTCCCCCGCGCGACACCACATTGGTGTCAGCATTCAGACTCATCAGCAGTAGCAGCGTCTGGCTTAGGGCTTGATCCTGCCTTCTGCCCTGTGCCATCAGCCGCCGATAAAAAGGCAGGCTGAGTTCAAGCACCGTGACAAAGCCGGACTGTGCCTCTCCGCGCGCGCCGGTCAAACCATACAGATGAAACAGCCGCTGACCGGCGGTTTGCAGCAGCGGCGCAGGCAGGCGTGACAGCTCCTTTTCAACCATACCCTGACAAAAAAGGGCCACCTGGCGGCAAAGAGAAGTGGCCGTGATCGCCCTACTGAGGCCATGCAGACGCCCCAGAGCACAGCACAACAGCCCCATAGAAAATACCGTGCCTTTATGCGTATTCACTCCGCCAGTGGCCGTAAACATGTCACTTTCACAGCCCATGCCCAATGGCCGCAGACGGCGCAATATTTCAACCGCTGACTGCTGACAACTCGCCTCTCCTTCGGCAATAAACCGGGAGAACCAGGGCGTTATCGCTTCAGTGCTGCGATAAAAGTGCTGCAGAGTCATGTCCCGATGTGCACCGTTATTGGCACGATCCACCAACCCCGGTTTTGGGGTCAGATTGACTTCCTGCAGTAACGCCTGACGGGCCAGTTCTGCCCATTCAGCCTTCTCATTAACAGCCTGAATCCGCGTTTTATTTATCCGCTGCGGCATGAAACAACGCCTCCATCTGGCTGAGCAGTTGTGCCGTACTGTGTTTCTGTTCACGGCTACAGAGATTGGCGGGTTGTTGACAGATAAGGCAGCGGCGTGCTGGCAGGCCAAAATCCTGGCGCGACAAAATCGTTCCGCTGGCATCAAGCACGTCGATGTCCCACAGGCGCCCGAGCGGATGGTTATCTTCCAGCGCCAGCGTCGCCTGTTTGATCTCTTGCGCGGGAAAGTCGAGAGCGATCAGCCCTTCGCAACCGGTATCCTGTGGCAGGCAACGCCATGCCAGCCAAGACCATCCATGCTGTTGGCTGAGGGTTTCCAGCGCCTGCCAGGCGAGACAAAATAACTCCCGGCTGAGCACGGTGTCTTTCACCGCACCCGGGACCACCATCGTCAGGGAAATTAACGTACAGTGATGGCGCGCCAGCCATGCCCGCTGCCGGGTCTGACGAGATTCACGGCGGGTAAGAAGCTCCGACAAACTGACGGCGCGGCTGGCGGCCAATACAGGGGAGACAGCACGCATCGGCTACTCCTCAATCTGATGAATAACATCGATAACTGAGCCGTCGCGATAACGCACCACGGCCACCACACGGTCGGTAAAGGTCAGGGCTGCAGGTTCGCCACTGAGCAGGCGGGCCCGCTCATAAAGCCAGTCGATGGTGACGGTTTTGATCCCGGCCTGTTGCAGATTTTTGGTCAGATCCGGCCGCGCTGGGTTAACGGCGATACCGTGGTCAGTAACCAGAATATCGATGCTGGAACCCGGCGTTACGCAAGTTATAACCTGCTTAACCAGCGTAGGAATACGCCCGCGCACCAGCGGTGCCACGATGATAGCCAAACGCGCCGCGGCGGCGGTATCGCAATGACCGCCGGATGCCCCACGCAGTACCCCGTCAGAGCCGGTCAACACATTGACGTTAAAACCGGTGTCTATTTCCAGCGCGCTGAGCACCACCACGTCCAGTTGTTCTACCGACGCACCTTTCGAACCCAGATTGGCATACTGGTTGGCACTGATTTCGACATGGCCGGGATTACGGTCCAGTGATTCTGCGGCCTGACGGTCAAAGCTCTGCACGTCGAGCAGGCGTTCGATCAACCCTTTCTCATGCAAATCCACAATCGTCGCGGTAATGCCGCCGAGGGCAAAACCGGCGGTGATCCCCTGACGGCGCATACTATTTTCCAGAAAACGCGTCACCGCCAGCGATGCGCCGCCGGTGCCAGTTTGTAGTGAAAAACCCTGTCTGAAATAGCCGGAGGCGACGATCACGTCAGCAGCACGGCGGGCGATCAGGAGTTCGCGCGGATTAGTGGTCATACGGGTGGCGTCGGCGCCTATCTTTTCGGCATCACCGACTTTGTCCACCTGCACAATCAGATCAACACGGTCCTGCGCGATGCTGGCGACGTGCGGATAAGGCAGCAACTGTTCGGTCAGCAAGACCACCTGACGTGCGTACTGAGCGTCTACCTGCGCATAGCCGAGCGAACCGCAGCGCGCCGTGCCACTGTGGCCGTTGGCGTTGCCGAACATGTCACAGGCCGGGACCCCCAAAAAAGCGACGTCTATACTCAACTCACCGCTTTCGATCAGGTTGACCCGTCCGCCGTGGGAATGGATCTGCACTGGTGGTAATTCAGGTAGCGCACCGTGCGAGAGAGCTTCGGCTAACGGGCCACGCAGGCCGGAGGTGTAAATACAGCCAATCACGCCGTGACGAATATGTTCGATCAACGGCCCATGGCACTCACTTAGCGAGCTGGATGCCAGCGTAAGATTTTTAAAGCCCATGACGGCCAGCGTATCGACCACCTGATTAAGGGTTAAATCCCCGCCACGGAAAGCATGGTGAAATGAAATGGTCATGCCGTCCTGTAATCCACTGCGGCGGATAGCATTTTCAAGCGATGAACACAGTTTGTGGTCACGCGGTTTGGCTGCCTGAAGGTTGGGTTTGGAAACCGGCGCGAACGGGGTGAACGCCTCCGCTGAGGTTGCGCTGAACTGACTTAAGCGCTGTTGCCTTTGCATGTCATTACTCATCTTATTCATCCCTCAGGCCGGACAGTGCCGCCCGCTGCAATACCAGACGCGCCCGTTCAATCACCGGACTGTCGACCATTTTTCCATTCAGTGACACCACGCCGAGCCCTTCGGCTTCTGCGGCAGCGGCAGCGTCAACCACCGCCTGTGCGTGGTCTCTCTCAGCTAACGTCGGGGCATACAGGTTATGGAGCAGTTCGATCTGACGCGGATTGATCAGGGACTTGCCGTCAAAACCCAGCTGTTTGATATGTGCTGCTTCGTGAAGAAAACCTGCGTCATTGTTGGCTTGCGAGTAGACCGTATCAAAAGCCTGGATACCGGCAGCGCGGGCAGCCTGTAAAATAGAGCAGCGCGCGAACAGCAGTTCAGTCCCCTCCGGCGAGCGCTCAGTACGTAAATCACGCACGTAGTCTTCTGCACCGAGGGCAATACCTATGAGTCTGGCTGACGCATTGGCAATCTGGACCGCCTGAGTAATACCGCGCGCGGATTCGATCGCAGCCAGCATGCCGGTGCTGCCCAACGGCCGACCGCACTGCACCTCAATACGGGCAATTTCGGTTTCCATATCGCTGACGTCCTGCGCGGTGTCAGTTTTAGGCAGGCGCACAATGTCAGCGCCACCGCGAACGACGGCTTCGAGATCGGCCAGGCCATAAATGGAATCCAGTGCGTTAACCCGTACGATAGTTTCGGTTTCGCGATAAAGCGGATGTTGTAGGGCATGGAAAACCAGACGGCGGGCGGCGTCTTTTTCGCGCAGGATCACCGAGTCTTCGAGATCGAACATCACCGCATCAGCCTGATAAATGAACGCGTTACTCACCATCGCCGCGTTGGCTCCGGGCACGAACAACATACTGCGGCGCATTTTAAGTTTTTGTTGTGTCAATGTCGGCATCAGCATGCCTCCCACTGGTGAGGATTTTGATCGCTGGCGCGGATCAGCGCCGTCTCGAGACGAGCGCGCAACACACAATCCAGCGCACCTTTGTCATCCACCACCAGCGTGACAGTTTCAATCTGCAAATCCTTCAGGACCTCAGCAATGCGCAGGCGGATCTGCTGGCCGAATTGCTTCTCTACGGTGCTGCTCAGTTGCAGGTCGATGTGGGTGGCATTGGGTGCAACGCGCACCATGACATCGCTGGACTCCAGCGTGCCGGCAAGGGTTTCACGGATAATATTCATTGTTCACCTGTCTGGTTGACGGTTGCCATGGCCCGATCTGCGGATTTTCCAGCGCGCACGGCAAGGAGGTTTTCGAGGTAGTGGCTGGTTGCGGGGGGAACCAACTGGCGGATAGTATCGATGTCTGACTGCGCCAGTAATTTGCGCACCCACGAGGCAGAAATGGCGGTGCTCTCCCAGGTGAGGCGCAGTATCTCGACCAGTGCTATCGGCGGGCTTGCCAGCGTTTCGGTTTCCAGCCAGTAACGCATATCCTGATTATACTTAGCGGTCACCTCGCAAAAAGGTTCGGTGCCGACAAACCGGTGGGTAATTCCCAACGCAGGTGCCAAATACTGACGAAATATTTTTAGATCAATTTCGGTATAGCAATCATCCGCGACACCCTGATCCTTGATGAAATAACAGGGAAAGGTAGCCCGGGAGATCATATATTCTGAACCAGCATGCAGAGTGACATGGTTAATATCCGCAACACCCTGGCGTACTAATTCATAACGGTCTTCATAGGAGAAACGGGAGTTATTCTCTTTGACCAAAAAGACGTGTAGCCAATCGCACTCCTTAGCCGCCTGACGGACCAGATATTGATGGCCAAGCGTGAAGGGGTTAGCATTCATAACAATACAGCCAATACGTTTTCCAGGCTGGTAAAGCTGGCGTAATTCATTAGCATAACGACTTAAACGGCAGGCGCTATTTTCCATTAACACAACAATTTCTGGCACGCTGGCAATAGGATAAAAACCGCAGCGCTTAAATAACACCTGGTTTTGCGTTTTAGTGTAGATAAACAAATGACTATGATGGCGCTCATACGCCAGGTTAACCAGTTCGGTCGCCAGCTTCAGTGCCAGCCCCTCGCCGCGCACGCTCTCACTGATGGCTACACACTTGATAATGTTGCCCGCAATACCGCCGCAGGCCAGTAGCAGCCCATCACGGCGCAGGGTGATAAATATTTCGACCGTGGTATCTATATTTAAGCCATTAGCACGCAAGAAGGCCGTAATTTCTGCTATGCCGGCATGATTGGTACGCGTTACCTGACTGAATAGCCCATCCATGAATCACCTGATGATATTTTAATGCAACAAATCAGAAACAATATTTATTATAAATCCCAACAGAAGCCTATTTAATTAATGCTCAAACAAACCACAAAGGATAAAGATAAAATAAATCAGCTTTAGTAGTGCTGCATGTTAAACAAAAAAAATTGAAATTAATTGACCTATTTCACATTTAATTGAATGGGTAGAATAAATTTATTTTTGAAATTCTTTGTGGAGTTAATGGTTTTAATTACACGAACGGTGCCAATGGAGTTTATGGAGTTAATTAGTTTTAAATTCTTAAATAAAAAAGGCAGAGCCTAAGCCCTGCCTTATAAAATAACATGCAACCTTACTTATCAATATGTATCGGGAATTCCATTTCACTGTATTTCACCACTTTGGTCTTGCGAGTCAGCTTATAGCCGAACCAAATGATGAGGAATAACGGCAGACCGATGTAGGTTGCAGCCACTCCGTACCAGTCAATCGTGTCTTTCAGGAATGCCTGATAGTTCTGACCCAATGTGATGGTCAGACACAGCACAAAAGCAAAGATCGGTCCAAACGGAAAGAAACCGGATAAGTACGGCAGGGCTTTCAGGTCACGTCCCTGAGAAACATAACCACGGCGGAAACGATAATGACTGATCGCTATCCCCAGCCAGGCAATGAACCCCGTCATGCCTGAGGTATTGAGCAGCCACAGATAAACGGTCTGGTTGCCAAACATTGAGCTCAGGAAGCACAGTGCAGCGACCACGGTGGTCGCATACAGTGCGTTACGCGGCACACCACCTTTGGACAATTTAGCAAAAATGCGTGGCGCTTTACCTTCTGATGCCAGGGTATAGAGCATGCGGGTGGAGGCATACATACCCGAGTTACCGGCGGACAGTACCGCCGTCAGGATAACGGCATTCATGATCGCAGCCGCTGATAACAGACCCGCGTTACGGAACACCAACGTGAATGGACTGACGCTAATATCACCGACTTCGTTACGCAGTAGACTCGGATCGGTGTAGGGGATGATCAGGCTGATGACCAGAATCGCCAAAATATAGAACAGCAGGATCCGCCAGAATACCTGACGTATTGCACGGGGAATATTCTTGGCAGGATTTTCCGATTCACCCGCAGCCACACCGATCAGTTCCGTGCCCTGGAAAGAGAAACCGACGATCATCGCCACGCCAATCATTGAAGCAAAACCACCGGCAAAGGGCGCATCACCCATCGTCCAGTTGTGCCAGCCCGCCGTTTCACCGCCGCGCATAATACCCGTTATCATCAGTACGCCAACGGCGATAAAAATGATCACAGTGACCACTTTAATCATTGAGAACCAGTATTCGGCTTCGCCGAAACCGCGCACCGAAATATAGTTAAGCAGGAAGATCAGGCTCATGAACAGCGCGCTCCAGATCCACCCTGGGGTGTCCGGAAACCAGTAGTTCATCACCAGTTGCGCAGCGACCAGATCAACAGCAATTGTCACGGCCCAGTTGTACCAGTAGTTCCAGCCCAGTGCGAAACCAAAGCCCTCTTCCACGTATTTCGAACCGTAGGTTGAGAACGAGCCGGAGACTGGCATAAAGGCCGCCAGTTCGCCGAGGCTGGTCATCAGGAAGTAAACCATGATGCCGATTAGCGTGTAAGAGAGCAGTGCTCCCCCCGGACCTGCCTGGGAAATCGTAGCCCCCGAGGCAACAAATAAACCGGTACCAATAGAACCGCCAATAGCGATCATGGTTAGGTGGCGCGCTTTCAGCTCGCGGCGCAGTCCGCCCGGAGCTGGCTGCGAAGTTTTAGTCGATGATTGAGCCATTTTTGCCCTGTTTCCGCTGTCATATGGATTTTTACGCGCGGATTGTAACAAAAAGAGCTGGCCTGAATAGCATGAACCCCCTTTTATAAGACACCTTCATAATCGGCCACGGATCATTAGTAAAAGACGTTTATACCGATTCGCGGCAATACGTTAAGAACCTTGATAACGCGTTGGAAATATGTTTTTGCCGATGATAAATTAAGTATAGTTTGCGTAACAACGTTACCTGCGGCAAGTGGATCTCCACCAGCGCCCCGCTGCTAAGCTGCTCGGCGATCACCCGACGCGACAGGCAGCTGATACCGATACCATGGCGAACCGCGTGTTTAATCGCCTCCGAATTACCCAGTTCCATCACCAGATTGAAATCTGGCATTTGCGGTAAGAGCAAATGATCCAGCACCTCGCGGGTACCGGACCCACGCTCACGTAAGATCCACGGTGCCTGCGCCAGTATTTCCGGTGTCACGTTTTGGCCAGCCAATGGGTTATCCGGCGCGCAGAAAACCACCAGTTGGTCTTCAAGCCAGGGCTGAGTGACGAGTTCTGGCACGCTGCATGGGCCTTCGATAAGACCTAAATCCACACGAAATTCGGTTACAGCGTTAATCACGTCACGGGTGTTACCTACTTTCAGCTCCAGCGGCGTGGTGGGGAAATCCAGCCGGTAGTCAGCAATCATCCCAGGCAGCATATAGTTGCCGATGGTGCTGCTGGCACCGATACGCAGCGAACCATGGTCCTTGCTAAATAGCCGCTCAATCTCGCCAGCCTGCTCCAGCAGCGCCACTGCTTTGGGATACAACAGACGCCCATGCTCATTGATCACCAGCCGCTTACCCACACGGTCAAATAACTGTACGCCGAGTTGCCCTTCAACATCCGCCAGGGCTGCACTCACCGCAGATTGCGAGAGTGACAGCACGATCGATGCCTGGGTGGTTGAGCCGCTTTTCAGCACTTCGGCAAAAACTTCAAGTTGTCGCAATGTAATGTGCATCAGTAATGTGTCCGCCACACGTGCCATATCGCTCGTGTTTGTGTAGCCCAGAGTTAACGATAATCGCAGATTGCCCGATCGTCGCCATCCCTTTTATTTGAGTTAAGTGTAGCCCACTATCAGGACGCCTGACGCAGATTTGAAGCTGCTTACAGCGACTCTTTTAGGGGCGAGTCCCACAGATGAGATGAGTCATTCAGCCAGCACATTTGCAATTTGCAGTATAACGGGGGTATACCTCTTTTATAGATAGGTTATAAAGTTATAATCTATTTCGTTTTTATATAAGGCGGCGTTAGGCTTATCGGTAATGAAACCTCACCGAGGGCAAACAGCATGAATATCATGATAAAAGATCTCACTCGCTCACATTTTCTTAAGCCTGACGGGTTTGGACGGATTTTGCCGGGTTTACTCCTCACCGGCGCAGTGACGAGCGTTGCTATCTGGCTGAGTGAATTCCCGCAGCTAAGCCATCTGGGCCTCAGTGCACTGACGCTGGCGATCGTCATCGGTATGGTACTCGGTAATACGCTCTATCCGGCAGTACGTCCGCTGTGTCAGGACGGCGTGAATCTCGCCAAGCAGCGCCTGTTGCGCCTGGGCATTATTCTTTATGGCCTGCGCCTGACGTTTGCACAAATCGCTGATGTTGGCGCAACCGGCATTATAATCGACGCCCTGATGCTCAGCTCAACCTTCGCTCTCGCCTGCTGGCTGGGCAAAAATGTCTTCGGGTTGGACAGCGATACCGCCATGTTAATTGGCGCAGGCAGCAGTATTTGTGGTGCCGCTGCCGTGATGGCGACAGAACCGGTACTCGACGCAAAAACAGAGAAAGTGACAGTGGCCGTCGCCACGGTGGTGATCTTCGGTACCGCAGCCATCTTCCTTTATCCGTGGTTATGGCAGCTAAACCTGCAACATCAATGGATTAATTTCAGTGCCGTTCAATTTGGCATTTATACCGGCTCAACGGTGCACGAAGTCGCACAGGTAGTTGCCGCCGGTCAGGGTGTAAGCCCGGACGCAGAAAATGCGGCGGTGATTGCCAAGATGATCCGCGTGATGATGCTGGCACCTTTTCTGCTGCTGTTATCTGGCTGGAAGAGCCACAGGAATGCGCAGAAAACGCAAAACTCAGGCTTGCTGCGTAGCATCACCATCCCGTGGTTCGCTTTGCTGTTCATCGCGGTGGCGGCGTTCAACTCGCTGAATATTTTGCCACACAACTGGATCCCACCTCTTATCACGCTTGACACCCTATTGCTGGCAATGGCGATGACCGCCCTGGGCCTGACCACACATTTCAGCGCACTGCGTCAGGCCGGAGTGAAACCGATTCTGCTGGCTGCGATACTGTTTATCTGGCTGATCGTCGGTGGCGCGGGAATCAACGTGCTGCTACAGCATATATTGAGCTAACCTGTACCCGGGGGGACTTTTAACACTTCTCTGCTGCATACCCGCCCTCAAGACGCTATCATCCTGGGATAAAGCACCAACCGCAGAGGAGTGAACATGAAGTATATTGGAGCACATGTCAGCGCCGCAGGTGGGGTCGATCAGGCCGTCATCCGCGCACACCAACTGGAAGCCACGGCGTTCGCGCTGTTTACCAAGAACCAGCGCCAGTGGAAAGCCGCACCGCTGCCCGAGGATGTGATTGAAAAATTCAAAGTAGCCTGTGAAAAATATGGCTACAGCAGTAATCAAATCCTGCCACACGACAGCTATCTGATTAATCTGGGCCATCCGATTACCGAAGCGCTTGAGAAATCCCGCGAGGCATTTCTCGACGAGCTCCAACGTTGCGAACAGCTCGGTCTGTCGTTGCTGAACTTCCATCCCGGCAGCCATCTGATGCAAATCGATGAAGACAAATGTCTGGAGAAGATCTCTGAATCACTCAATATTGCGCTGAGCCAGACAGAAGGCGTGACCGCCGTTATCGAAAACACCGCGGGTCAGGGCAGTAATCTGGGGTTTCGCTTCGAGCACCTGGCAAAGATTATCGATGGCGTAGAAGATAAGAGTCGCGTCGGTGTCTGTATTGATACCTGCCACGCTTTCGCCGCCGGATATGACCTGCGCACTGAAGAAACCTGCATCGAAACCTTCCGTGAATTCGAAAAAATCGTGGGTTTTAAATACCTGCGCGGTATGCATCTCAACGATGCAAAAAGTGAGTTCAACAGCCGTGTCGACCGCCACCATAGTCTGGGCGAGGGCAACATTGGCAAAACAGTGTTCAGTTGGATGATGCGCGATACGCGATTCGACGGTATTCCGATGATCCTGGAAACCGTTGACCCGGAAATCTGGATTGATGAAATAGCCTGGCTGAAGTCGCAACAAAAAGCGCAGAGTGACGCTGCGGCATAAGTAAAATGTAAGCATAAAAAAAGGGCGCACATTGCGCCCTCAGATTGGCTGAAACTCGGTAATTACTGCGTTACAGTTTTAACGGCAACCACAGCGTCTGAACGTTTCAGAATCGCATAAGCGCCACCGGCCAGTACCGTACCCGCAATGATAGAGATCAGATAACCCAGAATCGGTGTAATTGCGCCCGGGATTAACAGGACGAACAGACCACCGTGCGGAGCCATCAGTTGTGCGTGGAAGGCCATCGACAGAGCACCCGTTACCGCGCCGCCAATGATACAGCAAGGCAGAACACGTATTGGATCACGCGCCGCGAATGGAATCGCACCTTCGGAAATAAAGCACAAACCCAGAACCAGCGCCGCTTTGCCCCCTTCACGTTCACTCTCTTCGAACTTATGACGCGCCAGCAGCGTTGACAGGCCCATCGCCAGCGGTGGAACCATACCGGCAGCCATGATGGCAGCCATAGGTCCGTAGACGGAAGAACTCAGCAGTGCCACGCCGAACGCGTAAGCCGCTTTGTTTACCGGGCCACCCATATCGGTACACATCATCGCACCAAGGATTGCGCCAAGCAGTACCGCATTCGCTGTCCCCATAGATTGCAACCAAGCAGTCAGACCCGCCATGATTTTAGCGACCGGTCCACCGACCACGTAAATCATCACCAGGCCGGTGATCAAACTCGCGACAAGCGGGATGATCAGGATCGGTTTCAGCGCTTCCATACTGCGCGGTAATTTCAGCTTGCCGCTGATGGCTTTCGCCACATAACCCGCCAGGAAACCAGCAATGATACCGCCAAGGAAACCAGCCCCCGTGCTGACAGCCAGCATACCGCCAATAAGACCCGGCGTCAGGCCAGGACGGTCAGCGATCGAGAAGGCAATGAAACCAGCCAGTATCGGAACCATCAACGCGAAGGCTGAAGCCCCACCGATTTGCATCAGGGCTGCGGCCAGTGTGCCTTTCACTTCAAATGCTTTGATACCGAACACGAACGAGAGCGCGATACACAAACCACCCGCCACCACCATTGGCAGCATATAAGATACGCCGGTCAGCAGGTGACGATATGGGCCTGCGCCGCCCGCGTCTTTCTTCTTCGTACCCGATGCAGCACCGGTTTTGGGCTCGAAAACTTCAGCTTCAACCAGCGCTTTGTCTAACTCTTGCTTGGTCTTTTTCAATGCCAGACCCGTAGATGTACGGTACATCGGCTTACCGGCAAACTTCGCTAAATCCACTTCAATATCAGCCGCCACAATCACCAGATCGGCCTGCGCGACTTCTTCTGGCGTGATGGCGTTACCTGCACCCACGGAACCGCGAGTTTCAACCTTCACCCACCAGCCGCGCTTTTTCGCTTCGGCTTCGATGGCTTCTGCCGCCATAAAGGTGTGCGCCACACCAGTCGGACACGCGGTGATCGCCACTATGCGTTTCGGACCTGCAGCAACCGGTGCAGAAACAGCAGCAACCGGGGCCACGTAAGACGTCGCGTCAGCAGCAGCATGTTGCAGGAAAACGGCCGGTTCACGGATAGCCAGCGCAACATCACCAATGAACACTTTTTTACCGGCCAGTGCGGATTCAGCAGGTACATTTTCACCCGCTATAATCACCAGTTCGGCTTCAGCGGCATTTTCTACCAGAGTATGTCCAGCGTTCGCCGCAGCAGCAGCGAGCATTTTTTTCGCCAGTTGGCTACGAGCCTGTCCCAACGAACTGTCTATCATCAGCAGCGTTTTCATTCTGCCTCCTGCGGTCAGTTAAAAGGTTTCAAATCGACACGGGCCATCATCGCCGCGAGTTGCGGACGATCGGTGACGCCGACATTGCTCTGGCTTACAGCCAAAGCAGCCACAGCGGTGGCCAGTCGTAAGGTGTGTTCGCTTGATTCACGCATCAGCAGGCCATAAATCAGCCCACCGACCATTGAATCGCCTGCACCAACGGTGCTGACCACTTCACAAGCGGGAGGTTTGGCAATCCATGCGCCGGACGCGTTAACCCAAAGTGCACCTTCGGCACCAAGAGAAATCACTACGTGAGCGATACCCTGATCGCGTAGTGCATGCGCTGCTTCCACTACATCACTTAACTGCGGTAATTTACGGCCAGCCCAAATTTCAAGCTCGCGGCGGTTAGGTTTGACTAACCATGGTGAAGCTTTCAGACCCGCCACCAGCGCTTCGCGGCTGCTGTCGAAAATGATGCACGGACACTGACTGCGCAGGCGGATCATCCAGTCGGTGAAAGCGTCAGGGTCAACGCCAGCTGGCAGGCTGCCACATACGGCAACCATATCGAACTGGCCAAGCCACGACAGTGAGTCGGTTACAAAACGTTCCCAATCTTGTGGCGTGACATTAAAACCGGAGAAATTGAAGTCGCTGACTTCGCCGTCTTTTTCGGTAAGTTTGACGTTGATACGGGTACGACCTGACACCACCTGAAAACGGTTAGCAATACCCAGATCGCTGAACAGATGCTGGAAACCATCCTGATTGTCTTTGCCAAGGAAGCCACCTACGGTGACGTCGATGCCTAAATCTTTCAGCACTTTAGCAACGTTGATGCCTTTACCTGCTGCGTGCAAACCGGCAGTCTGCACCAGATTCACTTCGCCGCGTTCGATTTCAGGACAGAAACCGACCAGATCATAGGCAGGATTTAAGGTAATTGTGGCGACTCTGCGGCTCATGCGCCCTCCCCAAGCCCTGCAGCAATGGTTTCGCCGATAGTTTTCAATGCCACTTCTGCTTCTTCTCCGGTCGCGGTGAAACGCAGGCGATGACCTTTCTTCACACCCAGCGCCACGACTTTCATCAGGCTGCGTCCGTTGGCCGGTTTACCACTGCCATCAAGGTTAGTCACGGTGATGTCGCTGTTGAACTGTTTGATCACGTTCACCAGCGCCGTGCCAGGACGCGCATGCAGGCCGTGTTCGTTTCTGATAACGAATTCAGCTGACAACACGTTTTCCTCTTCAGCGACGTCGCTGGTCAATAGTGCTAAAACGCCTACGGCATCAGCCGTCAGCAAGCGTTCAGCTTTCTGCGCGATCAGTAGGTCACTTAAGTAGTTCAGTATGTTAAGAGGCTCATCATCGGCCACAGAAATCGTCAACAGCGCGGCGACAGACTCTCCTTCGTGTTCGAAAGGATGCGTCGCACGGCTGAACGTTGCTGCGCTTTTCAGGTTGCCTTCAGTGCTGTCGCTGAGCCAGATGCCCTGCCCTAGGTTAAGTGGTTTACGGCTGATAACATCGCTCACAAACGCGGTATCTACCGCGCCAATCTGCTGCAGCCGGCCCGCGTTCAGCGCTTGTAAGGTCATCAGGTTGTCGGCGGCCACATCAACGTTGATCAGTTGGGTGTCGAAAATGAATTCGGCAGCATTCTTCTCGCCCATCAGCAGGCTGCGCAACTCTTCGGCTGAGTCAGTTTTCGCCATACGTGCTGACACGCTGTCATCGCTCAGGACGTGGGTCAGTTGACGCAACAAACCGAGGTGTTCGTCGGAACGTGCGGCAATACCGATAACAATATAGGCAGTTTGATCGTCGCCCCATTCAATCCCCTGTGGGAACTGGAAAACCTGCACGCCGGTATCCAGTACCAGATCGCGGGTATCGGTGGTGCCATGAGGGATAGCGATGCCATTACCGAGGTAAGTGGATGTCTGCAACTCGCGCTGCAACATACCGTCTACATAGCCTTCGCTGACACGGCCTGCCTGAGTCAATGCAGCGGCGACCTGACGAATGGCCTCCTCTTTATTGTTGGCGAGCGCACCGAGATGAATATCTTGCTGTGACAACTGGAACATAATTCTCCTCTCCTGCTGAATTTGAATCGTTTCAGCTTCACTGAGAAAAAAGGAGCGTTGTTCGATCGAGACGCTTGTCGGACAACGCTGAAACGTTTCAGGCAATTTTATTCCAGGCGATGTTTAAATCAAGAACTCCCTTCTTTGGCGTGACGATTTTATGATGTTACGCACAGTTTGCCTGGTAGAAACACATCTCTGAGCCTTTTTACCGGTAAAAGCTGAACATTAGCTGACGCGAAAATAATTCCTGTGAAAAAGCCAATTCCACCTGCGTCGCGCCCTGGGTTGCTGACCATTTTTTAACACAAGGTGCGATTTCATTGATGAGTATGGCAAATAAGCAGCTATTTACCTTTTTACTGATTAAAACGGGTTTTCGTTTTTTTTAAACAAGCGTAATATTTGCGCAAAATCCCTCCATCTTACTACCGGTTCAACAGCACAACATGTCGACATCCACCGCTTCCGCACGCCGTTTACCTGACGTCACTTCCACTGCGTTTCTAATCATTGCATTTCTTTCCGGCATTGCAGGCGCGCTACAAACGCCGACGCTAAGTCTGTTCCTGACCTCCGAAGTGCATGTCAGTCCCTTTATGGTGGGCATCTTTTTTACGGGCAGCGCGGTGATCGGCATTTTCGTCAGCCAGTTGCTGGCCAGTTGGTCAGATAAACGCGGTGACCGCAAAACGCTCATTCTCTATTGCTGCCTGCTTGGCGCCGCGGCCTGCGTGCTGTTTGCGTTCAACCGCAATTACTTCATCCTGCTATTTATTGGCGTGCTGCTCTCCAGCTTCGGTTCCACCGCCAACCCGCAACTCTTCGCGCTGGCACGTGAGCACGCAGACAAAACCGGCCGTGAAGCCGTGATGTTTAGCTCTATTCTACGTGCTCAGGTTTCACTGGCATGGGTGGTCGGCCCGCCGCTGGCGTTCGCACTCTCCATGGGTTTTGGATTCACATTCATGTACACCGCCGCAATGCTGGCATTTCTGCTGTGCGGACTCATGGTCTGGATGTTCCTGCCCTCCATGCCAAAAGCAACGCTAAAAACCACCGCCACCCTGGAAGCACCCCGCCGTAACCGTCGCGATACCCTGCTGCTGTTTATCGCCTGTACGCTGATGTGGGCGGCCAACGGTATTTACCTGATTAACATGCCACTTTATGTGGTGAATGAACTGAACCTGCCGGAAAAACTGGCGGGGATCCTGATAGGCAGCGCAGCCGGTCTTGAGATCCCCACCATGCTGATCGCCGGTTATCTGGCAAGGCAACTGGAGAAACGCTTTTTGATGCGTCTCGCCGTGGTCGCCGGTGTGGTTTTCTACGGGGGTATGCTGCTTATCACCGGGCCGATGGCGCTGATTGCTTTACAGCTGCTGAACGCCATTTTCATCGGCATTCTGGCGGGTATCGGTATGCTCTATTTTCAGGACTTGATGCCAGGACAGGCGGGAGCCGCTACTACGCTGTTCAGCAACTCAACGCGAGCGGGATGGATTTTAGCCGGGTCATCAGCCGGTCTGGTGGCGCAGTTCTGGAGTTATCATGCCGTGTTTTACGCGGCATTCGCCATGGTAGTCGGATCCGTATTTTGTATTTGGCGGGTAAAAAATGTCGATGAAAAACCGGCCGAAGCAGCAAACGCAGCGGCTTAAGGCGCGGTATCGATTTCCAGTTGCGTCAGATAAATCAGGGCATCATCACGGTGGTTGTGACACATCTCCCGGCTGGCCTGTAAGCTGGCGCAAACCTTCGGGCGCAGCGGCGACGTAAAAATGTTGCATAAGAAGTTATCTGCCAGGTGAATACAACGGGTATTCGCTGGCTTGCCGTTCGGCATTCCGGGGATCGGGCTGGAAATAGACGGCGCAATACAGCAGGCTCCGCAGTGGGTACGACAATCCATCAGTGACTCCCACAGGCGTTTGTGTATCCGTTAAAGCCAGTCACCAAAGTGCTTACGTGCAGCTTCACTATCATACTTGTCTTCACCTCGCCAATAGGCGGCAGCATCTGACCAATCGCTCTTACCATGATTAGGCCGTTCGAATGACGTGGGGGCGAGAACACCTAAGTGAGCAAGGATATCAATGATCACCTGTCGTTGCCCCTTTGAAGACTTCACGACAGAAGCCAGTCGCTTCTCCAGCGCACCCGCATAATCGTTCGGTTGACTTGACTCGATTATGGCGAAGATGGCTTTGAGGATGGCGATGTCCTCTTCAGTTGGGTCAGAAATATCGGTGCATTCCAGTTCCCGTAGGTCAAACCACGTGTAGATCAATTGACCGTGCCGCACTCCCCCCCACTTAATGCGCTCAAAATTGAGAACATTAAGATCCACATCCAGATATTGCTCACTGCCGATAGTGACGCCAGGCATGACATCACGACAAACCAGGCATGTATGGCTCTTACTGTGGAGAGTCCCGTCTGGGCAAAAACGCCTTCCACTGATCACTGGTGTATATTCATGATGGCTCATTCGGCAGGCGAGGTGATAAGAAGCAACGCCCGAACGCAACTCCAACCTTCTGGTGGAAAGACTGGAAACAAAGGCATGTGCCGCTTTAAGCGGAGGGATACACTTAGCCAACCCGAGAGTTTCACCCAGACACTCATTGTGAGTGAAGCTAACAGGATCGAACATCAACCCCTGAGACTTGGCGTACAAGAAGTCCTGAGGTTCGGTCTTTTTCTCAGAAAGCCAGCCGTCACTGCCCCAATAGGTTTTGAAAAGTATATTTTTGGCTTTTTTATCCATAATGGCTGCTACGAATATGAAGACTATTTATATATACAGTAGGTTCTGCACTGGATACGACAATCCATCAGTGCGCCTCCCGCAGGCGTTTGTGAAACGCGACAATAGCAGTAGCTTAGATGCGCCACCAGTGAAATATTCCCACATTGAAACTTATTGGTTACGCTGTTTTTTAATCCGCGTAACGCAAAAACGCAACCCGTTAACAAACGCCGCAACGGCGGGCTTTTCGTCACTCTTTTTTCGCGAGAGGCTTGCCTGAAATTGGCGGCGCGAGTAACGTGTCGCAAAATATTTTCTTTTCTTTTTGGACGGGTATTTATATGGCACGTGCTAATGAAATTAAACGCGGTTTTGTCGTTAACTACGACGGTAAGCTGCTGCTGGTAAAAGACATAGATGTTCAAAGCCCAAGCGCGCGCGGTGCCAGCACCTTGTATAAAATGCGTTTTGCTGACGTGCGTACTGGCGGCAAAGTGGAAGAACGTTTCAAAGGTGACGACATCCTCGATACCGTCAGCCTTACCCGCCGCCGGGTAAACTTCTCATATGTCGACGGCGATGAATATATCTTTATGGATGACGAAGACTTCACCCCGTACACCTTCAACAAAGCGCAAATTGAAGAAGAGCTGTTGTTCATCCCTGAAGAAGGTTTGCCAGGTATGCAAGTGCTCACGCTGGACAGCCAACTGTTGGCGTTAGAAATGCCACAGACTGTGGATCTGGAAATCGTTGAAACTGCACCGGGTATTAAAGGTGCATCCGCGAGCGCACGTAACAAGCCTGCCGTCATGACCACAGGTCTGAGCATCCAGGTACCGGAATACCTGAGCCAGGGCGACAAAATTCGCATTCATATTGCGGAACGCCGTTATATGGGCCGCGCAGACTAAAGACAATGCACCTGGGTTGATTAAGAGAGCGCTAAAGCGCTCTCTTCTTTTGTACCACGTATTCGTATAAAACTTTATCCAAACACCGCCACAACGTCCTCTCTTTCGATCTCCCTCACAAAAGTGCATTGAATCCGGACTAACCAATTTTCATTTCTGTCATATGACTTTACACTCAAAAACCTGTTTTATGATTGAAATGCCGCCAGCCAGTTCGCTTGCCGCACAAAAATCATGACAAACTCATTTTTGGCCTGACCAATTTTGGCTGTTCTAACGTTATGGAGTAGTGCATGAAAACTATCGCTACAGAGTCACTGCCTGCCGGTGTGCAATTACCGACTTACGACCGCAACCTGCTAAAAACCCGCATTGTTCACCTAGGTTTTGGCGCTTTTCACCGCGCGCATCAGGCATTGCTGACCGATCGCGTGCTAAACAAGCTGGGAGGCGACTGGGGGTTTTGTGAAATCAGCTTATTTGGTGACCCGACTCTGATTCAGTCCCTGCAGCGACAGAACCATCTGTTCACCGTGTTAGAGAAAGGTGCGGAAGGCAATCAGGCTATTGTGGTCGGCTCTGTCCGCGAGTCAATGCACGGCAGCGTTGATGGACTGGCGGCGGTCATAGAGAAAATGGCCGAACCACAGGTGGCCATTGTATCGCTGACGGTCACAGAGAAAGGCTATTGCATTGAGCCTGGCAGCGGCGAACTGGACCTGAACCATCCGCAAATCAAACAAGATTTAACCGGCGAGCATCCTCCATCCACGGCACCTGGCGTGCTGGTCGAAGCGCTGCGCATCCGCCATCAGAGGGGATTGCCAGGCTTTACCGTACTCTCATGTGACAACATTCCGGAAAATGGCCATGTGGTGAAAAAGGCCATTCTGGGTATGGCCAGAGCAAGATCGCCCGAGCTCGCTGACTGGATCAACAACAACGTCACCTTCCCGAGCACCATGGTTGACCGTATCGTCCCGGCAGCCACTGATGACACATTGCAGGAGATCACTGAGGCGCTGGGAGGGGTGACCGATCCCTGCGGTATCGCCTGCGAACCCTTCATTCAATGGGTGGTAGAGGATAATTTCGTCGCAGGACGCCCGGCGTGGGATGAGGTTGGCGCGCAACTGGTAGCCGATGTTTTACCGTTCGAGCAGATGAAACTGCGCATGCTTAACGGCAGCCATTCATTTTTGGCTTACCTCGGGTATCTGGCGGGTTATCAGTACATCAATGAATGTATGGAAGATAGCCATTACAAGCAGGCAGCGCATCGCCTGATGATCCTAGAGCAGGCACCGACGCTAAGCGTTGAAGGTGTTGACCTGAAAGCCTATGCCGACAGTCTTATCACCCGCTATTGCAATACTGCGCTCAAACACCGGACCTGGCAGATTGCCATGGACGGGACCATGAAGTTGCCGCAGCGCATGCTCGACTCCGTGCGTTGGCACCTCGACAACGGCGGGCCATTTGAGTGTCTGGTATTGGGCGTGGCCGGTTGGATGCGCTATATCAGCGGTATTGATGATTCGGGTTCGGCCATTGAAATCAAAGACCCGATGGCGAACCAGCTGGCAAAAATTGTCGCCTCTACCGAAGACGGCGAACAACGAGTCAATGCGCTGTTGGCATTAACATCAGTATTTGGTGAGGCGTTATCGCAGAACGCGAAAGCAGTGCAAGCAATTCAACAGGCGTATGCCAGTTTACAGAAATATGGCGCTAAACAGAGCGTCGCCAGACTGGTGGGATAAACACAAAGTTTGGTATATAAAACATTATATAAAGGCTGCCGCTGGCAGCCTTTATTCATTCAATTATTCAATACAGCCGGAACAGATTCAAACAGAAAACCGTCGAACGTTGGGTCTTCAGCATCGGAGACTTCCAGCAGCATCATTTTCACATTTTCCAGATGTTGCCACATAGCTTGCTTGGCAGCTTTGGGATCACGCCTTAGCACTGCCTGCAATATTTTCTGATGGTCCAGTAGCCACTGTTGATCGTGGCAATTTTTATCAACATGCTGCTGAATGCTCTGCCACATCGGGCTACGTTTACGCACCTGCCATAAATCCACTACCATATTCGCCAGCACGCTGTTCTGCGAAGCCTGAGCCAGCAACGTGTGGAATAACTCGTCAGCGGTTTCATCCATCTCACCACGCTCAATAAACCCACGTTCCTGCTCGATGGCATCGCGCATCTTCATAATATCGGTCTTAGTCGCCTGCATCGCCGCGAATGCTGCTACTTCGCTTTCCAGCAACTGCCTGGCCTGCAAAAGCTCGAACGGACCATAGCCGCTGTCCCCCAGAAAGATATTCGCTTCGGGCTGACGGGGAAGCACATAGACGCCAGAGCCCTTGCGCACATCAACGATTTTTTCCAGCTCCAGCATGATTAATGCTTCCCGCACCACGCTGCGGCTGACCGAAAAGGTTTCAGCAATATCCCGCTCGGGCGGCAGGCGGTCGCCGACCAGATAGTCACCCGCCTCAATCGCGCTGCGTAATTTTCCGCCGATCTCCTGATAAAGTCGCATAACATCGCCCTGAGAATAAGGAATTGGTCAGGCAAATAAAGCGCGGGATACCGTTACTCATTGCCGGAAACGAGGGGAAAGTATATCACGCGGCTTAGATGTTACTGCGGACAGGGGCTGGAAAGTGTCGATGGAGTCACCATTGGATAGACCAAATAAAGCAAGGTATCAGACCATTTATAGCGCAGAGAAACCGCCCTGCGCCATTGATTATAAAAATTACTTATTTAACATTACGTACTAATTATACGTGACAGTCATAATAGCCAGATGAGGATCGTTATTGACATGCCGAGTGGTTACTTGTCCTAAAGACATAGGCAACGAAAAGTCGGGTAGGTTACGGCTCACCATTACATGGTTTTGAACGATACCTATGCCACCTCTAAAGCATTGAGTTTTAACACCATTAAGGGTCGTAGTTAAGCTGCATGCGTCTTCTACAATCGCGCCATAGAAATGAAGGGTTCCCGATGATGGGGTTATGGCCGCCTGCGTCATCCCTGAGATAAAAAATCCAAAAAACAGGAGCATTACTAATCTGTTCATGGCTACCTCGTTATTGGTATCTACTCATCATTAACATTAGAGTAACTTTACTAAAAAACACGGAATTTTCTTGCAACGAAAATAAAATATCTTAAATAACATTAACGTTACGTGCGGTAGGTACATATGTAATCGGCACAAAAGTGGATTTTCTTAAGCACTGGGGGCATCTTATTGATCATATTTTTTGATATCTGGCCGTTAATTTATAAAAAATACAATATTTTCAATCATATAAGTTGCATATGATAAAAGGAGTTTTTGATGACCAACACCAATCTCATTACTGGTTTTCTCGGCAGCGGTAAAACCACGACCATTCTCCATTTGCTGGCGCAGAAGCCTGAAGGCGAAAAGTGGGCCGTATTGGTGAATGAATTCGGCGAAGTGGGTATTGATGGCGCCCTTCTGGCAAACAGCGGTGCAGTGATCAAAGAGATTCCCGGTGGCTGCATGTGCTGCGTAAACGGCCTTCCAATGCAGGTTGGCCTGAATATGTTATTACAAAAGGTCCGGCCAGATCGTCTGCTGATCGAACCCACCGGGCTGGGTCATCCTAAGCAAATTCTCTCTTTGCTGACCTCTGAGATTTATAACAACTGGCTGACGCTTAGTGCGTCACTCTGCTTGCTCGACGCTCGCAATCTCAGCGATCAGCGCACGATAGAGAATGAAAACTTCCGCGACCAGCTGGCAGCGGCTGATGTGATTGTGGCCAACAAGGCCGACACCTATTCAGAACAAGACCATCAGGCCCTGGACGCATGGCAAAACCAGTGGGCAGCAGGCCGGGAAATCGTGATCGCCTCACACGGCACTGTCGACGTAAATCTGCTGGACCGCCCGCGTCAGAATCAACGTCCTTTACCGGATGGTCGACACCACCATGCTCATGCCGCGCCGCGCGGGCTGGCAGCACTGAGTTTGCCGGAAAAGCAGCGATGGCGTCGGGCGCTAAATCAGGCGGGGGGTTATTCAAGCTGTGGATGGATTTTCGATGGGGAAACGGTATTCGATACCGTGGCGTTGCTAGACTGGGCACGTCTGGCACCGGTGGATCGCGTTAAAGGTGTGATGCGCATTAATGAAGGCACACTGCTGGTGAATCGCCAGGGGCAGGACCTGAGAATTGAAACGCGGCCTATCGCCCCACTGGACAGCCGGATTGAGCTTATTACCCGCGACGAAGCCCAATGGAACGCATTGCAATCTTCTTTGTTGAAGATTCGTTTAGGTTAGGCGGATTAATGTATCGCCCTTTCTACAATAGTTAACATCTGCTAAATAACAGGTTTATATCAATGTGGCGTCGCAACCTCCCCGCAATTATGCTGCTCAACGCATTGGGCATTGCCCTTTTTCTGTCATATTACCTGCCCGCTAACCACGGTTTTTGGTTTCCGATAGATGCTTCGATTTTTTTCTATTTCAATCGACAACTCGCCACCAGCGAAACGTTTTTGCACCTGGTTGCTATTACGAATAACCGTGCTTTCGACGGAATTTCACTGCTGGCAATGGGGCTGCTCTATTTCTCATTCTATATAAAGCGTGATACCGCTGAACGACGCCGCATGATTATTATTGGTGTTGTGATGTTGCTCACCGCAGTGGTACTTAACCAGTTGGGGCATCTGTTGCCCGTCAGCCATAAAAGCCCGTCGCTGAGCTTCCCCGGCGTCAACCGCGTGAGTCAGTTGATTGGTATTCCGACCAAAGATGCCTCGGCCGATAGCTTCCCCGGCGACCATGGGATGATGCTGATGGTATTCTGCTGTTTCATGCTGCGTTATCTGGGTAAAGGGGCGTTTTCGGTGGCAGTACTGATCACCCTTATCTTCTCATTGCCTCGGGTAATGATTGGGGCGCACTGGTTTACCGATATCGCGGTAGGCTCAATGTCCGTGGTGCTGGTGGGAGCCAGCTGGTGGCTGATGACACCAGCAAGTGATGTTGGGGTGAACTGGCTGGACCGGCATTTGCCGCAAATGCGTCGGCGCTGAGCCATTTTTATAAAAGTGTATATTTTTAACATCTATATTTAAACATTATGGCCCGAACTGTTTTTTTTCGCATTATCGGGCCATTTATAGAGTTTACGTTGTGTCAAAACATCGGCACTTTTTTGCCTCGGAGGCCCGTTTCAAGCGGTTTGATGCTAAATACGTACAAGTAACGCTCATCATTTATTACAATAACGCTAATATCACGTCACATCTCAATTTCATATAACAAATCCCATAAAAGCTCTCGCAATCCCCTATTCATTCCGGTAATCTCCAAAGCGTTTACACAGAAATGTGGCATAAACGGCTTGATCCCAGAAAAAGTGTGCGCTAAAGCACGTTTCCCTGACCAGGCGTTTGCTGCCTCTGTGTGCGGCAAGTAGTCTCGCTACGTTTGGCAATTTATAACGATTCAATCGTTAAGGACATCAAGGGATAACAACAACAATGGTCAAGTCTCAACCGTTTATGAGATATATCACGCGGATAATTCCCGCGATTGGCGCAGCAATTATTCTCACTGCGTGTAGTGGCACACATTCTTCGAACACAGTAAACGCGCAAACTGATATGCGTGCAGTAAATGACAAAAATGGTCTTCTACTGCAAGCCTCTCAGGATGAATTCGAAGCAATGGTTCGCAGCGTCAATGTAAAATCCAAAATTATGGATCAGTACGCTGACTGGAAAGGCGTTCGTTATCGGTTAGGTGGTGACAGCAAACGTGGTATCGATTGCTCAGCCTTCGTTCAGGTAACATTCCGCGAACAATTTGGTATGGACTTACCTCGTTCAACTTATGAACAGGAAGAAAAGGGCAAGAAGATCCAGCGCACTAAACTGCGTGCGGGTGATCTGGTTCTGTTCCGTGCAGGTTCAACAGGCCGTCACGTCGGTATTTATTTAGGTAACAATCAGTTTGTTCATGCTTCTACCAGCAATGGTGTGATGATTTCAAACATGAACGAGACCTACTGGAATACCCGTTTCCGTGAAGCAAGACGTGTTTTAGCAAGTGGCGAACATAGCTAACTAATACATGTACTTTTGTTGTCCTAAGCCAAGCGAATAAAAAACGTCATCCCAGGATGGCGTTTTTTTTGCCTTTTTATCCCCCTCTTCTTTCAAAAAAACCACCTAAGTTTAATTAATGACTGCTATTCACTACGCTGAGTTATACTTTGAATTCCGCAATATAATGAGTGAAGGTTGATGATATGGAATTGAAATCGGCTCTCACCCACGCCGTTTTACCCAGACGCAATTCTCTGATTAAAAGTCTTATCATCGCCACTCTGCTTTTTTTTGTTTTCAGCACAGCCACCCTCTACATTATTGCCTTAAAGAATGAACAACAGATGCAGCTTATCGGTGCACGTATGGCTCATTTCAGCAGCTTTTTTTTTCAAAACCTCACCAATACCATGAAGCGACTGAGCCAACTGCCGGACAAAAGCTGTAATGTTGCCGAAGACCAATTGAGCCGTGACGCAGCGATAACACTGGGCATACGTGATTTTCTGCTGGTCCGCGCAGGACAGATTTATTGTTCATCCGCCACGGGAAAAATGACTCTCGCCGTTGACGATCTCTTCCCGGGGTTGGACTGGCATAAGTCTTTCGATATTCGGCTGGAGCGAGGTACCCGCTTTGTCCCTAATCGACCTGTCATCGCCATCTGGTATGGTTCAGCAGGCAATGGCATCCTCTCGACAATAGAGCTGACGCTATCGCCCTACATGCTCTTTGTTAAACCCGAGGAAGGGTATCATGGCATTGCGCTGATCATTGGTGATAAAGCCCTGACATCTGACAACGCCAGGTTGATAGAAGTAAAGGACCTGTCTGGCTCTCATTATTCCGAAACCAAAATGGTTGACTATCCTTTAACCCTACGGCTTTACGCGCCTCAAATCACGATTGAAAACATCCTGTTTACGCTGCTGGCAACCTTGCTGTTAAGCCTGATGCTCGGCGCGCTAATCTATTTCACCCTGTTGAGCCGCCACAGCCCGGAACGTGAAATTATTCGCGGATTAAGGGATGGGCATTTTTTCGTTGAATATCAGCCCGTGATGGAAACCCAAAGTCTGAAAGTCGCCGGACTTGAAGCCCTGATGCGCTGGCAGCATCCGTTTGAAGGCCGCATACCCCCCGAAGTGTTCATCAGCTACGCTGAGTCACATGGCATGATTGCGCCCCTGACGCAGCGAATGATGCAGCTCGCGGCCGAAGATGCGCACCATCTCATGCAGGTGATGCCGTATAAATCCAAGTTCGGTATTAATATCTCCCCACACCACATGAATAAAATTAGTTTCCGCGACGATGTGATGAATTTTATCTTCGCCATGCCGGCAGACCATTTCCAGATCGTTTTTGAGATCACTGAACGCAGCATGATTGATAATGAAAGTGCCGTGCGGGAATTCAACTGGCTACGCCGTCAGGGGATAGAAATTGCCATCGATGATTTTGGAACCGGACACAGTGCACTGATTTACCTGCAGAAATTTACTCTGGATTATCTGAAGATCGACCGCGGATTTGTCATGTCTATCGACCAGAAAACCCTAATTGCGCCAGTGCTGGACACCGTTCTTAAGCTAACGGAGGAGCTGCAACTGAAAACGGTAGCCGAGGGCGTCGAAACGGTGCAGCAGGCAGAATATCTGCGCAAACACGGCGTCACCCTTATGCAGGGATATTTGTACAGTAAACCACTGTCGGTCGAAGATCTGATACGTTTTACACTGGAAGTCAATAATGGGGATCGGGTATTGGAAAAATGACCCATCACCGCACAGACCGCTGCTGCACAATGTTTCCGGCTACGCTTTTGTATTAACGCCTGTTTCATATTATGGTACAACAGCCGAAATCAGAGAAAAGAGCGCTACCGATAATTATTTCAGATACTTTATCTGCGCGTCCCTCATTATTATTTACCGGCATATTGCCGCGCAGCCAGCAAGCAGTTGCGACGAAACTCCGTCATTTTAGCAGGAGCCCTCCCAGGATGTTTTTGCGTCTTTTTATCGCTGCTTTACTGTCCATGCTGAGCCTGAATGCTCAGGCCGAGACCATTGAAAGCAGCTACGCTTTTGCAATTTTGGGTGAGCCTAAATACGTCTCCCACTTCACCAGTTTTGACTATGTCAACCCCGCGGCTCCCAAAGGCGGGGCAATCCGCCTTGCGGCTATCGGCACCTACGACAATTTCAATCGTTACGCGTCTCGCGGTAATGCGGCAGCACGTACCGATACCCTGTATGACAGCCTATTTACGACATCAAGTGATGAGATTGGCAGCTATTACCCACTGATTGCTGACTCAGCACGCTATGACAGTCAATTTCGCTGGGTAGAAGTGGATATCAACCCGCATGCCCGCTTTCATGACGACAGCCCGATCACCGCTAATGACGTAGCCTTTACCTTTAAAAAATTCATGACTGAAGGCGTTCCGCAATTTCGCGTGGTTTATAAAGGCGCCGAAGTGAAAGCTATCTCGCGCCTGACCGTCAGAATCGTTTTGCCACGTGCAGACAAGGACATGATGCTCGGCCTGCTGGGGCTGCCTATTTTGCCGCAAAAATTCTGGGAAAAGCATAAGTTCAACGAGCCTTTGCCGATACCGCCGTTAAGCAGCGGGCCTTACCGTATCAGTGACTACAAATTGGGACAGTACGTCACCTATTCGCGAGTGTCGGATTACTGGGCCGCCAACCTGCCGGTAAACCGCGGGCGATATAATTTCGACACCATCCGCTATGACTACTATCTTGACGACAATGTTGCTCTGGAGGCCTTCAAATCAGGCGCGTTCGATTTCCGAATGGAATCCTCGCCGAAAAATTGGACGGCACAGTATCAGGGCACTAACTTCAGCAAGAATTACATCGTAAAACAGGATCTGGAGAACCAGGCAGCGCAAGGTACACGCTGGCTGGCTTTCAATATTCAGCGGCCCCAGTTCAGTGATCGGCGAGTGCGGGAAGCCATTACGCTGGCGTTTGACTTTGACTGGATGAATAAAGCGCTTTATTACAGCGCTTATCAGCGTGCTGACAGCTATTTCCAAAACACTGACTATATGGCAAAGAATTACCCTAATTCGGCAGAACTGGCGTGGCTGGCGCCCCTAAAAGGTAAAGTGCCTGACGAAGTATTCAGTCAGCTGTATCAACCGCCCCATTCTGACGGTAGTGGTAATGACCGCACCAATCTACTTAAAGCCACCGACCTGCTGAAACAGGCCGGCTGGACAGTGCAGAACCAGCAACTGGTCAGTCAGACCACCGGCAAGCCATTCCTCTTTGAACTGCTGCTACCCAGTGGGGGCAATTCGCAATATGTCCTGCCCTTCCAGCACAATTTACAGCGGCTGGGTATCACCATGACGATCCGTGAAGTTGACAGCTCACAGTTTGTCCAACGTATGCGTCAGCGGGACTACGATATGCTGCCGACAGTTTATCCTGCCACACCTTACCCGAGCGCGGATTTGCAAATCGTCTGGAACAGTAAATATATCAACTCGTCCTATAACAAACCGGGCGTAAAAGACCCTGCCGTTGACCAGTTGACTGACCAAATTGCGGCCCACCAGGGGGAACCGGATACTCTGCTGGCGCTCGGCCATGCGCTGGACCGCGTACTGACCTGGAATCGCTATATGATCCCGATGTGGTACAGCAACCATGAACGCTATGCCTACTGGGACAAGTTCTCTATGCCCGCAATCCGACCGACCAATGGTCTGGAGCTGGATACCTGGTGGTATGACATGAACCGGGCAGCACGACTGCCGGCACAGCGTCGTTGAGGAGCCTGCCGTGACCCGTTATCTATTTCGACGCCTGCTGCTGGTGATCCCCACGCTCTGGGCCATCATCACCATTAACTTTTTCATCGTACAGATTGCCCCTGGCGGCCCGGTTGATCAGGCCATTGCCGCCATTGAAATGGGCCAGAACAGCGTTTTACCTGGCAGCGGAGGGGGGAGTGGCGCTGGCAAAGCCGCGCCCGGCGTTGCGCAAGTAGGCGACAGCCATTATCGCGGCGCTCGCGGGCTGGATCCGGAAGTCATTGCTGACATTACCCATCGGTTTGGTTTCGATAAACCGCTGCATGAGCGCTATGTCGATATGCTGTGGAGCTATATACGCTTTGATTTCGGCAACAGTCTGTTTCGGGGAGCTTCGGTGATGCAACTGGTGAAAAGTAGCCTGCCGGTGTCAGTCAGCCTTGGCCTGTGGAGTACGCTGATTATCTATCTGGTGTCGATCCCGCTCGGCATTCGCAAAGCAGTACAAAACGGCAGCACGTTCGATAACTGGAGCAGTACGCTGATCATCGTCGGTTATGCGGTGCCCGCCTTCCTGTTTGCCATCCTGCTTATCGTGCTGTTCACCGGTGGCAGTTATCTCGACTGGTTCCCCCTGCGCGGCCTGACCTCGGCCAATTTCGAGCAGTTGCCGTGGTATGCCAAAGTTACCGACTACCTGTGGCACATTACGCTACCGGTGCTGGCAACGGTGATTGGCGGATTCGCGACCCTGACTATGCTGACCAAAAACGCCTTTATAGATGAAGTCAGGAAACAGTATGTCGTGACCGCGCGAGCCAAAGGGCTGAGTGAGAAAAAGATCCTCTACCGACACGTCTTTCGCAACGCCATGCTGTTGGTGATCGCCGGTTTTCCGGCCACGTTTATTAGCATGTTCTTCACCGGTTCACTGCTTATCGAAGTGATGTTCTCGCTGCACGGGCTGGGTCTGCTGGGCTATGAAGCCATTGTGCAGCGCGACTTCCCGGTGATGTTCGGTACACTTTATATTTTCACCCTGATTGGCCTGCTGCTGAATATCATCAGTGATATCACCTACACGCTGGTCGACCCGCGTATCGACTTCGAGAGCCGCCAGTAATGACCATTAGCCCCCTGAATCAGGCCCGCTGGGCACGTTTTCGCGCCAATTCACGCGGTTTCTGGTCGCTGTGGATTTTCCTGCTGATGTTTATCCTGTCGCTACTATCAAATGTGATCGCCAACGAGAAACCGTTACTGGTGAACTATCAGGGTCATGTTTATGCCCCTTTCATGTTCAATTACAGCGAAACCACCTTTGGCGGCCAACTGGAGACCCCGGCAGACTATCAGGATCCCTTCGTTATTAAGCAGATTGAGCAACACGGTTGGGCTGTCTGGGCGCCCATTCGCCACAGTTTTAATTCGATCAATTTCAATACTCAGCGACCCTTCCCTTCGCCACCGTCCGTGCAGAACTGGCTGGGGACCGACAGCAATGGTCACGACGTGCTGGCTCAACTGCTGTATGGCCTGCGAATATCGCTGTTCTTCGGCATCCTGCTGACTCTACTCTCATCGCTGATAGGCGTGATAGCGGGCGCAACTCAAGGCTATTACGGTGGTCGGGTTGATCTGTTGGGGCAGCGCCTGATCGAGGTATGGTCAGGCATGCCAACGCTGTTTTTAATCATCATGCTCTCGAGCGTGGTACAGCCCAACTTCTGGTGGCTGCTGCTTATAAGCGTGTTCTCCGGCTGGATGATTTTGGTGGGCGTGGTGCGGGCCGAATTCCTGCGAACAAGAAATTTCGATTATATTCGTGCCGCGCAGGCCATGGGCGTCAGCGATCGCATGATCATGCTGCGTCATATGTTGCCGAATGCCATGGTAGCCACCCTGACTTACCTGCCTTTTATTCTCTGCGGCTCCATTACCACGCTGGCGTCACTGGATTTTCTTGGCTTCGGCCTGCCGCTAGGTTCACCGTCGCTTGGCAGTCTGTTGATGGAAGGCAAAAATAACCTGCAAGCCCCATGGCTGGGCATCAGTACCTTTGTTTTGTTAGCTTGTCTGCTCTCATTGCTGATTTTTATTGGTGAAGCGGTGCGTGATGCCTTCGACCCGGCTTCGCAGCCGCAAAACTTTTCCAGAAAGGCACGCTGAGATGACGACGTTACCGCTGTTGAGTATTCAGAATTTGAGCGTGGCCTTTCATCAGGGTAATACTCTGCACGAGGTCGTCAGCAACGTTTCGCTCAATATTGACGCGGGTGAAACGCTGGCACTGGTCGGTGAGTCCGGCTCAGGTAAGAGTGTTACCGCCCTCTCGGTGCTACAGCTACTGCCTGCGGTGAGTTATCCGCAGGGTGACATTCTTTTTGCCGGTCAGTCACTCCTGCAGGCCACAGAGAGCCAGCTGCTGAGCATTCGTGGCAACCAAATTTCGATGATTTTTCAGGAACCTATGCTGTCACTCAATCCGCTGCACAATATCGGGAAACAGTTGGCGGAAGTGCTATCACTGCACCGGGGAATGCGCCGTGAGGCCGCACACGGTGAAATCATTAGTTGCCTCGACCGCGTGGGGATCCGCAATGCGAAATCCCGGCTGGGCGATTTCCCGCATCAGCTCTCCGGGGGAGAGCGTCAGCGCGTCATGATTGCAATGGCCGTGCTGACACAGCCTAAATTGCTGATCGCCGATGAGCCCACGACGGCGCTGGATGTGTCGGTTCAGGCGCAAATTCTTAAACTGCTGGACGAGCTAAAGCAGGAACTGGGAATGGCGATGCTGTTTATTACCCATAACCTGAAAATTGTACGTCAGCTGGCAGATAATGTGGCGGTGATGCAACAGGGACGCGTGGTCGAACAGCAGCCACGCAGCGCGTTGTTTAGTCAGCCTCAGCACACTTATACCCGGCAGCTTTTACAGGCCGAGCCTCAGGGCCGCCCGCGTCCGCTGTCCCCACATCAACCGGTGCTGCTGGAAGTAAAGAACCTGAGCGTCAGCTTCGTTCAAAAACGCGGCCTGCTACGCCGGACCGTCAGTGAAAAAAAAGCGATCAGCCAACTTAGCTTCAGCCTGCGGCGTGGAGAAAGTCTCGGTGTGGTTGGCGAGTCGGGTTCCGGCAAAAGTACCACGGGTCTGGCACTGCTGCGCCTGTTGAGTTCGCAAGGTGAGATCCTGTTCGACGGCCAGCCGCTGCACCTCTTTAACCGCCGCCAAATACTGCCTTTTCGACGCCGGATTCAGGTGGTGTTTCAGGACCCTTTCTCAGCGCTCAACCCACGTTTTAACGTCACGCAAATCATCGCCGAAGGATTGTTGGTGCATCAGCAACTCAGTGAGCAACAGCGTGAGCAACGGGTCATTGAAGTGATGCAGGAAGTCGGGCTTGATCCGGCTACCCGCCACCGCTATCCGGGTGAGTTCTCCGGCGGCCAGCGCCAGCGTATTGCTATTGCGCGTGCGCTTATTCTGCAACCGGAACTGCTGATCCTCGATGAACCGACGTCGTCGCTGGATAAATCCGTGCAAGCACAAATTTTGGCGATCCTCAGCGATTTACAACAGCGCCTGGGATTATCCTATCTGTTTATCAGCCACGACCTGCAGGTGGTGCGCACACTGTGCCATCAACTGATTGTTTTACGCGAAGGGAAAGTGGTGGAACAAGGCGAATGTGAGGCAATTTTCAACGCACCTGCGCATGCCTATACCCAAGAGTTGCTGTCGCTGTCGGTATTAACAACCTGAGTGGGAGGAGTGGAACGTTAGAAGGGGTAAACCGCTGAAACCGTTTCAGCAATCGCCGCGCCGGTGTTTTTCAGGCGACACATGGTGGCGCTTTCATCATCACGCTTAACGAACAGGCAAGGCTCGCCGTCGCACTCTACCACGGCGCTTTCAACCTGAATTTCCTGCAGGCACTCGGTCAGCCGGTGCATCACCTGCCAGGCAACATCCCCTTCATGGCTCAATAATCTGAGTCCAATAAGGTTGCTGCCTTCTTCGCTGCCGGGCAGCGGAATCGGTTCAACTTTGATACCAGCAAAACCCGATAACCATCGGTAACTTTGCGGCAAACGATGTACTACCGAAAGTTGGACATTATTCACGTCAATCCCCAGATGATGATTTATTCCAACAAATAATTCACACAAAAACTACATACATACCAAGTTATAGTTGATTAGCACTGAATATGCTTGTGCGATGTCAAAAATTCTTAACATATTTGCAACTTTACAGCACGCAGTACAAGGCCAATCGCTTACTTTATGTCCGGCCCACCTTCCTTCTGCGAGCCAGATCTCATTTTTGGTTACTTGTAACCTTTTCCATCTCATATCTCAACCAATTTCACGCATTGGCGCTACTATTTGGGTCTTTTAAATTTACAATTTAAAAACAATTCAGCGCGAGCAGAAACATCATGATTTATATTAAATAATTATATATTAATTAGTTATGAGTAATCTCATGAAATATACTCAGCGGTTCCTGCTCTCTTGGTCGATAACAATAAACCTTTTTCCAACTCCTGCTGTTGCGTATAAATGGTTAAAATTGTGATCGGATGTTAAATAATTCGCACGATTTGTTTGCATACTTTCTCGCATTTAGGATTATCATCCGCACCGTTTTTAATGGTTTTCCCTTCCCGGGGCCACTTTGGCTCACACCCCAATACCAGCGAGATATGAGATGGACAACAATCCTTCACTTATTGAGAGCAATACAGCAGAAAATGGTACCGGTTTCAGTCGTCGTGACATGATTAAGGGCCTCACCTCTGCAATGGTCGCCACTAGCCTGCTCAGCTTCCCATTTTTATCGCAGGCGGAAAAAGAGCGCGCGACCACTTCCCCGGTTATTTTTGGCCAGTTCTATCTGGTCTCTCAGGCCGTTACCGAACATAAGAACCTGAGCGAAGGCGCATCAGCGCAAATATTCAATGCCTTCTTCCGCAGCCATCCGGACTTTCCGGTTCAGGTAAGCAAACTGCATGCGCTGGTCACGAACGATCAATCGGCCGCTCAGCTACAGGAAGTCGCAAAACAAAAAGGGTTAGGCGAACTACTGACCAGCATCGTCACCGCCTGGTATACCGGCACAGTAGGGCATGGTACCGATTCTATTTTAGTATCTTATAAAGACGCCCTGATGTATCGCCCAGTGAGCGACGGCCTGATTGTGCCGACTTACTGCGGCAACGGCCCATTATGGTTTACCGCCGCACCGCCTGCCGCCACGATGCCTGAATCGATGAATGCCGACCGGTTCGGCCCCGCGACACCCAAGACTGATGAGAGCAAAGCCTGATGAAAAAACCAGAATTTATGGCGAATGGTGATGCGTCCGCTGATGTGATTGTTGTCGGTTCCGGCGTGGTCGGCGGTATGATTGCCGATCAATTGGTCAGCCAGGGATATTCCGTATTGGTGCTGGAAGCCGGCTTGCGCATAGAACGCGCGCGCGCAGTGGAAAACTGGCGCAATATGCCCTTTGAGAACCGTGCAGGTTCTGATTATCAAGGGCTATATCCGCAGTCTGAAAATGCGCCTGCACCGCTCTACTTCCCAGAAAATAACTATGTGCATCTGACCGGCCCAAGCGCCAGCAGCTTCAAGCAAGGTTACCTGCGCACCGTCGGAGGTACGACCTGGCACTGGGCGGCTTCCTGCTGGCGGCATGTTCCTAATGATTTCAAAATGAAGACGCTGTACGGCGTGGGTCGCGATTGGCCTATCTCCTATGACGAGCTCGAACCCTATTATTGCCGCGCAGAAGAAGAGATCGGTGTTGCCGGGCCGAATGATCCCGCGCTGCAGTCACCCGTTGAACGCAGCAAACCCTACCCGATGGAACAAGTGCCTTACGGCTATGGCGATACGCGCTTCGCCGAAGTCGTTAACCCGCACGGTTACCGTTCGGTGCCGATCCCGCAGGGACGCAGTACCCGCCCGTGGAACGGACGCCCGACCTGCTGCGGCAATAACAACTGCCAGCCAATTTGCCCGATTGGCGCGATGTACAACGGCATTGCCCACGTAGAACGCGCCGAAAATAAAGGTGCCGTGGTACTGGCCGAAGCCGTGGTCTACAAAATTGACACCGATGCCAACAACAACGTCACCGCCGTTCACTGGCTCGACAATAAAAAGCAGTCACATAAAGCCACCGGTAAAGTGTTTGCGTTGGCCTGTAACGGCATCGAAACGCCGCGTCTGTTGCTGATGGCCGCTAACGACAAAAACCCGAACGGCATTGCCAACTCTTCGGATCACGTTGGCCGTAACATGATGGACCATTCCGGTTTCCACTGTACGTTCATCGCGCAGGAACCGCTGTGGATTGGCCGTGGTCCGGCGCAAAGCAGCTGCCTGGTTGGCCCGCGCGACGGTGAATTCCGCAAAGAGTACTCCGCCAACAAGATGATCCTCAACAACATCAACCGGGTTATTCCGGCCACCTCGAAGGCGCTAAAAATGGGTTTGGTGGGTAAAGCGTTGGATGAAGAGATCCGCCGCCGCACAATTTTTGGCGTAGATTTATCCATCAGCCTCGAACCGCTGCCCGACCCGAACAACCGACTAACGCTGAGCACCACCCGTAAAGATCCCCATGGCCTGCCGTGTCCGGATATTCATTACGACGTGGGAGACTATGTACGTAAAGGGGCCGAGGCAGCGCATAAACAACTGGAGCACATCGGTCAGCTGTTTATGGCCGATGAATTCAACATCACCACCAGCCTGAATGCCAACAACCATATTATGGGTGGCACCATTATGGGTAACGATCCGCAGGACTCCGTGGTTAATGGCAACTGCCGCACCCACGATCACCCCAATCTTTGGTTACCGGGCGGCGGAGCAATCCCCTCTTCCAGCGTGGTAAACAGCACGCTGACCATGGCGGCTCTGGGCCTGAAAGCCGCGGATGATATGGCCAAGAAACTGGCAGGTGACGCATGAGAAACCTGATGTTTAAAGGCGTCATTACCGCGCTGCTGAGCCTGATGCTTAGCGGTGTCACACTGGCCAGCGACAATCGGGCTGAGCTGGCACGCCAGGGCAAACAGGTGGCGACCGCCGCCGACTGTCAGGCCTGCCATACCCATCCCGAAGGTGGCCAGCCGTTTGCGGGAGGTTATGCGATCCATTCACCGATGGGCACGATTTTTACGACTAACATCACGCCGTCGAAAGCTTTTGGTATCGGTAATTACACCGAAGAGCAGTTTGCTCGCGCAGTACGCCAGGGCGTTCGCCCAGACGGAAAAAATCTCTATCCGGCGATGCCGTACACCTCATATAGTCATATGAGTGACCAGGACATCAACGCGATGTACGCCTATTTCCAGCAGGATGTTAAACCGGTTGAAACCCCGACTGAAGAGACTGCCTTGCCGTTCCCGTTCAATATGCGTATCGCAATGGCGGGCTGGAACATGATGTACCTCGACAGTGCGCCATTTAAGCCGGATGCCAGCAAAAGTGCCGAATGGAACCGTGGAGCCTATCTGGTTAACGGTGCCGGACACTGCGATACCTGTCATACGCCACGTAACCTGATGATGGGTTCGGTGAGTGACAAACCGCTGGCGGGCGGCATGGTCGGCCCGTGGTATGCGCCGAATATCAGTTCGGATCCGGTCAGCGGTATCGGTAACTGGTCACAGGCGCAACTGGTGGAATACCTGAAAACCGGCCGTACCGCTGGTAAAAACCAGGCTGCCGGCGGCATGGCGGAAGCGGTGCAAAACAGCCTCCAATACATGCCAAATGAAGATCTGAATGCCATTGCCTTCTACCTTAAAAACAGCCCACCGATGCGTGACCCCGCAGATACCCAGGCCGCCGATACCTTCGGCAAGCCGGTCAATGTCGAAGAAGGTTTACGCGGTACGCATCCAGCCAACGCCAACAACACCCTCGGCAGCGGTGCGGCGTTGTTCAGCGGCTATTGTGCCAGCTGTCACCAGCCGGACGGTTCGGGCAGCAAAAATCAAGCCTATCCGTCGCTCTACAACAACACGGCTACCGGCATGGGAAATGCGTCTAACCTCGTCTCCGCCATTCTCTACGGCGTGGACCGTCAGGTCGGTAATGAGCATGTGCTGATGCCGAAATTTGGTGAAGGCTCTTATGTCGGCCAGCTTGATGACCAGCAGATTGCCGATATCTCAAATTACGTGCTGAAGCATTACGGCAATGCGGCCATTCAGGTCGATGCCCACGACGTCGCGGTACTGCGCGCGGGCGGACCTGTGACCCTACTGGCCAAACTGCAACCCTATATGGCGCCTGCGATGGTGGCGGGAGTGGTTATTCTGCTGGTGTTGATTTTCTGGTTGGGCAGGAAGCGTAAAATCAAAACTGAATAATCTTTCGCTTAAGGTTATGCAATGTAAAACGGCCCAATGGGCCGTTTTACTATTTTTGATTCAAGACCTTATCCCCGCCCGACCAGTGGCATAGCGGTTGCCATCATTGTCATGCTTAATATATTGGCGTCGAGCGGTAAACCGGCCATATAGGCTATCGCCTCTCCGATACGTTCCACCGGGATCACCGGCTCTTCGGCAATGTCACCATTGGCCTGCACTCTGCCGGTTAACGCCTGATTACCCATATCGGTGGCTGCATTACCAATATCAATCTGCCCGCAGGCAATATTAAAGGCGCGGCCGTCCAGCGAGGTCGATTTGGTCAGGCCAGTAATGGCATGCTTGCTGGCAGTATAGGGCGCCGAGTGTGGACGCGGCGACTGCGCCGATACCGAACCGTTATTAATAATGCGCCCGCCCATCGGGCTTTGCTGCTTCATCAGAGCGACTGCCGCGCGAGTACATAAAAACGCACCGGTCAGGTTGGTATTGATAACGTCCAGCCAATCCTCCACCGCCAACTGTTCGATAGGCACATCTTTAGCGTTGGTTCCGGCATTGTTAAACAGCAGGTCCAGCCGACCAAAGGTGGCTTTGATATCGGCAAACAGTGCCTCTACCGACTGCGGGCTGGTGACATCCAATTGGCGCGCCACCGCCTGCCCTGAAGGAAACTGTGCCACGGCTTGCTCAAGTTTAGGCAGATTGCGTCCGGTAAGGATCACGGTGAAACCGCCTGCTGCCAGCGCCTTCGCCGCGCTCAATCCAATACCGCCACCGCCGCCGGTGATCAGTGCCACTTTGCTCATTTTCATTCCTTTTTATACGGCTGCCAGCATGCCGCCATCAATAAATAACAGATGGCCGTTAACGAAATCAGAGGCTTTAGATGATAGGTAAACCGCGCCGCCAATCAGCTCTTCCGGATTGCCCCAGCGCGCCGCCGGGGTGCGTTTGCACAACCAGTCGGAGAACTCTTTGTTGTCCACCAGCGCCTGTGTCATATCGGTTTTGAAATAACCAGGCGCGATGCCGTTAACCTGAATATTATAACGCGCCAACTCAACGCACATGCCGCGTGTCAGCATTTTCACCGCGCCTTTGGATGCGGCATAAGGCGTAATGGTGTCGCGTCCCAGTTCGCTTTGCATCGAACCGATATTAATGATTTTGCCGCGTTCGCGTTTCACCATATAGCGCGCCACCGCCTGCGACACTAAAAATACGGATTTCTGATTGACCGCGATGATGTCATCCCAGTCTTTTTCCGGAAACTCGGTAAATTTGTGACGACGCTGAATACCGGCGTTGTTGACCAGCACGTCAATCGCACCGATCTCCTTTTCGATATGATCAATGGCCTGATTCACCGCCTGGCTGTCGGTTACATCGAACGAGACCGGATGCACAATAAAACCTTCCGTCCGCAATGCTTCAGCGGCGCGATCGGTAGTGTCTGCTGATGTTCCGTTAACAATAATTTCCGCCCCATGCTGTGCCAGCCCTTTGGCCAGCAGGAAGCCCAGGCCGCGCGTGGAGCCGGTAACCAGAATTTTTTTGTTATCAAGGGAGAAGAGGTTTGTCATGATCAATGTCCATAGCAAAAAGTTACTTCACACTTAAGCGGTTTATCGGCGGCCAAACTGTGACGGAGATCACCCTACTCCGTGTTAACAAACTCTGTTACCACAAGCGTGATCCCTATCATTTTGCTAACATGTTTCCTGCATAACCATGCTTCACGCTCCATTATTCACACAGGACCTGCGCGGATGAGAAACCAACGCGTCACACTGCAAGATATCGCGTTACTCGCCGACGTGACCAAAATGACCGTCAGTCGTTTTTTGCGTACCCCGGAAAAGGTATCGCCGGAAACCCGCGAGCGTATTACCAAAGTCATGGAGGAAGTAGGTTATCCGCTGGAAGACGCCGAGCGTCCGCAGAAAACGCCCCGCATCGGTATTCTGGTCCCCTCGTTCAACAACCAGATTTTCTCGGATCTGCTGGCAGGCATTGAGTCCGTCACGTCTCAGCAGGGCTATCAGACGCTGGTGGTCAATTACGAATACAGCAAAGAGCGCGAAGAAGAACACATCATCAATTTGCTGACTTACTCGTTGGCAGGCCTGATCCTCACCGATTCAGTGCACACCCTGAAAGCCGATAAGTACCTTAATGCTGCCGCTATTCCAATCGCACAAGTGATGGATCTCGATGACACTCACGGACGCATTGCCGTTGGTTTCGATAACTTTCAGGCCGGTTATGACATGGCGACTACTCTGCTCGCCAGCGGCAAGCAACACGTGGTGTATTTTGGCTCGATGTCAGATGCCCGTGATAAGAAACGCTATCAGGGATACAGCCGGGCGATGCAGGAACGCCAGCTTGAACCGATGCACATCACGCCAAATAAAGTCTCTTCGGTCTCTATCGGCGCCGGTATGCTGGCGCTGGCCCGACAGCTCGATCCACAGGTCAACGCTGTGTTATGTACCAATGATGATATTGCGGTCGGCGTGTTACAAGAGTGCCTGAAGTCCGGCATCAGAGTTCCCGAAGAGATGGCGATTTCCGGCTTCCATGGTCTGGACATTGGGCTGGCCACCACGCCGCTATTAGCCAGCGTTATCACACCTCGTTATGAAATGGGCAAAGTCGCTGCCGAAATTATCCTCAAAAAAATCAAAAACCTGCCAACCATTGAGCGCGTTGATTTGCATTATCAGATTTCGATGGGCGGGACAATTTGAGCGTCACCTCGTCTTTATGGTTCATCAATACGCATCGGCGAATTGTGGTTTAGGATCACGTTACAAGTAACACCCTTTTTTAACATGATCCAACGTGATGCCGGTCACAAAATAGTTTCCTGAAAATGCTTTTATTAGAACATCGATTCTGAGAAGCAAACTTTGACAGGTAACGACAATGACCCAACAACAAAAATCACGCGTATTAATTCTGGCTCCGGTCATGGATAGCCTGACTGAAAAACTGCAACAGCAGTTTTCCGTAGATAAATATGTCGACCAACAGAATAAACCGACTTTTTTAGCCTCCAGCGGCCAAGGTATTCTCGGACTGGTGACGCGCGGTGATGTCGGTGTCGATAATAGCATTCTGGAGTGCTTACCCGATTTAAAGGTTATTTCCGTTTTTGGCGTCGGCACCGATGCTATTGATTTGTCCTACGCGGCCAAACATAATATTCAGGTTGAAATAACCAGTGGTGTATTAACTGATGACGTCGCTGATATGGCAATGGCTTTAATGCTCGCAACATCACGTCATGTTTGTCAGGCCGATAAATTTGTTCGTGAAGGAAAATGGCTGGAAGGCGGTTTCTCGCTATCGACCAAAATTAGCGGTAAGCGCTTGGGAATATTTGGTATGGGCCAGATTGGCCAGGCAATTGCCCGGCGCGCCAGCGGCTTTGATATGCACATCAGCTATGCCAGCAATAACGAAAAATCCGAACTGCCTTACCACTTCTACTCTGACGTTAAACAGCTCGCCGCACAGGTTGATGTGCTGGTTGTTGCTGTGTCTGGCGGACCGCAATCTGCCGGCGTTATTAATGAATCGGTATTTAACGTCATGCATGATAATGCTCTGATTATTAATATTTCCCGGGGTAGCGTGATCAATCAAAAGGATTTAATTACTGCATTGCAGAATAAGCACATCGGTGGTGCCGGGCTGGATGTATTTGCCGAAGAACCTCGGGTTCCCTGCGAATTAATCACTATGGAAAATGTGGTCTTACAACCGCATGTGGGTAGTGCCACCCATGAAACTCGTCAGGCAATGAGTGAAAAAGTATTGGCGAACTTACACAAACATTTGGATGAGTAATAAGCTTTAAACTTTCATTTTTTAATCCATTTTTTAAAAAATAATATAGATGTTTTATCAGTAATAATTTTTATTGGTAAATATTCCCTGTATATACCCAAAATAATTCGAGTTGCAGCAAGGTGGCAAACGAAGGAATCCCGATGAGCTTACTCAGGTAAGTGATTCGGGTGACTAAGTGCAGCCAACGCATCTGCAACTTGAAGTATGAAGGGGATAGTCGAGGTGTTAACAATGGATAATACAATCCCTAAAGCCCGCTGGTTACGCGTTATTACGCCAATATTGATTGCCTGTATTATCTCCTTTATGGACAGGGTTAATATCAGTTTCGCTATGCCTGGTGGAATGGACGCTGAATTAGGTATCACCTCGTCGATGGCCGGTCTGGCAGCGGGTATCTTCTTCATCGGGTATCTGTTTTTGCAAGTACCTGGCGGCAGTCTGGCGGTACACGGCAGCGGACGTAAGTTTATTGCCTGGTCTCTGGTAGCGTGGGCCGTCATTTCGGTGCTGACCGGTCTGGTGACCAATCAGTATCAATTACTGTTCCTGCGCTTCGCGCTGGGCGTGGCCGAAGGCGGGATGCTGCCGGTGGTGCTGACGATGGTCAGCAATTGGTTCCCGGACAAAGAGCGTGGCCGCGCCAACGCCTACGTACTTATGTTTGCGCCACTCGGCGGTATGATCACCGCCCCGCTGTCTGGGGTGATCCTGGACGCACTCGACTGGCGTTGGCTATTCATCATTGAGGGTCTGCTCTCGGTGGCCGTGATGGTGTTCTGGTGGTTTACCATCAGTGACCGCCCAGAAGAGGCCAAATGGTTATCTGACCGCGAACGTGATTATTTGGTCACCGAGCTGAACCGCGAGCGTGAGGCGCTGAGAGCCCTGGCACCGGTACAAAACGCGCCGCTGAAAGAGGTGTTCCGCAACAGCTCAATCAGAAAGTTGATCATCATTAACTTCTTCTACCAGACCGGAATTTACGGCTATACCCTGTGGCTACCGACCATCCTTAAAAACCTTACCGGCGGCGATATGAGTTCGGTCGGGATGCTGGCCATCATCCCTTACGTTGGCACGATGCTGGGGATCCTCGCGATGTCCGTGCTGTCGGATAAAACCGGCAAACGCCGTATGTTCATCGTGTTACCACTGTGCGGGTTCGCCGCCTGTCTTGCAGCCTCGGTGAGCGTCAGCCACAACATTATGGCGTCATACGGTTTCCTGGTCGGCGCGGGTTTCTTCCTGCAAGCTGCCACCAGCGCCTTCTGGACCATACCAAGCAAGATCACTACGCCGGAAGTGGCAGGTAGCGCACGCGGCGTGATCAACGGCCTGGGAAATTTGGGCGGCTTCTGTGGCCCGTATCTGGTCGGTGTACTGGTCAATTTCTACGGTCAGAGTACAGCGATTTATGCGCTGGTCGCATCACTGCTCATTGCCGCGCTGGTCACTACGTTATTACCGAAAGAGTGTGATATGGCCCTGATACCGGGCGCGAAAGCCAAAGCGATGGCCGATGAGTATGCAAGGGCGCGGAAAATGCGCAAAGCTGAGGGGATTAAAACACCGGTTATTGGTTAAGGTATCGTTCTCCCCCTTCTCAGGGGGAGAAACTAACAGATATCAGGCCGTTTCAGCCCTGACTTTCACCGGACGGCTGGCGTACAGAAACAATAAGACGGCGGCAATAACACAAAACGCCATCGACCCTACCATCGGCCAGGCGCTTTTGGCAGTAAACAGTGACAGTATGGAGCCAATCGCAGCACCGGTGCCAAAGCGGATTGTCCCCGCCAGAGAAGCCGCTGTTCCAGCCATATGCGGAAAGTCATCCATAATCACCGCCATCGCATTTGACGTCACCATGGCTATCACGCCAACGTAACCCGCCACGCCAAGCACCAGCGCCCAGAACGGCAACCCAAGGGCACACACCACCAGCAACCAGAAGCCCATAATCAACTGCACAACCAGCCCGAAACGGAACATCTTCACCGCGCCCATCCGGCGCACGTTACGGCTGTTGATCAGCGTAAGGATCACCAACGCAACAATATTCAGCGCAAAGTAAAAGCCGAAGTTCTGCGGTAATACGCCGTTTAGTTCGATATAGACAAACGGACCGGCGCTGAGAAAGGAGAACAATCCGGCGAAGGAGAAACCACTCGCCAACATATAACACAGCACGCGCTTATGGCGGAACAGCGAGGCAAAGTTGCCAATACTGGCGCGCAGATGGAATTTCTGTCGTTTCTCTTTGGGTAGCGTTTCTTTGATGTAAACGCCAACCAACACAGCAGCGATCAACGCCGCAATGGCCATCGCCCAAAAAATGGCATGCCAGCTGAAGGCGACCATCAGCATACCACCAAGCATCGGAGCCAGCAGCGGCGCGACGGTCATGACCAGCACCACAAAAGACATCATTCGTGAGAATTCATCTTTAGTGAACATATCGCGCATCAGGGCATTGATCACCACACTCGCCGCCGCCGCCGCTAAGCCATGCAGGAAACGCATATAGACCAGTTGCTCGACCGATTGTGCCAGTGCGCAGGCCGCGCCCGCGACCGCAAAGATCAGCACGCCCCAGAAGATAACCGGTTTACGCCCGAGGCTGTCCGCCATAGGCCCGTAAAACAGCTGCCCGACGGCAAAACCCAGCACATAGGCACTGAGCGTCATTTGCACGCTGCCCGCAGGCACGCCAAATTCCTGAGCAATCACTGGCATACTCGGCAGATACATATCGATAGCCAACGGCATCAGCATCGATATCAATCCGAGGATAAAGATCAAACCTATGTGAGATACCCGGTTCTCTTCCACTTGCACGTTCACCACCAAATGAATATCAGATAATGAGAAAACTAACGGCCTGGCATTTCAACGCTGGCAACTTCCTCTTCGGTCAGGCGACGGTATTCGCCTGGCTCCAGATCATCGTCCATGGTAATCCCACCGATGCGTTCACGGTGCAACGCAACAACGCGGTTGCCGACAGCGGCAAACATACGTTTCACCTGATGATAACGGCCTTCGCTGATAGTCAGGCGCACGACACACTCTTCGAGTTGCTCAAGTACGGCCGGTTTGGTCAAAGAATCTTCGTTATGCAGTTGTACCCCTGCGGTGAACTGTGCGGCGGTATCGTCAGCCAGCGGTTGCTCCAGGGTCACCAGATAGGTTTTTTCGCAATGATGTTTTGGCGAGGTAATACGGTGCGACCACTGACCGTCATCGGTCATCAGCACCAGACCGGTGGTGTCGATATCCAGACGCCCTGCCGCATGCAGTTTGTAGGCTACCGGCTCTTCGAGGAAATACAGCACGGTCGGATGATCGGGATCGTCAGTGGAACAGACATAGCCCTGAGGTTTATTGAGCATGAAGTAGCGCGGGCCATCAATTTGCTCCAACACGTTGCCGTCAAACTCCACGCGGTGCTGCGGTTCCAGTTTCAGCGAACCGGTTTTGATAATTTCACCATCTACCGTGACGCGTTTATTACGGAGTTCACGCAGCGCGATTGCACGGCTGACTCCCAGTTGCTGAGCTAAAAATTTATCGAGACGCATTGAATCTGCTTAACCTTTGATGGCGATCTGAGAGATCGCATTTCTGATAAAACACAACACCCCGCCGTACACCAAGGTAACTGGCAGGGTTGAGCGTGATTAATACCTGGCGGGGCAGACAAGGCTGCCTATAAGTGAACAGGCAGTATAGCCGCGCTTGGCGCATCATCATAGAAGCTTGTGACACAGATCGACAAAAGTGAGCCGGGTTTGATGATCGCCATCAACGCCAATTTTTGGCATACTTAACCCCTGTATTTATCAACAGTGAATATTGCCCGTGACTGCTTTCACCCTTCGCCCCTATCAGCAAGATGCCGTTGACGCTACGCTGCGCCATTTTCGTCAGCATGATGAACCGGCAGTGATCGTCCTGCCGACCGGCGCGGGAAAAAGCCTGGTGATCGCCGAGCTGGCACGTGTTGCCAGAGGCCGCGTGCTGGTGCTGGCGCATGTCAAAGAACTGGTGGCGCAGAATCACAGCAAATACCTCTCTTACGGGCTGGAAGCCGATATTTTCGCCGCCGGGCTGAATATCAAACAAAGCAGCGGCAAAGTGGTGTTTGGCAGCGTGCAGTCGGTTGCACCGAATCTTGCCGCCTTCGGCGGTGAGTTTTCCCTGCTGATCATCGACGAATGCCATCGCATTTCCGACGATGAAAACAGCCAATATCAGCAAATCATCAGCCATCTGCGCGCCACCAATCCGCGGCTTCGTCTGCTCGGCCTGACCGCCACCCCTTACCGACTGGGTAAAGGCTGGATTTATCAGTATCACCATCAGGGCATGGTCCGTGGCGATGCAGGCAGCCTGTTCCGCGACTGTATTTATGAGCTGCCGCTGCGTTACATGATCAAAAACGGCTTTCTGGTACCGCCGGAGCGTCTGGACATGCCGGTGGTGAGCTACGACTTCAGCCGCCTGCAGGCTAACAGCAACGGCCTGTTCAGTGAGGTCGATCTTAATGACGAACTGCGCCAGCAAAAACGCATTACTCCGCACATCATCAGCCAGATTGTTGAGTTTGCCGCCGACCGCAAAGGGGTGATGCTTTTCGCCTCTACGGTAGAGCACGCCGGTGAGATATTCGGCCTGCTGCCAAAAGGTCAGGCGGCGCTGATCAGCGCACAGACTCCGGCGCCAGAACGCGACCGGCTCATCGGTGAGTTTAAACAGCAGCAATTGCGCTTTCTGGTCAACGTCTCCGTGCTGACGACCGGTTTCGATGCGCCACACGTTGATCTTATTGCGATTTTGCGACCGACCGAGTCCGTCAGTTTGTATCAGCAGATTGTTGGGCGTGGGCTGCGCCTGTCACCCGGAAAAACCGACTGTCTGATCCTTGATTACGCCGGCAATCCACATGACATTTTCACTCCGGAAGTTGGCAGCCATAAACCGGGCAGCGACAATATACCGGTACAGGTCTTTTGCCCGGCCTGCGGTTTCGCCAATATTTTCTGGGGTAAAACCACTGAAGACGGCACGGTGATTGAACATTTTGGCCGCCGCTGTCAGGGCGTGCTGGAAGATGACGACGGTGAGCGTGAGCAGTGTGACTATCGCTTTCGCTTCAAAAACTGCCCTCACTGCGGCGCGGAGAATGACATCGCCGCACGGCGATGCCACCAGTGCCAGGAGATTCTGGTCGACCCAGACGATATGCTTAAAGCCGCACTGCAACTCAAAGATGCGTTGGTGCTGCGCTGTGGGGGCATGAATCTGGAAAACGGCCGAGATGATAAAGGCGAATGGCTCAAAATCACCTATTACGATGAAGACGGTGCGGATGTCTCAGAGCGTTTTCGCCTCAGCACGCCCGCCCAGCGAATGGCTTTTTTGCACAACTTCCTGCGCCCGCACCAGCGTGCGCCGGGCGTAGTGTTAGAATGGAAAACGGCTGCTGACGTGATAGCACAACAAATTCTGCTGCGGCATCCTGACTTTGTGGTCGCAAGGATAAAAGGCCAGTTCTGGCAAATTCGCGAGAAGGTATTTGATTATCAGGGGCGTTACCGCCGCGCCAATGCGCTGCGCGGTTGAACAAAAAATGACGTAATTGATTGCTGATACAGCCCCACTTCGGTATCATACCGCCCGCTTTCGCCTCGCGCGGGAGTAAATACCATCCACTGGGTCGCCTGTGATGGGATTAATTTTCTTATTAGAGAAAAAACAATGTTTACTATCAATGTAGAAGTACGCCCACAGGGTGAGCAGGGTAAGGGTGCGAGCCGCCGCCTGCGTTTAGAGAACAAATTCCCAGCTATCATTTATGGTGGCTCAGCTGCTCCAGTTTCTATCAAACTGGACCATGATTCTGTAAAGAACATGGAAGTTAAAGAAGAATTTTACTCTGAAGAAATTATTTTGGTTATCGACGGTACAGAAACCAAAGTTAAAGTTCAGGCAGTACAGCGTCACCCGTTCAAGCCAAAACTGGCTCACATCGACTTCGTTCGCGTTTAATCTGTTAGATTAAGCAACAATGAGTTGATGCGCATCGGGACGCCGTGCGTGAACAATAAAAAACGCCGCCTATGCGGCGTTTTTTATATTCTCCATGCTTGAAATTACTGCTGCGTTGGCTGCGCCCGCAAACCCGAATCACTGACCTGTGTCAGCTCATCGGGAATTTACTCACTTGCCGCCTGGCTTCAATTTCAATTATTTCGGCTATACCGGTTACTTATTTCCAGACCGGCGCTGCAGTTGGTCGCGCAAATTGGGCGGCGTGCCTTTAATCGTCAACGTATCCGTCGCCGGATCCCAAAAAATACGTTCACCCATCAGCATCGCATCAAAGTTAATACTCACACCGCCCCCGCTTCCTGCAAACTTAGTCAGCTGACGCAAGGTGCTGCGGTCAGCCGGGAAAGTGTCTTCCAACTGATAACCCTGTTCCTGAGTAAATTCTTTAAATTTCTTGTCATTCCACGGTGGCAGTTCTTCGGACAGATCATCGAGCGCGATCTCTTCGCCCGTCTGCAACTGCTCATTGCAATAAGTGTAAACCTGCTGACGGTAGTTCTGGCGTTCGTTTTTGTCGAGCTGAGCCTCGGCACAGAAATCGTCAACCGCCTGCAACAAGCCCCGGTTTTGAGCTTTGGTATCCAGACCTTCGGCTGCGCCAAGAAAATCCATAAAAAAGTCAGAGACTTTGCGCCCGACCCGACCTTTGAGAAAGGTTAAATAGCGCGTGGATTCAGGGCTGGTTTCCCACTCGGTCAAATCAATGCGCGCCACGATATCGGCATGGTTGATATCAAGGTAGTGAATGCTGCTGACATCCAGCTGTTCATTCACCCGCATGCTGCTGCGGCTGTTAAGCACGGCAATCAGCAAGTAATCTACTGCCAGGAAGCGGTAATGGCAGAACAGCACCACGCCGCCTTCGGCAAACGGATACTTCGACAATTCGTCGCGCAAACGTCCGGTGGCAGCACGGCTGAAACCGAGAAAATCCTCTTCGCCCTTACGGCAGTTACGTAGCGCCACGGCCAGTTCGCTGTCCTGATTAAATAACCCGTAAGCTTTGCTCTTGGCGCTGTAAACGCGATGCAACTCGGCCATCATCTCTTCAACCGCCGCATTCGGGGTTAACAGAGTATCGCGCAGCACAACATCAAGGGTCTGCTCGTCACGCTTATTCAACTGGTGCAGAGCAATCTGCTCGATATCCAGGCTCATGGGGTTTCTCCGGTTAGGAATTTGATGGAATTGGGATCGATATCCAATGCAATGGCGCGTATTCAAACATTGAATATGTGATGCTTGCAACCGCAAAGCCTTGCTTGCTGAAACACATACAAATACATCTCATCAATATCTCAACGCCCACCACGTTATAAAAATGCAGAAACTGATGCCACGATACGTTAAGATATTGCACTTTGTCAGGCTTTGAGCACATTAATCCATGCCACAATCATCTCGTTACAGTGACGAACACGTTGAACAGCTCCTTTCTGAACTGGTCAATGTACTGGAAAAACACCGCACCCCAACCGATCTTTCACTGATGGTTTTGGGTAATATGGTGACCAACTTAATCAATACCAGCGTCGCACCTGCGCAGCGAAAAGCCATTGGAGGCTCTTTTGCTAGTGCACTGCAAGCATCGATAAGAGAAGATAAAGCCCATTAATCCAACATTTGCCCAAAACCTCTCATGGTGACAAATAGTCCGCAATATCGCGAAAAAGTATCCCAGATGATCAGCTGGGGGCACTGGTTCGCCCTGTTTAATATTCTGCTCAGTCTTGGACTCGGCAGCCGCTATCTTTTTGTCTCTGACTGGCCCTCTTCGCTTGAAGGGCGACTTTACGCGCTGGTCAGTTGGCTTGGGCATTTCAGTTTTATCGGTTTCTCCACTTATCTGTTGATCATCTTTCCGCTGACCTTTGTGGTGATGTCACAACGTCTGTTGCGTTTCCTGTCGGCGATTTTAGCCACGGCCGGGCTGACGTTGTTATTGGTCGATACCGAAGTATTTACCCGCTTCCACCTGCACATTAATCCGGTAGTGTGGGAACTGGTGGTCAACCCAGGTCAGGGGGAGCTGGCCCGCGACTGGCAACTGATGTTTATTTGCGTGCCGGTGATTTTCTTAATCGAAATGTTATTTGGCACCTGGGCGTGGCAAAAGCTACGCAGTCTGAATCGCCGTAATTTCGCCAAACCGCTGGTTGCACTGTTTATTGTCAGCTTCTTTGCTTCACATCTGATGTACATTTGGGCAGATGCCAACTTCTATCGCCCAATCACCATGCAGCGCTCAAACCTGCCATTATCTTATCCGATGACTGCCCGTAAGTTCCTTGAGAAGCATGGTTTGCTCGATGCCCAGGCCTATCAAAACCGTCTGATTGAGCAAGGTAATCCGGAAGCGTTGTCGGTCGAGTATCCCCTCAATGACATCAATTTCCGCGACTCAGGCAGTGGCTATAACTTATTAATGATCGTGGTCGATGGCCTCCATGCTTCGACTGCGACTAAAGACATGCCTGCCCTGACCGAATTCGCCCGGCAGAATGTCAGTTTTAACCAGCATTACAGCTCAGGAAACCGCGTTGATACCGGCCTTTTCGGCCTGTTCTATGGAATATCGCCCACCTATATGGAAGGCATTATTGCAGCGCGTAAACCTTCTGTGTTGATGACATCACTGGCGAAGCAAGGCTACGAGTTTGGCCTGTTCTCGTCCGATGGGTTCAACAATCCGCTTTATCGTCAGGCTTTGCTGGCCGATTTCTCGTTGCCGGCGCCAAACAATCAGCCTGATTCGCCGGTTGCACAGCAGTGGCAGCAGTGGCTGAATGCACGTAGTGCGCGTCCGTGGTTCTCCTATGTCAGCCTGAATGGCGTCTCGGCTTCACTGCTGCGTGGAAATGAGGCGGTGCCAACGGGCAAAGCCTTCGTCGACCGTTACCAGCAAGGTGCAAAGCAAGTCGATCAGCAAATTGCGGAAATTTTACAGGGGTTGAAAGATCGCGGCGTTCTGGATAAAACAGTGGTGGTGATCACCGCTGCGCATGGTGTCGAGCTGAATGAAAATGGGACCTGGGGTTCAGGCAATACCATGAACCGCGATCAGATGCGGGTGCCGTTAGTGATCCACTGGCCAGGCACACCGACGCAGTCCATCAACAAACTGACCGACCACGAAGACGTGATGATAACCCTGATGCAGCGCATGTTACATGTCACCACCTCGCCTGCTGATTTCTCCCAGGGTGAAGACCTGTTTGCGGCCAAACGCAGGCATAACTGGATCTCCACCAGCAAAAACGGCACGTTAATCATCACCACGCCAACCCAGATATTACAGCTAGAAAGGAATGGGGATTACCGCGCCTATGACCTTGATGGCAAACGTATCAAGGATCAAAAACCGGATCTCGGACTGCTCTTACAGGTTCTGACCGATGAAAAACGGTTTATTGCTGATTAAACTACGGGTGATAGCGCGGCCAACCATAACCGCACTTTCATCCCGTAATAAGACGTCCAACCTGTCGTCGTGCTTACCACCCTGCCCTTGTCAATAATCACAAACGTTGGCGTAACGCCGATATCCCACTGCGCCGAAATATCGCCATTCGGATCATTAACCACGGATATATCAATACCTTTGGCCTTAAGATACCGCTCCAGTTGAGTACCATCGCCTGAGCGCAGCGCCACCGTCAGCACGTTTTCACCGTTAGCGGCCAACTTGCCGATATCAGGCGTGGTCATTTTGCACACGCCGCACCACGTCGCCCAAAAATAAACCAGCAGCGGCCGCTGCTGGCTTTTCTCGTTGAGGGTGACCGTGTGGCCATCCAATGTTTGCAGTGGCTGCTTACCAAAGTCAGCCGGTGCCTGCGGTGCCCGCAGGAAATCCATGCCCAACAGCACCGCCATCACAAGCAACACGCAGATAATCAGTTCGCGTGCCCAACGTTTAACTTTTGTCATTTTTTCGCCTTCGCAAGCTGCGCTTCCACCAACATATTGAGATCATCCCAAGAGATAGCACCCGCGATCAGCTGATCGCCAATAATAGTAGCAGGCGTACCTTGGATCCCCAGGACTTCCGCCACTTCAACATTGGTTTTCAGTTGTAAGTAACTTTCCGGCGTGACTTTCACCGGTGCCAACCCGACTTTGGCAATCGCAGCATCAATGCTTTCTTCATCCTGCGGTCCCTTTTTCGCCATCAGCCGCTGGTGCAACGCCATGAACTTGTCCGGCTGCTGCTCCCAAACCGTCAAGGCAGCTCGGCCTGCACTGATAGAACTCGCACCACGAAATGGCAGTAATTTAATGACCACCGCCACGTCGGGGTTTTCCTTCACTACTCGCTCCAGCAGTGGGTCAAACTGTTTGCAGTACGGACAGTTGTAATCAGTAAAAGATACCAGCGTCAACCGGGCATCTTTTGCCCCAAAGCGTGGACTAGCAGGATCGCTAAACAAAATCTGCTCGGGCGTCTGCGCCAGTAAAACCGGCGATACAACCATCATTAAAATCAGCATTAACGTTTTCATTGTTTATCTCCTTGGGCATTTTTCAGCCCCTGTAAAACAGCATCACGGGTCAGCAGCGGTGATAAGATTTCACCAGAGGTCATACCCGGACCATAAATTTGGTTAAAAGGAACCGCGATGCTGCCGCGCATTTGCAAGAACTTATCGATAGATTTCGACGGACGACTCCAGTCGCCGCGCAGTGCCACAACCTGTTGATCACTCAGTGCCTTTTGCACATCGTCGCGTAACAGTACGTTGAATTTATTAGCCTTACAGGTAACGCACCAGTCAGCGGTGACATCAATAAACACCACTTTATGTTCGGTTAGAGCATCCTTAATCGCTTGCTCGGAGAGGGGTTGCCAATTCACTGCATCCTGCAACGGCCTGCTGTTACCGCTGAAAAAGAACGCAGCTATCAGCATCAGCAGACCACCCAGCAGCATCCCGATACAGAGCACCACTGCCGTATTACGTCCGCCGTAGCGCCTCAATGACCCCACCACCAGTGCCAGCAGTATCATCAAAGCAATACCAATAACGGTTTCGATACTCAGATGGTTTTGCATCAGACTTAGCAACCACAGACAAGCCGCCAGCATCAGCACGCCCAGCGCTACACGCAGACGTAGCATCCAGCGTCCTGGTCGCGGCAGGCTCATTGCCAACCCCGGCCAGAGGGCAATTAACCACCACGGCAGGCTCATGCCAATACCCAACATAAGGAATAATCCCCATAGCACGGGTAACGGTGCGGCCAGCGCAAACGCCACCGCGGTACCAAGAAAGGGAGCTGAACACGGCGTTGCCAGTAAGGTGGCAAAAGCACCTTCGGCAAAATTACCCGCCAATCCGCTGCGTTTTTGCGTGGCAATTCGAGTGGTCATGCCAGAAGACAGATTGATTTCAAACAGTCCCAGTAAATTGGCCGTGAACAGCGCAGTCACCACCACCATCACCCCAATGAACCACGGGTTCTGAAACTGAATACCCCACCCGAGAGTTTGATCGGCATAACGCAGCACCGTCATCAGCAGTGCGAGGGCCAGAAACGAGGTGATAATACCTGCCGATGAGGCGAAGAACTGCATCCGCACGCTTTTTCGGTCACGCTGCTCAACCTGTAAAATACTCCCCAGTTTCATGCCTAATACCGGCATAACACAGGGCATCATATTGAGGATCAGCCCTCCTGCCAGCGCCATGAGTGCGACCTGCCAAAGAGCAATGCCGTCGCCAGTGCTGTCTGCGATTTGACCAATTGGCAGGGCTAACTGCTGCGCCATTCCGCGGTCTGCGAGTACCAGGCTCACCTCCTTTCCGCTAATGTCCCCCGCAACATCGCCCCACTCGTCAGTAACGGGTACGGTCACGGACAACTGCTCACCGTGCATTTTTATAAGCGGTTTACCAAAAGCACTGCCTTCCACCCCATCAATAAACAGTGCAGGACTTTGCCAGCCCTGCGCGCGGGTAGCTGAAATCAGTAAACTGCCCTGACGGTAAGCAGCAGAAGCGCTGTCAACTAATCCCTGTGTAATCGGAATCTGCCCCATAGCAATAGTGAACTGCTGCGAGAAATCGGTGGGATCCTGCACAGAAGAGAGGTCAAGACGGAAAGGAAAATCAGTAAGAATGCAGACGTTACTGCAGGTAGGCAGAGTCAGGGTACCGGACAAAGAAGCGGGAGACTTCCCCTGAATTACGATAGGGAAAGTTACGTCGTCGTGGTAACCCTGGGTGGTTAATCCAGCAACATCAAAACGGGACGGAGTGGGCCAGAACCACTGCGCTGACGTGGTGCCCTTTTGCCATTCGATGACGGGCGGCACCCCGCCTTCACCGGGCGAACGCCAGTAGGTTTTCCAGTTTTTTTCCAGACTGACAGAAAGCAGCAGTTGGGTTTCAGTATCCGACGGATATGCCTGAAAACGCACTTTAACGTGGGTATTATGTGGGCTTTGCACCCAGCCCGAATCAGCCGCGTGAAGCTGCGGCAACCAAAACAACAGGCAGGCAATGACCGCCCTGAAGGCACTTTGCATATATTTTCTCCAAAAATAAAAACTTCACATCCGAATCAATCACGGAGGTGTGTTTTTATTCACGGAAGATGCACAGTCTCAGATGTATCCGCAAGCGGGGAACAGGAACGACATCAGGCAGATATAGGCGGATAGCGGCCAGATTGCCCGCAGACAAAAATGCCAGTAATAACCCCAGGGCCAGCAACGCAAATTCAAGAATAACAGGAGGAACTGACAACAGGGATTTACTGCCCAACTCGCATGGCGTAGGGATTGCAGCGGCTTCAGAAGAGTTATCAGTGGTCAGTGAGGAGTCAGATTGCGTGATCATATCGGACTGCAGGGCTGTAGCCAACGCGTTCAGCCCGGCGATGCGCTGGGTCATACATGTCAGTATGACCAAAGCTGCCAGGCAGAAAAAAATCAGTGCGGAACGGCGTTGTTTATTCATTAGCCCTCATCATATCGGCCGCCATTCTAGCTTCCAACAAAAAATTAACAAACCCTCCGTGCTATGTATTACAGGAATTTACGTTCAAACTGTTGGAGCAATTGCTAATTTTACTGTATATTTAGCCAGTTAATTTTACTTGCAGCAAGCAAAAGCGGCTAACGCCGCTGTAACGTGAAGGGGATGAGTAATGCTGGTTGAACTGGTTTATGACAAACGAAATGTGGCAGGTGTCCCTGACGCCAGCGAAAAAATCAAGGCTGAGCTGACCAAGCGCGTCCATCGCCTGTATCCTGATGCTGAAGTCAAAGTAAAACCGATGCAGGCAAACGGCCTGAACACATCGGGTGCCAGCAAGCAGGATCGTTCACATCTCAATCAGATGCTGGAAGCGATGTTCGACGAAGCCGATGAATGGCTATCGGTTGAGTAAATCCTTTTCGCCGCTGCGGCGTGAAGGATGCAGAGCTGCTCAAAATTATTCGTGTTGCAGCAAGGCGGCAAGCTGCCGAATCCCGGTGAGCTGACATCGGTCAGTGATTCGGGTGAGAAAGCGCGGCCAACAACGCTGCGGCGCGAAGGATGCAGAGCATTTGTATTTGCTTACAAAGCGCAACTCAAATAAACATAACCCGGCAACCGCTTATTATAATATGGGCACGATACAAAATTCATTATCAATCAGAATGATGAGTGCCGGGTTTATGCTGCATTAATAAGCTTATTTACCGTCTGGTTCTTCGTTCTTTGGCAACATCAGCGTCAACGACTTGCGAAGCGACCATGCCCCCGAAAAAACCCAATGCACAACCTCATTTCTATTCCAAACGTTTTGCCCTGATTTGCCTGGGTATCGTCTGTTGCATGGTATTTCTGCTGGCTCGCGTGGGTTATTTGCAATTACTTAACCGCCCTATGCTGGAACGCCAGGCGGATCAACGCTCGCTGCGCTCCACGATCATTCCCGCCGATCGCGCGACCATCGCTGACCGCAACGGGCATCCACTGGCACTGAGCGTCGCGTCAAAAGATATTATCGCAGACCCCTTCCGCATCCTGCAGTTACACAGCGACCTTAACAGCCCGAAATGGCAGTATCTGGCCTCGGCGCTGAATATGCCGCTGTCACAACTACAGCAGACTATCACCAGCGACCCACAGCGCCGCTTTGTCTATCTTGGGCGCAAAGTGGAACAGGGTATCGCCAATGATATCGGTCAGTTGCATCTGGGCGGCGTCACCAGCCGACATGATGACAGCCGGTATTATCCAATGAGCGAGGCGGCAGCCAACCTGGTCGGTGTCGTAGGTACTGATAATGAAGGCCTGAACGGTATAGAGAAAGGTTTTAACTCGCTGCTGGAAGGCAAGCCGGGTATGCGAGAGTACCGTCAGGATGGTCATGGCAATGTGATTGGTATCCTGAAAGAGGTTCCACCACAACAACCTCCCACGATCAATCTGAGTATAGACAGCTATATGCAGTACGTGATGTATTCGCGCCTGAGCGCCGGTGTGATACAGAACCAGGCCGATTCTGGCGCAGCGGTGTTGGTGGACGTAAATACCGGCGAGATCCTCGGCATGGCCTCCTATCCATCCTACAATCCAAACAACTATGCTGGCGTGCAGCCCAAAGACATGCGCAACGTCGCGATCAGTGACAGCTTTGAGCCCGGCTCAACGGTGAAACCACTGGTGGTGATGGCCGGTCTGGCGCGCAAGATGATACGTCCTGACTCGGTGCTCGATACCCATCCCTACAGCGTCAACGGTCACCTGATTAAAGATGTCGGCCATTGGCCAGCCTTAACCATTACCGGCGTGCTACAGAAATCCAGTGACATTGCGGTGTCACATATCGCCCTGGCCATGCCTGCGCAGGTGTTGGTGCAGCTTTATCAGTCATTTGGCCTTGGCAAAACCACCGATCTCGGTATTGGTGGCGAGAGCAGCGGTTATTTTCCACTGCACCGTGAACGCTGGGCAGACATTGAACGCGCGACTTTCTCGTTCGGCTATGGGCTACGCGTCACGCCGCTGCAAATCGCCCGCGAATACGCCACTATCGGGGCGCTCGGTATTTATCGGCCCCTGTCGATCACCAAGGTTACTCCGCCTGTACTGGGTACCCGGGTGATGTCTCAGGATGTGGTGCAAACCGTGGTACATATGATGGAAAGCGATGCCCTGCCCGGTGGATCGGGCCTCAGCGCCGCCGTGCCCGGCTATCGTCTGGCGATCAAAACCGGTACGGCTGAAAAAATGGGCGCCAGTGGCAAATATGATGGCGGCTACATCAACTACACGGCCGGTGTTGCACCGGCCAGTAACCCACGTATCGCTCTGGTGGTTATGGTTAACAACCCGCAGGCAGGTAAACACTTTGGTGGTTCCGTTGCCGGTCCGATATTCGGCCAAATTATGGGGCAAGTACTCAACCATATGAACATCGCCCCGGACGCGCTGGTGCCTGAAACTCCTCCGGATACTGTTATCAAAAATGGACAGAAAACCAATCTAATCCGGCGCAGCGCAGCGGCAGGATAATTTTTCTCCCTGCATGCTAGATTTCTCGCGCTATTCTGGGTAACGTTTCACGGGTTTCGCCCGTAAGGGTGCTGCTGTGAGGAAGAGCTAAGGCTCTCAGAAAGAGATTATGAAGCGGATTTTTATCGTTTTTGTGGTGTTTATTATAGTATGCGCAGCCGTCATTGCATTGAATATGCAAGGAACCGGTCCCTGGTAACAGGATGGTATGAGATCTCAAGGAAGCTGATTTTGCCTACAGGTAAGCGATTCGTCATTCTGATCATCGGCATTCTTATCGGAATTGTCGTGCTCGACGATGTTATTGCCAGGCTTATTCACTGGATCTTGCTGCGTTAGTCAATAACCCATCGGGTGCAGTAAACGTGCTGCCCCACGGTGGGTAATAGCCTTACTGACCATCAACGCAAAATTCGAAGCCGTATGCCTTCGGTAATAATACGCTGCACATTACTCACCGTCTGTTCAAAGAATTCCGGATCATTGAGCGTTTTGCCGGTGATGGCTTCAACCTGCACACCGAAATCCGCGTAATGCTGCGTGGTCGCCCACAGCATAAAAATCAGCTGCATCGGGTCAACCGGTGCGATCAATTGATCTTTTATCCAGCCACGGATCACGTCTGATTTATCTTCCACCAACGTTTTCAAACTGCCGCCGAGTTCCTGTTTCAGGAGCGGTGCGCCCTGCACCATCTCCAGACAAAACAGACGCGAAGCCTGCGGGTGATCGCGCGAGACGCACAGCTTCAGTCGGATATATTCGCCGATGGCCTCCAGCGGATGTTGATCCGACTGTAAGGCTTTCAGCGGCGCCAACCAGATATCCAGCAGCCCTTTCAGCACCGCAATATACAGATCTTCTTTCGACGGAAAATAATACAACAGATTGGTTTTCGACACGTCGGCGCGCTCGGCCACCTGATCCAGGCTGGTGCCGTGAATGCCGTACAACGAAAAAAATTCCAGCGCCGCAGCCATGATATTGCCACGCTTGGCGGCGACGGCGCGCGAACGTCGCGTCGGGGCTTTTACTGTGGCTTTGCGGGTTTGACTTTCCCCGGCGACGGGCTGCGGATGTTCATCCATTGGCTTCACAATGTCTCCCTGAGACAAACGGCAAGGCGGAAATCATAACAAATGGAGGTTAAAGCGACTATCGCTATACGCCTGCAGGTTAAAAGCAACAACCCATCTAATACCACATAACCACAAAGGATTATAAATTTAACAAATTTGCACCAATTCCGTTCAACACTGCCTGATTAATGTGCAGTTAATTTTGACCAAATGGTCTGAAACAGACCGCCCACTCCACTTAAAATCAATGCACTCATCTAACATATTGATAAAAATAAACATTTCAAAACTGGCATCCCCTTTGCAATAGCCTCCTCGTTAGCAAATTTCAGCACGGTGCAATTCGGAACCCGCAGGACGCACTCAAGCCGCGCTGAGATTTTCGCCAGCCCTTTTGTTTTGAGTTTTTGTTTTGACTATCGGTCATGAGGTGAGCTATGAAAATCGGTGTCTTTATTCCTATCGGCAACAACGGTTGGTTGATTTCTGAAACTGCGCCGCAGTACCAGCCGACCTTCGAACTGAACAAAACCATCGTACAGAAAGCGGAGCACTATGATTTCGATTTCGCTCTGTCGATGATCAAACTGCGCGGCTTCGGTGGTAAAACAGAATTCTGGGAACACAATATGGAGTCGTTCACGCTGATGGCTGGCCTTGCCGCCGTGACCTCTCGCATTCAGCTCTACGCCACTGCCGCCACGCTGGTGATGCCACCGGCGATCGTTGCCCGCATGGCAGCGACCATAGACTCCATCTCCAATGGTCGTTTCGGCGTCAACGTCGTTACCGGCTGGCAGAAACCTGAATATGAGCAGATGGGCATGTGGCCAGGCGATGACTATTTCAGCCGCCGCTATGACTACCTGACCGAATACGTCAGCGTGCTGCGCGACCTGTGGGGCACAGGCCACTGCACGCTCGACGGCGAATTCTTCAAGATGGACGACTGCCGCGTCAGCCCACGCCCGCAGGCCGAGATGAAAGTGATCTGCGCCGGACAGAGCGACGCAGGCATGGCGTTCTCCGCCAAACACGCCGACTTTAACTTCTGCTTCGGCAAAGGCGTCAACACGCCGACCGCCTTCGCACCGACGGCTGCCCGTATGAAAACTGCCGCCGAAGCCGAAGGGCGCGACGTCTCTTCTTATGTATTGTTTATGATCATCGCAGATGAAAACGACGCCGCTGCCCGCGCTAAATGGGAGCTGTATAAATCCGGCGCCGATGCCGATGCGCTGGCCTGGCTCACCGACCAGAGCAGCAAAGACACTAAATCCGGAGCCGACACCAACGTTCGTCAGATGGCTGACCCGACGTCCGCCGTCAACATCAATATGGGCACATTAGTCGGTTCTTACGCCAACGTTGCCAAAATGCTCGACGAAATAGATACCGTGCCGGGCGCAGAAGGCATTCTGCTGACCTTCGACGATTTCGTGGAAGGTATCGAAAACTTTGGCCGCTTCATCCAGCCATTAATGAAAACCCGCCAGCACATCGCGACAGAACAGAAAGAGGTGGCGTGATGACCATGCTTCAAAAATCGAGAGCTGAGAAACCTAAAGCAGTTGAGAATCAAACTGTTGTCCGCCGTGAGCCGAAAAATGTTGGCAAGGAAACGATCCTTACCGCCCGTCCCGAAGCCATCGCCTTTACGCCGCAGCAAACCGCGCTGATCGTAGTGGATATGCAAAATGCCTACGCTTCACAAGGCGGTTATCTGGATCTGGCCGGTTTTGATGTCTCCGCCACTGCACCGGTGATCGCCAACATCAAAGTGGCGATTGCCGCCGCGCGCGCCGCCGGGATCAAAGTCATTTTCTTCCAGAACGGCTGGGACAATCAGTACGTCGAAGCCGGCGGCGCCGGGTCGCCGAACTTCCACAAATCTAACGCGCTGAAAACCATGCGTAAACGCCCTGAACTGATGGGAAAACTGCTGGCGAAAGGCGATTGGGATTATGACCTGGTGGATGAACTCCAGCCGCAGCCGGGCGATATCGTACTGCCAAAACCGCGCTACAGCGGCTTCTTCAACACCCAGCTCGACAGCCTGCTGCGCAGCTACGGCATCCATCATCTGGTATTCACCGGTATCGCCACCAACGTGTGCGTGGAATCCACGTTGCGTGACGGTTTCTTCCTCGAATATTTCGGCGTGGTGCTGGAAGACGCCACCCATCAGGCCGGCCCGGACTTCGCGCAAAAAGCAGCGATTTACAACATCGAAACCTTCTTCGGTTGGGTATCAGACGTGCGTAACTTTTGCGATGCGGTGGGTTATAAATCTGAACAAAACGCGGCCTGACTGCCAGCTTATAAGGAAAATAAAGTATGCCTAAAAGTGTAATTATTCCGGCCGGTACAGGCGTTCCGCTGGCACCCTTTGTTCCTGGCACGCTGGCCGACGGCGTGGTGTATGTCTCCGGTACGCTGCCTTTCGATAAAGACAATAACGTGGTGCATCTGGGCGACGCCGCCGAGCAAACCCGCCATGTGCTGGAGATCATCAAAAGCGTGATTGAAACCGCAGGTGGCACGATGGATGACGTCACCATGAACTCGATTTTCATCACAGACTGGGCGAATTATGCGGCGGTGAATTTGGTCTACGCGGAATATTTCCCCGGCGAAAAACCGGCGCGGTTCTGCATTCAGTGCGGGCTGGTCAAACCGGGGGCGCTGATCGAAATCGCGTCAATTGCCCATATCGGCAAGCCGTGAGGTAACGCTATGTATTACAAGGTTTCAGGTAAGAAAAATGCAGATGCCGAAACCGTGGTGCTCTCCTCCGGCCTCGGCGGTTCGGGCAGTTTCTGGCAGCCGCAGCTATTGATGCTGAACGAACACTTTCGCGTGGTGGTGTATGACCAGCACGGCACCGGCGTCAGCCAGGGCAGCGTGCCCGCCGGTTACCGGATGGAAGACATGGCGGACGAACTGGCCAGTCTGCTTAACGAGCTGGACATCAGCCGCTGTCATCTGGTCGGCCACGCGCTTGGTGGCATTATCGGCCTGCATCTTGCCCTGCGTTATCCGGCGCTGTTACAAAGCCTGGTGGTGATTAACGGCTGGACGAAGCTCGACAGCCAGACCCGCCGCTGCTTTGAGGTGCGCCAAAATCTGCTGCTCAACAGCGGCGTCGATGCCTACGTACAGGCGCAGCCACTGTTTCTGTATCCCGCCGACTGGCTTTCTGAAAACGAGACGTTATTGCAGGAAGAGCGCTTGCATCAGGTGACGCATTTTCAGGGGATGGAAAACCTGCTGCACCGCTTACAGGCACTGATGGCCTCTGACTTAACCGACAACCTCGGGCAGGTGCTCGCGCCAACGCTGGCGTTTAGCTGTAAAGACGATTTGCTGGTGCCCTGGTCGCGTTCTGCCGATCTCGCCGCCCGCTTGGCTAACAGCGAACACGCACAAATGCTGTACGGCGGCCATGCGATGAGCGTGACCGATCCCGATACATTTAACCCTATTTTACTGGACTGGCTGCAACGGCATTCATTGCAAAGCACCGCCACACCATCCAACAGCCTGTCCACGGAGGCATCATGGCCGAAGCATTAACCGCCAGCGCACTGGCAACTTTATTCACCGAAGCCCGCACTCATAACGGCTGGCAGGACAAACCGGTCACCAGCGAACAGCTGAAAATGATTTACCAACTGGCACGCATGGGGCCGACTTCAGCCAACTGTAGTCCGGCACGCATCGTGTTTATTCAGAGTGCTGAAGCTAGGGAAAAGCTGGCACCGGCGCTGTCCAGCGGCAACCTGAAAAAAACCATGACCGCGCCGGTAACCGCAATCATCGCCTGGGATCCGGAATTTTACGAACTGCTGCCCGAACTGTTCCCGTCCGGCGACGCTCGTTCGTGGTTCACCTCCAGCCCGCAGCTGGCGCACGATACCGCATTTCGCAATAGCAGTTTGCAGGCGGCGTACCTGATCCTGGCCTGCCGCTCTCTGGGGCTGGACACCGGTCCGATGTCAGGTTTCGACAATGCAAAAGTTGACGAAACCTTCCTGTCGGATACCGGCTGGAAATCTAATTTTCTGATTAACATCGGTTACGGCGACAGCAGCAAAGTCTATCCGCGCGCCCCGCGACTCGATTTCGACCGCGCCTGCCGCGTGCTGTAAGTCACTGACAGAACTCTGAGGACACGACTATGCAAACAACTCTGAACGCAGTCAATTCATCTGTGGCACCGCCCTCCACGCCCGCTGCCGTTGAAAAACAAGCCGCCGTTGAAAAACAAGAGTACCGCGATGCCATGGCGCACCTCGGTTCCGCCGTTAACATCATCACCACCGACGGTCCCGGCGGCCGCGCAGGATTTACTGCCTCGGCGGTATGCAGCGTCACCGATACTCCGCCAACGCTGCTGGTGTGCCTCAACCGCTCGGCCTCGGTGTATCCGGTGTTTAAGGAGAATCAGGTGCTGTGCGTGAACACGCTGGCGGATTGCCATGAGTCGCTGTCCAACTTATTCGGTGGAAAAACACCGATGGAACAACGTTTTGAAGCCGCCGAGTGGACACGTCTTACCACCGGCTCACCGATCCTCAACGACGCACTGGTGTCGTTTGACTGCAAAGTCACGCAAATCACCAGCGTCGGTACCCATGACATTCTTTTCTGTGAAGCCGTTGCGCTGCGACGCAACGATGAACGCCACGGACTGGTGTATTTCGACCGCCGCTATCACCCGCTGATGCGTCAGTCTGCCTGTTAATAATGCCCTTCAACGAGGTTAATAAGATGGCGAACACCTTTTTCCCACAATGGCGTAAAAGAGAAGGCAATTTAGATGGCGCAGTGATCGCACCGGACGAGCGGTTGCCGTTAGGGTCGACCGTGATCATGGGGCTACAACATACGGTGGCAATGTTTGGTGCCACCGTGTTGATGCCGTTGCTAATGGGCTTCGACGCCAACATGGCGATCCTGATGTCCGGCATCGGCACCCTGCTGTTCTTCCTGGTGGTCGGCGGGCGCGTACCCAGTTATCTCGGTTCCAGCGCGGCATTTGTCGGGCTGGTGATCGCGGTGACCGGCTACAGCGGCCACGGCGCCAACCCGAATATCGGCGTGGCGCTCGGCGGGATTATTGCCTGCGGCGTAGTGTATACGCTGATTGGATTTGTGGTGATGGCGGTCGGCACGCGCTGGATTGAGCGCCTGATGCCGCCGGTGGTGACCGGTGCGGTAGTGATGGCGATTGGTCTGAACCTCGCGCCCATCGCCATCAACAGCGTTTCGGCGTCATCGTTCGACAGTTGGATGGCGGTGGTGACCGTGCTGTGCATTGGTTCCGTCGCCGTCTTCACGCGCGGTCTGGTGCAGCGCCTGTTGCTGTTACTGGGTCTGATTGCGGCTTATCTGATTTACCTGGTGGTCGCCAACGGACTGGGATTCGGCGCACCGGTGAATTTCGCCGCCGTGGCACAGACACCCTGGTTCGGCGTGCCAACCATCACCACGCCAGTCTTCAGCGCTCATGCGATGCTGATGATTGCGCCGGTTGCAGTGATTCTGGTGGCTGAGAACCTCGGCCATATTAAAGCGGTTGCAGGCATGACCGGCAAAAACCTCGACCCGTACATGGGCCGCGCGTTTGTCGGCGACGGTTTGGCAACGTTACTTTCGGCTTCAGCAGGCGGCACCGGGGTCACCACCTACGCAGAAAACATCGGTGTGATGGCAGTCACCAAAATTTACTCAACGCTGATTTTCGTGGCGGCGGCGGTGGTTGCCATTGTGTTGGGCTTCTCGCCCAAATTTGGTGCACTCATTCACACCATTCCCGGACCGGTGCTCGGCGGCGCGTCGATTGTGGTGTTCGGATTAATCGCCGTTGCCGGGGCGCGCATCTGGGTACAAAACCAGGTGGATCTGGGGCTTAACGGCAATTTGATTATGGTGGCAGTCACGCTGGTTCTGGGCGCGGGCAACTTCACCCTGAGCCTAGGCGGCTTCAGCATGGGCGGCATCGGCACGGCAACGTTCGGTGCAATCTTGCTGAATGCCTTCCTGAGCCGCAGCAATCAGGAAAAAACCTTGCCGGTTCCCGAAACTGGCACAGAAGCTGCATTAAAAGATCACTGACGACCTCAGTTTCTCCTTAGCTCATCATCTTTGATGATCGCCAGCGGTTAGCCGGTCCACCCGTCCGGATTAGCCGCTGGTTTTTTTCTTTCTGACTTTCCCACTGATATACTCCATCAATAATGTATCCATTCAATCAACGCATTTTACCGTGGGCAAGTCAGCGAGCGATATTTCCACCTACACTAAAATGTAGGATACAGTGAGTTTTAATGAAATCCAGTGAGACGTTCAGAGATAAGGATCATGGGATTAACATTAATAAAAACAATGCACTGAGTTGTATTCTCGCCTGACTTGACTATAAAAAGGACAGTTTTTATGTTAGTAGCTCAGGACATTCATCTCACGATCGTCCGCGAACTCAGCAAATGGATTGAAGGCCACCTTGGGCGCGTCATCCATCTTGAAGAATTGGCTGAGTATTCAGGCTATTCACTTTGGCACATGCAAAAGCTGTTTAAAGAGTCTACCGGGATCTCGCTCGGTAAATATATCCGTGAGCGCCGTCTGGCCAGCGCGGTCTACCAGCTCAGCAGCAGCGATACTTCTATCTTTGATATCGCCATGGACTTCGGCTTTGGTTCGCAGTCACATTTCACCTACATGTTCCGCAAACGCTTCAATATCACGCCGTATGAATTCCGTCAGAATCCTGAGATCAAACTCGACGTTGCTCCGCCGCTGCACATTATCCATCAGAAATCAGCCTGATGCAGTTTAGAAGCCTAAATCGCTCAGCGAAGGAGCATCATCGGGCGGCACCATAACGGTCAAATGTGATCCCTCAACCAAACCATGCAGGTCTGGTTGATTATCATCGTTATTATAGACTTGTGCCGCACCTGCTGAACCTGCGACGAATAACCCAAGGACCAGCCGCTCAATTTCATTTTTAACTATTCTCGCAGTATACCGAGCACGCCACTGCCTGATGAATACGCGGTGAATTGAGATTTTTTAACCTACCCGATATGGCAGGCGTCATTCTCTGGATATAACCCTTATTCAGCCAAAAAGAAAATAACGCGACATCAGAGATAATGCTTGTGTGCATCAACATAGATAACAAATGTAAAAACAGTAATATTCTTAACCAAATTGGGGTGTAAAAACAAAGCACATATTGCTAAAAAATAAAAAAACATTTAAATCAAACGAATACCCGATAACAACACAGCACTAAGTGATAAGTAAAAATCCAGAACACTTCTATAATTCATTCCGCATCATCATTATTTGTTATCTTCATTCCAAAGTATTTGGGAACAACAGCCGGCCTTTTGGTCGGTTTTTTTTGCCTTTATCGCAATAATCACTTGCCGTGACATTACGTAAAAACATGTTCAAATCTCGATATCTATTGACTAAAACACCAACGATTAATAACAACCTGGTATTTTAGGCAACTGTCATGGCTATCCAAATTAATATAATCACAATCTAAAAATAAATGCGTTAATAACTGTCATAGAATAAAAAATTATCTTATGGCTGATAAACATACAGTTAATAACATTCATGCCGAGTGCCTCCTCCATAATCTCATTTTTGGTACAGTATTCGTCAGTGGCCGGCAAGATCCGTTAGTATAAGAGCAATCTCGCTGATGTTAATAAACTCAGCGGTTACAATAGCGTTAATGCACCACCTTCCACTCTCCAGATTCAAGGAACCTCATGCCACCACCGGATCAGTACGACAACCTCTCCAGAGCCAGAATGCTTCTGGCAACCCGCCGTTTTGTTAAACTCGACGAGTGGCTGTTATCGCTGATGCGTGGCTGGCAGAATCAAACTGACCTGCACAGTGACTACGGTCTGGTTGTGCATCCGGGTAGTTTGATCACCGGTGCTGATACCCACACCGTCGAGCCTCTGGAGATCCTTAACGACTGGATACAGCAATGTCCGCAGAGCTACCATGCGCAAATTTTGCTGGGAATGTACTGGCATGAACAAGCCTGGGTTATTCGCAATGGCAACGGCGTGGAAGCGGTTGAAGACAGTCAATGGCTGGGTGCACAACTTTGTTGCGACTATGCGGTACTGGCTTTTTTACGTGCGATTGAACTGCATCCGCGCCCTACCCACGCCTTCAGACACCTGATGAATCTGAGTGGCGGGTTCGGGGAACCCTACTGGCTACGCGCTCTTTTCGCCGGTCAGCAACCGCTTCCCCTGCATGAGAAATTCAATATTGCTGGCAGTGCCGTTTGGCGCGCGGGTGTGGTTTATTTGCACGCGCTGGGGGTTGAGCCTGCTACCCACTGGCCGCAATCCCTGCCTGCTGCGCTGCGAAACAGCCGTAAAGCGGGTGAAGAAGCGCTTGATTATTGGCTGCGTATGGCAATGTCAGTGCGCCATAGTGACGTAGGCTCCATGGAATCCTATCTGCTGTTCCATTCGGCGGCGTGGGATGGCGATGACCATCAGCAGATGGCGATTATTGACGGCCCGCTTTGTACTGAATTTAGCGAGCAAGAACGCAATCATTTCCGCGCCAATGCCTTAGCGGACGCGCTGTCCGGTGAAATTGCCGATCGCGGCTCCGAACAGGCGCAACAATTACAAGAGCGCCTGCAACATTTACTGGCGCAGCCGCTGGATGATACCGCCCGTATCCGTTTATTAGATCTCTATGGGACCTGCGACGCCTACTGGCAAGATAACGATCAGGCCGGTTTGGCTATTTATAGCCAGCTGTTGAACGTCTCACCGCACGCTATGCCAGGGCATTTCGCCGCAATGTTTATCTCCCGCGCCGTACTGGCTAATGGAGAACAACAAGGTATGGCGGTGCTGACCACCCTGCTTATCCGCGCTATCAATCAGCCCGATAACCCGGTGTTGCTGGCTTATGCGGCGACCGCGCTGCAATACGGCCTTTATGGTTTGCCGCAGCAACCTGAATTGAGCGCAAGTCTGATGGATCATGCCACGTCGCTGATGACTGAGCAAAACGCTAAAGATCTGATCATTATTGCGCACGACCTTGCCATCAATGATGACATGGAAGCCGTCCATTTCCTGCTGACTGAAATGGCCCGCAGGGGCAATGCCCTGCACAGTTATGAACTCTATTTCTTCTACCGCAATGGCTGGCATCAGGAGGTCCCTGAACATTTTCATCATGACGGCAACGCCATGGATTGCGTGCTCAGCGCGGCTCGTTCGGGACTCGTTCCGGCCATGTTCACCTGCGCCAATGCACTACGCGAAGGCATTGGTGGCGAAGCGGATTACCAGCAGGCAATGCAGTGGTATCAACGGGCCATCGACGCAGGTCACCCAGCAGCGGATTATTGGCGGGCCAGTTGTGCACTGGATGATGGCCCTGAGCAAGATAAGCGTATGGCCGCAGAAGAGTGGCTACCAGCGATTCTGCTCGACTCGCAGCACCCGCATCGCAGTGAGGCGGCTTACACCCTCGGTATGGCCTGGTTGACCGGCAGCGGTGTGAAAAAGAACCGCCATATCGCGGAGCAATTCATGGAGTTCGTGCTCGAGCTGGATCCGCAATCTGATGCAGCACGCCAGTCGCTGGAGGGGCTAAGAGGCTCACTGCGCGGTCGCATGAATCTGTGGCAGGACAAACGTAAAGCAGAAGATATAGACGCGGTAGCGAAATATCGCGCGCAGACGCAAAATCCGCAAGGCACAGCAGCACCGGAGAAAAAACTGCCGGAATGAGTCAGCCGGTCATTAATAAATTATCAGTGCCCCTCAAACGCATTGGCGTTTTAGCAAGGCGGCAAACGCGGGATCGGCGGATGAACCTCATCATTTATAAGGCCCATAATCCCGAATAGCTGATATACGCCAGCCATTCGGGTAGATAAGCACAGTTAACGCCTAACGCCGCGCAACGTCGAAAGCGAAGAGGATTTAGCGTTCCCGCAGCGACTCTCTAACCTTATTCAAAGGCTTAATCAGGTAATCCAGCACGGTTTTCTGGCCGGTTTTGATCTCAACGCTGGCAACCATTCCGGGGACTATCGGAAATTGACGTCCGCCTTTGTTGGTCAAAACAGCGTTGTCAGTGCGCACATAAACGCGGTAGTAGAATTGGTCGCGTTTAACTTCATCCTGCAAAGTGTCCGGCGACACGCTTTCGACCTGCCCTTCCAGATCACCATAAATCGATGAATCATAGGCGCTGATTTTCACCTTGGCTGGCAAACCCGGCCGGATGTAGGCGATATCACGCGGGTTGATACGGGTTTCAATCAGCAATTGGTCTTCAATTGGCACAATTTCCATCAGCTTGCCGCCAGGCTGTAGTACGCCGCCGACGGTACTGACCTGAATATCCTTCACGATACCGTGCACTGGAGAGAACAGTTCAGAACGGGTTACCTGATCCTCTTTACCAGCCATAACCTGCAATTTGGCATCGAGATCGCCGTTGTTCTTCACCTGCTCTTCACGGGCGCGAACCGCGTACTGATTAGTGGCATCGTCGATTTTTCCGCGCAACTCGCTAGCCTGGCGCTTGAGGAAAATCACCTCCACCTGCCCGGCAGCGCTGACGGTGGTGGAAGTCATACGATAAATAAAATCAATTATATTATTTTAAAAATTCAAACTTTACCTGTTTGCAAAACCTCGCCTACAAACCAAAATTTGACTTTAATTAGCTGACAAGCAAATAATTTAACTTAAGTAACATGTTGAAATATTATGAAAAATGCATAATGAGTAACTTATTCCACTCAATAAATTGATAAATTAAATTTACCAATGTCGTGACGAAGGCTCAACAAATCACATTTGAATCAATTTTCACTTTGCGATAAATAAGATTTTTGGTAATAACGCATTGATGAGGTTGCTGTTAAAATACGTCGCCTCAAAATGAAGGGAAAATCTCCCTGCTCTTACGCGGTATGTGATAAAACACCACCCCGTAATGACGTAGATTTTGTCATTTCATTGATATTCACCGATCGCTCAAACGGACGCCGAGATCATGACCAGCAACACCACCACGTCAGGCAAGGCGTCTGCCGTTTATCCCTCTCTTCCGGGACGTGCACAGCAATATGCTACGCGGATAATCTTCCTGCTTTCTGGTTTTGCTATGGCAGCCTGGGCCCCACTGGTTCCCTTTGTTAAGCTACGTCTGGATATCAACGATGGCACCCTTGGGCTCCTGCTGCTGTGTATCGGTGCAGGATCTACATTGTCAATGCCGCTGACCGGCTTTCTGACCGGTCGTCTGGGCTGTAAAACGGTGATACTACTGGCTTCGATCATTCTGTGTTTCGACTTACCGCTGCTGACGGTGATGAATTCGACGGCGAGTATGGCAGCAGTTTTAATGGTGTTTGGTGCAGCCATTGGCATGGTGGATGTCGCGATGAACGTTCATGCCGTAGTGGTAGAGAAAGCCAGTGGCAGGGCCATGATGTCCGGCTTTCACGGTTTCTTTAGCCTGGGCAGTATTTTCGGCGCTCTGATCGTCAGCACGTTGTTGTATATCGGCCTCACCCCTTTTCAATCGATTTTACTGGTCGTGGCGCTGGTCGCGGTGACACTGATCCCAACCAGTCCTCACTTCTGGCGACACACCCGTAATGGCAGCGATGCCCCGATGTTTGTCTTGCCACGCGGCTGGGTGATTTTCCTCGGCCTGCTCTGTTTTGTCATGTTTATGGCCGAAGGCTCGATGCTTGACTGGAGTGCGCTGTTCCTCGCGACTGAGCGTGGCGTGAGCACACTTCAGGCTGGAATAGGGTATGCGGTATTCTCGATTGCAATGACCGCAGGCCGCCTGACGGGTGACAGCATTATAAATGCCATGGGACGTTATAAAGTCCTGCTATTCGGCAGCCTGTGCGCCAGCCTTGGAATGGTATTGCTGGTGTGTATCGATAACTTGTGGATAGCAGGGCTGGGCTTCATCATGACCGGTTTTGGTTCCTCTAATCTGGTGCCGATCATGTTCAGCGCCGCAGGGAACCAGACAGCGATGCCGGCCAACCTGGCAATTGCTTCTGTGACAACGCTCGGTTATGCCGGTATTCTGGCAGGTCCGGCGCTAATTGGTTTTATCGCCCAACTAAGCAACCTGTCGGTTGCCTTAGGCTGCGTAGCCGCGTTGCTGTTGCTGGTGGCCACCAGCGCGCGCGCCGTGACCCGATAATTAAGGAAATGCGTCACCATTATGCCAAGTAAATATCTGTCGCTGACTTCAACCAATATCACACGTTTCTTCTGGTTGTTTATTTTGCTGCTGGCAATGGGCCTCAGCATGTATGGCTATAATTATACGAATGCGTATTTGAAAGATAAGCAACGAACGCTGCAAACTACAGCCGAACGTTTGCAAAAACGCATCGACAATTACCGCTACATGACCTATCAGATTTATGACAATTTCACCGGCGTAGCAATGCCCGCAGAGGCTATTTCAGCGCAGGAAGTCCGCCTTCGTCAGGACATGTATTACATCACCAAACCGCATAAGAAAAGCGATGCGCTGATTTTTGGCAACCATGACAGTTCAACGCTGGATCTCACCCTCAAGATCTCCAATTTCCTTGATGACCAATGGGGAGCAAAAACGCTGCCCTACTCAATGTATTATCTGAATGGTCAGGACAACAGCATGATCCTGATCACCACGCAACCACTGCAACAGCAAGACTCCCGGCTAAAAGAGAGCTACTTCACCAGCACTTTGCATGCGCGGCGGGCAGAGATGCTGCAGCAGGCCAATACATTGGATGAGCGCGAGAGCTACTCCAACTTACGTAAATCGCGCTTTTCCAATGACTATTTTTTCTCGCTGCGCACGACATTTAATAATCCCGGCCACCTGGCAACCGTGATTGCTTTTGATATGCCGATAAGCGACCTGATCCCGCGCTCAATGGCGCGAGATAATTTCCAGCTGAACAACAATAATGATGCCGTAAATGAAGGGGACCTTTCGCAGACCACCGACATCAGCAGCAGCATTGCGCTACAGGGATGGTCGGTGAATTTCGCCGCACCGCTGAGCAATTCCCCGCTAACGCTGAGCTACCGCGTCCCCCTATTAAGCCTGATTATGGATCTGTCGCGCAATAATTTCTGGCTGGCGCTGATCAACCTCTTGTTGCTGGGGCTGGCGATGGCCGGGATCTACTTCATCCGCCATCAGTACATCCGTCCAAGCGAAAATATGGCAGCGCAACTGCAAACTCAGCAGGCGCTTAATCAAGAGATTATCTCCAGCCTGCCGATTGGCCTGCTAGTCTATAACTTCAGCAATCATAGCGTGGTCATTAGTAACAAAATTGCCGACCAACTGCTGCCGCACCTCAGCCTGAATAAAATCGCTAACATGGCGGAACAACATCATGGCGTGATTCAGGCGACGGTGAATAACGAAGTGTATGAAATCCGCATGTTGCGGAGTCAAATCTCACCGGAAACCTATCTGTTCCTGCTGCACGATCAGGATAAAGAAGTGATGGTCAATAAGACGTTGCAGCAGGCGCGCCGCGAGTTCGATAAAAACCTGCAGGCTCGTAAGTTAATGCTGCACAATCTGGGCATTGAGCTCAATCAACCGCTGAATGAGCTCAATGGGCTGGTGCATGCTCTGACCGAGAATACGGATATCCAGGAGCGCCAAACGCTGCAAGGCCGTCTGCTTAATGAGTCACGTAATGCACTGACGCTGGTAGATAACATCACCCTACTCACCCGGCTGGAAACGCAGGACTGGCAACCGCTACAGCAGTCCTACGCATTATGTGCGCTGGTGGATGAGCTACTGCTTGAAGCGCTGCCGAAACTCAACCAAAAGGGTCTGGCGATACTGAACCATTTCCATCCTGAGCCGGAAGCAAACTTTGTCGGCGACGGTCAGGCACTGAAAAAAGTTCTGTCCCTGCTGATTGATTACGCGATTGTGACCACATCAGTGGGCAAGGTCACCCTGACTACAGAGCATGACGCAGAACAACCTGGCCAACTGATTTTCCACATTACTGACACCGGCAGTGGCATTTCAAAGGAGGAATTGAGCAATCTGAATTATCCTTTCCTGAGCCAAACCATGCTGGATCGATTTAACCATGGGTCTGGCCTGACCTTTTTCCTGTGCAATCAGTTGTGCAAGAAACTCGGGGGACAATTGGAGATCCGCAGTAAACTGGATATTGGCACGCGTTATACGGTGCGAATCAAACAGATCTTTGAAGAGAATGAACCTCAGGCAGCCCATGAAAAGCTGCTGGATGACGTAACACTGTTGCTGGATATCACGTCTGAAGAGGTGCGCGGTATTGTGACCCGCACAATGAACGCATATGGTGCGATATGTATTATCGCTGATGAGCGTCAGATCGCCCGCGAGTACGACGTTTTATTGACGGACAACCCGCAAAACAGCGGCCAGTATACGCTGTTGCTGACCAGCGATGAAACGGGTTTCCAGCAGCTTGAAAAGCATTACATTCGCGTCAACTACAACATCGGCAGTGCGCTGATTGACGCAACCTTACTGTTAATCGAACATCAATTTACTGAATCCGATGACAGTGTTAACACCGAAGGCTCCGGGGAGGACTCTCTCGACTTTTATGAAAAACAGCTCAAATCAAGTGATTACTATCAGCTGTTTGTCGAGACAGTACCGGAAGATCTTGAGAAACTGTATAATGAAAATCAACGTCGTGATTTTACATCACTTTCCCAGACCGCTCATCGCCTTAAGGGGGTGTTCGCTATGTTGAACCTGACCCCAGGCAAGCACTTGTGTGAAACGTTAGAACAACATATCGTCGCTGGCGACGTTTTGATGATCACTGATAACATTAATCACATTGATTCTTTTGTCTCCAGACTGCTGCAGCAAGGTAGCTAATCACATGAATAATATGAACGTAATTATTGCTGATGACCATCCTATTGTCCTGTTTGGGATCCGTAAATCACTCGAGCAAATTGAGTGGGTAAACGTAGTAGGTGAGTTTGAAGATTCGACCGCTCTGGTCAATAGTTTGAGCAAACTTGACGCCCACGTGTTGGTCACAGATTTGTCGATGCCGGGTGATAAATATGGCGATGGCATCACGCTTATTAAGTACATTAAACGCCACTATCCGCAACTGTCTATCATTGTGCTAACCATGAACAATAATCCGGCTATATTGAGTTCGGTGTTGGATTTAGACATAGAAGGCATTGTACTGAAACAGGGTGCGCCAACGGACTTGCCAAAAGCCCTGGCCGCTTTGCAAAAAGGCAAGAAATTCACGCCGGATAGCGTAGCGAAATTACTTGAGAAAATTAGTGCTAACGGTTACGGCGACAAACGCCTCTCTCCAAAAGAGAGTGAAGTTCTGCGCCTGTTCGCTGAAGGTTTCCTGGTGACTGAAATTGCCAGAAAACTCAACCGCAGTATCAAAACCATCAGTAGCCAGAAGAAGTCAGCCATGATGAAGTTGGGCGTAGAAAACGATATTGCACTGTTGAACTATCTCTCTTCCGTCAGCTCGCAACCGGTTGATCGGGGCTAAAAAACGCGTTTGGATTGGCAGGATTTTACGGGTTAAGTAGAAAGGCACCTAAGTAAAGGTGCCTTTTTTATTGACCACAGTTTAGTGATTATCCCGGCTACGCCGCACCACTTTGCTGTAATAGGCCAGCGTGTCGCGGAGCGTTTCCAGCGTGACCGGTTTTGACAGGCAATTATCCATTCCCGCCTCCAGGCAACGCTGACGCTGTTCGGCCAGCGCATTTGCCGTCACGCCAATCACCGGCAAAGTATAGCCCAGCTCGCGCAGCTTCTGGGTTAGACCGTAACCGTCGAGTTTTGGCATATTGACGTCACTGAGCACGATATCAACGGTGTGGACTTTAATCGCTTCGAGCGCATCCATCCCATCATTGGCTGTGACGACCTGGTAGCTCATCGAACTGAGCTGATCGGCCAGCAGACGACGGTTAATCGGGTGGTCGTCCACCACCAGCAGATGAATATCACTGTTGTCCTGAATTGCCGCTGATTCTTGCGCAGGCAATGATAATCCCCCCGCTTCTGCCGGATCGACCAGTTGATAGATACGGTTAAGCAACGCAGTAACTTCCAGCGGGGTTGAGGTGCTATAGATCCAATAGCCAGGCCGGGTTTCTACCGGCGGGCCAATATGGTCGATGGAAAATTCAATCTGTGCCGCCAGCTTATCTTCATGAATCAGCGAGGTGTCCGTTATCAGCACGTCACCCGACTGGCTGATATGCTCTTCGTCCCAGCGATGAACATTGGCGCCCTGATATCGTAACAACTGCATAAGATAGCTTTCCAGATGCGCATTGCGGATCTCAAGCCACAGCGTTTTACCCTGCCACAGATCAAGCGGCTGTTCAGACGGGAATATCGCGTCATACAGCGGAATTCGCACGGTGAACTGACTGCCCAGACCCGGCTCGGAATCGACCGAGATATCCCCGTCCATCAGGTTAATCAGCTTCTCACAGATTGCCAGCCCAAGTCCGGTTCCCTGGAAATGGCGCTGCACGCCGGTACCAACCTGGAAGAACGGATCAAACAGGCGGGTGATTTCTCGCTCAGGAATACCGCAGCCGGTATCGCGGATCTGGAATTCCATATAGTTCCCGCACGTCCGCGCATGCAGCACGATGCAGCCAGTGTCGGTAAATTTGATGGCATTATTAAGAATGTTAGACAGCACTTGTTGCAGGCGCACCGGATCGCCCTGGAATGACATCGGTACGTTATGCTCGATGAAGCAGTAGAGTCCAAGATGTTTTTTTACCACCAGCGGCAGATAATTACCCGCAACGTGGGTGATCATTTCACGACAGGAAAATGGCTGCGGTTCAATTTTGAGCTGTTCAGACTCTATTTTAGAGAAATCGAGAATATCGCTAATGATTTTCAGTAACAGTGCTGACGAGTTGTTCATCGCCGTCACCAGACGATCGACGCCCTGCGGCAGACCCTGAGTTTGCAGCAGATCCAGATTACCGATAATACCGTACAGCGGTGTACGCAGTTCATGGCTGACCGTGGCGAGAAACATCGATTTCGACTGACTGGCCTGCTCGGCGGCATTCGCCATCTCCTGCAAGGACTCTTCCATTTTGACCCGCGCACTGACATCAATGAGTACGCAAATCGCCACGTCCTCATTGCGATAACGCGAGTGAACAAAACTTAACTGGATATTGTTGTTATCTTTGGTGATCACATCGACAAGATTGACCTGCTGATCGCAAATAATGCGCGTGATGCGCTGGCGATCCTCTGCTGTCAGCATGTTGATATAGTTATGCGCCAGTTCGTTACTCAGAATATTCACGCCATCGCTGATGCGTAAAATTGAGATCCCAACCGGTGCCGAAGCCACGATTTTATGATTGAACTGCTCATGCTCTTCCAGGCGGAAAGCATTCTCTTCCGCGGGCAGGAACATTTTCCTCTCAAACACCCACGCCAGAATAAACAGCAGCAACGCTGAGAAAATATTAAGCAGCACCGCATTGAAGATAAGGATCTTAAAACGCTCAATCACGGTGTTAAACGGCAGGGAGTAGACCACGCTCAGGCCCGAAGACGACAACGGTTTTTTGTAGACCAGATCGTTATAGCCATTCATGTAACCAAAATAGTGAGGTTCTTCGGGGTAATGCCCCGGCAGGGAAGCGTGATGCCCACCTTCGGATAAACGTAGCAACGGTTGATTATCATCATCGAGCAGGGTCACGCCGGTATGCTGTGAACCCGCGGCCACCATATCTTCCAAACGCAATGTCTGCTGGATCCCCATCAAAGCTTCGAGTTTGTTGCCGACGTAAATCGGCGTCAGCATATAGAGATAACCCAGATCTTTATTCGGACCGGATGACACCCAGTACAGGCTGTTTTCCTTATCCTGATTTTTACCATTGCGGTATTTCAGAATCTTCTCATGCAGTGATTTGAGCCCTGTGCTGTTTTCGCGCTCAATTGGCACGCTGTTAAGGCCAAAATCCACCATGCACAGACTCTCGCCACCGATGAAAAAAACCCGATTAAGATCATAGGCATCGGTGAAATTATCTTTCCAATAGTGAATCATGTTACCGAGCGAATTCAGCGAATTGCGGTTGCTGCTATTGAGCTTGGAGCAGTCGGATTCGGAATAGAGTGGATGATAGGTTGGCGTGGTATTTTTGCTACTAATGACACCGTTGATGATGTCCAGGCCGGTCATGGAGTCATTGAGGCGTTTTTCAGCAATGTATTTGATATCCCGCATAATATCTTCGGAATTTCGGATATAACTCTGCGCCTGATCGTAGTTGAGGTTGTCCTCATCACGGATTTCAGACTCCTTGGTATGGAAAATATTGAGCACGTAGAACGTCGTTAGCAGTGCGCCAAGTGACCACAACATAAAGGCCAGAACCCGGAAGAGATAGCGGGAGATTCTGAGCGTTGTTCTAAACGAAGTAAGATATTTCAAGAGGCTACCATTAACATTGCGACGTCACCACGGCGGAAAACGGCCATCAGAATACACTATTGATTCAGAGACGATACCCAAAATCATTCGAGCCGTAGGAAGGCGGCAAGGGAGCGAATCCCGATGAGCTTACACCGGTAAGTGATTCGGGTGAGCGACAAATCTGCCAGGAGCAGATTTGAACGCTGCTTGCAGCGGCCCCTTTAGGGGCGAGTCCCAAGGATGGGGCGAGTAACGCAGCCAACGCACCTGCGGCTTGAAGGATGACGGGTATAAAAAGAAAGGGCATAACACGTTGCCATGCTATGCCCTGTTTCAACACTGCCGAAACTTATTCTTTCTCAGAATCCGTTTCATCAGAATCCGCTTCATCATCTTCAACAGATTCGTCGTCAGATTCTACTTCATCCGGCAGGTCGCTCGCCTGAGCGGCTTCCAGTTCACCCTCTTCGGTTGCGACGCCGTCGAGCTCTTCGTCTTCCACTGGCTCAGCCACGCGTTGCAGACCGACCACATTCTCACCTTCCGCAGTACGGATAAGCGTAACACCCTGGGTGTTACGGCCTACGGTACTGACTTCAGAAACACGAGTACGTACCAGCGTACCCGCATCGGTGATCATCATGATCTGATCGGCTTCATCCACCTGGATCGCGCCAACAACCGGACCGTTACGCTCGCTCACTTTGATCGAGATAACACCCTGTGTTGCACGGGACTTGGTTGGATACTCAGCCGATTCTGTGCGTTTGCCGTAACCGTTTTGCGTGACGGTCAGGATAGAACCTTCACCGCGAGGAACGATCAGTGATACCACGCTGTCGCCTGAACCCAGACGGATACCGCGAACACCGGTCGCCGTTCGGCCCATCTTACGCACCGCTTCTTCAGAGAAACGCACCACTTTACCGGCGGCGGAGAACAGCATGACTTCATCTTTACCGTCAGTCAGGTCAACACCAATCAGCTCATCACCCTCGTTGAGGTTGATGGCGATAATGCCAGCACTGCGCGGACGACTGAAATCGGTCAGTGCCGTTTTCTTCACTGTACCGCTAGCGGTTGCCATAAACACATGGCGACCTTCTTCGTACTCGCGTACTGGAAGAATGGCGGTAATACGTTCGTTTGGCTCAAGCGGCAACAGGTTGACGATTGGGCGGCCACGAGCTCCACGACTGGCTTCCGGCAGTTGGTAAACCTTCATCCAGTACAAACGACCACGGCTGGAGAACATCAGAATGGTATCGTGGGTGTTGGCCACCAGCAGGCGGTCGATGAAATCTTCTTCTTTGATGCGTGCTGCAGACTTACCTTTACCACCACGACGTTGCGCTTCGTAGTCGGTCAGGGGCTGGTATTTCACATAGCCCTGATGCGACAGCGTTACCACCACGTCTTCCTGATTGATCAGGTCTTCGATGTTGATGTCGGAGGTATTGGCAGTAATTTCAGTGCGACGTGGATCGGTGTATTGATCGCGGATCGCTTCCAGCTCTTCACGAATGACTTCCATCAGACGATCGGGGTTTTCCAGAATGAATATCAGCTCAGCGATTTGCGTCAGCAGCTCTTTATATTCATCCAGTAGCTTTTCGTGTTCAAGGCCGGTCAGTTTCTGCAAACGCAGATCCAGAATGGCTTGTGCCTGCTGTTCGGTCAGGAAGTATTTACCTTCGTGAATACCGAACTCAGGTTCCAGCCACTCAGGACGTGCAGCGTCATCACCGGCACTGGCCAGCATGGCCGCTACGTTGCCCAGATCCCATGAACGGGCAATCAGGCCAGCTTTCGCTTCAGCCGGAGATTGCGCAGCACGGATCAGTTCAATGATAGGGTCGATGTTAGCCAGAGCAATGGCCAGGGCTTCAAGGATATGGGCGCGGTCACGGGCTTTGCGCAGCTCAAAAATCGTACGGCGCGTCACCACTTCACGGCGGTGACGGACAAACGCGGACAGGATGTCTTTCAGGCCAAGAATTTTTGGCTGACCCTGATGCAGGGCCACCATATTGATACCAAACGTGGTCTGCAACTGAGTCAGGGAGTAGAGGTTGTTGAGAACCACTTCACCCACGGCGTCACGTTTGATTTCAATAACAATGCGCATACCGTCTTTATCAGACTCATCGCGCAGCGCACTGATGCCTTCAAGGCGTTTTTCCTTCACCAGCTCGGCGATCTTTTCGATCAGACGGGCTTTATTCACCTGATACGGGATTTCGTGAACAATGATGGTTTCGCGGCCAGTTTTGGCATCAGCTTCCACTTCCGCACGGGCGCGGAGCAGAATTTTGCCGCGACCGGTGCGGTAGGCTTCTTCAATGCCACGACGGCCATTGATGATGGCTGCCGTCGGGAAGTCTGGCCCCGGAATGTGTTCCATCAGCCCTTCAATGCTGATGTTTTCGTCTTCGATAAACGCCAGACAGCCGTTGATAACCTCAGTGAGGTTATGTGGCGGGATGTTGGTCGCCATACCGACGGCAATACCGGAAGAACCGTTAACCAACAGGTTAGGAATACGGGTTGGCATTACTGCAGGGATTTGCTCGGTGCCATCATAGTTCGGCACAAAGTCAACGGTATCTTTCTCTAAATCGGCCAACAGTTCGTGGGCGATTTTAGACATACGAATTTCGGTATAACGCATGGCAGCAGCGGAGTCGCCGTCTACCGAACCGAAGTTACCCTGCCCGTCCACCAACATGTAGCGAAGTGAAAAAGGCTGGGCCATACGTACGATGGTGTCATAAACCGCAGTATCACCGTGCGGGTGATATTTACCTATAACGTCACCAACCACACGGGCCGATTTCTTATAGGCTTTGTTCCAGTCGTTACCCAGAACATTCATTGCGTAAAGTACGCGGCGGTGCACCGGTTTTAAACCATCGCGCACATCTGGCAACGCACGTCCGACAATAACGGACATAGCGTAATCCAAATAAGAGTTTTTCAGCTCTTCTTCGATGCTTATCGGTGTGATTTCTCTGGCAAGGTCGCTCATGGAGCTGCTATCCCTCTACTGATTATTCATGGCCGCTGCCTACTTAGGCGTATGTAGCGCAAAGGTGTAAAACTATACCACAAAGCTGAGATCTGTGGAAAAGAACCTCCCTTTTTACCCGCTATTATCCAACGATAATCAAACCGTTGCCTCAGCCCCGAATAAAACGCCACCATTCGCTCAAACAGTGAGCAGAAATACAAAACTGAATCCCTTCACAAGGAATATGTATAATCTGGCTTAACGAGGATTAAGGAGTTCATCACACTCATGAATACTGCATCGAATGCCAACACACAGAATATTGACCACAATGAGATCGCCAAGTTTGAGGCTGTCGCCTCGCGCTGGTGGGACCTGGAAGGGGAATTCAAGCCGCTGCACCGCATCAATCCGCTGCGCCTGAACTATATTCTCGAACGTGCAGACGGCCTGTTTGAGAAGAACGTTCTCGACGTCGGCTGCGGCGGCGGCATTCTAAGCGAAAGCATGGCAATAGCGGGTGCCACCGTTACCGGGCTGGATATGGGCGGCGAGCCTTTACAGGTTGCTCGCCTGCATGCGCTGGAAAGTGGCGTGAAGGTGAATTACATCCAGGAATTCGTAGAAGCTCATGCCGACGCGCATCCACAGCAGTATGACGTGGTCACCTGTATGGAGATGCTCGAGCATGTACCGGATCCGGCTTCCGTGGTCGCTGCCTGCGCACGTTTGGTGAAACCCGGAGGTCACGTCTTTTTCTCGACCATCAACCGTAACAACAAAGCCTGGCTGATGGCTATTTTTGGTGCAGAATATGTGCTGAAAATGGTGCCCAAAGGCACCCATGACATCAAAAAATTCATCAAACCGTCTGAATTACTGGCAATGGTTGACCGTACTCCGCTGTGTGAGCGCCATATTATCGGTCTGCACTACAACCCGCTGACCGATCATTTCAAACTCGGGCCAAACGTCGACGTAAACTACATGGTCCATACGCAGTCGCCAGAGACAGAGGTACAATGACGAGAAGTACAATAACGTTATCGTCAACGAAGAAATTTCCTTCCGGGCGCAGAAAACCCTGCCCAGGGGCCAACTCAGCGCCCGGAAAGTCACTAAGATGTTATTTTTTAGCGCGTTGGCATAGCATAACTGCGCAACATGTTTTTTTGGAATAGTTACCTGCATCAATATAGCGTTTTTTTCTAACGTTTAAGAAATCGGCAGTCGATCAACATTTCAAAATATATAAGAAAATCGTATCGAAGTTATTGACACTCCAGCGTGCCAGCAACCACGTACGCTTCAGGCTTGCCCCCCAAATTTCTCCCCAACTTATCCACAAAATGAGCCGTTTTGTTCACTTGCAAAAGGGGCATTCAGTCACTATCTTGTCATCAGAAAATAACAAATCCACAATATATTGTGTTTATATCCTGACCAGCACACTACAGACGAGTGAAGTCCCTCTAATCTGAATTCGTGTCTGGTCAGACTGTTTATAGACATCTAAGGTACAGCTCCTCATGAATCAGAGTCTCCTTGTTACTAAACGCGATGGCAGTAAAGAACGCATCAACCTTGATAAAATTCACCGAGTCATAGACTGGGCAGCTGAAGGTCTGCAAAACGTCTCCGTTTCACAAGTTGAACTCCGATCCCATATCCAGTTTTATGAAGGTATTAAAACCAGCGATATTCATGAAACCATTATTAAAGCTGCCGCGGATTTGATCTCTAAAGATGCGCCGGATTATCAATATCTGGCCGCGCGTCTGGCGATTTTCCACCTGCGTAAAAAAGCCTACGGCCAGTTTGAACCACCGACCTTGATCGCACAGGTAACCCGCATGGTCGAGATGGGCAAATATGACAAGCATCTGCTGGAAGACTACACGGCCGAAGAGTTCGAGCAGATGGACAGTTATATCGATCACTGGCGCGACATGAATTTCTCTTATGCCGCGGTCAAACAGCTCGAAGGCAAATACCTGGCGCAGAACCGCGTCACCGGCGATATCTACGAGAGCGCACAGTTCCTGTACATTTTGGTCGCCGCCTGCCTGTTCTCCGGCTACCCGCGCGAAACGCGTCTGGACTACGTGAAGCGTTTCTACGATGCGATTTCCCTGTTCAAAATTTCCTTGCCTACGCCAATAATGTCTGGCGTGCGCACCCCGACGCGTCAGTTCAGCTCCTGCGTGCTGATCGAGTGCGGCGACAGCCTCGACTCAATCAACGCGACCTCCAGCGCTATTGTGAAGTACGTTTCCCAGCGTGCCGGCATAGGCATCAATGCTGGACGCATCCGTGCGCTGGGCAGCCCAATCCGCGGCGGTGAAGCTTTCCACACTGGCTGTATCCCGTTCTACAAACATTTCCAAACGGCGGTCAAATCCTGCTCTCAGGGCGGCGTGCGCGGCGGTGCAGCAACGCTGTTCTACCCGATGTGGCATCTGGAAGTAGAAAGCCTGCTGGTACTGAAGAACAACCGTGGGGTTGAAGGTAACCGCGTTCGTCATATGGACTACGGCGTGCAGATCAACAAACTGATGTATCAGCGGCTGGTGAAAGGCGGAGATATTACGTTGTTCAGCCCGTCTGACGTGCCTGGACTCTACGATGCATTCTTCGCCAATCAGGATGAATTCGAACGCCTGTACGTGCAATATGAGCAGGACAGCAACATCCGTAAGCAGAAAGTGAAAGCCGTTGAGCTGTTCTCACTGATGATGCAGGAACGTGCGTCTACGGGCCGTATCTATATTCAGCACGTTGACCACTGCAACACTCATAGCCCATTTGACCCAGCTATTGCACCGGTTCGCCAGTCCAACCTGTGTTTGGAAATCGCGCTGCCAACCAAACCACTGGATGATGTTAACGACGAAAACGGTGAAATTGCCCTGTGTACGCTGTCAGCATTTAACCTAGGTGCGATTGAAAGTCTTGACGATCTGGAAGAGCTGGCAACGCTCGCTGTGCGTGCCCTCGATGCCCTGCTCGACTATCAAGATTACCCGATCAAGGCCGCCAATCGCGGCGCAATGGGCCGCCGCACTTTGGGCATCGGCGTGATTAACTACGCTTATTATCTGGCGAAGAACGGTGTGCGCTACTCTGATGGCAGCGCCAACAACCTGACGCACAAGACCTTCGAAGCCATTCAGTACTACCTGCTGAAAGCCTCGAATAATCTGGCCAAAGAGCAAGGTGCCTGCCCGTGGTTCAACGAAACCACTTACGCGCAAGGCATCATGCCGATCGATACCTATAAAAAAGACCTCGATGCCATCTGTGATGAACCGCTGCACTATGACTGGGATGCACTGCGCATCGAGATCAAAACGCACGGTCTGCGTAACTCCACGCTGTCAGCGCTGATGCCGTCCGAGACTTCTTCGCAGATCTCCAACGCCACTAACGGCATCGAACCACCTCGCGGCCATATCAGCATCAAAGCGTCGAAAGACGGTATCCTGCGTCAGGTGGTACCTGAATATGAGCGTTTGAAAGATCAGTACGAACTGCTGTGGGATATGCCCAATAACGACGGTTACCTGCAACTGGTTGGCGTGATGCAGAAATTCATCGACCAGGCGATTTCGTCTAACACCAATTATGATCCGTCGCGCTTCCCGAACAGCAAAGTGCCGATGAAACAGCTACTGAAAGATCTGCTGACAGCCTACAAATTCGGCGTTAAAACCTTGTACTATCAGAACACCCGCGACGGTGCCGATGACGTACAAGAAGACATGAAGGCTGACGTAGCTGACGACTGCGAAAGCGGTGCCTGCAAAATCTAATCATCTGTTTTGATTTATCATTTTATATAAAGCCCCTTCACAGGGGCTTTTGTCCGAGGACAATATGGCTTATAGCACTTTCTCTCAGAACAAGAACAACCAGCTGCTGGAACCGATGTTTTTCGGCCAGTCTGTCAACGTGGCACGTTTCGATCAGCAAAAACACGAAATATTCGAAAAACTGATTGAAAAGCAGCTTTCCTTCTTCTGGCGTCCGGAAGAAATTGATGTGTCCCGTGACCGCATCGACTTTCAGGCGCTGCCGGATCATGAAAAGCATATTTTCCTCAGCAACCTGAAGTATCAGACATTACTGGACTCCATTCAGGGCCGCAGCCCGAACGTAGCACTGCTGCCGCTGATCTCCATCCCAGAGCTGGAAACCTGGGTTGAAACCTGGGCGTTTTCAGAGACTATTCACTCGCGCTCTTATACGCACATCATCCGCAATATCGTCAATGACCCATCAGTCGTGTTCGATGATATCGTCACCAACGAAGAGATCCTCAAACGCGCAAAAGACATCTCCGGCTACTACGACACCCTGATTGAGATGACCAGCTATTACCATCTGCTGGGTGTCGGTACGCATCAGGTTAATGGCAAAACCGTCGTCGTTGATCTGCATGAGCTAAAGAAAAAACTCTATATCTGCTTGATGAGCGTGAACGCCCTTGAGGCCGTGCGCTTCTACGTCAGCTTTGCCTGCTCCTTTGCGTTCGCAGAACGTGAATTGATGGAAGGCAACGCGAAGATCATCAAAATGATCGCCCGCGATGAAGCCTTACATCTGACCGGTACTCAGCACGCGCTGAACCTGTTACGTTCAGGCCAGGATGACCCTGAAATGGCCGAGATCGCCAAAGAGTGCGAACAGGAGTGTCATGACTTGTTCGTGCTGGCCGCGCAGCAGGAAAAGGAATGGGCAGAATATCTGTTCCGTGACGGCTCAATGATTGGTCTGAACAAAGATATCCTGTGTCAGTACGTGGAATACATCACTAACATCCGCATGCTGGCTGTTGGCTTAACCGCACCGTTTAAAACCCGCACTAACCCGATCCCGTGGATCAATGCCTGGTTGGTGTCGGACAACGTGCAGGTCGCCCCGCAGGAAGTAGAAGTCAGCTCTTATCTGGTCGGTCAGATTGATTCAGAGATGAATGCCGGCGACCTGAGCGATTTTGAGTTCTAAAATGTGCCAGCGTACAGTCACCCTTTCAGCAACTGGACAGCGACTTGCCTGCCTCGCCGGGCATCAAAATTTGCTGGAAGTGTTTGAACATCACGACGTAGACGTCGAGTATCAATGTCGGGAAGGTTATTGCGGGTCGTGCCGCATGCGGCTGGTCAGTGGAGAAGTCACTTACAGTGAGAAGCCGTTGGCGTTTATGTCGGAAGGCGACGTCCTTCCATGCTGTTGTTTGCCGGTTGGCGACATTGAAGTCGAGTTTTAGTGGGTTGCGGCCCACTTTCCGCTTAAGTCTTTAACTCTTTAAATTCAACATCAAGACCTTGAGCTGCCGCCCAAACCCGCCCAAGAGGAGGCGTAAACGCGCCTCCTCTTGGATCTCCTGCGTTTTTAAAAACAGCAGCTACGCAAGTTGGGATGGCCGTGTTTCAGACACTTCCGTTATAGCCGCAAACTCCGCCGCTGCGCGGTGCTCTCATTGCGGGTTACAACCCGCGCAAACACACTCGCGGTTTTCCACCTCTTATTCGACGTCGTTTTGAACGCGGCCTCAACATTTTGAAAAACAAATACAGGTTGGGTTTTGAATTTAAGAAAGCCTCGGCCGCGTTCAAAATGTCACCGGCAAGTCGGTGGCGAGACAACATCTTTACCGTTGGCTCAAGCCCGCAGCCGGGAATCGCGGAGCGATGACATTTTGCGGCTATCGCTATGGCCCCTGAAACACGGCCATTGTGACCGGCGCAGCTGCTGTTTTTAAAAGAGCCGGGGATTCTGAAGGGGCGCGGCGATAGGCGCCCTTTCAGGCCAGTTTGGGTGGCAACCCAAGGTCTTGAATTTGAATTTGAAATTAAAAAGCCGATCGCTATGCCTTAGCAACCGTCTCTAACCACGGATAGTCCGCCACCGGATCCCACCCGTTCAGATACCGCCGTAACATATCCATCCCCACCATCGCGATAGTCTCCTGCCGCAACGCCAACCCGTGCCGCGTCGCACTATACCGGATCGTTAACCCGCAAGTTCCTGATGGAGTATGTAGCGCCAGACTGAGCTGATCGCCTGATAATGCCCCGACGGCCAGCGCCAGTTGTGCGCCGCTGGTGTCGGCTAGTGTCTGCGCACGTGCTAATAAATGTTCGAGAGATTTTTCCAGCGAGGCATCGTCGCTGCGTGGCAAGAGTTCACCGTCAGCCAGCGGAACACCCGCGCTTTGCAGACGCCAGTTGAGCAGGCCGCCCGTAAAACTTTCACTGATCGCCAGATGAAAATTTTGCGCGAGCAGACGTTCTGCAAGACGGTCCGGCAAGCTACCGAAACCTTCAAAAATAGTGCTTTCACCGGCCACTTCACGTACGCGCTCAAAGGCTTTACGCATTGCAACTTCCTGAGAACGCGGCCCTGTCACTTTCAGTTCAATGATCGGCGACGAAGAACGGTAACCCATCGTCACGCCTTCCGGCAAAATCATGGCATCCAGATCCGTGGCCAGATCACTTTCGCCACGTCCAAACGTGGTCAGGCGCAGACACAGCGGTGCTTCGAGCGACGGGAATTTTTTGTGCAGACGCGGAACAATTTGCTGCTCCACCATGACTTTGAATTCAGAAGGCACGCCGGGCGTGAAGAAAATCTGGCAGCGGTTGAGGGTAATGCTGAATCCACAGGCCGTACCGACCGGGTTGTCCAGTACTTCGGCCCCTTCGGGAATTTGCGCCTGTTTACGGTTCGACTCGGCCATCGGACGACCTCGTCCGGCAAAGAACGCCTCCATCGTACGGATCCAGTCGGCATCTTCCACCAGCCTGACACCGCACGCGGTAGCCGCTGCCAGCGCGCTTAAATCATCGCTGGTAGGCCCCAGCCCGCCATTCACAATCAGCACATCGGCGATGTGACTGCGCTCTCTCATCACGCTGACCAGCTCTTCCAGGCTGTCGCCCACCGTTTCGCGGCTGGTCATCGGCAATCCTTCATCAAACAGATAACTTGCCAGCCAGGCGGCGTTGGAATCTACTATTTGACCGTGCAGAACTTCTTCACCGGTACTGAGCATCTCAACCCTAAGCATCGCTTTCTCCTCTTGTTTTGTCCCTTCACTGTAGAAAGGCTGCGGCCGAAAAACAATCGTATAGGCACAAAGTGATAGAACAGACGAAAAAAAAAGCCTGCTAAGCAGACTTTAAAAAATGGATCTCGCTATATCCCAAAATATTTCGCATTAGAGGAAGGCGGCAATCGAGGGAATCCTCAGGAGCTTACTCCAGTAAGTGACTGGGGTGAGCAAGAGCAGCCAACGCACCTATAATGTGAAAGATGCCGGGATATTAGAAGTTGATCGCGCCGCCAAGATACGCACCATCAGCGATCACGTTGTCACGATTTCCATCTTTACCATCCAGCGCCATGTAGCGGTAACCCACGCTCACGGTCACTAATGGAATGGCCGTCAAACGCACGCCCGCATTAGCTTCTTTGTAGTTGCCGATGCCGCTTGAGAGTGAATCTGGGGAATAGTAGTAGTCACCGTAGAGGGTGAACAATTTAGCGATTGGCAACTGCAAACCGCCGCCAAGAGCAGCAGCATAACCTTCGTCACCATCTTTAGGATTGGTGTACAGACCTTTGCCACCCACGGTCGCCATGAATGGACCTAATGGGATGTTATAGCCCAGGCCCAGGCCGGCAACATCACCGTCGTCATCGTTATGTGTCCAGTCGCCGGTCAGCGCCAGACCCGGCGAGGTAGTACCAAAACCTGCGCCCAGATGAGTGTAATGCTCACCAACTTCACCGTTGACACTGATGGCGCTGGCAGAGGCAGCAACCAACATCAGGCTGGCGGCAGCGCCAGCGACAAGTAATTTTTTCATTATCTTTCCTAAATAATTGCTATGCGGCGGTAAATCTTCCCTGCGGAGTCTAAAGCAATTTACCTCCATGCAACATCTTTTTGGCTCGTAAACTTATCCGTTAGGAGACGGTAAATTGTAAGCGTTATAGATTATTTTGATGGAAGCAATATCCTTGTACGACGTCAAAAGGCGGCTATGTGCGCAGACATGGCAGCCCTTCTTTTTACATCAACGGCTGATCAAATCGGCTGTTTTTCCAGCCATAGCTTTAATTGCTGGCGGGAGATCTTAATGCCGCCCTGCGCGACATCCTGCGGCAAGCGGTAGTAACGCACCGGTTGCTGGTAGCGCGCCAGTTTTCCCTGTAGCCACTCAGCCAGATGCTCGAAGGTTGCGTCGGGATGAGCGTCCACCAGTGCAACCGGCCGTTGACCAAATTCATCATCGTTCATCGGCAGCACGAAAACGCGTTCCACCTGCGGATGCGCCTGTAATACCCGCTCGATATCTTCCGGCTGAATCCCCTCACCGGCGCTGAAAAACAGATTATCCAGTCTGCCAGCGATATGCAGCTCATCGCCCTGCCACTTACCGCGGTCGCGGGTATGAAACCAACCGTCAGCATCGGTTAGTGGCCTTAACGCACCGTGCTTCCAGTAACCAGCCGCCAGGCTCGGCGTGCGGATCAGCACTTCGTCATCTTGCAGTCTTACCTCTCTACCAAGCAGCACATGGCCGACACCCCGCGAACCGTCAGCACGTTTAGCCGTCACGGTAGAGGCAGTTTCCGTCATGCCGTAGCCACACCAGCAGCGGATACCCACACGCTCAGCCTGTTCGGTCAGTTCGGGCGGAATATACGCGCCACCGAGCAGAACGTCCTGCAATTTTTCCGGCAACCGCGTTTGCTGTAGCAGACGCCAGAGCTGTGTCGGCACCAGCGAAGCATGGCTGCAATTTTCCAGCGCAGCCTCGACTGATTCTCCGTCAGCCAACACCAGCGAGGCACCGGCACTCAGCCAGCGCCAGATGATCCCTTGTCCTGAAACATGGAACAGTGGCAGAGAAAGCAGCCAACTGTCGCCCTGATAAAATGGAATGAACCCGAGTACACCGGCGGCACTAGCGAGATGCGCCTGTACGCTGTGTGCGGCAGCTTTCGGCAACCCACTGGAACCGGAGGTGAGCGTCAGCGTTGCCAGACGGGACGGCTGCCACGCGACAGCATTCGCTCTGGAACCGGCATAGCGAAGTTCAAGCGCAGGCAGATTAAGTTCAGCTGGCGTATCGTTGAGATCGAGAATACAACTGATATCCAGCGACGGCAGCAGTTCCGCGCACAGTGAAACGGGTAACTGCGGATTGAGCGGCAATAAGCGGGCGCCGGTTTGCAACAACGCCAGATAAACCAGTAAGGCATCACCGCTATTTTTACTACGCAGTACCACGCCAGTTCCTTCACTGACGCCCTGCTGAATAAACCCCGCCGCCAGCGAATCTATACGCTGTTGTAAATCGCGCCAGCACCATGCGATACCGCGTGATTTGAGCGCTATCGCGAACGGCGTTCGTTCCGCCCATACGCGCCAGGGCCAGTTATTCAGGCCTGCCATATCGGCTCCAGTTGATCTTCTGCTATCAGCGGCAGCGGTGAGTCAGGCCAGCGACGGACCAGCTGCGCCTGCATCAAATCCAACGTATCCAGACCCGGCACGGCGTCCGGCGTCAGCCATGCGGCCATGCGTGCCAGTTGATTCAGACCCAGGCTGGATTCAATACTGGAGCTGATCACCGCCACCAGTCCCGCGCGGTGTGACTGGGCAATCAGCTCACGGCAACGGGTCAGGCTGCCGGTTAAGGTCGGCTTGATAATGATGGCTGCCAGTCCCGGTTCGGCATGCACCTCAAAGCCTTTTTCGCGCACGCTTTCATCCCATGCAATAGCAATCCCCGTGTCGCGGGCAAACTCAAGCGACTGTTCGCGCGTAGTGCAAGGTTCTTCAATAAAGGCGATACGTGAACGCAGGTCCGGTGCCACATAACGGGCAAAGGCCGCCGCTTTAGCCGGTGCCCAGCTGCGGTTAGCATCCAGACGCAGGTGTAAATCAGGCAGCGCTTCCAGCAGCATGGTGACGTTCAGGCCATCCCCCACCGCTTCATATAGCCCGACTTTAACTTTCGCCACTTTCTCACCATGACCGTCGCGGGGCAATGCGCCAAGACGGGCATACAGCTCGTCGGGATCGCCATGACACAACGGCGCGCTGCGAATATTTGCCTCAGCGGGCAACAACCTGCGCAGTTCGGCATCGGCCATACTTAGACCAAAAGCCACCGACGGCAGTGCGCTGAATGCTGAAGCGACCGCACTGAGCGACGCTCCCTGTAACCACTGCGCCAGCGCATGCTGGGTAGCCTGCTGCGCTTGTTCCAGACTTTCCTGACTAAAACCCGGCAGCGGCGCTATTTCACCCCAGCCGGTTTGATCATCCAGCCACAGCTGCACCAGCAGCCCCTCGCGGGATTTCAGCCTCTGATTTCGCAACACCACGCCCGCCTCCATTGGCAGGCTGTACCGGTACACCGTGGCGCGGCGCATTACGGGTTACGCTTGAATTTGCTGAAGTCCGGCTGGCGTTTTTCGTTAAACGCGTTGCGGCCTTCCTGACCTTCTTCGGTCATATAGAACAGCATGGTGGCGTTACCGGCCAGTTCCTGTAAACCTGCCTGTCCGTCGCAGTCGGCATTGAGCGCCGCTTTCAGACAACGCAGCGCCATCGGGCTGTTTTCCAGCATTTCACGGCACCAGCGCACAGTTTCTTTTTCCAGATCAGCCAGCGGAACCACGCTGTTCACCAGCCCCATATCCAGTGCAGCAGCCGCATCATACTGACGGCAGAGGAACCAGATTTCGCGGGCCTTTTTCTGGCCAACGATGCGGGCCATATAAGAGGCCCCCCAGCCGCCGTCGAACGACCCCACTTTCGGGCCAGTCTGACCAAAAATGGCATTATCGGCAGCGATAGTCAGGTCACACATCATGTGCAGAACGTGGCCACCACCAATGGAATAACCGGCCACCATCGCCACTACCGGTTTTGGGCAAGTGCGAATCTGACGCTGGAAGTCGAGCACGTTGAGATGATGCACTCCGCTGGCATCCTGATAGCCGCCGTAGTCGCCGCGTACTTTCTGGTCGCCGCCCGCGCAGAAGGCTTTATCGCCTTCGCCGGTCAGGACAATTACGCCGATGTTATCGTCATGGCGTGCATCGTCCATCGCGCGGATCATCTCTTTCACGGTCAGCGGGCGGAAGGCGTTGCGTACCTGTGGGCGATTAATGGTGATCTTGGCGATACCATCCACGGATTTGTGATAACGGATATCTTCAAATTCGCCGGTAAAATCCAGCCATTCGACCGGTGCATAGAGCTGTTTTTCATCAGGATAGATCATGTTCTACTTCCTTTAAGACAGGTGAAGTAATCAGTGCCAGCACCTGACGGGCAAAATCCGCCGAATTGGCACGATGGGCGTTATGCCCGGCATTGGCGATGAATTGCAGCGGGAAGTTTGCCTGCTGCGCAAGAGTGATAAATTTGGAATCAAGGCTGCCACACAGCCAGACGACCGGTAGCGGCAAGCGTGAAATATGCTCGCGCAGGTCCGGCTGTACCGCTAGCGACGTAGCGCTGAGCATGGCGGCAAGCCGGGCTGGATTATTATTGAGCCGCAGTGCCACCAGTTGCTGGCGCTGTTCGTCGGTAAGATCGCTAAAGACCGGCTGGCGATACCAAAGTTGCAGCACCTGTTGCCAGGTTTGATGCAAGAACCGCGTCGCCCACAGATGGTCATGATGGCGGCGTTGCTGGCGGTCGCGCAGGCTTTTCAACCCCGGATGTGCGCCTTCTACCATCACACCGCACAGACCACGAGTATCACCGTGGGTGGCGTGATACAGGCTGATACGCCCGCCGAGGGAGTAGCCGATTAACCAGTGTTCGTGGATCTCCATTTGCTGCAACGTCGAGCTGAGTAACTGGCTGACATCGGCAAACCCGGCAGCCGTCACGTTGGCTGAAGCACCATGGCCGGGCAGGTCAACCAGCAGACAGGGCCAGCCAGCCAGCCAGGGCACCAGCGATTGCCAGTCTTCGCGACTGCCGAGCAGACCGTGCAGAAACACCAGCCAGGGTTTCCCGGTGATATGGCCATTCACCCGCTGACAGGATAGGATCATAAATCCCCCGCCTGCGTCACCAGTTCACGCAATATTTCAGCACCGTCGGTGGGGCTGACTTTCAGTTCAATCAGTTTCACGCCGCCATGCTGCCAGCAGTGATTCACCGCTTCGTTCAGCGCCGAAAGCGTCGTTGGACAGGCATAATTTAGCCCGAACATCGCCGCCGCATGACTGAATTCAACATTCTGCGGCATGCAGTAAAAGCGCTCACGTTCGGCCTCCGGTGTCGGTAACAGCGAGAAAATCTGCCCGCCGTTATTGTTAACCACGATGATAACCGTCGGGGCTGAACTTTGACGCATTAGCGCCAGCGCATTGAGGTCGTACAGTGCAGAGAGGTCGCCGATCAGCACCAACGTCGGTTTCCCCGTTGCGCGCTGCACTCCGGCGGCGGCAGAAATCAAACCATCTATACCGCTGGCGCCACGATTAGCAAACACCGGATACCCGGCAGGCAGTTGCGCCAGAGCGTCCACCAGCCGGACCACCAGGCTGTTGCCGAGGAACAACTGACCATGCTCCGGCAGCAGCGCCGGTAAATATCGGGCCACAGCGGCTTCACCGAAATGATCGACCAGGCGAGTCTGCACCTGGTCATCAACCTGACGTGAGAGCATTTCCAACGTTGAAGCCCAGTGGGCCTGCGGCTGCGCCGGGTGCAGTGTCAGCCAGTCGCCGACCGGCATCTGTAAACGCCGACCACGGTGCTGCGCGGGATCAAGACGTCCCGGTAGCGAATCTACCAACCAGTACTCTTCCGGCTGGCAGCTGGCCTGCCATTGCAACAAGCGTTTGCTGGTCAGGCTGGAGCCCAGTTGAACCACTAGTTGCGCCTGCTCCAGAACGCTGTGCGCCTGCGGATTCGACAGCCATAAATCTGCACAGGGCAGCGGATTGCCGGTTTGCGATTGCACATCGCTCAGCAGCGGCCAGCCGAGGCTTTGCGCCCACTGCGATAATTGCAGCCCTTCCTGCGCATTCATTCGCCCGGCGATAATCACTCCGCGTTTTTGCCGCCAGTATGACCAGTCATGCTGGGCAAGGTGCACTTGCGGCGCACAAGAGCGCAGCCATGGCTGAGTGCCCTGCCACCAGTCGCCCAGGCTTTGGGACCATTCGAGATAGTCATCTCCCTGCTCACCATACAGCGGCTCAGCAAAAGGACAGTTGATATGTAGCGCGCCATGACCCAGCGCTGAAACCCCGTTATCAATCGCGGAGACCAGCCAGCGGGCGCTAATGTCCGGCGTCGGACGCGGCAGGTTGAGGATTTGTTGTGCATGGCTGCTGAACATTTCTGGCTGGCGGATGGCCTGATTAGCTCCGCAGTCAATCAGTTCTGGCGGTCGGTCGGCGGTCAGCATAATCAGACGTTCGCCGGTCAGCCCGGCTTCAATAATAGCCGGATAGAGATTTGCCGCCGCTGTGCCTGACGTCACAATAACGGCCACCGGCTGACCGCTGGCCTTCGCCAGTCCCAGTGCCAAATGGCCCAGACCACGTTCGTCAAAGTGTGTATGGCAAATCAGGTGCGGGTTAGCCGCCGCCGCCAACGTGAGAGAAGTCGAACGTGAGCCGGGCGCAATACAGACGTGCTGTACCCGATGACGGCTCAACGCTTCCAGAATGAGCGTCGCCCAGCGGCGGTTAAAGATGGCGGTAGAAAGCGTCGATGACATGAGTGACTCCGGCAAAGCGGGCTTAACCAGCCCGGACGGCGGGCGCATAATTTTCGTCTGATGGAACGTTCTCAACGGACTGAACATTTCCATCCAGCAGGGTGCGTAACCCAGCAGCTTTGTTTTCGATCTCCTGCCATTCCTGTGCAGCGTCGGAACCAGCCACGATGCCTGCTCCGGCAAATAAATCCAACTGACTACCGTTCACCGCTGCAGAACGCAGCGCCACGGCAAATTCACTGCGGGCCAGACTAATGTATCCAGCAGATCCGGCATACCACTGGCGATTAAAGGGTTCATGTTGCGCAATAAAGTCACGGGCTTCCTGGCGCGGCAAGCCCGCCACCGCGGCGGTAGGTTGCAACCTTTGCAGGCAGTCAGCGTCATCTGCATGGATGAGTACAGCATGAATGCTGCGACGAAGATGCTGCACTTTACGCAAACGCAGAATCTCAGCGGACGTCACGTCTAATGAGTGCGCACCACCTTGTAAACGCTGACAGATATCATCAACCACCAGCATATTCTCTCGCTGGTTCTTGGCGTCTTTCAACAGCCATTGGCCCAGTTCCCTGGCTTTGTAATTGTCCGTTGCGCCAGCGACGGTGCCAGCCAGCGCTTCAGTAAAAAGCGCATGGTTGTCGCGCAAAAAAAGCCGCTCCGGGCTGGAGCCCAGAAATGCCTGTTGCGCCGTGAAGGCCAGCATAAAGTGGTAACAATGATGATTAACCGCGCGGCTGGCGGCTAAAAACGCGGCGGCATTCAGCGGCTGGCGAAGAACCAGCGTGGTTTTACGCGCCAGCACCACTTTGTCGAACTGCCCCTGCTCAATGCAGGCCAGTGCCGTGTGAATCATCTGTTTCCACTGTGGCTCTGCAGGCAGATGCTGATGCCGCAGCACATCAGAGGTCAGAGCGGGCAGAGGATGGCTGTTGGCCAGCGAACGCAGGAAGATCCGCATTTTCTGGGCTTCGTCACGTAAGGAGTCTGTACTGAAGAGGTTGCAAAGCAGGGTATATTCGTTGTCCCGGCGGTTGATCTCAATACGCGGCAAAAAGAGTGCATTAGCATCTGACTCGGTGCTCTCTGCGGTGATCGCATCCGCTCCGTGAAAGGTGTTTAGCCCCCAAATACGTAACTCAGGCAAGTGGGGATACTGTTGCAAGAAGGCCTGAGCGGCAGAAAGGTTGCCAAAGGCGCAGGCATCGCTACACAGGGCGGCCTCTTCATGTCCATCACGCTGCTGCCAATAGAGTTTCGGATAACTGCTTTGCGCGTTCAACCACTCCAACATGTCCGTTTCCGGTTGGTCTGCAAGTGTATAACTAAACTGCTGCAGGCCCGCCATATCAGGGAAATTCGCTGAGAGTGCGGCGTCCAACTGATCAAGAACTGCTGAAATCTGTTTCACCGTAACCTCAGGACGTATCCGATGGATTTGATGTTGGGCTGGAATGCCCTTCTGGATCAAAAAACGGGTTAAATCAAATACGAGTGAAGTATGCGGCGTTACGAAGATTTATAATATGCGACAGATCAAACCGAAGCGAAAGGCGATGAATATGAAGGGGAAGAAGGTATGAGCAGGTGTCACCGAAGGGAAGGGAAAACAAAACAGAGACAGCCTTGGCTGCCTCTGTGATAAACATTTAGCGACGCAACAAAAGACCCACCACTAAACCTACCGCAGCCCCCGCACCGACACCGTGCCATGGGTTATCACGTACGTACGTGTCAGTTTGTTCAGCGACCTGGCGCGCTTTCTTACAATAGGAATTCACACCGCCGTTAAGACGTGACTGTACCTCTTCCAACGCTTGCTGCGCACGGCTTTTAATTTCAATGTACTTTTGGTCAGCTTTATCACCTGAGGATTTAAGGACTTCCTCCAGCGTTTCAGAAAGCATTCTTAAATCATCATCCAACGAAGTTTGCTGTGGTTCAGTTTGGCGCGATTCAAATTGGTTAGACATGGTTATCTCCTTATTTGTGGTTATCACAATACCCATTAACCCTAGCGCAGATTTGCCCTGCGTGCAGCGCCAAAAAAGGGGAGATACGCTGCAACTGAGCTTTTAAGAACCTTCCGACCGCCGGGCCGGAGGAAATGGCGTGTCGTTATGTGGTTCTGTCAGCGTTTTGTGCAATTGTTTGGCTCGCCGTTCTGCCAACCATAGTCCGCTGTTTTTCATCGCGTACCCAAACAGCAGACCGACCAACAAAGACAACACCACCTGACGCCAATCTCCCTGCGCCGCAAAGGTCGCACAAGCACCGATAAAAGTACCGGGCACAAAAGCCAGCCACTGTTGCCACGCCTGGATGCACATCAGAAATGCCACTACGCCGGTGAGCATATACCCTAACAGAGTCCATTCAGGGCGCAGACTACTGCCAGCTATGATCACTTCAGCCCAGAATACCCCACTCAAACACGTCAGCGTACTGATAATCAGCCCGCGCAACCCGCCTTTTGGGCAAGCGAAATAGGCCGTGCAGCCAAGGAAACCCGCCCAACTTATCAGGCCAAGGCTGATAGCCACCCAGCCCCAAACGCCGGAAAGAATGCCGGTTGTAATGGCGATCATCACCAATACGTTCATGATGTGTGAACCTATACGAATTTGGACAAGCGCGCAGTTTACGCATTGGCGGGAAGAATGGAACGGCAGAGATCACAATATCGATGTAATTAACTTATGAACGTACATCAAAACGTGATTAACATCACATTTAGTCGTTTTTTTGCACAAAATACCGTCGTAAAAAAGCCGCTCACAGGAGCGGCTTTGGAGTTCAGTGTGACCCGTGCTTACAGCAGCGGTTGAGCCATCTGAACCAAGGTGATAAGCGGTTGTGGGTAGATGCCCAGCGCCAGCACCAGAATTGCGGAGATCAGCACCACCACACCACCAGCAGTCAATGCCCAGTTGTTCGGGGTATCGCGTACCAACGTTTCCGGCGCGCTGAGGAACAGACTCACGGTCACGCGCAGGTAGTAGTAAAGACCAATCGCAGACCCGACCACCACCGCACCAGTCAGCCACCACAAATGCGCGGTTACGCCAGTCGCAATCACGTAGAACTTACCGATAAAGCCAAGTGTCATCGGAATACCAGCCAGTGACAGCATCATCACGGTCATTACCGCAGACAGGATGGGCTTATGCCAGAACAGACCACGATAGGAGAACAGTGACTCTGCATCCGGGCCTTTATACGGGCTGGACATCAGGCTGACCACGCCGAACGCACCAAGGCTGCTGAACAGGTAACCGGCCAGATACACACCGACGGTTTCCATCGACAGCTGATGGGTTTGCACCGCAATCAGTGCGACCAACAGATAGCCGAGGTGGGCGATAGACGAGTAACCAAGCAGACGCTTAATATTGTTCTGGCTGATAGCCATCAGGTTACCGACCAGGATTGAGCAGAAGGCGATAATGCCCAGCACCGTACGGACAGCTTCGCTGTCAGCCACCGGCGCGTACATGAACAGACGCATGACCACGGCAAAGATAGCAATTTTGCTGGCGGTAGCCAGGAAGGTTGATACCGGCGCAGGCGCCCCCTGATAGACGTCTGGTGTCCACAAGTGGAAAGGCACCAGCGACAGCTTAAAGCCCAGACCGACAATCATCATGCCCAAGCCGGCCAGCAACAGCGGCTGATGCAGCATCACGCCATCGGCCAGATTTCTGCCGAGTGCCACGAAGCTTAGATCACCTGACTGTGCGTACAACAGCGCCATACCGAACAGCAGGAAAGATGACGCAGCCGCAGACAGCAGCATGTATTTGATGGCGGCTTCCAGCGAGCGTTTCTGCCGGTAGGCATAACCAATCAAACCAAACAGTGGCAACGAAATCAGTTCGATCCCGAGGAACATAGAGGCCAGATGGTTAGAGCACGCCAACAGAATGCCACCCATGGCCGCAATCAGCACCAGCAGGTAGAACTCTTCACGGTTGTCCGGATAACCAGCCAACCATGCGTAGGCAAACGTGCTGGTAGCGAGGCTGGCCAGTAGCACCAACCCAATGTAGAACATTGAGTAACCATCGATACGTAATAGCGGTGTGACGTCCTGCGGCCCGACTTGCCCCACGTAATACAGGGAAAGCAGGGCAACGTTAAGACCGACAACGGTCAATGTGGCATTAAGAAAATGGTCGCGTCGCCACGCAATGGACAGCATCACCACCACCACTGTCAATCCGACGATCATCAGCGGTAACAGTGCGATCAGATTTTGAAGTGTAAATGTCATGGCGAGTTACGGCCTTGTCGTTGAAATAGTGGAAACTGATGATCCGAACCAGTGTTGCACGTTGGACATCGCTGCGCTTGAGGTATCCAGGATTGGCTGCGGGTAAACACCCAACGCCACCAGCAATACCACCAGTAACAGAATGATCGACAGTTCACGTGCGGTCATGCCAGGTAACGGCTCGTCAGACTTCGCTTTACCGTAGTAAGCGCGTTGCATCATCACCAGCGAGTAAACCGAAGCAAATACCAAACCAAAGGTCGAGATGACAGTGATAACCGGAACAACCGGGAAGCTGCCAAACAGGATCATGAACTCACCGACGAAGTTACCGGTGCCTGGCATACCCAATGTAGCAACAGCGAAGAACAGCGACAGCGCAGGCAGGTATTTTATTCGCCCCCATAATCCGCCCATCTGGCGCATGTCCCGGGTGTGCAAGCGCTCATATAACTGGCCGCAAATGATGAACATACCGGCTGCGGACAGACCGTGTGCAATCATCTGAATCACTGCGCCTTGATACGCCAACTGGCTACCGGTGTAGATAGCAATCAGTACAAAGCCCATATGCGAAACGGAGGTGTAAGCAATCAGACGCTTGATATCAGTCTGCGCGAACGCCATCCACGCGCCGTAGAAAATACCAATCACACCCAGCCACATGGCAATCGGTGCGAATTCGTGCGAAGCGTTCGGGAACAGCGGCAGACAGAAACGCAACATCCCGTAGGCGGCGGTTTTCAGCAAGATACCCGCTAAGTCAACGGAACCTGCGGTCGGTGCCTGACTGTGCGCATCCGGCAACCAGCCGTGCAACGGTACCACCGGCATTTTCACCGCGAAGGCGATGAAGAAGCCCAGCATCAGCAGGTATTCAACGTTGCGCGACATTGGGGTTTTTAGCAGATCTTCGTAGTTGAAGGTCCACATTCCGGTCGCGTTGTAGTGCACAAACACCAAGCCAAGAATCGCAATCAGCATCACCAGACCGCTGGACTGCGTATAGATGAAGAACTTGGTTGCTGCACTGATACGCGTTTTACCGTCTGACGCTTTGTGACCCCACAAGGCAATCAGGAAGTACATCGGCACCAACATCATTTCCCAGAAGAAGAAGAACAGGAACAAGTCGATGGCAAGGAACACGCCGATCACGCCGCCGAGGATCCACAGCAAGTTCAGGTGGAAGAACCCCTGATACTTCTGGATCTCACGCCATGAGCAGAGGATAGCCAGTACGCCGAGCAAACCGGTCAGCACTACCATCAGCAGGGACAAACCGTCCAGTGCCAGATGGAAGCTGATACCAAAGCGAGGGATCCACGGCAGTGAAAATTCAGACTGCCATTGCGGAATACCCGCCGGGTTGATTAAAGAGTACCCCCCCTGCAACCACAGTTGCAGGGAAAGTGCTAAGGTCAGCCCCATCGAGAACAGAGCTATCCAACGCGGTACTTTGCTCCCGAAACGCTCAGTCTGCCAGCACAGCAGCCCGCCGATAAAGGGGATAAGAATTAGCCAAGGAAGTAGCATGGCGTTTTGTGTCCCTATTTTTTTCTAACGATTTATTCTTAAATAACCAGCAACAGTGCCAAAATGACCACTGCTCCCAAACCCATTGACGCGACATACCAGCGTGTCTGCCCATTTGCACTCAACGTCAACCCCCGGTTTCCCAGGCGGGAAAGCACGGCGGGTAAATTCATCATTGAATTGAGCGGATCACGCTGCAAGAGCTTAGCGATGGTCAGATACGGCTTGACGAAAATCATGTCATATAACCAGTCGAAGCCCCACGCGTGGAACCACCAGGTCGTGAAGAAGCGGCCAATGGCGCTTTTCCCGATACTGTTAACCAATGAGCGTTTGCCAAGATACAGGACAGCGGCCAGCAAAATGCCGACAATAGCCACAACGCCCGAGATGATTTCCAGGGTCAATACGCTGCCATGTGCCAGTTCAGTGGTGTCCGGCAAGACGCCTTTCAGCGGCGGCACAATCATCGCACCGATAAAGGTCGACAGAACCATCAGAACCAGCAATGGCAGATGGTGCGTGATGCCTTTACCCGCATGAGCTTTCTTTCCATCAAAAAGTTTTTCTTCGCCGTGGAACACGATGAAGATCATGCGGAAGGTATACAGGGATGTCATAAACGCGCCGATCAGACCGGCTATCATTAGATTGAGATGACCGTTTGCCAGTGCGCCCGCGAGGATTTCATCCTTACTGAAGAAGCCTGCGGTAATGATTGGCAAGGCAGACAAGGCTGCACCACCGACCAGGAAGCAGACATACACCAGCGGAATCGATTTACGCAGGCCACCCATTTTGAAGATATTCTGCTCGTGGTGACAAGCCAAAATGACCGAACCCGACGACAGGAACAACAGCGCTTTGAAGAACGCGTGGGTCATCAGATGGAAGATGGCCGCATCCCAGGCCTGAACGCCGAGCGCCAGGAACATGTAACCAATCTGGCTCATGGTCGAGTAAGCAAGGACACGTTTGATGTCGGTTTGCACCATCGCGGCAAAACCTGCCAGTACCAGCGTGACAGCACCGATTATGCCCACCAGATGCAGAACGTCAGGTGCCATGAGGAACAGGCCATGCGTACGTGCAATCAGGTAAACACCGGCGGTCACCATGGTCGCGGCGTGAATCAACGCAGAAACCGGAGTCGGACCGGCCATGGCATCTGCCAGCCAGGTCTGCAACGGAAGTTGTGCAGATTTACCCACTGCCCCACCGAGTAACATTAACGTTGCCCAAGTGATCGCTGTGTCGCCAACGGCCAGTTTCTGCGGTGCCAGCACCATCAGTTCACGGATATTCAGCGTACCCAGCTCGCGGTACAAAATGAACAGCGCAAAAGCCAGGAACACGTCACCAACACGGGTCACGATGAAGGCTTTCATCGCTGCCGAGCCGTTGGCCGGATGGGTGTAGTAGAAACCAATCAATAGGTAGCTGCACAGGCCCACACCTTCCCAACCGAGGTACATCAGCAACAGGTTGTCTGCCAGTACCAGAATCACCATGCTGGCGATAAACAGGTTGGTGTAAGCGAAGAAGCGTGAATACCCTTCCTCACCACGCATGTACCAGGAAGCGAACATGTGGATGAAAAAACCGACGCCGGTGACCACGGACAGCATGGTCATCGACAGCCCGTCAAGGGTCAGCGTAGCGGCGATGTTGAAGTCGCCCACCTGCATCCAGTTCCACAGGTTCTGGTTAAAGATTTCAACGCCAGCAGCACGCTGGGTCATGAAATCGAAGCCGACATAAACTGTCGTCAGCGCAGCCAGACCGATAGAACCTACGCCAACGGTAGCCGAAGTATTTTCAGACCAGCGACCGCGTGAGAAGGCCAACAAAACGAAGCCAATCAGCGGGAACAGAATTGTTAAATATAATAGGTTCATCCGCGCATCTCGCTGACAGTGTCGATATTCAGGGTGTGGCGACGGCGATAGAGTTGCAGCAGTAACGCCAGACCAATACTGGCCTCCGCCGCTGCCAGGCTGATTGCCAGGATATACATCACCTGACCGTCTGCCTGACCCCAATAGCTCCCGGCCACGATGAACGCCAGCGCCGCTGCGTTGATCATCACTTCCAGACTGATCAGCATAAACAGCAAGTTACGGCGGACAAGCAGCCCGGTCAGCCCCAAAACAAACAGAATTGCGGCCAGGATCAGGCCATGCTGTAGAGGGATCATGCTCTCTCCTCCGTTTTTCTTTTCGCCATTTCAGTGGTTGCTGGTGTATCACCAAACACTTCACCGGCTTTGTGTTCACGGCCAATATGGAAGGCCACCACTAAACCGGCCAGTAGCAACATCGATGCCAGTTCAACCGCCAGAACGTAAGGACCAAACAGCGCGATACCAACCGCTTTCGCGTCTACCATCGTACCTTTGATGCCGTGATCGTGGAGGCCAAGAATTGAGGTGATCATTACGCCCAGCAGCACTACCGCCAGAATCGAAGGACCGATCCAGGTAGAGGGCTTAAGCCACGCACGTTCCTGTTCTTCGACGTTGCCAAGGTTCAGCATCATCACCACGAACACGAACAGCACCATAATGGCACCGGCATACACGATGATCTCCAGCGCACCGGCGAAATACGCACCGAGCGAGAAGAACACCGCAGCGATCGCCAGAAGCGATACGATCAAATACAGCAGTGCGTGAACTGGGTTGGTATGCGTGATAACACGCAATGTCGCCAACACGGCCACCACAGCTGCAATATAAAATGCAAATTCCATGCTTGCGGCTCCTTAAGGCAACAGACCTTTGACGTTGATCGGCTTGGCTTCATTTTCAGCTTCGCCTTTCGACTTGCCGTCAACTGCCATACCGGCCATCCGGTAGAAGTTATATTCCGGATACTTACCCGGACCCGAGATCAGCAGATCTTCTTTTTCGTACACCAGATCCTGGCGCTTGAATTCACCCATTTCGAAGTCCGGCGTCAACTGAATGGCTGTTGTCGGGCAAGCTTCTTCGCACAGACCGCAGAAAATACAGCGTGAAAAGTTGATACGGAAAAACTCAGGATACCAACGACCGTCTTTATGCTCGGCTTTTTGCAGCGAGATACAGCCTACCGGGCAGGCTACCGCACACAGGTTACAGGCAACACAACGCTCTTCACCGTCCGGATCGCGCGTCAGCACGATGCGGCCACGGTAACGGGCCGGTACGTTTACTTTCTCTTCCGGGTACATCTGGGTTTCGCGCTTGGCGAAGGCGTGCAGGCCTATCATCCACAAGCTGCGAACCTGAGTGCCGAACCCGACAACTATGTCTTTCAATGTCATGGTTAAATCACCCCTTATTGCGCGTTGTACAAGATGACCGCAGCGGTCGCCAGCAGGTTAATCAAGGTCAGCGGCAGGCAAACTTTCCAGCCGAATGACATCACCTGGTCATAGCGCGGACGCGGCAGAGCAGCACGGATCAAAATGAACATCACCATGAAGAACGCAGTTTTCAGCGCAAACCAGATAACCGGCGGCAGGAACGGACCCTGCCAGCCACCGAAGAACAAGGTGACAATAAGCGCAGAGACAGTGACGATACCGATGTATTCGCCCACGAAGAACAGACCGAATTTCATACCGGAATATTCAATGTGGTAACCATCTGCCAGTTCTTGTTCAGCTTCCGGTTGGTCAAACGGGTGACGGTGACACACCGCTACGCCGGCTATCGCAAAGGTCAAAAAGCCGAAGAACTGGGGAATGATATTCCACATGTGCGACTGAGAATTGACGATATCCTGCATGTTGAACGAGCCAGCTTGCGCTACCACGCCCATCAGCGACAGACCAAGGAATACTTCGTAGCTCAGGGTCTGGGCAGACGCACGCATAGCACCTAACAGCGAGTACTTGTTGTTACTTGACCAGCCAGCGAACAGTACGGCATAAACAGTGAGGCCAGCCATCATCAGGAAAAACAAAATACCGATATTCAGGTCAGCCGCGAACCAGGTCGGCGTGACCGGCACGATAGCGAAGGCGATCAGCATAGAGCTGAAGGCTATCATCGGCGCGAGGGTGAAAATCGCGCGGTCGGTGAACTTCGGTACCCAATCCTCTTTGAAGAACATTTTGATCATGTCAGCAACCAGCTGCAGCGAGCCGCCCCAGCCGACACGGTTTGGCCCGTAACGGTTCTGGAACAGTGCCAGCAAGCGGCGTTCACCGAAACTCATGAACGCGCCACAGGTCACGACGACTAACAGGATCACTACGGCTTTGAGCACGGCGATAAGCGTCGCGATCACTTCAGGTGTAAACCAGCTCATCGCGCTGCCTCCCGCAGATTTTCAACCGTTGCGCCGACCAGAACCGGAGGAATACCCGGCAAGCCCAGTGGCAGACCAATCTGTCCCTGACTTAAGGTTTCACTCAGACGTACCGGCAAACTCAGTGTCTGACCGCCACAGGTAAATTCTACCTGGGAACCCGCATTCACCCCTAACTGCGCGGCATCCGCCGGGTTCACCATCACATAAGGCTGCGGCATACGCTGCTGGATAACGCTCGCTCGCTGGCTCATCTCTTCGCTGCCGAACAGATGATAGTACGGAGCAACACGCCACTGATTGGCTGATGCGCTAAAGACCGCTGGAATGTCGGAGAAGTAATCCAACGTCCCCTCGCCTGCTTCGATCATGCGCACACCCGGATCACCATGACGCAGACTGCCACCGACTTCGCTCTGGAACTTGTTCCAGGCTTGTGGTGAGTTCCAGCCAGGCGCCCAGGCAAACGGCACCTGATTACGATCGGCTAACGGGTTGTTGTTCCCTTCCATTGAGAAGGCAAACATGGTGTCTTTATCTTGCGGCTGACGGGGTTCATGCACGCTGATGTCAGCGCGCATCGCAGTACGACCACTCGAGCGATGGGGTGAACGGGCCAGTTTCTGACCACGAATACGGAAGCTCGCATTAGGTGCTGCTTCAAGCATTCCTTTCAGCTGTGGCAGTGCTTCAACGCAGGCTTCGATCACGTGGTCAAGCTGCGTCCAGTCGACGTGGCGGCTGTTGAGCGTTGAGTGCAGCGAGTGCATCCAACGCCAGCTTTCTAACATCGCAACGGTAGTGTCGAAATATGCCGGGTCATAAACCTGGAAGAAGCGCTGGGCGCGGCCTTCCTGATTCACCAGCGTACCGTCACTTTCTGCGAAGCTCGCTGCAGGCAGGATCAGGCTGGCCTTATCCATGATGCGGGTGCGCTGATGATCAAGAACCAGCAGGTTTTGAACTTTGTTCAGTGCTGCTTCGACTTGCGCTTCAGGTGCGTGACGGTAAAGGTCATTTTCCATCACGATGGCACTGTCTGCACCGCCGTTGACTAACAATTCAAGTGCAGCGTCCAGCGTACCGCCACCAATCATCGACAAACCAATACTGTTGGCCGCTGAAGCAACGAAGGTAATTCCCACGTCACTGCCGCGCGCTTTCAGTGCTTTCGCTATGTTAGCGGCTGCGGCGATAATGGCGTCACTGCCCGCGTTGCTGCCAGTAATGATCAGAGGTTTACGCGCATCGGTTAAGGCCTGCACGATGACGTCAATTTTCTTGTCGAGACCTGCGGCTAAATCGGTAACCGCCGGTGCTGAATTATCCAATGCATGGGCGATGGCGAAGCCGAAACGGGCCTGATCATCTACCGGTGCGCGGTAATTGTAGGCGGCGATATCGTCAAGACGGGTGTTATCGACGTTCGTCATGAATAGCGGATGTTTAGCGTGCTGTCCGATATTTTGGATGGCAGCAATCTGCCAGTCAGCAACGCGCTGAGCCGCAGCCATGGCGCGGGCTTTGCCTTTTACGGCCTGACGGACGGAGAGCGCAATGCGCGCGCCGGTCTGCGTCAGATCTTCGCCCAGAATAAGCACCGCGTCATACTCTTCGATTTCCCGCAGCGCTGGCGTATGCACGCCACTGTTGCGCAGAACGTTGAGCATCAGCTCAAGGCGGCCCTGCTCGGCAGCATTGATACCGGTGTAGAAGTTGTCAGCACCGACCAGCTCACGCAACGCAAAGTTGCTTTCGAGACTGGCGCGTGGTGAACCGATACCGATGGTTTTCTGTGCCTGACGCATAATGTCTGCTGCGCCCTGCATCGCCTGTTCCGCGTTCAGTTCGATCCAGTCGTTACCACGCAGCTGTTGTGGTTTCTTCGGACGATCTTTCGCGTTGACATAGCCATAACCGAAACGGCCACGGTCACACAGGAAGTAGTGGTTCACTGTGCCGTTGTAGCGGTTTTCAATCCGGCGCAGTTCGCCATAACGTTCACCCGGGCTGGTGTTACAGCCAACGGAACATTGCTGACAGATGCTTGGCGCAAACTGCATGTCCCATTTACGGTTGTAGCGTTCGGAGTGCGTTTTGTCGGTGAACACGCCTGTCGGACAAACTTCCACCAGGTTACCGGAGAACTCGCTTTCCAGCGGGCCATCTTCCGGGCGACCGAAGTAGACGTTGTCGTGCGCGCCATACACACCCAGATCGGTGCCGTCCGCGTAATCCTTGTAGTAACGGACACAACGGTAGCAGGCGATACAGCGGTTCATTTCATGAGAGATGAACGGACCGAGATCCTGGTTGTTATGCGTGCGCTTGGTGAAGCGGTAACGACGTGTGCTATGACCGGTCATGACCGTCATATCTTGCAGGTGGCAGTTTCCGCCCTCTTCACACACCGGACAGTCGTGCGGATGGTTAGTCATCAACCACTCGACCACACTTTCACGGAACTCTTTGGCTTCGCCGTCATTGATGGAAATAAAAGTTCCATCAGACGCCGGTGTCATACATGACATCACCAAACGACCGCGCGTGTCTTCCGCGTTTTGGTATTGCTTAACCGCACATTGGCGGCAAGCGCCGACGCTTCCCAGCGCCGGATGCCAGCAAAAATAAGGAATATCGAGGCCAAGAGAGAGGCAAGCCTGCAACAGGTTGTCCGCTCCATTTACATCGTATTCTTTGCCGTCTACATGAATCGTAGCCATAGTCAGCATGCTTCCACGTGGCCCACCTACAGCGGGCATTAATCAAAAATTCTGTATCCCTTGGTCTTTCACCCTACAGCGTTGTTAGCTCCGCGTGCTCACCCCAGTCACTTACCGAGGTAAGCTCCGGGGGATTTCCCCGCTTGCTGCCTAGCTGTAAGACGAAATACTTCGGGCTATAGTTGCTACCAGCGTTGTTTTAGCAGGTTATTTGGCTGAATACCGCCAATCGCCCGCACGTTGTTGTAGTGCTGTTTTGCGATGCCAGCTTCAAACTCGTCCCGGAAATATTTAATCGCACTCTGCAAAGGTTCCGCGGCACCTGGTGCATGTGCGCAGAAGGTTTTGCCCGGACCCAATTGGCGGCAAAGTTGCTCAAGAGTTTCAATATCTCCTGGCTGACCTTCACCACGCTCCAGCGCGCGCAGGATCTTCACGCTCCACGGTAGGCCATCACGGCAAGGTGTGCACCAGCCGCAAGACTCGCGTGAGAAGAACTCTTCCATATTGCGGACCAGCGACACCATACCTATTTCATGGTCAACAGCCATCGCCAGCGCAGTACCCATACGGCTACCGGCTTTACCGATGCTTTCGAAGTCCATTGGCAGGTCGAGGTGATCGCCGGTCAGGAAGTCTGTCCCTGCCCCACCCGGTTGCCATGCCTTGAACTTCAGACCATCACGCATGCCACCGGCGTAATCTTCCAGGATTTCACGGGCAGTGATACCAAACGGCAATTCCCAGACACCCGGGTTTTTCACCCGACCGGAGAAGCCCATCATTTTGGTACCGGCATCGTTGCTTTTGCCTGCGGAAATGCCTTTGTACCAGTCCACGCCATACTCAATAATCGCCGGTACGTTGCACAAGGTTTCGACGTTGTTTACGCAGGTCGGTTTACCCCATACACCCGATGATGCTGGGAACGGTGGTTTTGAACGAGGGTTAGCGCGACGGCCTTCAAGCGAGTTGATCAGTGCAGTTTCTTCACCGCAGATATAACGCCCTGCACCGGTATGAACGATCAATTCGAAGTCAAAACCGGAACCGAGGATATTTTTACCTAACAGGCCCACTGCTTTGGCTTCTTCAATGGCTTTACGCAGATTGACGGCGGCTTCGATATATTCGCCACGCAAGAAAATATAGCCACGGTAGGCTTTCAGGGCGAATGCCGCGATCAGCATCCCCTCCACCAGCAAATGGGGCATTTGCTCCATCAGCAAGCGGTCTTTATAAGTCCCTGGTTCCATCTCATCGGCGTTGCATAGCAGATAGCGGATGTTCATGCTTTCGTCTTTCGGCATCAGGCTCCACTTCAAACCGGTGGAGAAACCTGCGCCGCCGCGACCTTTCAGGCCCGCGTCTTTGACCAAAGAGACCACGTCGTCCTGCGCCATACCTTTCAGGGCTTTCTCGGCACCGGCGTAGCCATTTTTACTACGGTATTCGTCGAGGAAAACCGGCTGCTGGTCTTCGCGCATGCGCCAGGTCAGCGGATGCATCTCTGGCGTACGGTCGATCTGTTTTGGCGTAAACCCCTGGAATGTCATGAGTAACGCTCCAATAATTCACTGATTTGCTCCGGCTTAAGGTAGCTGTGCGTGTCCTCGTCGATCATCATCGTCGGGCTCTTGTCACAGTTACCCAGGCAGCAGGTCGGTAGCAGAGTAAAGCGACCGTCTTCGGTAGTTTCACCCGGCTTAATGTGCAGCTTTTCTTCAATCGCCGCTTGAATTCCCTGATAACCGGTGATGTGACACACCACACTGTCACAGTAACGGATCACATGACGGCCTACCGGCTGGCGGAAGATCTGGCTATAAAATGTCGCCACGCCTTCTACATCACTGGCAGGAATACTGAGGATTTCAGCGATGGCATAAATCGCGCCATCCGGAACCCAGCCACGGTGTTTTTGCACAATTTTCAGCGCTTCGATAGACACCGCTCGGGCATCTTCGTAGTGATGTTTTTCATGCTCAATGGCTCCGCGCTCAGCATCATTGAACTCAAACGCAGGCTGCGCGTTTGGCTCTGAAACGTTGATGTACTGAAGCTCTGAATTGTTCATGGAATTAGTCATCGTTAGCGGTCCACATCTGACATTACGAAATCGATACTGCCCAGATAGACGATTAAGTCTGAAACCAGGCTGCCACGGATAACTGATGGGATCTGCTGCAAATGCGGATAACTTGGCGTACGGATACGGGTGCGGTAGCTCATGGTGCTGCCGTCACTCGTCAGGTAGTAGCTGTTTATCCCTTTGGTGGCTTCAACCATCTGGAAAGATTCTTGCGCAGGCATGACCGGGCCCCACGACACTTGCAGGAAGTGAGTAATTAGGGTTTCGATATGTTGCAGCGTGCGCTCTTTCGGTGGCGGCGTTGTCAGCGGGTGATCGGCTTTGAACGGGCCTTCCGGCATATTTTTGTAACACTGTTCCAAAATGCGCAGGCTCTGACGAAGCTCTTCCACTTTCAACATCACGCGGGAGTAGCAGTCACTGACACCATCGCCGACCGGCACTTCAAAATCGAAGTTTTCATAACCGGAATACGGACGCCATTTACGCACATCAAACGGAATACCCGTTGCGCGCAAACCGGCGCCGGTAGTGCCCCACGCCAGCGCATCATCCGCATTGTAGGCGGCTACACCTTTGGAACGGCCAATCAGAATAGTGTTTTTCAGCGCGGCTTTAACATAAGAGTCTAAACGAGCTGGCATCCAGTCCAGGAATTCACGCAGCAGACGTTCCCAACCTTTCGGCAGGTCGTGGGCCACGCCACCGATACGGAACCACGCCGGATGCATACGGAAACCGGTGATCGCTTCAACCAGATCGTAGATTTTCTGACGGTCAGTAAAAGCGAAGAACACGGGAGTCATCGCACCGACGTCCTGAATGAACGTACTGATATAAAGCAAATGGCTGTTAATGCGGAACAGTTCGGAGAGCATCACGCGGATGGTGTTAACGCGATCGCCTACGGTGATACCGGCCAGCTTTTCAACAGCCAACACGTAAGGCATTTCATTAACGCAACCGCCAAGATATTCGATACGGTCAGTGTACGGAATGTAGCTGTGCCATGACTGGCGCTCACCCATTTTTTCCGCACCGCGGTGGTGGTAGCCAACATCGGGTACGCAGTCGACAATCTCTTCGCCATCGAGCTGCAGAATGATACGGAACGCACCGTGTGCAGAGGGGTGGTTTGGACCAAGGTTGAGGAACATGAAGTCTTCATTTTCGGTCCCGCGCTTCATGCCCCAATCTTCCGGCTTGAAGGTCAGCGACTCCATCTCCAGATCTTCTTTCTGCCTGGTCAGCTCGAAGGGATCGAATTCGGTCGCACGCGCTGGATAATCTTTACGCAGCGGATGTCCTTCCCAAGTCTGCGGCATCATAATGCGCGTCAGATGCGGGTGGCCATCGAAGGTAATACCAAACATTTCCCAGGTTTCACGCTCATACCAGTTGGCATTCGGGAACACCTTGGTGATGGTTGGCAGATGCAGGTCGTTTTCCGCCAACGCAACTTTGATCATGATGTCGCGGTTACGCTCAACAGAAAGTAGATGGTAGAAAACGGAAAAATCCGCGGCCGGTAAACCGTCGCGGTGAGTACGTAACCGCTCATCCATACCATGCAGGTCGAACAGCATTACGTAAGGTTTTGGCTGTTTGCGTAAGAAAGTGATCGCTTCAAGTATCTGTTCGCGCTTGAACCATACCACGGGAATTCCGGTACGGGTCGCTTGAACAGTAAAGGCCTCTGGCCCAAAACGGTTACGCAATTCGCCGATGACCGGATCATCAAGATGATCGCGGGTCTGCCATGCTGGCTGAGCGGTGTCTTGCGTCGTCAAATCTGTCATTTTATTTTCACCACACTAAATGGTCATTTATGCCGTAAGGGGGATCCCTTCGCCCTCAGGGTTGACTCTCAGACCGCAGTGTTAAATCTCGTCAGGAGACTTCAGATTCGTCACAGCGATACGCTCTGCGCGTTTACGCTCTTTCTCAGACTGCATATTCGCGCGGTAAACACCCTGATCACCAACAACCCACGACAGCGGGCGGCGTTCTTTACCAATGGACTCTTGCAGCAGTAACAGGGCCTGCATGTAAGCTTCCGGACGCGGTGGGCAACCTGGGATATAAACATCAACTGGCAGGAATTTATCCACACCTTGTACTACGGAATAGATGTCATACATGCCGCCTGAGTTTGCGCAGGCACCCATGGAGATCACCCATTTCGGCTCAAGCATCTGGTCATACAAACGCTGGATAACCGGCGCCATTTTGGTAAAACAGGTCCCGGCAACCACCATGAAATCAGCCTGACGCGGAGAGGCACGCAGAACTTCAGCACCAAAGCGCGCGACATCGTGAACCGCAGTAAACGAGGTCACCATTTCAACATAGCAACAAGAAAGACCAAAGTTATATGGCCAAAGGGAATTTTTGCGACCCCAGTTCACCATCCCATGCATCGCCTCTTCGAGGTTCCCCATAAAGACGCTGCGTTTAACCTGCTCCTGAAGAGGATCGCCAACGATCTCTTGTGTTTGCAGGGGGTACCGGTCGTTCTCACCGTCCGGGTCTATGCGGGTGAGCGTATAGTCCATCTTAATGCCTCGCTATTACTTACTGCGGATGACTGTTGGTGTTAATCGCTGGGCTCGGTTTTACAGGTCCTTTCGAACGTGTTGGTGTCCAGTCTAGTGCGCCAATACGCACCAGATAAAACAGACCGGCTAACAGGACTAAAATGAAAATGGTGGCTTCAACGAACCCGGTCCAGCCGCTTTCACGGATAGAGGTTGACCATGCATACAGATACAGGGCTTCTACGTCGAAAATAACGAAAAACATCGCTACCAGATAGAATTTGGCGGAAAGACGCATGCGGGCGGTACCCACTGATGCGATACCAGATTCAAAAGGTGTGTTTTTGTATCGCGCCCTGGCTCTACCGCCCAGAAACGCTGCACCCAGTAACATGAGGCAACAAAGACCCATTGCGACGATCAGAAATACCGCGAACGCCCAGTGTTGAGCGATAACTTCAGTGGCTGTTGACATACTCTTTGCTTACTCATCAAAAGCGGCGCTATAGCATCTGCTCTTTGACGGCAGCTTGCGCACCACATCGATTCAAGGGAAGGATTAATAACCACACCGTATCACTGCCTATAACTATAAACGGCTTAAGCCAGTGATTTACTGTGGGCTTTTTACCCCTTTCTATAACCTTTTGTCAACTTAGACAAAGGCATCTCCACATTAATTTACATGCGCATCATTTTATTAACATATCATGCGACCGCTGCGTGCTAAATCGTGTCAGTGAATAGTCTGATAGAACAAGGGCATGTTTTCAGGATTTAATGCTTCAGGCTAAACAATACCATTTCCTCGTGAAGAAACGGTTACTCCACGGACTAAACAAGGGTATTTTTTTGATCCAAGACACAGTTTGATGGTGTCTGGTGCTAAAAAACACCACGATGTGACAACTTTTTTTTGCATATTTCGATGAAGTGGAGTTTTTGATGGGTTCGAGACTCAGTAAGTAAATCACAAAGCGCTCTTTATGAGGATGATCTGTCTTGTAAAAAGAACACTTTTTGCGACAGTTAATAGAAGAGAATGTGAGGGAATGGCTGTGAAGAGACCGCAAAATGGAGGCTATACTTCAAAAATAACCTAAAAACTTCATTTACCCGACTTAGCATACCCACTAATGAGGATGAATCTTTACTCCCGGTCTTCACATTCCTGGAAGACCGGGAGTAAAGTGGACTTACATGACGAACTTAAGCTTTGGGATTGGCGACGATGATCTTATTGTCATCTACTGCAGGACGTTGAGCATAAGAACTTAATGAATACGGGTCGTTACCCTGTTCAACAGCATTAAAAATCGCCATTGCCAATTCATTTTTACAATGTGCATTCTTATACAAAACATACTGCGTGTCCGGCAGGCGTGGCAAACCGTCCTGTTCGCCCAAAACACGCAATTCAGGGCTCATCATCTCAATCGGCCGCGCGGTCACACCCAGTCCGGCTCTAACAGCAGCACGGATAGCCGACAGCGTGGAGGCAACATAAGCAATACGCCATGGAATGCCCGCCTGATTAAGGTAATCGATTGCCATAGATCGGTAAGGACTCGGTTCATCGAGCAAAACCAACGGCACGCTATCACCAGATGGATAAGCAAAATCAGCCGAGCAGTACCATAAAGTCGGCGATGTGCGTAAGACTATATGTGGATGATCCGTCGTGGTCATGGTGGTGATCGCCAAGTCCACTTCCTCACTTTCCAACATAGGCAGCATGAACGGACTGCGCTTAACCCTGACATCAATAGAGAGTTTTGGGTACACAGAGGTTACGCGGCTTAAGAGGAACGGAAGAATTGTATCTGCGGTATCATCTGAGGCCCCGATTGTTATGCCTCCCTGCACATTGCTATACATAAGCGATGTGCAGGCTTCGTCATTAAAACGCAGAATTTTCCGCGCATATCCTAATAGCTGAATACCGTGTTCAGTCAATAGTTTATTACGTCCATGTCTGGCAAACAGCTCTTTCCCTACCAGTTGTTCAAGACGCTGCATTTGTTGACTGACTGCGGATTGAGTGCGACATACAGCAGCAGCTGCTGCTGCAAACGTATTCAAATCAGCAACGGCAACAAACGTTCTCAGCAGATCAAGGTCAAGATTGAGAATTGGACGATTTGCATTTGTCATAGTTTTTCTTCACTTTTAAAATCTAATAACAAGCTACCCTGATTAATGCGGCAAAGTACCCGCTAAATGCAGAATACCAGATATGGCACGCACTCACTCATTAGATGATAAGAAATGAGAAATATTTCCGCAATATTATTCAAATTATAGGGATTTTTCCCTCGTTATGTACTAAGTACCTTAATATTGTCGTCTTAAATAACTAAATTTGATTAGAATTACTGATTTGAAAACTTTATCCATTAACGATGCTTAGTAAAAACGGATCCGCTGCCAACAAGTGCTGAACACCGAAATTTCTGTTAAATACGAATAAAACATAAGGTTTGTTAATTAATTACTCTTGCGATTTGAGCTATTAATGAATTTTTCATTGAGTCAGTTAGAAGACCAGCTAAAAAACTCCTTCATTACGCTAATGTATTCTTCGTAACTTTATACATTTATTGATATTTTAAAAAAAAGTTACAATAAAATATATTGATTAGTCAGGTTTACAAATTTATGGGGAAGATTTATGTAGTACTACTCCACTCTGTTAATTTATCCAGTAAATCATAAAGAATCGGCATAAACACGTTAGGATATATTTTATGCACTAAGCATAATCTTAAGAATCTACCTGACCTCTTGTTATAAGTTTTCCTTATCACCCTTCAGATTAGATAATTTATATTCTACGTAAGTGAAGCAAAAAGGTCATATCTGCTAAGCCAACCGCTAATAATCCCGTAACCAAATGGTTGTTTATGCTAAAAAATAATTTTAATTTAGTCCATTAAACTAAAAAAAATGCATCAACCCAGACAGCGCATCACGTTCTATGCTGCATGTAATGTTTTGCACTAAAGCCAGATGTGCCCCTTCAAAAGCCGGGCGGGTGGGAGTAAATTGTGCTCTTCGCTTTGCTCCGCGGCCATCATGTGCCAGGGAGGAACAAGCTTTACAGAAAAGGCTCACATCACATGTCCCCGATTGAAAAATCCCGCAAACTGGACAACGTCTGCTACGACATTCGCGGCCCGGTTCTCAAAGAAGCAAAACGTCTGGAAGAAGAAGGTAATAAGGTCCTCAAACTGAATATCGGCAATCCCGCGCCATTTGGGTTTGATGCACCTGATGAAATTCTTGTTGATGTTATCCGTAACTTACCGACAGCCCAGGGTTATTGTGACTCAAAAGGCCTTTTCTCTGCCCGCAAAGCTATCATGCAACATTATCAGGCGCGTGATATGCGTGATATTACCGTTGAAGATATCTACATAGGCAACGGTGTTTCAGAACTGATCGTGCAGTCCATGCAGGCGCTGCTAAACACCGGCGATGAAATGCTGGTTCCTGCGCCTGACTACCCTTTATGGACTGCAGCGGTATCACTCTCCGGGGGTAACGCCGTCCATTATCTGTGTGATGAAGGGGCTGACTGGTTCCCGGACCTTGATGATATTCGGGCAAAAATCTCCCCGCGGACCCGCGGTATAGTGATCATCAACCCTAATAACCCGACCGGTGCGGTATATAGCAAAGCGTTGCTGATGGAGATCGTCGAGATCGCCAGAGAACATGATTTGATCATCTTCTCAGATGAAATCTACGACAAAATTTTGTACGACGATGCCGAACATATTTCCATCGCAGCGCTGGCACCGGACTTGCTGACAGTCACTTTCAACGGCCTGTCAAAAACTTACCGTGTGGCCGGCTTTCGTCAGGGATGGATGGTTCTCAACGGGCCGAAAAAGCACGCAAAAGGCTACATTGAGGGGCTAGAGATGCTGGCTTCGATGCGTTTATGTGCCAATGTCCCTATGCAGCATGCCATTCAGACGGCACTTGGTGGCTATCAGAGCATCAGCGAGTTTATACAACCGGGCGGACGTCTGCTCGAGCAGCGTGACAAAGCCTGGGAACTGATCAATCAAATCCCAGGTGTCTCATGCGTTAAACCACGCGGCGCGCTGTATATGTTCCCGCGTATCGACGCCAAGCGCTTTAACATTCATGATGACCAAAAATTGGTACTCGATCTGTTGTTACAGCAAAAAGTTCTTCTGGTTCAGGGCACAGCATTTAACTGGCCATATCCGGATCACGTGCGTATCGTCACCCTGCCGCGCGTCGATGAACTGGAAATGGCCGTCAATAAACTCGGCCGCTTCCTCGAAACCTACCGCCAGTAAGCATTTTAAAAACGCGCCACTCTTCAACGTTACCTGATACGTAACGGCAGCATGAAGAATGGCGCGTATCTATTTACATAACCCTTTGCATAACACTGCCCCACTGCACACAATAGAACCTCATTCGCTGTTGTTGCTGAGAGACCTATGAGCCAAAGCCATTTTTTTGCCTACTTATCCCGCTTGAAACTGATTGGCCGCTGGCCGCTGATGCGCAATGTACGTACCGAAAATGTGTCTGAACACAGTTTGCAGGTCGCCTTTGTAGCCCACGCGCTGGCCGTGATTAAAAACCGAAAGTTCGGCGGCCAGTTGAATGCAGAACGCGTGGCATTGCTGGCGATGTACCATGACGCCAGTGAAGTGTTGACCGGCGATATGCCCACGCCGATTAAGTATTACAATCCGCAGATTGCACATGAATACAAAAAGATAGAGAAAATTGCCCAGCAGAAGATGATCGAAATGCTGCCAGAAGAGCTTCAGGCTGATTTCCGCTCGCTGATTGATGAACATTATTACAGCGATCAGGAGAAACTGACGGTGAAGCAGGCTGATTCGCTTTGCGCCTATCTGAAGTGCCTCGAGGAGCTGTCAGCAGGAAATACCGAATTCACTCTGGCGAAGGCGCGACTGGAAAAAACCCTCGCATTGCGCCAAAGCCCGGAAATGGACTACTTCATGGAAGTCTTCATTCCAAGCTTCAGCCTGTCACTGGACGAAATCAGCCAGGATTCGCCACTCTAAAGTACCTCAGAATGGGAACAGAACCGGCACCAGCAGGATACTAACGACCATCACCATCAGAGTGAAAGGCGCACCAATCCGCACAAAATCGCCGAAACGGTAATTCCCCGGCACCATCACCAGCGTATTCACAGGCGATGAAACCGGGGTCATGAAGGCCGCTGAGGCGGCAATGGCGACGATCATAGTAAAGGGATAAGGCGATAATTCCATCTGGTGTGCCGTGGCGATGGCGATAGGAGCCATCAGAACCGCAGTGGCCGTATTCGAAATAAACAAGCCAGTGATCGCGCACAATATAAACAAGCTGAGTAGCATGATGTGTGGACCATACCCACCGCTGATGTCCATTAGTCCCTGAACGATTAACGCGATCCCACCGGTTTTCTGCAGCGCCAGCGCGAACGGCATCATGCCGACAATCAGCAGTAAACTTGGCCAGTGAATTGACTTATAGGCCCCTTCCATCGTGACGCAACGGAATTTCCCCATTAGCAGGCAAGCAACGATTGCCGCAATGGCATTGGGTACCTCTTCGGTAAGCATCAGTGCGACCATTAGCGCCAGGCAGAAGAGCGCATGCGGCGCCTGGCTAACTGCCGGCGCGACATCATCAACCTCCGCCGGCAGATTTAATACGATAAAATCATGCATCTGCTGTTGCAACTGACGGATAAGTTTCCAGTCGCCTATTACCAGCAGCATATCGCCAAGTTGCAACTCCTCATCAACCAGCTTACCCTCCAGCGCCTCGCCCTGACGGCGTATCCCTACAACGTTCAGCCCATAGCGTGACCGGAAGACCACCTGACGCAGGCTTTTACCTAGCAGCTCGGAATCAGGGATCAACGACACTTCGGCCATGCCGACGTCGCGGGACTGTTCGGAGAAATATTCGCCGCGCAGTACCATCGGCTCAAGCTGTTCATCGACGCAGAACTGACGAATGGAGATGTCACTGTCCGACATGTCTATCAGCAAGACATCGCGGGCCCGAAGTTCAGTGCTGCCGGTAGCGCTGACCATAACCCGACGAAACTTGCGCCAGCGTTCGATACCCACCACATTGGCACCATATCGCGAGCGTAAATGCAGGTCATCAAGCGCTTTGCCTGCCAGCGGCGAACCGGGACGTATTGCCATTCGGCGTGCCCTGCCAGTAAGGCGGTAATCTCGAATCAGATCTCGAAAAGTGCGCCGCTGCCAGGTCTCTTTTTTCTCGGCACCGCTTTCAGATGAGAGCCACCTCCGCGCCACTAACATATAACCGATGCCCATGACCAGGACTACCAGACCTATTGGCGTCACGCCAAAAAATCCAAACCCATCAAATCCTTCACGCAGCAACTCACTGTTCACTACCATATTCGGCGGCGTGGCGACCAGCGTCATCATGCCGCTGATAAGACCAGCAAAGCTCATCGGCATCATCAGCCGCGCCGGGGCGGTTTTCATCTTCGCAGAGACAGTCAGTACTATCGGGATAAAAATGGCCACCACGCCGGTAGAACTCATAAAAGCACCCAGTCCGGCAACGGTCAGCATCAGCAAAACCAACATGCGGGTTTCACTGTTACCGGCGACTTTCATCAACCATTCGCCAACCTGCCAGGCAACGCCGGTGCGTACCAGGCCATGGCCGACCACAAACAGTGCAGCTATCAGGATCACGTTCGGGTCACTGAATCCTGCCATGGCTTCATTCAGCGTCAGCGTTCCACTCATCACAAAAGCGATAATCACCAATAGGGCGACCACGTCCATGCGCAGTTTATTGCTGGCGAAAAGCACCATCGCTATCGCCAGCAGCATCAGTACCCAAATCAGTTCACTGGTCAAAACAAGGCTCCCTTTGTAATGAGAAGGCAAAAGCGATAAAAGCAGGTAGTAGAGGTGTGTAAAAGAATGCCATAAAAAAACCCCGCTAATGCGGGGTCTATGTCAACGAAACTGCTGTTTTAAGCAGCATACAGTCAATTAGCGCAGGCTCACGCAGACAGTCTGTTCGTTCGCTTCAACCAGCAAGACTTCCAGCGTAGTCAGGATCATATCAACCCGATCCATCCCCGGCGTATCGGATGGCGCATTCACGGCTATCACTTTGCAACCCGCGGCAAGCCCGGACATAACACCTGCGGCAGCATCCTCGACGACCACGCAATCCTGTGGCGCCAGATCTAATCGTTCCGCACCCAGCAGATAGGCATCAGGCTGGGGTTTACCCCGTTTCACCTGCTCCGCAGTAATGAACACTGCCGGTTTTGGCAAATGAGCAGCGGCGTGACGCGCATGCGCTACCGGAACGGAGCCTGAGGTCACAATCGCCCATGGGATATTCTGGCGGTTCAGTTCACTCAGCAACACATGCGCCCCCGGAAGCGCGGTGACGCCCTCGGTATCAGTCGCTTCAATCTGTTCAAGTTTCAGAAACTCACGCTGAATCATCTCTTCAGTTTCGCCCGGCATAAAATGACGTAACGACGTTATCGCCTGCTTTCCGTGAATAAACGCCAGTACTTCTTGTGGAGCAATCCCACGACTCAGCGCCCAACTGATCCACGCGCGTTCTACCGCGGGCAGTGAGTCAACTAATGTTCCATCAAGATCGAACAAGAACCCTTTGCAAAGCACAGGCGACTCCTTTTAAGTCTCAGGCATTAATAATCTGTGCGATCTCAACTGCACTCAAATGATACTGACGAGGACATGCCAGCCAGATGGCCAGCATGCGCTGATACTTTTCCCACATCTTGGTTTGCGAGTTAAAACCGTGCGTTCCGGAATCAAAATCGGTGTAGCGCCCTTCCGTATTTACCATGAAACGTACGTAGCTGAGATAGCGGGATTCAGTGGCGGCATCAAAGCCGAGAAAATCCAGGCGGCGGCGATCCACACCTTGGGTATCTTTCATATTGGCCCATGAAACCTGCATCGCGTGGTGCATTTCCATAATATTGATAACGATACGGCAGGTCTCTTCTGACAACTCACCAAAGTCACGATCGAGTTCACGCATCTGCAAACCAAAACCGCGTTCGATCACGGTTTGTAGTCGACGATAACGGTCAGCACTGTTTGGATCCAGCATCGTCATCATTTTATATTGATTGGATAAAATCAGGCGTTGAGCGTTTGTCATTTCCATCGTAAAACTCCTCGTATCTGCATAATGACCAAAGCATGTCACAGGGCAAACTTGTGCGAAATCGCAAGCTGACCATTCTTTGATTTGAACCCATAAATTGAGTTGAAATGCATTTAATTACGAAGCTTCAATGGGCATGACAAATCAGCATTGAGTCAACGGATGCTGCTGCATCCGTTAAATATCGTCCAGGAAGGTTTTGTCCAACTGCTTGAAAGCACGTTTCAACACGTCGGCCAGCGACTGATAAGTAGGTGTTCCTTCTATGGGTGCCAGCGCCTGTCCAGCCTCCACCAATTTCTGACGCACATCATGGAACCAGCCAAGTAAAGTGGGGGGTAATGGCGTAAGCGATCTGCGTCCTAACCACCAGAGCCCCTGCATCGGCAGGCTACAGGCAAAGATAGATGTGGCTGCCGCAGGCCCAAGTTGGCCTCCAAGGGCAATCTGCCAGGTTAATGTGAATACAGCCAAGGGCGGCATAAAGCGCACAGCAAAACGCGTCGCCGTCGAGATGCGATTCTCAGGAAAGACAGGCGCCAGGCGCTTATCGGACGGCCATGTTTTCATATAATGCTGTCCGCGCTGGAAAACCTGAAACCAACTGACAGAACCTGATGGCTTACTGGTCATAGTGCACCTCAACTTCACCTATAAAAATTAAAAAATAGTTTTAAATAACAAACGCGATTTTAACACGATTAAATATATTTTGTTTTTGCCGGCACCAATCGGTATCCTGTGCCAGCAAAATTTTGGCTTTTGAACAGCAGCCGCAACCAGTCTGATAGCGGTTTGAAGGCCCATAACCGGTTTTTACAGAGGACTGGTAACATATTGCCGCTGCAAAGGGTGTTTTGTAACTAAATATAGTCTTATTTGTTAGTATTTTTACAAATAAACAACACTAACAAATAACATTATGAAGAACAGATAACAGGTACATTGTGTACGGTCGCCAGGGTAGCTTTGGTTCTATAAAAGCCCTGCGTTCACTGAGGTCAGTTATTCTTCAGCTTTTTCATTGTTATGCTGGTTTTGGTTGTCTGGCATGATACGAATCATAATTATCAGACTCATTATGCGCTACGCTTGGTGTCATCCTGACGGTTTATTAACCATGCGTATTGTTTATTTCTTATACAACACCAACTATCAATAGGTACTTCCATGTCGAGTAAGCTTGTTCTGGTTCTTAACTGTGGCAGTTCTTCCCTTAAGTTCGCCATCATTGATGCAGTGAACGGCGAAGAGTACATTTCAGGTTTGGCGGAATGTTTCCACCTGCCGGAAGCCCGCCTGAAGTGGAAAATGGACGGCAAGAAAGAAGAAGCCGCTTTAGGTGCTGGTGCTGCGCACAGTGAAGCGCTCAAATACATCGTTAACAACATCCTGTCGCAAAAACCTGAACTGTCTGCCGAACTGGTTGCCATAGGCCACCGCATCGTTCACGGCGGCGAAAAACTGACCAAATCAATGCTCATTGACGACGCAGTAATTCAGGGTATCAAAGAATCCATCCCGTTTGCACCACTGCATAACCCTGCACACCTGATCGGCATCGCTGAAGCGTTGAAATCCTTCCCGAAACTGGCTGATAAAAATGTAGCAGTCTTTGACACGGCATTCCATCAGACGATGCCGGAAGAATCATATCTCTACGCACTCCCGTACAGCCTATATCGCGATCATCACATCCGTCGTTATGGCGCACACGGCACCAGCCACTTCTACGTGACGCAGGAAGCCGCCAAAATGCTCAACAAACCCGTGGAAGAAGTGAACCTGATCACTTGCCATCTGGGTAACGGCGGTTCTGTTAGCGCCATCCGTAACGGTAAATGCGTGGATACTTCCATGGGCCTCACCCCACTGGAAGGTTTGGTGATGGGCACCCGCAGCGGTGACATCGACCCGGCTATCATCTTCCATCTGCATGACGCACTGGGCATGAGTGTTGATCAAATCAACAAACTGCTGACCAAAGAGTCTGGTTTGCTGGGTCTGACTGAAGTCACCAGCGACTGCCGTTATGTTGAAGATAACTATACAACCAAAGAAGATGCCAAGCGCGCAATGGACGTCTTCTGCCATCGTCTGGCGAAATATATCGGTTCTTACACCGCACTGATGGAGGGTCGTCTTGATGCAGTGGTCTTCACCGGCGGCATCGGTGAAAACGCGGCAATGGTGCGCGAATTGACCCTGAACAAACTGGCTCTGCTGGGCTTCGAAGTCGATCACGAACGAAATCTGTCCGCTCGTTTCGGTAAATCCGGCGCCATAAATAAAGAAGGCACTCGTCCCGCGCTGGTTATCACGACCAACGAAGAGCTGGTTATCGCTCAAGATGCGGCCCGTCTGACCGCATAATATTGCATTACACTGCCAGCATCTGCTGGCAGTGTTTTACATAACAATTTTTCATAACAGGCGAGCGTAGCCGGTCCGGAAGCAGCCAGCGTTAAGTACTTGTCGTAACCTATTCCAATGCAATGTTACGAAACCGCGCAGACCTTCCCCACTGCTTGATACATCGTCTGGTAAACCAGAGAGGTTTTAGCCGTGTCCCGTACAATTATGTTGATTCCTACAGGCACCAGCGTCGGTCTGACCAGCGTCAGTCTTGGTGTGATCCGTGCCATGGAACAGAAAGGCGTTAGCCTGAGCATCTTTAAGCCTATCGCGCAACCGCGCACTGGCGGCGATGCACCCGATCAGACCACTACCATCATCCGCGCCAACTCCAGCGTTCCGGCGGCTGAACCGCTGAAAATGAGCCACGTGGAAACATTGCTGGGTTCTAACCAGCAAGACGTGCTGATGGAAGAGATCATTGCGCGTTATCACGAAAATACCAAAGACGCCGAAGTCGTGCTGGTTGAAGGTTTAGTGCCAACGCGTAAACATGAGTTTGCCAACGCGCTGAACTATGAAATTGCCAAAACTCTCAATGCTGAAATCGTGTTTGTTATCGCGCTCGGTAATGACTCACCGGCCCAGTTGAAAGAACGTATCGAACTGGCGAGCAGCAGCTTCGGCGGCAGCAAAAACAAAAACATCACCGGCGTTATTATCAATAAATTGAACGCACCGGTGGATGAGCAAGGCCGTACTCGTCCGGATCTATCAGAGATCTTTGATGATTCCACCAAAGCCAGCGTGGCCAACGTTGACCCAAGCCAACTGTTTGCTAACAGTCCGCTTCCGGTGCTGGGCTGCATTCCATGGAGCTTTGAGCTGATTGCAACCCGCGCCATCGATATGGCGAAACACCTGAATGCCCGCATTATCAATGAAGGCGACCTACAAACCCGCCGTGTGAAATCTGTCACCTTCTGTGCGCGCAGCATCCCGCACATGCTGGAACACTTCCGCCCCGGCTCACTGCTGGTTACCTCTGCAGACCGTCCGGACGTGTTGGTTTCAGCCTGTCTTGCCGCGATGAACGGCGTTGAAATTGGCGCAATTCTGTTGACCGGCGGTTACGACATTGATGAGCGCATCAACACGCTGTGTGAACGCGCCTTTAAAACCGGCCTGCCGGTGTTTATGGTTGAAACCAATACCTGGCAGACCTCACTCAGCCTGCAAAGCTTCAATCTGGAAGTCCCTGCGGACGACCACCAGCGCGTTGAGAAACTGCAACAATATGTGGCCTCACACATCAACAGCGACTGGATCAACTCTCTGAGCGCGCATTCAGAGCGTTCACGTCGCCTCTCTCCGCCAGCGTTCCGCTATCAGCTGACTGAACTGGCGCGCAGTGCTAACAAACGCATCGTACTGCCGGAAGGCGACGAACCGCGTACGGTGAAAGCGGCGTCATTGTGTGCTGAACGTGGTATTGCCGAGTGCGTGCTGCTGGGCAACCCGGACGAGATCCAACGCGTCGCTGCCGCTCAGGGCATTGAACTGGGTAAAGGCATTCAGATTGTTGACCCGGTCGTCGTGCGCGAAGAGTACGTTGCCCGTCTGGTCGAACTGCGTAAAAGCAAAGGCATGACCGAAGTGGTCGCCCGCGAGCAGTTGGAAGACAATGTCGTGCTCGCCACCCTGATGCTGGAAAAAGGCGAAGTTGACGGTCTGGTTTCTGGCGCGGTTCACACCACCGCAAACACCATTCGCCCAGCATTGCAGTTGATCAAAACTGCGCCGGGAAGCTCACTGGTTTCTTCTGTGTTCTTCATGCTGCTGCCAGACCAGGTTCTGGTTTACGGTGACTGCGCGATTAACCCGGACCCAACGGCTGAACAGTTGTCTGAAATCGCTATTCAATCTGCCGATTCTGCCGCCGCCTTTGGTATCGAACCGCGCGTCGCGATGATCTCGTACTCAACTGGCGACTCAGGTGCCGGTAGTGACGTTGAGAAAGTACGTGAAGCCACCCGACTGGCGCAGGAAAAACGTCCCGATCTTATCATTGACGGTCCGTTGCAGTACGACGCCGCGATTATGGCTGACGTTGCGAAATCCAAAGCACCGAACTCTCCGGTTGCGGGCCAGGCTACCGTGTTCATCTTCCCTGACCTGAACACCGGTAACACCACGTATAAAGCGGTTCAGCGTTCAGCGGATCTCGTCTCCATCGGGCCGATGCTGCAAGGCATGCGTAAGCCTGTGAATGACCTGTCACGTGGTGCACTGGTTGACGATATCGTCTACACCGTAGCCCTAACGGCGATCCAGTCTGCGCAGGCAGAAGCCGCAGCTAAAGCGTAATCTGTATTTCTGTTATGCAAAACGCCGACATGATGTCGGCGTTTTCTTTTCAGGCATGTAACCCGGAAAGCGTTAAAGGACTGACTCACTCGATTACTCTTCGCTGACCACTTTCTCAACCGCAGGTTTTTTACCCAGGTAGTTGTAAGCGACGAGTGCGGCGAAGATGGCAACAATCAGCACCATAATGGCCTCTTTCGACATAAAGCGTGCCAGATTGCCGAGCATAATGCCGATGACGCCGAAGTCCGCGTCAGAGAAGGTGGCGTTGGCGAAGCCCAGCGCGCCGAGTACCGGCAGCAACAGAACCGGCAGGAAGGTGATCAAAAGACCGTTAGCAAATGCACCAACCATGGCACCCCGGCGTCCTCCTGTAGCATTACCGAACACGCCCGCGGTAGCACCGGTGAAGAAGTGCGGCACGACACCTGGCAAAATCAGTACCATATGCATTTGGCCTAACAGGAACAGCCCGACCAGACCGCCGAGGAAACTGAACAGGAAACCGATCAGCACGGCATTAGGGGCATACGGATACACCACCGGGCAGTCCAGCGCAGGACGGGCGTTAGGCACCAGTTTCTCGGAGAAACCCACGAACGCTGGTACGATTTCAGCCAAAATCAGACGCACCCCCTGCAAGATAATAAATACACCTGCCGCAAAGGTAATTGCCATGATGATGGAGTACACCAGATAGTTCTGGCCCGCGCTGTAGGTTTGCTCAACAAAGATCTGACCGGCAAACACCGCCATAATCAAATAAATGATGATCATAGTCAGCGAAATGGAAATGGAACTGTCACGCAGGAAACTGAGGTTTTTCGGCAGATTCATCTCTTCCGTTGAGCGTGAACCTTTACCCACTTTGCTGCCGATCCAGCCAGCAAGCACGTAACCGATCGTGCCGAAATGGCCGAATGCCACATCATCACTGCCGGTAATTTTACGCATATACCGCTGAGCCAGCGCCGGGAAGAACGCCATAATAAGACCAAGCGTCAATGACCCAGTGAAGACTAACGCCACGTCTTCAAAACCTGCGACGGTCAGGATCACGCTGATCATACATGCCATGTAAAACGTATGATGGCCGGTTAAGAAAACATATTTCAAACGGGTGAAGCGAGCGACGATCAGGTTGGCCACCATACCGAAAGCCATGATTAACGCCGTCGGTGCACCGAATTTCTCCAGCGCAATAGAAACAATCGCTTCGTTATTCGGAATGATCCCCTGAATATTAAACGCATGTTCAAACATACCGCCTAAAGGGTTCAGTGCACCGACTAATACCGTCGCGCCTCCCGCCAGCACTAAAAATCCGAGTATGGTTTTTACAGTACCTTTGACCACATCAGAAAAATTTTTCTTTTGAGCCACCAAACCGATCAGAGCAATGAGCCCGACCAGAATCGAAGGCACTTTTAATATATCAACGACAAACTTGAGCGTTTCCTGGATAAACATATCCACCTCGTATTCTCCCCGCCATACTTCGAATTGCTAATTTGCTCTCGCAATCAAAATTACTTAAGGGATATATTAGTTTTATTAGTAAGGTTTTATTCAGCGCGGTTCAGGACACTGGGTATTTTGCGAAGTGGGCAACTAACTTAGTTTCCAGCTCATTGATATCAACAATGTTTGTAATGACGACTAACTGGTTTTCTGGAATATTGGCGCTGGCAGCAATATCTTTTGCCATCACGAACAGGTCAGCCTCACTGGGGATAGCCGAGGAAAGATCGGAATGCTCAACGTCAGCCTGAATGTTCAATTTTTTCAGCACTTTCTTGATATTCATTTCCACCATAAAGCTACTGCCTAAACCAGACCCGCAAATTGCCATGATTTTCATATTATTACCTGTTTTTTAAAAGTTTATAGAGTCGCGCATCAGAATAACTTTTGATGTATATTCCGGTTAACCGCTTCCCTGTTTAACTGACGCTATTCCATTGACTGATTCAGAAAGTTAGAATTTTGAGATAATATCCTGAATAGTTCTAATATTTTTTGCCTGATGTATTTTTTGCATCTCTTCTTCGTTTGAAAATAATTCCGCCAGTTCAGAAATCAATTCAATATGACTATGTTTATCGGGTGCGGCGAGCATCACCACGGTATAAACCGGATCATTATCTACTGAATTAAATTTAACGCCGTGTGGCAGAGTCAGCAACGATAAACCTAACGCGTTTGCGCCCTCTTCCGGCCGTGCGTGTGGCATGGCAATTCCCGGCGCCAGTACATAATACGGACCTAGTTTTTCATGCTGGGCAAAAATCGCCTGCACGTAGTCCGGCGCGATGATGCCTTTTTTCAACAACGGTGCAGCACTGGCCTGCACCGCATCTCGCCAGTCAGTGATGTCATGCCTGATATGAATATTTTCTGTTGTCAGCCAATTATTAAGCATTGCTACTCCTGACTATTCTTGTTCTGAGAATGTATTTTGATACGTCATCAGGCCCATCAGTTTGCCTCATCGTGAAGTAAAAACCGTCCCCTAACCTGTTAACGATCCAGACTCTACTAACCGATAGCGTTAACATCTGTGATACATATCACAAAGATAGCGCTACCAAAAACCTATTACTGGGTTCTGTGATAGCGCTATCAAAAATAGTCACGCTGCAGTATCGCCTGCCACACCCCACTGGAAATAAGGATATACTTTGACTGCGAATTGCCGATAATTCATCGCCTCGCCGCTGTTTTAGCTATTACTGTGCGCACAGTGCGCAATTGGATGCGCAATTGAGAGTCAGGATCAGGAATGTCGATTAACAAAAAACGACGCAGTACAGGAAGAGTAACGCTGGCCGATGTTGCATTGTTGGCGGGAGTCGGCAGCATGACTGTATCCCGGGCGTTGCGAACGCCCGAGCAGGTATCAGACAAACTGCGGGAGAAAATCGAAGAAGCCGTCAGCCAATTGGGGTATCTACCCAATCAAGCCGCCAGTTCACTGGCTTCAGCTTCGTCTTATACCATTGCGATGATTGTGCCAAGCTTGTCCGAATCAGGCTGTGCTGAAATGTTTGCCGGGTTACAGAAGATCCTGCAACCCGCAGGCTATCAAATCATGCTGGCCGAATCGCAGCACCGGATGGAGCGCGAAGAAAAGTTGCTGGAAACATTTCTATCGTACAACCTGGCAGCGGCAATTTTACTCAGCGTTGAGCACTCGCCTAACGTGCGCAACTGGCTGGACAATGCCTCAATACCCGTTTTGGAAATCGGTGCGCTGACCGAATCCCCCATCGACATGAACATTGGCATCGATAATGTTGAAGCGATGTATCAGCTGACTAAAACGGTGATTGATAAAGGCTATCAAAACATCGGTATGCTATGCGCCAATCAAGAACAGTGGATTTTCCAACAGCACCTGCAAGGCTGGCACAAAGCCATGCTGCGGTCGCACCGGTCGGTACACCGGGTCATTAACTCGGCTGAGCTGGCCAGTTTCTCAACCGGTGCGCGCCAGCTACCAGAGTTATTGCTTGCCTGGCCCGAACTGGATGCACTGGTGTGTGTGTCTGATGAGCTCGCCTGTGGCGTACTGTATGAATGCCAGCGTAGGCGCATCAAAGTACCAGACGATCTCGCCGTGGTAGGCTTTGGCAATGGCGACGTCAGTCGCGTCTGCCAGCCTCCGCTTACCACGATGGCCATTCCTCACAAAGAGATCGGCACGCGTGCGGCACAAGCTTTGCTGGCAAGAATTCACGATGAAGAGTGGGAGGAGGTGACGATTGCATCGTCATTGTGCCGACGAGACAGTTGCTGAGCGACAGCATTTTGAAAAAATCAGAACAGCGGGCGGCCTGAGCCACCCTCTGTTATTTTAGATCACAGGTCTATTTTAGATCACACTTCGCCAGGTTTTTTGTGTTCTTCACGGACGCCCATGGAAAAGGACGCGCTTTCAACCGGCAGAGGATCGCCAGGTAATATAGGTTCTTCACGCACCAGAGGCTTACCGTGTTCTTTCTCGTTATTACGCGTCATCCAAAGCGACAGCGCTTTAAGTGAGTCTGGGGTAAATTCGTCACAGCGTGCGGTGATCTCTTCCGGCGTCATCCAGCGGACTTCATCAATCTCTTCCTCCTGCAAAGCAAAAGGACCGTGCGATACGCAGCTAAATAGCGCACCCCACACGCGGCACTTATTCGGCTCTTCGAAATAGAACGTGCCATGTTCGGCAAAAGGCACACCCGCAATTCCCAGCTCCTCTTCCGCTTCACGACGCGCAGAGTCCAACACCACTTCGCCACGTTGCACTACACCACCCGCCGTGGCATCTAACCAACCGGGGAAGAAATCCTTGGTCTCGGTGCGCCGTTGCACCAGGATATTACCCATACCATCATGTACCACAATGTAGCTGGCACGATGGCGCAGGCATTGAGCTCGCATCTGCTGACGACTGGCCTGGGCAATAACCTCGTTTTCTTCATTGACGATATCAACCCACTCGCCGGTCTCGGTGTTCTGCTCTTGTTCCGCCATCCTATGAAACCTTCTCTTTGAGCGCAGGCTTTTGCGCAATTAATTGTTGTTCTGCCGGGAGAAAATTTATCACTTTTTCAAGACTGTCTATCGGTAAAAAAGCGCATGTTCGATGATTCTATCTGTCTCTATGGGTGGGCTTCAATAGCAACCGATGCGTTATCTCAATGTTAACCCTATGTCACCCATCAGGGGAAACCATCAGACTAGTCTCACTGTAATAATGGTGCTTAACGATTATGTTAACCTAAGGTCGTTTGATTTATGGCGGATAGAACCAAAAACTGCATAAAACTCCAATTTTCAATAAATTAAATGCATCCAGCCCTACCGATTGGGGGTCACATACCGACGGACAGAGAATTAAATAACGCAGGAGGCAATATGATTGATCTTTATTTCGCACCAACACCTAACGGTCACAAAATCACGCTCTTCCTTGAAGAAACCGGACTACCCTACCGTCTTCATCGTATTGATATCAGAACCGGTGATCAATTCAAACCCGAGTTTTTAGCTATCTCCCCTAACAACAAAATTCCGGCCATTGTTGACCACCAGCCAGTCGATGGAGGAGCCCCGATCAGCGTGTTTGAATCAGGTGCCATTTTGCAATATTTGGCAGAGAAAACCGGCAAACTGCTTAGTCTGGAATTGCGTGAACGCACCCTGACGCTGGAGTGGCTCTTCTGGCAAATGGCTGGGTTCGGTCCGATGCTGGGTCAGAATCACCACTTCAATCATTACGCCCCGCAGCCTGTGCCTTATGCCATCGAACGCTATCAGCAGGAGACCAAACGCTTGTACCGCGTCCTGAATACCCAGCTCGAGAAAAATGCCTACATAGCCGGAGAGAATTACAGTATTGCGGACATCGCTACCTATCCGTGGGTCGTCTCTCACGAACGCCAACGCATCGATCTGGCAGACTTCCCTGCCGTACGTAACTGGTTCGAACGCATCAAAAATCGCCCTGCGACTGAAAAAGCCTACGCTATCGCTGAACAAATATAAGCATCTCAGCTACTGACCTTCGCCGGAGATTTCTTGAGATGAGCGTACTTCTTCAAAATAAATACTGTGAGATGTGCTCTATATCGCGTGTTAAGCCGGTGGAGTCATCTATGCTGAAAAGAAGCGTTAGCGCATGCATTCAAACAGTTAAGGAGCCAGCCTATGCAAATCTTGATAACCGGCGCTACCGGTCTTATCGGACGCAGACTCACCGAACGCCTTCTTGGCCAGTCGCACCAGATCACCGCGCTGACCCGAACACCTGAAAGAGCCGCTAAAATCCTCGGTCCCGAAGTGCTACTGTGGAAAACGCTTGAGGATAAAACCTCGCTCGATGGCTTTGACGCCGTGATCAACCTCGCGGGAGAACCCATTGCCGACAAACGCTGGACCAAAGAGCAGAAACAGAAATTATGCGACAGCCGCTGGAAAGTAACCGAACAGCTGGCAACGCTGATCAATGCCAGCCAGAACCCGCCGCTGGTGTTTGTGTCCGGTTCAGCAGTGGGTTATTACGGCGATCAGGGACAAGCTTTGGTACCGGAGGACGAACCGCCTAACAAGCAGTTTACCTGGCAGCTTTGTGCCCGCTGGGAAGCGCTGGCATTGGCTGCTGAAAGTGACCGCACCCGCGTGTGCCTGCTGCGTACCGGTGTCGTACTGGCGAAGAAAGGCGGCGCGCTGGCAAAAATGGTTCTGCCATTTCGTGCGGGTCTCGGTGGTCCTTTAGGTAACGGCCAGCAGTATATGCCGTGGATCCATATCGACGACATGGTAAATGGCATCATTTTCCTGCTGATGCACGAAACGCTTAGCGGTCCCTTCAACATGGTTTCCCCCTACCCGGCACGTAACGAACAATTCAGCGCCCTGCTCGGCGAAGTCCTGCATCGTCCGGCCTTTATGCGCGTTCCTGCGGGGGTCGTTAGGCTATTGATGGGCGAATCAGCCGTTCTGGTGCTCGGCGGACAGCGGGCCGTACCACAACGGTTGGAAGATGCCGGGTTTGTATACAGTCATCAGGAGTTGAAAGAAGCACTGGAGGATGTACTCGAAGGGTGAACAGCGCGGTCTTTTATCCCGCTGAGTAAACTGCCCAAATCGGCTTTTATCTCTTCTCTTTTGATTTACATAGCCGCGAAGACGCAGTCAACAATAGAACCGCTTAAGATTTTTAGTCTGACGCCATACCGCGCGTCAGACTAAAGAATGGCAGAATAAAACCAGCAGATCACATTAGTTCCAGCGTTTATCTGCCCAGCTTTTTTGCTGCCATGGCGTGAGGAACGTCCAGGCCACAAAGCGGCTGATCTTATTGCCCTGCGTCATTTCAACGGTACGCACGTCGGTGGCTTCCAGTTCTTCCAGCGCCTCGTAAAGCAGTGGCAGCGTGGTTTTCTTCGAAATCAGAACGGTGAACCACAGGCAATTATTGCGTTTTTCAGCACTCTCTTCTGCCATACGCACGACGAAGGACTCTTCACCCCCTTCGCACCATAACTCGTTGTGCTGGCCGCCGAAGTTCAGTTCAGATTTGCCGGTACGGCGATCGATACCCAGATTCTGGCGCTTGCGTTGGCTGCTGCCTGCCGCTTCTTCCGCAGAACCGTGGAATGGCGGATTACACAGCACCGCATCATAACGCTCGTCGTGACGGATAATCGTGTCGAAAATACGCGGCGGTTTAGCCTGTAAACGGAAACGCACCTGGTTGGTCAACAGTGGATTGGTGGCAACAATCTTCTTCGCAGCTGCCATCGAAGTGGCATCAATCTCACTGGCGGTGAAGCGCCAACCATATTCGCGCAGGCCGATGATCGGATAAATGCAGTTAGCCCCTACGCCGATATCCAGAATGGCAATGTCTTTGCCTTTGGGGATTTCGCCCTGATTACTCCCAGCCAGTAAGTCGGCCAAATGGTGGACATAGTCCGCGCGGCCCGGAATTGGTGGGCAGAGGTAATCGGCCGGGATTTCCCAGTTTTCAATCTGATAGAAATGACGCAGCAAAGCGCGGTTCAACGCTTTGACCGCCTGAGGATCGGCAAAATCCACCGACAGATCGCCCCATTTGTTCTCAGAGACGAACGGCTCAAGCTCAGGACTGCTGATGATCAGGGCCGGGAAGTCATAGCGGCTGCGGTGGCGGTTGCGCGGATGCAGGCCGCTTTTTTCTTGCGGGAAGATTTTCTTGTTTTCCACCTGAATGACTCTCCGGAGTGTATTTATGAAAAAAATAATTTTGTAAATCGTATGGGATGATGAAACGACAGGCTTTACCAATGATAACCCGCCTGCCGTAATTTCTGGCGCGTAAGATAACACAAACCGCCCACCTCTGCCGGACACTGACTGGCAGAGGTGTAGAAAAACGGTTAACGTGCTAACCAACACGCCGCCTATCACGCCACAGAGGAACCCTATGAGCATAAAAGAACGTTATTATTATGAACCTTCCGCTGGCCACGGCCTGCCGCATGACCCGTTTAACGCCATCGTCGGTCCGCGCCCTATTGGTTGGATAGCCTCACGCAATACCGCAGGCCAGCGTAACCTCGCGCCCTACAGTTTCTTCAACGCATTTAATTATCATCCACCCATTATCGGTTTCGCCAGTTCCGGCTGGAAAGACAGTGTGGCAAACATCGTGGAAACCGGCGAATTCGTCTGGAACCTCACCACCCGTACGTTGCTGGAAAAAATGAACCAGAGCTCAGCCGCCCTGCCACACGGCAGCGATGAATTTGAATTTTCCGGTCTGACACCTCGCCCGGGCCGCATCGTCGCCGCAGATTGCGTCGCGGAAAGTCCGGTTAACTTCGAGTGCAAACTCACGCAGTGCATTCAGTTGCAAAGTGCCGCCGGAGAGAAAATCGATACCTGGCTGGTTCTCGGCGAAGTCGTCGCGGTACACATCGCACCGGATTTACTGATTGATGGGATTTACCAGACAGCTCTGGCTGAACCGGTGCTACGCGCTGGGGGTCCGACGGCCTACTACGGTATCTCAGAAGAGAATCGATTTGATCTCATTCGTCCTGATGTCCGCTAAGTATCGCCTTAAAAAAGGCGCAGGGATCGCCCCGCGCCCATTTCCATAACGGCGGTTACTTGCCTAAATACGTCTGCTCAACAAAATCGGCAAAATCCTGACACATCGCCTCATCGCCATCATTGCTGTCAGCCAATATGCGGTTGCCGTCCACCACGCGTATATGTACGTTGAGGTCAAAATCGGCCGCCCGCTGTTCACGCTTCGCCGCCTGTTTGATGGTTTCCTGTGCCTCCTCCCACGCGACGGCCACCGTCTGGTTACACACCTGCGCCAGATAATCCGGGTTGAAGCCTTCGCCGGTCAGGCTGCGCAAAGTATCGTCATGGCTAATGCTGTTGCCCGGCGACCAATAATGTTTCGCCAGATCCGGGCCGATAGCCGGGTTATCCGTCAGGTAACCATCGCGTTTCAGGAAGAAGGCGCGGGTCTGTTCCACCGCCATCAGTGCCAGCAGATAGCCCTGATAGGAGCAGGCGGAATCCATCGACAACAAATGAGGGATGGCCAACGTCGGGCGCGGGCTGCCGGTGACACCCAAAATGTGCGTTTCGACGTCGCGGGCCAGCGCCAGCATGGCTTCTGGGGTGCGTTTCTCATCAGGCCATTGATAAAGCTGCCATTCAAAATAAGGCACCAGTAAAATATGGCGTTCATTGAATGCACGCATCGGCTGACGGGCAACAATACTGTCGTGGATCAGCGTATCCGGCACCGGCTCGCCCTGGGCATTTTTGGCATAACGCTTCAACCAGTCTGCATCATCCAGCAGGCTGTCGCAGAACATCGACTGCGTTTCCGCATAAGCCATTGAGGTCGGCGGGAACTCCTGCGAAAAACAAGGGGCATTTTGTCGAACATTAGCAAAATGCGCCGCATGCCCCCCTTCGTGGAACAGAGTATTCAACCCGCTGGACCCACTGCCTACCTGATCCGGTTTCGCCAGACTGGTGAAATTGATCACACCGGGAACCCATTGACCCTGATCATAAAATGCCGGCACCGGGCTGTGCATAAAGCCGTTCTCATACTTGCCCTCGCGCACCAGCAAATCGAGCTGCATATCCGCTCCGTTGAAGCCAATGTTCAGGCGTTTGAAACTGTCGAGCCAGCGGCGCAGTGAATCGGCAAACGGAAAGTAAGGATCGAGCTGGCGGGTCACGTCGCCTGCGCTGGCAAAACGGATATTCCACGGCAGCAATGCCGCATCCCCCTCCCGCGCCACCAGTTGATTGAGGCTGCGCACATTGCCTTCACGGGTCTGCTCTTCGAAGCGGTCAAGAATGGCGAACAGTTGTTCCGGCGTCATACGCTCAGTTTTGTTCACCTTGTAATCGAAATAGTTACGGAAGCCTAACTGACGCGCAAAGCGATTGCGCAGTCCGATGAGCTCTGGTAAGCCGCTGTGCAGCAGCCACTCTTCCTGTTCCCGCAGGGCAATCTGCGAACTGCGGCGGTAAGATTCATTTTCATTAGTCGCCTGATTGGTCAGCAGCTCACCCAACGAGGCGTTAACGCGCTCTCCTTTGGCATTGATATGGGTCAGACGATGCTGTTTACGTTTGGCGTACAGGGCAGACTCTGCCTGAATAATCTCATCCAGTAGCGCTTGTGCTTTGGGGTCTTCGATCGCATTGCAGTTAAAGAAACGATACCAGCCTTGCAGGCCGTGCAGCAGCGTTTTACCTGTGTCGTCGAGGGTCTGTTTTTCCAATCCTGCAATCAATTCACGCAGTTCACTCAGACGGGAAGGTTCGGAAATAAAACGTTTATAGGCGGTTTCGGCTGCTGAGAATTCAGCCGACACATTCTCATCGCCGGTGCCCATATAATTTTGCCAGAACAAGTTTTCTTTGGCTTTGTGGACGTTGAGGTAATCGTGATTCAGGGCGTTAAAATAGTCTTGAGGCTTTTGCATGCAGTCTTCTCTACTGAAAGTTAACGAGATTATGCATTGAGTGTAAAGTGAGGTAGCGGTTCTGTCGATGTAACAAAACCGCTTAATGTGCTGACGAGGTAATCCGCAGGAAAATTAGTTTTTCTTCACAAACTCGGATTTCAGTTTCATCTGCCCAAAACCATCAATTTTACAATCGATGTTGTGGTCGCCTTCGCATAAACGGATACCTTTTACTTTGGTGCCAATCTTCAGCATCGAAGAGCTGCCTTTAACTTTCAGGTCTTTAATGACAGTAACTGAATCGCCATCCACCAGCACATTACCGTTAGCATCGACCACCACCAGCGCGTCATCCTGAGCTTCGGAATCGCCTTCCAGTGACCAGACATGTCCACATTCAGGACAATTCAGCATCGCACCATCCTGCCAGGTGAATTCAGAACTACAGCTTGGGCATTTAGGTAACTGTTCCATGTACAAACCTCGTTAAATTGTTTTTAAAAAAATTAATTAAATCAGGGTATAAAGTTTTAATACTGGGTATTTTACCTTTTAATACGCAGTTTTGATAGGTAGCGACCTAATTTCGCTTTTCAATTCAAAATATAATTCAACTTCAACTTCAACTTCAACTTCAACTTCAACTTCAAGACCTTGGGTTGCCACCCAAACCTGCCTTTACATTCAATTTCAAGGTCCAGACCTTGGGTTGCCACCCAAACAGGCCTCAAGGGTGGCTTATCGCCACCACCCTTGAGAATCCCGGGCTCTTTTAAAAACAGCAGCTGCGCGGGTCACAATGGCCGTGTTTCAGGTATCACAGCGACAGCCGCAAAATGCCGCCACTTAGGCGGTACCCTCACTTCAGGTTCGGACCTGCTCGCAATAAACCCGCTCACAGTTTCTCACCGTTCGTTCGGCGTCATTTTTGAATGCGGCCCAAACTTTTTAAAACCGCACTGGGTTTGCTCCTTCACCTCTCACGAGGGGAAGGCGGGGATGGGGTGTGGGTTTGGAATGTTGAAGAAGCCTCGGCCGCGTTCAAAACGACGTCGAATAAGAGGTGGAAAACCGCGCGGTAGTTTGCGCGGGTTGTAACCCGCAATGAGAAAACCGCGCAGCGGCGGAGTTTGCGGCTATCGCGTTGGTGCCTGAAACACGTCCATCCTGATTCAGCGATAGCGCGCAGTGAAAGAGCCGGAGATTCTAAAGAGGAGCGGCGATAGGCGCCTCTTTAGGCCAGTTTGGGTGGCAACCCAAGGTCTTGATGTTGAATTTAAAAAGCGAGTTCGGAACGCATTCCGAAACTCGCCGGTGTGGGCCGATGCCCACGACCTTGAACTTGAATTGAAATTGAATTTGAAATTGAAATTGAAATTTTACTCAGGCTTTTCCAAAAGCCTAAAACACCTGCTCCACGAGCATCCGCGCTTGCGCAATATCTGGCGAGATCTCAGCCGCCACCAGGCAACAAATCAACTGATTAATGATCGCCTCCGGGATAGCCCGTTGCCCGGTCAGACACTCTTGGGTGAAGGCCACGGTGGCGGCAACGTCTTTTGATGCAGGTAGATCGACGTTCTCGAACTCCCGCTTATCTGCGAGGGTCTCCTGCGCACCGTTGGCGATCAGATAGACTGGCGGGCTGCGCAGCGGGTTGGCGTAGACTTCGCCTTCTGTCCCTTGCGAAAGCAAAGCACGTCCATCGACCTGGCTGAAGAACGACGAGACTTTCTGAATATATTCAGGGTGCGACACGCTGGACAGACGCAGCGATGCTTGTCCGGCAAAAGGCGTGATCAGTTTTGCCAGCGTATGACTGCTGTTGCGCACACCCATTTCCCAGCGTAGCGCAAGCTGCCTGTCTATCGGTGCACAGAGCACCGATATCGGAACGAACACCGGCACACGACCTTCATCAAGCTGCTGTTGTGCCTGCTCTTGGTTTTGCACCGCCCCGACGCCCAGCGAGCGGAAGATCTCAGCGCTGGTGATCCGCGTAGGGTCTTCATCCACGCCGTGAACCAGCACCGGAAGGCCAAGTTTACAGAGCAACATCGCCAACAGTGGCGTCAGGTTGGCCTGCTTACGAGCCCCATTATAAGTGGGGATCACCACCGGCATCGGGCGTTCTGCCGGGGCCTGAAGCCGCATCACCTGCTCCTCCATCGCCTGATAAAACCCCAGCATTTCCTCTTCAGACTCACCTTTAATGCGCAGGGCAATCAGCAGAGCACCGAGCTGCAAATCAGGCACCGCACCCGCCAGCATGTCACGGTAGAGCGCCAGCGCCTGGTCACGATCCAGATCGCGGGCGTGGTTCTTCCCGCGCCCCACTTCTTTGATAAACTTGGTGTAGTCCATTGCCCCGCCATTAATCAATATCGAATACTGCCAGCATAACTCAGCTGCCCACCAGGGAAAACGGCCTGCACGGGCTCATTTATGCGAATTGGCCTTAGCCATGCTTTTCGCCAGCCTGCTTTGTGGGCCTTGATGTTCACGCAAGCCCTGAATGACACCGCTGACATCTTCCGTCGTGCGGTTCTGGCTCAGTTTCCACTTACCTTCTGTCTTGCGCGCTATCAACTCGATGCCGACGATACCTTTAAGCTGCGCAGCAATGAAGTTTTCCGGCGCGTCACTGACTGACCACGGCTCGCGCTGCCCGCCCTCATGCACCGTAGTGAGTTCATGCAGCAAGGTGAGCAGCCAGTCACTGCTGTCGATAAGGGTCGCCTCGCCGCTCACTTGCACGGTGATGTAATTCCAGGTCGGCACCGTTTTCCCACCATTGTGTTTTTTCGACGGATACCATGACGGCGAGATATAGCCCTCTTCGCCCTGAAACACCACCATGCACTGACCGTCAACCGCCAGAGATTTCCACTGCGCATTGGCGCGCGAGAGGTGCGCGCGCAGGATCAGTTGCCCTGCGGCATCGATGTCGACTAAAAAAGGAACAGGATTGGCTTCGAAGCCGTCAGGCCCGTGGGTGATCAGCAATCCCAGTGGATACTGGCGGATAAGCTCCGCCTGCGCCTGGGTATCGTCTTGTTTAAATACAGCGGGTAAATACATCGGGGTCGTTCCTCGTTCGTCCTTTATCTGAGGTTTATTGATAATGGACGAACGAGGCTGAGTAAAGAGTCAAAAGAAGGTAACTTCATGCATACAGTTCGAAAATTTACTTTGCCTTACGGCGGCGCTTCACAGTCTTGGTGACACTTTTGAGCGGATCGGGGCGTTTTACTGAACCCGGCTCTGGCATTTCCCGGTGCTCAATAGGGAATATTGGCAACGCCGCCAGCAGGCGTGAACCGTAATTTTTAGTGATTAACCGACGGTCATAAATCACGATTTCGCCACGGCATTCATGACTGCGGATCAGCCGCCCAACTTGCTGTATCAGGTTGAACGACGCACTCGGCAGGCTTTGCACTTCGAACGGATAACGTTTCAGCGTTTTCAGCCATTCACCTTCGGTCAGGATGACCGGGCTGTCGATGGGTGGAAAAGCGATTTTGTGAATGTGAACCTGCGTCAGCAGATCGCCTTTTAGATCCAGCCCTTCGGCAAAAGATTGCAGGCCAATCAACACACTGGTACTGCCCGCGCCTACCCGTCTGCGATGCTCTTCTACCAGCCGGTAACGCGGCTGATCGCCCTGCACCAATAGCATCAGGCGCAAATCAGGCAGCAGGCTGACGAACTGTTGCAGCGCCCGGTTACTGGCGAACAGCACCAGTTGGCCTCTATGCTGTCCTTTTGCCAGTTCGGCGCGGAAGAAATCAGCCATTTCAGCCAGATGCGCCGCTTCGTTAGCCATCAGCGGTTCATTTTTCATCTGAGGAATAACCAGTTTCCCCTGTTCGATATGATTGAACGGTGAGTCTAAACTAACAAAGCGGTCACCGGCTTTCTCATTCAGACCGCTCATCTCCTGCAGGCGGGAAAAACTGTTGAGCGAACGCAGCGTGGCGGAGGTGATAACCACATGCGGCACCTTGCGCCACAGCAGTTTCTCCAGCTGTTCACTGACGCGGATGCCCACGCAGTGGAAAATCAGATGGCTCTGGTTATCGACATAGCGGCGCGTGACCCATTTGCCGATCGGCGCATTGGAGGCTTTCTCCATCGCCGCCAGCTTCCACAGTTTGCTCATGGTTTCGAGGTAACCTTGCATGCGGCTCATGTGCAGAATGGCGCGGTGCAGACGCATAATGTCGTGCTTGCCGGTCTTTTCGCTCAGATCGTTAACCATGTACTCCGCCAGGCTACGCAGGCCGTCGGTCAGTTTGAAAAGGCGGGCACAGAGTTCGGTAAGTTCCGGTGGCAGGGCGCCCATTTCAAAACGATATTCCGCTTCCGGCACATCCGGCGGCAGAAACTGACTCACCTGCTGCTCTATCAACAACAACAGCTCGCGCATTTCGCCACAGTGCGAGTGCAGACGTTCAGCATGAGTCAGCGACGGCGGATTTTTCGGCGTAAACAGCGCCAGGCACTGTTCAATCTGGCGGACAAAATTATCAAGTTGCAGATGATTCCACACCGCGCCGATCTCCGCCTCGACTTCAAGTGCATCACGGGCCACGTCGGGCAGATGATGACCTTCATCCAGCACCAGCAATAAATCTTTTGCCGGCGGAAGCACAGATTCTGACTCCAGAGCAGCCATCACCAGCGCGTGGTTGGTCACCACCACATCGGCGCTTTCAATTTCTTTGCGCGCCACGAAGTATGGACAGTCTTTGAAGTAATGGCAGTTGCGCCCGAGGCAGTTGGCTTTATCAGTGCTGATTTTGGCCCACAGCGGATCCTGAATGGTCAACTTATAGTGATCGCGCAGACCGTCCCACTCGTAGCGGGCCAGTGCGGTTTCCAGCGTTTTCGACAGTTTCTGCTCTTCACCGCTCGAAGGGGCCAGTTCCTCCCCCAGAAAAAGACCGAGATCGCCCTGCGCATTCTCATTGCTGATCATCGACAGGTTGCGCGGGCAGACATATCGGCCACGGCCAAAAGCGCCTGTGAATTTTAAATCTGGAATGATCTTCTTCAGCAACGGTAAATCTTTGCTGAAAATCTGATCTTGCAACGCCACGTTGGCGGTACTGACAATCAGCGGTTTCTCCTCCTCGCGGCTGACAGCAATGCCGGGGATCAAATAAGACAGCGTTTTGCCGACGCCGGTCGGTGCCTCAATCGCCAAATGGCGTGCGGAATCACCGGAGAATGCCTTCGCAACCTCAGCAATCATCTGACGCTGCGGTGCGCGTGAAATAAAGTCAGGGATTTGCTGTTGCAGGGCTTTGTACCACTGGCTTATCTGATCTTTAACTGCGGGGGAAAGCGCCATTCATCTCTTATAAATTTTGTTTTTGAGGAGCATCTGGCGTTCATTGTCACACAGACCGGCCTGCGACGCAGCCCGAAATCGTTGTGACTGAATCAAATCGCATCATTCATTTATCAAATAAAAAGAAAGTTCATTTCTAATTGTCATAAATTGATCACATATGTACGGTAAAAAACCCTCGCTGAGAAAATTTCGAGCTCATACGAAATGCACAGCAAAATGATGAATAGCGTCTTTCTACAAGACTTCATATAAAGCTTTCCAACCAAAGCTTTTAATAAAGAATGCAGGGTAAAAATTCATGAAACGTAATATTCTGGCACTTTTAATTCCTGGTCTGTTGATTGCATCAGGCGCACATGCAGCAGAAGTTTATAATAAAGACGGCAACAAACTTGATCTGTACGGGAAAGTAAAAGGTCTGCATTATTTCACTGATGCTCCCGGCAATGATGGTGACCAGAGTTATGTGCGTTTCGGTTTTAAAGGTCAGACGCAAATTAACGATCTGATCACCGGTTACGGTCAGTGGGAATATAACGTCCAGGCAAACCACGCAGAGTCAGACAGTAAAACGCCAAGCACCACCGGCACCAAAACCCGTCTGGGCTTTGCGGGTCTGAAATTCGGTCAGTACGGTTCATTCGATTACGGCCGTAACTACGGCGCACTGTATGACGTCGAAGCCTGGACCGATATGTTCCCTGAGTTCGGTGGCGACGGCTACACCAAGGCTGACCGCTTCATGACGGGCCGTACCAACGGTGTGGCTACTTACCGTAACCGCGGCTTCTTCGGTCTGGTTGATGGCCTGAATGTGGCTGCTCAGTACCAGGGTAAAAACGAAGATGACGGGCGTAGTAACAGCACGGCGAACGGCGACGGCTATGCTCTTTCTACCACGTACGCTCTGGGTGATACCGGCGTGAGCGTCGGTGGCGCTTATGCATCATCTGACCGTACTACCGGCCAAAGCACCTCGGCCTACGGTAAAGGTGATAAAGCTGACGCCTGGACTGGCGGCATGAAATATGATGCCAACGGTGTTTATTTAGCCGCTATGTATGCTGAAACTCGCAACATGATCGCCATCACCGTCCCTGCTGGCATTACAGGCGCACCGGCTGGAAGCGGTTTTGCTAATAAAACGCAGACGGTTGAAGCGGTGGCACAGTATCAGTTCGACTTCGGTCTGCGCCCTTCCCTGGGTTATGTACAGACCAAAGGCAAAGATATCGAAGGTATCGGCGATGTTGACCTGGTTAAATACTTCGACGTTGGCGCAACCTATTATTTCAACAAAAATATGTCAACCTATATAGATTATAAAATCAACCAATTGGGCGACAATAACAAACTGGGTCTGAATAACGACGACGTTACTGCTGTTGGTTTGGTTTATCAGTTCTGATTTAAGTAAAATAAACACCTCATTGTTATTTTGTGTCTTTGATTATTTAGCCGGACTCACCCTCCGGCTTTTTTCTTTTTGTCCTTTCCCTGCATCTTTTTCCATTCTTTCGGCATATGTCTCTTAACTGGCCTTTTCCCCTTTCGTAGTTTGCTGAATCTGCTAAAGTTTTATACCTGTCATACTTCAAGTTGCAGAGGCGTTGGCTGCGTTTACTCACCCGAATCACTTACTTTAGTAAGCTCATCAGGATTCTCTCACTTGCCGCCTTCCTGCAACTCGAACTATCTTGGGTATAGACATTTTTATGATTGAGCATTTTTCCTTACATTAAAAAGGTGATAGTGAATGAATAAGATGACGCTTTGTACCACCAGTGCATTAATCATGCTGGCTCTGACAGGTTGTGCGCAGCAAAAAACAGATGCTCAACAAAAGCTTAACGATCAATCTGTGATGGCGCTGAACTGGTTCCAGCAGTCTGGTGAGTACCAGGCGCTAACCTATCAGGCATTCAATATGGCCACTGTGGCGTTTGATAATGCCAAGCCTCTCGACGGTAAACCCAAAGCCGTAGTCGTTGATCTCGACGAAACGATGATCGACAACAGCGCCTACAGCGCATGGCAGGTGAAAGCCAACCAGCCGTTCGACAGCAAAACCTGGTCTGAATGGACTTCGGCCAAGCAGGCTCTGGCAGTTCCGGGCGCGGTTAATTTTGCTAATTATGTGAATTCACACGGCGGCACAATGTTCTACGTGTCTAACCGCAAAACCAGCGAATATGCCGCTACCATGGAAAACCTCAACCACCTCGGCTTCACCGGCGTAAATGAAAAAACCCTGTTATTGAGCAGCAATACGTCCAATAAACAGACACGCTTCGATTCAATTAAAGCAGCTGGTTACAATATTGTTCTCTACGCCGGAGACAATCTGAATGATTTTGGCTCGGCCACTTATCACAAAGACAATACCCAGCGCCGCGCCTTCGTAAACCAGAACCACAGCCAGTTCGGCACGCAGTACATCGTATTGCCAAACCCGCTGTACGGTGACTGGGAGAGTGGCCTCGCGGCGGAGTACAACAAGCTGACGCCGGAGCAAAAACTTAAGGTTCGTGAGAGTAACCTACAGGCATGGAGTGGGAAATAAGGTTTTAAGCGCTTTAAAAAGCTAAGCAAACTTTTTAAGGTCAAGGTCAAGGTCGTGGGCACCGGCCCACTCCGGGGTAAGGGGATTGAAACGAATCCCCTTACCAATCCCGCGTTTTATTCACTCCATTGCTACGCAAGTCACAATGGCCGTGTTTCAGGTACTTCCGTTATAGCCGCAAAATACCGCCGCATTGCGGTTCCTTCATTTCGGGTTCGGACCAGCTCGAAAAAACACTCTCGCCGTTTCTCATCGTTCACTCGACGTCGTTTTGAACGCGTCCCACTCTTTTTTAAAACCGAACTGGGTTTGCTCCTTCCCCTCTCACGAGGGGAAGGCCGGGATGGGGTGTAGCTTCAGGTACTGGATCGCCTGCCAACCCCCTCCCAACCTCCCCCTTGGCAGGGGGAGGAGCTAAATCACAGCATGGTCTGAACCTTCCACCTCTAACTAGGCGGCATTTTTGAATGCGGCCGGAGCATCTAGGTCAAATACGTGTCTGGGTTTTTACTTTATCTTTGCCATTAACATCTAAATTTTTCGCAAAACAGACGGCTTCTGTTTTGCCTTTATACTGGCCGTAGTTCTCAATCTCCTGATAACCGCGAGCTAGATAAAAACCCACAGCCCGCCTATTTACGCGCCGGGTTTCCAGCCAGATTTGCTGATATCCCAACTGACAGGCATGAAACTCAAGATGATGCAGTATTGAGGTTCCTAACCCTGGATACTCAGGTTGGGCATACATCCGCTTCAGCTCTGCAACACCGCTTTCAAGCTTACGCAGCGCACCACATCCCACAGCAATACCCTTGTTATCACGGGCGATCACAAAACAGGATCCCACCTCATTCATTTCCTGCGCTGAAAAAGATGAGACACCGCTGTCGCCAGTGATTTGCTGTAAACAGTCAGAGAGAAAATCTAATAAACGTGTAGCATCTTTACTGGCAATATCCGCCAATTCGATCTTGAATTCTCCTGACACGTATTACTCCAGAACCTTAAACATCACAGTCGTTGACTCCAGCTCACCAGCGGTGGACATCGCATAGTGGGGAATTCGCCCCGAAATCTCATACCCCAGCGAAGTGTAAAGCCCTTCGGCTGCGCCACCGGAAATGGTGTCCAGTACCAACAGCGTTTTACCTGCGCCACGCGCCATCGCCTCGATGGCAGTCATCAATGAACGGGCGATGCCCAGACGGCGGGCTTGAGGGTGAACCATTAGTTTATTCACATCAGCACGGTGAATACCGTTGGCAGGCTGGCTGACGGCAAGTTGCACTGTGCCCACAATCTTGCCGTTCAGCCGCGCCACCAGCAAACGGCGCTCTCCTGAACGGAATGCAGGAATGAGTTTCTGCCAAAACACCAGCGCCTGCGGGTGTCCGAAAGGCGGAATAAAACCGATACTCGCCCCCTGCGCTACCGCCTGATCCAGCGTTTCAGCCAGTTGATTCAGGTCATCGGCGCTGAGTTCGCCATCAAACACTTCGGTCACAACCACTTCATTTTTTTTCGACATGCTGCTTATCCTTGGGATCAATGACTTGAGTGAATAGTTACGGCGGAATCAGGGCCGGGAGATGGCGATAACGTAATGCGCGTCGTTCGACCCAGGAACGTGAAATGATGACGGGCCGAACAGGTGGAAGCGCAGGCTGTCACCCTTTTCCAGCCGGAAATGGCGCTGATCGAGTGTCAGTTCCAGCACGCCATCAAGCAGCCAGATATGTTGCTCCAGGCCAGCCACCGGCGGTGAATCATAGGAGATTGTCGCACCGGCTTTAAGCTTCCCAGCCATCAGTTCGGCACGAAAGCCGTGAGCCGGCGGAGAAACCGAACGTCTTTCGAAACCTGTTTCCGTATCCCGCCATACCGACTGCTGCCCGTGGCGGATAAGCTCTGGCGGGTTATCCTCCAGCGCCATCAACAGGCGGGAAGTGGTTAACCCATAAGCTGCGCTGAGTTTGCCGAGCAGTGAGGCGGTCGGGCTGTTCTCCCCGCGCTCAATGCGTGAAAGCGTCGCCCGGCTGATACCGGTCTGCGCCGACAACACGTCCAGCGACCATCCCTGGTTTATCCGCAAACCCGCCAGTCTTTCCGCCAACCGCATGTCATCATTTATATGTTCGTCTTCCAAGGGTTCCCACTCCAAATCAAATCTCAATAAAGAGAACTTATTCCGTATTTGAGAATAAAACAACAGGATTTTGATCGTAAAACCGCCAGCCCATCCATCACCTAAAAACCCTCTATTCCATTTTTGACCTTCAAAATGTCCAGGCCGCATTCAAAAATGACGCCGAGCAAACGGTGAGCGAGTTTATTGCGAGCGGGCCCGAACCAGAAATGAGCACACCGCCTAAGCGACGCCCTTTGTTCGGTGTGGCCGACGCCCACGACCTTGAAGTTGAGGTTGAAGTTGAAGTTGAATCTAAAACGACCTCTGACCGCCGCCCCTAACTTGTACAAGAACAATAAACTTGTACAAGTTTATTCATACCAGCTAGAGTAAACATTAACGATATGAATATTTCGGAAAACTTATGTCCCAGTACAGCATCGGAGAGGTAGCCCGCATTTGTGGTATCAATCCCGTCACCCTGCGCGCATGGCAGCGCCGCTATGGCCTGCTTAAACCTCAGCGCAGCGAAGGCGGACACCGGCTGTTTGATGACAGCGACCTCGACACCATCCGCATCATTTTGTCGTGGATCAATCGTGGCGTGCCGGTCGGACAGGTAAAAGCCCTGCTGGAGGGTAAAGTTGAAGCTGTACCGAGTGGTTGGTCGCAGTCGGAGCATCGCCTGCTGGCCGCATTGCAAAATAGCAGTATGCATAAAGTCCGTCAGTTGCTCAGCGAACTGGGCCGCGATTACCCGGCGACTGCGCTGGTCAATAACGTGTTGCGTCCGCTGCGCGCCCGGCTCAGCTCGGGTGGCCCGTCATTGATGCTGCTGCGCAATTTGCTGGACGGCATCCTGATTGAACACGCCGTGATGTGCCTGAATGCAGCGCGTAAAAAACCCGGTGTGCGGGTGGTGCTGTTGGGATGGGGCCAGATGGACAACACTGAGCTCTGGCTTGAAGCCATTATTCGCAGTGGAGAAGAAGGTGTGCAAATTGACGTGCTGCCGCAACCGCTTGAAGAACCACATTTAGATAATATTCGCGCGCACCAGATTCTCTTGTGGTCCGAAGGGCGCCTGACGCGCTTGCAGAAAAATAAATTGGCACAGTGGTACGCGCAGGGTCTACCGATCGGCCTGCTAGGAAGCGCTGCGCTACTGACTGAATCATCCCTCCGTTCGGGAGAAGACCATGACCTACAGCACTGCTGATCTCGACAACTCAATGGAGACTCTTGAGCGACTGGCTGATTTTTATCGTCATCTCGATGACAGTCAGCTGCCTCGGTTATCGCAAATTTATCATCCGCAGATTGAATTTATTGACCCCGTCGGTCAGCACAACGGCGTGGATGCGTTGGAACATTATTTCCGGCAGTTGCTCAAAAGCGTGAACTATTGCCGGTTTGATGTTCAGCACATACAGCGGTATGGCAGCGAAGCCACGCTGTTATGGCGTATGGATTATTCCCATCCTTCGCTTAAAAAGGGGCAAGACCTGTCCCTGGATGGTATCAGCTATTTGCGACAGGCCAGCGGCATGATTATTTACCAGCGCGATTATTACGATATGGGTGCCATGTTGTACGAGCACGTTCCGCTGCTGGGAACGGCAGTCAAAGCCTTGAAGGCGAGGTTAACATCATGAGTCATGTATTGATCACCGGTGCCAGTTCCGGCATCGGCAAGCAATTGGCGCTAGACTATGCCGCCGATGGTTGGAAAGTCACCGCCTGCGGGCGTGATCCTGCCAAACTTGAGGCCCTGAGCATCGCCAACCCGACCATCAACACCCTGACTTTCGATATGACCGACCTGGCGCTAACCCGTGAGTCACTGGCATGGGTTCAGGCTGATGTCATTATTTTATGCGCCGGAACCTGTGAATATCTGGACAACGGCGTGGTGGATGCCGAGAAAGTGTTGCGGGTAATGAACACCAATGTGATTGGCCCTATCAACTGCCTTGACGCGTTACTGCCGGGTTTGCAAACCGGCGCACGGGTGGTGTTGGTCGGGTCGACCGCTTCACTGGTGCCGTTACCACGGGCGGAAGCCTATGGCGCATCCAAAGCTGCGTTAGCCTATTTCGCACGCTCTTTGGCGCTTGACCTGGCTCCGCGTGGGATCCGCGTTTCATTTGTGATGCCCGGCTTTGTTAAAACGCCGCTGACAGAGCGCAATGATTTCCCGATGCCGATGATGGTCACCGTCGAGAAAGCCTCTAAATATATCCGTGATGGGCTGGCACGCGGCGCAAGTGAAATTGCGTTCCCACCGCTGTTTGCCCTGTTACTAAAAACGATCGCCCTGCTGCCTCTGGCATTGCAGAAACGACTGACCCAACGGTTGGTGAGGTAACCGTATTATGAAGATTGCCATTATCGGCAGCGGTATTTCCGGCCTGAGCTGCGCCTGGATGTTATCCCGCCAATCGCCCGACGGCACCATCACCGTGTTTGAAGCTGGCGAAACCCTCGGCGGCCATACGGCAACGGTAGATATTTCCCTTGATGGACGCGACTACGCCATCGATACCGGATTTATTGTCTACAACTCGAGAACTTACCCGCACTTCATCGCCCTGCTCAAAGAGTTAGGTTTGCAGGGGCAGCCGACCGAGATGAGCTTTTCGGTACGTAATCCACAAAGTGGAATGGAGTATAACGGCCATACGCTGAATACGCTTTTTGCCCAGCGCCGCAACTTTTTCAAACCAAAATTCTGGCGTTTCCTGCGCGAGATTTTACGTTTCAATGCCCTGTGTAAACAGCGTCTGCAGAGCCCAAACAATGATGAAATGACGCTTGGCAATCTGCTGGAGCAGAATCATTTTTCTGAGTTCTTCACCCTACACTATGTGCTGCCAATGGGCGCGGCTATCTGGTCATCTTCGCTGGGAGAGATGAGTGAGTTTCCCCTGTCGATGTTTTTGCGATTCTTCGACAATCACGGCCTGCTCGACGTCGCTAACCGCCCGCAGTGGATGGTAGTACCCGGCGGCTCGCGGGAGTACATCCGCCAGATGCAGAAAAAACTCCCCGCCAGCGTTGAATTACTTACCTCAACACCGGTACAAAACGTGCTCCGTGACGCAGGTGGGGTGACATTACAGACTTCACGTGGTGCCGAGCATTTCGATCAGGTGATTTTCGCCTGCCATTCGGATCAGGCGCTGGCGCTGCTGGGCAGGAACGCCAGCGACGACGAAAAAGAGATTCTCGGCGCACTACCCTATCAGTCCAATGAGGTGATTCTGCACACCGATACCCGCCATCTGCCACAGCAGAGACGGGCGTGGGCCAGCTGGAATTATCTGTTGCCGGTCGAAGATCCGCAGGTCCGTGAACGCCAGGCTAACGTCACCTACAACATGAATATTTTGCAAGGTCTGGATTCACCGCATACCTTCTGTGTGTCACTGAACCCAACCACACCGGTGGACGAGAGCAAAATCCTGTTCCGCACGCATTACATGCACCCGGTGCTTAACCTCGCCAGCCACCGTGCTCAACGGCAACGCGGCAGGATCAACGGCCATCACCATAGTTGGTTCTGCGGTGCTTACTGGTACAACGGCTTTCATGAAGACGGCGTCAACAGCGCCCGCGACGTCGTAGAGCAATTACTGAAAAATGCCGCTCATCTGCGTCAACCTGAGACTGAACAGGGGATGCCATGAACAGTACGTTGTACGTCGGCGGGGTACGTCATCGCCGGTTCACGCCGGTGGAACACCATTTCGACTATGCGATTTTTATGCCTCTCATCGATCTCGATGAGCTGGATCAGTTGCATCAGGTCGGGATCCGGCTGGAGAAGTTTTCCGCCGCCAGCTTCCGGCGCAGCGATTATCTGGGGGGAGGTGACATCAAAACCAAAGCGCAGGATCGTATTGCCGAGCTTACCGGCGACCGGCTAACCGGCCGGGTGATGCTGTTATGCCAGCTGCGTTATTTCGGTCTCTATTTCAATCCTGTCAATTTTTACTACCTTTATGACAGCGACGACGTATTACGCTGGATGTTAACCGAGGTGCGCAATACACCATGGAACGAACGCCACACTTACGCGGTACTGCCAGATGGCAGCCAGCCGGTCGCTAAAGCGTTTCATGTTTCCCCCTTCAACCCGATGGACATGGTGTATCACTGGCAGTTGACACCACCCGGTAAACAGTTGCGTGTTCATATAGAGAACCACCGCAAAACGCGAGAGTTCGATGCCACGCTGACGCTTAAAGCCCAGCCCCTGACCCGCCAGACCTTGCGCAAGCAACTCTGCCGACTGCCTTTGATGACCGTTAAAACTGCCGTCACCATTTACTGGCAGGCGGTCAAACTGTGGCTCAAACGCGCGCCTATTTATCCTCACCCTCCAGTTGATAAGGACTGACGATGAGCAATCCAGATATACAGCTTGCCCGTGAAAGCGCAGGAAGCCGACGCAGTAAAGCGGCCCGCAGCGTAATTCTCAGCGTTCTGAAGCAACTGCGCGGTGCCGGTTTAACCCTTCTGGAACCAGGAGCAGAACCCCTGTTTTTCGGCGACGAAAGCGCGCCCTTACAAGGTGTGATTGAGATCCAGCAGCAGCGAGCCTACCGGCGCGTGCTATTTGGCGGCAGCATTGCGGCAGGTGAAAGTTTTATTGATGGTGATTGGACGACTCCTAACCTGACCGTCGTACTGCAATTGCTGGCCGAAAACCTCGGACTGGTGGATAAAATCGAATCGCGTCTGAGCTGGCTGAGCGCGCCGGTCAATGGTCTGATCCACCTGTTCCGCAGCAACAGTCGTAAACAGGCGCGCAAGAATATCTCGGCGCATTATGACCTCGGCAACGACTTCTATCAGGGCTTCCTCGACAGCCAGATGCTCTACTCCTCGGCTTGGTATCAGGAACCACAGATGACGCTCGAGCAGGCTCAGGAAGCCAAAATGCGCCGCCTGTGCGAACAGTTACAACTGCGCGACGGGGATCATCTGCTGGAAATCGGGACTGGCTGGGGCGCAATGGCGGAATTCGCTGCGCGCGAATATGGCTGTAAAGTCACCACCACCACCATATCCCGCGAACAATATGATTTTGCCGTGCGCCGGATTGAGAACGCGGGACTAAGCGATCGGGTAACGGTGCTGTTTGAAGACTATCGCGCACTGCGCGGCCAGTACGACAAACTGGTGTCTATCGAGATGATAGAAGCGGTCGGTAAGCGCTATTTACCAACCTTCTTCAAACGCTGTAATGCGCTGTTAAAACCGCAAGGGCGCATGGCGATTCAGGCCATTACCATTGCCGATCAGCGCTATAGATATTACAGCCGCAATGTGGACTTCATTCAGCGCTATGTTTTCCCCGGCGGTTTTCTGCCCTCGATCACGGCCATGAGCGAGACGATGACACGTCACACCGGTCTGGTGGTACGCGACCTGTTTGATATGGGTTCCGACTACGCTCGCACACTGCATGAATGGCGCGAGCGCGTCATCCGCTACTGGAACCAGCAAGCGTCACCCGATAGCGATGACCGCTTCAAACGGCTTTGGCTGTTTTATCTGTGCTACTGCGAGGCTGGTTTCCGGGCGCGCACCATAAGTACCGTGCAACTGACCGCAGAGAGACGCGGATGAAACCCCTGCGCTTCTGGTTACTGACGCTGGGCTTCGATGCCTGGTGGACTCTGGCCGTTTGGGGGCGTGAACGAGTGATACTGCTGTTATTGACCAGCAGTTTTTTGATGTTGGCGTTTACACCATCACGGCGTCGTCTTTGGGTTGTGGTGGCCTGCATGCTGGGCATTATCATGGATTCACTGTGGTGCATTCTCGGCCTGTTTGAATTCGCCAACTCACCGGGCTTGCCGCCGTGGATGATGGCACTGTGGCTGGGGTTCAGTGCCTGGTGGCTGTGGTTGCTGGGAAATGTACGACTGACTTGGTACTGGCTTGTCCCACTTGGGGCAATCAGCGGGCCATTGGCTTATTACATTGGAATGCGGCTCGGCGCGATGAACCTGCTCGCCTCGCCGTCTTACGTGTGGCTGCTGCTGGCAGTAGGTTGGGCAATCTTCCTGCCGCTGATCAGTCTGCCGGTATTACTCAACAGGAATACGCAACGGAGGACATGATGAAACGTATTGCTATGGCCACGCTGGCCCTGATGTTTTCATGCGCTACTTTCGCGTCGACGCCCTGGGACCATTGGCAGCGGGTCGGTCGCGCCACGTTAAACTGGGGACCGTTTGAGGTTTATCACTCCGCATTACTGACGCCCGATGGCAAATATCAGGCGCAGAAATGGCCGCAGGCGCTGGCGATTGACTACCTGCGCAGCATTGACCGGCAGGAACTGACCAAAGCGACCGAAGAACAATGGCAGGCGCTGGGACTGGCAAACACCGCACAGAAAAATGGCTGGCTGAACGCGGTGGAAAGCACCTGGCCGGACGTCAGAGAGGGAAGTGAGATCGTATTCCTGGCCGATGAACGCGGTGGGCAGTTCTACGGCCGCCAACCTGACAGCGTGATGATCAATCCGATTGGCAAACCCTTCAGCCCGGAATTTCGCGATGCGTTTCTGGCGATCTGGTTGTCGCCAAAAACACAATATCCTGATTTACGCAGCAAGCTTATTGGCGCTTCGGCGTCAGATTAACGTTCATCCGACAGGAGGTTTTATGACGGCTTCACACTCTTTTCTGCGCAAAATATTTCTCGGGCTGATGGCGGCCAGCGTGCTGTTACTCAGCAGTTGCAGTGCCGATATCAAAGACTATGCAAAGACGCAACCAACGCTGGATATCTTCAGTTATTTCAAAGGTGACAGCGTGGCCTACGGCATGGTGCAGGATTATACCAACAAGCAAACCCGGCGTTTTTCGGTGAAGATTCGCGGTGATGTGGTGGGCGATACGCTGACCTTGCATGAAGATTTTATTTATAACGACGGCGAGAAACAAACTCGCATTTGGCACATCCGCAAACTGGCAGACGGGACATACACCGGCACAGCAGGTGACATTATCGGCACCGCCACCGGTAAATCCGCGGGCAACGCGTTTAACTGGAATTACGTGATGGACGTGAAATCAGGCGACAGCACCTACCGTCTGACGTTCGATGATTGGATCTATCAGCAGGACGAACAGCACCTGTTTAACGCAACATCGCTGAAGAAATTCGGTGTCGAAGTCGCAAAAGTGACATTATTCTTCGAGAAACAGTAGTGGGCTGAGCGGCCCACATACGCTTTTAAATCTTTAAATTCAAATTCAAGGTCAAGACCTTGGACTGCCGCCCAAACCCGCCCAAAAGGAGGCGTAAACGCGCCTCCTCTTGGAACTCCTGCGTTTTTTAAAAACAGCAGCTGCGCAGGTCACAATGGCCGTGTTTCAGATGCCATGGTGATAGCCGCAAAATGTCCGCCCTACAGGCTTCCCGGCTGCGGGTTCAAGCCAACGGTAAAGATGTTGTCTCTCCACCGACTTGCCGGTGACATTTTGAATGCGGCCGAGGCTTCTTCAAGAAAACCACACCCCATCCCGACCTTCACCTCGTGAGAGGGGAAGGAGCAAACCGAGTGCTGTTTTAAGAGCTAAGGCCGCATTCAAAAATGGCGCTGAGCCAGAGGTGAAAAACCGCGTGTCTTTTTACGCGGGTTGTAACCCGCAGCGAAGGCACCGCCTAAGCGGCGACATTTTGCGGCTATAGCCGTGGTAACTGAAACACGGCCATCCCGATTCAGCGAAGCGCGCAGTTAAAAAAGCTCGGATTCCAAAGGCCCGAGCGACTGCGGGCCTTTGGTCGGTGTGGGCCGACGCCCACGACCTTGAAGTTGTTGTTGAAGTTGAAGTTGAAGTTGAAGTTGAAGTTGAAGTTGAAGTTGAAATTAAATTGGAAAGCAGCCTTAAACAGCAGCCTAAAGACTACCAGTCAGTCTTGACCTCCTGAAGAGAAGCCGGTTTTCTTCCAAAAACAAACTTCCCTAAGGTCACCAATAGTACAGCGCAAAGGATAACCCCTAACGCGATCCATTCGACCGGCGAGAGCGATTCACCGGCGAAGCTGATCCCAAGTAGCACCGCGACTATTGGATTGACGTAGGCATAGCTGGTGGCAATAGCCGGGCGGACGGTTTTCAGCAGGTACATATAAGCACTGATGGCAATCATTGAACCGAACACCATCAGGTAAGCAAGCGCCAGAAAACCGCTGAATGAGGGCATGGCCGTCAGATGCTCGCCGGTGATACGGCTGGCGACCAGCAAAACCACACCGGCCACAATCATTTCAGCCGCCCCGGCCATCAGGCCCACCGGCAGCGGGAGGCGGGAACTCCATACCGAACCGAACGCCCAGCTCAGTGAAGCCAGCAGAATCAGCAATGCACCCCAGGGATTACCGCCAAGATTGCTGCCAGTATTGAGCAGCACAATACCAAACAGGCCGATGCCGACACCGGTCCACTCCATCCGGCTGTTCGGCATACCCCATAAACGGCTGAAGCACAGGGTAAACAGTGGTACCGTCGCGACCATTACCGCAGCAATACCTGATGGTACCTGCATATGTTCCGCCACGGTGACCAGTCCGTTGCCCACCGCCAACAGTAAAATACCGACCGCACCGGCGGCCAGCCACTGCTTCAGAGATGGAAATTTGTGTCCGCGCAGCAGCAAAAAAGCAAACATAACACAACCCGCCACAAAGAAACGCAGCCCGGCCATCATCAGCGGTGGCCAGCTTTCAACGCCAACACGGATGACAAAATAGGTAGAACCCCAGATAAAATAGAGTGCAAACAGCGCAGCGATCAACGGCAAGAAAGAGCGGGCGGCGGAACGGGTCATGATGACGACACTTTTAAGCAAAAATTCGAAGGAAAACAGTTAACGCTATTGCTTATCAAACCGGCAAGGGAATCTGTGCTATTGCATCAAAATGTTGCTAAATAGTTTCACGACATGTCGATTTACCCTTTAATTATTATCAAACCGCGCGACTTACCGCCGCCCCTTTAGAGGTATGGAATGAGTATGCAGCTTGAAGGATGATGGCTGGGCGCATGAATAGACTGTTGCAGGAACCAGCAAACAACTTATAATTCCGCATAATATTTGAAGAGGTTCTATGATGAATAGTTTCGGCAAAAAATGTCTTATCGCCCTGTTCGGCCTGATGGCTATCGGTGCTGTCGGCGGTGTGATGGTGGCGGGTTATGCGGTTGTGATCCAAGATAACGAAGCACCCGATACCAGCGCAGCTCCTGCTGTCGCCCCAGCGCCGACGGCTCAACACGCGTCCTGACGGCGCGTTTTTTAACGTCCCCCCCCGCCTTTTTCGCACCGCACGATCACTCCTGCGGTGGATCCCTCTGCCAGCCTTGTAAATAGCGGCTCCAGCGCTCAAACGCCATATCAACGATGATCGCCAGTAGCGCCACAATGATCGCACCCTGCAACACATAGGCCGTATTAAACCCACTCAGACCAATGATGATCGGTGAACCGAGACTTTGCGTACCCACCGTCGAGGCGATAGCCGCCGTGCCAATATTGATAATCACCGAGGTGCGGATCCCGGCAACAATCACCGGTGCCGCCAACGGCATCTCTACTTTAGTGAGGACTTGCCAGCGGCTCATGCCGACGCCCTGTGCAATCTCTCGCGCCGAAGCGGGTACCGATTCGATGCCCGCAATAGTGCCCTGTAAAATCGGCAGTAAACCGTAAAGTACCAGCGCGATGATGGCGGGTTTTTCGCTAAAGCCCATGACGGGTACCGCTACTGCCAACACCGCGACCGGCGGAAAAGTCTGTCCCATCGCGACGATGGTTTCCACCAGCGAACGGAACTCTTCGCCCGCTGGACGGGTGACGCCCACGCCCGCTGCCACGCCAATCATTACGGCGATAAAGCTTGAGATACCCACCAGTATCAGGTGCGCCTGCACCAGTGATGCGAAGCTTTCCTGCTGGTATACCGGCCGGTCCAGCGCCGGAAACATCCAGTGAAACAGGCCGCCGAGCGAGGTCATGCCGCACACCAGCGCGATCAGCAGCAGCGTAACCCACGGCAGCGGATCTTTCAGCCAGCGCAGCGTCATGCGTCACTCCTTTCGGCAATTAAATCCCTGAAATGCAGCACACCCAGCGGCTGACCGGACTCATCGATGACCGGCAATCGTTCAGTGTGACGCGCCACAAACACCGACAGCGCCTCGCGTAGCGTCATCGATGCCGTTACAGGTACGTGATTTCCAGCCAGCCGTTCTCCGCGTCGGGTGCGTTCACCCACCAGCCCAAGCGACAATAGTTTGATACCCATATCACTGCGGCCAAAGAAGTCGCGTACGAACGGCGTCGCTGGCTTGGTCAGCATGTCCAGCGGCGTTCCCTGCTGGATAACCTGCCCTTCGTTTAACAAGACGATACGGTCCGCCAGACTCAGCGCTTCGTCAATATCATGAGTGACCAGCACAATAGTACGGTTAGTCAGTTGATGAATACGCGCCACTTCCTGTTGCAGCGTGGCGCGAGTGACCGGATCCAGCGCGCCAAAGGGTTCGTCCATTAGCAGCACTTCCGGGTCGGAGGCTAGCGCCCGTGCCACACCGACACGCTGCTGTTGTCCACCGGACAGCTGATGCGGATAACGTTGGCGAAACTGCGCCGGATCCAAATGCAGCAACTCCATCAACGCCGTAACGCGGTCGCGGATTTTGGCTTTCGGCCATTTCAGTAACTGCGGCACGGTGGCGATGTTCTCTTCCACGGTCCAGTGAGGAAACAGGCCAATCGACTGAATCGCATAACCCATCCGCCGGCGCAGATCCTGTACGCGAAATTTTTCTATCGGCTCTCCGGCAAAAGTAATTTGCCCCTGATCGTGCTCCACCAGCCGGTTAATCATCTTCAGCGTGGTGGACTTTCCCGAACCGGACGTACCAATCAGCACCGTAAACTCACCTTTGGCCATCTCAAGCGTCAGGTCGCGGACAACCGCTTTACCGGCAAAGTGTTTGCTTACCTGCTTGAAATGAATCATCTGCGTGAGGTTTCCAACATTGAGACTAAAAATTTAAAGATGCCATCAACAATCACCGCCATCAGCACCACCGGGATCACCCCCAGCAACACCAGATCCAGCGCGCTGCTGAGCAGCCCCTGGAACATGATGGCACCAAGGCCGCCTGCGCCGATCAGCGCAGCCACCACCGCCATGCCGACAGTTTGCACCGCTACGATACGCACGCCGGTGAGGATCACCGGTAAGGCGATCGGCATCTGGATTTTATACAACACCTGCATCCGGTTCATGCCCATCCCGCGGGCAGACTCAATTACGCCTGACGGGACCGAATCCAGACCGGCAATCACGCTGCGCACCAGTGGCAGCAGCGAGTAGAGCACCAGCGCAATGATGGCTGGTGCCAGTCCAATACCGCTGATACCGTGATCCGCCAGCCACGGAATAGCTTTCGCTAACCCGGCCAACGGAGCCAGCAACAGGCCAAACAGAGCAATCGACGGCACGGTCTGAATGATATTGAGCACTGAGATAATAGGCGTCTGCCAGCGCATCGAACGGTGACAAACTATTCCCAGCGGCAGTCCAAGCATTACCGCTGGCACCAGCGTGCCGAACAGAATGCCAAGATGCTGCCACAGTGCATCATTAAACACATCCGACCGGTTGTCATACTCTTTAAGCAGCGACAGTTCGCCAAGGTGGCCACTGCCAAGCAGGCCAACCACCGGCAGAATCAGTTGTACATTCAGCAAAATCCGCCAGGTATGATTTAGCGTGAAGCGAGAGATGGCATCAGAGGCAATCAGCAGAGACAGCGCCGCACAGGCCCAGAATCCGCCACCGAGCGAAGTACGCGCCAGACTCTCCTCGTCACCGCCCGTCAGCGTAACGGCGGTATGCCCGGCGAGCGCAGTCAGGCCAAACAGCAGCACTTCAGCCAGCAGCATGACGATGAACATATTGCGGCGCGAAGAGGAGCAAAATGAAAACAGCAGCAGAAACAGCACCGGCACCAGTAATAGTGCGCCCGTCCCGTTCAGCAGGCTGGCGAGAGAAATGCCCTGCCCTGACACCAAGCGATTGGGTGCAAGGCTCAGAAATGCCAGACCCGATCCGGAGGCGACTAGCAGGATAACCAACGTTAATAACACGCGGTTCTTAATAAAGTCCTGGGTCAAAAAAATCCACCTGAAGCTAAAAAAATGTACCTGCGCAATCAGCCTGAGCGGCCTGAGTCATCGTTTTGCCGTCATGGCCGCGCTTATTTTTTCACAAAGCCCTTTTCCTGCAGATATTTCGCCGCCACTTTCTTCGCATCCATGCCACCTACGGCAATTTTAGCGTTGAGTTTTTGTAGCGTCGGGCCATCCAGCGAGTCAAATACCGGCTTGAGCAGTTCAGGAATGTTCGGATGCGCTTTCAGCACGGATTCGCGGGCGATCGGCGCAGGGGCATAAATCGGCTGAACGCCTTTAGGATCGCCCAACGTTTGCAAACCCAGTGCCGCCACCGGGCCGTCGGTGCCGTAGGCCATGGCTGCATTGACGCCGGAGGTTTTCTCCGCCGCCGCTTTAATCGTCACCGCAGTATCACCACCTGCCAGCGACAGCAGCTGGTTCTGCTTCAACTTGAAACCGTAAGCATTTTCAAACGCCGGTAAGGCATCCGGGCGTTCGATAAATTCAGCCGAGGCCGCCAGCTTGAAATCACCGCCACCGTTTATCCACTTGCCAAGATCTTCCAGGGTTTGCAGATGGTTAGCCTTGGCCACATCCTGACGCACGGCGATGGTCCAGGTGTTATTGGCAGGTGAAGCATCCAGCCAGACAATTTTGTTCTGGTCGTAATCAAGCTTTTTCACTTTTTCATAACCCGCTTGGGCATCTTTCCATACCGGATCTTTTTCATCAGAGAAAAAGAATGCGCCGTTACCGGTGTATTCCGGATAGATATCAATCTCACCGGCGGTGATCGCCCCACGCAGTACCTTGGTGTTCCCCAGTTGCAGCTTGTTGGTGGTCTTGATGCCGTTGGCTTCGAGAACCTGAATGATCAGGTTACCGAGCAGTGACCCTTCGGTATCAATTTTCGACCCGACACGCACCGCACCATCAGCGGCCTGCACACTGAAACTTAAGGCGGACATCAGCACCAGCGTCGCCGCAGCTGCTATTCCACGCATACGTCCTGTTATAAAAACCATGTTATTTCCTCTAATCGGGTTATCCGTCATGATTCAATTCGTTAAAAACTGTGTTTGATCAAGAATAGACCAATTTTTACGGCGGACTTGAGCCAACGTTAGAGATATTGTCTTGCCACCGACTAGAACTTAACCCCCCCTCCCGACATTCCCCTCGTGAGAGGGGAAGGAGCAGACCCAGTGCGATTTTAAAAGTGTGGGCCGCGCTCAAAAATGGCGCTGAGCAAGAGGTGAAAAACCGCGTGTCTTTTTACGCGGGTTGTAACCCGCTGGGAAGGAACCGCGTAGCGGCGACATTTTGCGGCTATAACAACGGTGGCTGAAACACGGCTATCCCAACCTGCGCAGCTGCTGTTTTTAAAAAGCGGGGATTCCAAAGGGTCGAGTGACCCTTTGGTCGGTGTGGGCCGACGCCCACGACCTTGAATTTGAATTTGAATTTGAATTTGAATTTGAATTTGAATTTGAATTCAAAAACTAAATTACCGATTCCCTCGGCGTAAACACATGCCTTGCGCCCTGCTCAATCATCGCGGCGACCAGGTCAAAACCGCCATTGGGCCGCGAGAGTGCCAGTTCACGTTCGGCGCTGAAAATCGGGCTAATCCAGAACAGGTTAACCGGGTCACCAAAGTTGTACGGCAGAGAGACTTTGCTCGACGGTGAACAAAGCGCCGAGGAAACGACGTGACCTTCATAGCCCAACGGCGCCATCGGCGAAATCAGCGTATGTCCTTCCCCAAGCCAGCTTAGTGTGGTCCATGGCAGTTGCGCGTAACCGGATAGCGCACTGGCCATCTGCACCGCATTCTCTTCATTCACATACTCTTTGCCAACGGCAAACGCCAGCTCAATACGCCGGTGTTCACGGGCTTCATCATTGAAAACAATATCGATTTGCGGCATCGGTCGGATGCTCATGCCGAGGGTGAAAAAGTAATAATTATCATCATCTTCATGCTGGGAAATCGCCATTGGCGGCCAGCTACCCTGATCGATGCCATAATATTTCACCGACGACCCAAAGCGATTTTCATAGCTGGCGAGGAATTTTCGCTGAATATTCACCCACGGGCTTTGATCTTCCTGCTGCCAGTCACGCCAGAATTGACGGGTTTTATCAGCCAGTTCGTATTGGGTGTTAGTCGATGCAGAGCCCAGAGGAAAGGTCAGCGGGTTCTGTTTAATGCAACCAGCCGAATAGCATACGGCGTGATCAATATACAGGCTCCAGCCGGGAATAACCGCCAGCAACAAGCCCTGATACCAAAGTGCAGCACCGTCATCACTTTCATTCCACAGGATCTGAATATGGGCAGGATCTAGCGGCGCTTCGGCTTCAAGACTGCGGCAATACTGCGCGGCCAGCATCGGTGCCTGACCATTATCCATGGCGTGTTGATCGTCTTGCAAAGGGGCAGGAGAAAGATTGCGGATCCAACAGGCTCGCATGCGCGGAAAACGGTCACGTAAATCTTCACGGGCGTAAATATAGAAATAAGACACGCGGTCATCCTGCTCGACCAACGCGGTCAGTGTTTGTTTGTCGTTACTCACTTCAACGAGAATATCTGACTGGCGCATATGACCTCGGCAATATAGGAAGCTTATTATTCCCTGTTATGGTCAGTGTAGAACGTATAAGCCAGCCCGATAACGGGCAATATTCCCAAAAATCCTCGATAAATCATCAAAACGCGCGCTTTTTTCTCAAAATAGCACCGTTAGCGGCAGTAAAGCCGAAACAGCTGCGCTATATGTGCCGCCATCGGCGTCAGTGTGGTATCACGTCGCTGAATGAGGTAAAAGGTCGCGGTCGGCAGCGGCAGATCGAGAGCCAGCGCCACCAAACTCTGGCCAATCACCGGATCGTTAATGACATCCACCGATAAAACGCTGAGAAAATCGGTTTTGGCGATCAGGCTGGTGCAGGACATAAACGTCTCGCAAATCACGCTGATATTCGGTTCGGCGTCCATGTCACTGAACACTTCGCTGAGCAGTTTGTAGTAACTGCCACGCGGCGTTGGCAGCGTCCAGTCGCAGTGCAACAGCTCCTGCATCGAACGCGCGTTTTGCATCGGGTGCCCACGCCTGGCGACCACGCGGTACTCTTTATCCATAAGCTTTTCATATAACAGTTCGTTATCAAAGGGGCCCTGATAATAAGTATTCACCGTGAAATCGAGCTCGCCCTGACGCAGTTCCGGGATCATCGACACCAGTTGCCCCTCAGCAATACGCACCTTCACGTTGGGGAATTCGCGGTGAAAACGGTCGATCACCTCCGGCATGATAGTGCGGGCAATACTTGCCCCCACACCGATATTCACCCTTCCGCTGGTGCCGCCGAGGCGCTGAGTAATGTCTTCCTGCGCCACCCGCAGCTCTTCCAGAATCAGGCTAGCACGCTTAAAAAACGCGTCGCCACAGTCAGTTAGCGTCACGCCCTGACGGCGGCGGACAAATAATCTCGCCCCAAGAGTCTCTTCCAGCTCTTTAATCGATTTGGTCAGCGCGGGCTGTGACAGATTCATCATCCGGCTGGTGGCGCGAATGCTGCCCTGACGCGCCACAGACACAAACGCCCGCAGCTGATGCATTTTAATTTGTGATGGCATGAGTTTCTTTGATAACCCCTGATTATCACTAAGAAGATTTTGGCATCTTATATGCCCTGAATGCTTTATGTACATTGAAAATCATATAAGGCCGGTCGAGCCCCTTCCAGATTTAGGTTTCCTCCTTTCTGCATCCCCCGCAGAAAGCCTGCATATCTGTAAAAAAAGAGAGTCCGTGATGGTAAATGAGATTTCTGAACGCGTTGAAAAATTGTTCCCTACCCTGCAAACACAACGTCGTGACCTGCACAAATACGCCGAATCTGGCTGGCTGGAATTTCGCACCTCCACGCTGGTCGCTGACCGGCTGGAAAAGCTCGGTTACTCGCTGAAGCTGGGTAAAGAGGTGATCGACGCCGATTCGCGTATGGGTCTTCCCTCCACGGCCGTGCTGGCCGAGCAGGAACAGCGTGCGCTGGAACAGGGAGCGATTGCCCGCTGGATGCCGCATTTCTCCGGCGGTTTCACCGGCATTGTCGCCACGCTGAACACCGGACGCCCCGGCCCGGTGATGGGATTTCGGGTAGACATGGACGCGCTGGATTTGTTCGAAGTACTCGAAGAGGAACATCGTCCGTTCCGCGAAGGGTTTGCCTCAACCAATGACGGCATGATGCACGCCTGCGGCCACGACGGGCACACCACCATCGGGCTGGGTCTGGCGGAAGTGCTGATGCAGATGCGCGACCAGTTGTGCGGCATCATCAAGCTAATTTTCCAGCCAGCCGAAGAAGGCACACGTGGTGCGAAATCGATGGTTGAGGCGGGCGTGGTCGATGACGTGGATTTCTTCACGGCGGTACATATCGGTACCGGCGTTCCGGCCAATCACCTTGTGTGCGGCAACGACACGTTTATGGCAACCACCAAGCTCGACGTACAGTTCACCGGCGTGGCGTCACACGCGGGTGGTAAGCCGGAAGAAGGCCGCAACGCCCTGCTGGCGGCGGCACAGGCCACGCTCGGCTTACATGCAATCCCGCGCCACAGCGGTGGCAGTTCGCGGGTGAACGTCGGCGTATTGCAAGCGGGCACCGGTCGTAATGTCATCGCATCCGGCGCAATGATGAAAGTCGAGACGCGTGGATCCACCAATGAGGTTAACGAATTCATTTATCAGCAGGCGCTGAAAGTAATTTCCGGCGCGGCTGAAATGCACCAAGTGGAATTCAATATCAAACTGATGGGAGCGGCGCAAAGCAGCACACCGACACCGGCCTGGGTGAATTACATCCACCGACAGGCAGAAAAGCTCGGTGAGTTCGACGCCATCATTGACCGCCAGGAGGGCGCAGCGGGTTCTGAAGACGCCACCTATATGATGGAACGTGTCAAAGCGCGCGGCGGCGAAGCCTCTTATGTGATTTTCGGCACCGATCTCAGTGCAGGGCATCACAATGAACGGTTTGATTTCGATGAAAAAGTGATGGCTCAGGGCATTAAAATGCTGGCCGCGCTGGCGTTAAACATCGCTGAATTCGAAGGAGAGAAATGATGGCAGAGCAGCATATCGTTAACTTCATCAACGACTTTATTGATAACCAGCAGCCCGCTCTGGCTGAAATCAGCGACGCTATCTGGGACACTCCTGAAACGCGCTTCGCCGAATCATTCTCTTCGGCATTGCTGGCCGACAAACTGGAAGCCAGCGGGTTTATGCTCGAGCGCGGCGTGGGCGGCATGGGGACGGCATTTATCGCCAGCTTCGGCAGCGGCAAACCGGTGATCGCCCTGCTCGGCGAATTCGATGCACTGGCAGGCCTTAGCCAAAAAGCCGGATGCAACACACCACAAGCGCTGGTGGAAAACGGTAACGGCCACGGCTGCGGCCATAACCTGCTTGGCACCGCAGCGCTCGGTGGCGCACTGGCGGTAAAAGCCTGGATGGAGCACGAAAAAATTCAGGGCACGGTGCGCTTTTATGGCTGTCCAGGCGAAGAAGGCGGTTCCGGCAAAACCTTTATGGTGCGTGAAGGCTTATTTGATGATGTCGATGCCGCGCTCACGTGGCATCCGGAAACCTACAGCGGCATGTTCAGCAACCAGACGTTGGCTAACATTCAGGCGTCGTTCAGCTTTAAAGGCGTGTCCTCACACGCCGCTGCTGCGCCGCACCTGGGCCGCAGCGCGCTGGATGCCCTGACGCTGATGAACACCGGTGCAAACTTCCTGCGCGAGCACATTATTCAGGAAGCACGCCTGCATTACGCCATCACTAACGCGGGCGGCATTTCACCTAATGTAGTGCAGGCCGATGCCGAAGTGCTGTATCTGGTGCGCGCACCGCAGATGGATCAGGCGCAGGCGATTTTCGACCGCGTGGTGGATATCGCCAAAGGTGCCGCGCTGATGACCGGCACCACCATGTCGATGCGTTTCGATAAGGCCTGCTCTAATTACGTGCCGAACCGCACGCTGGAAAGCGCGATGTACCAGTACGTGCAGGCTTTTGGTACACCGCATTACACCCCCGAAGAGCAGGCATTTGCGGCATCGATTCACGCCACGCTGACCGAACAGGATATCGATAATAATCTGCTGAATATTTCCCGCACCAGCGACGCAGAAGGCGTGAAATTTGCCGAGACGCTGCGCCATTCACCACTGACCGACGCCGTCGCGCCCTACGGACCGAATAACAACATTTTGTACGGTTCGACCGACGTCGGTGACGTCAGCTGGCTGGTGCCGACGGCGCAGTGTTTCAGCCCTTGCTTCGCCGTCGGTTCGCCGCTGCACACCTGGCAAATCGTCTCGCAGGGGCGCACATCCATCGCGCACAAAGGCATGTGCCTGGCGGCAAAAGTGATGTCCTCCACCGCCATCGCGCTGTTCACTCAACCGGATTTACTGGCTGCCTGCCAGAAAGAGCGCGACGCGTTGCGCGCCCGTCGTCCGTATCACTGCCCTATCCCGACCGGTGTGAAACCTTCGCCGCTGAAATAAATCTTTGATGAGTAAACCGCTCATCTGCGCCCCGTTCCGGCGCGGATGAGCGGAATAAATATAAAAAAGTAAACACAACAGAGGGTAAAAGATGAGTGTTGATGCGCAGGATCCCGGCCAAAGCCCGGGGGGATTTCTTCAGTGGGTTGAGCGTGTGGGGAATAAAATTCCCAATCCGTTTTTGCTGTTTGTTTATCTGATTGCGGTGCTGATGATCGCCAGTGCGGTGATCTCATGGCTGAATATCGCGGCGGTGAACCCGAGTAACGGTGAAATTATTCACGTTAAAAATTTGCTCAGCGTGGAAGGTGTTCAGTGGATTTTGCCGAACGTCATCAAGAACTTCAGCGGCTTTACTCCGCTGGGATCGATTCTGGCGCTGGTGATTGGCGCAGGTCTGGCCGAGCGCGTCGGGCTGTTGCAAAGCCTGATGTACAAAATGGCATCCAAAGTGAATGCCCGCTACGCCAGCTATATGGTGATTTTCATCGCCTTCTTCAGCCATATTTCATCGGATGCCGCGCTGGTGGTGATGCCGCCGCTGGGCGCGCTGATTTTTCTGGCGGTCGGACGTCATCCGGTGGCCGGACTGCTGGCGGCGATAGCCGGCGTCGGCTGTGGTTTTACCGCCAACCTGCTGATCGTCACCACCGACGTACTGCTTTCCGGCCTGAGTACCGAGGCGGCAAAAGCAATTAACCCGGCGATTCAGGTCAGCGTGATCGATAACTGGTACTTTATGGCGGCTTCGGTGATTGTACTAACCGTCGTCGGCGCACTCCTCACTGACAAATTCGTCGAGCCGCGTCTGCCGGTGTACCGCGGTGAGCGCAATGAAGAGATGAAAAAACTGACGCCGCTACAAAACCGCGGGCTGATGGCAAGCGGCATTGCAGCGCTGGTGTTCATCGGGCTGGTGGCATTGATGGTGGTGCCCGAAGCCGCGCCGCTGCGTAATCCGAAAACCGGCAGCATCATCCCTTCACCGTTTATTCAGGGCATAGTACCGCTGATTATTCTGTTCTTCTTCGTGATTTCTATCCCCTACGGCATGGTGACCAAACAGATACGCAGTGCCAACGACGTGCCGGATTTGCTGATTGACCCGATGAAATCGATGGCAGGTTTTATCGTGATGATATTTCCGCTCTCCCAGTTTGTGGCGTTTTTTAACTGGAGCAATATGGGGAAGTTTATGGCGATCGGGCTGACGGATGTGCTGGAAAATCTCGGCATGACCGGTATTCCGGCGTTCCTCGGGCTGATATTTCTGTCAGCATTACTGTGCATGTTTATCGCCAGCGGCTCGGCGATTTGGTCGATCCTCGCGCCGATTTTTGTGCCGATGTTTATGCTGCTCGGCTTCCATCCAGCGTTCGCGCAGATCGTCTTCCGCGTCGCCGATTCCTCGGTGATCCCGCTGGCACCGATGTCACCGTTTGTGCCGCTGTTCCTCGGATTCCTCCAGCGATATAACAAAGAGGCGAAACTCGGCACCTATTATTCGCTGGTGCTGCCGTATCCGATTGTATTCTTCGTGGTGTGGCTGCTGATGCTGGTGGGCTGGTATCTGCTTGGCTTGCCTATCGGGCCGGGCGTTTATCCGCATATCTAGTACGTAGTACGCTGTAGCAAAACATAAAGTAAAAACGCCAGGTCGAGCTATTGGAAAATAGCCATTACCTGGCGTTGCGTTTTACGTCTTCAGGGACGTAATGGAACTCGATGTAAACTTAATGCGCGAGCGGTTTCTCAGCAGTCGCTTTATTCAGCTCAGGCCACAGGACCAGGACCAGATCAATCAGGCGGTGAAGCTGTTCAGCGCTGGCGCCATCACGTGCCTGTACGGACATACCCTGAATGGTACAGGCGATATATTTGGCTAACAGTGCGCTATCAGTACTCTTCGGCACTTCATCCGTAAGTTTCTTCTTCTCAAAATACTCAAACAAGGTGCGTTCCTGAGAAAGATGCCGGCCACGCAGCATCTCTGCAATGTCCTGAGAGGAAGAGGACATACCTGAAGAGGCGCTGATCATGAAGCAACCGCTTGGAGTATCGCAGTCGGTAAACAACTCCGCCGTAGTACGCAGATACTGTTCTATAGCCTGCTCGACGGACAAATCTGTTCTGCTTAGCAGACAGAAACTCTTTTCGTAAAAGGTTGCCAGATAGTGTTCAACGGCTGCGCGAAATAACCCTTCTTTATTACCAAATTCTGCATACAGAGTAGGCGCTTTCGCACCGGTAGCTTCGACCAAATCCGCTAATGAGGTGGCCTCGTAGCCATGACGCCAGAATAAATTCAGGGCCTTGCTCAGAGCAGTTCCACGATCGAACTGTTTTGGGCGACCGCGACATTTCCGGACCAAAGCCGTCTGTTCAGTGCTCATACACCCTCCCTCCATCACCCCAGTGGGTCTGGTTGCTTATTAATGTAACGATCATTATTAAAAATAGTTGCGCACAAGTCCAGTAGAGATTATTATTTAATTATCGAGCGATAAGTAAATAGCTCCCATCAGCAAGTCATACGCTATAATCAGCAAAGAATCTCAGGACACACATCATGCGCAATCTCAAAATCCTTCTGGCAGTCATGGCGCTAAGCGCTGTCCCGGTTGCTAATGTTGCCGCACAGCAGGTTATCATGATGCCAACCCAGAGTCAGGAAGTCGCCATGGTCAATGTGACCGGAGACAGCAACTTTTGTCACCCTGGTCGCTTTGCTAACGGCAAGTCTTCCCAGCAACGTATTCCGACTTCACCGGCAATGCCACCTGCTCCAGCGGGTTCAGCCAATCATCCTCCTGTTTACTACTAAGAGGTTTGATCTGAACCTTGCTCCAGCCAGGCGAGTAACGAGGCGACATAATGTTGCCTTATCTTTCTCTGCTTATGTCACTCGCGAGACACCGTATCGTTTTTAACACCCTCAGCCGATCAAACCAACCTTTAAGTTATCACTCATTAAATAATCATTTATGACAACCAATAGATACCCCGCAATTTCCTTATCAATAAGTGAACAGCCTCACTACTCACCAAATTTAAGAAATCAATCACTACCAACCATCTTTAATGTGATCTGAGTCACAGCACGATTAGTTAACGATTACTAAAAAAACATCTTGCACAGGAATCGATCAGTCGCTAACATTAACTTATCGAACGTTAACTAATAACGTTGACCGAATCCCAAACAGACTTATCCAGATTAACGAACAGGAACTGACATCATGAAAAACGTAAAAATGACGCTCGCAGCACTTGCATTGGCCGCCGTATCTTTCTCTCCAATGGCAGCAACTCTGGTTGATTCAGCACCCGCTAACCAACAGAAAATCGGTGTTATCAGTGCCAATTCAAGTAATAACCTTTCCAGTCTGCAACGTGAGCTGAATGCTAAAGCTACCGAAGCTGGCGCAAGCTCATACCGCATTATCGGTGCATCCGGTGATAACTACCTGCACGGTACTGCTGAACTGTACAAATAACAGTTGTGCGGGTTAAACCAACAACCGCACAATTAGTTAACGATTAATAAATAAATATATTGCACTGAATGTGATCCAAGTCTAAGATTTAATTATCGAACGTTAAACAAAGTGTTTAACCGACTTATCACCTGCTGATGCGCAGAATAACAAAGAACACAAAAGGTATTTATCATGAAAAACATCGCAATGACATTTGCAGCAATCGCCCTGGCTACCGCCTCATTCACTACTCTGGCAGCAACAGAGGTTCAGTCTGCACCCGCTAGTTCACAGGCTATTGGTGTGGTAAGCGCGCAAGCAGGCTCTAACCTGAGCAGTCTGGAAAACAAACTGGCGGCAAAAGCTGAAGCCAATGGTGCAAGTTCATACCGCATCATCTCGGCTTCCGGCGACAACCGTCTGTACGGTACTGCTGAGCTATACAAATAAGTACTGAGTATTAGAGCAGTATGCAGAAGAGGCGGCGTTTGCCGCCTTTTTCGTGCCTGCCATTTATATTCCGTATTCTTTCGCTACTCCTCGCGCTACTCCTCGAAAAAACACACTCTCCTGCTTTTATCTCGCAGCCAATCTAACCGGCAAACGCGTCAGACGGATCATCAAATAAAAAGGCAGGAGAAATTCTCTGCCCTTCGATTTCACTATGGCTAAATATCAGTGCGCAGCGCTTTTTAGCTGGCTGTCTTGTTGATGTTGTTCGAGCGCCAGTTCGACAAGTTTGGTGATCAATTCGCTGTAACCCAGACCGCTGGCGGCCCATAATTTAGGGTACATGCTGATATTGGTGAACCCTGGCAACGTATTAATTTCATTAATTATCACATCACCCTGCGCGGTAAGAAACACGTCTACCCGCGCCATACCACGGCACTCCAGCACGTCAAAGGCCTGTAAAGCAATGGCGCGAATGCGGTCATGGATTTCCTGCGGTAAATCCGCCGGAACGGCAACCGATGCACCCTGCTCATTGATATACTTGGTGTCGTAAGAGTAGAACTCATCATGCAGGATCACTTCTCCACACACGCTGGCCTGCGGGTGGGTATTGCCCAACACAGCGCACTCAATTTCGCGACCAACAATGGCGGACTCCACCAGCACTTTGTGGTCGAAATCGAAGGCCAGGTCTACAGCTGTGATATATCCGGCTTCGTCAGTGACTTTACTGACTCCCACGGAAGATCCCTGATTGGCCGGTTTGATAAACAACGGCAAGCCAAGCGACTGGGAGACAGTTTCAAAAGTATGCCGCTGGCGATTACTGCGCGTCAGGCTGACAAAAGGGGCAACATTCAAGCCGGCGTCACGTAGCAGACGTTTGGTCACGTCCTTATCCATGCTGACCGCAGAACCCAATACGCCCGACCCGACAAAAGGCATATTCGCCATGCGCAGTAAACCCTGCAACGAACCATCTTCCCCCAGCGTGCCGTGAACAATAGGGAAAATAACGTCCAGTTGTGAAAGCGCACTGGCACTGCCGGTTTCAATCAGCTGGTTTTCAGTTTGACCGGGGATCAGCGCGACCTGATTATTCGAACGGTTCAGGGCAATCAGCGACGGGTTTTCAGCATTGATTAAATAGTTACTGGCATCATTAATGTGCCACTCCCCCTTTTTATCGATCCCCAGCAGCGTGACATCAAAGCGACTCTTATCAATGGCATCGACGATGTTTTTTGCCGACTGCAATGACACTTCATGCTCTGCAGACTTGCCGCCAAAAATGATACCTACGCGTAATTTACTCATCCACGACTCCTCGAAATCAATATTCTGCACAGTGGCAACACTGACCGCTCAGTTGAACGATCAGTCCACAACAAAAAGTTTTGCGCCTTTAACGGTGGAAGACTGGTGCGCTTCGGCATCATCGGCCACCTGATAACTCATACCCGGCGTCAGAGTGAAAATTCGCCCATTATCCAACCGGGTTTGCAATTCGCCTTCCAGACAGAAAAGCACGTGGCCTTTACTGCACCAGTGGTCAGCCAGATATCCCGCCGAATACTCAACAATACGCACACGAACCTCACCAAAATGCTGGGTACGCCACAAGGCCAGACCCGTTTCACCTGCATGTTCCGTCGGCACGATCTGGCTCCAGTCGGTGGTGCAGAAAGGGATATCTACAAGCTTCATGCGTTTATCTGCTTTTGTAAAAGGGAAAAGAAATCCAGCATAAAAGTGAGCATGGTATTTATCAATCACTGTTCCCTGATCACCTGACGATTTGTAGAAATAGTGGGTAAATAGGAGGTTGCAAGCCGGAAGATGAAAAGTTGAGTAAAGCCGATTTATCTGAGCATTGCGCTCCAGGTCAGACGTGGTGCGGGCTAAGCCAATATGCTTAAAAACAGTCAAACGGGTGTGTTGCGAAAGATGACTATGAGACAAATGTCTCATTTCTTCGACTAGGCTTATTGCATACGTTCAAAACAAGGAGCACTCCATGCCTTATCAAACAATCAATCCGTTCAACAACAAGCTTATCAAAGAATATCAAACACATAATGACCAGCAAGTTGAGCAGACACTGGATGCAGCACATGCCCTTTATAAGTCAGACTGGGGTCAGGGCGACATGCAGCAGCGCTTGAAAGTCTTGCATAAACTGTCGGATCTGATGTCATCCCGCGTGGAAGAACTGGCAGAAATCGTCAGTGTCGAAATGGGCAAGCTGATTGAGCAGAGCCGCGGCGAAGTGAAGCTGTGTGCTGATATAGCAAAATATTACGCCGACAACGCAGAAGCGTTCCTCAAACCTGTGCCGTACAAATCGAGCCTGGGTGAAGCTTGGGTGGAGCACAGTCCGATTGGTGTGATCATGGCCGTTGAGCCGTGGAACTTCCCTTTCTACCAGTTAATGCGCGTGCTGGCACCGAATCTCGCCGCCGGTAACAGCGTTATCGTCAAGCATGCCAGCATCGTTCCACACTGTGCGGAAACCTTTGAGAAGCTGGTGACCGAAGCAGGTGGGCCAAAAGGGGCTTATACCAACCTGTTTATCTCGCAGGATCAGGTCGCCAATATCATCGAAGATGACCGTGTGCAGGGCGTGGCACTGACCGGTTCTGAAAAAGCCGGTGCTATTGTGGCTGCAAAGGCTGCCAGTAAACTGAAGAAATCAACGCTGGAACTGGGCGGTAATGACATTTTCGCCGTACTGGAAGATGCTGATATCGACCACGCGGCCAAAGCAGGGGCGCAGGCCCGTGTCTCTAATGCCGGACAGGTTTGTACGGCCGCCAAGCGCTTTATTATTCATGAAAAAGTCGCCGATGAATTCCTGAAGAAATTCACTGAACACTTTAAAGCGCTAAAAATCGGCGACCCGTTAGATGCCGGCACTACGCTTGGCCCGCTCTCTTCCGCTGATGCGCTGAAAACGCTGGCCAAACAGGTTGATCAGGCGGTTAAAAATGGCGCCAAGCTGCACTTCGGTGGTAAAAAAGTAGAGAACAACCCGGGTAACTTCTTTGAAGCGACCATTTTGACCCACATCACCCGTGATAATCCGGCCTATTTCGAAGAGTTCTTCGGCCCGGTGGCGCAGGTTTACGTGGTTAAAAACGATGAAGAGTTGGTCAAACTGGCCAATGACTCAAACTATGGTCTGGGTGGTGCACTGTTCACCAAAGACATGGACCGCGCGCGTAAACTGGCGACTAAAATTGAAACTGGCATGTTGTATGTTAACTCTCCGACCGACACTGCGCCGGAGCTGCCATTTGGTGGTGTGAAACGTTCAGGTTTTGGCCGTGAGCTGTCAGATCTGGGTATCAAAGAGTTTGTGAATCAGAAACTCGTTGTACTGACCGCTAAGTCTTAATTTCTCTCTCCTCACCTCTTCCCTCTCAGTAACCTGAGAGGGAAATCAAATTCCCGCCCTCTTTCCAACGTGTCACACCCGAAGCCTTGACCCATGACAAAGCACATCGTGCCTCATTCTCTCTATAATCGTGGCCGTTTGTCTTCCCACGGGTAACTCAACATGGCTTATGAACTCAATCTGGACTGGCAAGAATTTTTAGAACAATACTGGCAAAAACGACCGGTGATATTAAGAAAGGCGTTCATTGATTTTATTGACCCCATTACACCTGACGAACTGGCCGGGTTAGCAATGGAGACTGAAGTAGACAGCCGTCTGGTCAGTCATACGAATGGCCAATGGCAGGCCAGCAACGGGCCTTTTGAACACTTTGATGGTCTGGGTGATACCGGTTGGTCACTGCTTGCGCAGGCGGTAAACCACTGGCATGCTCCCTCTGCGGAACTGGTGCGCCCTTTCCGCGTATTGCCCGATTGGCGTTTAGACGATCTCATGATCTCCTATTCAGTGCCGGGCGGCGGCGTTGGGCCTCATATCGATCAGTATGACGTATTTATCATTCAGGGTATGGGCAGCCGTCGCTGGCGTGTCGGCGATAAATTGCCGCTAAAACAGTTCTGTCCACATCCGGCCTTGTTACACGTTGAGCCATTTACGCCCATTATTGATGAAGACCTTGAACCAGGTGACATTTTATATATTCCGCCGGGTTTCCCGCACGATGGGTTTACCCATACCGAGGCCTTCAACTATTCGGTGGGTTTTCGCGGCCCTAACAGTCGGGACTTAATCAGCAGCTTTGCTGACTATGCGCTGGAAAAGGATCTTGGCAGCGAACACTATAGCGATCCTGACTTAACGCTGCGCGACCATGTGGGTAAAGTTGAAGAGTATGAGCTGGAACGTGTACGCGGCATGATGCATGAGCTGATTGACCAGCCAGAAGATTTCAAGCAGTGGTTTGGCCGTTTTGCGACCACGCCGCGACATGAGCTGGACATTGCGCCTGCAGAGCCACCTTATGAGGCACAGGAAATCGCCGATGCCCTTATGCAAGGTGACAATCTGACTCGCTTAAGCGGTCTGCGCGTACTGAACGTTGGCGAACGCTTCTTCGTTAACAGTGAACCACTGGAAACATTCCACCATGACGCAGCGGATGCGCTGTGCCGTTTCACCCTAATAGGACGTAAAGAGCTGGGCGATGCAGTGCAAGACTCCGCTTTCATGGCTGTACTCACCGACCTTGTGAACCAAGGTTACTGGTATTTCGACCAATAAAATCGCCGTTTAACGACGCCAATAATAACAAAAGGCAGCCTCCATTAAAGATGGGCTGCCTTTTTTGTCCACGAAAGGAACGGTTATTGTGGACGATAAAGCTGAACGGGGGCTTTCGGTTTGCGCGGCGGCTCAAAGAGATCGATATCTTCACCATGAATATATTTAGCCCGCAGAATAGCGGAAATCTTATCCATTGCCATCACGATCACCACTAAAATCAGGGTGATAAACATCACCACATCCCAGTTCCATAATCTCATATTCTCGGCATACACCAAACCAATCCCTCCGGCACCGACAAAGCCCAACACCGCAGCAGAACGGGTATTGGACTCAATCTGATACAGCGAAAGTGCGAGGAAGGTTGGGAAAGATTGCGTGAAGATGCCGAAGCGATGTGTTTGTAGCGACGAAGCGCCCAGTGCCCGCAGACCACGGCTTGGCGAACGTTCTACGGCTTCATGACCTTCCGCGTAAAGCTTACCCAGCAACCCCAGATCCTGCATAATAATTGCCAGCACACCGGCCAGAGGCCCCATACCAACGGCGCGCACGAAAATCAGCCCCCAGATCGCCATATCCAACCCACGCAGTACGTCCAGCAGGCGGCGAACCACCAGCGATATTGGACGAAGCAGCGGCGTAGACATTACATTGCGCGCGGCCAGAAAAGAGAGCGGCAGCGCAAGAAATGTAGCGGTGATCGTTCCGGCAAACACTATTGCCAGCGTAATGGCGATCTGCTCAAAGTAGTACATCAACGGCCACTGAGAGAAATTATGCCAGACAAACATGCGCATAAAATAGCGGACTATTTGACCTGCGCCGCGTACAACGGCTTCCCATGGAATGCCGTAAAAAGTGAAAAAACAGATATAATACAGTGTGATAAGCACAGTAAAAAGACCGAGGTAGCGCAGATAACGGCGCTGGGCGGAAAACAGCTGTGGGTTATCGCGCTTGATACCGGCAATTGCCGACGGTGCCAGTGCTTCAGTCAGCATCAGAAGGTGCCCTCTACTGCGCGTTTACGCAATTTTCCTGATAAGAAGTCCATGACGGAAACCACCAGGATAATCAGCAGCAACGTCATGCTGACCTGGTCGTAACGGTCGAGTTTGATCGATGTCATCAGCTCCTGGCCGATACCGCCCGCCCCCACCAGCCCGAGAATGGTGGACTGGCGAAAGTTAACTTCAAGACGCATAAAACTGTACGAGAGGAAAATAGGTTTGACCTGCGGCCATATGGCGAAGCGCATACGTTGCAGACGCCCAGCTCCGCAGGATTTCAGGCCGCGCACCGGTTTGTCCGATGCGGTTTCAATCGATTCGTAAAACAACTTTGTCAGGCTGCCGACGGTATGCAATGTCAGGGCAATAAAGCCCGGTATCGCGCCGATACCAAACGCCATGACACACATTACCGCCCACGCCAGTTCCGGCATGGTGCGCAAAAAAGCCACAAAAGTACGGATGCTAAATTTCAACCATTTTGGCGAGTCAGTATTACTGGCGGCCATAAACGCCAGCAGGGTCGCCAGCGCTGTCGATAAGATAGTAGAAGAGAGCGCCAGTTGAATGGTTTCCCAGATCAACGGCAGCTGAATATTGAGACGGTAGCCCCAATAGGCCAACGAACCTTGAGTATGCGCATCGGCAAACAGCAAGGACCAGTGTAATACCGGCACCGTTTCACCGATATAATCAAAGAAATGCGGTGCAGAAAGAAATACCGTTTTCAAATTAAGCTCAGAAATATTACCTGACCATAAATAAAGTACCAGCATCAGCCCTGACCAGATCAACGCTTCACGCTTTTGCTTACCGCGTATTTGCTGATAATAACGATTGAAGTCTTTATTCAAAATGGATATTCCGGTTTTTATCTGGAAATTTTCACATATACGATAGGCGTTATTGTCGCAGGAAATTTGGATGCGGCCAGCGCACAGGACCCGGAGCGTACATGAAGTACGTGAGGAGTCCGAGCACTGCCCGCATTCAAAGTGACAAGTAAAATAGCCTATTAGCGGCTGCCCTTAGTGAGCTCTCGCTTCATATCTATGATCTGTTGATACTCAGCCAGCGTGGTATCGCCAATATGCATTTTACCGCCAGCAGCTTTAATCCAGCAAGCGTGATCGTCTTTATCCAGTTTCTTAATAGCGGCGACCAACTTGGTTTTGAATTCTGGTGGTAAATCACTGCGAACTAAAATCGGACCATTTGGAATTAACGGCGATTCCCAAATAATACGAATTTTCTTCATCAGATCAGGTTGATCCATACGGATCATGCGGTTGAAAGCACCGGAGGTATATCCTGTTGCGCGATCACCAATCATGGAAGTCCAGGTCACTGCACCGTCAAACTGGCCATTCAGCACACCGAGAATGTCCTGCTCATGGCCGCCGGAGAAGGTCACGCTGGAGAAGAAATTGTTGTATTTATTGTCAGTATTGCCGCCAAACTCTTTCTTGAAGGCCTGGTTCGGGATCAAATAGCCTGATGTGGAGTCAGGATCAGCAAAACCAAATGCCTTGCCTTTCAGGTCAGACAACTTTTTGTACGGACTTTCGGTTTTCACCACCACCACAGAGTGGTAACCACGAGACTGGTCGGTGTCATCAATTGTGATGCCGACGATATCCACGGCTTTCGGATTATTAATATAAACCGAGGCGAATGCGGACGGTGACATGCTTAATACCATGTCCAACTTCCCACCGATTAAGCCCTGAATAACGCCGGAGTAATCAGAGGAGTTACGCAGTTTGGTATCGACATTTAATTCTTTATCGAAGAAATCTTTTACGCACTGATTATCGCCGATTTGTTGAGTAGCATTCTGCCCACCCAAAATACCCAAATTAAGTTCCTTGGGTGCATCTTCTGCCATTGTGTGCATCGCGGTCAATGAACCTGCCACCAATACCGCCAGACGTAATAAGTTCTTCATTTAATATATGACCTTGTGTAGAAGGAGATAAAGTTGAGATAAATAAAAATAAAAAATCGTAAAAAAACATGTTTCACTGTTTATTTATTGTGCTTCGCCATCCTCCCCATATAACTGATGAAGAATGTCATCATTTAATTGGTCAGGGTGACCGTCAAATATTATCTGCCCTTTGGCAATACCAATCACCCGCGTACAAAAGTCTTTAACCAGTTCAACTGAATGTAAATTCACCATCACGGCGATATTTTCTTCACTGACTTTTTTAAGCGCATTCATAATACGTAAGGTATTTTTCGGGTCCAGCGAGGCCACCGGTTCATCGGCCAGCAGTATTTTCGGGTTCTGCATCAATGCGCGGCAAATCGCTACACGCTGCATCTGGCCGCCGGAGAGATTCTCAGCACGCTGAAGCGCATGCGGCAGCATATGCAACCATTCGAGCAGCGAGATCGCACGAGCGCGGTCTTCGTCGTCAAACTGGTTAAAAAAGGATTTTAACGTCGAGGTTTGGCTCAGGCGGCCAAGCAACACATTGGTCAACACGTCAAGACGCGGAACCAGGCAGAAGTCCTGGAAAATCATGCCGCAACCCGCGCGCCAGCGGCGCAGAGCCTTACCGGTCAGACCGGCCAGTTGTTGCTGCTCGCCGTTTTCATAGCGGCAAACCACGCTGCCCTCTGACAAGGGAATAGTGCCGTTGAGCACGTGCAGCAACGTCGATTTTCCTGCGCCAGAGCGGCCAATCACGGCAACAAACTCGCCGGCATGCAGGTCAAAGCTGATGTCGTCAAGTACGCGCTGACCGGATTTATAGGATTTCACCAACCCTTTTACGTCGAGCACTTTGTTCTGCTGCTGTGGCCGGGCCTGAGGATATTCAGCCTGTGCCAGCTTAAGTTGAGCTTGCGCCATGATGCTGTCTCTCGGTTGCTTACAGATTATGGTAGTCATTAAGCGCGAGTTTTATGACACATTGATGATGCTTTAATGGCCTTCCGGTGACGTTAAACTTCCCCTGACAGCATTTAAGTCTATGATTATTTCTGGTGCCAATTGCGCTCAAGCGAAAAACGGAAGGAGAAGAAATGAGCATTCATCAGGACAATCAGGGGCTGATTTCGCGTCTGAAAGAGATTGCCGGTAGCCGTCACGTCTTAACAGGCGACAGTAATACGGAACGTTACCGTAAAGGCTTTCGCTCGGGCGGCGGTAAAGCGCTGGCTGTCGTGTTCCCGCAGACCCTGTTGCAACAATGGCAACTGCTGAAAGCCTGCGTCGACGCCGACAAAATTGTCATCATGCAAGCCGCTAATACTGGCCTTACCGAGGGTTCCACACCCAGCGGTGACGACTATGACCGTGACATTGTGATTTTCAGCACCCTGAAGCTCGACCATATTGAACTGCTCGACGGCGGCAATCAGGTGATTGGTTTCCCTGGCAGCACCCTATATAAACTGGAGAAAATCCTCAAACCCTATGGCCGCGAACCCCATTCGGTGATCGGTTCTTCGTGTATCGGTGCCTCGGTGGTCGGCGGAATTTGTAATAACTCCGGCGGTTCGTTGGTGAAACGCGGCCCGGCTTATACCGAGATGGCGCTGTATGCGCAAATCGACGCTCAGGGTGAGCTACAGCTGATTAACCATCTGGGGATCGCCCTGGGTGATACACCGGAACAGATACTGACGCGGTTGGAACAGGGTAATTTCACAGCAGAAGAGATCAGCCACGACCAGCGTAGGGCCTCTGACCATGACTACGCAGAACGGGTACGTGATGTCGAAGCGGATACGCCATCGCGTTTTAATGCCGACCAGCGCCGCCTGTTCGAAGCCTCCGGTTGTGCGGGCAAACTGGCCGTATTCGCCGTGCGCCTCGATACCTTCCCGGCCGAGAGCCAGCAGCAAGTATTTTATATCGGTACCAACAGTACCGCCGTGTTGACCGAATTGCGCCGGCAGATCCTGCGTGATTTCAAAAACCTGCCCGTCGCTGGCGAATACATGCACCGCGACATTTTCGACATCGCCGAAGTCTATGGCAAAGACACGTTCATGATGATCGATAAACTCGGCACCGACAAAATGCCGGACATGTTCAGCGCCAAAGGTAAGTTTGATGCCCACGTCAGCAAAGTGCCGTTCCTGCCCAAAAACTTTAGCGACCGGGTGATGCAGTGTATCAGCAAGGCCCTGCCCAACCATCTGCCACCGCGGATGAAACAATACCGCGACCGCTATGAACATCATCTGCTATTGAAAATGTCCGGTGCAGGAATCGACGAGGCACAGACCTTCCTTAGCCAATTCTTCAGTGAGAATGAGGGCGACTTCTTCGTATGCACCGATGATGAAGGCAAGAAAGCCTTCCTCCACCGCTTCGCCGCCGCCGGTGCCGCCGTGCGTTATCACGCAGTACACGAAAAAGAGGTGGAAGATATTCTGGCACTGGATATCGCACTGCGCCGCAACGACACTGACTGGTTCGAAACCCTGCCGCCGGAAATCGATAATCAACTGGTAGCAAAACTCTATTACGGCCACTTTATGTGCCACGTTTTCCATCAGGATTACATCGTCAGAAAAGGGGCTGACAGTAAAAAACTCAAACACCAGATGCTGGAAATCCTCGACGCCAAAGGGGCCGAGTATCCTGCCGAGCATAACGTCGGGCATCTGTACTTGGCGAAACCGCATCTGAAAGCCTTCTATCAGCAAGCCGACCCAACCAACAGTTTTAACCCGGGGATTGGGAAAACCAGTAAATTAAAAAACTGGCAAGGTTAATTTGGATTTTTGACCGGGAATTCAGCAATAGATCAGTAAAAACGGCTACGGTACTTTTATAAACCGGGGCCGTTTCTGCGCTCACTGACATCCGGCGTCACCTGATGAAAAAGCAATTGCCAGCCAGTACGTTCAGTCAGTGTCCAGCATGATGAGCGCAACGCTGCGTGTGAAGTTCCGGCTTCACTGCGCACCATCGTTCTATATGTCAAGATCACACATCCGGCGTTAACGGTTTGCAGATGAAAATCGGAGGCCATTATTTGCGACGCCGCTGTTTCAGTGGTCAGCGCGGCAATGGTTTCTTGCCGATCAACGAGAATACCTGACCGGGTGATCTCCATGAAATCCTGGTGCAGTACTTTTTCCAGCCACTGCCTGTTAGCGCGTTTAGCGTCATGAAGACTGCATTCAAGGTCTTTGATTTCATTTAAATGCATAGGTATTTCTCTCGATTCAGTTTCCACATGTCACAGATATAACCTAAACCCATGGAGGTCTTTCTTGAACAGACGAGCTATTGTGATCAAGGAGTATCGTTCTTCCTACCCAACCCCTATTTCATTAACGAAAGACGACATCGCGATTATCAGCCATTGCGATCTTGAATGGCGTGGCTGGGTATGGATCCAGCTCGCTTCAGGAGATGCGGGCTGGGCACCTCAACAAATATTCTCTCCTGTGTCTCCAAACCACGTCATCTGTATGGAAAATTACACGGCGCATGAGCTATCTGTTATTACCAACGAAATCCTCATGGTGGAAAGATCACTTAATGGATGGTACTGGGCGATCAAGGGCTGTGGAGAAGCTGGTTGGGTGCCACAAGAATATATAGAGCTGATCTAATAATTCCAACAGGTGACTTTGCTCATATTAGTCATCAGTATCAGACACCTGATAAAAAATAAAGTGCATCGGCAAGTTTCTGTCTGGCATCACTTTCTCTTCGTACTGCCCGTGGGTTAGTGAGGAAATAGCCGAACGCCAAAAGTTAAGTGCAGAGATATTTTCAAGTAAAACACGTGTCTGCCAGAGCCCTGGTAGCCCGGTCACCGCGAGGCGAAATGCTTCCTTTCCGACTCCCCGTCCTTTGAATTTGCGTAATACGAAAAATTGATCAATATCGAAACGATCGAGATTATCCGGATAGCGACGTAACAGGCAGAAACCCGCTAACTCTTCATCACTATAAATTAGCCAAGGCCAGTGATATTCATCTGACCAATAAGGGTCCAACAAAGTCAGACTGTATCCATAGCGGCCATCATTCCCGCAAGGCCACCGGCCCGACTCGGACAGGTCGTAAACGTAGTAAGTAAACAAGTTCTCGATGATGTGACGATGTTCTTTGGCAGATTTAAGTTGCACGGATCCCATGACTCTTCCTCGACAAGCCCTTTTATTACCCAACGTTTTTACATTGGGACTTAATACACTATAAAGCCTTGATAAAATTTACGCCGCCCTCTCTTTACACCGACAAAAAAGGCCGCTTTCGCGGCCTTCGTTATATCAAAACACTTTTAGCACAGTTACTTAGCGTCTGGCAGTGCGTAAGCGATGATGTAGTCGCCCAGTTTGGTGCCGAACGAACCGTGACCACCGGCTGCAATGACCACGTACTGTTTGCCATTCACCGAGTAAGTCATTGGCGTTGCCTGGCCGCCAGCGGGCAGACGGGCTTCCCACAATTTGTCGCCGTTGCTCATGTTGAACGCGCGCAGGTAGTTGTCTGCGGTTGCCGCGATGAAGAACACGTTACCGGCGGTGGAGATCGGTGCACCCAGCATTGGCATACCCATTTTAAACGGTAACGGAAGCGGTGAGCTATCGCGCACGGTGCCGATACGTTTTTTCCACACGATGTCGTTGGTTTTCAGATCAACGCCGGAGATATAACCCCATGAAGGCTGTTTACATGGCAAGCCCAACGGGGACAGGAACGCGTTCAGCGTTACGGCGTATGGCACGCCGTACTGATGCTGGATACCAGACTCAGTACCGGAACCCCCCTTATCGTTAGCGTCAGGCTCAATCGGGTTGCCCGGTCCGCGTGGGATCAGTTTAGATACAAACGGCAGCGCAATCGGGTTAGCGATAGCTACCTGACGGTCGGTATCTACAGAGATACCGCCCCACTCGAACATGCCGAGGTTACCCGGGAATACCAAGGTGCCCTGCTCGGATGGTGGTGTGAACGTGCCTTCATAACGCAGTTGGTGGAACATCACACGACAAATCAGCTGGTCGTAGATTGTGGCCCCCCACATGTCTTTGCCAGTCAGTTTGGCTTCCGGACGGAAAGTCAGTTTGGAGAATGGCTGAGTCGGAGACACGTGGTCACCCTTTGCTGCGCCTTGTGGAACCGGCTTCTCAGGGGCATCAACAATCAGTTTACCGTCACGGCGGTCCAGCACGAAGATGTTACCGGTTTTAGTCGGTACATAAATCGCAGGCACTTTATTGCCGGTCTTGTCGGTGATATCAGCCAGCGTTGGCTGCGCCGGAACGTCCATATCCCACAGATCGTGGTGAACGGTCTGATAGAACCAGGCAAGTTTACCGGTAGTCGCATTGAGCGCCAGCACGCCGCTCGCATAACGTTCCATATCCGGTGTGCGGTTGCCGCCCCAGATGTCCGGTGTCGCTACACCGATTGGCAGGTAAACCAGATCCAATTTGTCATCATAAGACGCAGGCGCCCATGAGTTCGGTGAGTTTGGCGTGAAGTGCTCGCCATCGGCTGGCAGTTTGTTCGGCTCAGCCGCACCCGGATCGAAGGCCCACAGCAATTTACCGCTCTCAACGTCGAAACCACGGATCACACCGGAAGGCTCGCGAGTCGAGAAGTTATCGGTAACCGCTCCGGCAACAATGATCACCGATTTAGTGATGATGGGCGGTGACGTCGGCTCATAGTGACCCGGCGTTGCATTAGGCATGTTGTTTTGCAGATTCAGCTCACCGTTGTTACCGAATGCCGGGCAACGTGCGCCGGTTTCAGCATCCAGCGCGAACAGACGGCCGTCGTTGACAGGCAGAATGATGCGGCGTGAACACACTGCCGGAGCTGCGCCATTCGCTTGCGTCCCTTGCGCAGCAGATGTTGTCTCATGATAAGACACACCGCGGCAGGTGACGTGCTGGAAGGTCGGATTCGAATTGAGCTGTGGATCAAATTTCCACTTCTCTTTGCCGGTCGCAGCGTCCAGAGCAAACAGCTGCTGGTGTGGCGTACACAGGTACAACATGTCGCCGATTTTAATTGGCGTCACTTCGTCAGTGATTTCACCCGGATCGCTGGCTCTTTTCAGATCACCGGTACGGAAAGTCCATGCCACGTGGAGTTTGCTGACGTTTTGATCGTTGATCTGGCTCAGCGGCGAGTAGCGGGTACCGGCCTGAGTGCGGCCATAGGCAGGCCAGTCGCCGTCAGGGATACCGGAATCAGAGGTTGCAGGCGCTGAATCTGCTGCTTTAATCGTACCGTTGATCACCTGCGGGTCGTTGAAGATAGAGTAGCCCAGCACGATCACAGTGAAGAGCAGCGACAACGACAACGCACCGCGTGCGAAACCGTTTTTAGTCGCCATCTGGCGGTAAACGAACGGTAATACGATCCACAGACCGAGGAAGAAGGTGACGTCGAGACGCGGCGTTAGCGCCCAAAAATCAGTACCCACTTCCCATACTGCCCAGACCGTGGTGCATAACAGGAACACGGCGTACAGCAATAATGCCGAAGCGCAGCGGCGATACAGCAGCCACGCAGTCACCAGCAAAACCACACCGGCAATAATGTAATAAAGAGAACCACCTTGACTCGCCAGCCAGACACCGCCGGCCAAAAGATAAATCCCGCTTAACGCGGCGAACAAAGCGGTAATTATGACGACGATGCGTGATAACGAGGCTTTCGTTTCCATAGTTGATGACCTTACTGATTTTTATAATTGTCAATTTAGGATGAGCTAAATCTTCAAGAGCATCCGGCTCTCACCGGGTGTCATTCCTTGCGAACGCTGCCAGGCTTTAACAAATGCAAATGTTTTGGCAACACCGCGTGGTTCATAGAAATAAAACGTTACTGGAAGCTATAAGAAAGCGTAGCTCCTCCTCCATAGTTCCTGCCAGGTGCGGGCTCGAAATAGCGATCGTTGCCTTCATTAACGATCACAGAACCGACGTAATGTCGGTCGAACAGGTTGTCGACGCGGGTGAACAGGTCGAGCGTCACTTTGTCCCAGTTGAAGCGGTAACCCGCGTTCACGCTGGCGACAGTATAAGACGGGGCTTGCTGGCTGTTTTCATCGTTGACTTCAATGTCGCCCATATAACGGACATCGGCTCCCGCGTGCCAGCCATCAACCGGCGCCCACTCTAATGAAGCGTAGCCCATGTTACGAGCAATACCCGGAAGGCGGTTGCCCGCTGGCGTGCAGTCGCCTGAACCGCAGGTCTCGTTACGATAAGTCGCGTCGAGTAACGTCCAGGCCATTTTTACTCGCCAGTTTTCTTCAATCTGTTGATCTAAAGACAATTCCAGCCCACGACGACGGGTTTTTCCCGCGTTGGTATAGCTCGAGCGGCCACCGATGCTCTGTGCGACGATCAGCTCATCGTCGGTATCGGTCTGGAATACCGCCGCAGTGATTAAACCGTTGCCGACACGCCACTTGCTGCCAAGCTCGACGGTGTTGCTGGTCGAGGGCTGCAGACCAAGATTCAGGCCGGATTTACCGTCGGTACGGTAAGAAAGCTCGTTAATGGTTGGCGTTTCAAAACCGCGCCCCGCAGAGATGTAAGTGTTCAGCGCGGGTGTCACCGCATAGTTTAGGGACGCCATCGGCAGCAGTTTGTGATAACGGCGCGAACCGCTGTCATCCGGATTACTGCCGGTAATATAGTGATCCTGCGAGTCGAAGTTGACGGTGCTGTAACGCGCCCCCACGTCCAGCGTCCAGCGAGGCGTCAGGTTCCAGGTCGTTTGCAGATACGGGTCGAGATTCCACATGACGTTCTGTTCGTTACGGCGCTCATCGCCTTTGACGCCCAGATCGCCCTGATCATTGAAGTTCTCATAGCCGAAACGGCGCTCAGTCATGGTTTCATAATCCAGACCGCCGGTGACCGCGAACGGCACCGAACCGAGCTGATCTTGATGTTTCCAACGGGTATCGACACCGGAGTATTTACGCTCCAGCACGATCACCCCACCTGCACTCAGCGTATTCTTTTGCGCAGTGGCCGGTATGGTCTGGTATTGCGTGGTATGGCGCTCGCCATGATAGGTCATCAGACTGAACTCGTCGTTCTCGCTCATCTGACGCTGATAGCGCAGCCCGACCTGCGTCTGGTCGAGGCTCTTACGTGCGTTGTACTGATCGGCGCGTGTAGCCTGCGTCGGGTCGTCATGCCATTCGGCTTCTGTCAGGCCACCCGGATCGTTGGCATCAATGGACACGCTGTTGAACATCAGCGTCAGGGTGCTGGCGTCATCAATACGTACGTCCAGTTTACCGTTGCCGAGATTTTTCTGCGTACCGCTATGGTCGCGGTAACCGTCAGTGGTGAAACGGGAACCGGAAATGAGATAGTTCACATCACCCGCATGGGTACCGTCGCCGGTCGCGCCGCTGGCTTTTACGCTATTGCGGAAAGAACCATAACTGCCGAAATAGGTACCGGCTTCAAGCGTGGTCGGCTGCGAACCGCTTTGCGTATCGACATTGACCACGCCGCCGGAGGCGTTGCCGTATAACGCCGAGAACGGCCCGCGCAGCACTTCAATACGCTCGACAGAATTCAGGTCGATATTCGACGTCTGCCCTTGCCCATCGGGCATGGTGGCCGGAATACCATCGACATAAATGCGCACGCCACGCACGCCGTACATCGAACGGCTGCCGAATCCGCGCACCGAGAGTTGTAAATCCTGCGCATAGTTCTGGCGGTTTTGCACCTGCAAGCCCGGCACGCTGCCCAAACTTTCTGACAGGTTGACCTGTGCTTTGCTGTTGCGGAAATCCTCACCGTCGATCACGCTGACCGCCGCCGGGGTATCCAGTTCGGACAGGCCGCTGACGCCTTGTTTTTTGATGATCATTAATGAAGACGAATCAGAGGAGTCCACCGAGTTACCTTTCGGCATATCGGTTGCTGACAGCGCGTAACTGACTGAGACAGGACTAAAAAATGACAAGAAGGTGATGATAAAAGCAGAGGTTTTGGCGTTCACTTTAGGCGTTCTTTTGTTTTTAGCTAAAAACGCGAATTGACGGGCCGAACTAAAATACGACGCGCATCTCATTTTTAGACATATAGAGTAGACACAAACCCATCAATCTGATGGAGAATCCAGAAGGCGCTCACTATAGTTTTTTTCCTCTCGTTAGTATATACGCAACTTTACAAACATAAGTTTTTAACAAAATACCGCACGCAGAGTCCATTGAAGGGCTGCAATCTGCAATCAATGTCGTTTTCGTATAGTTTCAACGCTATTTAGTCGTTGTCGTCACTGCGGCATTTATTTCCCAGGCTGGCGTCCGGTGTATGCAGTTAAACTCTCCGGCTCCAGGCGATCATATGGGAAAGCGCATATACCACCCCCCCCAAAAAAGCGGCGGGAGTGAGGCTGTCCAACAGATGTCCAGGTTGTGCTTCGGAGTACATCATGAACCCCATCACCGTAAGACTCATCATGGCACTAGGCGCGTGGAAGCATCGGGCGAAACGTTCTTTTTTCGCTTTGTAGGCGGTAAACTCTTTGGCGGTGCGTTCCAGGGCGTTGCTCAGCCTTTCACAGTCATCATAATTGTTGCGGGACTCCTCCGCTAACTGGCTGTTTTCATCTTCCAGTTCAGCGATCTGTTTTCTCAATTTCGCCGTTTCATTCTTCGCAGACAGCCCTTCATACTCTTCGAGTTTAAGACTCGCACGAAGCCGCGTGATTTTACGGTTAGCCTCTGAGGTAAGTTCTTTCTGCTGCCCGAGCAGTGCGTAGTTGCCATCCGCCCTGCGGTTTGATGCGTGACGTTTATCTTCTTCCTCACGCACCCGGTAGTTAGAATCGGTTTCCACCTGGTTTAAACGCTGTTGCAGGGCGTCACGTGTTGCGGCCAGTGCGACCATCTGGCTGCCGATGTAGGTAATCAAATCATTCGCCGCGTCCAGCTCAACAGAATTTGAATTCCCCGCTGTCCGCTGGCGTGTGCGAATCAATGCCAGCTCTTCGACATACTGCTTTTTCTGTATTTCTGACTGTCGTTGCAGCGCTGCAATCCGCGAATTCAGGCGGATAACCTCCGTTTTCATCCGTTCAACGTCTTCTGCATTGCTGGTGCTGACTTTACTGCGTGTAACGGCGAGTTCGTTAGTCAGGCTGCGGATCTGCCTTTCCAATGTGGCCAGCTTTTCGAGCGTTACGGCGGAGTCCTTATAGATCGTTTTTGTCTTAGCTTTTGCGCTGCTCTCAGCGTCAGGACGAATGAAGCTGACACCTTTGAGCGCATTTTCCACTTCACGGGCGATGGAGAGTTTATCCATCGTCTTCATCCTATTGCAGGCGCTGGCCAAAAAACTGGCTGCTTCGTGACCGTTAGTGGTTCCAAATGCTTGTTTGATAAGGCTCTGTATAACGCTCATTTTTTAGTCGCGCTCACTCACAATAAATATTTAGGACACGCCTGATGCAGGCCTGATGTGCATCAAAATCAAATGACGCTTTGTATCAAATAGATTTTCTTTTTTCGGATTAATCTTAAGCGCGAGTATAAGCGGATTCGTTGCGCTTGCGCATGACAGACCGCACTTTTTTGTTTAGTCAGAATCGCAGATTTTAGACAGTAGGGTGCAGAAAGAAAGCCGGAGTCAGGTTACCCTATTCCGGCTCTCTTTGTAGATGTGATGAAGGAGACTGTGCCCTTAGTGGAACTGAAGGTAGGCCACATGCGTTTGCAGATACTCCTGCAGACCATGTTTGCCATCAGCACCGCCCACGCCTGATTTTCGCCAGCCTGCGTGGAAGCCCTGCATGGCCTCAAAGTTTTCGCGGTTGATATAGGTTTCACCGAACTTCAGCTGTTTCAGCGCTTTCATGGCGGTATTGATGTTCCGGGTATAGATAGAAGACGTCAGGCCGTATTCGCTGTCGTTGGCCATTGCGATGGCTTCATCCAGTGTTTTGAATGTCGCAACCGGCAATACCGGACCAAATACTTCTTCGTGCATGATCGGCATATCCTGCGTCACATCCACCAGCAACGTCGGCGGATAGAAGAAGCCGGTGCCACTTGCACGCTTACCGCCCAGCAGCACTTTCGCCCCCTGCGATATGGCTTTCTCCACCTTGTCTTCCACCCGCTGTAAGGCAGCAGCGCTGATCAGCGGCCCCATATCCAGCTCTTTTTTCTCAGCGGTATTGCCGAAGGTTATCTGTTTCATCGCTGCACTGATGCGCGAGATAAACGCGTCATATACCCCTTCCTGCACGTAAACGCGTTCGGCGCAGTTACACACCTGACCGGTATTGATAATGCGCGAACTGACGATGGCTTTAACCGCCAGATCTAAATCGGCATCGTCCATCACAATTGCCGGGGCTTTACCCCCGAGCTCCAATGAAACCTTGGTGACGTTCTGCGCGGCAGCGGTCATGGTGGCAATCCCGGCAGCGACGCTACCGGTCAGGCTGACCATGCCGACTTTGGGGTTGCCTGCCAGTTCCTGCCCGACGGTTGGACCGTAGCCGGTGACGATGTTCAGTACGCCTTTTGGCAGACCGATTTTATGAATGATTTCAGCGAAGATCACTGCGTTGTTCGGCGTAATTTCGCTGGGTTTGATGACAATGGTGTTGCCGGTGATTAACGCCGGTGCGGCTTTACGCGCAATAAGGAAGAACGGGAAGTTCCACGGTAAAATGCCGGTGGTGACGCCAATGGCTTTGCGGAACACGAAAATATTTTCGTTAGGGCGGTCACTCTGAATAATTTCACCTTCATAACGGCGCGCCCATTCAGCCATATAGTCGAGGTAATCCGCAGTGAACAACACCTCGGTCTGTGCCAGTCCGTAGGTTTTTCCGCCTTCGGCAATGATGGTGTCAGTCAGTTCAGCTTCGCGCTCGCGAATACCAGCGGCAATTTTATGCAGCCACACGCCGCGTTCAACCGCGGGTAATGCTTCCCAGCCCGGCTGCGCTGCTTCGGCTGCATCAATGGCTTTTTTGGCATCTTCCACCGAGCCTGCCGGGATCTGAGAAATTAGCTGTTCTGTTGCCGGATTCATAACGTCAATCCACTTCCCACCGGTGTTTTCAACAAACTCACCGTTGATGTACATACGTTTCTGAACTGTGCCCATGTAAGAAGTCTCCAAAATGCGGATGGTTGTGATGAATGAATTGTTAATTAAAAAGGTGTTTTTTGTGAATTCTTAGCAGCCTGTTCTATCCACCGGACTTTTACCTTTCCGTGGTTGCCATTTAATTTTGAGAAATGGCAAAAATGTCATGCCCGGACCGCCCGACTTAACATTTTTGTAAGTTGCGATATAGAGAGGGGGAATAAGCCAAATCGCCTGAGCGAAAATATGGCTACTGGCTACTAAGTAAGATTGTTACTTCCGACATCTCATTAACATTATTGCAATATCTCAGTTACCACTGATACGGTCATCTGGCTGAAACGGTGACCGGCAAACCGCTTTTGAACAAAACCCTTACTTCCCTACTCAATCCTGCATGATAGTTGGCTTTATGCCCTATTTCAGGGCGTATTTCTCTGATCAAAATCCTGCGTTTTGTTGCCCGTTTGGCCTATCGAAAAAAAAGATTGTTATCAATTTGTGAGGTTGTTCTCTTGGATCTTTGTCCCTTTGCCATTGTTGACTTAGAACTGGCACTCGCGGAAAGGCTAGCTTGTCAGCAACTCCCTAGAGTCATGAGCATGCGCCTGGCGCGTCGGCAATTTTTGGTCGTTAAACTTTTTGCAGATTTTGCGAATAGCATATGGAGTACAGAGAATGAAATTAAAATACGTACTGAGCCTTACCCTGATGGCGAGCAGCATTCTGCTGGCGGGCGCGGCATCGGCAGAAGTGAAAATTGCATTGGTGGCGAAATCGCTGGGCAATGGGTTCTTTGAAGCAGCCAACGTGGGTGCGCAGCAGGCCGCCAAAGAGCTGGGCGATGTAAAAGTGATTTACACCGGCCCGACCACCACCACGGCCGAAGCACAGATCGAAGTGCTGAACGGTCTTATTGCACAGGGCGTGGATGCGATCGCCGTCTCCGCCAATGACCCGGACGCGCTGGTCCCGGTGCTGAAAAAAGCCATGCAGCGCGGCATTAAAGTGGTGTCATGGGATTCCGGCGTGGCGCAGGCGGGCCGCCAGATCCATCTCAATCCGTCTAACAATGCGCTGATTGGCGAAACCAATATCAAGCTGGCTGCCGATGCCCTGAAAGCCCTGAACGTCGAAAAAGGCGACGTGGCCATTCTGAGCGCCACACCGACCTCGACCAACCAAAATCTGTGGATCGCTGAGATGAAAAAGGTGCTGCCAAAGTACCCTTCTGTGAATCTGGTGACGGTGGCTTATGGTGATGATTTATCAGATAAAAGCTACCGTGAAACTGTCGGACTGCTGAAATCTTATCCAAATCTGAAAGTGATTATTTCCCCGTCGTCGGTCGGTATCGTGGCGGCGGCGCAGGCGGTGAAAGATCAGGGTAAAATCGGCAAAGTTTACGTGACCGGTCTGGGTCTGCCGTCTGAAATGGCGGGCGCGGTAAAATCCGGCGCGACCAAAAGTTTTGCCATCTGGAACCCGATTGATCTCGGCTATGCCGCTACCTATCTGGCCTACGATTTGGTCAAAGGCACGGCAACCAAAACCGAAGCCAGTATGGGCCGGTTAGGCAAAGTGAAGCTCGATGCTGATGGCAGCGGCGCGATGGCTGAACCCTTTATTTACGATGCCAGTAACATCGATAAATTCTCTAAAATATTCTGATCCTGAATGCGGCTAAACGGGCTTCCGCTCGGCCGTCTCTGGTCATTACGGAGAGAAGCGTTATGTCAGATACCACTCCGCTTTTGTCCTTAAAGGGCATCAGCAAAGTCTTTCCGGGCATCAGGGCGTTGAATAACGTGCATGTGGATTTGTATCCGGGAAAAGTCACTGCCCTGATTGGCGAAAACGGCGCGGGTAAATCAACGCTGGTGAAAGTCATGACCGGTATTTATCAGCCGGAAGAAGGCGAACTGCACTATAAATCCATCCCGATCAAACTGCCCAATCCTGAATCGGCGCATAAGGTCGGCATCACCGCGATTCATCAGGAAACCGTGCTGTTTGACGAACTTTCTGTTACCGAGAATATTTTTGTCGGCCACTACGTGTACAGCGGCATGTTTAAACGCCTGAACTGGCCGGCGATGCATCAACAGGCGCGCGACATTCTGACCCGTCTGGAAGTCAATATTGATCCCCATGCCACGCTCAAAGAGCTGAGTATTGCGCAGCGTCATATGGTGGCGATTGCCCGCGCGCTGTCGTTCAATGCGCAGGTCGTTATCCTCGACGAGCCTACCGCTGCGCTGTCTCAGCATGAAATCAGTGAGTTTTATCAGATCGTCGAACGCCTGAAAGTTGAGGGCAAAGCCATCCTGTTTATTTCACATAAGTTTGACGAGATTTTCGCCATTTCCGATTACTACACCGTGCTGCGTGACGGCAGTTATGTCAGCTCCGGCAAAATCAGCGACATCAGCGAGCAGCAAATGGTCACTATGATGGTCGGTCGTGAAGTCAGTCAGGCATATCCGAAAGTGAGCGGTGAACCGGGCGAAATCCTGTTGCAGGTACAGAACCTCAGCCACCCAACCGAATTCGCGGGCATTAATTTCTCGCTGCGCAAAGGCGAGATCCTCGGCTTCTACGGGCTGGTTGGCGCAGGCCGTACCGAACTGATGCAGGCACTGTTTGGCGTCACGCAGCCCAGCGGCGGCAAAGTATTGATTAACGGCAAAGAACAACATTTCTCGCGACCTTCGCAGGCGATACGTGCCGGGATTGTGTACGTGCCGGAAGAGCGGCAGAAACAAGGTGCCATTATTGATTTGTCGATCAGCCAGAATATCAGCCTGCCGCAGCTCAGCCAGCTCAATCCGCGCGGCGTACTGAACGACAAAAAAGAGTGGGCGCTGGCCGATGACTACGCCAAACGGTTGCAGGTGAAAGCCTCAAGCTGGAAACAGACAGTCGGGACGCTCTCGGGCGGCAATCAACAGAAAGTGGTGATCGCCAAATGGCTGGCGACCAAACCGGACATTATCATTCTCGACGAGCCAACCAAAGGTATCGATATTGGCTCAAAAGCGGCAGTGCATCAGTTTATGTCCGAACTGGTCGGGCGCGGGCTGGCGGTGATTATGGTGTCGTCCGAGTTGCCGGAAGTGATGGGCATGGCTGACCGGATCATCGTGATGCATGAAGGCCTGATGGTGGCGGAGTTCAACGCAGGTGACGCCAGCGCAGAAATGATTGTCAGCGCCGCCAGCGGTGTATGCGGGGAGGCAGCATGATCAAGAACCTGCTGAAGCGCCGCGAGCTGTTGCTGGCGGTAGTGATTATTCTGATGGTGCTGGGCGTCAGCGCGCGCGCGCCAGAGTTTGTCGGTATCGGTAATCTGCTGGAGATGTTTAACGACACCTCGATTCTGATCATCCTGGCGCTGGGTCAGATGATGGTGTTGCTGACCAAAGGGATTGATTTGTCGATGGCTGCCAATCTGGCACTGACCGGCATGATCGTTGCACTGATCAATTTCCATCACCCTGATATCCCGGTGTGGTCGCTGGTATTGCTGGCGACACTGCTCGGGCTGATGATGGGCGCGATTAACGGACTGCTGGTGTGGAAAGTCGGCATCCCACCGATTGTCGTCACGCTTGGCACCATGAGCATTTATCGCGGCATTATTTTTCTGCTCTCCAATGGCGGCTGGATCAATGCTCATCAGATGAGCCCGGACTTTCTCAGCCTGCCGCGTGCAACCTTTATCGGCCTGCCGCTGCTCGGCTGGTGCGCTATTGCCGCCCTGACTCTGGTGGCTTATTTCCTGCGCTACAGTCGCACCGGACGTGCCTTCTATACCGCAGGCGGCAACGCAACGGCGGCGTACTACACCGGTATCAACGCCGGCAAAATGCAGTTCGTCAGCTTCGGTCTCTCCGGCGCGCTGGCTGGTTTCTGCGGTTATCTGTGGATTTCGCGCTTCGCCGTGGCCTACGTAGACGTCGCCAACGGCTTTGAATTGCAGATTATCGCAGCATGCGTCATCGGCGGGATCAGCACTATGGGCGGCATCGGTTCAGTCGTCGGCTGTCTGCTCGGTGCGCTGTTCCTGGGTGTCATCAATAATGCACTGCCGGTGATCGAAGTGTCGCCGTTCTGGCAGATGGCCATTTCCGGCGGCGTGATCGTGATTGCGGTGATCCTCAACGAACGTGCCAATAAACGCAAAGGACGGCTGATTTTACGCCGCTCTCTTTCCGTCCATCTTGTGCGACCTGAAAACGGGGCAAGACCATGAATAAGACCTTAACGTCAACGTCGCGTACTGCAATGCAGAAAAGCGAGCCAATGACAGTCACGCCCTTGTTGCGCCGCCTGATGTGCTGGGAAGGATTTTTGCTGGTCGTGACGCTGCTGGTATTTGTGATAAGCGCCTTCGCCTCGCCGTACTTCCTGAATATCTGGAATCTGTCGGACGCGACGTTCAACTTCACCGAGAAAGCCATCATCGTATTGCCAATGGCCATGCTGATTATCGCCCGTGAAATCGATTTGTCAGTTGCGTCTACAATGGCGCTGAGTTCGACGTTCATGGGCTTCTGCGCACAGGCTGGCTTGCCGACGCCGGCGCTGGTCGGCGTTGGGCTGAGCGTCGGGTTGCTGTGCGGGCTGGTAAACGGGCTGCTGGTTACGCGTCTGAATCTTTCTTCCATCGTCATTACTATCGGCACCATGAGCCTGTTTCGTGGCATGACCTATGTGCTACTGGGCGATAAATCGCTGAACCAATATCCGTCCAGTTTCGCCTGGTTCGGACAAGGATATGTGTGGGGCCCGCTGTCGTTTGAATTCGCGCTGTTCCTGGTACTCGGCGCGGTATTTTATTTCTTGCTGCACAAAACCAACTTTGGTCGCCGCACTTACGCCATCGGCAATAATCCGGTCGCCGCGTGGTATTCGGGCATCAACGTCAAACGTCACAACTTGACGCTATTCGTGCTGGTCGGCGTGATGTCCGGTCTGGCGGGCGTGCTGCTGACCTCGCGTCTGGGCAGTACGCGTCCGACGCTGGCACTCGGCTGGGAGCTAAGCGTGATCACCATGGCCGTGCTGGGCGGCGTCAGCGTGCTCGGCGGTTCTGGCAGCATGACCGGCGTTATTATCGCGGCGTTTCTGATGGGCCTGCTGACCTTCGGCCTCAGTCTGCTCAACGTGCCGGGCATCGTGATGTCGGTAATTGTTGGCGCTATGCTGATCGTGGTGATTTCACTGCCAATACTGTACCGGAGGGTTTTGGCTCGAGGAAAATAGATCAGCGAAAATGAGATCCCCGCCCGCAGGCGGGGGAATTGAATCAGAAGTGCATCAGAATAGTTTCGTTCCGTAGCCCCACATCAACACGGTCAGAGCCAGCAGCAACTCCAACACCAGAACACCCATCGCCAGGGTTGAACTCGAGAACAGAAAACCTTCGCGCGGGTCAATATTGAGAAAGTTAGGAATGCCGAGATACAGCAGATAACCGCTGTAGCACAGGCCGATTAACCCGACAAACAGACACAGCCAGACCATCGGATAGAGCGCGACGATGCCGCTCAGAAACATCGGGGTCGCCACATATCCGGCGAACACGATGCAGCTATTGAGCGTCGGGCGGCTGTCGTAACGGCGCGCCATCCAGTAAATGACCCGTCCCATCAGCGCCACGGCGCCCAGCATCATAGCGTAAAAAATTACGGCAATGTAGGCGGCGCTGAACAGGGAGACCAGCAGGTTCTGACCATCACCAAAATTCCATCCCAGCTGGGTAGTACCGATGAAAGAGCACACCACCGGGATCAGTGCCAGTAATAACACGTGATGATAATAAAGATGTGAGACGGTTTCCTGCTCGCGTTGGATCCGTTGCAGTTCAGAACCAGGATGGGACATCAGTCCCCAGACATGATTGACCATAGTACACCCCCATGAACGCCGAAAGCCGCCAGCGGCGCGGGTGAAATGTCCTTCCGGGATGCCAGGGACAGCAAGTGTCGAGGGGCAAAGAAGGTGGCGGCCTGAATTAATTATAGTCTGCAACCGGCGATGTGCTTATTTATGATCAAAACTGCAACATTTATCCCTCAGCCACAAAAATAACTTCACCGCGGTTAGCACCCATCCTGTGAGAGCAATCCTGTTTGTTCTCTTTGCCTTCATTTCTTGAATGATTTACCCCACCCTGTGCCTATAATGCTGAACATTATATAAGCTGTGATTATCGCCCTATCACCTTCGGAGCCACTTTGCATATAGCCTGTTTACATACTGCCGACAGCAATATCGCGATTTTTAATGCCATGGCCGACCAACTGGGCCTGACACCTGACCGGCTGTCTCATCACTTGCGCCCCGATCTGCTGCTTGCGGCCGCTCATGCCGGTGGACTGACTGCCGACATTGAGCAGCAAACCGTTGCAGCGCTGCTGGGGCTGGCACAAACGGCCGATCTCGTATTACTGACCTGTTCAACCCTGGGACCGGCCGCCGCTGTCGCCAGCGCCCAGGCTTCGGTGCCGGTATGGCGTGTTGATCAGGCTCTGGCCACGCAGGCGATGTCTCGTGCCGGTAAAACACAGGTGCTTTATGCAGTGAACACCACGCTGGAACCGACGCAAAAACTGTTTGAACAGGTTAGCCATCATCCGCAGGCGCAAGTGGAATTCAGTCTGGTTGAAGGGGCATGGGAAAAATTTATTGCCGGGGATATCGCCGGATATTTGCAGAACGTTGCCGCCGCCGCTGACCGCGCATTCCAGCAAGGTGTCGACCGGGTAGCGCTGGCGCAGGCTTCAATGTCAGGTGCAGCCGAATTAACGCAATTTGGTGTGCCGCTCACCAGCCCGCGCTGCGGGTTGCGTGTGGCCATTGAACATCTGCGGAAAAGACAATTTGAGGAAGGCTAAACGCAAAATCTACAATCTTGCCTATACTGAGCGAAGGATATCATCGGCTTACAGATGATCATCATCGACAACACACTCTTGAGGGATAGAGCATGAAAATTATATTGTGGGTCATCGCCATTATTTTTATCGTCGGCTTACTGACACTGACCGGCGTATTCAAACTGATCTTCTAACCGGCTGTTCTGCCCTACATGAGATTTAGCTGATAAAAAAACCGCCCCAGCGTTAGCTGCCGGCGGTTTTTTACGCTAATGCGCAGTAATGATGTGATAAGTTTCTGAATTACAGGGTATTTATAGGAGACGGCTAAACCGCAGGTCACGGGTTCATCCCTGTAGGATTTACCATTAAAAATCAACATCCTATTCCACTTTCATCTCTCCTTCTGTTCCATTATGGGATATATTGGCAGCACAATCGTAAAATTATCTCTTTATAACAGGCAAAATCGGCAATGGCTCTGATCCCAAAAAACTACGCGCGGCTGGAAAGCGGCTACCGTGAGAAAGCACTAAAAATCTATCCGTGGGTATGTGGACGCTGCACGCGGGAGTTTGTTTATTCAAATCTACGCGAATTAACGGTTCACCATATCGATCACGACCACACCAATAACCCGGAAGATGGCAGTAACTGGGAGATGTTGTGTCTGTTTTGCCATGACCACGAACACTCGAAGTACACTGAAGCTGACCTGTACGGCACCAACGTTGTGGCGGGGGAAGACGCGCAAAAAGATGTTGCAGCAGCAACCTATAATCCGTTTGCCGATTTAAAGTCGATACTTAATAAGAAGAAATAATGTTAGAAATGTCCGCTTCTGGCACAAAACTGTCTAAGATTATCGATACCTTTATTGCGCCGCCGTGCCATGACGAGATCGAGAATATCTATCAGGACGATCATCTGGTGCTTATCAATAAACCCACCGGGCTGCTCAGTCTCTCGGGGAAAAATCCGCAAAATCTCGATTCAGTGCATCATCGGCTGGTACAGATATTTCCCGGCTGCACCCTGGTCCACCGCCTTGATTTCGGTACGTCCGGTCTGATGGTGATTGCCCGCAATAAGGCTATCAATGCCGCTCTCTGCCAACAGTTCAGCCAGCGCGCAGTGACCAAAGTGTATAGCGCACTGCTCTGCGGACATCTTGAGCACAACGAAGGGGTGATAGACGCAGCGATAGCCAAAGATCCGGCACTGTTCCCACTGATGTCGATTTGCGCAATCCACGGCAAACCCGCTCGCTCCGGCTATCGGGTCGTTGAGCGCTTTTATCATGAGTTGGAAGACGGGACGTTGCTGCCATTGACGCGGGTACAGCTAACCCCGGAAACCGGGCGCACTCATCAGCTCCGCATCCACTGTCAGCATTTGGGACACCCTATTTTGGGCTGTGACCTGTATGGCGGTCTCCTGCTGCCAGGTACCGAGCAGACACCGCGGCTGATGCTGCACGCCAGTGAACTGCATTTTGTTCATCCCATCAGCGAAGAATGGATCAAAACCCGCAGTGCCAGCCCTTTCTGAACACGTTAATTACCACATCAAATCATCAGGCACTTTAAAATCGGCATACGGATCTTCTTCATCCTGCTCTTCCTGACTAAGCGCACTGTTTAATACAATACTGTTCGCATCTCGCTGCGCAATTTTATCGGCTACGCTCGCGGGAATAATAGCGTATTGGCTTTCGGCACTGCTACCAACAACCAAACGAGCAATGGCGAGACGACCACTAATCAGTTGAGCTTGAGTGCTCTTATCCACCACGACTCTTTTAATTAAATTATTATCGGTGAAGTTAAAATCAATATCGCCTTTTGAAATAACGATTCTGTTCATTTCAATAAGGTTCTTCACCTGAGCTTTATATTCTTTAGATAAAGCCGCTTGTTTTTGTTGTTCGCTCAGCTGCTTATCGCGCTCAAGTTGTACTTTTTTATTTTCTTCCACCGCCTCCCTTGCCTCACGAGATTGAGCGCGTGATTTTTTAGCCGTTCTTTGGACTTTGGCCATTTTTGTACTGCTCACTAATCCCGCTTTGAGCATCTGCTCTTGTAAGGTGAGTTTTGTCATCTTCGTTTCTAAGCCCGTTGAATAATTTCTGGGATTATACCTGTAATTCTTGAGGCTGTACCAGGTTGCAGGACCTGATCACTGTGTGTCTTAAATTTGGAGGGGTTGATCAGAGGCTGGCATCACCTGCTCTCAGGTTTAGACAAACGCTCAGTTAATAATGCCTGCTACTGGCACAAGGCTGACTAATTACTCAATTTATTCCGTTCACTGATGATGCGGTCGCAAGTCGTGGATACTAAGGTTAGTTACGAGCGACATAGCGAAGATGGCAACAATGACGTCTAAAGGTATTCCCGAAAATGCCGATAACAATCTAAAGCATCTTTCCAAGCTATGACTAATTATTTTTTTATTGTATTGAGCAGGAGAACAAAATGGATGTATCGCAAATTACGTCACTGGCTACCAGCCTTGATAGTCAGGATCTCAGCAGTAAGGTGAACACCCTCCTACTAAAAAAGACACTGGATAACCAACAATCAACGGCATCCAGTCTCCTCGAATCAATCCCACAGTTGCCCGCTAACCCGGCGATCGGACGGAATATCAATACCACCGCATGAACGGAAGTTTGACCTACTCTCCAGTGGTGAACACGCCGTGATCTTAGCAGTCTTCGCTCATGGCACTAATCCGTTGGAGTAACAGCTCCGGTCAGCGATGAGCGAGAATCAGACAGTACTAATATATCTATGTGTTAATTAATGAGAAGCAGATCACAATCGCAACGCATTGAAAGCGCGTATTTAAAGGCTAACCACTTCTGTGTACGGGATATTCTCAGGCAGACCTGAGTACGATTACGGCGTATCGACATACTTTATCAGTGACATTCCTGAAGACACAATCAGCAGGATCGCCAAGTTCCAGGCAATCGCCAGCAAGCATGTCAAATGTGCTGTTCCCTTCTTCAAAAGTCAGCCTGCCTTCAAGTACCCATATAAGCTGGCGTCTGGAAAGATATGCGATAGCAGGCATGGGCACCGCAGTGTTAGCAGGAAGCTCGATGCTGATCAGGTCTACAGGCATCTGCCCCGGTGAAATGTGGCGACGGAGATAGCCGGTTTCTGGATCCTGCCAAACAGCCTGATGTTCATGTCTGACGAGCTGACCCGTTCGCACCTCAGTCTGGGCAAGGAGTTGTGACATCGTCATATCAAATGAGCCTGATAATCGGGCCAGAAGGATGGCGGTCGGGCTGCTCTTTCCCCGTTCAATTTTGTGGATCATTGCCCGTGAGACACCCGAGTTTTCGGCTAACACTGTCAGTGACCAACCGCGTTTTTCCCTTTCCGCCTTTACTTTCTGACCTATTCGGGCATTCAGACCATCTTCTTTAGTAGACATTTCATCTAACATAATGGATAACTACAATAGTAAACATTTTGTCTACTTTAGTGACTATTCGAAGGGGTGTCTACCATGCATATACGTAGTGCTACAGAAAGCGATGCTAAGACCATTGCGGAAATCTATAATGATGCCGTGCTTAACACGACGGCTATCTGGAATGACAAAATGGTTGATGTATTCAACCGCATAACGTGGATGAGAGACCGCCAAGATGCAGGCTTCCCTGTCATCGTGGCGACAGATGAAAAAGACGCCGTGCTGGGATATGCCTCTTACGGTGACTGGCGCACCTGGGACGGATACCGTCATACCATAGAACACTCCGTTTACGTTCATAAAAATTCACGAGGTAATGGTGCAGGCGCTGCACTGATGCGGGAGCTTATCCGACTTGCTGCAGCACAGGAGAAACACGTCATGGTGGCAGGTATTGAATCCGAAAACGCAGTATCAATCGCACTGCATAAAAAACTGGGGTTCTCTGAGGCTGGCCGGATGTCAGAAGTCGGAACCAAGTTTGGCCGCTGGCTTGATCTGACCTTTATGCAACTGTGTCTGGACGAGCGGAAATCACCCTAAAACGCGTTGATGAAGATGTACTCCCGAACATCAGACTGATGGCACTATCTTCAGAATCTCAAGCTGACCACATCTCAGGAAAGTGCCGGTAATGGGAAATCCGATGAAATATGCCTGCTTATTGAATTATTCTTGCGGTCTTCGCCGCGAAGTCGGCTCTGTGGTGCATCGCGTTGTGAAAGGGGCATGTTGCTCCAGTTACATGCTCCGCTTAAATTAACCTTCTGCGATATTTGTCATGTCCATTGTTGGCACTGATTGGTCTGTCGGATTTGCTCAAAACGTGTCTTCCGAAACGGTCAGGTCGGGTATCAGTCAGTACAGATTAATCGTCGGCCTGCTCGATATCAGGCTGAGTACGATGCTGATCCTTGCTCTTACGGTAGGTTTTGGCGATTTGCGGCACAGGAACCGATTTACCGGTTTCCATCCAGGTACGCAGCCGGTTGGCGTCCGCGAACGCGGTAAATTTACCAAAGGCATCCATCACTACCAGTGTCACCGGTTTGCCGTTGATGGTGGCACGCATCGCAAGGCAGTGGCCTGCATCATCGGTATACCCGGTTTTGGTCAGCTGAATTTTCCAGCTCGGGTTCATGATTAAATGGTTGGTATTACGGAAAGGCAACGCATAGGCCGGATGGCTGAAGACCGCCGTTTTTTCTGCGGTGGTGCTCAGTTCACCAATCAGCGGATATTTTTGCGAAGCCAACAGCAGGCGGGTGAGATCACGCGCCGTAGAAACGTTGCGTGGCGACAGTCCGGTTGGCTCGGCATAGCGGGTATTGGTCATACCCAGCTGTTTGGCCTTGGCGTTCATTGCGCGGATAAAGGCCTCATAACCACCGGGATAATGCGCAGCCAGGCTGGCAGCAGCGCGGTTTTCAGATGACATCAGAGCCAGCTGTATCATCTGACGACGGGTAATTTCACTGTTTACTTTGACGCGGGAAAAGACGCCACGCATTTCGCCGGTGTTATGAATATCAACCGAAATCACTTCATCCAGCGGCAGTTTGGCATCCAGCGTGACCATCGCGGTCATCAGTTTAGTCAGTGAGGCAATCGGCCGCACCTGATCGGGATTTCGGGAATAAATCACTTCGTGGGTTTTAAGATCAACCACCATGGCACTGCCGGAAGCAATTTGCACCATAGGTGCGTCAACCGACGCATGTTTTTCGCCAGCCATGACAGAAGAGGCAGACAGCATGCCTGCGTTTATGGCCAACAGGCTCAGAATCAAAAGACGGATTTTCACATGCATTGCTCTGTATTTAAAAAGGTTGTCATCATTAACTCACCGGAACTGCCGGGGATTATAAGGGAGGTGAAGCAAGATGACACCCGGATTTTATGCAGGCATTTGTCACAAAGTCTGTCACAAATGCCCTAAGAGCATGGGCTGGCGAGTAAGTGAACGCTTGCGAGGGGGTCTCAGTATGAAGGAAAAGCCGCTGCGGATATTGCGCAACGTCTTTCCAGGATGGTGTTGAAAAATCTATTCACTTACCTCAACCTGATAACCAATCGCCTGCCCAAACGAAAGCTCAAGCGTGTTGCCGTCGGGGTCCGAGAGATAAGCCCAGTAACCGACAGGCGCACCGGAATCCACCGGTTCTTTCCGCAAGATCCCGTCAGCCCGCGCGGCATCGAGGCGCGAATCCATAATGGCCTTTGACCCGCAAGCAACACCTAAGTGGCCAAAAGGCCCCAACGGTGTGTCTTGCAGGGTGGTGGATTGGACCAGCACGATGGCGAAATTACGGGTCAGATCAGAGAGCCAGGCCACGGCATTAACGTCGCCAGTGTCCGCCAGTTTGCGGTGATGGATCACTTTCATATCAGCGTATTTTTGATAGAAAGCGACACTGACATCGAGGTTTTTTACGGTAAATGCGACGTGAGTTAAGCCAATGTCTTTGTTATCCATGATATTTCTCCGTTGTGTTGATTTAATTTTCATCAAGCACGCGCGCGCGGAGAAGCCAGGGAAAACGGTCAGCGGTTAATACGTTCTGAGATAGTTTTCGATGTTTTCAACGCGCGTACTTCATTGAACATTTCTGTCGCTTCTTCGTACTCTTTGCGCAAATATCCCAGCCACTGTTTGATGCGTGCGACATGGTACAAACCGGTGTCACCCTGCTTTTCCAGATGCGTATATTTTTGTAGCAGGATCATCACATCAGCCCACGGCATCCGGGGTTCGTTGTATTTCACCACGCGGCTGAGGTTCGGAATATTCAATGCGCCGCGGCCGATCATCACCGAGTCACACCCCGTCACTTTCATACACGCCTGCGCACTGGCGTAGTTCCAAATCTCACCGTTAGCGATCACCGGAATAGTCAGCCGTTGGCGGATGTCCGCTATTGCCTGCCAGTTAATACGTTCGGCTTTATAACCGTCTTCCTTAGTACGTCCATGCACGGTTAATTCTGTCGCACCGGCCTGCTGTACCGCATCGGCAATTTCAAAGCTCTGCGCCAGAGAATCCCAGCCGAGACGGACTTTCACCGTGACCGGCAACTCAGCAGGAACCGCCTCACGCATGGCTTTGGCACCCTGATAAATCAGCTCGGGATCTTTTAGCAATGTCGCGCCACCACCGCTGCCGTTCACCGTATTCGACGGGCAACCGCAGTTAAGATCAACGCCGTACGAGCCGAGTTTCACTGCCAGCGCGGCATTTTCTGCCAGCCATTGCGGATATTGCCCCAATAACTGGATGCGAACCCGGGTGCCGGAAGGCGTGCGGCTATGGTTAAGTAATTCAGGACAGCGACGATAGAAGGATTTGGCGGGAAGCAGCATGTCGACCACGCGCAAAAACTCGGTGATGCATAAGTCGTAATCATTCACTTCGGTCAGAAGTTCTCTGACCAAAGGATCCAGTACGCCTTCCATCGGAGCCAGTAATACACGCATGACGTTCACCCTTAAAAAATGACGGGCAATAATACGGGTGAACGCCCTGCTATAGCAATATGCCCTCCATACTTCAAGCCGCTGCTACATTGGCTGTAATTCAAATTATTTTGGGTATACAAGAACTTCAGGATGAGAAATACGGCGTTTTTTCACCGAACGCCAGGCGGTGAAAACGCCCAGCCCGGACGGGATGATGAAGAACAAGAACAGCCAGAACGCAGCATTACTGGCAGCATCAGGCTGAGCGCTGTTAACACCGGCAAGGTTAGCGATGGTTCCGGCCAGTGCGGCCCCCAGCGCAGCGGCGAAAGATTGCACCAGCGTAATAGAGGCACCGGCGGTCTCTTTCTCTTGGGCGTCGGCCTGCTGTAATACGCGGGTCAGCAGATGAGGCCAGCCAAGGCCGATGCCGAAGCCGGCCAGTGTCAGACCCAATATGATGCCACTCAGATTGAACCACGGCGGGCCGAAAACCACCGGAACCGACGCCAGTAAGAGTAGCAGTCCTGCCGCCAGAATGGCCGGGCCGGAGACGATCGACTGATTGACACGGCGACCCGTCCAGCCCGCGCTGGTCATTTCACTCAGCGTCCAGCCGGCGGCTGCGGCTGCGGTAATGTAGCCTGCAGCGAGCGGTGTCTGCCCGTGCAGGTGTTGCAACATATAAGGTACGTAGATTTCACACCCAAGGCCGATCATCAGCAGTGCCATCGTCATGTACAACCAGCACAGCGGTGAGGAGAGTGATAACGAATTGCGCGGCAGCAGGCGAACCTTAGCCGTGAATTCCCGCTGACGCAGCAGCAGCATCATCAGAATAGCCACCACAATACCGCCGAGATTCACCCAGCCGTGGGCTGATAAACTCCCGGCCGACACCACCAGCACAGATCCGGTCAGCAGAGCCAGTTGAATGAACGGGAGCGGTTCTGCCGCCTGCGGTTTCACTTGCTGCGCCGGTAAAGTGCGCCAAACCAATACGCCGAATAGCAAGGTCACCGGCACCAGTAGTCCGAAGGCGTAACGCCAGGCATGCAGTTCAGCAAAGATGCCACCAATCGCCGGACCAACTAACGTCGCGATACCCCACATGGCAGAGATCAGCGCCATGGCACGCGGCCACAGCGACTCTTTAAACACCAGATTGATCATGGCGTAGGAGAGTGCAAACAGGAATCCCCCGCCTAACCCCTGAATCGCTCGTCCCAACAGTAGAATCTGCATGCTGGGTGCCACGGCGCACAGTGCCGAACCGATCATAAAGATACCGGTCGCAGTCAGATAGCTACCGCGTGGCCCGGCTTCACGCATCAGGCGTGCCGACAAAGCAGCACCGAGGATCGAACTGACCACAAACAGCGTCATGTTCCAGGCATACCACGTTAGACCGCCAATATCCTGCACGACCGAGGGCAAGATAGTGATCACGATATAGCTGTTGGTCGCATACAGCGCGACGCCAGCGCTGAGTGCAACCGCACTGCCCCGGTTCTCTGCGCTGAATAATCCGCTCCAGCCGCTCTGATTCTCTGTCATGTATCGTCCCTTACTATTGTTTGATCACGGACCTGGTTGTGGTGCGTCGTGAATGTGCTAACATTAAACAAGAAATATCTTGGAATACTAATTCATACCGTAATCTAGAACCTGAGGAGACAATATGTCAAGTGATGACTTGGAAAATTCAGGTGACATGCATCAAAATGTGATGAAACAAAGCGTAGCAGAGCGCCTGCTGCTGCTGCTCAAAACACGGGGAGAATTACAGACCAGTGACGCCGGTAACATTCTCGGCACCACCGGTGAAGCAGCGCGCCAGCAGTTCGTCAAGCTGGCAAAAGAGGGACTGGTTGAGGCGAAGTCAGTTTCACAGGGCGTTGGCCGTCCGGCACAGTTCTGGCAACTCACCGCCAGCGGCCACGCTCGTTTTCCAGATGCCCACGCTGACCTGACCGTACAGCTGCTCACGCTGATCCGCTCATCATTAGGTGAGAAGGCGCTGGATAAACTGATCTCCGGCCGCGAAGAACAGACCCGTAACGCCTATCAGCAGGCGATGGCCGGTGCAACGACGCTGGAGGAACGCTTGAGGCGGCTGACGGCAATCCGCACCCGCGAAGGCTATATGGCGGACTGGCAACAGGAAGAGGATGGCAGCTTTCTGCTGATCGAAAACCACTGCCCAATTTGCGCTGCAGCGGCCACCTGCCAGGGATTTTGTCGTGCAGAGCGAGAGGTGTTCAGCGCCACGCTTGAGGCCAACGTCGAACGTACCGAGCATATTCTGCAAGGCGCACGCCGCTGCGCTTACCGTATCTGGTTATAAATAACAGCCAAAAAAAACCGCCTGCAGCAAACGCTGAGGCGGTTTTTTCATTCAGGTCAAAGCTTACGGCTTGCGGCCGCCAGCCGGAGGACCTGAACGACGCTGACCGGCATTGGCTGCGCGGGCAGGACGAGCAGCCGGACGGCCTTCGCCTGAACCACGGTTTTCCCCACCGCCGTTGCCGCTGCGTTGGCCACTGCCTGCTGAGCGCGGTGCGCTTGAGCGAGGAGCACCTGAACCAGAGCGCTGACCTCCACCCTGACGCGGAGCACCACGACCGCCGCCACCACTGCCCTGACGACCATTGATGATCGGCTCAGCTCTAATGGTTGGATCCGGCTCGTAGCCTTCCAGCGCGATACGTGGAACTTCACGCTTGAGCAAACGCTCAATATCACGCAGCAATTTGTGTTCATCAACGCAGACCAGTGAGATCGCTTCACCGGTTGATTCTGCACGGCCAGTACGGCCGATACGGTGAACGTAATCTTCAGGCACGTTCGGCAACTCGTAGTTCACTACGTGTGGCAACTGATCGATATCCAGACCACGGGCCGCGATGTCGGTTGCAACCAGCACGCGAACGCCGCCGTCTTTGAAGTCGGCCAGTGCACGGGTACGTGCGCCCTGACTTTTGTTACCGTGAATCGCGGAGGCGGTGATGCCATCCTTATTCAGCTGCTCTGCCAGATGGTTTGCGCCGTGTTTAGTACGGGTAAATACCAGCACCTGTCTCCAGTCGCCTTCGCCAATCATCTGAGACAGCAGTTCTCTTTTGCGTTTTTTATCAACAAAATGCACGCTTTGTTCGATCTGCTCTGACGCGGTATTACGACGCGCCACTTCGACGGAAGCCGGGTTAGTCAGCAACTTGCTGGCCAGACCTTTGATCTCATCGGAGAAGGTAGCAGAGAACAACAGGTTCTGGCGCTTAGCTGGCAGTTTAGCCAGAACGCGACGGATGTCGTGGATGAAGCCCATATCCAGCATGCGATCAGCTTCGTCCAGCACCAGAATTTCAACTTTGGATAAATCCACCGCGTTCTGATGTTCTAAGTCCAGAAGACGACCAGGGGTCGCGATCAGCACATCTACGCCTGCGCGTAGTTTCATCATCTGCGGGTTAATGCTTACGCCGCCAAATACGACCAAAGAACGCAGGGTCAGGTATTTGCTGTAAGACGCGACGTTTTCGCCAATCTGCGCCGCCAGTTCACGCGTCGGGGTCAGGATCAGCGCACGAACAGGGCGACGTCCTTTGAATTGCGCGTTGGAATGGCTGAGCATGTTTAGCAGTGGCAATGTAAAACCAGCGGTTTTACCGGTACCGGTTTGCGCACTTGCCATCAGGTCACGGCCTTGCAGAACAACAGGGATAGCCTGGCTCTGAATAGGCGTAGGTACACGATAGCCCTGTTCTTCAACAGCACGCAAAATTTCGGCACTTAAGCCGAGAGAATCAAATGACATATAAGGAAAAGCTCCAGTCCACTCTAACCCGAACGGGGTTCGGTGCAGTTTCAAGAGTGGATGATCAGACGAGGCAAATGAGGCATTACCACGAGGATTCGGCACAAACTGCAGTGCGCCAGTTCCAGCGATTTTAACACAAGACTGACCGCTGCGTGAAATTATATAAAAATGGAGGCGTAACAGGGAGTTTGCCGCGAGGGTATAAGGCATTAACTATTGTTTTTTCAATAGCTACGGCATTTTATACCGTGATAGCCAAAATGGCTGATTCAGGATAGCAAATTACCACAGTGAACTTCACTTACCACTTTTTGCCGTCCCTTGCGTCATCTGGCTTGCTATGCTTGCCAAAGTTAATACTCTTTTATTAAGGCAATCCCTCAGCACCATGGAAACCTGGAAACTCAATCTAATCTCCGTCTGGCTGGGCTGTTTTTTCACCGGCATGGCAATGAGCGAAATCCTACCCTTCCTGCCTCTTTATATCGAACAACTCGGCGTCACTTCCCACGCCTCACTCAGTTTGTGGTCAGGTCTGGTATTCAGCGGTTCGTTTCTGGTGTCAGCAGTGGTCGCGCCCTTATGGGGCAGCCTTGCTGATCGCAAAGGGCGTAAGCTGATGCTGCTGCGCGCCGCGCTCGGTATGGCGATTGTTATGATGTTGCAGGGGTTTGCCACCAATGTCTGGCAGTTGTTCATCCTGCGCACCCTGATGGGGCTAACATCAGGCTATATTCCCAATGCCATGGCGCTGGTTGCATCGCAGGTGCCGCGTAATAAAAGCGGCTGGGCGTTGGGCACACTCTCGACCGGGCAGGTTTCCGGGGTGATCATAGGCCCATTGCTGGGCGGTTTTATGGCCGACCATCTCGGGCTGCGCACGGTATTTTTCGTTACCAGCGGCATGCTGTTTATCAGCTTTCTGATCACCTTCTTCCTGATTAAAGAGCGAGTGGTGCCGATCACCAAGGCCAACCGCCTCAGCGGTAAAGCCGTGTTCACTGCCCTGCCCTATCCGTGGCTGATCCTTAGCCTGTTCGTCACCACCATGATGATTCAGCTGGCGAACGGGTCGATAAGCCCGATCCTCACGCTGTTTATTCGCGAACTGTCACCAGACACCAGCAATATTGCCTTTATCAGCGGAGTTATCGCTGCCGTGCCCGGCGTGTCGGCACTGATGTCAGCACCAAAACTTGGCAAGCTCGGTGACCGAATCGGCGCGCATCGGATCCTCATCGCTGCGCTGATATTTTGTTTTGTGCTGTTCTGCCTGATGGCCACCATCAGCTCCGCGACTCAGCTCGGTATTTTGCGGTTTATGCTCGGATTCGGCGACGGCGCGCTTATGCCTGCCGTTCAGGCGCTGCTGGTGAAATACAGCAGTGACCAGACGACTGGACGCATCTTCGGTTACAACCAGTCATTTATGTATATGGGAAATGTGATCGGCCCGCTGCTAGGCTCCAGCATCTCCGCCATGATGGGCTTTCGCTGGGTATTCCTCGTGACCGCAGTTCTGGTGTTGTTTAATACCGCCCAGGTATGGTGGAGTTTCCGGCGTGTGCCGACACGCCAGTCGCGGTTTTAATTTCAAATTTCTTAAGTTCAATTTCAAGGTCAATTTCAAGGTCAATTTCAAGGTCGTGGGCGTCGGCCCACACCGACCAAAGGCCCGCAGGCGCTCGGGCCCTTGGAATCCGAGCTTTTTTAAAACAGCAGCTTCGCGGGTCATAATGGCCGTGTTTCAGATGCCACAGCGATAGCCGCAAAATGTCAGCCCTCCGGGCTGCGGGTTTGAGGCAACGGAAGAGACGTTGTCTCGCCACCGACTTGCCGGTGACATTTTGAATGCGGCCTAAGCTTCTTCAAAATTCTAAACCCAAACCCAAATTCACATTCAAAACCAGACTGGTATTGGTTTTAAAAAAGTATGAGCCGCATTCAAAAATGGCGCTGAGCAAGAGGTGAAAAACCGCGAGTCTTTTTACGCGGGTTGTAACCCGCAGCGAACGAAGGCACCGCCTAAGCGGCGACATTTTGCGGCTATAACGGAAATGCCTGAAACACGGCCATTGTGACTCGCGCAGCTGCGGTGTTACAGCAGCAAAAAACGCAGGATTCCAAAGGAGGTTCGTTTAAACCTCCTTTGGGCCAGTGTGGGCGGCGAGCCCACGACCTTGACGTTGAAATTGAATTGAAAAACCAATTCGGATCGTAATCCGAACGCATCGTGTGTGGGCCGACGCCCACGACCTTGAAGCTGAAGTTGAAGCTGAATTCAAAAGCAGTACTGGGCTGCCACCCAAAAAGAAAGGGACACTTTTCAGCGCCCCTCACCTATGCAATCAAAAACCTTAACGGCGGTTGCCAAAGATGCGTAAAAGCATCAGGAACAGGTTGATGAAGTCTAAATATAACGTCAGTGCACCAACAATCGAGTATTTACGGAAGTTGTCTTTGTCATTGACCGACAACTGCTCACCCATGTTTTTCAGCTTCTGGGTGTCATAGGCAGTCAGACCGACGAAGACCACCACACCAATGTAGGTCACAGCCCACATCAGCGCCGAGCTTTTAAGCCAGATGTTAACCAAGGAAGCCAGCACAATACCGATCAGCGCCATGAACAACAGGCTGCCCATACGGCTGAGATCGCGCTTAGTGGTGTAACCGTAAACACTCATTGCACCAAACATCCCACCGGCAACCACGAAGGTACTGGCGATAGATGAGCCGGTATAGACAATGAAAATGCTGGAAAGCGTCAACCCCGTCAGAGCCGAATACAACATAAACAGCCCAGTGGCGACAGTACCGCTCAGGCGGTTAACCATACCGGAAATCACAAATACCAGCGCCAACTGCGCAATAATCAAACCAAAGAACGTGATCTGGCTGGAGAAGATGAAGCCGAGGATCGCAGGGGATCGCGAAGCATACCAGGCAACGAAAGCGGTGAGTAACAAGCCACAGGTCATCCAACCATAGACCTGCGCCATATAAGCCTGAATGCCGGTGTTAGCACGTTCAACAATCGAGCCATTACTGCGTGGATATCGATCCATGATGATTACCTCTTGCATGGAGGACAAAAATTAGGCCCTAAAAACAGGCCGCCTGTTGAATAACATTATCATAAATCCGGCAGATTGCGCGGTTGCTAAGCGTAAGCTTTAGTTGCAGTTTACCAACGATTTACCGCGTCCTGGTCGCTGTGGCGGGCATCGACCCAGCGTTCGCCCTGATCCGTCGCTTCGCGCTTCCAGAAAGGCGCACGGGTTTTCAGGTGATCCATGATGAATTCGGTGGCATCAAACGCCATGCCACGGTGTGCGCTGGTGACGCCGACAAACACAATTTCATCGCCAGGATACATCGCGCCGATACGGTGATACACCGAGACCCGCTGTAACGGCCAACGTTGACGGGCCTCAGCCACAATCTCCGCCAGTGCTTTTTCGGTCATGCCGGGATAGTGTTCAAGCGTCAAAGCGCTGACATTATCACCGAGGTTATGATTGCGTACTTTGCCGGTGAATGTCACCACAGCGCCATCGGCGTCAGACTGCGCCAGCCATTGGTATTCGTCGCCGACCTTAAACGGCGCGGCATTGACCACAATTTTAGTCATATCCATATCAGCCTCCGGTCACCGGCGGGAAGAAAGCCACTTCATCGCCAGCTTTCAGCACGTGAGCAGTGTCGACCAGCGTTTGATTGACCGCCACCAGCAATTTCCCCGACTCCAGGGCCAGCGCCCAGCGGTCACCGCGTGCGCACAGCGCCTGACGTAACGCTTCCACCGTGCTGAATTCAGCGGACAGTTGCAGTGAGTTCACCCCAATCAGTTCACGCACCTGCGCAAAGAATAAAATCTCTATCATGAGACAGCCTTAAAGTCGCCGGATTTGCCACCTGATTTTTCCAGCAAGCGGATAGGACCTATTAGCATGTCTTTTTGTACGGCTTTGCACATGTCATAAATAGTCAGCGCGGCAACTGACGCCGCAGTCAGCGCTTCCATCTCGACACCGGTTTTACCGCTTAGACGGCAGCGTGATTCAATACGCACGCGGTTATGTTCCGGCTCGGCCTGCAGATTGACCTCCACTTTGGTCAGCAGCAGCGGATGGCACAGCGGGATCAGATCCCAGGTCTTTTTCGCTGCCTGAATACCGGCGATACGTGCAGTAGCGAACACGTCACCTTTGTGATGGTTGCCGTTGACGATCATCGCCAGCGTCGCCGCCGCCATGGTGACAAAGGCTTCAGCGCGAGCTTCGCGCACGGTTTCAGCTTTGCCGGAGACGTCCACCATATGGGCATCACCGGAAGCATTAATATGAGTAAAAGTAGACATAGCAGGCTTATTTTTTGACGTGTGGAGTGAAATTACATGGGCCGTTGCGGGCGTCGAGTTGCGCTTCGATGATGTGTTCCCAGGCTGTCTGGCAGGCACGGGTGGAACCGGGCATCACAAAAATCACTGTTTGGTTGGCCATGCCAGCCAGCGCCCGCGACTGGATCGTCGAGGTGCCGATTTCTTCAAACGACACCATGCGAAACAACTCCCCGTAGCCTTCGATTTCACGGTCAAACAGCGGTTTGAGTGCTTCGGGCGTATTGTCGTGCTGTGTAAAACCGGTGCCACCGTTGATAAGAATCACCTGGATGGCGTCATCGGCAATCCAGTTGGAAACCATGGCGCGAATTTTATACAAATTATCTTTTACGATCGCCCGGGCAGCAATGCGATGCCCGGCCTCTTCCGCCGCTTCTTTCAGATAGTGTCCGGAAGTATCTTCGGCTTCACTACGGCTGTCAGATACCGTAAGAATTGCCAAAGTAAGGGGAAGAAAATCTTTGCTGGCCTTGCTCATCTTGTACTCCTTGAACGTGCCTCAACCACCGCCTATTGCCAGTTGGCGGCGAGCGCGTTAACCACCAATAAACGATAAATTCTGCGTCAGTCCGGTGTTGCCCTCATGCAGGAAATGCGTCTGCTTTTTATGCCGCAGACCGCCCTGAATTCTGTCCACCAGATCATCCTGCTGCGCATCGTCAGCCAGCAAATCGCGCAACGGGATACCGTCTTCACCGAACAGGCATAAATGCAGGTTACCCGTGGCCGATACGCGCAGACGGTTGCAGCTGGCGCAGAAGTCTTTTTCGTAAGGCATGATAAGCCCGATTTCACCGACATAATCAGGGTGACTGAACACTTGCGCGGGGCCATCGCTGCGGGCACGAGCCTGCAACTGCCAGCCCTGAAGGACCAGTTGTTGACGTAATACTTCGCCGGAAACGTGGTGATTGCGGAACAGATCGCCACCGTCACCGGTTTCCATTAATTCAATAAAGCGTAGCTGGATTGGACGGGTTTTGATCCACGCGAGGAAAGTATTCAGGCTGGCATGATTGACGTCGCGCATCAGCACGGCGTTGACCTTAACTTTGCTGAATCCCGCCTCAAAAGCCGCGTCAATGCCGCTCATCACGTCCTGAAATTTATCCTGACCGGTGATGGCGTGAAACTGGCGTGCATCGAGGCTATCGACGCTGACGTTAATGGCGGTCAGCCCGGCATCGCGCCATTTGGCCACGTCGCGTGCCATGCGGTAACCATTGGTGGTCACGGCCAGCGTTTTGATGGTGGGGTTTTCACGCACAGCAGCGATGATGTCGCAAAAATCGCGGCGCAACGAGGGTTCTCCGCCGGTAAGACGCACTTTTTCCGTTCCTAAATAAGCGAACGCGCGGCTAATGCGACGAATTTCGTCCAGAGACAAAAAACTTTTATTGCTGTGCCCATGCGGTTTGTAACCGTCAGGCAGGCAATAGGTGCAACGAAAGTTGCACACGTCAGTAATAGACAGCCGCAAGTAATAAAACTTGCGAGCAAAAGCATCGGTCAGTTGAAGCACCTTAACACCTTTCCAAATACGGGAGATGCAGGCATTTCTGCCTCGCACCCTGGTGGCTAAGCCACGGCCAGGAAACCTTATCGTTTTTCAGGGCGAGATGATTAACACTATCCGCAGTGGAAAAACGACTTAGGCTTCAGGGCTAGGAGTTTGATTTTTTCGGCGGCCATTGCCAGCGAAAAAACACGGGTTACAGTGGTCATTCTAACGCCGTAAAAGGCATATCAACAAGGCGGTTTTCGTTATGAAATTTGATATATAACGATTTTTAGCCTCCGTCACGCAGCAGTTCGCAGCATAAACCCGTTTTTTTTATCAGTGATTCTGCATATTTTCAGGCATCTGAGAGATAACATCTTGTTGCATAATTAGGTAAAATCCCAAGATATAACTATTAGTTAATATCCAAGATGAATTAATACCCAAAATCATTTAATTAATACCAAAGTAATTCGAATTGCAGGAAGGCGACGGCGAGCAGCCAATATATCTGTGGTTCGAAGTATGATGGGTACAAGGAAATTTATGCGCAATCGCACGTTAGCCGACCTCGACCGCGTGGTGGCATTAGGCGGAGGACATGGGCTGGGCCGGGTGATGTCCGCCCTCTCCACTCTCGGTTCACGCCTGACCGGTATCGTCACCACCACCGACAATGGCGGCTCAACCGGTCGCATCCGCAGTTCCGAAGGCGGCATCGCCTGGGGCGATACACGCAACTGTCTTAACCAGTTGATCACGGAGCCGAGCGTCGCGTCGGCAATGTTTGAGTACCGCTTCAGTGGCCAGGGTGAACTCGCTGGGCACAATCTCGGCAACCTGATGCTACGTGCTCTTGATCATCTTAGCGTGCGCCCGCTGGAAGCCATTAATCTGGTTCGCAGCCTGCTGAAAGTTGACGCCGAACTGATCCCGATGTCAGAACAGCCGGTCGATCTGGCGGCGCTGGATGCCAACGGCGAGTGGGTTCATGGCGAAGTGAATGTGGATAAGCTGGCACAAATCCCGCGCGAGCTGAAGTTGATACCGCAGGTCATGGCGACCCGCGAAGCAATCCTCGCCATCAAGGAAGCCGACCTGGTGCTGATCGGCCCCGGCAGTTTCTACACCAGCCTGATGCCACTGCTGCTGATGAAAGATTTGACGCAAGCACTGCGCCGCAGCCGGGCGCACATTGTTTACATCGGCAATCTGGGGAAAGAGTTGAGCGTAGCAGCCGCGTCTCTGACGCTGCACGACAAGCTGTCGCTGATTGAACAGCAGATCGGGCTACGCGCCGTTGATGCCGCTATCGTCGGGCCTAAAGTGAATATCGATGATGCCGGTGAAAGACTGATCGTGCAAACCACGCTCGAGGCCAGCGATATTCCCTACCGTCACGACCGCGAGCTGCTACGCAAAGCGCTGGAAGAGGCGCTACAGCGGATGACTTAAGGTTTTTTGGTCAACGGATGGTTATTCCACGGGCTATCCGCTGCGGGTTTGGCGGTGCTGACTTTAGGTTGTTGCGGTTTCTGCTCGGATAGCGGCGTGCGACGTTTACTGCGGACCATAGTATCCGGGCGCAGATGGCCTTCAACAAAATCCAGATACAGCGTTTCCACTTCTTTGCGTGCCCACGGCGTACGGCGCAGAAACTTCAGGCTGGACTTAATGCTCGGGTCACTTTTGAAACAATTGATATTCACCAGCGCAGCCAGCGCAGGCCAGCCAAAGTTATCGACCAGCGCGGTCAGCAGCGCTTCCAGCGTGAGGCCATGCAGGGGATCTTTCGGTGGCTGTGTTGTCATTGTCTTGTCCTGAATTTTTGCTGGCGCATACCTTAATCAGGTTTACCCAACGGTACAAGTATTTTACCAGGCCAATGCGCTAAATCATTCGAGCCGCAGCAAGGCGGCAACCGAGCAAGCCCCGATGAACTGACATGAGTCAGTGACTCGGGCGAGCAAGGGAAGCCAACGCCGCTGTGGCTTGAAGGATGACGAGCATTAGGAGAGAGCGATAAATTGCGCTCTCAACGCATGCAACTCATCGCGCGTATTGGCCGCTTCCTCAAACTCCAGATTCTGTGCGTGGGCGTACATCTTACTTTCAAGCTCTTTAATGCGCTGGTCCAACGCTTTTGGCGTGAGCAATTTGACGGTTTCAGACGCCGCAGCATCGCGTTTATCTTTATTTTTCTTGGTCTTAGGCTGACCCAGTTGCAAGATGTCGGAAATCTTCTTGTTCAGCCCGGTCGGCGTGATGCCGTGCTCAATGTTATAAGCTTCCTGTTTGGCGCGGCGACGCTCAGTTTCGTCAATGGCTTTCGCCATCGACTTGGTAATTCTGTCGCCATACAGAATGGCCTTGCCGTTTAGGTTACGCGCTGCACGGCCGATAGTCTGAATCAGCGAGCGCTCGGAGCGCAGGAAGCCCTCTTTGTCTGCATCAAGGATCGCCACCAGCGATACTTCCGGCATATCCAACCCTTCACGCAGTAAGTTGATGCCTACCAACACGTCGAATTCACCGAGACGTAAGTCGCGGATGATCTCCACACGCTCGACAGTATCGATATCAGAGTGCAGGTAACGCACCTTCTCGCCGTGTTCTTCCAGATACTCGGTCAAATCCTCAGCCATACGCTTGGTGAGCGTGGTGACCAGCACACGTTCGTTAACTTCGACGCGTTTGCGGATCTCCGACAACAGATCGTCGACCTGCGTACCGACCGGACGTACTTCAATCAGCGGATCAAGCAACCCGGTCGGACGCACCAGTTGTTCAACCACATCGTCGCCCGACTTCTCCATCTCATAGGTGCCAGGTGTGGCTGAGACATAAATACTTTGCGGCGCGGCGGATTCGAACTCTTCAAACCGCATCGGCCGGTTGTCTAGCGCCGAAGGCAGGCGGAAACCGTACTCCACCAGCGTCTCTTTGCGCGAACGGTCACCTTTGTACATGCCGCCAATTTGCGGAATAGTGACGTGAGACTCATCGACAATCAGCAGGCCGTCAGCCGGCAAATAGTCAAACAACGTCGGCGGTGGCTCACCCGGCCCACGCCCTGAGAGATAGCGCGAGTAGTTTTCAATGCCTGAGCAGTAACCCAACTCGTTCATCATCTCCAGATCAAACTGGGTACGCTGACTGATGCGCTGTTCCTCCAGCAGTTTGTTGCTTTCGAGCAAATTTTTACGCCGGTCAGCCAGTTCAACTTTGATCTCTTCTATTGCCTGCACGATGCGTTCGCGCGGCGTCACATAGTGTGTTTTGGGATAGATGGTGAAACGTGGAATTTCGTGCTGTACCTGGCCTGTCAGCGGATCAAACAGCGAGAGGCGCTCTACTTCTTGATCAAACAGCTCAATACGCAGCGCCAGATCGTCAGACTCTGCCGGGAAGACATCGATCACTTCACCACGCACGCGGAAAGTACTGCGCTGGAAAGCCTGATCGTTGCGGGCATATTGTAGCTCCGCCAGGCGACGCAGGATGGCGCGCTGGTCGATGATCATGCCCTTGGTCAGGTGCAACATCATCTTCAGATAAAGGTCCGGATCGCCCAAACCGTAAATAGCAGAAACTGAGGCCACAACGATCACATCGCGGCGTTCCAGCAACGCTTTAGTAGCAGAAAGACGCATTTGCTCGATGTGTTCGTTTATCGAGGCGTCTTTTTCAATAAATGTATCAGAACTAGGTACATAAGCTTCTGGCTGATAGTAATCATAATAAGAGACAAAATATTCAACGGCATTATCCGGGAAAAACTCTTTCATCTCGCCATAAAGCTGCGCGGCCAGGGTCTTGTTCGGTGCCAGAACCATAGTGGGTCGGTTGAGGTCAGCAATCACATTGGCGATGGTAAACGTTTTCCCTGAACCGGTTACACCCAGCAAGGTTTGGTGCGCAAGCCCGTTCTCAAGGCCCTCTTCCAGCGCACGTATAGCCTCAGGCTGATCGCCTGACGGTTTAAAATCGGAATGTAGTTTGAATGCTTTACTCATTGACGGGCTACCTGGCTGAAGAGAAGGAACACACAACACCGGCTAAGGAGATTCAGTATGGAAGACTCCGCGATTTTTGCCAGCCATATAATACTGGATATAAAACCAGCTTCCAATGATTAAATTCCGCGCATTTTTTAAGCCACTGTCATCCTTGCTTTTGAAATATTGCCACTCTGCACTTTTTTAGGTTTTATGATCGTCCTCTTTCTCCCCATCCCAGAACATTTATCCCCAGGTATTTGCGCAATTTAACGTTCTGACAACAGGCTGATGAAAATTGACACGGTCGGGATGCAGCGATTTGACAAAGCTTGATTTTATTTAATTTATTGAAAAATAACACTTTATATAAAAAGCCGAGATTCCAGTCAAACTGAGCGCAACCCGCGTCCTGACTCGCCTGAAGCAACTTTCCCGCCGCTCATGCACATGGTTATCCACAGGAATGGTGGATAACTCACATCACGCCGCTTACAGCGGGACCTGCCAAAAATCGTCCTTTCATCTTCCTCAACGTCTCTGAGATGTTTTTTAGTTATTTTTAGCCATTTTTACTGCTTTATATATACAGATTTTGCCTAGATATCCTGTGCCATTGTTATTGCAAAATGAAAAAGTGCATCCCATGAGGATCTTTTAGCTTAACCACGCTAATGCATTGCACCAAATCAACCGTCTTGCAGCACTGGAAAAGTGCACTAAACGATCTGATATCTGTCCGGCTCAGTTCGGATTATTAACATTTTTTCCTGCGCTGACCGTCTGGCCGTTTGCATTCACGCAACTTACTCTTTAGGAGGGTTATACCTAAACTTGGCCTGAGAGTTGCTAGATCTCCCACAGTCTCAGAACTGGCTTAACAGCACAAAGTCAATGTCAATGTCAGAAATATGACAACGGTCGTCAATTTATATTCATCAATCCCAACGTCACCGCCGATAAAGGGCCAGTGAAAGAAGGAATAAGGAAGGAAATTCTGATGTTAAGCGTTAAATCGGTGAATCAATACTATGGCCAGAATCATATTCTGTGGGATATCAATCTGGAACTATATCGCGGGCAGTGTACCTGTCTTATCGGACGCAATGGCGTCGGTAAAACCACGCTCATTAACTGCATCATGGGTCACCTGCCGGTTAAAAGCGGCACCATTTCCTGGCAGTCAGCCAATGAGGAGCCGCAAAGTTTATTGAATCTGCCGGTGGAAACTCGCGCGCAGATGGGCATTGGTTATGTACCTCAGGGCCGTCAGATCTTTTCGCAAATGAGTGTGGATGAAAATCTGCAAATCGCCATGATGGCCGGGCGCAACAAGACCCGCCGCGTTCCTGAGCAGGTATATGAGCTGTTTCCGTTATTAAAAGAGATGGGAGCACGTAAGGCGGGAGAACTGGACGAAAACCAGCAGCAGCAATTGGCGATCGGCCGGGCGCTGGTGCTGGAACCTGAGCTGCTGATCCTCGACGAGCCAACCGAGCATGCCAGCCCGGCAATGTCGGCGAGCATGGGCAATATCATTCACCGTCTGAATCGGGATCTTAGCCTGACCCTGTTGCTGGTCGGGCACCAACTGCCGTTTATCCGCACCGTAGCAGACCGTTTCTGCTTGCTCGACGGCGGACGCAACGTGGCGCAGGGTACGCTGGCGGAACTCAATGAGGGGTTGGTAAAAGATCATCTCACGGTTTGAGGCAATCCAGGTTGAGATATTGCCCGATATCACCGCCGGTATCCGCACCGAGGAACGGGATCTCGCCCAGCAGCGGCGCAGGCAGCATACGCGTGAGCGTTGCCAGATAGGCCTGATGATGCTTCCCCGTTTCCTGTATGTCATTGGCTATCCAACCGGCCAGGCGTAAACCGCTGTGAGTGATGGCCTCTGCGGTCAGCATCGCATGGTTGATACACCCCAAACGCATTCCCACCACTAAAATCACCGGCAGTTGCTCGGCAATCACCCAGTCGGCAAACGTCTGCTGTTCATTGAGGGGTGTAAACCAACCTCCCGCCCCTTCAACTACTGTCCAGTCGGCCCTGAGTGCGAGATGACGCAGCCCTTGCGACAGGATATCAAGCACAATCGGACGTTGCTCAAGTTGGCTGACAATATGTGGGGAAGTCGGTTCAATGAATGTACAGGGATTCACTTCGTCATAGCTAAGCTGCACCGAACTGTTGGCCTGTAAAGCCTGCGCATCACTGTTACGCGGTCCGTCGGCGGTCATTTCACTACCGGAGGCCACCGGCTTATATCCCGCAGTAGAAAAACCCGCGTGCGCTGCTGCCTGCAAAAACGCCGTCGTCGCAACGGTTTTCCCGACGTCGGTATCGGTACCGGTGATAAAAAAAGTTTGTTTCATTTTCTTGTGACCATTGCTGGAATCCAAAGTCATTGGCGCTGTATCAGGCAGCAAGCAAGCTCATCCCGACGAGCTGACATCAGTCAGTGACTCGGGTGAGCAAACGCAGCTAACGCAGAGACAGCGTCAGGGACGCAGGATTTTATCTTGGGATCAGTTCTTCCACCTGTAACACGCCGTACACCAACCGGTAGGTTAGGGGTAGCATGCCGTCTTGCCGGACGTAGTACTTCTCCAGCAGCGCCAGACGTTCGCGACCACCCAGCCCACCGAGGCGGCCATTTTTGATATGCGTCGCACCGATGCCTTTCAGGGAGCGCAGCAGCGATATAGCATCCGGGAACAATAGGGTGTGCTGGCTGAACTGCACGTCATGACGATAAGGCGCGCAGGCTTCGGCGATTTTGTCCGGCGTCAGGAACTGATTAACATGAGGACGGCCATCTACTTTTTTCCAGGCCGTAGCCAGCTCGCCAAGCGACCCTTCCGCCAGCGTGGAAAATAGCACCAGCCCGCCGATACGCGTGACGCGATGCATCTCTTCGAGCGCACGCGGCAGCGCATTACACCACTGCACGGCCAGATTACTGAAGCAGATATCCAATGAGCCATTGTCCAGCGGCAAACGCTCGATGTCTCCGGGCAGGTAATGATGGGCAGAATCCTGCGCACGGGCCATCTCCAGCATGCCCTGCGACAGGTCCAGTGCGGTGACCTGCTTACCCATCTCACGCCAGCGTCGGCTGAAATAACCGGTGCCGCAACCGGCGTCGAGCAGAGAGCGACCGGCGGCCTGATGGGTGTTTGCCGCCATGCTAATCAGATGTTCACCCACATCGCGCTGCAACTGTGCCGCGCTTTCGTAACTGACCGCAGCGCGGCTGAACGCGTCGGCCACCGCTTGTTTGTTCACTAATTCAGTGACTGCACCCATAAAGGGACTCCAGCAAAAAATCGATATCTTCGGGCAGATGAGCAGCCGTCAGGGTAATGCGCAACCTTGCGCTGCCTAGCGGCACGGTCGGCGGGCGGATCGCAGTGACCCATACACCGCGCTCACGTAGCCGTTGTGCCAGATCCAAGGTTGGCTGATTTTCACCCACAATCAGCGGCTGAATGGCCGAGGCAGAAACCGTAAGCTGATAAGGCAAACCGGCGGCCCCCGCACGGAAACGGACAATATTGCCCACCAGTTTATCACGCAGTTCGTCGCCATGCTGAACGCAGCGCAAGCAGGCCTGTAATGCACAGACCTGCGCGGTGGGCATGGCAGTGCTGTAAATCAGATGGCGGGCAAACTGCAGCAGGTATTCAGCAGTACTCTCATCACACAGCACGGCGGCACCGCTGCATCCGAAAGCTTTGCCGAAGGTCACCACCAGCAGCTCAGGCTTTACGCCCTGTTGCCAACAGCTGCCGCGCCCCTGCTCACCCAGCACGCCGACGCCGTGGGCATCATCGACCAGCAGCCAGGCCGAGTGCGCCTGCGCCAACTGATGCAGTGCTTTGAGCGGTGCTGCGTCGCCGTCCATGCTGAACACCCCTTCGGTTACCACCAGTGTTTCGCCGTCCACCGGCTTCTCCAGCAGACCTTGCAGGGAATCCGACCGATTATGCTGAAAACGCCGCAGTTGCGAAGGCGCATGCGCTGCCGCTTCCAGCAGCGATGCGTGACTGAGTTTATCCGCCAGAACCCGATCGGGTGCCTGCAACAATGCCGCGAGAATCGCCTGATTCGCCGCAAAGCCAGAGATAAACAGCAGCGCACGCGGGTAACCCTGCCAGTCCGCCAGTTGTTGTTCGAACTCGGCGTGAATATCGCTGTAGCCGGTAACATGTCCTGAACCGCCGCTGCCGACACCAAAACGCGCCGCTCCCTTTTGCCAGGCGGTGATCACATCCGGATTCTGGCTGAGCCCCAGATAATCATTGCCGGAGAAATTCAGCCAACGCCGCTTACCCTGCGTCAGCCAACGGGCGTTCCCGCCCGCATTCGGCTGACGAACACGAAACGCCGCAGCTTGTTTGCGCGCATCCACCGCCTCTTCAATGCGTTTCTGCCAGCTCATTGGTCAGACGGCGGCGTTGTAAAACTGCGGAGTATCGGCACGGACCCACTGTTCGGCCAGTGCATCCTCTTGCTGCTCATCGCCCAACTCTGTTTCAAACACCTGCGGGTTAAGACCCAACTTGCCAAATAGAATCAGGTCTTTGTCTTCAGCAGGGTTCGGCGTGGTCAGCAGTTTGCACCCGTAGAAAATCGAGTTGGCCCCGGCCATAAAGCACATGGCCTGCGTCTGCTCGCTCATCTGCTCGCGACCGGCGGACAGGCGCACATAAGATGTCGGCATCATGATACGCGCCACCGCAATGGTGCGGATAAAGTCGAAAGGATCGACGTCGTCGTTATCGGCCAGCGGCGTGCCTTTCACTTTGACCAGCATGTTGATCGGCACGCTCTCCGGCGCGACCGGAAGATTCGCCAGTTGCATCAGTAAACCAGCACGATCTTTTACCGTTTCGCCCAGGCCAACGATACCGCCAGAACAGACTTTAATGCCTGCGCCGCGCACCTCTGACAACGTGTCCAGACGCTCCTGATAGCTGCGGGTGGTGATGATGCTGCCGTAAAATTCCGGTGAGGTGTCGAGGTTATGGTTGTAGAAGTCCAGCCCCGCCGACGCCAGCCGCTGAGCCTGCGTGGTGTTCAGTGAACCGAGCGTCATGCAGGTTTCCATTCCCAACTCTTTTACACCCTGCACCATTTGCTCGAGGTACGGCATGTCACGATCGTGCGGGTTTTTCCACGCGGCACCCATACAGAAACGGGTCGAACCGGCGGCTTTGGCCTGACGGGCGGACTCCAGCACCTGCTTCACCTCCATCAGACGCTCGCTTTCCAGACCGGTTTTGTAGCGCGAACTCTGCGGACAATATTTGCAGTCCTCCGGACAGGCGCCGGTTTTGATCGACAATAAGGTACTGACCTGAACCTGACGCGGGTCGAAGTGCTGACGGTGAATTAACTGGGCCTCAAACATCAGCTCCAGAAAGGGTTTATCAAACAGCGCCTGCGTCTTTTCCAGCGTCCAGTGGGTGCGGGTTGTCATGCGACATCTCCAAAATTAGTCGGCTTACCCTTCATCCTTCGCGCTGCCTCTGCGTTGGCTGCCTTCGCGAGCCCCGGTCACATACTTATGTATGCTCCCAGCGATTCACTCAGTTGCCGTCTTGATCCAGCGCGAATGATTTTGGGCTTAATATTTCTCTCACATTCCGTCAACCATTCTTTATTTGTTTTAGTTTACCGTCAACGTTAAAATTATTTTTTGGTTTACAATATTCATCAAGGACACTGCAATGACTCCCGCCGATCTCGAGTTCGACCAGCGCCACATCTGGCATCCGTATACGTCCATGACCAAACCACTGCCGGTCTATCCGGTGGAATCAGCGTCCGGCGTGCTGTTGCAACTCGCAAATGGCCGTCAGTTGGTAGACGGAATGTCATCGTGGTGGGCGGCGATCCACGGCTATAACCATCCGCAGCTCAATCAGGCAGCCATTGCGCAGATCGGTAAAATGTCTCACGTAATGTTTGGTGGCATAACCCACCCTTCTGCGGTGGCGCTGTCGCGTCAGCTGGTAGAGATGACCCCTGTCGGGCTGGAGTGCGTATTTCTGGCTGACTCAGGATCGGTGGCAGTGGAAGTGGCGCTGAAGATGGCGATACAATACTGGCAGGCGCGCGGTGAGAAACGCCAAACGCTGCTGACCCTACGCAACGGCTACCACGGCGATACGTTCGGCGCGATGTCAGTGTGTGACCCGCAAAATTCGATGCACAGCCTGTATCAGGGCTATCTGCCGGAGCATCTGTTTGTCGCCGCGCCACAGTGCCGGTTTGGTGAAACGTGGAATGAGCAGGATATTGCGCCGTTCGCCACGCTGCTGGAGCAACATCAGCAAAAGATCGCGGCGGTGATTTTAGAGCCGGTGGTTCAGGGCGCTGGCGGGATGCGGATTTATCATCCGACCTATCTCAAACGGGTACGTGAGCTGTGCAATGAATTTGGCGTGCTGCTGATTGCCGATGAAATTGCCACGGGATTTGGCCGCACCGGCAAGCTATTTGCCTGCGATCACGCGGAGATTTCACCCGACATTTTGTGCCTCGGCAAAGCCCTGACCGGTGGTTATATGACGCTGTCCGCCACGCTGACCACCCGCCATGTGGCCGACACCATCAGCGAGGGCGAAGCGGGCTGTTTCATGCACGGCCCAACCTTTATGGGCAACCCGCTGGCCTGCGCGGTTGCCAGCGCCAGCCTCAGCTTGCTGGCGGAAAACCAGTGGCAGGCTCAGGTGGCAAAGATTGAACAACAGTTCAAACGCGAGTTAATGCCGCTGGCAGATCACCCGGCAGTAGCCGAGGTGCGCATACTTGGCGCGATTGGCGTAGTCGAAATGCGTGACCCGGTGAATATGGCCCAACTACAAAAACATTTCGTCAGTGAAGGCGTATGGATCCGGCCCTTTGGCAAACTGATTTATCTGATGCCGCCTTACATTATTTCCCCGCCCCAACTGACCAAACTGACCGGTGCTATCGCCAGCGCACTTGAAATCATTTAACGCGATACCTCCCAAAAATCATTCGAATTGCATCGAGACGGCAAAGGATGACGGGGATTAATTTGAATTAACCAGCCGGTGGGAACTTGAGAGTAACCCGCTCAGTTTCTCCCGGCTAATCCTCGCCTGCTCGTTGAGATAATCGATCGCCACCGTTAGCACAGGCGTAGGATTATCGGGATAGAGCAGCGTGTAAGATGCGCCGCTGGCAACGCACAGCGGGAATGGCGCAATCAACCTGCCCGCCTGCAAATCATCCTCGATCAAGGAGAGATCCCCTATCGCCACACCGTAGCCTTGCAACGCCGAGTTGATCGCCAGATCCAGAGTATCAAAATGCTGAGATTTGGCCGCCGGCAGCCCTTTTATCCCGGCTTCGCGCAGCCATAACAGCCAGTCACGACGGTCGCGCGTCGGATGCAGCAGGGTTTTATCGGCCAGATCGGCTACGTCAAAGCGCCCGTTACGGCGAGGCAAGAAGTCTGGCGTACACACCGGCGTCAGCACCTCGTCAAACAGATGATGTGCGCGGCGCGGTGAGTCAGGTGCACGCCCAAAGACGACGGCGGCATCGAAATGTTCGGTGCTGAAATCCACGCCGTGAGCAATCGAGGCGGTGAGTTCGATACACAGTTCAGGCCGGTCGTTTTGCAGTTGAATAACCCTCGGCAATAACCACCGCATCGAGCAGGTCGGGCATTTTATACGTAATGTATCGGGGTGCGAACCAACGCGTTTCAGCGCTTCCCCCATCATCGCCAGCGCCTGCTCCACCGGTGGCAACAGTTGCGCGCCGCGCGGTGTTAGCGTGAGCCCACGTGCCTGACGCAAAAACAGCGCATACCCCAGCCCCGTTTCCAGCCCGGTGATTTGGCGGCTGACCGCGCCCTGCGTGATATGCAGCAACGTAGCGGCATGGGTCAGATTGAGAGTTTTTGCCACTACGCTGAAAGTTTTCAACACGTTAAGTGAAGGTAGATTGAGCGCCGTCAGATAAGAAAAATCAGGTGAAGTTGCCATTCATACCTCGTAAAAGAGTTCACCAGCCATGATCGGAGATCATACCGAGTATGACAAACTTTCCATTGTCGGCACAGGGGAACTATTGCTTAATCATTGAACATTCGTTTTACCTCTTATGGCCGTCTGGCCTGATCTTTTGGGAAGTCTGCTATGAAAAGCGCACTGTTACCTCAATCAAAGTTGCCTGACGTCGGCACGACCATTTTTACCGTCATTGGCCAATTGAGCGCCGAGCACAATGCGCTGAATTTATCGCAAGGTGCACCCAACTTTTCCTGCCAGCCGTCGCTTATAGATAGCGTGACCAAAGCTATGCGCGATGGTCATAACCAATATGCGCCGATGAGCGGCGTGGCGGCGCTGCGCCATGCGCTGTCCGCCAAAGTTGAGGCGCTTTACGGTTGCCATTACGATGTCGACAGCGAAGTGACCGTGATGGCCAGCGCCAGTGAAGGGCTATACTCCGCCATCAGTGCGCTGGTGCACCCGGGCGACGAGGTGATCTATTTCGAACCCGCCTTTGACAGTTACGCACCGATTGTCCGCTTACAGGGCGCCACGCCGGTCGCCATTGGTCTGTCGATGGCAGACTTCAGCATTGACTGGGACCAGGTCGCCAGCGCGATTAACAGCAAAACCCGGATGATCATCATCAATAGCCCGCACAACCCAACCGGCGCGATTTTTACCCCGGTCGACATTGAACGCCTGACTGCGCTGACTCGCGATACTGACATCGTGATTTTGTCCGATGAAGTCTATGAACACGTCGTATTCGACGGTGAACGCCACGAAAGCATGGCCTGCCATCCGCAACTGGCAGAGCGCAGCGTGATTGTTTCGTCATTTGGCAAAACCTATCACGTCACCGGCTGGCGGGTGGGATATTGTCTGGCACCAGCAGAGCTGATGAATGAGATCCGCAAGGTGCATCAGTTCATGGTGTTTTCAGCCGATACGCCGATGCAGATAGCCTTCGCTGAGGCGCTGGCTAATCCACAGAGTTATCTCGGCCTGGCCGATTTTTATCAGCAAAAGCGCGATCTGCTGGCCAATGCTCTCAGCGGTTCACGCTTTGAATTGCTGCCGAGCCACGGCAGCTTCTTTATGTTGGCCCGTTTCAACCACTTCAGTTCGCTGACCGATGACGAGTTCGTTCTGAGTTTGATCCGCGATCACCAAATCGCCACCATCCCGCTGTCGGCATTTTATAGCCATAACTCACCGACCGGACTTATCCGCCTGAGCTTTGCCAAAGACGACGAAACGCTGTATGAAGGCGCACGTCGCCTGTGCCGCGTGTAAGCGCCCTATTTAATACCCACCGGGAGAAGTGAAAATGATAATGAAAAAATTAAACATCGCCTTGTTGTTAGGTTGTGCCGTTGCTTCGTTTTCTGCGCTGGCAGAGGGTTCAACGCTGAAATTTGGTCTGGAAGCACAATATCCGCCGTTCGAATCAAAAAGCGCCACCGGCGAATTGCAGGGCTTCGACATTGATGTCGGTAACGCCGTTTGTGCGGCCGCCAAACTGAAATGTGAATGGTTCGATACCGCCTTCGACGTGCTAATCCCTGCCCTGCAGGCGCGTAAATTTGACGCGATTAATTCGGCGATGAATGTCACCGAAAAGCGCCGTCAGGCCATTGATTTCACAAACGTGATTTACCGTGTACCCAGCAAGCTCATCGCGAAAAAAGATGCCAGGCTGCTGCCAACCGTTGAGTCTCTGAAAGGCAAGCATATCGGCGTGTTGCAGGGTTCGATTCAGGAAAGTTACGCGCAAGTACACTGGGCGCCCAAAGGCGTGGATGTCGTCTCTTATCAAGATCAGAACCAGGTCTATCTGGATCTCTCTTCCGGCCGCCTTGACGGTACGCTGGTACTGGCACCGGCTGGCCAGACCGGTTTCCTCGACCGCCCGGACGGCAAAGACTATGCCTTCGCCGGCGACGCGGTACGTGATGACAAAATCCTCGGCAGCGGTATCGCGTTCGGTCTGCGCAAAGGCGACACGGCCACCAAAGAGAAGCTGAATGTGGCGATCGCAAAAATCAAACAGGACCGCGTGGTCGAAACGCTATCGAAGAAATATTTCGGCGATATTGATGTGACCGTAAAGTAAGCCCGGACGTTCCGACAAAGCCCCAGCTATCTCCGGCGGGGCTTTTTTCTATTTAAGAATTTCTTTGCTCATCAATACTCCGAATTCACCACCACTTCTTCGCCATACACGCCAGCCTGCGGTAGCGGTTTATAGCTGGAATTTGACGCACGCAGAACCCGGATACCACGGGCACCCACGGTTTGTGCAGCAGGCAAATGACACTGAGTGCCAGTGTGGTTTTACGCATCGAATTTCCTTTTTTATGTTTATTAATCTTGCAGATAAAGTGGAGCAACGGGTCAAAAACCTTACCGAACTTACTTGCGTAAATTTCAGAGTGGAAGGGATTTTTCGGCGGATGTTATAGGAAAAGATGATGATCACACTTTGAGGGAGAATCGTCTGACTTATCACGGGAAAGCATCAACCGCTTCATTCAAAAAAGAATTAGCGTCCTATACTTATTCCCTAATGTTTCGACGCTTCACTCTCTTATATGTAAACGGAAAGGAACGGGTATGTCTCAATTAAAATCTAAAAACCGCCGTATCGTACTGGCCTCACGTCCGCACGGTGCGCCAACCGCAGATAACTTCCGGCTGGAAGAACAAGATGTTCCCACCGCCAAAGAGGGGCAACTGGTGCTGCGCACGCTTTTCCTCTCCCTTGACCCTTACATGCGCGGTCGTATGAGTGATGCGCCCTCTTACGCCGCACCGGTGCAAATCGATGAAGTCATGACCGGCGGCGCGGTGTCAGAGGTGGTAAGTTCGAACAGCGCTGAATGTAAACCGGGCGATCTGGTGGTCGCCAGCACCGGCTGGCAGGAGTACTCAGTGGCCGACGCCAAAACGGTGAAGAAGTTGGAAGGTGCGGCGCTGAAACAACCGTCTCTGGCGCTGGGCGTGTTGGGTATGCCAGGCTTCACCGCCTTTATGGGGCTGCTGGATATTGGCCAGCCGCAGGTGGGTGAAACCGTGGTCGTCGCCGCTGCCACTGGCCCGGTGGGTTCGCTGGTCGGCCAGATTGCTAAAATCAAAGGGTGTAAGGTCATTGGTATAGCCGGTGGCCCGGAGAAATGTCGTTACGCCGTTGAACATTTCGGCTTTGACCAATGCCTGGATCACCGGGCACCTGATCTCGATAAGCGTCTAAAAGAGGCCTGCTCTGACGGCATTGACGTCTATTTCGAGAATGTCGGCGGTGCCGTCTTTGATGCCGTCCTGCCGCTGCTCAATACCAAAGCGCGTATTCCAGTCTGTGGTTTAGTCTCACAGTACAATTCGACTGGCCTGAATGACGGCCAGGATCGCCTTTCTCTGCTGACCGGGACTATCCTTAAGAAACGCCTGCGCATGCAGGGCTTTATCATTTTTGATGATTATGGCCATCGTTATCCAGAATTCGCCAAGCAGATGAGCGAATGGTTTAAAGCCGGAAAAGTGAAGTTCCGCGAAGATATCGTGGAGGGGCTGGAAAATGCGCCACAGGCCTTTATCGGTCTGCTGGAAGGTAAAAATTTCGGCAAATTAGTTGTAAAGGTTAGTCACGAAAATAAGTAAACACAGGTCAGCCAGGCACTTTGACCTGGCTCACAGGAGATAACATGAAATTACTGATTGTATTAACGTCGCACGACAAACTCGGCGATACAGGCAAGAAAACGGGATTTTGGCTGGAAGAGTTTACGGCGCCTTATTATCAATTTCTGGATGCCGGCGCGGAGCTGACGCTGGCGTCACCGAAAGGCGGTCAACCACCGCTGGATCCGGTAAGTGATGAGAAGAATGCCCAGACTGAAACGACCGATCGCTTCCGTCAGGATAAAGAGGCGCAACATGCGCTGGCTAATACCGTCAAACTGGCAGAAGTGAACGTGGCAGATTTTGATGCTGTATTCTATCCCGGTGGTCACGGGCCGCTGTGGGATCTGGCGGAAGACGCAAACTCGGTCAAACTCATCGAAGAGTTCTGGGCGGCAGGTAAGCCGGTGGCAGCAGTGTGCCATGCGCCGGGCGTCTTCCGGGATGTGAAGCAAGCCGATGGCACGCCACTGGTTAAAGACAAACGCGTGACAGGTTTTAGCAACAGTGAAGAAGACGCCGTTGGCCTGACTGACATCGTGCCGTTCCTGGTAGAAGATGAGTTGAAAAAGAACGGCGGCGATTACAGTAAAGCAGCAGACTGGAGCCCTTATGTTATCACTGATGGTAAACTGATCACCGGCCAGAACCCGGCGTCATCTGCAAATGTAGCGCAAGCCCTGCTTAAACTGCTCGGCGGCAGAGTCACCCAATAAGCATAATTTAATTGATGTTAAAAATAATAACCTTTAAACGAGGGCGTTGACTTTATGGCATTCACTTTAATCAGTTCGGACCTTCGCGACGGCGAAAAAATGCCAGACGCACAGGTGTTTAACGGCATGGGTTACAGCGGCGATAACCTCTCCCCGCATCTGGCATGGAGCGGTGCGCCGGAAGGCACCAAGAGCTTTGCCATCACCTGCTACGATCCCGACGCCCCTACCGGCTCTGGCTGGTGGCACTGGGGTGTGGCTAATATCCCGGCCGACGTGACCGAATTGCTGCAAGGTGCAGGTTCAGGCAAACCGGGCCTGCCGTCCGGTGCAGTACAAACCCGCACTGACTTCGGCAAAGCCGGTTACGGCGGCGCAGCACCGCCAAAAGGCGAAAGTCACCGCTATCAGTTCACGGTATATGCCCTGGATGTTGACACGCTGGAAGTCAACGAAGAAGCCAGCGGTGCCTACCTGGGTTTCAACATTCATTTCCATTCTCTCGGTAAATCATCTCTCACGGTGATATACAGCTGAGTGCTGTGGTATAAATAAGAGAATCAGAATACAACGCGGTGGTCAGTTCTGCTGACCGCCGCTTTTTGTCGTTTATCAAGGAGTCAGACCCAGTGAAAATCTCCACCCTGTCGCGCGCCTGCGCCATGTTGTCCGTCAGTCTGGTGTTGGCGGCTTGTAGCAGCAGCCACGAAGGCCTTTCCAGCCAGGTTGCACCGGGCACGGCCGTTGATCCTATTCTCAGCCCAGATGAAGCCGCAAACTTTACGGCCAAACAATATCTGGCCTTCGGCGGTCGCTCCCTGCAGGTTCAGCAGCAGGGCTGGTACCCTAAACTGGTCTCGACCAGCGATGTGAAAACTAACTTCGTGGTCGGTCCGAAAATGGGTAGCGACGGCGCGGCATATACCAGTGTCCAGCAAGCGATTGAAGCGGCCCTGCGCATACGTAACCACGGCGAGCGTGTGTTCATTAAGATCCTGCCTGGCACCTATAATGGCGCAGTTTATATCCCATTAGGTGCACCACCGATCACGCTGTTCGGCACGGGCACCAACCCGGGCGACGTTGTTATCCAACAAGGTTTGGAAGCATCAGTAACGCCGGCGGTTTACCGCGCAACGCTGAGCCCGAATGGCGAGTTTATTCCGGGTAACCGCGCCTGGTATATGTTCAATAACTGTGCCACTCAGAACACCGATACCATCGGTGCTGGCTGTACGGCGACCGTGTGGTCACAGAGCAGCGGTTTGCAGATCCAGAATCTCACCATCGTCAATAGCCTGCTCGACAGCGTTGACGCGGGCGATCACGCTGCCGTGGCGTTGCGCACCGATGGCGACAATATTTTGCTCGACAACGTGCGCCTGATTGGCCGTCAGAACACCCTGATGCTGACCACCGCTAACGAAAAAAATCAGCCAGACAATAAACGCTACAGCCGCGCCTACGTGCAAAACAGCCTGATCGAAGGGGATGTCGATTACGTTATTGGCCGCTCAAGCGCCGTATTTGACCACGTTGAATTCCACACGGTCAGCAGTCGTGGCGTGAAGCAAGCTTCTGTTTTAGCCCCGAATACTCCGGCCAATGTGTCTTACGGTTTCCTGGTGACTAACAGCACGTTCACCACCGACCGTGGTTTCGAAGGTCAGGCGGAGAAAGCTCAGTTGGGGCGTTCGTGGGATGAGGGCGCTCAAAATGGCGGTTATGTTGCAGGTACTACACCGAACAGCCAGGTCGTTATCCGCGACAGCCAGATTGACAACGGTTATAACCTGATGAATCCATGGGGCAACGCGGCCTTCTCTGGCCGTGCTTTCACCGGCAATGTACCAAAAGATGAAAAACAGCAGCGCAATTTGAATGATGTGAACTTCAACCGCCTGTGGCAGTACAACAACATCATGACTCCTCCGGCAAAATAAGCCGAAGTTCAGACATGCAAAAGCCGCCGGGTTTGACTCCGGCGGCTTTTTTATTCGCTAAAATCAGCGTCAGGCGGTCTCTGGGTTTTCGCTGCATGCGAAAGACAAGAACAAAATTCAGAGTGAACCGTTATTATTTCTTAGCTCGATAATGGACACCCACATCGGGCCTTTGCCTACCGGGTAGATGTTGAGAGTGGTCAGCGCACCGCTGTTTTGATCAATCTGCGCCACTTCGATCGCATCGGATTTTTGACCGGCGGTGAGCACAAAGCGCCCACGGTGATCAATATTGAAACCACGTGGCTGAGTTTGCGTGGCGTGATGCCCCACCAGTGCCAATTCGCTGCCATCTTCGGAGACGGTCAACACCGATATCAGGCTGGAACCGCGATCCGACGTGTAAAGATATTTGCCGTTTGGCGTAATATGAATATCAGCCGCCCAGCGGGTCTCTTTGAAATCAGACGGCATGATGTCCAGCGTCTGCACCAGACGGTATTGACCGCTGGTGACATCTTTCTGGTAAACATCGACACTGCCGTTAAGCTCATTCACGCAGTAAGCAAAGTGCTGGTTCGGATGGAAGGCCATGTGACGTGGACCCGCACCCGTGACAGTAGACAGTGATGGTGGCTGATGCGGCGTAGCTTCGCCCTGCTGGCTGAAATCAAACAGACGAATGTGGTCTTCTTTCAGCGCCGGGATCATCAGCAACTGGTTGGTCGGGTCAATATTGGCAGAGTGTGGCGCCTGAATATCTTCCAGCACATGAACCGGTGCCAGCGCCTCACCTTTTTCGTTAATCGGATGGATACTGACATTGTTAAAGCTGTAGGAGGCGGAGAACAGAAAACGCCCCTGCAGGTCAATACCCAGGTGCGTAGGGCTGCCCGGCAAGGGTGCCATCGCGGCTTGCTCCAGCGAGCCGTCATGGTTGATATTGTAGGTCAGCACGCCAAACTCAGGACGTACGCCGACATACAGACGGTGCCCGTCCGGATGGATCACCATCGGTTGAACCTGTCCTGGTACATCAACCGTTTGCAGCAGACTCAGTTCGCCTTCTTCGCCAAGACGAAAAGCATGGATTTGCTGGCTCTCAGGGCTGGCAATGTAGACAACTTGCTTCATCACATCTCCTTATTAAGACTGAATGCGTCGTTATGTTTTTAAAGCATCATTAAGATTAGCACGATAACACCGCTTAAGAGCGAGCCGTTTAGCGCCTGATGCGAGGTTCTCTCACCTGGGCTAAAGGTGTAATATGGCGAGAATTTCTTCGATCTTATGGCTATTTAACGGATTCTAACTATGACTTATCGCGTTATCGCACTCGACCTTGATGGCACCTTACTTGACCGTCAAAAACGTATCCTGCCGGAATCTTTGGCTGCGCTGGCCGAAGCCCGCGCTCAGGGCATTAAGGTCATCGTGGTCACTGGCCGTCATCACGTGGCTATCCATCCGTTTTACCAGGCATTAGAGCTTGATACGCCGGCGATCTGCTGTAATGGCACCTATTTGTATGACTACCAGGCACGTAAAGTCATCACGTCGGACCCGATGGACAAAATACAGGCCAAAAAAGTGGTCGATTTGCTGGAGTTTCACGGTATTCACGGGTTGCTGTATGTCGATGACGCAATGCTGTATGAGCAAGCCAGCGGGCACGTCAGCCGTTCGATTGCCTGGGGCGAAACGCTGCCGGAAGGTCAACGTCCGAGCATCGTGCAGGTTAACAGCCTGCGTGACGCCGCTGACCAAGCACATTCGATCTGGAAATTCGCCACCTCGCATCAGGATCTTGATGCTCTGCATACCTTCGCCTCACAGGTAGAAAATGAGCTGGGCCTGTCCTGCGAATGGTCATGGCACGATCAGGTAGATGTCGCGAAAGGTGGCAACAGTAAAGGTCGTCGTTTGCAGGAGTGGGTAGAATCTCAGGGCATGAGCATGCAGGATGTGGTGGCCTTTGGCGATAACTTCAATGATCTCAGTATGCTGGAGAATGTCGGTTTAGGCGTGGCGATGGGCAATGCAGTGGATGCGATTAAAGAGCGCGCCGCATTGGTGATCGCCGATCACGAACAACCCGGCATTGCCGGCGTGATCCGCACCAAAGTGCTGGTGTAAGTCACACCCGCTAGCCAATAACAGGGCGTGACTTATGCGCCCTGAATGTCATTTCTAAAAACCTTCACCGTCTCAACGATACGCTCTTTATCTGCGCGTACAGCCACTGGCCAGGGCGCACCATCAGTTCGTCACGCGCCCAGGGCGTAATTCTCGCCCAGAGAATGTGGTCAGCCATTGCGAGTTTGACTTCTACCTGCGTGCCGATATCCAGACATTCCAATACTTTGGCGGGCAGAACATTACGGATACTGCTGTTGTTGGCCGTCGGTTGCAACACCAGCGAAACGTCGGCGGCGTTGACCCGCACACGCATCGGCGTACCTTCAGGCGCATCAACTTTGGCAATCCACAGACGCTGATCGCCAATGGCCAGCGCGGTCATCTCATAGCGTGGGTGATGCTCCAATACGCTAACATTCAGCACACTGCTCTGCTCCTCACGCGGTAACCAGGGACGCATGATATTACTGGCCCAGACGGTTTCCAGATCGCCCATTGCCAGGACTTTGCCGTTATCCAACACCAACACTTTATCGGCCAACCGCAGGATCTCATCCAAGCTATGAGTGACATACAAAATTGGGATGCTAACTTCTTTCGCCAGTTTTTCCAGATAGGGCATCAACTCACGCTTGCGCGGTAAATCGAGTGCGGCCAGCGGTTCATCCATAAGCAGGAGTTCCGGTGCCGTCAGCAAAGCCCGACCAATTGCCACCCGCTGTTTTTCACCACCAGATAGCGTCAGTGGGAAACGACTCAGCAGCGGGCCAATCCCCAATAACGCAACGATATTGTCAAACTGATCGCGCATTGAGGCCGCCATGCCATATTGCAGATTTCCCTGTACGCGGTAGTGCGGAAACAGCCGGGCATCCTGAAAAACATAACCGATACGCCGCTTTTCTGGCGGCAGGAAAATGCCCTTGTCAGTATCTGACAACACGCGCTCGTTGAGTGAAATACGGCCGCAATCAGGACGGGTCAGCCCGCCGATTGCGTTGATCAGTGAAGTTTTTCCCGCGCCGGAAAGCCCGAAAATCGCCGTAATGCCCTGAGCCGGTAAATTTTGGGTGACCTCTAAAGTCAAGTCACCGAGCTGCTGGCTGAAATCGAGTTTGAGCATCAGCCCCCCAGTCTTATCCGGCTACGCTTGGCGAGCCAGTCGGAAATCATCAGTGAAGCCAGCGAGAGAACAATGGCAAGAACGCAGAGCCGGGCTGCGGCACCTTCGGCACCCGGTGTTTGAATCAGGGTATACATCGCCAACGGAATAGTGCGGGTTTCGCCGGGAATGTTGGAAACGAAAGTGATAGTGGCACCAAATTCCCCCAGCGACCGGGCAAACGCCAGTACGATGCCGACGATAATTCCCGGCACCGACAGCGGCAACGTAATGGTAAAAAACACCCGCCACGGCGATGCGCCCAGCGTGCGTGCGGCAAGTTCAAGTTTGGTATCTACCGCCTCCAGCGACATACGGATCGCCCGCACCATCAGCGGAAAAGCCACCACCGCCGAGGCCAGCACGGCACCGTGCCAGCTAAAACTGAAGCTGAAACCGAACCAGTCATATAACCATTCGCCAACCACGCCACGTTTTCCCATAACCACCAGTAATAAATAGCCAATCACCACAGGTGGAAGCACCAGGGGCAGGTGGATAATACTGTCGAGCAGGGATTTACCGGGAAAGCGGCAACGGACCAGGATCCAGGCCATTAGAATACCCAGTGGCAAACTGCATATCACGGCCAGGCTGGACACCTTCAAACTGAGGAGTACCGCTTGCCACTCATATTCACTCAACATCATGTCGGTTTGTTAATCCTGAATTAATATGACACCAGAGATACAATATCGGCAGAAACGTCCGAGGCTTTAATCGTCCACATTCATTCGGTTCAACACCCTGCCGCCAGGAAATCCCCGTTGTCACTCACCGGGCTCACTGAGAAGAGCAGCACCATCGGGAAGCATTCAGAATTCTATTATGGCATAGCCTAATGGAATAAATAGAGAGTTAAGTGGGTGCCCACTAACGTCATCCCACAGGTATGACGTTAGGGTGATAACGAGGCCGCAGGTTTAACCGCGCGGTGTAAATCCGTAGTGTTTGAAGATCGCAGCAGCGGCAGGCGTTTTCAGGTAATCATAAAACGCAGTGACAGCAGGATTTTCATGACCTTTTACAATCGCCATCGGGTATTCCACTGGCTTGTGACTTGCCGCCGGGAATATTCCAATAACTTTGACTTTTTTGCTGGCAATCGCGTCTGAACCGTAGACGATGCCAAGCGGTGCTTCTTCGCGCTCAACCAGCGCCATGGCGGCCCGAACATCGCTGGCGCGTGCCAGTTTAGGTTCGAGCGTGGTCCAGGCACCCAGTTTTTGCAGGGCTTCTTTGGCATAAATACCGGCTGGTACGTGATCCGGATCGCCCACCGCTAAGCGACTGTCGCCCAGCATTTTGGTCCATTCCGTTTTATCGTTGATATCAACCTTGTCGATTTTGCTGGCTTTCGCTGCAATCAGTACCAGTTCGTTGCCGAGAAGGGTATAGCGGGTGTTATCCACCATCTGTTGCTTCTGAATACTGTAGTCCATCCATTGCTGATCGGCAGAAATAAACAGATCGGCCGGAGCGCCCTGCTCTACCTGGCGCGCCAGTGTCGAGGAGGAAGCAAAAGATGAGACGACTTGTACGCCCTTCTCTTTCTGATATTGAGCGGCAATATCCTGCATTGCGTTGGTCAATGATGCAGCGGCAAAGACGGTGATTTTATCCGCCGCCTGCGCCTGAATGCTAAAACCGGCAACCAGTACACTGGCGGTCAGCATTTTACTCCATGACATTTTCATGTTTTTTCCTCGTTAAATTAAACACCTCGTTATATAGGCGTCAATATAGCGTAGAAAAAGAGGTCGCGGTTTGATTTATCAGCAGGAATTTAAATAAATAGATGATTGTTGATCTGAATCCATAAAAAACCCGGCCGAATGGCCGGGCTTCAGAATACAGTAATGCCGTTTCAGTGCTGTTGCGGTTGCTCGCGTTTTTCTTTGGAGTGGCCAACGTTGGAGATAACGTTGCACACAGAGCCGATACCCCAAATCATTCCTAGTATCAAAGCGATAAACAGTGGAACCATGATCACCACAAAGACTAAACTTTCCAGAATCTCTAACATGATAGCCTCATTTAGCTGGCTGGCACACGCCTGAATGGCGGTGGTAAACATACCTGTTGATGATAATAACAGCCGCGACGCCAGATTACTTTAGCTTTTAACCAACTTGGCGGGGCAAAATGCCTCATGCGGTTCAAGTCACTGAGTGGATCGACGACAATGTTGCCATCGTCTTTAAAGGAAGCCCTTTATGCAAGCTGAAATACTGTTAACGCTCAAACTCCAGCAGAAAATTTTTGCCGATCCTCGCCGTATTGCATTGCTCAAGCAGATCAAAATAACCGGCTCAATCAGCCAAGGCGCGAAACTGGCGAGTATCAGCTATAAAAGCGCCTGGGATGCCATTAACGAAATGAATCAACTGGCAGATCAAACGCTGGTCGAGCGCAGTACCGGCGGCAAAGGTGGTGGCGGTGCTATTTTGACGCGCTACGGGGATCGGCTGATTCAGCTATATGACCTGTTGGCGCAAATTCAGCAGAAAGCCTTCGACGTATTAAAAGAAGATACGTTGCCACTCGACAGCCTGCTGGCCGCAATTTCCCGCTTTTCATTGCAAACCAGCGCACGTAATCAGTTCTTCGGCACGGTGGTGGGGCGCGACCATCAGGAGGTTCAGCAGCACATCGACGTCCTGCTCAATGACGGTAACACGCATATTCGCGCCGCCGTAACCCAGCAAAGCGCCGATCGTCTGATACTTTCGCCGGGCAAAGAAGTGCTGGTGCTGATCAAAGCGCCGTGGATCACTCTGACAACCCAGATTGCCAATGCTCACAACTCCCTGGCAGGCAAAGTGCTGAGCATTCAGCACGGGGCTGAAAACAGTGAAGTGCTGGTCACCCTTGAGGGCGGCGAAACATTATGCGCAACGGTGTCTGAGACTGAGATTGAGCATCTTGAATTGCACGAGGGACAGAATGTGTTTGCCGAATTTGGTGATGATAAGGTAATCATCGCCACGCTGTGTTGAAAATATATTTATATATCAATATATTGCGAAATACGATTCGACAGTTTGCAGAATTGTCAATTGACTTAGATGACTGATGCGCTTATCCCTTAAGCCATAATATCGCCACTATAAATGGATGAGACATGTCATCTTTGCATATCTCGCAAGGCGTTTTCCGCCTCAGCGATACCCGCACCCTTACACTGCCTGAACTATGCATTAAGCAGGCCGAAAGCTGGGCTTTTGTCGGCTCGAACGGCAGCGGTAAGTCAGCGCTGGCCCGTGCACTGGCAGGTGAATTGGTCATGCTGACAGGGGATTCCCGCAACACCTTCAGCAATGCCGTACGCCTCTCTTTCGAACAGTTACAGAAACTGGTGGAAGAAGAGTGGCAGCGCAACAACACCGATCTGCTGAGTGAAGGCGAGGACGATACCGGCCGCACCACCGCCGAAATGATTCAGGAACAGGTCAAAAACCCGCAACGCTGCGCCGAACTGGCCGCCCGGTTTGGTATGACTAAACTGCTGGATCGCCGCTTTAAATATCTCTCCACCGGTGAAACCCGCAAAACCCTGCTTTGTCAGGTATTGATGCAGCAACCCGATCTGCTGGTGCTGGACGAGCCCTTCGACGGGCTGGATGTCAATGCCCGTGCGCAACTGGCAGAATTGTTAGCTGGATTGCCACAGCAGGGGCAAACGGTGGTGGTGGTGCTCAACCGTTTCGATGACATTCCTCCGTTTGTTCAGCACGTCGGCGTTTTGGCGGATTGCACCCTGGCGACGTTCGGCCCACGTGAGAGCGTAATGGCCGACGCGCTGGTGGCACAGCTGGCGCACAGTGAAAATCTTGAAGGGATGGCACTGCCGGAGTCGGAAGACCCGAGCCAGCGCGTCAGGCCACCTGCCGACGGCCCGCTGATTATCTTGCGCAATGGTGTAGTGCAATATAACGATCGCCCTATTTTACATCACCTCTCCTGGCAGGTTGATCAGGGTCAGCATTGGCAGATTGTCGGTGAAAATGGCGCAGGGAAGTCGACCTTACTCAGTTTGATCACCGGCGATCACGCCCAGGGTTACAGTAATGATCTGACGCTATTTGGCCGTCGTCGCGGCAGTGGCGAAACCATTTGGGATATCAAACGCCATATCGGTTATGTCAGCAGCAGTCTGCATCTCGATTACCGCGTCAGTTCCAGCGTGCGTAACGTTATTACCTCTGGCTTTTTCGATTCCATTGGCATTTATCAAGCGGTGTCTGACCGCCAGCAATTTTTGACCAGTCAATGGCTGGAGCTGCTCGGCCTTAGCGGCAGCCAAGGCGACACACCGTTCCATAGCCTGTCGTGGGGTCAGCAGCGTTTGGCACTGATTGCGCGCGGTCTGGTCAAGCATCCGGCGCTGCTTATTCTGGATGAACCCTTGCAGGGGCTGGACCCGATCAATCGCCAACTGGTGCGACGTTTTGTTGATGTCATGATTGGCGAAGGTGATACCCAGTTGCTGTTTGTCTCACACCATGCTGAGGATGCGCCTGAGTGCATCACTCATCGCCTCTCTTTTGTTCCAGATGGCGATATTTATCGCTATCAACTGGACGAATTGAAGTAGAAATCTTCTAAATACGCGGGCGAATTCTATTGTGTTCGCGTCATTCATTTAAGTGTAATCGATTACACTTATTGTCTGCACTGCCTCTTGCTGCTCTGACGCGGCCCCTGCCCTGACTGTCTTAAACCTTCTGAGAGTGTTAAACTTGTAGTGTAAGCGATTCCATATAATCAGGCACAGATCACCTTTTTCAACCTTAGCGCATGATATTGTTGTCCCAACATTACTATCGAGGAGCATTTATGTACGTCTTAGTCACTGGTGGTAGCGGTTACATTGGCAGTCATACCTGCGTGCAACTGATCGAGGCAGGCTATACGCCCATCATTGTTGATAATCTTCATAACAGTAAGGCCAGCGTGCTGGAACGAATCAATACGCTCACCGGCAAAACACCGCTGTTTTATGAAGGTGATATTCGTGACCGCACCATCCTCGACCAGATTTTCAGCGAGCACAAAATCCACTCTGTGATCCACTTCGCGGGCTGGAAAGCGGTGGGCGAATCTGTCTCCAGGCCGCTGGCGTACTATGACAACAACGTCACAGGTACTCTGGTATTGGTTGAGGCCATGCGTGACGCTGGCGTAAAAAACCTGATTTTTAGCTCCTCAGCGACCGTTTATGGCGACCAGCCGAAAACCCCTTACGTAGAAGACTTCCCGACCGGCAACCCTTCCAGCCCTTACGGGCGCAGTAAGCTGATGGTCGAACAAATTCTTGAAGATGTGCAGCGAGCTGAACCCGAATGGAGCATGACGCTGCTGCGCTATTTCAATCCGGTGGGTGCGCATCCATCAGGCCTGATGGGCGAAGATCCGCAAGGAGTGCCGAATAATCTGATGCCATTTATCGCGCAGGTTGCAGTAGGCCGCCGCGAATCGGTGTCTATTTTCGGCAACGACTACCCGACGCCCGATGGCACAGGCGTGCGCGACTATATTCACGTGGTGGATCTGGCTGACGGCCATATCGCAGCGATGAAAACCCTGAATAACCAAGCCGGTGTTCATATTTACAACCTCGGCGCAGGCTTCGGCCACAGCGTACTGGACGTCGTGAATGCCTTCAGTAAAGCCTGTGGTAAGCCGGTGAAATACCATTTTGCACCGCGCCGCGACGGCGATTTGCCAGCCTACTGGGCTGACCCGACCAAAGCCGCCAATGAATTGAACTGGCGCGTCAGTCGCTCGCTGGAAGATATGGCTAACGATACCTGGCTGTGGCAATCGAAAAATCCGCAGGGTTACCCTGACTAAACACCGGATAATATCCCGAATAAAGGAAGAAGCATGTCAGAATTCAACCCTGTCGATCACCCGCATCGACGCTATAACCCACTGACTGATCAGTGGGTTCTGGTCAGCCCGCACCGTGCAAAACGTCCGTGGCAGGGCCAACAAGAAACCCCGTCGCAGGAGATTCTGCCGCAGCACGATCCCGACTGTTTTCTTTGTCCGGGCAACACCCGCGTCACCGGAGACGTCAACCCTCATTACACCGGCACTCACGTTTTCACCAATGATTTTGCGGCACTGATGCCGGATACACCATTTGCATCGGAAAGTGAAGATCCGCTGATGCGGATCCAGAGCGCACGCGGCACCAGCCGGGTGATCTGCTTTTCGCCAGATCACAGCAAGACCTTGCCGCAATTGACGGTGCCTGCACTGGAAGAGGTAGTGAAAACCTGGCAGGAGCAGAGCGCTGATTTAGGAAAAACCTATCCCTGGGTGCAGGTGTTTGAGAATAAAGGCGCCGCGATGGGCTGCTCAAACCCACATCCACACGGCCAGATTTGGGCCAACAGCTTCCTGCCGAACGAAGCCGAACGCGAAGACCGACTGCAACGCGCCTATCAGGAGCAACAGGGCTCACCGATGCTGGTCGACTACGCGCAGCGTGAACTGGCCGATGGCAGCCGTACCGTAGTAGAAACCGAACACTGGCTGGCCGTCGTGCCTTATTGGGCAGCGTGGCCATTCGAAACCTTGCTGTTGCCGAAAGTACATGTTCAGCGTATTACCGATCTCACTGACGCACAGCGCAGTGATTTAGCCCTGGCGCTGAAAAAACTGACCAGCCGTTACGACAATCTGTTCCAGTGCTCCTTCCCCTATTCCATGGGTTGGCACGGCGCGCCTTACACTGAAGGCGACCACAGTCACTGGCAGCTACATGCGCATTTTTATCCTCCGCTGTTACGTTCAGCGTCGGTACGTAAATTCATGGTCGGCTACGAAATGCTGGCTGAAACCCAACGCGATTTGACCGCTGAACAAGCGGCAGAACGTCTGCGTGCAGTGAGTGATATCCATTATCGTGAGGCCGGAGTGAAATGATGAAACTGAAAAACAAGACCCTGGACATTTTTGAGCAAAAATTCGGCTACCCGGCCACCATCACTATCAAAGCACCGGGTCGTGTCAATCTCATCGGCGAACATACCGACTATAATGACGGTTTCGTTCTGCCCTGCGCGATTGACTATGAAACAGTGATCGCTTGCGCCCAGCGTAACGACCGCCAGATCCGCGTGGTCGCAGCAGATTTTGACAATGAAGAAGATCTCTTCTCCCTTGATGAACCGATCCTCAGCAGTGAAAACCATCCCTGGGCCAACTATGTGCGCGGCGTGGTGAAACACCTGATGCAGCGCAGCAACGATTTCTCCGGTGCCGACATGGTCATCAGTGGCAACGTGCCTCAGGGCGCGGGGCTCAGCTCTTCTGCATCGCTGGAAGTGGCGGTCGGTCAGGCGCTGAAATCCCTTTATGACCTGCCGCTCGACGGCGTGGCGCTGGCACTGAACGGTCAGGAAGCAGAAAACCAGTTTGTCGGGTGTAACTGCGGGATCATGGATCAACTGATTTCAGCGCTCGGTAAACAGGATCACGCACTGTTGATCGACTGCCGTTCGCTGGAAACCCGCGCCGTTTCCATGCCAAAAAACGCCGCCGTGGTGATCATCAACTCCAACGTGAAACGCGGTCTGGTCGACAGTGAATACAACGCGCGTCGGGAACAGTGTGAAACAGCCGCCCGCTTCTTTGGTGTCAAAGCACTGCGCGACGTCGATCCTTCTCTGTTTTTCTCCATTGCTGACGAACTTGATCCGGTAGTTTCACGTCGCGCCCGTCACGTGATCACTGAAAACGATCGCACCCTGGCAGCAGCTGATGCGCTGGCCGCCGGTGATTTGAAAAAGATGGGCGAGCTGATGGCGGAGTCTCATGCGTCAATGCGTGATGATTTTGAGATCACCGTTCCACCCGTCGATACTCTGGTCGAGATCGTCAAAGGTGTGATCGGCGATAAAGGCGGCGTGCGCATGACCGGTGGAGGCTTCGGTGGCTGCATCGTAGCGCTCATCCCGATTGATTTGATTGATGCCGTGCGCGAAACCGTCGCCCGTGAATACCCGGCACAAACTGGCCTGAAAGAGACGTTTTATGTCTGTACCGCTTCGCAAGGAGCCGGCATATGCTGAAACCAGAGAACACCTTGTTAGCACCGGATGGCGAACCTTTCGAACGGGTTACCCTGAAGAACGCAGCTGGTACCACCGCCACATTGATGGACTGGGGCGCGACGTGGCTGTCGCTCGAATTACCGCTGGCAAAGGGTGAGAAACGCGAACTCCTGCTGGGCTGTGAAACCCCACAGGCTTATATCAACCAGAATGCCTATCTGGGTGCAACGGTAGGCCGTTATGCTAACCGGATTGCCCGTTCACAGATTCAGATTGACGGTAAGCCGCATCTGCTGGTCGCTAATCAGGGTGTACATCAGTTGCACGGCGGTCCGGAAGGTTTCCATGCACGTCGCTGGAAAATCTTGTCGCAGAATGCGCAGCAAGTCAGCTTTCAGCTGTTTTCAGCCGATGGTGATCAGGGCTATCCGGGGGATATGACCGCTGAAGTTCAATATCAGTTGACGGACGATAACCGCCTTGAGATCCGCTATAAAGCGACGGTGGATAAGCTGTGTCCGGTTAATCTGACCAATCACGCGTACTTCAATCTTGACGGTGAAGGCAAAGATGCACGTCAACAGACGCTGCAACTGTTCGCCGACCGCTTCCTGCCCATCGACAGTGACGGTATTCCCTGCGCAGATCCGACGACGGTTGAGCACACCGGTATGAATTTTAACGTACCAAAAACGCTGGCTAAAGATTTCCTGAGTGATCGCGATCAGCAGCGGGTCAAAGGCTATGATCACGCTTATTTGCTCAACCGCGGCTGTAACAGCGGTGAACATCCTGCAGCGCATTTGTGGTCCGCGGACGGCAAAGTGAAAATGAGCGTGTTCACATCGGCCCCGGCCCTGCAGCTTTACAGCGGCAATTTTCTGAGCGGTACGCCAAACCGCACCGGCGGAAAATATGCACAATATCAGGGTGTAGCACTAGAGAGTGAATTCCTGCCTGACAGCCCAAATCACCCAACCTGGCCTCAACCAAGCTGCTGGATAAAGCCCGGTCAGACCTACCGCTCGCAAACGGTTTATCAATTTTTTGCATTATAAGCTGAGCTAATATGATATCAGCAGGGCCGAAGGGCTCTGTTGTTTTTAGCATTCGCCCGCCCTCTTCCTGTAAAATGTGACCTCTTGCTCATCCTGCTGCGCTTTTTTTCTGTGCTAAAGCGCCTTTGCCCATCTACGCTTATGGAATGTCCTGCCAATTGGACCGGATAAGGAATCTGTTATGCGTTTAACCGTGATTTTACCGCTTCTCACTACCCTGTTAATGGGGGGTCAGGCACTGGCCGCTGACACAGCGAAAGCCCCTTCTGCCGCACAGGCTGCGCAACGTCAAAAAATGACTGACTGTAACCAACAAGCCGCCGGCCAGTCGCTCAAGGGCGATGATCGCAAAACCTTTATGAGTCACTGCCTGAAAGCAGAAACCAAACCCGATAAGAAAATGACAGAGCAGCAGAACAAGATGAAAAACTGTAATGCCGATGCAGGGAAAAAAGAGCTTAAAGGCGACGCCCGCAAGACCTTTATGAGTACCTGTCTGAAAAAAGCCAGCTAACGGCTGAAGTGAACGCTTAAATTCGCTATGGTGAAAGGACCTTGGGCGACACAGGTGGCAACGCACAATCAGATTCAGATTGCCGTCTGCGCCGCTCAGACCCTATAATGATAACAGTTATCATTGGAATTTCAGTTAATTGAGGATTTTAGCTATGGCTGTAACCAAGCTGGTTCTGGTAAGACACGGCGAAAGTGAGTGGAACAAAGAAAACCGTTTTACCGGTTGGCATGATGTCGAACTTTCTGACAAGGGCCGTACCGAAGCAAAAGCGGCCGGTCAGTTGCTGAAAGACGAAGGCTTCCATTTCGACTTCGCTTACACTTCTGTGCTGAAACGTGCCATTCATACATTGTGGAGCGTTCTGGACGAACTGGATCAGCCTTGGCTGCCAGTTGAGAAATCCTGGAAACTGAACGAACGTCACTACGGCGCGTTGCAGGGTCTGGATAAAGCAGAAACCGCCAAGAAATATGGTGACGAACAAGTTAAACAATGGCGTCGTGGCTTTGCCGTGACTCCACCTGAACTGGAAAAAAGCGATGAGCGCTTCCCTGGACACGATCCGCGTTATGCGAAACTGCGTCCTGAAGAACTGCCAACGACTGAAAGCCTGGCATTGACCATCGAGCGCGTTATTCCTTACTGGACTGACGTTATCAAACCACGCATTGAAAGCGGCGAGCGCGTGATCGTTGCTGCACACGGTAACTCCCTGCGTGCGCTGGTTAAATACCTGGATAACCTGGGTGAAGACGAAATTCTTGAACTGAACATCCCTACCGGTGTGCCATTAGTTTACGAATTCGATGAAAACTTCAAACCGATTAAACATTACTATCTGGGCAATGCCGACGAAATCGCAGCGAAAGCGGCGGCCGTGGCAAACCAGGGTAAGGCTAAGTAATTTCGCGGCATCTGCGTGATATTACAAGTGCAGAGAAGGGATAGCGCAAGCTGTCCCTTTTTTTATGGTTTTCAGTATAAAATCTGCAGATGAACCCCAGAACAGGAATGAGTCATGTCACGCGCTGACGCACAACCCGATCAAACGTCTCAGTCAAGCGATAATCCAGACCGCTGCGCAGGGCTTTCTCCCACGGCACTGCTGGTGGCTGGGGCTTTCTTCATGGAGTTTCTGGACGGTACAATCATTGCCACAGCGCTACCGGCTATGGCGCACTCTTTTGGTGTGTCAGCGGTTGATTTAAACATTGGTATCAGTGCCTATCTGCTAACCCTCGCGGTTCTGATACCCGCCAGCGGCTGGATCGCCGAACGTTTCGGGGCCCGCAACGTCTTCAGTGCCGCCCTGCTTATCTTCACACTCTCTTCGTTATTTTGCGGGCTGGCACATAATGTCACTGAATTTGTCGTCATGCGTATTATTCAGGGAATTGGCGGCGCCATGATGGTGCCGGTTGGCCGGCTGGTAGTTCTGCGCACTACGCCGAAAGATCAGTTGATTAAAGCGATAGCAACACTCACGTGGCCTGCGCTGGTTGCCCCTATTCTCGGCCCACCGATAGGCGGTTTTATTACCACTTATGCCAGTTGGCACTGGATATTTTTTATCAATGTTCCCCTTGGCGCCCTGGCGATTATTTTGGCCTGGCGACTGCTCCCCAACAAGATATCCTCGGGAAAACAGCCCTTTGACATCAAAGGCTTTATCATGATGGGTGTCGCAATGCTCTGTTTAGTGATCGGGCTCGAACTGTGCAGTAAGCAGCAGGTAAATCTGACTTATACGCTAAGCCTACTGACCATCGGTGGCATCGCACTGTGGATGGCGGTCAGGCATCTGCGTAATGCCGCTTTTCCGATGATCAGGCTAGATTCGCTTAAGGTAAACAGCTTCAGGATCACCATGCGCGGTGGGTTTATTTTCCGTACTACCATCAGTGCTGTGCCCTTTATGTTACCGCTGATGTTTCAGGTGGGATTCGGATTGGATGCCTTTCACTCTGGTGTTCTGGTGCTGGCGGTATTCGCCGGGAATCTGATGATGAAGCCGGCAACTACGCCGCTGATTCGCTATTTTGGTTTTAAAAAATTACTGATCGGTAACGGCCTGCTCAGCGCACTCTCTTTGCTGGTGTGCGCTTTTCTCACGCCTTCCAGCCCGGAAGTGCTAACAATTATGATGCTGTTCTGGGGCGGATTGTGTCGTTCGATGCAGTTCACCGGGATAAGCACGCTGGCATTTGCCGAGGTACCGGATACCGAAATGAGCTCAGCCAATACGCTTTTCAGCACCTCATTGCAGCTGGCGGCGGGCCTTGGGGTGACCCTCGGCGCACTCAGCATTCGGGCGGGAGAATTAATCGCCACCTATGCGGGGTTAACGTCAATTCCTGGCATCGCCTTCAGGCTGGGCTTTGCGATGATTGCACTGGTGACCGCGCTAGCGGTGATCGACATTGCCCGTTTGGCCCCCAACGCAGGCGATGTCGTATCACGGCAAGCTAAAAAATGAAAAAGCCCCGCAAGCGGAGCTTTAGATGCTTTATCTTTCGAACGGGTTAACCGCGACGCGCTTTTACCGCATCCGCCAGTTCACGCAGAAGGATTTCGGTATCTTCCCAGCCTATGCAGGCATCGGTCACGCTCTGGCCATAAGTCAGGGGTTCACCGCTGTCGAGGTTTTGATTCCCTTCGACCAGGTGGCTTTCCACCATCACACCCATAATGGCCTGCTCACCATTAGCCAACTGACCGCAAACGTCGGTGCAGACTTCCATCTGTTTTTTGAACTGTTTGCTGCTGTTCGCATGACTGAAGTCGATCATAATTTGCGCTGGCAAACCGCCTTTTTTCAGGCTTTCTTTCACTTCTTTCACATCTTCAGCACTGTAGTTTGGTTTTTTGCCGCCGCGCAGGATGATGTGGCAGTCGTTGTTGCCGCTGGTGCTAACAATCGCCGAATGGCCCCATTTGGTGACGGACAGGAAACAATGCGGTGCGCCGGCAGCATTAATAGCGTCGATAGCCACTTTGATAGTGCCATCAGTGCCATTTTTGAATCCCACCGGGCAGGAAAGGCCCGACGCCAGTTCACGGTGAACCTGAGATTCCGTGGTACGCGCACCAATAGCACCCCAACTCATCAGATCGGCTAAATATTGCGGCGTGATCATATCAAGAAATTCACCGGCTGCCGGTAAACCTGAGTCATTAATATCCAGCAACAATTTGCGGGCAATACGCAAACCCTCATTAATCTGATAACTGTTGTTCATTTGCGGGTCGTTAATCAGCCCTTTCCAGCCCACGGTGGTACGCGGTTTTTCAAAATACACGCGCATCACAATTTCCAGCTCACCCTGCAACTCTTGGCGCATGGTCAGCAAACGGGCTGCGTACTCTTTCGCGGTCTTAGGATCGTTAATGGAGCAGGGTCCAATGACAACGAGTAAACGATCATCATTTCCTTTCAATATCTTATGAATGGCATTGCGTGCCTGAGATACTGTTTTTGCTGATTTGTCGGTCGCCGGGAATTTCTCCAGCAGTGCCACCGGGGGCAAAAGTTCCTTGATTTCTTTGATGCGTAAATCGTCGTTTTGATAATTCATAACTGTTCCATAAGGTCTTTCAAAATGAAGGCGGAGCGAAATGCCGAACGACTCCAATCTAGCCGCATTGCGTGCCAGTGTAAATGCACTTTGAGACAGAGAAGCCTTTACGAATAGTCTCAATAATATTGCAGTCACCTAATCATCAGCTAGGCTTTAGATATAGAGCTTATACAGCCATACAAAGACGATATATCACAACCATAAGATGGAGAGACAAGATATGAACAAGCTTGCGATTATGATTCTTGCCGCAACAATGACGTTAGGTAGTGGTGCAGCTTTTGCTGAGGGGACTGATGCAGGTTCCAACAATGGTGCAGCGAACCAATCCGGTAGCCCAGGTTCGATTCAAAAGATCGCCCCCAAAAGTGTTGATAACAGTAAGATCAATAATACCGATAAACCGGTAAATGAAGTCCATAACAAAGCGCATAAATCTACAGATAAGACCCATCACAAAATGAGCAGTAAAACAGCCGATCACGAAAAAACCATGTGTAAAGACGGCCGCTGCCCTAATCAAGTTCCGGGTAGTGAGAAATCTAAAGCCACGGGTAACTGATTTCGTCGACTGACTCATGAGTGAATCTGCAAATGGGGGCTTCGGCTCCTATTTTTGTGGACGTTTGCAAGTGATACCGCTTCGGTTATGCTGAAAGTCCCTTTATCTCTTAGCGTTGAATATCCTCATGCCTATTCTGTCTCTGCTGCTGGTCGACGATCACCCTTTAGTTCAGGTGGCGCTGGAAGCCGCGTTGCAGAGATCGGAACAACAATGGCAACTATTCAGCGCTGCTGCTGATGTGCAAGCCATGCATTGCCTGGCGGAGCGCACCTTCAAACTGGTAATTCTGGACATTGGCCTGCCGCAGGTCGACGGTTTACAACTGATGAAGCGGATGCTGCGACACTACCCTGCGCTGAACATTCTGATTTACACCGCACAGGAAGAGGACGTGTATGCCCGTCTGGCGCAATATGGTGGAGCTTGCGGCTTTGTCAGTAAAGGCCAGCCGATGAGCGAATTGATCGCCGCCGTTGATGCGGTCAGTAAGGGAGAGCGTTTCTTTCCTGAATGGGTAACCTATCCGACGCCTGAGGACACCGGTGAATCGCAAGTGTTAACCCCGAAAGAATTGCAAGTGATCGGTTTGCTGGCAAAGGGTTTATCGAATTTACAGATTGCCGACATGCTCAGCATCAGTAATAAAACCGTTAGTACGCATAAAAATACAATTTTACGTAAAACCGGTGCCACTAATTTGCTTGAACTGGCGGCGGTGTACAAAGAGCTGCAGCAGTGAAAGCGCTGATTCACGCCGGTTGGCTGCTGATTTTCCTGTTTTTTTTCACCCCGCTTCAGGCGGCATCTCCGCCGCTGCATCTGGCAAATAATCTCAATTTACCCACCGACGTGCTACTTAACGGCGTAAAGAATCCGTGGCGCGGAAAAACGCTGCACATCGGTATTCTCAGCGATAACACCAGTCCGTATAACATTTTGATCGACAATGATTATTACGGCCTGAATGCCGACTATCTGAGTTACGTTCAGCAGGCGATGGGCATAACGCTGGACCTGCGCGGCTATCCTTCACTCTCAGCGCTGCAAAGCGCCCTTAATCAGGGCGATATTGATCTGTTTTATGGCGTGCCGCTTAATGCGATGCCGCCTGGTATGTGGGCGTCGAAGCCTTACTACATTAGCCCGCTGCGGGTGCTACGCAGCCGGCAGAACAGCCGTCAGATCATGGTAAATTCCCGCGATGCGCAGATTGCCATCAGCAAAATGACCGGCATGCAGGCTTTCGACCGCATCAGTAAACTGACGCCCGATGTACATCTGTTCGACAATAATCTACAGGCAGTCTACTCCCTGCTCAACGGCAAGAGTGATTACCTGATCGCCGATGAAGCCAGCGCCAGTTTTATTCTTGATCAGTTACAGCTCGGCCAGATTTACCGCATCGAAAGTGCGCTGGATTTCGGCAATCTCTCTTTCGTATTCGCCAGCAATGATCCGGCCCTGCTCGAGGTCCTGAATCAGACTATCGCCACCACGCCGATGGAGGTAATGAATACCCTTCAGGGCCGCTGGAATAAACCCATCCCGAGTTATCTTGACGCAGGAAATGCGTCGCTCACGCCGCTCGAGGAACGGTGGGTTCAGCAACATCGGCGGGTACCTTATGCAGCAACGGAGAACAATTACCCCTTTGTCTATCGCGGCTCTGACGGGGAGCCGCACGGCTATGTGGTCGATATTCTCAATATCATTGCGCAAAATACCGGGCTGACATTTGAACCGGTATGGGGCCGTGACGCACAGCAGGCCGACAAACTTGTTAGTCAGGAAAAGGCGCTATTTCGGGCAGTGCTGCCACTGTCGCCGGATTCACGCGGTCGTTACCTGAGCAGCATGCCGTTTCACCGTTCTCTGTGGGGTGTTTATATTCGCCAGAGCAGCGAGGGGGTTTCTACATGGCAGGATTTACAGGGCAAACGCATCGGTGTAATAAGGGGGGATTTGGCTGCCGCACTTGTTCCTGCTAATGATACGAGAATTGAATTCAATAACGTTCAAGGACTTTACGACGCACTGGCCAGAGGCCAGATTGATGCACTGGTCGATAACATCGTTTCTGCCAATTTCATTTCATTATCACGCTACGCTGGGGCGATAAAACTGGCCTTCGCTGCCAACAACATTTCTTATCCCATCTCCTTTGGTGTAGGCCTGCACTCCCCTTTTCTGCTCTCTATTCTGGATAAAAATCTGCAGCAGATCCCGCCACAAACCTTGCAGTCGCTACGCGATGAGTGGACCAGCGACCGCCGTAACGTGATTGACGCCGTAAACGATAACCGTATGCAGCCGCAAACCACCTGGTTACTGAGCTTACTGGCAGCAGTGGTGGCAATCTTGGTGCTGATTCTGGCCCGCCGCCTGTGGCTACTACGCCGGGAACGGCGCAGGGAGCGTGAAGCAAGAGCGCGGCTGGAGCTGGCCCGGCAACAGGCTGAGATGGCAAACCGCAACAAAAGCCAGTTTCTGGCAACGCTCAGCCACGAACTGCGCACGCCTATGCATGCAATCCTCGGCCTGCTGGAACTGGAGCTTCAACGCCAGTTCACTCCTGGGGAAAACCTGCCGTTGATCTACAGTTCGGCTTCATCATTAATGAATCTTCTCAATGACTTGCAGGATTACGCTCGTCTCGATACCGGAACCCTGACGTTGTCACCCAAGCCAATGTCATCGTCAACCTGGATGACTCAACTGACACAGCTGTACCCACCGCTGATAGCTCAGCGTCCAGTCATTTTTGATGTTAAACCCTTCACCCCGCTGCCTGACATGCTGATGATCGATAGCGACCGGCTGATGCAGGTGATGAATAATCTGATCGGTAATGCCATTAAATTTACGGCACAAGGGAAAATCAGCGTCGGAATTAGCTGGAGAGAAGATGCTCGTCGCGGCGAGTTGCTGGACATCGTGGTCAGTGATACCGGCTGCGGAATTGAACCACAGGAGATCGACAAACTTTTCGAACCTTACTATCGGGGTAAAGGCGCACAGCTGTTTTCCGTTCAGGGCAGCGGCCTTGGGTTATCAGTATGCAAAGAGATCGTGGAGACAATGGCAGGCACTCTTTATCTCAACTCTCTGCCTGATATTGGCACAGAAGTCCGTGTCATCTTCCCTGCGCCGAGGGCCTTTGCGGTGAAACAACATGTGCAGCCTGACAAGAGCCAGCCTCTTAGCGAGAACCTGCGCGTGGCAGTCATTGACGATCATCCGACCAATTTGCTTTTAATGCAGCGACAACTCTCCACGCTAGGCATTACGGCCTCTTTATTCGATAGCGGCCGGGCCTTCTTACGTGCGCACGCCCAGACACCTTTCGGATTACTGTTCGTGGATTATAATATGCCGCATCCAGATGGCATTACACTGGCAAAACTGGTGCGACGTCAGGAACGCCAGAATCCACAACCTCTGCGCATTCAGATTGTGCTGTGTTCAGCCGATGTGCAGGAGTTCACCCGCATGTCGCTCCGTCACCTCGACGTGCAACATTGCCTGACCAAACCGATCTCTCTCGCTGATATCCGCCAGGTGTTATTGCCTGCTCCTGCCCCGTTTAGCGATCTGCCGGAGCGCCTCGCACACACCGGCAATCAGGATCAACAACTGATAGCACGCCTAATCCAGACACTGCAACTGACGATGGACGGGGATCTGCGCAAGGCAGAAATAGCAAAGGGTTGCGGGGATTTCTCCGCGCTGAAAGACGCAATCCATCGGATAAAAGGCAGCCTGCTGATCCTGGGTTATCCCGTGCAAGCGGCCCTATGCCAGGAAGCCATCGAAGAATGTCATCAAGGCAATATATCTTGTGTTGCCTATAATAAAATGCACCGGTTATCTCAGGATTTGCTCAATAAGCTCAGCATGCAAGAAGCTGCTTCCTCGCTTCATCCGGTTTCACTTAGATAAGGAAAGATATGTCAGCAACGTCATTTTTACCTCAGGATAAAAACAGTCGCCGGTTACTGCTGGCCTTTATGATCACCGTGGTCTTTATGGTCGTGGAAGTGATCGGCGGCTTGATCTCCGGCTCACTGGCACTGCTGGCCGATGCGGGTCATATGTTGACTGATGCCGCCGCTCTGCTCATTGCATTACTGGCGGTACATTTTGCCAAGCGAAAACCCAGCGCCAGCCACACATTTGGCTATCTGCGGCTGACCACTATGGCCGCCTTCGTGAATGCGGCGGCGTTACTGGTGATCGTGATTTTGATTGTTTGGGAAGCCATCACCCGTTTCGTTAATCCGCAGCCGGTGATGGGCGGAACCATGCTGGTCATTGGTATCGCCGGGCTGTTCGCTAATCTGGTTTCTTTCTGGTTGCTGCACCAAGGAGAAGAGAAAGCCAATATCAACGTGCGCGCTGCGGCATTACACGTGATGGGCGATTTGCTGGGTTCAATCGGTGCCGTCGCTGCTGCACTTATCATCATGAAAACTGGCTGGACGCCCATTGACCCGATTCTGTCGGTACTGGTGTCATGCCTGGTGCTCAGCAATGCATGGCGCCTAATGAAAGAGAGTTTTCATGAGTTGCTCGAAGGTACGCCACAAGAAGTGGATATTGAGAAACTGCGAAAAGACCTCTCGGGCGCTATCCCCGAAATTCGCAGTATTCATCATGTTCACGTATGGCAGATTGGCGAACAGCGCCTGATGACGCTGCATGCGCAGGTCGTTCCCCCACACGACCACGATGCATTATTGGGTCGGATACAGAAGCACCTGCTGGATAAATACCGTATCGGTCATGCCACTATTCAGATGGAGTATAGCGAGTGCAGCACGCCGGACTGCCTGATTAATGAAAGCAGTACCGCAGAAGCTGGGCACGAACACCACGGGCACAGTCACGCGCATCACCATTGACCGCTTGATTTGCTCTTCAAACGCACAGCGCCTCCATTAAGGAGGCGCTACGATAAATCCTATTCTATAGCGAGTTAAACGCGCTGAAGGGGCTTAGAATCGTTCTCAGCCGCACTTTTGATCCACAGCCAAGATCCATTCAGCGCAATCAGCGTCAGCAATACATATTCCAGCGCCATGGCATACACGCCCTGATAAGCAAAAATTGCCACGCTTATCACATCAATCACTACCCATATCAGCCAGTTCTCCACGTATTTACGGGTCATCAACAACATCGCAATAATCGACAACACCATCATGGATGAGTCCCAGAATGGGAAGGCATCCGGCTGCAGCACAGGCATCTGCACATCCAACCCCATCGTCTGCATCAGATTCACGGCAATCTGGCTTAAGGCTGCAAAAACGCGGTCAATATTAAAAGTCATCAACAGAATACCGACCACGCAGACCAGACTCCAGACCAGTGCTTTTCCACGCGGAAGCCAGCGGATTTGTAACTCAGCCTGCTTGTCTGCCGTCTGACGGCTCCAGGCATACCAGCCATAAATATTGGCGGCGAAGAAGAAAATTTGCAGCAACAGGCTTGCATAGAGCTGGATCTGAAAGAAAATCACCGCGAACAGGGTGACGTTAATCAGTCCAAACGGGTAGTTAATGATCTTCTCTTTGCTGGCATACCAGATGCATAACAGGCCAAACAGAGTACCTATTGCCTCTATCCACGAGAGATCATAACCGCCCTTACCCAGCGGAATATGGACCAAAATATGGCTAGTACTGAAAAAATCCATAGCGATTCCCTTCTTTGCATTATTCGGGCAGGAGCAGAACTCCCTCAGTTTTACGCATTACCCTGCACGCGCAGTTTAAGCTGCGCGGCAAAATCCAGCATCCGGTTCAACGGGATCAGTGATTTGATCCGCAGCACTTCATCTACTTCTATCACATGCTGAGCACCGCCCAGTTCCAAACCCTCAGCAATGGCTTTCAGGCCGTTCATCGCCATCCACGGGCAGTGCGCACAGGTACGGCAGCTCGCACCCTCGCCGGCAGTGGGCGCTTCGAACAGCTCTTTATCCGGCACAGCCTGCTGCATTTTGTAAAAGATACCGCGATCGGTGGCAACAATAAGTTTGTTATTAGGCAGCGTTCTCGCCGCCTGAATCAGCTGGCTGGTTGACCCCACGGCATCGGCCATATCGACAATCGCCTGTGGTGACTCCGGGTGCACCAGTACGGCGGCATCCGGATACAGCACTTTCATACGTTCCAGCGCCTGGGTTTTGAATTCGTCATGCACAATACATGCGCCCTGCCAGCACAGTATATCCGCGCCAGTCTGCTTACGGACGTAATTCCCTAAATGGCGGTCCGGTGCCCAGATAATTTTCTGGCCCAGACTGTCGAGATGCTCGATAAGCTCTACAGCAATACTTGAGGTGACCACCCAATCAGCACGTGCTTTCACCGCAGCGGAAGTATTAGCGTAGACCACAACGGTGCGGTCAGGATGGCTGTCGCAAAAATCAGAGAACGCTTGTTCCGGGCATCCCAGATCTAATGAGCACTCAGCATTGAGCGTCGGCATAAGCACAGTTTTTTCGGGGCTGAGGATCTTGGCTGTCTCCCCCATAAAACGCACGCCAGCAACCAGCAACGTAGATGCAGTATGCTGACTTCCGAAACGCGCCATCTCCAGCGAATCAGCCACGCAACCGCCGGTCTCTTCTGCCAGCGCCTGAATTTCCGGATCAGTGTAATAGTGCGCTACCATCACCGCATTGCGCTGTTTAAGCAGGGTTTTGATTTTAGCTTTATAGAAGGCTTTTTCATCTTGGCTCAGCGGGGCCGGCTTAGGAGGAAAAGGGTACACTGCAGCATTCAGGTCTAAAGTCTCGCTCATCGCTCATCATCTCTTGTGGCCGGGGGCTCAGCCCGGACTCAGGAAGCAGTAACGGAATAAATTCGCCCGTTTGTTTTGTATGCTAAACAAAATACCGCAGATAAGTGGGAAAGTCGCTGGGATTTTACTCTTTAAGCAGAAAGTGTTTAAGGAACTTAAAAAATTGAGGAGGGAAATGATTTTCAGGGGCTAGAAACAACAAAAACGCCTTGAGGCGTTCTAGTCTGGTACCACTCGCAGGTGGTGGACCGTGCTGGATTGATTCGGCCTCACCCTGCGGGCAGCGCATTGGCGTTGTCGTCTCGCTTCGCTCGGCTCGAACCAGTGGTTCTCATCCTGCACTGCTTTACTACCAGTTCTATTTTAAAAGTGGTGGGCCGTGCTGGATTCGAACCAGCGACCAATTGATTAAAAGTCAACTGCTCTACCAACTGAGCTAACGGCCCACGGTCTACTTCTCAATATTTCTTATTTTGCGATGTGCTCTACCTGAAATGGTGGGCCGTGCTGGATTCGAACCAGCGACCAATTGATTAAAAGTCAACTGCTCTACCAACTGAGCTAACGGCCCGTGCGATATCACGGTAGTACAGACGGTTAATGAGTTTAGCAACTAAGAAGTGGTGGGCCGTGCTGGATTCGAACCAGCGACCAATTGATTAAAAGTCAACTGCTCTACCAACTGAGCTAACGGCCCACGGTCTACTTCTTAATATTTCTTATTTTGCGATGTGCTCTACCTGAAATGGTGGGCCGTGCTGGATTCGAACCAGCGACCAATTGATTAAAAGTCAACTGCTCTACCAACTGAGCTAACGGCCCGCACAAAGCTAAATATCTCACTGCTTTAACGTCTTACAGTTGCCTAGGCAACGGCGGCATATATTACTTATATAACTTTTCAGTGCAATGTTTAATTGAAGAAAAAGGCCTGACTGCTTGTTCTTCACGCATTCAAGCCCAGAAAACAGACGAAATCTGTATTTTCCGGGCCTGAATGGCAATTTACTGTGAAGACAAACGTTTTTGAGCTTGTTTGGCCGCATCGGTATTTGGGTACTGTTTTACGACCTGCGAATAGACGGCTTTGGCTTTATCCACCTGCCCTTTCTCTTGCATGATCACCCCAACCTTGTACATCGCGTCCGAACTTTTTGGCGACTTGGGAAAGTTTTTGACGACAACCGCATAAAAATAGGCGGCATCGTCTTTCTTACCTTTGTTGTAGTACAACTGCCCTAACCAGTAGTTGGCGTTAGGTTGATAAGTTGATTTCGGGTACTGCTTAATAAATGCCTGGAAGGCAGAAATAGCCTGATCGTACTGTTTCTTTTCCAGAGCGAGTGCAACTGCAGCATTGTAGTCGCTGTTTTCATCACCCGTGCTGGCAGGAACCTGTGCGGGTGCTGCATTCGACGAATCAGTAGCACCGCCAGCGGCAGCTCCGGCAGCAGCGCCTGAAGCGGCAGCATTCGCATTAGCCGCTGAACCTTGGCTGCTTAGGCTGTCCATCTGCTGATAGATTTGCTTTTGACGATCAACAACCTGACTTAACTGATATTGGTTTTCCTGAATCTGGCCTCGAAGAGAGTCAATATCGCGTTGGGAGTCAGAGAGTTGTTGCTGAAGTTGAGTTAATAGCTGGCTATGAGCGTTAGAAATACGCTCCAGAGAGGTGACCCGATCTTCAATCGAGCCTGAGCCGACATCACTGATTGGCGCTTGGGCAGTAGCGGCCCATGGGACCGCTACGCCAACCAGTAACGACAGACCCAACAGGTGAGTTCTGAAGTTACTGCTCATGCGACTCTCTTAGTATACCAGTACGGCACGACGGTTTTTAGCGTAAGCCGCTTCGTCATGGCCGAGTACAGCTGGTTTTTCTTTACCGTAAGAAACGATAGAGATTTGATCTGCAGAAACGCCTTTGCCTTGCAGATACATTTTAACTGCAGTAGCGCGACGCTCACCCAGAGCGATGTTGTATTCCGGAGTACCACGTTCATCAGCATGACCTTCAACAGTCACTTTGTATGAAGGGTTGCTGCGCAGGAATGCTGCATGCGCGTCCAGCATTTGAGCGAAGTCAGAAGCGATATCGAATTTGTCTAAACCAAAGTAAACGATATTGTTCTTTTGCAGTTCTTGCATCTGCAGACGTGCTTGCTCTTCAGAAGACATGTTGCCGCTTTCTGCACCAGTGCCAGCGCCAGCGCCCATACCAGATTGGCCATTGTCTGCGCTTTTGTGAGAACTACACGCGGCGATTGCCAATACAGGCACAGCCAGCAGCAGCCCTTTAAGCACTTTGTTCAGTTGCATCTCGTTGATCCTTTTATAATTTGCCATACATAGCTATATATGCATCACAGGTACGGCGACCAGGCAGGGAATTTTACCTGTCCATCAGTTGCCGGAAGACGTGCTTTGAAACGCCCATCAGTCGAGACCAACTGCAACACGGAACCCATGCCCTGAGAGGAGCTATAAATAACCATGGTGCCATTCGGTGCGATACTAGGCGTCTCATCCAGGAACGTGCCCGTTAATACTTGAACGGCTCCCGTTACCAGATCTTGTTTGGCGATGTGCTGGGAACCACCATTGGTGCTTACCATAACCAAGAATTTACCATCTGTGCTTATATCAGAGTCTTGATTCTGAGAACCTTCCCAGGTCAGACGCTGAGGCGCACCGCCATTAATATTCACTTTATACAACTGTGGACGACCACCCTGATCCGACGTGAAAGCCAAGTTTTGGCTATCTGGGAACCAGGTGGGTTCAGTATTGTTGCTGCGTCCATCGGTAACCTGGCTGATTTGACCGGAGCCCAGATTCATAACATAAATGTTCAGACTACCGCCTTTAGACAAGGCGAAGGCCAGTTTGCTGCCGTCTGGTGAGAATGCTGGCGCACCGTTATGACGTGGGAAAGAAGCAATTTGCTTGATCGCGCCATTAGACAGAGTTTGCACAACCAACGCAGAACGACCGCTTTCGAAAGTCACGTACGCCAGTTTGCTGCCGTCCGGTGACCATGCAGGAGACATCAGTGGTTCCGGTGAACGGTGAACAACAAATTGGTTATAGCCATCGTAGTCAGCAACGCGCAGTTCATACGGGAATTTACCACCGTTGGTCTGCACAATGTAAGCAATACGGGTACGGAATGCGCCTTTAATATTGGTCAGCTTCTGAAACACCTCATCGCTGGCAGTATGTCCAGAGTAACGTAACCACTGCTTGGTGATTTGATACTGATTTTGTGCCAGAACGGTACCTGGGGAACCCGCAGTATCCACTAACTGGTAAGAAACCAAATATTTTCCATCTGCGCTTGGCTGAACCTTGCCAACCACAACCGCGTCGATACCCAATGCTGTCCAGGCCGCAGGTGTCACTTCGGATGCACTTGACGGTTGCTGAGGCATGCGGGATGCATCAATCGGATTAAATTTGCCGCTGTTACGTAAGTCAGCCGCCACAATGGCACCAATATCTTCAGGTGGAGCACCCGGGCCTTCCCATTTAAAAGGCACAACGCCAATTGGGCGAGCAGAATCCACCCCTTGGGTAATTTCAATGCGAACTTCTGCATGTAACACAGATGCCCACAGGATCAAAAGACCGAACGCTACTCGAAATGCATGCTTCATTGTATTTCCCTTATCTGGACCGATCTGCCCGCGATAATTTAGCAGAATTTTAACAAACCAACGCACACAAAACTAGAATTTCAACCGACATACCATAGTAAAAGTCTGAAAAAAAAGTATTTTCAATAATGACTATGGCTTGAAGTCTAATGGTGCATTTTTAAAGACATCATAAACAGCTTCTGAAGGTGGTTTAGGGAACTTCGCCTGCCTTGCTGCGGCAAGTGCCGCCTGGCAAAGCGCAGGATCGCCACCTTCAGCCTTCACATCAATAAGTAAACCATCGGGTGCCATCTTAACGCGCAATGTGCAGGTTTTGCCCGCATAGGATTGCGCATCATAGAATTTGCTCTCAATCGCCGCCTTAATCTGGCTGCCGTAGTTAGCAATATCTGCACCGGATGCGCCAGCCTTCTTCTGAGTCCCCTTACCTGCCGGAGCGCTTGCTCCACCAGCAGCCCCACCTTTCGGAGCATTTTTAGAGTCTGCCAGACCACCAAAGAGATCGTCGACTGATTCAGATTGCTTGGCTGCAGCGGCTGCAGCAGCTTTCTTATCGGCGGCGGCTTTTTTGGCAGCGGCGGCAGCTTCAGCTTTTTTCTCTGCCGCGGCAGTGGCTTTAGCATCGGCCGCTGCTTTCGCGTCAGCAGATGCTTGTGCTTTGGCATCGGCGGCGGCCTGAGCTTTTGCTTCAGCTGCAGCTTCTTTCTTAGCATCAGCTTCGGCCTGTTTCTTAGCCATCGCAGCGGCGGCGGCGGCTTCAGATTCAGCTTGTTTCTTAGCTTCGGTCGCGGCTTTTTTCTGAGCATCTGCGGCGGTCTTCGCTGCTTTATCTGCTTCAGCTTTCGCCTTGGCAGCCGCTTCAGTCTGTGCTTTCGCTGCTTCCGCTTTGGCTTTCGCCGCCGCATCTTCAGCTTGCTTCTGTTGTTCCTGCGCCTGCTTTTGCTGTTCGGCGGCTTGTTTTTGTTGCTTAGTCTCTTCCTGAGCCTGTTTAGCGTCATCCTGCGCCTGCAGACGTTCTTTCTCTAATTCTTTCAGTCGTTGCTGCTCTGCTGCCTGCTTCTGCTGAAGTTCTTCAGCCTGCTGTTCCGATTTTTTCTGACGGGATTGTGCTGCACGTTGAGCATCAGCCGACTGCTGCTGCTGCCGGTTGTACTGATCAACCACCGCACTAGGATCTACCATCACAGCAGAGATATCGCTCCCGCCACCACCGCCACTCATGCTGGTATCTTCGGATAGCGATCCCCAGATCAACAGGGCTATTATGATGACATGCAGAACGACCGAAACAATAACGGCGCGTTTGAGCTTAGCGTTTTGTTCAGTTGCAGTTGCCTTTACCAAAATAGATTTCCCAACACAGGATTGCCAAAAACCCGGATTTCTTCAGCGTCAGTCATCGCTATACGGACCACCGTTTTATTAGGCTAAGAAAAGCCGGGTTTCTAATAAGTGTTACAAATGCCTATCGTCAGATAGGTTGTGTCATCAGGCCAACAGATTTAACTCCTGCCTGATGCAGCATGTTCAGCGCTTTTATGATCTCATCATACGGCACATCTTTTGCACCGCCGATCAGAAACACCGTCTTCGGATTAGCTTTGATACGGTTAGCAGCCTCGGCCACAACCTGCTGTTCCGGTAACTGTTCCATACGCTGGTGATCCACCACAATGGTGTACTGACCCACACCGGAGACTTCAACAATGACCGGCGGATTATCATCGCTGGACACTGTTTTTGAGTCTGTCGCATCCGGAAGATCAACTTCCACACTTTGCGTAATAATCGGGGCTGTTGCCATAAAAATCAGCAGCAGAACCAACAGCACGTCAAGCAGCGGAACAATATTGATCTCCGACTTACCTTCGCGACGGTTACGACGACCTCGAACTCGAGCCATGCTATCCCCCCTTTAGTTACTGCTGCTTTCGCGAGAGAAAGCCTGACGGTGCAGGATAGCCGTGAATTCTTCCATGAAGTTATCGTAATTTTGTTCAACTTTGTTAACACGCTGGTTCAGACGGTTATAGGCCATAACCGCAGGGATCGCGGCGAAAAGACCGATTGCAGTGGCAATCAATGCCTCAGCGATACCAGGAGCAACCATCTGTAAGGTCGCCTGTTTCACAGAACCCAAACCGATGAAGGCGTGCATAATCCCCCACACCGTCCCAAAAAGACCGATATACGGGCTAATGGAACCAACGGTGCCAAGGAATGGAATGTGCATTTCCAGCGATTCCATCTCGCGGTTGAAAGAGATACGCATCGCACGGGAGGAGCCTTCAATAACCGACTCTGGCGCATGACTGTTTGCACGGTGCAAACGGGCGAACTCTTTGAAACCTGAATGGAAAATCTGTTCGGCGCCCGTGAGACTCTCACGGCGACCCTGGCTTTCCTGGTAAAGACGAGAAAGCTCAATACCGGACCAGAATTTATCTTCAAAGGCTTCTGCCTCACGGGTAGCGGCATTCAATACTTTCGTACGCTGAATGATGATCGCCCAAGACGCGACAGAGAAGCACACCAGAATAAGCATAATCAACTTAACCAGGATGCTGGCCTTTAGAAACAAATCAAGCATGTTCATGTCAGTCACTGCTTAAACTCCGCGACAATAGACTTAGGAAGCGCTTTTGGCTTCATTTGGTTTGGATCGATGCATGCAATCAACACCTCTGCAGAACAGAGAAGGTTGCCACTCGCATCAAGAATTTGTTGTGCAAAAGTAAGTGAAGCCCCTCGGATAGACGTTATCTCACTTTGAACATCAAGCAAGTCATCGAGACGAGCTGGAGCCAAGTATTCGACCGTCAAGCGGCGGACAGCAAAAGCGATGTGTTCATCCAGCAACTGCTGCTGGTGAAAATTGCGTTGGCGTAACATCTCTGTGCGAGCCCTTTCAAAAAAGGCGACATATCGGGCGTGGTAGACCACCCCTCCCGCGTCGGTGTCCTCGTAGTAGACACGAACCGGCCATCGGAACAACGAATTACTCACTCTACATCCCGTAATGCAATTTGACGGGCCTACTATACGCAAGAGCTTTATGGTTGGGAATGGGTTGTAGGACGAGAATGCAAATAATTATGGGCCTAAACGGCCCACAGGAAAAGTCGTGTAAATATCTATCATTATTAGATAAAAAACGGCCTAAAAAAGTAAAGAAGCCCTGCGAGCAGGATAACCATCGCCGGTAGCGGAGAAAAAAACGCTTTCCATACAGACCGGTGAGGGCGGAATCCAAAGCCGTGAACCAATCCGGTGCAGACTGCCCAAATCAGAATGATCCCGTGCCAGACTTCCAACTTGCTGGTTGAAGAGGCAAATTGGGCAGGTTGCCAGAACACGCACCCTGCTAGTACCAGTGCCATTGCAAGTGAAAGAGCCCGCAAGGGGCCCTTGTCAGTGACAGCGTACAGTTTATCAGCGAGCAAACTCATTATTGCCCATCTTTCGCTGCAGCGGCTTTGTTCTCTTCACTATGCTCGTAAGCCAGCGCAGTAATAATACCGAACGAACAAGCCAGCAACGTTCCGAGTATCCAGGCAAAATACCACATGGTGTTATCTCCCGTTCAGTTGAACGATTAGTACAAAGAGTGTTTGTTGTTGTCGATGTATGTCTTGTCGAGACGACCAAACATCTTGTAATACGCCCAACTGGTGTAGATAAGGATGATGGGCACGAAAATACAGGCCACAACGGTCATCACTTTCAACGTCAACAGGCTGGAGGTTGCATCCCACATTGTCAGGCTGGCATCAGGCGTCGTGCTTGATGGCATAACAAACGGGAACATAGTGATCCCCGCAGTCAGGATCACACAAGCAATGGTCAGTGAAGATGACACAAATGCCAGCGCGCCTTTATTGACACGAGATAACAGGATAGTCAGCAGTGGCAGAATGACGCCCAATGCCGGAATAGCCCACAGGCCAGGCATTTTGTTATAATTCAGCAGCCACGCACCAGCCTGATGCGCTACGGTTTTACGCAGCGGATTGGACTCTCCTGCCGTATTAAGCGCAGACGTCACCACAAAGCCATCGATCCCTTTCACCAACCACACACCGGCAATCAGGAAACAGACCATCATGACGAGTGCAGAAATCTGCGACGCAGCCCGGCTACGCAAGTGCAGCTCACCGGTAGTACGCATTTGCAGATAGGTCGCACCCTGTGTGATAAGCATCGTCAGGCTGACAATCCCGGCCAACAAACCGAACGGATTGAGCAACTGCAGCAAACTGCCGGTGTAATAAAGGCGTAAATACTCGTCGATATGGAAAGGCACGCCTAGCAATAAGTTGCCGAACGCCACGCCAAATACCAGTGCAGGGACGAAGCTACCAATAAAAATGCCCCAATCCCACATGCCACGCCAGCGTGGGCTTTCCAGTTTAGAACGGTAGTCGAAACCTAGCGGACGGAAGAACAAGGCGCACAGCACCAAGATCATCGCACCGTAGAAGCCGGAGAAGGCAGCGGCATACACCATCGGCCAGGCAGCAAACAGCGCGCCACCGGCAGTGATAAGCCATACCTGATTGCCGTCCCAGTGCGGGGCGATGGAGTTAATCATAATACGGCGTTCAGTATCGGATTTACCGATGACCCGTATCAGGATGCCCACGCCCATATCAAATCCATCGGTGACCGCGAACCCAATAAAAAGGACACCAATCAATACCCACCAGATGAACCGTAAAACTTCATAATCAAACATATGTGGACTCCCTATTACCGAGCTTGCTCAAGCGGCGCTGAAGGTTGTTCAAAGTGATAGCGGCCAGTTTTCAGGCTGCTTGGCCCCAGACGGGCAAACTTGAACATCAGGAACATTTCAGCGATCAAGAACAGGGTGTACAGACCGCAAATTAACCCCATTGAAATCAGCACATCTGTTGCCGTTAATGAAGAGTTAGCCACTGCGGTCGGTAACACTTCACCAATCGCCCACGGCTGACGGCCATATTCAGCAACAAACCACCCAGCTTCAATCGCAATCCACGGCAATGGCAGCCCGTAAAGTACCGCTCGGTGCAACCAGCGTTTTTGCCCCATCTTGCCACGAATTACCGTCAAGAATGACAGACCGATCAGCGCCAGGATCAGGAAGCCGCAACCAACCATTATGCGGAAAGCGAAGTAAAGAGGCAGAACGCGTGGAATGGAATCTTTGGTCGCTTGCTGGATTTGCGCTTCGGTCGCGTCGGAGACGTTAGACGTATAGCGTTTGAGTAGCATACCGTAACCGAGATCCTGCTTAATGCTTTCGAAATTGCTACGCACAGCCGGATCAGTATTACCTGAACGCAACTCTTCCAGCAGGTTGTAAGCTTTCATACCATTACGGATACGCACTTCATGCTGCGCCATCAGATCTTTCAGACCGGTGACTGGCGTATCGACAGAACGTGTGGCAATCAGGCCAAGCAGGTATGGGATTTGAATAGAATATTCATTTTCCATCTTGTCCTGATTTGGCAGGCCGATCAGCGTGAAGTTAGCGGGTGCCGGCTGGGTATCCCATTCAGCTTCAATCGCGGCCAGTTTGGTTTTTTGTACGTCACCCATTTCATAACCAGATTCATCACCCAGTACGATAACGGACAATACAGCCGCCAGACCGAAGCTCGCCGCGATAGCAAATGAGCGTTTGGCAAAGCCAACGTCACGGCCTTTGAGCAGGTAATAAGAGCTGATAGCCAGAATAAACATTGCACCGGTGACATAACCTGCCGCCACGGTGTGAACGAACTTAACCTGCGCAACCGGGTTCAGGACCAACTCGGAGAAGCTGACCATTTCCATACGCATAGTTTCGTAGTTGAAGTCTGAGGCGATCGGGTTTTGCATCCAGCCGTTGGCGACCAAGATCCAAAGAGCAGATAAGTTAGAACCGAGGGCAACAAACCAGGTCACCGTCATGTGTTGAACTTTCGTTAAACGGTCCCAACCAAAGAAGAATAAACCGACTAAGGTGGATTCTAGGAAGAACGCCATCAAACCTTCGATGGCCAACGGGGCCCCAAAGATATCACCGACGTAATGTGAGAAATATGACCAGTTAGTCCCGAATTGGAATTCCATGGTCAAACCCGTGGCCACGCCCAGAGCGAAGTTAATTGCAAATAACTTACCCCAGAATTTGGTCATATCTTTATAGATTTGTTTGCCAGAAAGCACATAGACCGTTTCCATAATTGCCAACAGAAACGCCATACCGAGCGTTAATGGGACAAACAGAAAATGGTACATGGCGGTTAAAGCAAACTGCAAACGCGACAGTTCAACGATATCAAACATCTTGACCCCTAGCTCCTCGGAGGAAGACTCCAACTTGCAACTCTCTGACGAACCGGTTGCCGGTACGCCTCATGACTTCCAATTTCAAAAATCTGCCAAACAAATAAAACCTGTCTTAAAACGCTTTTCACTATCAATGATTTTCACAATCAATCAGTTCAAATACGCCGGATACCCAACCTCACTTCGTGCCGACGCAGGAAAACGGCAAGGCCAGCCGCAGCGAACGGTAGTGAGGAGCAGGAAAAGTTAACAATCTCAGACCTATTCTTGGATACTCATGTTACAGGTGCACAATGTTACGCCACTAATCCCATACAATAAATAGGTTTTTACGTGACCTAAATCTAATTTCCATCTACAGGTCAATTAACAGCCCAAACACTCTCACTCCATAAAATTGATCTACAGCAATTTAAGCCTATCTCGCTGTTTATTTCTATATTGTTCTCACAGTTTCTCAAAAAATCCGAAATATTGTTAATTATTGGTTTAATAAGGTTTTATTGAAAGATTGGATGTTAATTTACTGTGACGGCAAGGTGAAATAAATATCTCCAGTTACGCGTAATAATACTCGTTATTAACCTTTCACTCCCTTTTCACATTTAATGCGTTGTTAATAGTTTTCATTAAAATGATGCGTTGTTAAATATTATAGCAGTAATAAAAAAGCCACCCGTAGGTGGCCTTTGATGATAAGTAATAACTGTAGGTTTATTTATTGCGGCAGAACGGCTTTCACTGCATCACCAATATCGGCCAAGCTGCGAACAGTTTTCACGCCAGCGGCTTCCAGCGCAGCAAACTTGTCCTCTGCAGTACCTTTACCACCGGCAATGATGGCGCCAGCGTGGCCCATACGTTTGCCTTTAGGGGCCGTCACACCCGCGATGTACCCGACTACCGGCTTGGTCACGTGAGCTTTGATGTAAGCCGCAGCTTCTTCTTCTGCGTTCCCGCCGATCTCACCGATCATCACGATCACTTCAGTCTGCGGATCTTCCTGGAACAGCTTCAGGATATCGATGAAGTTAGAACCTGGGATTGGGTCACCACCGATGCCTACACAGCTTGATTGGCCAAAACCGTTGTCTGTAGTCTGCTTAACTGCTTCATAAGTCAGTGTACCAGAGCGAGAAACAATACCCACTTTGCCCGGCTTGTGGATGTGTCCCGGCATGATGCCGATTTTACATTCACCTGGAGTAATAACGCCCGGGCAGTTTGGCCCAATCATTACCACGTCGCTCTGTTCAAGCTTCATTTTCACTACCAGCATATCCAGCGTCGGGATGCCTTCAGTGATACAGATGATAAGCTTAATGCCAGCGTCGATAGCTTCTAAAATCGAGTCTTTACAGAAAGGTGCTGGAACATAAATCACAGATGCCGTAGCACCCGTGGTTTCCACTGCTTCACGCACGGTATTGAAAACCGGCAGGCCCAGATGCTGTGTGCCGCCTTTGCCCGGCGTAACGCCACCGACCATCTGCGTGCCGTAGGCGATCGCCTGTTCAGAGTGGAAAGTCCCTTGGCTGCCGGTAAAACCCTGGCAAATCACTTTGGTATTTTTGTTGATTAAAATCGACATTATTTCCCCTCCACTGCCGCGACGACTTGTTGAGCCGCATTGGTCAGGCTGGTCGCTGCAATGATGTTCAAACCGCTGTCTGCCAGTTTCTTAGCACCCAGCTCTGCATTGTTACCTTCAAGACGCACCACCACCGGTACGCTGACGCCCACTTCTGCCACCGCGCCGATGATACCGTCGGCAATCAAGTCGCAGCGAACGATGCCGCCGAAGATGTTGACGAAGACCGCTTTCACTTTTTCGTCAGACAAAATAATTTTGAACGCTTCAGTTACGCGTTCTTTGGTTGCACCACCACCGACGTCGAGGAAGTTAGCCGGTTCACCACCGTGCAGCTTCACAATGTCCATGGTACCCATGGCCAGACCGGCGCCGTTTACCATGCAACCGATGTTGCCATCAAGAGCCACATAGTTCAGTTCCCACTGCGCTGCCTGAGATTCACGGGCATCTTCCTGGCTGTGGTCGCGCATTTCGCGCAGTTCTGGCTGACGGAACAAGGCGTTGCCATCTGCACCCAATTTACCATCAAGGCAAATCAGGTCACCGGCTGTCGTCACGACCAGCGGGTTGATTTCGATCATCGCCAGGTCGCGCTCAAGGAAAATAGCGGCCAGACCCATGAAGATCTTAGTGAACTGCTGAACTTGCTTACCGGTCAGACCCAGTTTGAAAGCCAGCTCGCGGCCCTGGTAAGGCTGCGGACCGGTCAGAGGATCAAGCGCTATCTTGTGAATCAGGTGCGGGGTTTCTTCTGCAACAGTTTCGATTTCCACGCCGCCTTCGGTAGACGCCATGAACACCACACGACGTGAGCTGCGATCAATTACCGCACCGAGGTACAGTTCTTTATCGATGTCAGTCGCTGCTTCAACCAAGATTTGGTTTACCGGCTGGCCGTGTGCGTCTGTCTGGTAAGTCACCAGACGCTTGCCCAACCAATTTTCAGCAAAAGTGCGGATCTCTTCTTTGCTTTTAACCACTTTCACGCCGCCCGCTTTACCACGGCCACCGGCATGAACCTGACATTTCACTACCCACGGACCGGCACCGATTTTCGACGCAGCTTCTTCCGCTTCACGCGGTGTGGAACAGGCAAAGCCCGTTGGTGCTGGCAGGCCGTAGCGCAGGAAAAGCTGTTTCGCCTGATACTCGTGTAAATTCATGATGTTCTATCCATTCTTAGTAGTAAGGCTTATCAGGACACGGCGAACCGTGCCACAGATTTTAATGATCTCTTTTGCTTCTATCCGCCGGGACTAGACGTCCAGCAGCAGACGAGCCGGATCTTCCAGCATTTCTTTGATGGTCACCAGGAAGCCCACTGACTCACGGCCGTCAACCAAGCGGTGATCATAGGACAGCGCCAGATACATCATCGGCAGGATAACAACCTGTCCGTTCACTGCCATCGGACGATCTTTAATGGCATGCATGCCAAGGATCGCACTCTGCGGTGGATTGATGATCGGGGTAGACATCAGCGAGCCAAAAACGCCACCGTTGGTCACGGTGAAGTTACCGCCGGTCAGCTCTTCAACTTTCAGCTTACCGTCGCGGCCTTTCACGGCCAGCTCTTTGATATTCTTCTCGATATCGGCCATGCCCAGCGTATCTACATCACGCAGAACCGGCGTAACCAGACCGCGTGGGGTCGAAACCGCGATACTGACATCGAAGTAGTTGTGGTAAACCACGTCTTCGCCATCAATAGAGGCATTCACTTCCGGGAAGCGTTTCAACGCTTCGACCACGGCTTTCAGATAGAAAGACATAAAGCCCAGACGTACGCCGTGACGCTTCTCGAATGCGTCTCCGTACTGCTTACGCATGTCCATGATTGGCTTCATGTTGATTTCGTTAAACGTCGTCAGCATGGCAGTACTGTTTTTCGCTTCCAGCAGACGCTCGGCCACGCGTTTGCGCAGACGGGTCATCGGAACGCGTTTTTCACTGCGAGCGCCAATAGCCGGAGCCGCAGAAACTGCCGCTTTAGCCGTTGTTGCATCCGCCGCAGGCTTAGCATCTTTAGCCGATTTAGCCAGATGTGCTTCGATATCTTCACGAGTCAGACGACCGCCGACACCGCTGCCTTTAATGGCATTAGCATCGAGAGAGTGCTCAGCGATCAGACGGCGGATAGCCGGGCTGAGCGCGTCGCTGCTCTCATCTTCCAGTGCCGCAGTGTGGCGCTGGGAAGGCGTAGACTCTTTAGCGGAATTTTTTTCCTGACTCGCCTTACCGGTACTGTTACCCGGACGCAGACGCGCCAGGATCTGGCGGGAAATAACGGTCGCGCCTTCGTCTTCCAGAATGCTCTCCAGAATACCGGCTTCGCTTGCCGGCACTTCCAGCACAACTTTGTCTGTCTCGATCTCAACCAGCACTTCATCGCGCTCTACACTGTCGCCCGGCTTTTTGTGCCAGGTGGCAACCGTCGCATCCGCAACGGATTCAGGAAGGTCTGGGACCAAAATATCTACGCTACTCATTCTCAATCCTTCTTAAAATCGTTAATTAACGTTTAACGCATCATTAACCAGATCTTGCTGCTGCTTCTGGTGAACAGACATATAGCCTACTGCCGGAGAGGCAGACGCCGGACGCCCTGCGTAACGTAAAGAAGCCCCGAAAGGAATCACTTCACGGAAATTGTGTTGGCTGCAGTACCAGGCGCCCTGGTTCAGGGGCTCTTCCTGACACCAGACAAAATCATGGACCTGAGAGAATTTCTCAAGCACTTCCTGAATAGCCTTGTGCGGGAACGGATACAGCTGTTCAATACGGACGATGGCCACATCGGTCTGCTCGTTTTTACGACGTTGCTCCAGCAGATCATAATAGACCTTGCCTGAACACATCACGACGCGCTTGACCTGTTTTGGATCCATCTCGTCGACTTCGCCAATCGCTGGCAGGAAGCTGCCGTTGGCCAATTCATCCAGCGTAGAAACCGCCAAAGGATGACGCAACAGAGACTTCGGTGACATAACGATCAGCGGGCGGCGCATTCCGCGCAGCGCCTGACGACGGATCATGTGGTAAACCTGCGCTGGAGTAGACGGGATGCAAACCTGCATATTTTGCTCAGCGCAAAGTTGCAGATAACGCTCCAGACGTGCGGAGGAGTGCTCAGGACCCTGACCTTCGTAACCATGCGGTAACAGCATCACCAGGCCACACATGCGGCCCCATTTCTGCTCGCCGGAACTGATGAACTGGTCGATAACCACTTGAGCACCGTTGGCAAAGTCACCAAACTGCGCTTCCCAGATGGTCAGGGTACGCGGTTCTGCGGTGGCGTAACCATATTCGAAAGCCAGAACGGCCTCTTCGGATAACACCGAGTCCCAGACGTTAAACTCGCCCTGACTGTTGTGTATGTTTGCCAGTGGCACATAAACGGAACCGTTTTTCTGGTTATGAACCACAGCATGACGGTGGAAGAAGGTTCCACGACCGGTGTCTTCACCCGAGAGGCGGATAGGAATACCTTCGTCTACCAGCGTGGCGTAAGCCAGGTTCTCGGCACCGCCCCAGTCGAACTTCTTATTGCCTTCAGCCATTTCATTACGGTCGCCATAAATTTTGGCAACGCGTGCCTGCATTTCGATGGCTTCCGGTACATGGCTGACGCGATGTGCCAATTCCTGCAAACGCTTCGGTTCAACTTTGCTCGGGTACTCTTCATCCCATTCGTGATTCAGGTACGGCGACCAGGTGAAGGTATGCATGTCGTTCGGACGCCATTCGTCCACCACACAATCACCGGCGTCGAGGGCATCACGATACAGATTGACCATTTCAGTAGCATCTTCAAGACTGGCGACGTTTTGCTCAGTCAGAATGTCGGCGTAGATTTTACGCGGCGTTGGATGCTTTTTGATTTTATGGTACATCAGCGGCTGGGTTGCACTCGGCTCATCGGCCTCGTTATGGCCATGGCGGCGATAACATACCAGGTCGATCATCACATCACGTTTGAAGGTGTTCCGAAAATCCAGCGCCAGACGGGTAACGAAAGCCACGGCTTCCGGGTCATCTGCATTGACGTGGAAAATCGGTGCCTGCACCATTTTGGCAATATCAGTACAATATTCAGTGGAGCGGGCATCTTTCGGGTTCGAGGTGGTAAAGCCCACCTGGTTATTGATGACGATACGCACCGTACCGCCCACTTCATAACCCCGCGCCAGTGACATGTTCAGAGTCTCCTGAACCACGCCCTGCCCGGTAATGGCCGCATCACCGTGAATAGTGATTGGCAGAACCATATTACTACGCGCTTCGTCCAGACGATCGCGACGCGCACGTACCGAACCGATAACAACCGGGCTTACGATCTCAAGGTGCGACGGGTTAAACGCCAGCGCCAGGTGAACCATGCCACCTTCGGTTTCCACATCAGACGAATAGCCCATGTGGTATTTCACATCACCGGTACCCAGATGTTCTTTATGCTTGCCGGAGAACTCATCGAACAGGTCCTGCGGTTTCTTGCCCAGCACGTTGATCAGGACATTTAAACGCCCGCGGTGCGCCATACCCAGCACCACTTCACGCGTACCGTTTTTACCGGCGTGACGGATCATGTCTTTGAGCATCGGCACCAACGCATCACCACCTTCGAGTGAGAAGCGTTTAGCACCCGGGAATTTTGCGCCAAGATAACGTTCCAAACCCTCTGCTGCGGTTAGTTCTTTCAGGAACGTTTTCTTCTCGGTATCGCTGAAATTGGCACGACCCGCTACAGACTCGATACGCTGCTGTATCCAGCGCTTTTCGTCGGTGTTGGTGATGTGCATATACTCAGCACCGATTGAACCGCAATAGGTTTGCTTCAGTGCTTTATACAGCTCGCCGAGCTGCATGGTCTCTTTGCCAATGGCAAAAGAACCTACATTGAAGGTTTCCTGGAAATCAGCGTCAGTCAGATTGTGGAAAGCCGGATCCAAATCAGCCACGTCGTCCTGTTTCCACAAACCGAGTGGATCGAGGTTGGCATTCTGATGACCACGGAAACGGAAGGCGTTGATAAGCTGCAACACCTTAACTTGCTTGGCATCCGTTTGTGGATCGTTGATGGCTGAATTATAACGTGAAGTGTCTTTCGCCAGGCGGCGGAAGTAGTCGCGTGTTTGAGAATGGAGTTGCTCTGGTTTAACACCCACTGTAGGAAGCTGTTTAAAAATTGAACGCCAGCTATCGTCAACGGAACCAGGATCGGTTAAGTAGTCTTCATAGAGTTGTTCTATGTAAGACTGGTTTGCACCCGCCAGATAGGAGGAATCCAGCCAGGCCTTCATTGCGCCGTTCTGCATCGTGATCCCTTAAGCTTTGAAGCTTTAGTTTTCGCCGTGGTTAATAATATTGACCGTGCTACACCGCGGTAAGACGGTTTTCCATACAAAAACAGTTCATTGGTCTGGAGCCTGCGGCTCGTACAAGGAACCTCCAAAAGAAAACTCGCAGGTATCTCACATGCTGTCTTTTGGCGCTGCCCTGCTGGATCTGACCTAATTATCTCTTCCCTGACTATCCTACTCTACTTAGGAGCAACTTTGTTGCACCTTGTTGCGAATATGTTACCAGTAGCTCACTTAATTTTAGCGGGAACTCAGGTTCCCGCTATTAAGTATACTCTGTTGAACTCAGGCACCGCGCTGTAGCAGCATTGATTTGATATGACCGATGGCTTTGGTCGGGTTCAATCCTTTCGGACATACGCTGACACAGTTCATTATGCTGTGGCACCGGAATACACTGAAAGCATCGTCGAGATCGTCAAGACGCGATTGCGTTTCCGTATCGCGGCTGTCGATCAAGAAGCGATATGCCGCCAGTAATCCAGCCGGACCCACGAACTTGTCGGGATTCCACCAGAAAGATGGGCATGAGGTTGAGCAACAGGCGCAAAGAATACATTCGTACAATCCGTCCAGTTTTTCGCGCTCTTCCGGCATCTGCAAATGCTCGCGGGCCGGAGGATTTTTCCCATCATTCAATAAGTAAGGCTTAATCTTCTCATACTGCTTATAGAATTGCCCCATGTCTACTACCAGGTCACGAACCACCGGTAAACCAGGCAAAGGACGAATGACAATTTTCTTACCAGCCTTCTGTAGAACAGACACTGGCGTGATACAAGCCAGGCCGTTTTTGCCATTCATGTTGACGCCGTCTGAGCCACAAACACCTTCGCGACAGGAACGACGGAAAGAGAGAGTTGGGTCCTGCTCTTTCAGCTGCATTAAAGCATCCAACACCATCATGTCGCGCCCTTCTTCCGCTTCCAGCACGTAATCTTTCATGTGCGGCGCGTCGTCAATGTCCGGGTTATAGCGATAAATCGAAAATTCGAGTCTCATAGTTTGTCTCAGCTCATGCCCTAGTAAGTACGCGCTTTCGGCGGGAAGGCCGCACGAAGCTTAGGCTGCATGTTCACCTCACGGCGGGTCATGCTTTCGGTTTCCGGCTGATAGAGCGTATGGCAAAGCCAGTTGGCGTCATCACGATCAGGGAAGTCAAAGCGGCTGTGTGCCCCACGACTCTCGGTCCGGTAGTTGGCAGAAACGGCGGTTGAGAAGGCTGTTTCCATCAAGTTATCCAGCTCCAGACACTCAACACGCTGAGTGTTGAACTCCGTGGAGGTATCATCCAGACGAGCAAATTTCAGACGCTCGCGTATCACCTTCAACTGCTCCAGACCTTCGGCCATCGCATCACCTTCGCGGAACACCGAGAAGTTATGCTGCATACAGGTTTGCAAGTCTTTACGGATAGCCACCGGATCTTCACCCGAACGGGTATTGTTCCAGCGGTTCATACGTTCAAGAGAGACATCGATATCATCCTGCGACGCATCACGACTTTCACCCTGTTCGTTGATCGACTCTTGTAGATGCAGACCCGCCGCACGGCCAAACACCACCAGGTCCAACAGCGAGTTGCCGCCAAGACGGTTGGCACCGTGAACGGATACGCAGGCGATTTCGCCTACCGCGAACAGACCCGGGATCACCACATCTTCGCCCTTCTCGTTCACTCGCAGTGCCTGACCGGTCACTTTGGTCGGAATACCACCCATCATGTAGTGGCAGGTTGGCAGAACAGGGATCGGTTCTTTAATCGGGTCAACGTGAGCAAAGGTGCGGGACAGCTCAAGGATACCCGGCAGACGAGATTCCAAAACGTCACGGCCCAGGTGGTCGAGTTTTAATTTAACGTGCGGGCCCCACGGACCTTCGCAGCCACGGCCTTCGCGGATCTCGATCATGATGGAACGTGCCACCACGTCACGACCCGCAAGGTCTTTAGCATTCGGCGCGTAACGCTCCATAAAGCGTTCGCCATCTTTGTTCAGCAGATAACCGCCTTCACCACGGCAGCCTTCTGTCACCAGAACGCCTGCGCCCGCAATACCCGTTGGGTGGAATTGCCACATTTCCATATCCTGCACCGGCACGCCTGCGCGCAACGCCATACCCACGCCGTCGCCGGTGTTGATGTGTGCGTTAGTGGTGGACTGGTAAATGCGACCGGCACCGCCGGTCGCCAGCACGGTAGCTTTCGCTTTGAAGTACACCACTTCACCGGTTTCGATACATATTGCGGTACAGCCAACAATCGCACCATCCTGATTTTTCACCAGATCCAGTGAATACCATTCGGAGAAAATGGTAGTGCCTTTTTTCAGGTTCTGCTGATAAAGAGTGTGCAACAGCGCGTGACCGGTACGATCTGCCGCTGCCGCTGTGCGTGCCGCTTGCTCGCCGCCGAAATTCTTCGACTGGCCACCAAACGGACGCTGATAAATGGTGCCGTCATCAAGACGGGAGAACGGTAATCCCATATGTTCCAGCTCAAGAATCGCTTCAGGGCCGGTTTTACACATATATTCGATCGCGTCCTGATCACCGATGTAGTCGGAACCCTTGACAGTGTCATACATGTGCCATTGCCAATCATCTTCATGGGTATTGCCCAGCGCCACGGTGATACCACCTTGCGCTGATACCGTATGAGAGCGGGTCGGGAAAACTTTCGAAATCAGGGCACAAGTTTGCCCCGTTTCTGAAATCTGTAATGCGGCACGCATACCGGCGCCACCTGCGCCAATAACGACAGCATCAAACTCTCTGACTGGCAGATTCATTAACTAGGCTCCCCAAACAACAATTGTTCCATAAAGTAGATAAACCACTAAAGTCACGACGATAGCCAGTTGCAACACCAGTCGCACCGCCAGCGGCTTAACATAGTCCGTTAACACCTGCCACATACCAATCCACGCATGGATCAGAATCGACAGCAACGTCAGCAGGGTAAATACTTTGGTAATAGAGGAAGCAAAGAAGCCTTGCCAGACATTAAAATCAATATCCTTGGCAATCACAACGAAGCCAATAATATAGAGGATATACAGAGTGATAACGATCGCGGAGGCACGCAGCAGCAGCCAGTCGTGAACGCCGTTGCGTCCTAATGCCGAAACATTGTTTACCATACGAAGACTCCAGCCAGAATGGACAGCAGGACGGTCAAACCGAACACCACTTGGGCAGAACGGGTACCGACAGCCAAACTCTCTTCGAGATAGCCAAAATCCATCAGCAAATGGCGGATGCCACCGCAGACGTGATAGGCCAGAGCAGTGAGTATTCCCCAGAAGATGAATTTAACGATGAAGCCATTCATGATTTCAGCTGCGTGTGCAAACCCTTCAGGCGAAGAGAGAGACATGCCGAGCAGCCAGAGGAGGATACCTACAGCGACGAAGGTAATTACGCCGGAGACACGATGTAAGATGGACGCTATCGCAGTAACAGGAAACTGGATCGTTTGCAGATCCAGGTTGACAGGTCTTTGTTTTTTCACGGTTTTGCCCACACACCTCATAGAGCCTTTCGTATCGCAGCGAGCGCGTTGATTACGACGGCACTTATTATTTTCCTTCCTCCGGCCTTGGCGGTATTCAGACAGCATCATCCTTTTCTTGACTGAGGTTACAGATGCGTTGCTCTCGCTCGCACGAATCACTTACTAATGTAAGCTCATCACGACTTGCTCAATCGCCGCCTTCCTGCAACCTCACTCACTTCGAGCATGAATAAGCCATAAGCCCTTCACGTCATACGCTCAAACAACGACATCCATTGTAATCAAGACGCGTAGACTGAATTTCATACTTCGAACGATTTCAAATTCCTGCCAGACGGTAAGTGTGTAAATCCCTTGAAGCTTACATAGGTAAGTGTTCAGGGTACACTCACGCAGCCAAAAGCGCTGTAATTTGAAAGACAAAGAAGGTGTGCTGGGTGCTCCTACTTCGGGTTATCCGGAGACCTGCGAGAAAGTATAGGTCGATCACATTCCTATTACAATTCCCCTACAAACGCTTTGGTCACATTTCTGCGAAACAGTGATTTGGCTCGCAGTTTTCACAATAGACATAAAATTAATTATCTAGTTTGACATTGGATCAACATTTCCATTACATATTAGCCATTCGCTCACTTCCGTGATGACTTCGACAGACACATCTGCGCTTCCCTGTTACTCCAAGTTATGCAAAAGTGGGGATTGCTTAAACCCTCATACTCGTCGCAAGTTGTCTATAATTTGAGCACAAGAAAATAATGATCTATCGGATCTTTAACAACGATGAAACGCTGCTTGTCCGTCAAATAGTGGTCTAAAGCCACAAAACGATTGCGCTCTACGCTCTCATATCAAAGCGATCGCAGAGCCCGCCGGCATAATAATGACGGAATTTAGGGTCGCATTTTAGGCTGTTAAGTTGTTGAGGATTTTTAAAATAAAGGCGCTAAGGAGACTGTAAATGGCTGATAAGAAAGCGACACTTACCCTACAAGGTCAAGACCCTATTGAACTCGACGTGCTATCCGGCACATTGGGCCAGGACGAAATTGATATTCGTACCCTCGGTTCCAAAGGCTTGTTCACCTTTGACCCAGGCTTTACCTCTACTGCATCCTGTGAATCCAAAATTACTTATATCGACGGTGATGAAGGCATTTTGTTGCATCGCGGATTCCCTATCGATCAGTTGGCAAAAGAGTCCAACTTCCTCGAAGTGAGCTACTTGCTGCTGTACGGCGAGGTGCCCACCCAGAAACAGTACGATGACTTCAGAAAAATCGTCGAACGCCACACCATGGTTCACGAACAAATCACTCGTCTGTTCCACGGCTTTCGCCGTGACTCCCACCCCATGGCCGTACTGTGCGGCGTGACCGGTGCGCTGGCAGCGTTCTATCACGACTCTATCGACGTTGAAAATGAACGTCATCGTGAAATCGCCGCTTACCGCCTGCTGTCAAAAATGCCGACCGTGGCCGCTATGTGTTACAAATATTCCATCGGCCAGCCGTTCATATATCCGCGCAACGAACTCTCCTATGCCGGTAACTTCCTGCATATGATGTTCGCGACACCTTGCGAAGAATACGTCGTGAACCCCGTTCTGGAACGCGCTATGGACCGTATTCTGATACTGCACGCTGACCACGAACAGAACGCATCCACCTCAACCGTACGTACTGCCGGTTCATCCGGTGCTAATCCATTCGCCTGTATCGCTGCCGGGATTGCTTCCCTGTGGGGACCGGCTCACGGCGGTGCCAACGAAGCTGCACTGAAAATGCTTGAAGAGATCAGCAGTGTTGAGCACATTCCTGAATTCATCAAACGTGCGAAAGACAAAAACGATTCTTTCCGTCTGATGGGCTTCGGTCACCGTGTTTACAAAAACTATGATCCACGTGCCACAGTTATGCGTGACACCTGCCATGAAGTTCTGAAAGAACTCGACCTGAAAGACAACAACTTGTTGGAAGTGGCGATGGAGTTAGAACACATTGCGCTGAACGACCCGTACTTCATCGAGAAAAAACTCTACCCGAACGTCGACTTCTACTCCGGTATCATTCTGAAAGCCATGGGTATTCCGTCTTCAATGTTCACCGTCATCTTCGCCATGGCTCGTACCGTTGGCTGGATAGCGCACTGGAATGAAATGCACCAGGACGGTATTAAAATCGCCCGTCCTCGTCAGCTGTATACCGGCTATGACAAGCGTGATTTCCATTCACAGTTGAAAAAATAAATATTGACCTTGCACAAAAAAAGGTCAACAAAAACAAAAGTGGCACCTTCGCGAGTGCCACTTTTTTATTCTCTGTATCCACAACGTTCTGTTTCTACACCTGACACACCGGGCACCAGAAGAAAGGTCGCGATGACATGCTGCCTTTGGCAATCGGATCGCCACAACGCTCGCAAGGTTTACCCGTCCGGCCAAATACCTTGAAACGAAACAGTGCGCCGTGATGCACATTTTCCTCCATCGTGCCGCGCGTGGAGTAAGACAACCGCGCGACGGACAAACAGGCATCAGCCAGCACATCCAGCACCGACGCGTTCAGCTCTTTAGGCTTATGCGTTGGCAGCAGTTTCGCCAGCCACAAAATTTCCGCGCGCAGATAATTCCCAAGGCCGGCCAAAAATGCCTGATCCAGCAGCATACCGCCGAGTTGACGATTTCGGAACTTAGGTGAAAGTAGCCGCTCACGCACTTGCAGAACCGTCAGGGTTTCATCCAGCACATCCGGTCCGATACGCTGCAGGAAGGGGTGGTTTTCTATTCCCGCAGTATCATAAATGGCTATCTCCGATGCGCTGTACAGCAGGATCGTCGCGTCGGTAGTGGCCAACTTCACCCGCAGAGAACGTTGGGTTTCTTTAGGTGCTTCATCGGCATTGACTACCCGCCAGACACCGTATAGCTGATTGTGGCTGTAGAGCGTAAGACCATTAGAAAAATGCGTCAGCAGCGCCTTACCACGGGTTTCAATCGCCGTGATTTTGGTGCCCTGCAGCGCCGACTGATAGGGTTTTAACGACGGAAAAGCGAACCAGACTTCCGTGAGTGTTTTGTTAACGACTGCGCGAACCAACAGATCGGCAGCGCGGCGAATTTCAGGACCTTCAGGCATCAGTGCGTTGCGCCCTCCGCCACCCGCAGATCCTGCTCAGTATGCAGGGCAATCGCGATGGTCAGTTCAAGTGCTTCAAGCACGGTCTTTACCGACATGCTCGGCTGGCCCGGGTGTGCCGCTGCTTGCTCCGGCAAATAGGGAATATGAATAAACCCGCCCTTCACTACTTTACAACTCGGCTGTGCCAGACGATGCAGCAAGCCATACATAACATGGTTACAGACGTAGGTTCCGGCAGTTTGTGATACCGACGCCGGAATACCGGCATCGCGTAATCCATTCACGATAGCCTTAATCGGCAGTTGCGAAAAGTAGGCTGACGGCCCGTCAACAACGATGGGAAGGTCTACTGGCTGATTGCCTTCGTTATCAGGAATACGTGCGTCATTAACGTTTATCGCCACGCGCTCGACGCTGAAATCAGCCCGACCACCGGCCTGCCCTACCGCAATAACCATCACGGGTTCAATCTCATCGATCGCCACATTAAGCGCTTCGATAGCTTTGCCAAACACGCAGGGAAGCTGACGGATCACAATGCGGACACCTGAGAGTTCCAGATCTTCCAGCAGCTTCACCACTTCCCATGACGGGTTAAGACGTTCGCCGCCAAAGGGTTCAAATCCGGTAACCAAAACTTTACGCATAGCCTCTCCTTATGTTGTTAACAAACTCAGCCTGCACTGACCAAAATATCCTGTTCACGAAACGCGTCTCGCAAGCGGCGGGCAAAGTCGAGAGCATGTTCGCCATCGCCGTGCAGGCACACCGTATCGGCCTGAACGGGAACATTGATCTTGTCACGGCTTATAACAGTCTGCAGCTGAACCATCATCAGCGTTTGCCGCAGGGCCAGTTCATCACTTTCAATCAGCGCGTCAGGCTGGCTACGGGGGACTAAAGTACCGTCACTCTGGTAGCGCCGGTCAGCGAACACTTCCTGCCGCGTTGCCAAACCAAGACGATCTCCGGCACGAATCAATTCACTGCCAGCCAGGCCCACCAGTCGCAATGTCGGGTTAACGCTGCAAACCGCGCGGGCGATGGCGTCAGCAAGCAGAGGGTCGGCCGCGGCCTGGTTGTAGAGCATGCCGTGCGGTTTTACATGAACCATTTCCCCGCCCTCTGCATGACAGAGCGCGGCCAGAGCACCGAGCTGATATACCACCTGCGCAAAAACGGTCTCTGGCGGTAACTGCATGGCAGTGCGCCCAAAGTTTTCGCGGTCAGGAAAACTGGGGTGAGCGCCGATCGCCACACCATATTTCAGCGCCCAACGGACCGATTGCCGCATGGTCTGCACGTCACCGGCATGAAACCCACAGGCAATGTTCGCGGAACTGATCAGTTGCAATAATGCTTCATCATTGGCGCATCCTTCGCCGAGATCGGCATTTAAATCTACTGTGGTTTTAACGTCCATGCAGGCCCCATTTGACCTGGTCGATAAAACGCTGCTGCTCACGCAGCGCCGTTTGCGCGTCATCGAGTGAACACTTAACAAAATGTACCGGTTCGCCAAGACGGATCTGCGCCAAATTATATAAATCGGCTTCAATCACGCAGGCAATACGCGGATAACCGCCGGTGGTTTGGGCATCGGCCATCAGTACGATCGGCTGGCCGGCATGTGGCACCTGAACAACGCCGGGTAACAGGCCGTGCGACAGCATCTCGCGGTCAGTATCACGCTTGAGTGCATGACCATGTAGACGGTAACCCATACGATTACTCTGCGGGCTGAGCTGCCAGGAAGTGCGCCAGAAAGAGTCCCGGGCATCCGTACTGAACTCTTGATATTCCGGCCCCGGTAATGCGCGAATACGATTGCCGAACAGCAGTTGTTTAACACCGCGAGAGTGCTGCGGTTCCAGCCCCTTTTTACCGACCATCAGATGGTCGCCATCACGCAGCGGACGCCCTGACAGGCCGCCGAAGCCCGTTTTGAGATCGGTACTGCGTGACCCCAGCACCTCAGGAACATCTATGCCACCAGATACTGCCAGATAGCTGCGCATTCCACGCATCGGGGTTTTCATGCTCAGGATCTGACCGGGTTTCACAGCATAACGCCAGCCGGTCCACAGTGATTTGCCGTCCAGTTCCGCGTGGCAGCCCGCTCCGGTAAGCGCAATCCAACCTGCTCGGTTAAACTCGGTACTGAACTGGCCGAGGGTGATTTCCAGACCCGCAGCATTTTCGTTATTACCCACCAGCAAATTGCCGATACGCAGCGCAGGTGCATCCAGCGCCCCCGTCTGGCTGACGCCAAACTGGCGATAACCACTACGGCCTAAATCCTGCACGGTGGTAAATATTCCTGCGCGAAGAATGTTTAACATACGCCCTCCTTCTGCGGTACAAAACGTACTTTATCGCCCGGACATAACAAGGTTGGCAGGGATTTTTGCGGATCAAACATCACCAATGATGTATACCCTATCACCTGCCAGCCACCAGGGGTGATCAGCGGATAGATACCGGTCTGTCCACCGCCGATACCCACAGAACCGGCCGGCACTGCCAGGCGTGGCTCAGCGTGACGCGGAGTCACCAAAGCTTCCGGCATCCCTCCGAGATAAGGAAAACCGGGCTGGAAACCAAGGAAATAGACAATGTACTCAGCGCCGGAGTGCATATCGACCACCTGACGCGGGCTCAAACCAGTGTGCTGCGCCACAAACTCCAGATCGGGGCCTCCGCTGCCGCCGTAGACCACCGGGATCTCAATCAGGCGTGACTCGGGTTCAATAGCCTCACTCTCTTCCCACCAGCGCTGTAAACGCTCGATGGCATCCAGTGCAGAGTCTTGCGCATCGGTCAGCAAGACCGTCAGATTATTCATTCCCGGAATGGTTTCACGGACGCCCGGATAGGCGCTGTGGTCCTGCAAACGTTGTGCCAGTCCCCAAATCCGTTGCTGGCTGGCCAAAGAGACCGGCGGCTCAAGCTCCAGTACGACTGCGCGTTCGCCCAGCAGATAACATCGTGCTCGTTGCACAAAACACTCCTAAGAAAAGATGGCTGTAATCGAAATCAACCGCAAAAAATTCGTTAGACTGGAAACAGTTATGCGGGAAATAGACCGTCAATGTCAACTCGACGCCCCCTGTTTCAGACCCTTCGGGTTTCGCCCATCAGTTTCAACTGCTACTCTCCCCCTTGTCACTGTTTTCTCAACCCAAGTCATTGGGGTTGCAGCAAGGCAGCAAGGGAGAGAATACCGAATCACTGACTTCAGTAAGTGATTCGGTATTCTTGAGTGCAGCGAACGCCGCTGCAAATTCAAGAACGAAGGGAAGAGTGTGAAGAAGCCGCTGGCCGTATTTTTTCCGTTATATACCACCACGTTGCTTATGCTGCTTGGCTCCGGTTTACTCACCACCTACATCTCTTTAAGGCTGTCGGCTATCCACGTCAGTGGCGCGATGATCGGTGCAATCATTGCGGCCAATTACGCAGGATTAGTGATCGGCGGTAAAATCGGACATTTCCTGATCGCTCGCGTCGGCCATATCCGCGCTTACGTCTCCTGCTCTGGGATCATCACCGCCGCCGTTCTCGGACATGGTTTAACCGAAATGATCCCGGTATGGGTCGTCTTGCGGCTGATCATCGGTCTGTGCATGATGGTGCAATATATGGTGCTGGAAAGCTGGCTGAACGATCAGGCGGAACCGGCCCAACGCGGTGTGGTATTTGGTTTTTACATGGTGGCGTCCTATCTCGGCATGTCGTTGGGCCAGGTGGTTCTGATGGTCAGCGATGGTCTGGGAATGAGCACGCTTATCATCATCGCGCTCTGTTTCGCCCTTTGTTTGGTGCCGATTGCCCTGACCACGCGAACCAATGTCGGGCATATGTCTCCTGCACCCATGGAGCTTAAATTCTTTATCAGCGCCATTCCCAACGTACTGGCCATCACTCTGCTGATCGGCATGGTCGTGGGTTCGTTCTATGGTCTGGCGCCGATTTACTCCAGCCAGCAGGAATTTACTACTCAGCAAACCGGTCTGTTTATGGCGCTGGCCATTTTCGCCGGCCTGCTGGCCCAGTTCCCTCTGAGCTGGCTGTCCGATCACTACAACCGTAATATGCTAATGCGCATCAACGCCATACTGCTGGCGCTTGCCGCGCTGCCGTTGGCGGTCCTAACGCATATATCCTTCCCAGTGCTGCTTGGTATCGGATTTATTGTCAGCCTGATGCAGTTTACGCTCTATCCACTGGTGGTCGCGCTGGCGAATGACATGATTGAACCGGAGCGACGTGTGTCGCTTTCCGCCTGTCTGTTGATGGCCTTTGGCGTGGGTGCCTGTATTGGGCCACTGGCGGTAGGTGCGCTGATTGAACCGCTGGGCGGGAATATTCTGTACGCGTTCTTCGCGCTGTGTGGCGTCGGGATCGTGGCACTGAGCCGGACTTCCGCCAAAGAAGAGGTGACGGTCATGGCGGTGGATGCCCCGCTGCCGCATATTGCCATGCCGGACAGTCTGAGTAGCTCACCTCTTTCACCTGCGCTAAACCCGGCGTTTGATGAGCAGATGATTCAGGACACCATGCCCGCGCCTGAAATGAGCAATGAAGATGCCGCTGCCAATGACATCGCCAATGAAAATGCGGCGCAGGATGAAACCGAAGAGGAGAGCCAGTTTGCACCCCAGGGCGCCGACCCGGATGCCGATACTGGCTTACAACGTGCCTTTACCCTGCTGGAAGACAGCGTTCCGGAAGAAACACTGACCGAAGCGGAAAGGCAAATAAAATAGTCTTTTAGGCTGGGTTGTCGATGTCGATAAATGTCACATCCAGCCCGTGTTCTTCGACCAGCCATTCACCCAGTGCTTTCACGCCGTAGCGTTCGGTGGCGTGATGGCCTGCGGCGTAAAAATGCAGCCCCATTTCGCGGGCGATATGAATAGTTTGTTCTGAAACTTCACCGCTGATAAACGCATCGACACCAAACTCCGCCGCCTGCTGAATAAAGCCCTGACCGCCGCCTGAACACCAGGCCACGCGGCGGATTTCGGCTGGTCCGCCCTGCGCACTGTGCAACACGTTGCGGTCGAGCAGCACTTCGATACGCTGGCGCAACGCCTCACCGCTGAGCGGAACATCCAGTTCGCCGTAAGGCACCAACGGCATCACTTCACCCTGTACTTGAATGCCAAACATGTTTGCCAACTGAGCATTATTACCCAACTGCGGGTGCGCATCGAGTGGCAGATGGTAACCGTATAAATTAATATCGTTGAGGAGCAATGTTTTCAGACGATTACGCTTCATGCCGCGCACCACCGCCGGTTCGTTTTTCCAGAAATAGCCGTGGTGTACTAGGATCGCGTCCGCTTGATGCTCCACTGCCGCGTCAAGCAACCCTTGCGAGGCCGTCACACCCGTAACAATCCGTCCGACCTCAGTACGCCCTTCCACCTGCAAACCGTTCGGTGCGTAATCCTGGAAGCTATTAACGTCGAGTTTTTGATTGATAAGGGCTTCTAGCTGAAGATTATTCATGGTAGTCAGCATCTCAGTTAGGATCTACATGATTGATAATAATGCTATAGGGAAAGGCCACCCCCTTATTTGCCTAATCGAGCTTCAGCGAATCACCCTGCTGTAATCGCACAAACTTCACGCCCAGCGCATCACCGGCTGAAAGCTGCTGCATAATCTCGGCTTCAGGGTCAGCGGCCGCTTTCAGACTCGGTTTCACGTGGCTGATGATCACCGTCAGTCCTTTGAGTGAACCATCACCACCGCTGTCTTGCTCCAGCACTTTCAACTCTTTCAGCAACCAAACCGGCGTTAAATGGCCAAACAGTTTACTGTCAGGCACACCGTCAGGATACGACGTTTCAATGATGATGCCTTTCAGCCGCTTGGCCTTCACTTCTTCACTCAGTACTCGCCAGATGGTTTCAAGGTTTTTGGATTTCTCCACCGCATCCGGGCCTGTATCGCCAAAGTAGGCAAAAGACTCATCATTACGGCTGACTAAAATCATGCTCGAAGGGGTACCGCCGTGGCTAAGCGGGTAGATAGTGCCATCCAGGCCAGTCAGGCCGAGAGAGAAACGCTGTGCAGGACGCGGCGCATTCAACCGATAGGTGCCGATGCGCGTACCGCTGCCAGAATCAGTGAAATTTGGCCACACCTTACCGTTGAAGTAGTGATTGCTTAGGGTGCCGATAGTGTCTGCAGAGCCGTAAATCGGTTTGCGGCTGTCTTCCGGCGAACTAATGATAAGCCCGGCAAGATGATCAAGATGGCCGTGACTGATGAAATAACCACCGATCAGGTTGCGGAACACTGCGCCCTCCGGCGTATAAGGTACGGAATTTTCGACCGTTATCTGCGGGAAGGCGCCTTTTTCCAGCGCTTTGCTGATGCCGGGCAGAACCGAACCAGCATCAAGCCCGAGATACAATTGTTGAGAGTCACTGCGAATCAAATAGGAAGTGAGATTCCCCTCTTTCACGCCGCCGTAAACGCCAAGCGCCACCACGTCAAACCCAGCGATTGCCTGACCGGCGGTACAGGCCAGGACCAGCGCCAACATCTTGTGTTTCATCACATCGCTCCGTGTGTGGTGAAGAATTCTTTGGGTGATCAGCCCGTTGGCTGACCCCTTCGTTTTGCCGATTCGAATGCCGCCAGCGTGTCTTTGCGAGCCTGGGAGTGGTCGATAACCGGCAACGGATAGTCTAACACGCGCTGTTGTTTCTCCGCCCAACGATGCGGCTGATGGATCTCTTTTTCTGCGACATGGTTCAACTCCGGTACCCAGGTTTTAATAAAGCGACCCGCCTTATCAAATCGTTCTCCCTGAGTAGTCGGGTTGAAGATTCGAAAGTAAGGCGCGGCGTCCGTACCGGTGGATGCGCCCCACTGCCAACCGCCGTTATTGGCTGCCAGATCGCCGTCGACCAACTGCGACATGAAATAGCGCTCGCCTTCGCGCCAGTCGATCAGCAAATCCTTTACCAGAAAACTGGCGACAATCATCCGCAGCCGGTTGTGCATCCAGCCGGTGGCGTTGAGTTGACGCATGGCGGCATCGACAATCGGATAACCGGTCTTACCCTCTTTCCACGCCTGTAAATCTTGCGGCGCATCACGCCAGCTCACGTTGTCGGTCCATTCTATAAACGGCTGGTGTTTGCAAAGTTTCGGCCAGGCCACCAGCAGATGACGGTAAAACTCACGCCATATCAGCTCATTGAGCCAACCGAAGGCACCGCCGTCCCGGCGCTCAAGCACGTCCGGACATTCGGTGCGCAGACGATTAAAACATTGTCGCGGTGACAACACGCCAATGGCCAGATACGGCGATAGTGAACTGGTGCCGTCCACGGCTGGCAGGTCGCGCTGTTCGAGGTAATCCTGCACGGTTTCGCGGCAGAATGTACGCAGACGATCGCGTGCCGCCTCTTCACCGACGGGGAAGTCTTCACCCACCGTCTGTTGAGGAAAATCGAAGGGCGTCAGCGGATGCATTGTCACATCTTCCTGATTATTGCGGGCTTTCGCCGCAGGCAGTGAACGGCTGTCGGACGCAGTAAGGCGGTCGAGAAAAGCGCGGCGAAACGGCGTATACACCTTATACATCGAACCTTCTCCAGTGGTGACCGAACCCGGCGGCAACAGCAGGCTGTCATCAAAACTGCGGCAAATTACCCTGCCCTGCAATAAGGTTTCGAGGGCAGCATCACGCTTGTGCTCGTTGATTTCATACTGTTTATTGTAAAATAGCGAATCCACCCGCTGTTGCTGACAGAAGCCTTTCAGCCAGTTAACGCTGGCGGCAAAGTCGTCGCACTGATGGTAAAACAGTTCGATACCGCGAGCGGCCAGTGACGCCTGTAAACACTGTAAATGCTGGTAGATAAACGCTGCCTGGCGTGGTGCCATCACATGGTTTTTCCACTGTTTCGGCGTCGCGACAAACACCGCGATCACTCTCGCCTGCGGATCCTCACAGGCAGCATGCAACGCAAGGTTATCGGTTATACGCAGGTCATTGCGAAACCAGACGAGATGCGTGGTCATAGCATTCCTTTTAGTGTCCGTAGCGTAAGCGCAGGGCTTCAGGATAGGGTTCAAAATAGCGTTGCCCGGCCAGATAGTCATCCGGATATTCCGACATGTAATGCTTCAGCAAGGTGATCGGGGCCAGTAAAGGCTGCACGCCCTGACGATAGCGGTCGATAAGCTGAGTTAGCTCCTGCCGTTGATGCGCATTCAACTGGCTGCGGAAGTAGCCTTGTACATGCATCAGCACGTTGGTGTGGTTGCGACGTGTGGCCTTGTGTTGCAGCAAATCCATCAGCCGCTGGCGATATTCAATGAAATACTCCTCCAGCGATGCCCACTCCGCCATACTGGCCACAAAACGACCCAGCTCCCGGTACTGTGGCTGGGAGTGCGACAATAGCGAAAGTTTGTAACGGCTATGGAAATCCATCAGTTTTCCGCGAGTCAGACCGCTGGCGCGCAACTGATTCAGCTCGTACAGCGCAAATACCCGCTCGACAAAATTCTCCCGCAGCACCGGATCATTCAGGCGGCCATCTTCTTCCACCGGCAGCCAAGGGAAACGTTTCATTAGCGCCGCAGCATAAAGGCCCACGCCAATTTTTTTTCCATCTTTACCGTTGGCACTGTAAATCCGCACGCGCTCCATACCGCAACTTGGCGATTTGGCACAAAGAATATATCCGCATAAATGACCCAGCGGTTCGATGCGCTGTTCAGAGTAGTTTTGCATTTTCTCAGTAATGTCGATGCTTTCATCATTGCTAAAACGCATCGCCACACCTTCATCGAGCCTGACCAGGCGCAGCGCAGGCCGTGGGGTCGGCAGACCAATGGCCATCTCCGGACAAATCGCTTCGAAACGGACATAAGGGGCCAGTTGTTCGACGGCAAACGCCAGCCGCTTATGCCCGCCATCAAAACGGACATTTTCCCCCAACAGGCAGGCGCTGATCCCAACCGGAATATGTTCACTCATGGCGACTCCCTGACTCTCATATGGAAAAAAGGGTTGAAGAAGAACATTCATCAACATTCGTTATGATTCAGTATAAATTATACAAAAAAATAATGTTGTACAGGTTTGAGATTCAGGCAATAAAAAACCCCGATCGGTTAATCGGGGTTTAAGAAAGTATTTTGAAAACATTAATTCGAATTCGACAAATCCACTAAGTCACTGGCGTTTACAGCAAGGACGACGGGATTTAATAAAAATCCTGCGTAGCAACCTCTGCATGACTCAGCCAGACCGGTTTATCGCTGGTTTTTAGCCAGACGCGGTGTAAATAGCTGTAAAAACGCGCGCGGTCCTGGCGGAAAAGCATCACCGGGAGTGCCAGCAGGCCTGCGGCCAGCACCAGAGCGCGGCGGGTGATGATGCGGGTCAGCGTATACGGCGTGTAATCAGACATAGCGTTGCTCCTTTCGGGAAGTTTTAGACTGTTTAATCAAATATTCGAAGACTCAAAATTGAACAAATCTTATCCTAGTTAGTGAAAGTTTACTACTCATCTGACCACCTTTCGTGTAAAAAAACGCCAATTTTTATCTATAGCTGTAATTAAGTTACAGAATGGTTAAATAAATACTTCAACTAATCGACTGAAGCAAATACTGCCAAGGCATCAAGGGCACAGGAATTTTTTATACTTTCTTTACACCTGAGGCCCTTATCTTTTCAGGATCTTTGCCCGCGTTTTTCTATTCTCGCTACAACATAAAAAACACACCTGTGGAGGTGGACTGTGACTGTTGGCGTAATCTGCGGCGCACTGCTGGTTCTTTTGCTGCTCGGCTATCTGATTTATGCCTTGCTGAATGCGGAGGAATTTTAAATGGCAGCTTCGGCATTCTTACTCATTGCCAGCTTTATGCTGGCGCTATTGCTGCTTTCTAAGCCACTGGGCAATTTTATTGCCCAGTTAATTGAAGGTCAGCCTGCCTCGTTTTTACAAGGGTTTGAACGTGGCATATTACGCACGGCGGGCAGCACCGAAACAGAAATGAACTGGTGGCAATATGCGCTGGCCATCATGGTTTTCAACATTCTGGGGATTATCATTTTAATGGCGCTGCTGATGGCGCAAGGCTCATTACCGCTCAACCCACAGAATTTTGGCGGTTTATCATGGGATCTGGCCTTTAACACCGCCATCAGTTTCGTCACTAATACCAACTGGCAAGCCTACAGCGGTGAAAACACGCTGAGTTATTTAAGCCAAATGGTTGGTTTGACCGTCCAGAATTTCCTTTCTGCCGCGACCGGAATATCCGTGGCCTTTGCGTTGATCCGTGCTTTTGCACGTCCTTCTGCACAAACCATTGGTAATGCCTGGACTGATTTGTGGCGCATCACGGTTTATCTGTTGATCCCACTGTCGTTGCTGATCGCGCTGTTCTTCGTCAGTCAGGGTGTGCTGCAAAATTTTGAGGCCTATCAGCACGTCACCACGCTCGAAGACTTGCAGCAAACGCTGCCGATGGGGCCAGTCGCCTCGCAGGAAGCGATCAAAATGCTCGGGACTAACGGCGGCGGTTTCTTTGGCGCTAACTCGGCGCATCCGTTTGAGAACCCGACTGCGCTGACCAATATGGTGCAGATGCTGGCAATTTTCCTCATCCCTTGCGCGCTGTGCTTCGCCTTTGGCCGGGTGGTTGGCGACAACCGTCAGGGCCATGCCTTGGTGTGGGCGATGTCGCTGATTTTTGTCGTTTCAGTGGTCGTTATCATGTACGCCGAATTGCAAGGTAACCCGCATCTCACCCAGCTCGGTGCCACCAGCAATATTAATATGGAAGGCAAAGAGAGCCGTTTCGGCATCCTGGCATCCAGCATGTTTGCAGCCGTCACCACGGCAGCCTCATGCGGTGCAGTTAACGCCATGCATGATTCCTTCACCGCAATGGGTGGGATGATGCCGATGTGGCTTATCCAAATTGGTGAAGTGGTATTCGGCGGTGTGGGTTCTGGTCTATACGGCATGCTGCTGTTCGTACTGCTGACGGTGTTCATCGCCGGTCTGATGATTGGCCGCACACCGGAATATCTCGGCAAGAAGATTGATGTTTACGACATGAAGATGACCGCACTGGCGATCCTGGTGACACCAACGCTGGTGCTGCTCGGTACCGCGCTGGCACTGGTCACCGACGCCGGACGCGCAGGGATACTCAATCCTGGCGCACATGGTTTCAGCGAAGTGCTGTACGCCGTTTCTTCTGCTGCCAACAACAACGGCAGCGCCTTCGGGGGCCTGAGCGTCAATACACCGTTCTACAACGTGCTGTTGGCTGTATGTATGTTCCTCGGCCGCTTCGGGGTGATTTTACCGGTTCTGGCCATCGCAGGTTCTCTGGTCGCGAAAAAACGCCAGAAAGCCGGTAACGGTACGCTGCCAACTTCAGGCCCGCTGTTTATCGGCCTACTGGTCGGCACCATTCTATTAGTCGGTGCCCTGACCTTCGTTCCTGCCCTGGCCTTAGGCCCGGTAGCAGAACATTTGCAGGTGTGGTCCGGCCAATAATGCCGTGTATCCCGTTGAACTGATGAGTGAGAGACAAAAATGACGCGTAAACAACGTGCGCTTTTCGAACCGCGCCTGATCCGCACCGCGATGCTCGACTCGGTGAAGAAACTGGATCCCCGCGTCCAGTGGCGCAACCCGGTGATGTTCGTGGTTTATCTGGGCAGTATCCTAACCACCGTCATCTGGCTGGCTATTCTTTTTAAACAAACTGATGGCAGCGCTGGGTTCACCGGTAGCGTGTCACTGTGGCTGTGGTTCACCGTACTGTTTGCCAACTTTGCCGAAGCTCTGGCAGAGGGCCGCAGTAAGGCGCAGGCAGAAAGTTTAAAAGGGGTACAGAAAACCAGCTGGGCGAAGAAAATTTATGAACCTCGCCCGGAATCACCGGTAATTAAAGTCGCTGCTGATAGCCTGCGTAAAGGCGATATAGTGCTGATTGAAGCCGGTGATACCGTGCCCTGCGACGGTGAAGTGCTGGTCGGCGGAGCCTCCGTGGACGAAAGCGCCATCACCGGTGAGTCTGCACCGGTGATCCGTGAGTCCGGCGGTGACTTCTCCTCGGTCACCGGCGGTACCCGCGTGCTGTCTGACTGGCTGATCGTCGAATGCTCGGCTAACCCCGGCGACACTTTCCTCGACCGGATGATCGCCATGGTGGAAGGCGCAAAACGCCGCAAAACGCCAAACGAAGTTGCGCTGACCATTCTGCTGGTGGCGCTGACGCTGGTATTCGTGCTGGCCACTGCGACGCTGTATCCGTTCTCACTGTTTAGCGTTGATGCCAGCCACATCGGTGTTCCGGTGTCAGTTACCGTGCTGGTGGCGTTGCTGGTCTGCCTGATCCCAACCACCATTGGTGGTCTGCTGTCGGCTATCGGTGTGGCAGGTATGAGCCGTATGCTGGAAGCCAACGTGATCGCCACCAGTGGGCGTGCGGTAGAAGCGGCCGGTGATGTCGACGTGCTGCTGCTGGATAAAACCGGCACTATTACCTTGGGTAACCGGCAGGCATCCCAGTTCCTGCCAGCTCCGCAAGTCACGGAGCAGGAACTGGCCGATGCCGCGCAGTTATCTTCGCTGGCCGACGAAACGCCGGAAGGCCGCAGTATTGTGGTACTGGCAAAGCAGCGTTTCAATCTGCGCGAGCGCGACATTCACTCGCTAAATGCGACCTTTGTGCCCTTCTCTGCACAAACCCGCATGAGCGGCGTGAACATCGGCGATCGCAGTATTCGTAAAGGTGCCGTAGACGCCATCCGCCGTCATGTGGAAACCAACGGCGGTAACTTCCCGCAGGCTATTGAGGGGCTGGTGGAAACCGTCGCCCGCAAAGGCGGCACACCGCTGGTCGTGGCCGAAGGTGCCCGCGTGCTTGGCGTGGTCGAGCTGAAGGATATCGTTAAAGGCGGTATTAAAGAGCGCTTCGCCGAACTGCGTAAGATGGGCATCAAAACGGTGATGATCACCGGGGATAACCGTCTCACCGCCGCAGCGATTGCTGCCGAAGCGGGCGTGGATGATTTTCTGGCCGAAGCGACACCGGAAGCCAAACTGGCTCTGATTCGCCAATATCAGTCAGAAGGCCGTCTGGTGGCGATGACCGGCGACGGCACCAACGACGCCCCGGCATTGGCGCAGGCGGATGTGGCAGTAGCCATGAACTCCGGGACTCAGGCGGCAAAGGAAGCCGGTAACATGGTCGATTTAGACTCCAACCCGACCAAGCTGATCGAAGTGGTGCACATTGGTAAACAGATGCTGATGACCCGCGGCTCACTGACCACCTTCAGTATCGCCAACGACGTCGCCAAGTATTTCGCCATCATTCCGGCGGCCTTCGCAGCGACCTATCCGCAGCTGAATTCACTGAACGTGATGCACCTGCATTCACCGTCATCCGCCATTTTATCAGCGGTTATTTTCAACGCCTTAGTGATTGTGTTCCTGATCCCGCTGGCGCTTCGCGGTGTCAGCTATAAAGCCATGAGTGCCGCATCCCTGTTGCGCCGTAACCTGTGGATTTATGGCGTGGGTGGGTTGCTGGTGCCATTTGTGGGCATCAAGCTGATTGACGTGATCCTGACTGTTTTACATCTGAGCTAAGCTTTCTTTGAGGACAATGCACATGTCTGTTACGACAATGAAAAGTACCCGTCACAGTTATATACGTCCGGCTATCGTGATGACGATGTTACTGACGCTGGCAACCGGGGTCATTTACCCGCTCCTCACCACCGGTATTTCAACGGCCCTGTTCCACCAGCAGGCGCAGGGGTCACTGATTCTGGAGGGTGATAAGCTAATAGGTTCTGAACTGATTGGTCAGAATTTTACCCATAGCAACTACTTCTGGGGACGCCCGTCGGCGACATCCGATACGCCTTATAATGCGATGGCATCCGGCGGCAGCAATCTGGCAGTGAGCAATCCGGTGCTGGACAAAGCCGTGGCAGATCGTGTGACGGCATTGCGACTGGCAAATCCGCAAAGTTCACCACAGGTTCCGGTTGATTTGGTGACAGCATCCGCCAGTGGTTTAGATCCGCAAATCTCTGTAGAAGCGGCACAGTGGCAGGCCCGGCGCGTCGCCAGCGCCCGTGGTTTAACTGTGGCGCAAGTGACTAAACTGATTGATGATAATACCGCCTCGCCGTTGGTGAATTTTCTCGGCCCAACCGTGGTGAACGTAGTTCAATTAAATCATGCATTGGATCAGGTAAAACCAGCGCAGTAGCCAGCCGAATCTATTCAGGGCGCAACATGTTGTACCTTTCAGGGAAGTCACCGGAAGGCGCAACATGCTGCGCCCGTTCGGCTTTCAATTAAACAAGGATCATCATGGTTGAAGAATCAAACAGACCCGACCCGGACACGCTTCTGGCACTTGCCAATGAGAAACCTCGCGGGCAGTTGAAGGTCTTTTTCGGTGCCTGTGCCGGCGTCGGGAAAACTTACGCCATGTTACAGGAGGCCCAACGTCTGCGTGCCACGGGTCTGGACGTGCTGATCGGCGTGGTAGAAACGCATGGCCGTAAAGAGACGGAAGCGATGCTGCCGGGCCTGAGCCTGTTACCGCCAAAACGCATTCAGCACCGCGGGCGTCAGGTGCAGGAGTTTGATCTTGATGCCGCCCTGGCCCGTCATCCGGCACTGATTCTGATGGACGAACTGGCGCACAGTAACGCCGCTGGCTCACGTCATCCCAAACGCTGGCAAGATATTGAAGAGTTACTCGACGCAGGCATTGACGTGTTCACGACCGTCAACGTTCAGCATCTGGAAAGCCTGAATGATGTGGTCAGCGGCGTCACCGGTATTCTTATTCGCGAAACCGTGCCCGACCGCCTGTTTGACGACGCCACCGAAGTGGTACTGGTTGACCTGCCGCCCGATTCGCTGCGTCAGCGCCTGAAAGAAGGCAAAGTCTATATCCCCGGCCAGGCCGAACGCGCCATCGAGCATTTTTTTCGTAAAGGCAACCTGATTGCCCTGCGCGAACTGGCGCTGCGCCGTACCGCCGACCGGGTTGATGACCAGATGCGCGAATACCGTGACGACCGGGGTGTTCACCGTGTGTGGCATACCCGCGATGCGCTGCTGTTGTGCATCGGGCACGGCGGCGGCAATGAAAAACTGGTGCGAGTGGCCTCGCGTCTGGCCGCCAAACTGGGCTGCGTCTGGCATGCGGTTTATGTTGAAACACCGCGTCTGCACCGCCTGCCGGAAGGCCAGCGCCGTGGCATTTTACGCTCGCTGAAGCTGGCTCAGGAGCTGGGCGCAGAAACCGCCACCCTCTCCGACCCGCAAGAGGAGCAGGCGATTTTACGCTATGCCCGTGAACACCGGCTGGGCAAAATCATCATGGGCCGCCGTAAAGAGCAACGCTGGCGAATAGGCGGAAGTTTCGCTGACCGTCTGGCCCACATCGGCCCGGATTTGGATCTGATCATTGTCGGGCTGGAAGATGCCCCGCCGGTCCAAACGCGCAAAGAGCATGATGTTCGTACTTTCGCCGAAAGATTCAGCCGCCAGCTACAAGGCTGCGCGGTTGCGGTGGCATTGTGTGCAGTGATCACCATGTTTTCCCAATGGCTGGTGCCGACCTTCGATCAGGCCAATCTGGTGATGGTCTATCTGCTCGGCGTCGTGGTCGTGGCACTGTTTTATGGTCGCTGGCCGTCAGCACTGGCGGCGGTGATCAACGTTGTCAGCTTTGACCTGTTCTTTGTGCAGCCACGCGGCTCACTGGCAGTTACCGACGCGCAATATCTGGTGACCTTCGCGGTCATGCTGATTGTCGGTATTCTGATTGGTAATCTGACTGCCGGAGTCCGCTATCAGGCCCGCATCGCCCGCCACCGCGAAAAACGGGCACAACACCTTTATGAGATGTCAAAGGGGCTGAGTCAGGCACTGACACCGGAGGCCGTCGCGCAGACCAGCCGCCACTTCATCTCCTCCAGTTTGAACGCTAAAACAGCCGTGCTATTGCCGCAGGAGAATGGCAATTTGCAGCCGGCGGCTTTCGCGGAAGGCACCAGCATTGTGGTGGATGATGCTATAGCACGTTGGAGTTTCGATAAACAAATGCCCGCCGGGGCAGGCACCGATACCTTGCCCGGCGTGCCTTACCAACTTCTGCCGCTGGTGGCATCCGGTCAATCGCTCGGGCTACTGGCGGTTGAGCCAAGTAACGTACGCCAACTGATGGTGCCAGAACAGCAGCGGCTGTTACAGACCTTCACCGTGCTGATTGCCAACGCCCTGGAACGCCTGCATCTGTCGGCCAGCGCTGAATCCGCACGGCTGGACGCAGAGCGAGAGCAACTGCGTAACTCACTGCTCTCCGCCCTCTCCCATGATTTACGTACGCCGCTGACTGTGCTGTTTGGTCAGGCTGAAATTCTGACCCTGGACCTGGCAGCAGAGGGGTCAAAACACGGCCCGCAAGCTAACCAGATCCGCCAGCAGGTATTGAGCACCACCCGTCTGGTGAATAATTTACTGGATATGGCACGGATTCAGTCCGGTGGTTTTAATCTGCGAAAAGAGTGGCAGTCGGTCGAGGAGATTGTCGGCAGCGCCTTGCGAATGCTGGAAACCGTACTCAGTTCCCATGAAATCAAGATCGCGTTGCCGGAGGAGTTATTGCTGGTCAACTGCGATGGCAGCCTGCTCGAACGGGTGTTCATCAACCTGCTGGAGAATGCTCATAAATATGCGGGCGCAGGGGCAGTCATCGGTATCCGCGCGACGCCGTTGGATGACTGGCTGGAGATGGAAGTATGGGATAACGGACCGGGGATCGCGCCGGGCGGTGAGCGTGCCATCTTTGACAAGTTCTCGCGCGGCAATAAAGAGTCCGCAATACCAGGAGTGGGCTTGGGGTTAGCGATTTGTCGTGCCATTATTGATGTACACCACGGGCGGATTTGGGCCGAAAATGGCCCGAACGGCGGTGCGCGTTTCCGCTTCCGACTGCCGCTCGAAAGTCTGCCTGAAATGGAAACTGACATGAAAGAGGATCTGTGACTGCTTCCCCCATTAATATTTTGATTGTTGAAGATGAAAAAGAGATCCGGCGCTTTGTTCGCACAGCGCTGGAAGGTGAAGGTTTACGCGTATTTGAGAGCGACACATTGCAACGGGGGCTGATTGAAGCCGGCACCCGCAAACCGGATCTTATTATTCTCGATCTTGGTTTGCCAGACGGTGATGGCCTGACGTACATTCGCGATTTGCGCCACTGGAGCGCCATCCCGGTGATCGTGCTGTCGGCACGCACCAGCGAAGAGGACAAGATTGCCGCACTGGATGCCGGTGCCGATGACTTCCTGACCAAGCCGTTTGGCGTCGGTGAGTTACTGGCCAGGGTCCGCGTAGCACTTCGACGTCATGCCGGTGGTAGTCAGGAGAGCCCACTGGTGACTTTTTCAGATGTCACGGTGGATCTGATCAACCGCCGCGTTCAGCGACACGGGGAAGATTGTCATCTGACACCGATTGAATTTCGTCTGTTGGCTGAACTGCTGGCTAACAGCGGTAAAGTGATCACTCAGCGTCAGTTATTGAGCCACGTCTGGGGCCCGAACTACGTCGAACACAACCACTATCTGCGTATTTATATGGGCCATTTGCGGCAGAAGTTGGAGGCCGACGCCACCCGTCCTCGCCATCTGCTGACAGAAACAGGCGTCGGCTACCGCTTTCTGCCTTAAGACTCCATCGGGTTGTCGGCTAATTTTGCATCCTCAGGCTGAACAGGGGACTTTCACCCCCGAACTGCTGAGCATGCCCGGCACACCATAAAAAAAGCGCTGAATAATCAGCGCTTTGTTGGAATAAAAACGGGGAAGGAAATCGGGCTTATTTGGCGTCGGCAAGCACTTTGCTGACGATATCCACGGCTTCTTTCTCAATCTTTTCCCGGTGTTCAGCACCAAGGAAGCTTTCACAGTAAATCTTGTAAGCTTCTTCTGTACCTGACGGGCGCGCGGCAAACCAGCCATTTTTGGTCATCACTTTCAGACCACCAATGGAAGCACCATTGCCTGGCGCATTGGTCAGGCGCGCGGTGATCGGGTCACCCGCCAGGGTGTCAGCGGTTACCTGTTCAGGAGAAAGTTTAGACAAAGCCGCTTTCTGCGCATGCGTGGCAGGCGCCTGAATACGATTGTAGCTTGGCGCACCGAAACGGGCCGCCAGCTCATCGTAATGTTCCTGCGGATTTTTACCGGTTACAGCCGTGATCTCAGCCGCCAGCAAGCACATGATGATGCCATCTTTGTCAGTCGACCAAGGCGTACCATCAAAGCGCAGGAAGGAAGCACCCGCACTTTCTTCACCACCAAAACCGAAGCTGCCGTCAAACAGGCCATCGACGAACCATTTGAAACCGACTGGAACTTCGACCAGTTTACGGCCTAAATCTTCAACCACGCGGTCGATCATCGCGCTGGAGACCAGCGTTTTACCCACGGCCACGTCTTTGCCCCACTGCGGACGATGCTGGAAGAGATACTGGATAGCAACGGCCAGATAGTGGTTCGGGTTCATCAGCCCTTTCGGCGTGACGATACCGTGGCGGTCATAGTCCGGGTCATTGGCAAAGGCCAGCTCGAACTTGTCACGCAGCGCCAGCAGACCCGCCATGGCGAATTCAGACGAGCAGTCCATACGGATAATGCCGTCGTGGTCGAGATGCATGAAGCGGAAAGTTTGATCTACCGAGTCATTCACCAGCGTTAAGTCCAGCTCATAATGCGCAGCAATGCGTTTCCAGTATTCGATACCGGAACCACCGAGCGGATCAACACCCAGCTTCAGGCCGGCTTTCTGAATCGCTTTCATGTCAACGATGTCGCCCAAGCCTTCAATGTAAGGCTGAACTAAATCAATCGCAGTCAGGTGTCCGCTTTTCCAGGCAGCATCCAACGTCTGGCGCTGTACGCCGTCGAGTTTGGCGGCCAGCAGCGCGTTGGCGCGTTTTTCAATCACCGAGGTCAGATCGGTATCAGCCGGTCCGCCGTTAGTAGGATTGTATTTGATGCCGCCGTCTTCCGGCGGGTTGTGTGACGGCGTGATAACAATGCCGTCAGCCAGTGCGCCGCCGTTACGATTGTGTGTAAGGATCGCATGCGATACCGCAGGCGTCGGCGTGAAACCGTTGTCTTCCTGAACAATAACGTCAACGCCATTCGCGGTCAGCACTTCCAGTACGGAAATGAAGGCAGGTTCTGACAGCGCATGGGTATCTTTGCCCACGTAGCAAGGGCCGGTAGTGCCATGCTCTTTACGCACTTCGGCGATCGCCTGAGCGATGGCCAGAATGTGATTTTCGTTAAAGCTGTGGCGTTCTGCGCTGCCACGGTGACCGGAAGTACCGAATTTCACCGCATGCGCGGTATTCGCTGGGTCCGGTTGCAGGACGAAATATTGTGACGTCAACTGCGCCACGTTTATCAAATCGCTTTGCTGAGCAGGTTGCCCTGCACGGGGGTGATTAGCCACGGACGCTTCTCCCTTATGCTGAAATTAGAGGGTGCCGCACACTTTTTCTGTCAGCTCCACCGGGAGCTGCATCAATTGCATGATGTGTTCGATCATGCTGCGTTTGCGACCGGTGTTGGTATTTGTGATCACCCAATACGGCGTTCCGGGAACATGTTTGGGTTTGGTATGAATGCCGTTTTGCAGCAGGGTTTGCTGGTCACCGGCAAAATAGGTGCGTGTACGGCCGCGAAGGGAATCTGTCGCGACAGCAAATTCTTTAGGATTCAGGCAATACAGCGTAGACAGAATCAGCATGAAACGGTTTACCGCTTTGGTCTGCTCTGCGTACTCATCAGAAAGCAGAAGTTCCCGCACGGCGCGGATTTTTTCACGCGCAGTGTTGGCAGCGACGGCAGGGGCTTTCTCCTGGGCGGCGGCAACCGAAACTGCTGAGCCCGCAACGGCAGGCGTGGACTTCACTTCCTGACCGGCAGAAAACTTCAGCATACGGCGCAAAATATCCGACGCTGTTTCACCGATATGCTGCGTATGGCTGGCAATATAACGGTAGAGTTCTTCGTCAACCTCAATAGTTTTCATCTTTTTCCAGTACTGTTTTTCTACTAAATTCATTTGAAAGGATTATACAAATTTATCTGCGCCCGCAACAGATGAATAGTGACACGGCACAAAAAGCAGATTTATACCCGCTTTCCTCTCGCGCCTTCATCCGTTGGCCTCGCACTGTCATATCCCACTCAGTTTTCTGGCAGAAAACTTTCCGTTTTAAACCTTTCTGGTTTTAAACATGTCCAGCCACTCATGATAACCTAATGAGATTGTTTATCTGCATGAACTTCGCCATGAAATTACATTACCGTCTGCAAGAATCTGCCACACCAGAAACAGAAACCTTACCGGTTTTGCTGATCCACGGTTTGTTCGGCACGTTGGATAACCTCGGCGTGCTGGCCCGAGACCTGAAACAACAGCATAGCCTGTTGCAGGTTGATATGCGTAATCACGGTCAATCTGGACGTTCCGATGAGATGTCTTACGCCGCCATGGCGCAGGATTTACTGGAAACAATGGATGATGCGCATTTCCAGAAAGCCATTGTTATCGGGCATTCCATGGGCGGTAAAGCCGCAATGGCGATGACCGCGTTGGCCCCGGAACGGGTGGCTAAACTGGTGGTGATTGACGTCGCACCGGTGGATTACCAGACGCGTCGCCACGACGAGATATTTGCCGCTATCAACGCCGTCACCCATGCTGGTGTGAGCGATCGCAGCGCCGCCGCAGTATGTATGCGTGAGTATATAAAGGAAGAAGGCGTTATTCAGTTCCTGCTGAAGTCATTCCAACAGGGAGAGTGGCGTTTTAATGTGCCGGTGCTGATGAAGGAATATGAGAAAATCACCGGCTGGGAGAATATTCCTGCATGGCCACATCCGGCGCTGTTTATCCGCGGAGGGCTTTCGTCTTATGTGCAGGATAAATATCGTGACGCCATTGCAAGTCAGTTTCCACAGGCGCGGGCACATGTGGTAGCCGGAACCGGTCATTGGGTACATGCCGAAAAACCGGAAGCCGTACTGCGTGCTGTACACCGTTTCATCGATGAAGCCTGAGGTGTAATAACCTGGGGATAAATTGTGCAAAAAGCCTGCATAACTTAACCACTTGGCCATAATTCAGGGCTTTTAAGCGTTGTGAACCCCAGTGTGGCTGGGGTATGATTGCGCGCTGAAATTTTGCCTCCTCACGCTCTGTTGTATGGAGCTGTGCGGGGGAATAGAGTTAGGGTTATTTTAGCCCGAAATATATAAGGCAATCGTCTGAAACGGCGTGCCGTTTTCCGATGTAACTTCCCTGGTTGTACCGCTACCTATGGCAAAAGAACAACTGGATCGCACGACGATTGATCTGTTCGCAGATGACCGCCGTCCGGGACGTCCAAAAACAAATCCGCTATCCCGTGATGAACAGCTCAGGATCAACAAGCGCAACCAGTTACGTCGAGATAAAGCGAGTGGGCTGCGTCGCGTAGAGCTGAAAATGAATGCCAATGCTGTTGATACTCTTAATAAGCTGGCAGAAGAACGCAATATCAGTCGTAGCGAATTGATTGAAGAAATGCTGCTGGTGCATCTTAACGGTCATGAAGGCTGATTGAAAACGGGTAACCCTTTCTGGCTACCCGTTTGTTTTTCTGTTTATTGCCCTACTTCCCACCTCACTGCATGACTCAGAACGTTTCCCAGTTTTCAGAGCTTTTCGCCGAAATCAGCCTTGTATCAGGTCGTAATAACGGTGCTGAAATTGCGCTGGCCGATTTTGAACCAACACCCAAGACGCTGTCTTTTAACTTGAAGGTTGCCACGGCGTTGTTGAGCAATGAGGCCTGCTCTTCCAGCGATACTGCAGCCTGTGAAGCTTCTTCAACCAGCGCAGCGTTCTGCTGAGTGACGCTGTCCATCTGTGTGACGGCGGTAGCAACCTGACTAATGCCCTTACTTTGCTCGTCTGACGCCGAAGCAATCTCAGCCATGATATCAGTGACGTGCGTTATCGATCGCACCACGTCATCCATGGTCGAACCGGCGGCTTCCACCAATTTTGATCCGCTGTCGACTCTTGATACCGATTCGCTGATCAGCTGTTCGATCTCTTTGGCAGCCTGTGCGCTGCGCTGCGCTAAATTACGGACTTCGCTGGCGACAACGGCAAAACCACGCCCCTGCTCACCCGCACGGGCAGCTTCAACGGCGGCGTTTAACGCCAGAATATTGGTTTGAAACGCAATACTGTTGATCACAGAGGTGATCTCAGCGATCTTCTTCGAGCTGCCAGAAATCTCTTTCATGGTGCTGACCACATCAGCCACAATGCTGCCCCCTTTACGGGCGGTCGTAGAAGCTTCCACCACCAGCTGGCTGGCGTGATGGGCATTGTCAGCATTATGTTTCACGGTCGCAGTGAGCTGCTCCATGCTGGCGGCCGTCTCTTCAAGAGCCGACGCCTGCTGTTCGGTACGTGAAGAGAGATCATTATTTCCAGCAGAAATCTCTGAGGCTCCCTGATAAATATTGTTAGTACTGTTACGGATGGTTTGCACCGTATTGATCAGACTGGCCTGCATCGCATTAAGCAGCGGGATCAGTTTCCCGGCGCAGTTTTTACCGAACTCTTCCAGTTCATGCGTCAGGTCACCCCGCTCAATGCGCGCAAACTGATCGCGGATCTTATCCAGCGGCTTAACCAGCGCCATCACCAGGTAGCGATCGGTCAGGAAAAGAATCACGATGCCCAGGCCAAACGCGGTCAACAGGATGATTTTGCTCATCTGGGTCAGACGACTGGATTCCGTTTGCGCAGCACTGAAGTCAACCGCAATCTGGCTGCTGACTTTTTCCATTGCGGCGCCAAAACTACGGCTTAATGGCGGTGTGATTGAATTGGCTAACTGATTATACGCATCAATATTTTTACTGCTGGCGGCCTCAAATAACGGCGTCACACCTTGTGTGGCAAGGCTCTCCCAACTGGTGATCAACGCTTGAATCGCCGTATCTTCCAGACCCGGATGTGGAGCGGCCTTGAAACTCGCCAGAGCCTCAGTCAGACCATCAAGAGATTGTTTTGCGGCATCAAAAATTTCCGGCCCTTTGGTTGGGTCGGCCTGAAGCTGGGCGACTGCACGACTTAACCGGGTTACGGTACGAAAATACTGATCATTTCCTTTGCTGATCAACGCCATATTGTTGACAAGTTCGGAACTGCTCTTAGTGTTTTGTGTCAAAACATTAAGTGAACTGACGGTGTAAAGAGAGACTCCAGCCCACATAACGCAAAATATGCCAAGTATGGAAAGCAACGCTGTCCTGATAGTAATGTTTTTCAAAAATTGCACAATGTGCCTCTCGGTGAGACGATAACGTCCCTTTTTGAGGATTGACGGGGATGCGGAGAATCATGACAGATCACGGCCAGAGTTTTGTACCGGGACATGGTTGAACACCTCTCCGGGCATCGATTTCTTTATTATGTTGAGATTCCTCTCGCATTATCTATCGGCGATTTAAAGGTAATATTTAGTGCCGTTGACAACTTTATCTCACATCTGCGAATACCCGCATTAAACCCAGGGACAGGCTATATCAACATCAAGCACACGAAGGCGATAACGCTGTGCACTAATGCCCGATAAACTTATGCTCCGATCCGCAAGGTGTGCCGCAGGCATGTTCTCCGTGCGGCGAGTTTGCTATTATCTGCGGCATTATTGCCTGCAGAGTAAGGCTTTTCATTGAGAACAAGAGGTTAGAAATCTTATGGCCGTAGTAGGAATCTTCTTTGGATCCGATACTGGTAACACCGAAAACATCGCAAAAATGATCCAAAAACAGCTGGGTAAAGATATTGCCGAAGTCCACGACATTGCGAAAAGCAGCAAAGAAGATCTGGAAAAATTCGATATTTTGCTGATCGGTATTCCTACCTGGTATTACGGTGAAGCGCAGTGTGACTGGGACGACTTTTTCCCAACGCTGGAAGAGATAGATTTCGAAGGTAAGTTGGTCGCGCTGTTTGGTTGCGGCGACCAGGAAGATTATGCCGAATATTTCTGTGACGCGATGGGCACCGTGCGTGACATCATCGAGCCGCGTGGCGCAGTGATTGTTGGTCACTGGCCAACGGATGGTTACCATTTCGAAGCTTCTAAAGGCCTGGCTGACGACAAGCACTTCATTGGTCTGGCGATCGACGAAGATCGTCAACCTGAACTGACCAATGAACGTGTTGATGCCTGGGTTAAGCAGGTTTCACAAGAATTGAGCCTGGCTGAGATTATTGGTTAATCTGTCTGCCTGAATTCATTCAGGGTCAGGCGTTACATACTCGCAACATTTAGAGGCGAGCTGATTGGCCCTGAGTCGTTTATAATGAATTGAAAGGCGCTATCTATTATTGAAATTAACAATTTAATCGCTACAAAATTGTAACTTTCGACGGTATCAAGGTACACTCAGATCTGCTGTTTTTACTCATGATCAAGCCGTTGCGATATCTTCACTGCAACCATAAAAGATATGATCTTTGTTAACAGGAAATCGTTTTATCTTGAACCACAGGCTTCATGCCTCAACGCGACTCGCATAGTAACAGGACTGAATCCGCATGACTGACAACAATACCGCACTGAAAAAAGCTGGCTTAAAAGTCACGCTTCCGCGACTCAAGATCCTGGAAGTGCTGCAAGCGCCGGAAGGTCATCACGTCAGTGCGGAAGATTTGTACAAGCAACTGATTGATATGGGCGAAGAAATTGGTCTGGCGACGGTTTACCGCGTACTGAACCAATTTGATGATGCGGGGATCGTAACCCGTCACAATTTCGAAGGCGGTAAATCTGTTTTCGAACTGACTCAGCAACATCACCACGATCACCTGATTTGCCTGGATTGCGGCCGTGTGTTCGAATTCCGCGATGAATATATTGAAGGTCGTCAGCGTGAGATTGCCAAGAAACATGGCATCAAACTGACCAACCACAGTCTTTATCTCTACGGCCACTGCGAACTGGGTGATTGCCGCGAGAATGACAACCTGCATAACGACAAACCCTTAGTATAGTTTTCCGGTTTTGACATCATGCGTACTGTCATGCAGAACTATAATTAACCGCTGAAAAGCGGTTTTTTTATGTCTGCTATTTCACGCCCGCTCTTTTGCAGAGATAAAAACCCCGGTGAACCGGGGTCAGATAGTATGAGAAAGAGGGTTAAGATTTACCGTCAACCTGCTCAGCACGGCTGAAACGCTTACCCTCTGCTGAAGCGGAGCGAACCCAAACCTTGCCACTGACCTGCGGTTTTTGCCCGTCATCATAACGCAACCACTGCTCACCTCCATCCAGTGAATATTCGATAGACAGTCCCGGCAGTGAAACGTTAGCTTCCAGTTTGCCATCCGCAATACGAGCACCCGGAACGGGTAGACGGTAAACGACTCCGGCCGCGTCCATTTTCGGTAATTCACGCTGGCCCATCAGGTTAGCGAACAGTATCCACTCTTTATGTAACGCCTGGGTATCGACGTGGTGCGTTTTTCCGCCGGCAAACTCACGCCCTGCTTTGTAATCCATTTCCCAGTCCGCGCGGTGCCACGCACGTTCAGCCAGTGGCAACAGGCGCGGATAAATCATGTATTCCATGCGCTCATCGGTCCGCACCACTTCGCTCCACAACTGGGCTGAAATCCCGAAAGCACCCGGCCATGGTTTATCACTTTTCGCTTCGAAGACGTTGCCGTCACGGTCAACCGACGTTTCTGCGTTCTGCGGCAGGTTGTCCGGTGCAAAGCTGAACACTTTGGCTTCGTCGCTGAAACGCGTGCCCCAGTAGAAGCCCTTTTCCTGTGGATTAACTTCATACGGGAAGTCAAAATAGACGTAGTCCGGGTTAGAAATGATGACTTCGTAGCCTTTGTTAGCCCAGTCGTTCACCGTGTCGAAACCACCCCAGTAGAGGGTATCCCAGAAATTTACGCCGGTACGTTGGGTGGCGAATGAGGAGGCATCTTTCGCATCTTTGAGGCCATCCTGCCATGCCTGCATTTTCTCAATACCATGGGCTTTAACCATTTTACTGACTTCAACGGCGAAGTAGCTGGGTAAGTGTTCAACGTCCTGCACTTTGCCCTCTTTAACCATTGCCTGACACACCTGCGACTGCGCCCACGGCTTGTCCTGCTTGCTAAGGTCGATCAGGCCCTTGCCCGGTTCGACTTTGTCGTTTTTGTCCTGATAACCCGGGCCGAGGAAGATATTTTTCGCTTCATCACCACCGAAGTGCCAGATAGTCAGCGGTTGGCCGGCCTGTCGGTGCATCTGCGCGACTTCGCCAATCACTTTATCAGCGAAGCGTTTTGACGAGTCCATACACGGATTCAGATAGCCGTGACGATCGTAGAACTGTACGCCCGTAGTGTTAGAGGCATCGGTTGGATCCAGTAGGCGGAACTCATTGGCCTCTTTCTCTTTACCTTCTCCCATCAGTTTGTTGTAACGCGCTTCCATCGAAATCACCGCTGCGCGGGCGTGCGCTGGCATATCAATTTCCGGAATGACGTTAATCTGGCGCGCGCTGGCGTACTTCACGATGTCGATATAGTCCTGGCGCGTGAAGAAACCGCTGCCGTTATTGGTGGTATCAGGCCCAGAACCTAACTGAGGCAACAGACATTTCGTTTCTGTTAGATCGTGGCAACGCTTACCACCGATTTCAGTCAATTCCGGCAGACCCGGGATCTCAATACGCCAGCCTTCATCATCACTGAGGTGGAAGTGGAAAGTATTCAGCTTGTAAGCCGACATTTGATCCAGCAAGCGCAGCACCGCTGCTTTGGTGTGGAAGTTGCGACCTACGTCGAGGAAGATAGCGCGGTAATCGAAGCGCGGGGCATCTTTGGCATCCAGTTGGGCAATTGTCTTGCTGCCGTCAGACGGTACTAAGCTCAGGATAGATTGCAAACCGTAGAACACACCAGCCTGATCGTAACCCGTCACTTGTGCACCTTGCTTGCCGATGTTCAGGATGTATGCCCCGTACACAGCCTGTTTCCCGGCAAATTTAGATTTCTCAATATAGGTAGTTATCGGGTAGCCGCCTGCATTTTCGGCAATACCTAGCAGGGTAAAGCGTTGGGAGACAGCCTGTGCCGCCGTTTTTTCCAGCGCGCTGAGACCCAGTGCCACACCCTTGGTTAAATCAATATCGCCAGCATGGATCTTCACTTCAAGCGGCGTCGGTACAATCTGCCCGCGCAGCGTGGCGGCCGGTAATACCGCCAGCGTTTCGTTTTTGACAAAACGGCTGGCCGGTGTCATCAGCACGTTGTTATCGGTGGAGGTGCGTTTCCACTGGTTGCCTTTAAACGGCGTCACAAACTGATGTAAATCTTCAGTGTCGGTGTTTGCCAGTACTTTTGGCTGGGCGTCCCCGGACGTCGCATACCAGCGCGGGATCATGTCACTTTCGAACAGTTGCCAGTACTCACCAACAATCGGAATACTGACGCTCTGATTAGCGGAAAAACCGGTGAATTTATCAGTGGGTTCGAGTTTGTGCAGATCGCCGGTGATGCGCGTAATGGTGAATTGGTCATTATCCACTTTTAAAATACGGCGAATGTTGTGAAAGTAAATCGCCCAGTCTTTACCCTTGATCTCCTGCCCGGCATTGGTCAGCGTGATGTTGGCCGTGTTACAGGCCGCCCAGTCTGCGCCCAATAGACTGCAATCAATGCCATGTTCACCCGCTTGATTATCCTGCACAGCGTAGTTCACTTTTAACTGGCTGAGTTGATCCACACGTTGCTGATCGGCCATGGCACTCCCGCCAACCATTCCGCCCATCAGAGTTGCTGCGGTTAGCGCTTTCAATCTGAATTTTTTCATCTGCAATCACATCCTTGATTCATTGTGTCAGGTGCATTGTGCGTTCTGATTTCTTGTCATGGAATTTCTCATCACGACAGCTGGCGTCAGAAGATAGTGAACGGAGCCATCACGATAAACTTCACGTCTTTCTCGTCCTGGAAAATATTGCCGTAACCGCCGCCCCAGCTTGGGGTGTCGGAGTGGTTGTCGTACTGGGTGTAGTGCAGTTTGAACAGCGTGCCTTTGGCGCGGCCTTCCTGAATGGTGTAAAGGGCATCGAGGCTCCAGGCGCTTTCTTTCAAGCGCTGGCTCTGATCGTACGTAGCGTTGGTACTGGGTTTTGCATCCCACGCATAGACGTAGGAACCGCCAACGGCCAGACCGGGAAAGTCCCATTGGGTCAGGTCGTAAAGTACTCCGGCATATACGGCTTTTTCGCCGTTAGCGTTGAAGTCTGAGCGGTTATCCCACCACACATCCAGGCGTCCATTGGAAGAGGCGTAGGTTGGGGTCATACGTTGCAGGAAGAAGCCTTGATTGCCTTCAGCTTTCACCATGGTGCCTTCAAGGCGCCAGTTAAACTGTCCAGTGGTATAACCAAAGGTCAGAGCCTGTAACCAGGCGAGTCCGTCATAAATACTGTTGGGATCGTTTTTATCGCTAATACGGTCCTGAGCACCATAAAACTGATAACTGGTGGTCAGCGGATTTCCCGCCAGATCCATTTTATAAGAGGCTTTTGCAAAGTACTGGTCGACATAGCTTTCAGCCTGGCCGTAAGCCCCTTCCAGCACGACGTCATTTTTGAAGTCATATTTCGCGCCGAGGGAGTGAATGTAAGAGACACCGGTGGTACGGTCATTCTCCCGGAAATTATCCATCTCCAGATGCCATGGCGATTTGTACCTGTCCGCCCACATGTAGGAGAAACTCAGCTCACCTGGCTCACCGAAGTCATGCTTGTAACCTGCCTCAACACCACGATAGGTGCCCGGCATAAGGCTCCAATGTGGCGCAATTAGCGTTTGTCCGGTCGGCTGGATATAGCCTGCATGGCCCCAAAAGCCGCCATACTTAAATTTACCCGCTGCTTTATACAGGGTAACGCCACTTTTATCGCCAGAAAAACTCTCGCTATAGGCGCGGTCGCTGGAAGAAAAAGCAATTTCATTGGGATGACCGCTGTCACTGGACTCGGCCATTTCAATAGCGGTAAATGCTGCAACGTCGAGACCAAACATGTCCCAAGCATAGCCAGAGGAGAAGTCCAGATTCAGGTTGGCAGTAGAATGTGAAAGGTTGGTGGCATATTTATTGTAGTCAGGGTTGTTTACCGTCACTTTGCTACCGTCAGGACGAGTTTCTTCTTTGGTTTTATTCAGATCTTTACGATCACGTTCACGTTGCCAGTAATACACCCCACCGGTCAGCGTTGAATCATCAATAAAACCCGCCGCATGCGCGTCAGGTGTGGTCATCATTCCACCTGTCAACAACGTGCTGGCAAGAGCGAAGGCGAGCGGTTTTATTGTGGCTGTCGGGTTAAGGTCAGTGGCTGTCCTGCCTTGGTTAAGGAGCTTAAACATAAAAAATCCTTTTTTATTTGAAAGTTAACGCAAACCAAAATGGGTTATCGGCCGGTCATCAATCAGCTATACCTGCACAAAAACCAAGGTTAAGACTATTTTTCGCAGCGCGAATTATCAACAAATAATTTAAGCTAATTACCATAAGTATGACAAAGTGCACATAAACATGTATTTATGTAATGTTTAAATAAAATGGAATAATGATGAGGGAATAATATTTAAATATTTAAAATCATAAAGTTAGATTGGGCGTTCAACTACTATACTCTTTAATGCAGAGACATATTCAAAGCGAGGAGGTTTCTTTCAAACAGTCTGGAAACGGAATTAATTCAGAGTGGTCAGTAAATTGCGATCTTTTTTAAAATTAAAAATTAAGATAAATTGCACCTTATCGTCGGCACGTCTATACAGACAAAATATTGACGTAAAAAAACGCAGCCAAAGCTACGTTTCTAATTACCGTGCTAAATCACAAGAAACGGTCAAACAGCCGGTTTGCTTTCCCATGTATCACGCAGACCCACAGTGCGGTTAAACACCAAGTGATCGGCGCTGGAGTAGCGATTGTCAGCACAGAAGTAACCTTCACGTTCGAACTGGAAGCTGACTTCAGGCTGCGCGCCGCCCAGACCTGGCTCGACAAAGCCCTGAGCAATAACCAGAGATTCCGGATTGATCGTGGTCAGGAAGTCTTCGGCCTGCGCCGGGTTGGCCACGCTGAACAGGCGATCATACAGACGGAACTCCGCCGGTTTTCCTTCTGTCGCGGACACCCAGTGGATCACGCCTTTCACCTTGCGGCCATCAGCAGGATCTTTACTCAAAGTATCAATATCATAGCTACAGAAAATGGTAGTGATATTGCCTTCGGCATCTTTATCAATGCGTTCAGCTTTGATAACAAACGCATTGCGCAGACGAACTTCTTTACCCAGCACCAGACGCTTGTACTGCTTGTTTGCTTCTTCGCGGAAGTCAGCCTGATCGATGTAAATCTCACGGGTAAACGGCACGTCACGAGTGCCCATTTCTGGCTTGCCCGGATGATTTGGCATTTTTACCATTTGTACGGCGTCGCCAGTGAAGTTCTCAATGACCACTTTCAGCGGGTTGATCACTGCCATCGCACGTGGGGCATTTTCATTCAGATCATCACGGATACAAGATTCCAGCGCCATCATCTCGACGTTATTGTCCTGCTTGGTCACGCCGATACGACGGCAGAATTCGCGAATAGACGCAGCGCTGTAGCCACGACGACGCAAACCTGAGACCGTTGGCATACGGGGATCATCCCAACCCTCTACGAACTTCTCAGACACCAGCAGTTGCAGCTTACGCTTGGACATGATGGCGTATTCGAGATTCAGACGGGAGAACTCGTATTGACGCGGATGACAAGGGATGGTGATGTTATCCAGAACCCAGTCATACAAACGGCGGTTGTCCTGGAATTCCAGCGTACAGAGAGAATGGGTGATCCCTTCCAGCGCATCGGAAATGCAGTGGGTGAAATCATACATCGGGTAGATGCACCATTTATCGGCAGTCTGGTGATGATGTGCAAATTTAATGCGATAGAGCACCGGGTCACGCATTACGAAGAATGGTGATGCCATATCGATTTTAGCGCGCAAACACGCAGCGCCTTCGGCAAACTCACCGTGACGCATTTTGGCAAACAGTACGATGTTTTCTTCAACAGTGCGATCACGATAAGGACTGTTTTTGCCCGGAGCAGTCAACGTCCCGCGATACTCGCGGATTTGCTCAGGCGACAGTTCATCAACGTAAGCCAGCCCTTTATTAATAAGCTCCAGCGCATAGTCGTGTAACTGGTCAAAGTAGTTGGAAGAGTATTGAATCTCTCCACTCCACTGGAACCCCAGCCATTGAACGTCATGCTTGATGGACTCAACAAACTCGATATCTTCTTTGGCCGGGTTGGTATCGTCAAAACGCAGGTTACATTGCCCCTGATAGTCTTGCGCAATACCAAAGTTCAGGCAGATAGACTTGGCATGGCCGATATGCAAATAGCCATTAGGCTCAGGCGGGAAACGGGTGTGAACAGTGTTGTGTTTCCCGGATGCCAGATCTTCATCGATGATCTGGCGGATGAAATTTGTTGGGCGGGCTTCAGCCTCACTCATTATGCAATTCCTCTACGCGACATTAGCTCTACGGATAACCGCTTATGTTCCAACAAGCCACGTCGGGAAACAACCGTTAGTTACATAAAATAGGGGTTAACCGGTTTTGAAACAAAAAACGGGAAGAGATTGCTCTCTTCCCGTTCAGATTTAGTGCGAAAACAGGAAAATTATTTGCCCTGCTTATTTGCCATGGATGTCGAACAGTTTAGTCTGACCAGCCACCACGGAGCCGCTTGCCAATGATACCACACCTGAATAGTCATCAATGTTGCTGACGACAACAGGGCTTATCATCGAACGTGCGTTAGCGTTCAGGAAGTCAAGATCCAGTTCAAGCACAGGCTGACCGGCTTTCACCGTGGCCCCTTCTTCAACCAGACGGGTGAAGCCTTTTCCTTCCAGCGCCACGGTATCAATCCCCATATGCACCACGACTTCAGCGCCGGCATCAGTTTCGAGGCAGAACGCATGGTTGGTGTTGAAAATTTTCACCACGGTGCCATTGGCAGGAGAAACTACGATTTTGTCGGTTGGGCGAATCGCCACACCGTCACCTACCGCTTTGCTGGCAAAGGCTTCATCAGGAACCTGATCCAAGGCAACAACATCACCGGTGATAGGGGAAACCAGTGTTTCAACCACGCCTTTAGGCGCGTTAGGCACCGCCTGAGGCTTGATATCAGCCGCAGGCGCAACAGGCGCGGCGCTTACACCAGCAATCGGACCTCCAGTCATGGCAGTGCGCATTGCCCCTGCGATGATTTCAGCACGAGTACCCACAATCACCTGAACGCTTTGCTTGTTAAGACGGATAACGCCAGAAGCACCCAGACGCTTAGCCAGGGAATCATTGACCATTCCAGAATCTTTCACGCTCAGACGCAGACGGGTGATACAGGCATCGATACCTGTCAGGTTTTCTGAACCGCCAATCGCGCTGATATAACGACGTGCTAAAGCCACCGTTTCGTCAGTTTTATTACCGCCTGATTCCACATCAACGTCGTAACCGTCGGTTTCGTCACCGGCAACGGCCAGTTCACGACCCGGAGTCAGCAGGTTGAATTTGTTGATAGTGAAACGGAATACCACGTAGTAGATAGCGAAGAACACCAGACCTTGTGGGATCAGCATGTACCAATGCGTCGCCAGCGGGTTACGCGAGGAGAGCACCATATCCACAAGACCTGCGCTGAAGCCGAAACCGGCGATCCAGTGCATGCTTGCAGCAATGTACACGGAAATACCGGTCAGCACGGCGTGGATGACGTACAACACCGGAGCTACGAACATGAAGGAGAATTCCAGCGGTTCGGTGATACCGGTGAAGAAGGCAGCGAAAGCCCCTGCCATCATGATACCCGCAACTTTCGCACGGTTTTCAGGACGTGCGCAGTGGTAGATGGCCAGTGCTGCACCCGGCAGACCGAACATCATGATCGGGAAGAAACCAGCCTGATAACGACCGGTGATACCCACAACGGCTTTACCCGCTTCGATAGATTGCTGACCACCCAGGAAGTTAGGGATATCGTTAATACCTGCGACGTCAAACCAGAATACCGAGTTCAGCGCATGGTGCAGACCGACCGGAATTAACAGACGGTTGAAGAACGCGTAGATACCCGCACCCGCAGAGCCAAGCTTTTGGATGTGCTCACCGAAGCTCACCAGACCGTTGAAGACCATCGGCCAGATGTACATCAGGATGAAAGCAACCAGGATCATCAGGAAAGAGACCAGGATTGGCACCAGACGGCGACCGCTGAAGAACGACAGTGCTTTAGGCAGTTCGACGTGACTGAAGCGGTTGTAGACTTCGGCAGAGATAATACCCACCAGGATACCCACGAACTGATTCTCAATCTTGCCAAAGGCGGCAGGAACCTGATCGAGAGGAATTTTCTGAATCATTGACACGGCAGCCGGTGAACACAATGTGGTCACTACCAGGAACCCGACAAAACCGGTCAGTGCAGCCGCTCCGTCTTTGTCTTTGGACATACCGTAAGCCACACCAATGGCGAACAGAACCGACATATGTTCAATAATAGCCGAACCGGACTTTATGAAAAGTGCCGCCAGAGCGTTGTCCCCACCCCAACTTACCGGGTCGATCCAATAGCCAATACCCATTAAAATGGCCGCCGCAGGCAGCGTAGCGACAGGAACCATCAGGGCCCGGCCTATTTTTTGCAAGTAACTAAGAATGTTCAATATTTCCCCCTATTCGCCCCAAAGCGAATCACCTAAGTAGTTGAATAACCATGGTTACTATCTTTATAAAAGCTTTTTAGAAAATCTGATTTCACCGATTACACTGTGAGTGTAAAAAAATTATTTCGTATCGCAAATTAAAACCTCGTTTTTTGTGATAAAAATCACTAAAAAACAGTATTAACAGGCCGCGACACTGGTCAATACACCAAACTTATTTTATGATTAAAAAAATCTAGACGGCTTTGTGCCGCTCCGTAAACCCGCTCTCTGGTTTACGCTTACAGTAATGAATTTTTGAGCCACAGCTTTCGAATCCCATACAGCATATACACCAAATAATTCGAGATGCAGGAAGGCGGCAAGTAAGTGAATCCCGATGAGCTTACACGAGTAAGTGACTCGGGTGAGCGCGTGCAGCCAACGCATCTGCAACTTGAAGTATGACGGGTATATTCAAGTTCTGAAAACTAAGAGGTATGTAATGAGACTAATTCCTTTAAACAACACGACCGACGTTGGCAAATGGGCTGCACGTCATATCGTTGAACGAATCACTGCCTTCAAACCCACCGCTGAGCGCCCTTTCGTTCTCGGCCTGCCTACCGGCGGTACACCACTTGAAGCCTATAAACACCTTGTAGGTATGCACAAAGCGGGCCAGATCAGCTTCAAAAATGTAGTCACCTTCAATATGGACGAATATGTGGGTCTGCCGCAGGAGCATCCTGAGAGCTACCATACTTTCATGCATAAAAATTTCTTTGATCACGTTGATATCCCAGCCGAAAATATCAACCTGTTGAATGGCAATGCGCCAGACGTGAACGAAGAGTGCCGTAAGTACGAAGAAAAAATTAAGTCTTATGGCAAAATTAATCTGTTTATGGGCGGCGTAGGTAACGACGGCCACATTGCTTTCAACGAGCCTGCTTCTTCTCTGGCATCACGTACTCGTATCAAAACCTTGACTCATGAAACCCGTATCGCCAACTCCCGTTTCTTTGACAACGATGTGTCTCAGGTGCCTAAATTCGCCCTAACCGTCGGTGTAGGCACACTGTTAGATGCCGAAGAAGTCATGATCCTGGTCACCGGTCATGCAAAAGCCCAGGCTCTGGAAGCTGCGGTTGAAGGTAACATTAACCACATGTGGACCATTAGTTGTCTCCAACTGCACGCAAAAGCGGTTGTCGTGTGCGATGAGCCATCAACGATGGAACTCAAAATGAAAACAGTCAAATATTTCCGCGAGTTAGAAGCGGAAAACATGAAGAATCTTTAACTAAAAATTATGCCCGAAGCCAGTCCGTTGCGGCAGGGCGGCAACGAAACAAATCTCCGGGAGCTTACTGAAGTAAGTGATCGGAGTGAGGCAGCCAACGCAGCAGCAGCGTGACTGAAGAAGGGCAAACGTATCAGGGGGCATGATGTACGCATTGATTAACGGCCGTATTTATACCGGCCACGACGTGTTGGATAACCACGCGGTGGTGATTGCCAATGGCAAGATCGAACGGGTCTGCCCGTTAGCAGATCTGCAGGCCAATATGGAAACACGTGATCTGGCTGGCGCACGCCTTGCCCCTGGATTTATCGACTTGCAGCTTAACGGCTGTGGCGGCGTGCAGTTCAACGATTCACTGGAAGCCATTTCCGTTGAAACGTTAGAAATAATGCAAAAAGCTAATGAAAAATCTGGCTGCACTAGCTATTTACCGACGCTGATCACCTGTAGCGATGACTACATGAAGCACGGCATCAAGGTGATGCGCACCTATTTGGAAAAACACCCCAATCAGGCGCTGGGTCTGCACCTTGAAGGACCGTATCTCAGTCCATTGAAAAAAGGCACTCACAACCCAATTTTCATCCGCAAACCTGACAGTGCAATGATCGACTATCTCTGCGCCAATGCGGATGTCATCACCAAAGTGACGTTGGCTCCTGAGCAGGTTGAGGACAAATTTATTCAACAGTTGCGTGACGCAGGCATCATTGTTTCCGCCGGACACTCCAACGCTACCTATGAAGAAGCGCGCAAAGGCTTTGCCGCAGGGATCACCTTCTCGACACACCTTTTCAACGCCATGCCCGCGATTACTGGCCGCCAACCAGGGCTGATCAGCGCTATCTTTGATACTGCCGAAGTCTATACCGGCATCATCGTTGACGGACACCACGTGGCATGGGCAAACGTACGCAATGCGAAAAAACTCAAAGGCGACAAACTGGTACTGGTGACTGATGCCACAGCACCCGCAGGCGCCGACATTCAGGAGTTCATTTTTGCTGGTAAAACAATATACTATCGCGACGGACTTTGTGTGGACGAGCATGGTACCCTCAGCGGCTCAGCGCTGACGATGATCGAAGCGGTACAAAACAGTGTCGAACACGTTGGTATTGCATTGGATGAAGCGCTACGTATGGCGACATGGTATCCGGCAAAAGCGATAGGGCTAGAGAAGCAACTGGGTACTATCGAAGCCGGAAAAGTAGCTAACCTGACCGCGTTCACCCCGGACTTCAAAATTACAAAAACTATCGTTAATGGTGACGAAGTTTAATTGACGGATAAAAGTATTGATGACGACTGGCGGACAGGCACAAATCGGCAACGTTGATCTGGTGAAGCAGCTAAACGGCGCGGCGGTTTACCGCCTGATTGATCAGCAAGGGCCAATTTCCCGTATACAAATTGCGGATCACAGCCACCTGGCTCCGGCCAGCGTCACAAAAATTACCCGCCAATTTTTAGAGCGCGGGCTGATCAAAGAAGTCGATCAGCAGGCTTCCACCGGAGGCCGCCGCGCAATTTCGATCATCGCCGCAACCCGCCCTTTCCATACCATCGCTATCCGTCTTGGACGCAATGATGCGACCATCACGCTGTATGACCTTAGCGCCAAAGCGCTTGCAGAGCAGCATTACGCTCTGCCGGAACGCACGCAGGAAACGCTGGAAAATGCACTATTCTCGGCCATCGCTAACTTCATTGAATTAAATCAGCGCAGGATCCGTGAGCTGATTGCGATCTCCGTGATCCTTCCCGGTTTGGTTGATCCAAACAAAGGTATTGTGCGCTATATGCCACATATCAGCGTTGGCAACTGGAAATTGGTCGATGCGCTGGAAGAAAAATTCAACGTCACCAGTTTTGTCGGTCACGATATCCGCAGTCTGGCACTCGCAGAGCACTATTTCGGTGCAACACGCGATTGTCAGGACTCCATTTTGGTTCGCCTGCACCGGGGTACAGGGGCAGGTATCATCGTTAATGGGCAAATTTTTCTCGGCAGCAACGGCAACGTCGGTGAGATTGGCCATATTCAGGTTGACCCATTGGGTGAGCGCTGCCACTGCGGTAATTTCGGCTGTCTGGAGACCGTGGCCGCCAACTCTGCGATTGAAAACCGCGTTCGTCACCTGTTAAAACAGGGTTATCCGAGCAAACTATCACTTGATGACTGTTCAATCAGTGCCATCTGTAAAGCCGCAAACCGCAGCGATGGGCTGGCCTGCGAAGTCATTGAATACGCAGGTCGCCAGTTGGGCAAAGGCGTTGCTATCGCCATTAACCTGTTCAATCCGCAGAAAATCGTGATTGCCGGTGAAATCACCGATGCCGAAAAGGTGCTGCTGCCAGCCATTCAGAGCTGCATTAACGCTCAGGTATTGAAGGATTTCCGCCATAATCTGCCGATCGTGAAATCCGAACTTAATCATCACTCTGCGATTGGCGCTTTTGCGCTGGTCAAGCGGGCGATGCTCAATGGCGTTCTGCTACAGCGTCTGATGGAAAATTAAGCCGTGGTATATTGAGGAAGGGAATAGGGATTTATGACGATTAAGAACGTAATTTGTGATATTGACGGCGTGCTGTTGCACGACAATACCCCGATACCAGGCGCCGATCTGTTTCTCGCCCGTATTCAGGAACAGGGGATGCCGCTGGTCGTGCTGACCAACTACCCGTCGCAAACCGCACAGGATTTAGCCAACCGTTTCTCGGCCGCCGGTCTTGATGTGCCTGAGAGCGCATTTTATACCTCAGCGATGGCAACCGCTGATTTCCTTAAGCGTCAGGAAGGTAAAAAAGCCTATGTCGTTGGTGAAGGCGCACTGATCCATGAGCTGTATAAAGCCGGTTTCACCATCACTGATATCAACCCTGATTTCGTGATCGTCGGCGAAACGCGCTCCTATAACTGGGATATGATCCATAAAGCGGCTTTCTTTATCGCTAACGGCGCACGCTTTATTGCCACTAACCCCGACAGTCATGGGCATGGCTTCTCGCCAGCTTGTGGTGCTCTTTGCGCACCGATTGAAAAAATCACGGGTCGCAAGCCGTTCTATGTTGGTAAACCAAGCCCATGGATCATTCGGTCAGCACTGAACAAAATGCAGGGCCATTCTGAAGAGACAGTGATTGTCGGTGATAACTTGCGTACTGATATCCTTGCTGGCTTTCAGGCGGGTCTGGAAACCATTCTCGTGCTGTCAGGCGTATCCACATTAAATGATGTCGAAGAGATGCCGTTCCGCCCATCATGGATTTATCCGTCAGTGGCCGACATCGAAATTATTTAGCAGCCGACATAACGTCTGCCCGTCAGGTCAGACGTCTCCCTCTCCTGATTATTTCCTGGCTGTATTTTCACTGTATGTCGAATTGCCTGGAAAAATTGCACATTCTTCAATTTAAATAGCCATAAACTGAGAATCCATCAAAGCCAGACCCTCTTCTATAAACTATTTTTCAGAAGAAGGTGAAACTACTTGCACACTATGGTGGTTTTGCCGCATTTTCTTAGTCAACCACACAGCGAAGTCGAACCTTTTATGAGAATTCGGCAAAGCGCTTAGCAAACAAGATAAAATAGTTATACCCAAAATTATTCGAGTAGCAGGTGCGTTGGCTACCAGAAGAATGAAGGGTATTGAGAAAAGTCTTTAGGAGAAAGAGATATGTGTTCTATTTTCGGTGTGCTCGATATCAAGACAGACTCCATTGAACTGCGTAAAAAAGCGCTGGAGTTGTCCCGCCTGATGCGCCATCGCGGCCCCGACTGGTCCGGTGTCTACGCCAGCGATAAAGCCATTCTGTGCCACGAACGTCTGTCGATTGTCGACGTCAACAACGGTGCGCAGCCACTGTATAACGCCGCGCACACTCACGTATTGGCCGTCAACGGCGAGATCTACAACCATCAGGCTCTGCGTGCAGAATTGGGCGACCGTTACGAATTCCAGACCGAATCTGACTGCGAAGTGATCCTGGCGCTTTATCAGGAAAAAGGCCCGGAATTCCTCGATGAGCTTCAGGGCATGTTTGCCTTCATCCTGTATGACACAGAAAAAGACGCCTACATGATTGGCCGCGACCATCTCGGCATCATCCCTCTTTATTATGGCCACGATGAACACGGCAACATGTATGTGGCATCAGAAATGAAATCGCTGGTGCCAGTTTGCCGCACTATCAAAGAATTCCCCGCAGGTAGCTACCTGTGGAGCCAGGACGGAGAAATCCGCGAGTACTATCATCGTGACTGGTTTGACTACGACAATGTCAAAGACAACGTGACCGACGCCGCAGCCCTGCGCGACGCACTGGAAGAGTCAGTAAAAAGTCACCTGATGTCTGACGTGCCTTATGGTGTGTTGTTGTCTGGCGGGCTGGACTCGTCGGTTATTTCTGCCATCACCAAGAAATTTGCCGGGCGCCGTATCGAAGATAAAGATCAAAGCGAAGCCTGGTGGCCTCAACTGCATTCATTTGCGGTGGGCCTGATAGGCTCACCGGATTTGAAAGCGGCGCAGGAAGTGGCGACGCATCTGGGTACCGTGCATCATGAAATTCACTTCACCGTTCAGGAAGGTCTTGATGCCATCCGTGACGTGATTTATCACATCGAAACGTATGACGTCACCACCATCCGCGCCTCAACACCAATGTATTTAATGTCTCGTAAAATCAAAGCGATGGGCATTAAGATGGTATTGTCCGGCGAAGGTGCTGACGAAATATTGGGCGGTTATCTGTACTTCCATAAAGCGCCAAATGCTAAAGAGTTCCACGAAGAGACAGTGCGTAAATTGCTGGCCTTGCACATGTTTGACTGCGCACGTGCTAACAAAGCGATGTCAGCATGGGGCGTGGAAGCGCGCGTGCCATTCCTGGATAAAAAATTCCTCGACGTTGCTATGCGCCTGAACCCGAAAGATAAGATGTGCGGCAACGGCAAAATGGAAAAACATATCCTGCGTGAATGTTTTGAATCCTACCTGCCCCACAGTGTTGCATGGCGCCAGAAAGAACAGTTCTCCGATGGCGTGGGCTACAGCTGGATTGACACCTTAAAAGAGGTCGCTGGCCAGCAAATTACCGACCAACAGCTCGAAACTGCGCATTTCCGCTTCCCGCATAACACGCCGGGCTCGAAAGAAGCGTATTTATACCGCACCATTTTCGAAGAATTATTCCCGCTCCCAAGCGCGGCAGAATGTGTGCCTGGCGGCCCGTCAGTCGCCTGCTCATCGGCTAAAGCCATTGAGTGGGACGAGTCATTCAAAAACATGAACGATCCGTCAGGACGTGCAGTAGGCGTGCATCAGTCGGCCTACTGATCCTAAATAGTCGTCATGATTCATCCCCATTAACGGGCCTTTCCAGGCCCGTTTTTTCGTAACTAAAGCCATTAGAAATAATGTGTTTTGCTGTTTTAATCACCACACTGGTTATAAGCCAGACAAATGACAGCTCTCAGGGCTTTTTCGTCAAAAAAGAGGTTGACGCAAAACGGTCAACTCCGCATAATGCGCCCCGCAACGCCGATGAAGGTTTAGCAAAAAAAGATGGCTACGTAGCTCAGTTGGTTAGAGCACATCACTCATAATGATGGGGTCACAGGTTCGAATCCCGTCGTAGCCACCATCTTTTTTTTGCGGGAGTGGCGAAATTGGTAGACGCACTAGATTTAGGTTCTAGCGCCGCAAGGTGTGCGAGTTCAAGTCTCGCCTCCCGCACCATTTCCTGATATCGGTAAGCACAGTTGGGGTATCGCCAAGCGGTAAGGCACTGGTTTTTGATACCAGCATTCCCAGGTTCGAATCCTGGTACCCCAGCCATTTTTCTTTTTTTTATATCTCTGATATATCGCTAAAGAAAACCCAATTTGAAGTAGTTGTACCATTGGGGTATCGCCAAGCGGTAAGGCACTGGTTTTTGATACCAGCATACCCTGGTTCGAATCCAGGTACCCCAGCCATACTTCTTATTGATAAGCACTTGAAATTCATTATTAAATTAGTTAATTTGTGCTTGAAGTTTTGCAGTAAATCAGTAAAGATTGGCTACGTAGCTCAGCTGGTTAGAGCACATCACTCATAATGATGGGGTCACAGGTTCAAATCCCGTCGTAGCCACCATTTACTGTCTGATGAGTGTTTAGATTTATCTTGTACTTTTGGGGTGTCGCCAAGCGGTAAGGCTCTGGTTTCTGATACCAGCATACCCAGGTTCGAATCCTGGCACCCCAGCCACATTAGAAAGGCCCGCAAACATCAATGCGGGCCTTTTGCTTTTAAATGTCTCCCCTTCATACTTTAAGCTACCGATGTGTTGGCTGCACTCAGTCACCCGAATCACTTACTTGAGTAAGCGCATCGGGTTCCTTCCTTTACCGCCTTCCTGTAACTCGAATTATTTGGGAGATGGGTAAACAAATTTATCTACTTCCATCTAATTTAAATCCCCAGTGCATATTTCAGCGCTTTGGTTTTAAGGACCCCGGCCCGTTGCGCGGTCATCAATACCAGGTTTCTCAGCACTTTTACCGGCGGTAAATCATTGCTGAATGCGGTATAGAAGAGATCCATACCGCTTTGCATCAGCAGATTATCCAAACGACGTTGACGCTGGTAGCGTAACAGCACACGCTCATCGCCCCAGGATTCATCACGGGCGTGCGCTTTTGCCAGCACATCCAGTAAAGCCTCAACATCACGATAGCCCAGATTCACTCCCTGCCCCGCCAGCGGATTAATGGTGTGTGCAGCATCCCCGACCAGTACCAGCCCAGGCAGGACATAACGCTGTGCGTGCCGCCGAACCAGCGGGAAAGCGCCAGCAGATTTTGCGGTGATCTCGCCAAGGCGCGCAGGGAACGCTTTCATCACTTCGACGGTCAGTTGCGGCATACTCAAAGATTGCAGATAGCGGATGCGCTGCGGACTGTCGTACCACACCAGTGATGCGTTATTGCCGGACAGCGGCAAAAATGCGCGCGGGCCTGAAGGGAAAAACTGTTGCCAGGTGGTGTCCTGATCTGGCGATGATGTTTCAACATTAATTAACATACAGTTCTGACGGTATTGCCAGCCGTCAATGCCGATACCCGCTAACTGACGCACCATTGAATTAGCCCCATCGGCGGCGACTACCAGTTGCGTGCTGATCACTTCCCCGGTCGTTAACTGAAGTGTCCAGCGGTTATCTTCATGCGACAGCAGATGACGTAATTTCGACGGACAAAAACAGGTGAGATTGGGTAAGTCAGCGAACTGTTGCCATAGCGCCCACTGTAAAACACGATTCTCCACCATGAAACCCAGCTCAGGCAAACCTAACGATGTCGCATCGAAAATTACCTCAGAGCCCTGATTTTCCCAGGTTTCCAGCCGCCGATAGGGCGTCGAACGCATCTGTTCAACGGCTGTCCAGGCATCCAACTTCTGTAGAAAACGCACCGACGCGCAGCCAATGGCCGAGATACGCAAGTCAACCGGCGCCATAGCGTCGAATTCGACCGGACTTTCGTTTTCAATCAGGGCAACCCTAAAACCACTCTGTGCCAGCCCCAGGGCCGCCGCTGCGCCCACCATGCCGCCGCCAACGACGACCGCATCAAAAGATTTTTCAGAGTTATTCATTTTCATCCGGCTTGATAATGGAAATCACTGGCTAAAGTGTACCGGATTTCTAGGCTATCTTCAGAGTCGAAGCTGCCACTGGTCACCACCTTTGTGAGGGTCTACACTATGTTCTCTTAGCATCCACGCCGCTCTCACCTTACTTTTACCCTGCAGAACGGACACCGCTTTAACGCTTTTCACCCGCATTGAGTAATGACAAGCCGATGATGAAAAAACTGCACATCAAAACCTGGGGTTGCCAGATGAATGAGTATGACTCATCCAAAATGGCCGATCTGCTCGAAAGCACGCATGGTTACCAGTTGACCGACATCGCTGACGAAGCCGATATCCTGCTGCTGAATACCTGCTCGATACGGGAAAAAGCTCAGGAAAAAGTGTTCAGCCTGCTCGGCCACTGGAAATTACTTAAAAAGAACAACCCGGATGTGATCATCGGCGTAGGTGGCTGTGTGGCCTCGCAGGAAGGTGAGATGCTGCGCCAGCGTGCACCTTGTGTCGATATCGTCTTTGGCCCGCAAACGTTGCACCGTCTGCCGGAAATGATCAACCACGTGCGCGGTACTAAAAGCCCCATTGTCGATATCAGCTTTCCCGAGATAGAGAAATTTGACCGTCTGCCAGAACCCCGTGCCGACGGACCGACGGCGTTTGTATCGATCATGGAGGGCTGCAACAAATATTGCAGCTTCTGCGTCGTACCTTATACCAGGGGTGAAGAAGTCAGCCGCCCGAGCGATGATGTGCTGTTCGAAATCGCCCAGCTCGCCGCGCAGGGCGTCCGTGAAGTCAACCTGCTTGGGCAAAACGTTAACGCTTACCGTGGCTGCACCTTTGACGGTGGAGTATGCAGTTTTGCTGACCTGTTACGCCTGGTTGCGGCTATCGACGGCATTGACCGTATCCGCTTCACCACCAGCCATCCAGTGGAGTTCACCGATGACATCATCGACGTCTATAAAGACACGCCTGAGCTGGTGAGCTTCCTGCACCTGCCTATTCAGAGCGGTTCTGACCGTATCCTGACCATGATGAAACGCCCGCACACGGTGCTCGAATACAAAGCGATTATCCGCAAACTACGCGCGGTGCGGCCCGATATTCATATGAGTTCTGACTTCATCATTGGCTTTCCGGGTGAGACTCACGAAGATTTCGAAAAAACCATGAAACTTATCGCTGAGATTAATTACGACGTGAGCTTCAGTTTCATTTACTCTTCTCGCCCCGGCACGCCAGCCGCCGACATGGTGGACAATGTCAGCCTGGAGGAGAAGAAGCAGCGTTTACAGATGTTGCAGGACCGTATAACGCAGCAGGTGGTCCGTTTCAGCCGCGCAACGCTGGGCACCGTACAACGCATTCTGGTGGAAGGGACTTCACGTAAAAACGTGATGGAACTGACCGGACGCACCGAGTGTAATCGGGTAGTGAACTTCGAAGGTACGCCGGACATGATCGGCAAATTCGTCGATGCCGAAATTGTGGATGTCTACACCAACTCCCTACGCGGCGTGATAGTGCGCACAGAACAGCAGATGGCGATGCGCATGCATCAATCACCGGAGTCGGTTATTGCCCGCACCCGTAAAGAAAATGGGATTGGCGTGGGTCTCTATCAGCCCTGATCTCTCATTTTGTATGAACGATTCATCGACAGGGCGCTTCGGCGCCCTGTTTCTTTTTTTTGATTGGTATAAGAAAACGGCCAACTTAACCTTCACTACGGTTTAATTTTTCGAGACAGGCCGCATATTGTAACTAAGGTATACACAGTTCAACGGGTAACAAGGCATATTTTGCCAACGGCATGTATTATTAACCAAGGTATGGTGAGCTTTTCGCCTCAATTGTACGATGCGCTAAAGCGAAAATATCAGGCACATCAACAGGTCCAGCGTGGCCCACAGGAATAGTTTGAACGTTGTAACACAAGAGATTTTGCTGGAGCCCGAAGACAATCAGCGTTTGCTGAGCCTCTGTGGGCCATTTGATGACAACATCAAGCAACTGGAACGCCGGTTGGGCGTCGAAATCAACCGTCGTGATAACGTCTTTAAACTGGTCGGTAAGCGTTTGCCGGTGGACGCTGCAATCAATATTCTGCGTAATTTATACGTGGATACTGCGCCACTGCGAGGCGAAACTCAGGATATTGATCCTGAAAAAATCCATCTGGCGATTAAAGAGAGCCGTGTTCTGGAGCAGACTGCCGAAAACGTCCCTGACTTCGGCAAGTCGGTGATCATCAAAACCAAACGCGGCATGGTTAAGCCACGTACGCCGAATCAGGCGCAGTACATTGCCAATATTTTTGACCACGATATTACCTTTGGCATCGGCCCGGCCGGTACCGGTAAAACCTATCTGGCGGTGGCAGCGGCAGTAGATGCGCTTGAACGTCAGGAAGTACGTCGCATCCTGCTGACCCGCCCTGCCGTCGAAGCCGGTGAAAAACTGGGCTTCCTGCCAGGCGATCTCAGCCAAAAAGTCGACCCTTATTTGCGTCCGCTGTATGATGCGCTGTTCGAGATGTTGGGTTTTGAGAAAGTGGAGAAGCTGATCGAACGCAACGTGATTGAAGTGGCGCCATTGGCCTACATGCGTGGGCGTACGCTCAACGACGCTTTTATTATTTTGGATGAAAGCCAGAATACCTCGATTGAACAAATGAAAATGTTCCTGACCCGCATCGGCTTCAACTCAAAAGCGGTGATAACAGGTGACGTGACGCAAATCGACCTGCCTCGCCATCAAAAATCCGGCCTACGCCATGCTATTGAAGTGCTCTCTGGCGTCGAAGAGCTTAGCTTTAACTTCTTCCACAGCGAAGACGTGGTCCGCCATCCGGTGGTGGCGCGTATTGTGGTCGCTTATGAAGCCTGGGAAGAAGAAGACCAGAAACGGCGCGATGCCATTACAGAGCAGCGCCGTCATGAATCCCATCAGCCGTCGTCCCAACAGGTTAGTCAATGAGTCAGGTTATTCTCGATTTACAAATTGCATGTGAAAGCAGTGACGGTCTACCGGCTGAAAGTGATTTCCAGAAATGGCTGGATGTGGTCCTGCCACAGTTTCAGGAAGAGTCAGAAGTCACCATCCGGATTGTAGATGATGCCGAGAGCCACGAGCTGAATATGACCTATCGTGGTAAAGACAAATCTACCAACGTGTTATCCTTCCCGTTCGAGGCACCTCCAGGCATGGAGCTGCCGCTGCTGGGCGATCTGGTCATCTGCCGACAGATCGTTGAAAAGGAGGCAGCGGAGCAGCAAAAAGCCCTGCTGGCGCATTGGGCGCATATGGTTGTTCACGGCAGCCTGCATCTGCTAGGGTATGACCACATCGTCGATGATGAAGCCGAAGAAATGGAGTCTATCGAAATCGAAATCATGCAAAGTCTGGGCTACCCAGATCCGTATGTTTTCATTGAAGATGCTGAGAAAGACGACCTTCGAGATTAGTGTGATGATTTCCCCAACGTCATTGGAGTTGCAGCGAGCCCCAGCTAACACCGCTGCAGTTTCAAGTAAGAAGGGGCCGCTGATTATTATTTCCATCAATATGAGTAAACATAACCAAACGCCATGAGCGATGACCATTCACAAAATAGTGACAGCCCCAGTCCCAAGAAGGGCTTCTTTTCCCTTATTCTTAGCCAACTTTTTCACGGTGAACCAAAAAACCGTGGCGATCTGGTTGAGCTGATCCGTGATTCCGAACAGAACGATTTGATCGATCCCGATACCCGTGACATGCTGGAAGGCGTGATGGATATCGCCGAGCAACGCGTTCGCGACATCATGATCCCGCGTTCTCAAATGATCACACTCAAACGTAATCAGCCGCTGGAAGAGTGCCTCGATGTGATTATCGAATCCGCACACTCACGCTTCCCAGTGATCAGTGAAGATAAGGACCACATTGAAGGCATCCTGATGGCCAAGGATTTGTTGCCATTTATGCGCACATCCTCCGAGCCATTCAGCATTGATAAAGTGCTGAGAACCGCAGTAGTGGTGCCCGAAAGCAAGCGAGTTGATCGCATGCTGAAGGAGTTCCGCTCACAGCGTTACCATATGGCTATCGTGGTCGATGAATTCGGCGGCGTTTCCGGACTAGTCACCATCGAAGATATCCTTGAATTGATCGTCGGTGAAATCGATGACGAATATGATGAAGTGGAAGATCTTGATATCCGCCAACTCAGCCGTCACACCTACACCGTCCGTGCTCTGGCACAGATTGAAGATTTTAATGAAGTCTTCCAAACCCATTACAGTGACGATGAAGTGGATACGATCGGCGGACTCGTCATGCAGTCGTTCGGCCATTTACCTGCACGCGGCGAAACCATTGAAATCGGTGGTTACCTGTTCAAAGTTGCGATGGCCGACAGCCGACGTATTATTCAGGTTCACGTAAGAATACCGGACGACGCGCCGCAACCGATATTGGAAGAATAAATACTCCATGGCAATTGCCTCTCTATACCAACGCCAGCAGGTTCGCACCCTGCTGGCGCTCTTATTCGGTGCCTGTGGCACACTCTCCTTTTCACCTTACGATCACTGGCCAGCGGCTTTTGTTTCACTGTTCGGCTTACTGGCGCTAACCTTAGATCGCCGTTCAGGCCAGTCCGCCTGGATAGGTTTTTGCTGGGGCATGGGGCTATTTGGCAGCGGCGTAAACTGGGTGTATGTCAGCATCGCTACCTTTGGCGGGATGCCGGAAGCCATTAATCTGTTTTTAGTGGTGCTGCTAGCCTGCTACCTCTCCCTTTACACCATGCTATTCGCCGGTTTATTAACCCGTCTGTGTCCCAAAACCACTTGGTGGAAACTGGCGCTGGCAGCCCCTGCCCTGTGGCAAGTCACCGAGTTTCTGCGCGGCTGGGTGCTGACCGGTTTCCCATGGTTGCAGTTTGGCTATAGTCAGATTGATGGTCCCCTCAAGGGCCTGGCACCGATTACCGGTGTCGATAGCATCACACTGATAATGACCTCTATCAGTGGCCTGCTGGTTTATGCCGTGCATCAGCGTCGCAAATTACCCGCCGTAATTGCGTTGGCGTTGCTGCTGTTGCCTTGGTCGCTGCGCTATGTCCATTGGTATCAGCCGCAGGAAAATAGAAAGGTTGATGTCGCGCTGGTGCAGGGCAACATCGAACAGTCTATGAAATGGGATCCGAACTCATTAGTCAGCGCGCTGCAAACCTATATGGATCTCAGCCGTCCTTATCTGGGTAAAGCGAAGATAATTATCTGGCCGGAGTCTGCTATTTCAGATATCGAATCTGACCAGCAGCAATTCCTGACCATGGTTGATGATCTCTACCGCGCGAAAGGGTCACAGTTAGTCACCGGCATTATTGATGCGCGCCGCACCAGCACAGCGATGCACGTTTACAACAGCGCCATTGTTCTGGGCGGGGACAAACAGTACCGCTATCCGGACAGCAATCGCTTTGATAAACATCATCTGGTGCCGTTCGGCGAGTTTGTTCCGTTGGAATCGATCCTACGGCCACTGGCCCCACTCTTTGATTTACCCATGTCGGGGCTGAGCCGTGGTGACTATGTTCAGAAACCGTTGCTGGTCAGTGGTATGAATCTGACCACGGCCATCTGCTATGAAATTGTCTACGGCGAGCAGGTCCGGGACAATCTACGTCCGGATACAGACTTCCTGCTGACCATTTCCAATGATGCCTGGTTCGGCCACTCTATCGGGCCGTGGCAGCATTTCCAGATGGCGCGGATGCGAGCTCTGGAACTGGGCCGGCCGCTGTTACGCAGTACCAACAATGGTGTTACAGCAGCCGTTGATGCCAATGGCGACGTGATTGCTCAGATCCCACAATTCACCCGCCAGGTGCTGAACGTGGAGGTTACGCCGACCACGGGACTCACACCCTATGCCCGCTTTGGCTGGTGGCCAACCTGGCTTATCACTCTCTTAATGGCAGGTATTGCGCTGATGCTTAACCGACGCCGTCTCCTGAAATAATCCTGATTGATACCGAACTATGGGCGCTCATTGAGCGCCCATTTTTTTATGGCTGAAAAATCTGCCAATGGCATGCATCTTGCTTCATCTAATTGAAAGTTATCTGTTTACTTATTTTTGCTGACAAGATGCATCATTTCGGAACACATCGTTTAAAAAACACACCCCACTATGGTGCAGTGATGTTTTATTGCTTTTATTTGGTGCGTGCCTCGTCTCAAAAAAGAAACATTATTGTTTCATTATCTTCACATTAAGCTATTTTCGAATCAGGTAAATTGAGTAGATAAATACTTCACGACCTATAAGTGCTTCCTGATCCATCCGTTTGGATCCTTAATGACAGCAAAGGAGTTGGAACATGCAAATGCGCAAATTGGCGTTATCGGTACTGCTGGCAAGCCTGGCAGCAAGTAGCGTAGCCCATGCAGAGGACCTGACAGGTACCCTGAAGAAAATCAAAGATAACGGCGTTATTGTCGTTGGTCACCGTGAATCCTCTGTGCCATTTTCTTACTACAACAATGAACAAAAGGTGGTGGGCTACTCTCAGGATTACTCCAACGCTATCGTTGACGCGGTGAAGAAAAAGCTAAATATGCCTAACCTGCAAGTGAAGATGATGCCTATCACTTCGCAAAACCGTATTCCTTTACTGCAAAATGGCACTTTCGATTTCGAGTGCGGCTCCACCACCAACAACGTAGAACGTCAGCAGCAAGCGGCTTTCTCTGACACTATTTTCATCATCGGTACTCGTCTGCTAGTGAAAAAAGGTTCGGACATTAAAGATTTCGATAATCTGAAAGGCAAGACCGTGGTTGTCACTTCAGGTACCACCTCTGAAGTTCTACTGAACAAATTAAATGAAGAGAAGAAGCTGGGGCTGCGCATCATCAGTGCTAAAGACCACGGCGACTCATTCCGTACTCTGGAAACCGGCCGCGCCGTTGCTTTCATGATGGATGATGCCCTACTAGCCGGTGAACGCGCCAAAGCCAAGAAACCAGATAACTGGGAGATCGTCGGTACGCCGCAATCCAAAGAAGCTTATGGCTGCATGATGCGTAAAGATGATGCCGGTTTCAAAACGCTGGTTGATGACACCATTGCGAAAGCGCAAACCTCTGGCGAAGCCAATAAGTGGTTTGATAAATGGTTCAAACAGCCTATTCCTCCGAAAAACCTGAACATGAACTTTGAATTGTCAGACGACATGAAAGCTCTGTTCAAAGCGCCAAACGATAAAGCACTGTAAAAAATACCCGACAGACAGGTATAACCAAGAGAAGTATCAAGTATAAGAGCTGGCCCACCAGCTCGTGATGATGGTCCGAAAGGGCATACAGACCAGATGCGGGGTGGTCGTTCCCCACCCCGCATTTTTTCCGCCACTCAGCCGTGTGTTGGTTACGTCATCACTCAGAGGGGTAGTTTATTACCCGCGTCATGGAGTTTTTATGTCAATAGATTGGAACTGGGGCATTTTTCTGCAAGCAGCCCCCTTCGGCAATACCACTTATCTGGGTTGGATTTGGAATGGATTTCAGGTCACTGTCGCACTGTCGATTTGTGCCTGGCTTATCGCTTTCTTGGTCGGCTCCCTGTTCGGTATCCTGCGTACCGTCCCCAACCGTTTTCTCTCCGGCATCGGTACCTGTTACGTCGAACTGTTCCGTAATGTGCCGTTGATTGTACAATTTTTTATCTGGTATCTGGTGGTACCTGAGCTGCTGCCGGAAAACATCGGCATGTGGTTTAAGTCAGAACTTGCGCCAAACGTACAGTTTTTCTCCTCATCGGTAATCTGTCTTGGCCTGTTCACCGCCGCCCGCGTTTGTGAGCAGGTACGCGCAGCGATCCAGTCACTGCCGAGTGGGCAACGCAACGCAGGGCTGGCAATGGGACTGACTCTGCCGCAAACCTACCGCTACGTGCTGCTGCCTAATGCTTACCGCGTGATCGTGCCACCAATGACCTCTGAGATGGTCAACCTGGTGAAAAACTCTGCCATCGCCTCAACCATTGGCCTGGTCGACATGGCAGCACAAGCCGGAAAATTGCTGGATTATTCAGCCCATGCTTATGAGTCATTTACGGCCATTACCGTCGCCTACGTCATCATCAATGCGGTGATCATGCTGCTGATGCATTTTGTAGAACGTAAAGTCCGCCTGCCGGGCAACATGGGAGGTAAATAATCATGCATGATTTTGACTGGAGTTCTATTGGTCCTGGCCTGCCTTATTTGTGGCAAGGGATGCTGATCACGCTGCAAATAACCGGCATTGCGATTGTGTTCGGTATTTTGTGGGGAACCCTGCTGGCCGTGATGCGCTTGTCGACGTTCAAGCCAATCAGCTGGTTTGCTGCTGCTTATGTGAATTTGTTCCGCGCCGTCCCGCTGGTCATGGTGTTGCTGTGGTTTTACCTGATTGTGCCAAGCTTTCTGCAAAAGGTACTGGGGTTGTCACCGAAAACCGACATCCGTCTGATTTCCGCTATGGTGGCCTTTGCACTGTTTGAAGCGGCTTATTATTCCGAAATTATTCGTGCCGGGATAATCAGCATAGCGAGGGGCCAGTCCTCCGCTGCGCTGGCGCTTGGTATGACGCAGTGGCAATCGATGAAGCTGGTGATTTTACCGCAGGCATTCCGTGCCATGGTTCCCTTGCTGCTCACTCAGGCGATTGTATTATTCCAGGATACCTCGCTGGTCTTCGTTCTCGGCCTGGCGGACTTCTTCCGCAGCGCATCGAATATTGGTGACCGTGACGGTACTCTGGTTGAGATGGTGCTGTTTGCAGGACTTATCTACTTTATTATCAGCCTTTCCGCTTCCTTGCTGGTGCGCTATTTGAAGAAAAGGACCGTTTCATGATTTCACTGAAAAATGTTTCTAAGTGGTATGGGCACTTCCAGGTGCTGACCGATTGCAGCACCGAAGTTAAAAAAGGTGAGGTTGTGGTGGTTTGCGGCCCGTCAGGATCAGGTAAGTCCACGCTGATTAAAACCGTTAACGGCCTTGAGCCGATTCAGAAAGGGGAAATTCTGGTCAACGGCACGCCGGTCAACCATAAGAAAACCAACCTGGCACAGCTACGCGCTAAAGTGGGTATGGTGTTCCAACATTTCGAATTGTTCCCGCATCTGTCGATCATTGAGAACCTGACGCTGGCGCAAGTCAAAGTGCTGAAGCGCGACACCGCCGCCGCAAAAGATAAAGGACTAAAACTGCTCGAACGCGTCGGGTTGTCCGCACATGCCAATAAATTTCCCGGCCAGCTATCAGGCGGCCAACAACAGCGTGTCGCGATAGCCCGGGCATTATGTATGGATCCGATAGCGATGCTGTTCGATGAACCGACCTCCGCACTCGACCCGGAAATGATCAATGAAGTTCTGGACGTCATGGTCGAACTGGCGAACGAGGGCATGACCATGATGGTGGTTACCCACGAAATGGGTTTTGCACGCAAAGTGGCTAACCGGGTGATTTTCATGGATGAAGGAAAAATTGTCGAAGACCGTAACAAAGACGACTTCTTCAATAATCCTGAATCAGATCGCGCCCGTGACTTTCTGGCGAAGATTCTGCACTGATTTATCCCTATACACTGAATTGCCAAGCCGCCAAGTACTGGCGGCTTTCATCTTTCTTAGGGTTCGAAGGCTTTTCTGCTGAACTCAGTTCCGCCACACTCAGGACATTTTGAAAGTATTTCCGGCGTATAGACCGCCAGCGTAAAGTGGCATTTTTCGCACACCAAATTCCCGAGCCCCACGACTTCACCGCTATGATAGATACCGTGGTGGTTAACGTCCTTAAATACCTCTTTCCACTCCAACTGAGTTTTATCGGTCATATCAGCCAGTTCTTTCCACAAACTCTCTTTTATTATGCGCATAAAGACGCTGTCATCTTCATTATCCTCAACCGGAGCCGCCTGCTGGTTGACCTCATAGTTGCGGGCAAATTCGTGAAGATCGCGTCGTATAGAATAGAGTAACTGCTCAATTTGCAGGTCGGTCAGCTTGCCTTCCCTTTCCAGCGTAGCGCGGGCATCCTGAACCAGGACATCGATATCGCGTTCGCCGTTTTGCAAACGCTCAGTTAATGACGTCACTAACTGACGATAATATTGCGCAACATTGTTCATAAAATCCCCTCAGCAAAACAACATTTAACCAACGTAACTCTTTATTTAACCCACCTAACTCCGTCGAGCTTCTCAATCTACTTTAGCCGTAAATCACTGATCCGGTACGGACAATATCCCGAGGTGCCTCGCACTTTAAGAATAATCACGTCCCATAAAGCAGAAAACCCCCTCCACAGCGTGCTTGGTGTTGTTGCCTCAGGCGCTTATCAGCTATGCTATGCGGATCTTTTGATTAAAACTATTAGAGCTACAGGCGTAGCTGTTTTCACTCACAGGACCACCGGCCGCCATGCAAGAGCAATACCGCCCAGAAGACATAGAGACACAAGTTCAGCTTCACTGGCAAGAGAAGCAGACCTTCAAAGTTACCGAGCAACCTGGAAAAGAGAAGTATTACTGTCTCTCGATGCTGCCCTATCCGTCAGGCCGCCTGCACATGGGCCACGTGCGTAACTACACCATTGGCGATGTGATCTCCCGCTATCAGCGCATGCTCGGCAAAAACGTTCTACAGCCGATTGGCTGGGACGCATTTGGTTTGCCGGCGGAAGGCGCCGCAGTGAAAAACAACACGGCACCCGCTCCGTGGACTTACGAAAATATCGAATATATGAAGAACCAGCTGAAATTGCTGGGCTTCGGCTATGACTGGGATCGCGAACTGGCAACCTGTAAGCCTGATTACTATCGTTGGGAACAGTGGTTCTTCACCAAGCTGTATGACAAAGGCATGGTCTATAAGAAAACCTCGGCAGTAAACTGGTGTCCGCATGACCTCACCGTTTTGGCGAACGAACAGGTTATTGACGGTTGCTGCTGGCGCTGTGATACCAAAGTGGAACGTAAAGAAATTCCCCAGTGGTTCATTAAAATCACCGCTTACGCAGACCAATTGCTGAACGATCTGGACCAGTTGGAAAACTGGCCTGAGCAGGTCAAAACGATGCAGCGCAACTGGATTGGCCGCTCTGAAGGTGTTGAGATCACTTTCGACGTCGAGAACAGTGAAGAGAAAGTGACCGTGTACACCACGCGCCCTGACACTTTCATGGGCGCCACTTACGTTGCCGTGGCCGCAGGACATCCGCTGTCCTTGCAAGCCGCTGCCACACAGCCTGCGTTAGCTGATTTCATCGACGAATGCCGCAACACCAAAGTTGCCGAAGCGGAAATGGCGACGATGGAGAAAAAAGGCATGGCCACCGGTCTGTTTGCTATCCATCCGCTGACTGGCGAGAAAGTAGCAATCTGGGTGGCTAACTTTGTGTTGATGGAATACGGCACTGGCGCGGTAATGGCCGTCCCTGCCCACGATCAGCGTGACTGGGAATTTGCCACCAAATATCATCTGCCTATTAACCCGGTTATCCTGAATGCGGATGGCACACGGCCGGATGTCACCTCCGAAGCGCTGCTGGAAAAAGGCACGCTCTATAATTCTGGTGAATTCGACGGTCTGACCTACGAGCAGGGCTTTAACGCCATCGCAGATAAACTGGTCAGCCTTAACGTTGGCCAGCGCAAAGTAAATTACCGCCTGCGCGACTGGGGTGTCTCCCGTCAGCGTTATTGGGGTGCGCCAATTCCAATGATCACTCTGGAAGATGGCACCGTGATCCCGACACCAGAAGATCAACTGCCAGTGATCCTGCCGGAAGATGTAGTAATGGACGGGATCACCAGCCCAATCAAAGCCGATCCGGAGTGGGCAAAAACCACTGTGAACGGTATGCCAGGCCTGCGCGAAACGGATACTTTTGATACCTTCATGGAGTCTTCCTGGTATTACGCGCGCTATACCTGTCCGCAATACGACCAAGGTATGCTGGACCCGGCTGCGGCCAACTACTGGCTGCCGGTTGATCAATACGTTGGTGGTATTGAACACGCCATCATGCACCTGATGTATTTCCGCTTCTTCCATAAACTGATGCGCGACGCGGGTCTGGTTAATTCTGATGAACCGGCCAAACGTCTGCTATGTCAGGGCATGGTTCTGGCTGACGCCTTCTATTACTCCGGCAACAGCGGTGAGCGCGTTTGGGTTTCCCCAGCCGATGCCACTGTAGAACGTGATGAGAAAGGGCGTATCGTGAAAGCCAGCGACCCGCAGGGTCGTGAGTTGGTTTACGCCGGTATGAGCAAGATGTCCAAATCAAAGAATAACGGCATCGACCCGCAAATCATGGTGGAAAGATACGGTGCTGATACCGTACGTCTGTTCATGATGTTTGCTTCTCCGGCAGAAATGACGCTGGAATGGCAGGAGTCAGGCGTCGAAGGGGCAAACCGCTTCCTGAAACGTGTCTGGAAACTGGCATTTGAGCATGCTGAAAAAGGCGCAACAGTCGCGCTGGATGTTGCAGTATTAAGCGAAGCGCAAAAAGATCTGCGTCGCGACCTGCACAAAACCATCGCTAAAGTCACCGATGATATTGGCCGTCGTCAGACCTTCAACACCGCCATTGCGGCCGTAATGGAGCTGATGAACAAGATGGGCCGCGTATCGCAAGATTCTGAGCAAGACCGTGCGTTACTGCAGGAGGCTCTGCTGGCTGTAGTTCGCATGCTTTATCCATTCACTCCACATATCTGTTTCAGTTTATGGCAGACTCTGGGTGGAGAAGGCGATATCGATACCGCACCGTGGCCACAAGCTGACGAAAAAGCGATGGTCGAGGACTCCAAGCTGGTCGTAGTTCAGGTCAACGGCAAAGTGCGCGGTAAAATTACGGTCCCAGCTGATTCGACGGAAGAGTTCGTGCGCGAACGAGCAGCGCAGGAACACCTGGTCGCTAAATATCTGGATGGAGTTACTGTACGTAAAGTAATCTACGTTCCGGGCAAACTGCTCAACCTGGTTGTAGGTTGAGTCAAGGAGGAGTTGTGCGACATCGTATTGTGATGCTGTTACTGAGTGCGGCAGTTTTGGTCATCTCCGGCTGCGGGTTTCACCTGCGTGGCGTAACCAATGTGCCTGACGACATGAAAACCATCGTTCTCGACAGTTCCGACCCTTACGGACCGTTAACGCGGAATATTCGTACGCAGTTGCGTCTTAACGGTGTGACCATCGTTGATGATCCAAAGCGCAAAGATATTCCTTCGCTGCGTATAATGGGTGAAATATCCGGACAAACTACGGCGTCAATCTTCCAGGACGGTAAAGCCGCTGAATACCAGATGGAAATGACAGTCAACGCTCAGGTGCTGCTGCCAGGTAAAGATCTCTATCCTCTGCAGGTGAGAGTGTTCCGTTCATTCTTCGACAACCCGCTGGCCGCGCTGGCGAAAGATAATGAACAAGATATCATTCTCCAGGAGATGCGCCAGCAAGCCGCTCAGCAATTGATACGTAAATTGCTAACCGTGCGTGCAGCCGAGAAAGAGAAACAGGAAGCTGCCGCCGTTGATGGAACGCCGGTTGTCATCACCACCCAATCCTCTGCCCGCGAAATGGCCGAGCAGAACGGGACAAGCGTATCAGAGGGTAAAACTGTCACGCCTAAACCGGTCAGTTCTTCCGCTCAATGATTCGACTTTATCCTGAACAACTTGCCGCGCAGCTCCGTGAGGGGCTGCGTGCATGTTATCTGTTATGCGGGAACGATCCTCTGCTGCTCCAGGAAAGTCAGGACAGCATTCGAAAAACAGCTCAGGCTGCAGCCTTTGAAGAACACTACACGTTTACCCTTGATGCCCATACCGAGTGGGATGCTATTTTCAGCATCTGCCAGGCACTCAGTCTGTTTGCTACCCGTCAAACCCTGCTGCTGATGCTGCCTGAAAATGGCCCACCGGCTCCGATGGGTGAACAACTGGTGAAACTCACCACGCTTTTGCACGACGACATCTTGCTGGTTTTGCGTGGCACCAAGTTGACCAAAGCGCAAGAGAACAGCGCCTGGTTCAAGGCCCTCAGCGATCGCAGCATCTTTGTCACGTGTCAGACGCCAGAACAGGCGCAGCTCCCACGCTGGGTAGCCAAACGTGCCAAAGCGTTATCGCTTGAACTTGATGAACCCGCGAATCAGCTGTTGTGCTACTGCTATGAAGGTAATCTGCTCGCGCTAGCGCAATCACTCGAGCGCCTTTCCCTGCTCTATCCTGACGGAAAGCTGACTCTGCCTCGGGTTGAAGAAGCGGTAAACGATGCTGCGCATTTCTCGCCTTATCACTGGTTAGACGCATTGCTGGCAGGGAAAAGTAAACGCGCATGGCATATTCTGCGTCAGTTAAAGCAGGAGGATAGTGAACCGGTGATCCTATTGCGCACCCTGCAGCGCGAGCTACTCATGCTGCTGAACCTCAAACGCAAAATGGACATCACGCCGCTGCGCGCCCTGTTTGATCAATACAAAGTGTGGCAGAACCGCCGCACAATGGTGACCCTGGCCCTGCAACGGCTATCACTACGCCAGCTGCAACAAGCCGTTCATTTGCTGACAAAAATGGAAATCACGCTCAAACAGGACTACGGTCAATCCATCTGGCCTGAACTTGAGAGCCTTTCCATGCTGCTATGCGGAAAACCTCTGCCTGAAAGTTTTATTGAGACCCGCGACTTTTGAAAGCTGGAAAGTTGCAAGTGGCAGGCACTAATCCAGGAACGCACTGATGGTACTGAACACCTCTCCTGACTCCTCTTTACTCGCGCTGTTTGGCGGCACTTTTGATCCCATCCATTATGGGCATCTCAGGCCGGTGGAGCAGTTGGCGAAAGAAACTGCGCTAGATCAGGTGATATTGCTGCCCAACAATGTGCCGCCGCATCGTGCCCAGCCTCAGGCCTCGGCACAACAACGGCTGAGGATGGTTGAACTGGCCGTGGAAGGTAACCCACTGTTTTCAGTCGATGCGCGTGAACTGGCGGTAGAAAAACCCTCCTACACCATCGAGACTCTTGAAACGTTACGTAAAGAACATGGCGCACTGCGTCCGATGGCGTTTATCATCGGCCAGGATTCATTACTTTCACTCTATAAATGGCACCGATGGGAAGAATTACTGGATTTTTGTCATTTGCTGATTATGGCGCGTCCAGGTTATTCCGAGTACCTCGATACGCCACCATTGCAGTGCTGGTATGACAAACATCGAGTCACAACGCCGGCAGAACTGAAAAGACGCCCACACGGCGTGATTTATCAGGCGAATACGCCGTTGCTCGACATCTCGGGAACTGAAATTCGTCAGCGTCGGCGAGAGGGTAAAAACTGTGCAGACCTCTTACCCGCCGCCGTTGAGCGCTATATCGATTCGCAGGGCTTATACCACGCGTAGTTAACGCGTGGTATACTTCGCCGCTTAATTTCGGCTTGCGACATAGCTGTAACAATAATGGGTGTAATTCATTGATTACCCATCATTTTCAGCATTAATCTCGTAGGTCAGCATATACTCTTTTTTGAAAGCCCTCTTCTGCACGCCGCGCAAGCGCCCTTGCAGCAGAAGGTTTTCATCAAGCTAACCCGTTTCAACATCCCCAGGGGGAACCTTTGCAAGGTAAAGCGCTCCAAGATTTTGTTATCGATAAAGTCGATGACCTTAAAGCACAGGACATCATTGCCATCGATGTTATCGGTAAATCCAGTATTACTGACTGCATGATCATCTGCACCGGCACGTCCAGCCGCCATGTGATGTCTATCGCCGGTCATCTGGTTGAAGAAGTGAAAGCGTTAGGCCTCGACGCCATGGGCGTTAAAGGTATTAACGAAGCTGATTGGGTGGTTGTCGACCTGGGAGAAGTGATTGTTCACGTCATGCAGGAAGAGAGCCGCCAGTTGTATGAGCTTGAGAAACTCTGGGCTTAAGACGTGAAACTGCAACTTGTCGCTGTCGGAACCAAAATGCCCGACTGGGTTCAGACCGGATTTAACGATTATTTAAACCGTTTTCCGAAAGATATGCCCTTCGAGCTGGTCGAAGTGACGGCAGGTAAGCGTGGTAAAAACGCGGACATAAAACGTATTCTTGAAAAAGAAGGCGAACAGATGTTGGCGGCTGTCGGAAAAGGTAACCGTATTGTGACCCTGGATATTCCAGGGACACAATGGGAGACACCCCATCTGGCCCAACAGCTGGAACGCTGGAAACAGGATGGCCGTAACGTCAGCCTATTGATAGGTGGTCCTGAAGGATTAGCTCCGGCCTGTAAAGCAGCTGCTGAGCAGAGCTGGTCGCTCTCTCCGCTGACTTTGCCCCATCCTTTGGTGCGAGTGCTGGTTGCGGAAAGTCTTTACCGCGCATGGAGTATTACCACCAATCATCCATACCACCGGGAATAATCGGTTGGTGAATGTCAGCAACATGAATTAAGTAGTGGGATGAAAATAGATCGTAACCCTTTTCGCGACTATACGGCTGAATCAGCCCTCTTTGTGCGCCGTGCACTGGTGGCGTTCGTCGGTATTCTGCTACTCAGCGGTATTCTGGCATTCAATCTTTACAACTTACAGATTGTGCGCTTTCAGGATTACCAGACCCGTTCTAACGAGAACCGCATCAAACTGGTGCCTATCGCCCCCAGCCGCGGCATTATTTATGACCGCTACGGTACGCCGCTGGCGCTGAACCGCACTATTTATCAGCTCGAACTAATGCCGGAAAAAGTCGACAATCTTCAGGCAACCCTTGAAAGCCTAAAGCCGATTATCGATTTAACCGCGGAAGATATCGATAATTTCCAAAAAGAGCGCAAACGCTCGCGCCGTTTCACTTCAATTGCCGTTAAAACTGGCCTGACCGAAGTTCAGGTCGCCCGGTTCGCGGTTAATCAGTTCAACTTCCCCGGCGTTGAAGTCAAAGGCTATCAGCGGCGTTATTATCCCTACGGTTCCGCTCTCACGCACGTCATTGGCTATGTGTCGAAAATCAACGACCGCGACGTCGAACGTCTGGATAAAGACGGCATACTGGCAAACTACGCGGCCACGCACGACATCGGTAAGCTGGGTATTGAGCGCTACTACGAAGATACTCTGCATGGTAAAACCGGCTATGAAGAAGTGGAGGTCAACAACCGTGGACGGGTGATCCGCCAACTTCACGAAGAGGCGCCGCAGGCAGGTAAAGATATCTATCTGACCATCGATTTACCACTGCAAACCTATATCGAAGCATTACTGGTGGGCAGCCGCTCCGCAGTCGTGGTCTCCGACCCGCGCGATGGCAGCATACGCGCTCTGGTATCGAATCCCAGCTATGACCCGAACCTGTTCGTTGACGGTATTTCGAGCAAGGATTACCGCACCCTGTTGGAAGATCTGAACAAGCCGCTGATTAACCGCGCCACACAGGGGATCTACCCGCCTGCATCGACGGTAAAACCCTATATTGCGGTCTCTGCGTTAACGGCCGGTGTGATCACCAAAAGTACCTCGCTGTTTGACCCCGGTTGGTGGCAACTCCCCGGCTCTGACAAACGGTTTCGTGACTGGAAACACTGGGGCCACGGCCGTCTGAATGTGACCAAAGCGCTGGAGGAGTCCGCTGATACCTTCTTCTATCAGGTTGCCTACGATATGGGTATTGACCGCCTGTCCGAGTGGATGGAGAAATTTGGTTACGGACATTATTCCGGCATTGACCTGTCCGAAGAGCGCAGTGGCAACATGCCGAACCGCGACTGGAAATTCAAACGCTACAAAAAGCCTTGGTATCAGGGCGATACCATACCGGTCGGTATCGGGCAGGGTTACTGGACCGCGACGCCAATCCAAATAATGAAGGCGATGACGACGCTGATTAATGACGGTACGGTTAAAACGCCACATCTGCTGCTCAGCACCAAGGTGGAGGGTAAACTTGTCCCTTATGAGCAGCAGGAAAAAACACAGATCGGCGATGTCCATTCCGGTTATTGGGAAATAGCGAAGGACGGAATGTATGGAGTGGCCAATCGGCCAAACGGTACGGCTCGCAAGAGTTTCGCTGATGCGCCTTATAAAGCTGCAGCTAAATCCGGTACAGCACAAGTTTACGGTTTGAAAGCCAATGAAATATATAATGCGCATAAGATAGCCGAACATCTGCGCGACCATAAATTAATGACTGCCTTTGCGCCATTCAATAATCCGACGGTTGCCGTCGCCGTTATTCTTGAAAATGGCGGGGCTGGTCCTGCTGTGGGTACCATTACCCGCCAGATACTCGACCATATTTTGTTGGGCGATAACACGACACAATTACCGGCTGACGCACCACCGCCGGGAACCGAAGGTGATTAACCAATCATGACTGAAAGCCAACAAAAAGGGTCGCTGTGGTCGAAGATGCACATCGACATTACCCTGTTACTGATTGTGCTGGCGTTGCTTGCCTACAGCGCCTTCGTGATGTGGAGCGCCAGCGGTCAGGATGTTGGCATGATGGAGCGCAAAATCGGCCAGATCGTAATGGGCCTAATTATCATGCTGGTGATGGCGCAAATCCCACCGCGTGTCTATGAAAGTTGGGCACCCTATTTGTATCTGTTATGCGTGCTGCTGCTGGTACTGGTTGATGCTTTCGGCACCATCAGTAAAGGCGCGCAGCGCTGGCTTGATCTCGGCGTAGTGCGTTTTCAGCCCTCAGAGCTGGCGAAAATCGCCGTACCGCTGATGGTCGCCCGCTTCATCAACCGTGACATCTGCCCGCCGTCACTTAAAAACACAGCTATTGCACTGGTGCTGATCTTCATTCCAACCCTGCTGGTGGCAGCGCAGCCCGATCTGGGCACTTCCATTCTGATTGCGGCCTCCGGCCTGTTCGTGCTGTTCCTTTCCGGGATGAGCTGGAAGCTGATCGCCGTTGCCGCATTGCTGGTGGCCGCTTTCATCCCCATTCTGTGGTTCTTCTTGATGCACGACTATCAGCGCGATCGCGTGATGATGCTACTCGATCCTGAGAGCGATCCACTCGGCGCCGGATACCATATTATTCAGTCCAAAATCGCTATTGGCTCCGGCGGATTATCGGGTAAAGGCTGGCTGCATGGAACGCAGTCGCAGCTCGAATTCCTGCCCGAACGACATACTGACTTTATCTTTGCCGTATTGGCAGAAGAACTCGGTCTGATTGGCGTTCTGGTACTGCTTGGGCTCTATTTATGTCTCATCATGCGTGGTCTGGTGATCGCCGCCCACGCACAAACTACCTTTGGCCGCGTTATGGCCGGGGGTCTGATGTTAATTTTATTCGTTTATGTGTTTGTTAACATCGGTATGGTCAGTGGTATTGTCCCGGTGGTTGGGGTACCTTTGCCACTGGTCAGCTATGGTGGCTCAGCGCTCATTGTGCTAATGGCAGGGTTTGGTATCGTCATGTCGATACATACTCATCGAAAAATGTTGTCGAAAAATTTATAGAGGTGAGCAATGCGTAAGCAATGGCTTGGAGCTGTCATCATTGGGTTGCTGTTGAGTGGTTGTGTGACTGACGAAACACAGCCACAACAAGCTGCACCGCAACAAGCCTATAACGGGCCGGTGGTAGAAATTGGTGGGGCGGACCCGCGTTACGAACCTTATAATCCAGGCACCAGCCAGGATTACTCCGTCAACGGCAAAACCTATAAGATTATCAAAGACCCTTCCAACTTTACCCAGACCGGTTTAGCCTCGTGGTATGGTCAGGAAAATGGCAGCAACACCACGGCTATTGGCGAAGAGTTTGATCCCAATGCCCTGACAGCAGCCCACCCTACGCTGCCTATCCCAAGCTATGTGCGTGTCACTAACGTGGCTACGGGACGTATGCTGGTTGTGCGCGTTAACGATCGTGGACCTTATACGCCCGGACGTATTATTGACCTCTCTCAGGCTGCTGCTGAGCGCCTGAACCTCACCAACAGCACCAAAGTTAAAATCGACTTTATCCGTGTTGCACCCGACGGTTCACTTTCTGGCCCTGGTACTATTGGCACGACCGTCGCCAAACAGTCCTACGCCTTGCCTGGCCGCCCTGATTTAGCGTCAAGCGGTATGGGAACTCCAGTGCAAAACACCCCACCGGATACCAGCGCAAGCGTCCATCCGATTGATAACAGCACGCTGAGCAACGGAGATGAATCCAACGCATCAGCCGCAGCCACAACCGGCGCATCGGGAGGCGGTTTTCTGAAAGCTCCCTCTTCCGTCCCGCAGGGGATCCTGGAAAGAGATGAACCTGCTGCACCAGAGATGGTGGCCGCTGTTGCCGCACCAGCTGCTATCGCCGCGCCATCAGCACCTTCCTCTTCGTCAACAACCGGCGGCAATTACATGGTGCAGGTCGGCGCGCTGAGCAATCCTCAGAACGCGGCATTGTGGCAGAAAAGCCTGAGCCAGAAGTTCTCTGTGCCCGGTAAAGTTCAGCCGAATGGAGGGATGTATCGGGTTCAGCTCGGGCCATTGACCCGTCAGCAGGCCGAGCAGCTAAAACAGCGCCTGGCCAGCGAAGCTCAACAGCAGTCTTTTGTTGTTTCAGCGATGTAATGGCAGCGTGAAATCGTTTCTTGAACGGGGCTGCAGCCCCGTTTCTGCAGGTTACCTTTTAAGGGTAAAAAGGATAAACACTTTCAAGCCGCGGTAATGGCAGATGTCCGAATATGTCGATTCTGCTATAGTGTGGCACGTTTTTAACTTACCTCTACGGATGTTGCTGTCCCCTCATGAAACTTGTAAATACCCCACTTTTAGTCAAGAGCCTCGCTTTTGGCACAGCCCTGACTCTCTGCGCAGCGTCCGCCTATGCCGACGATGTTAACTTAAAGACGATGATCCCAGGCGTTCCGCAAATTGATGCAGAAGCCTACATACTGATCGACTATAACTCAGGGAAAGTGCTGGCAGAAATGAATGCCGACGCACGCCGTGACCCTGCCAGCCTGACTAAAATGATGACCAGCTACGTCATCGGTCAGTCAATCAAAGCCGGTAAAATCACACCAGCCGACATCGTTACCGTGGGTCCGGATGCCTGGGCAACCGGCAATCCAGTGTTCAAGGGTTCTTCCCTGATGTTCCTCAAACCAGGCGATCGCGTGCCGGTATCTGAGTTGAACCGCGGCATCATTTTGCAATCAGGTAACGATGCCTGTGTGGCGATGGCAGATTATGTTGCTGGCAGCCAGGATGCCTTCGTTGGTCTGATGAACAATTACGTCAACGCATTGGGCCTGAAAAACACCCACTTTGGTACCGTGCATGGTCTTGATGCTGCCGGCCAGTTCAGTTCAGCGCGAGATATGGCACTGATTGGACAGGCGCTGATCCGTGACGTACCCGAAGAGTATGCGACCTACAAAGAGAAAGAGTTCACCTTCAACAAAATCCGCCAAATGAACCGTAACGGTCTGTTGTGGGACTCCAGCATGAACGTAGATGGCATAAAGACCGGCCACACCGAATCAGCCGGTTATAATCTGGTGGCTTCTGCAACCGAAGGACAGATGCGCCTGATCTCAGCCGTCATGGGCGGTCATACCTATAAAGGCCGCGAAGTTGAAAGCAAAAAATTACTCACCTGGGGCTTCCGTTTCTTCGAAACCGTTTCTCCACTGAAAGCGGGTAAAGAGTTCGCCTCGGAGCCAGTATGGTTTGGTGATACTGACCGTGTGGTGCTGGGCGTAGATAAAGACGCTTATCTGACCATTCCACGTGGCCGCATGAAAGATCTGAAAGCCAGCTATGTACTCAACAGTCCTGAGCTGCATGCGCCATTGCAGAAAAATCAGGTAGTGGGTTCAATCAACTTCCAGTTGGATGGCAAAACGATTGACGAGCGCCCATTGGTGGTGCTGAATGAAGTCAAAGAGGGCGGTTTCTTCAGCCGTATCGTCGATTATATCAAGCTGATGTTCCATCATTGGTTTGGCTAAGTCAGACTTGAAATAACCAACAACGTCCCCATTTGATAGTAATAAATTTTGATTTTAATAACTTTTTATTTCAATAAGTAATGCCATCAAATTTTATCACTCCCGCTTCAGATTGGCGGGAGTAATAATTTTATCAATACGTTGCTAACCACGCTGGAGTGCACATGAAAACCAAACTTAACGAACTGCTCGAATTTCCATGCTCCTTTACTTACAAAGTAATGGGCCTGGCACAACCCGAGTTAGTTGATCAGGTTGTGGAAGTCGTGCAACGCCATGCACCTGGCGACTACAATCCTCAGGTAAAACCGAGCAGTAAAGGCAATTACCACTCCGTCTCAATTACGATTAACGCCACCCATATCGATCAGGTCGAAACCCTGTATGACGAATTGGGTAATATCGAAATTGTCCGCATGGTGCTGTAAATCTTCGCTCACAAACTGACTAACGCAGTCCCCTGACAGGTGCTGCGTTAATTTTTTGCCCCTCCCTCTTTTCTAAATAACGATGGCTGCTGTGCTACAAGATAACCTGCAACAACGCATTGTGTTACGTCAGCTGGGTCTACAGCCTTACGAACCGGTATCCCGCGCGATGCACCTGTTCACCGACACCCGGACCGCCGACACGCAGGACGAAATCTGGTTGGTTGAACACCAGAAAGTCTTCACACAAGGTCAGGCTGGCAAAGCGGAACACCTGCTGCTTCCCGGTGATATTCCTGTGATTCAAAGCGATCGTGGCGGACAGGTAACCTATCACGGTCCCGGCCAGCAGGTGATGTACGTGATGGTAGACTTGAAGCGCCGAAAAATGGGCGTCCGTCAGCTCGTCACCGCTATTGAACAAACCGTTGTCGATACGCTGGCACACTTCGCCATCAACGCTTACCCGCGTGCCGATGCGCCTGGCGTCTATGTGGATGACAAGAAAATCTGCTCTTTGGGCCTGCGGATCCGCAAAGGTTGTTCACTGCATGGCCTGGCGCTCAACATCAATATGGATCTCGAACCCTTCCTGCGCATTAATCCCTGCGGATATGCCGGTTTACAAATGACCCAAGTTAGCGTCGAGAAGCCGGGGATCACCGTCGATGACGTCATGCCAGTATTGGTGAAATCCTTTAATGATCTGATGAATTATCAACAAATTGATTATCTTCCGTGGCAGGAAGAATCGTATTGATGTTAAAAAATTGTACGCTTTGTTGCCTGTAAGCACTTCCGGGGGCTGAATATTGATCGGCATCAGTGTTATAATTTTTGCAATATTCCTCATTTTTTAATAAATCAGCCCGTTCATTGAATGTCCTGAAAAACTCGAGTTACGAGAGACAAACCTGGAACCTGCAAGCTTATGAGTAAACCGATTCAGATGGAACGCGGTGTTAAGTACCGCGATGCAGATAAGATGGCGTTAATCCCGGTGAAAAACGTGGTCACTGACCGGCAGGAAATGTTACGTAAGCCGGCATGGATGAAAATCAAACTTCCGGCAGATTCGACCCGAATTCAGGGCATCAAAGCTGCACTGCGCAAGAATGGCCTGCACTCAGTGTGTGAAGAGGCAGCCTGCCCTAACCTCTCCGAATGTTTTAACCACGGCACTGCGACTTTTATGATCCTCGGCGCAATTTGTACTCGTCGTTGCCCATTCTGCGACGTTGCCCACGGGCGTCCGACAGCCCCAGACACTAACGAACCTGAAAAGTTGGCACAGACTATCGCCGATATGGGCCTGCGCTACGTGGTGATCACCTCTGTAGACCGTGACGACCTGCGGGACGGAGGGGCTCAGCACTTTGCCGACTGTATCGCCGCCATTCGCGCCAAGAACCCAACCATTAAAATCGAGACGCTGGTGCCCGATTTCAGAGGCCGTATGGATCGTGCACTGGAGATCCTCAACGTCACACCGCCGGACGTCTTTAACCATAACCTTGAGAACGTGCCACGCGTTTACCGTCAGGTTCGCCCTGGGGCAAACTACGAGTGGTCACTGACGCTGCTACAACGTTTCAAAGAAGCGCACCCTGAAATCCCGACCAAATCCGGTTTGATGGTGGGTCTGGGAGAAACTAACGCGGAGATTGTGGAAGTGATGCGCGATTTGCGCCGCCACGGTGTCACTATGCTCACTCTCGGCCAGTATTTACAGCCAAGTCGTCACCACTTACCGGTGCAGCGCTATGTTAGCCCGGAAGAGTTTGATGAAATGAAAGCCGAAGCGATGGCGATGGGCTTTACCCATGCCGCCTGCGGACCTTTCGTCCGTTCGTCATACCATGCGGACCTGCAAGCTAAAGGTCTGGAAGTGAAATAAGGGTTACACCTTGTTACGTCTTAAACGCTAAAAAAGACAAAACGGTTGCTCGCAAGAGCAACCGTTTCTATTTAGACACAACATGCTTATACACAGACCTTCAGGTGCAAGGAATAGGCGTATCCGAATAAAAAGCAGGCAGCAATCAGTCTTTGTGTTCTACGCGTGGTTCGACAGGCGTGGCATCAGCCTTTGCGGCTGGGGTAGGCTCATCGCTCATGGCTTTCTTGAAGCCACGTAGCGCAGCGCCCAAGTCACCGCCCAAAGAACGCAGTTTGCTGGTACCGAACAGCAGAATGATTAAAACGCCCACAACCAACAATTTAGTAATGCTTAAACCTTCCATACACACCTTCTTTTCACGAATAGCGAAACTGTTACCGGCGTAATGATAACCGGTACTTTTTGCATAAAAGAACCAAATCTATTGTCACTATTTACAAATAATAATGACGAAAATACAACCAAAATATGTAACAGAAATAATCGCGCGAAGATCCATCAGTGCGCATTATAACCAGACTGAGCTATTATGAACTTCAATAAGAGAGTCTTGAAGCATTTACTGGGTAAATCCGTTTTACGGCGATTTCCGCCGGATCATGCCGTGTTCCCCGCCCCGAACCATAATGAGCTCCGATGCCAAAAACGCCTCAAACCACGCTAATCAGCGATGCCCATCATTCAGGTCTGAGATTTGCGAGACGTGCCTATCTCCCTCGCATTATCGGATTGGGTATGGGTAGCATCTGCGTGGCACCCGTCCTTATCACATATTCGATTCACCCTGCGGTCTGGCTCATGCTGCTGCTGAACGGTTTTCTCTGGCCGCACATTGCCTACCTGATGGCTATACGCGCCAGCAACCCGTTCAAAACAGAGATCCGCAACCTGAAAATCGACGCCGCCTTAGGAGGCGTGTGGCTGGCCGCTATGGGTTTTAACGCCCTGCCGTCCGCCGTTATTATTTCCATGATGGGGATGAACAACATTGCTGCCGGCGGCAAAACCTTGTTCTTCAAATGCATACTTGCTCAGGCGGTGGTTGCTCTGGCAGTTTTTCTACTGACTGAAATTCCTTTTCAGCCGGAAACCACTCCGCTCCAGCTCTATCTCTGCCTGCCGATGATTGTGATTTACCCTATTCTTCTGGGTAATGTCACATTTAGGACCTCCAGAAGACTGTCTGAGCATAAAAATGCCATCATGCAGATCAGCGTTCGCGACGGCCTGACTGGCCTCTATAACCGCCATCACTGGGAATCACTGCTGGATAATGAAATTGAAAGTCATCGCCGTTATAACTACAAGACTACGCTAGTCCTCATCGACATCGACCACTTTAAGGAAATTAACGATAACTACGGCCACAACGTCGGCGATCAGGCGATTATACTTTTGGCGCAGGAGTTACAGCAGGCCATGCGCGTTGCCGACATTATTGGCCGCTATGGCGGTGATGAATTTGCTGCCATTCTTCCTCACAGCACGGCAGAGCAGGCGAAAAAAGCCATGGAGCGTTTACAGAGCCGGTTGGATAACGACCTGTTCCCCAATCACCCTGAGCTGCGGGTGCATGTCAGCGCGGGTATTGCCGAGTGCCGTAAAGACCATGAGAGCGCAGCACAATGGCTAAATGCAGCCGATACCGCTCTGTATAAAGCCAAAAACGGCGGACGAAATCGGATCGAAACGCGGATATAAGCGCCTATTTCCCGCTTGCCCGCCACTTTCAGATGAAACGGCTGAGAAACGTCTGCGTGCGCGGATGCTGCGGATTAACCAACACTTCATCCGCCGAGCCCTGCTCAACCACATAACCGCGATCCATAAACACCACCCGATCCGCCGCTTCTTTAGCGAAACCGATCTCATGCGTGACCACGATCATCGTCAACCCTTGCTGCGCAAGATCACGCATCGTCGTCAGTACTTCACCCACTAGCTCAGGGTCCAGCGCCGACGTGGGTTCATCAAACAGCATCAGCTTAGGTTTAACCGCCAGCGCACGTGCAATTGCCACGCGCTGCTGCTGCCCGCCGGAAAGATGGCGCGGATAAGCATTGGCTTTATCACTCAGCCCAACCTTTTCCAGCAGCTCACCGGCATACTTCTCTGCCGCCTGACGGCTCTGTTTATGCACACCAATCGGCGCTTCAACAATGTTCTGCAACACGGTCATGTGCGGGTAAAGATTAAACTGCTGGAATACCATACCAATATCGCGCCGCTGGCGGGCAATGGCCTTTTCCGGCAGCTTATGCAACCGGCTACCGCGCAGTGCGTAACCAATCTGTTCACCGCCCACCATGATCGAACCGCGATCGATATCTTCCAGATGATTAATACAGCGCAGAAACGTGGATTTCCCTGAGCCTGAAGGTCCGAGGATCACCACCACTTCGCTTGGCATGACATCCAGATCAATGCCCTTAAGCACTTCGTTGTCGCCATAGCTTTTATGCACATTACGCGCAACCACCAGAGGTGACGGCTGGTCGCTCTGCTGCTGACTCATAGATTATCCTTCTGGGCGACGCCCGGTTGCCTGACAATCGGGATAGTCTTCTCTTCAGCGGAAGTCTGACGGCGTTTAGTCGCGGATCCTGAACTGCGGGTACCACGTGAGTAATAGCGTTCGATGGCCGACTGGGCGACGTTCAGCACGGAGGTGATCAGCAAATACCAGATCACCGCCACCAGCAGCATCGGCACCACTTCGAAGGTGCGGTTGTAAATGGTTTGCACCGAGTACAGCAGGTCGCCCATGGCGATCACACTAACCAGCGAGGTCGCTTTTATCATGCTAATCAACTGATTGCCGGTCGGCGGTATAATCGCCCGCATAGCCTGTGGGATAATGATCCGACGCAGCGCCCGGCCACGGCTCATGCCGAATGCCTGCGCAGTTTCTGACTGGCCATTATCCACCGACAGCAGCCCGGCGCGGATAATCTCCGCCATATATGCCGCTTCGTTCAGCGCCAGACCCGCGATTGCCGCAGTCAATGGGGTGATCAGGTCGTTGGTATTCCAGCTCATGTACTCAGGGCCGAAAGGAATGCCCAGCACCACGCGCGGGAACAGTGTCGACATGTTGTACCAGAACAGCAGTTGGACCAGTAGCGGCGTTCCGCGAAAAAACCAGATGAACATGCCGGACAGGCGTCGCAGCAGCATACTTTGCGACAGCCGGGCAATCGCCAGCATCAACCCCAGCAATACACCCAGTATCATCGAAATCACGGTAAGGCCAAGCGTGACGCCCAGCCCCTTCATCACCGTGGCTTCGGTAAACCACTGCGCTACCACGTGCCATTCAAAATTCGGATTACGGGCGACGTTCCATATGACATCGGCGGCAATGAGCAGCACGACAATCCACGCCAGCCAGCGTCCGTAGCTGCGAGGCACATGGGAAAACTCCACGTTACGGCGCGTATCCGGCGTATAGCCATCCCTGACAGCAGGCGGGGAACTATACGTTTTGCCCGTCATTGAGGCTGCACCTTAGCCAGATTGATGCCCGGAGCGGCGATCATATTCTCTTCCAGACCCCATTTTTTCATGATGATGGCGTAAGTACCGTTATCAAACAGCTTCTGGTAACCCGCCAGAATCGCGTCACGCACGGCGGAATCTTTCGGCACCACGGTACCCTGGAAGATATCACCAAACCCGTTGGCTTTGCCGGTGCCCGTTAGCTCCAACTGACCGCCGGCTTTCTGTACGAAATAGGTCAACGGCGCCTGGGAGGAGAAGAAGGCATCGGAGCGGTTAGAGCGCACTGCTAAAATCGAGGTCGGTTGATCGGCGTAAGATTGAACATTAACCGCCGGTTTACTGCCTTTCACGCACAGATCCGACTGCTTGCGGATCACCTGCTCCGCCGATCCACCCGCCATCACCGCGATGCGCTTACCGCAGGTGTCTTCCAGTGAGTTGATCTTCTGTGGGTTGCCTTTATGCACGGCAAACACCACGAACTCTCTGACGAAATCGACGAAGTCATTTTTCGCCTGTCGATCCGGGTAATCACCAATCGGGCCGATCCCCATCTGATAACGCCCGGCCGCCATGCCGCTCAAAATACCGGATAAACCGCTGACCGAAGCATGCTTAATTTTCACCCCCAGCACGCCCGCCAGGGCATTGGCCAGATCGGCGCTGGCGCCGTCGAGGGAATTACTGCCAGTGACAATTTCATACGGCGGAAATGAGCCGTTATTTACCGACGTCATAAAGCCGGACTTTTGGATCTCAGCCGGTAATTTTGCGTGCAGCGCCGGGTCCATAGTTTGAACAGGGATAGCCACATTGTCAGCAGCCAAAACATGGGTGGAGAGTATTGAAAGTATCGCAGCCGTCAGTACCGCAGCCTGACGTAATTGTTTTGCCATCATCTCTATTTCCTCTGTTTAAAAGTCGGCCTGGATGTTGTGAAAAGAATAATGGGATCATTTTATTTTTGTTAACACCGTCCCTGGTGTTGATGACGCCCTATAAGTATTACACCGTCGGCTCCGGCGCTGATCCGGGGTGTTTACTGCAGCGCTCCCTGGTGTGGTTCGCGCTTTATCTCTATTGCCTCGCCAGCCGCTGAGGATCGGCTGGCGAAGTGATCAAAACTTGCCGCTGCGCAGTTGTGGAATATCAAAGCAGCGGTTTTCCAACACGGGCAATACTTTACGTGCATGTATAAGACGATCTTTGTCCAATTGAGCAAATATCAGAGCAGGTGCTTCGGCCGCACGGGCAATCGCCACGCCAAGCGGGTCAACGACCATGCTGTTACCGATATTGCGCTCGCCACACTCACCGACTGCCACCATATAAGTGGTGTTTTCCAGCGCACGGGCGGTCACCAGCACTTCCCAGTGCATCTCTTTAAGTGGGCCTTTCACCCAGGCGGCGGGCAACACCAAGACTTCGGCACCGTCGAGCACCAGACGGCGCGCCAATTCGGGGAAGCGCACGTCATAACAGGTCATGAGGCCGACGTTAAAACCCGCCACCTCAACCAGCGGCGGAACCTCTTTACCCGGCGTGACGTTTTTAGACTCTTGCGCTGAAAATGCGTCATACAAGTGCAGCTTGCGGTACTCAGAAATGATCTCGCCATTGCGAATTGAGATCAGCACATTCCATGCACGGCCATCGGGTGCAGGGGTGTGTACACTCATCATGGTGGTCATCTGATGACCAACGCTGGCTGCCAGTAACTGGCTGACAAATGGACCGTCGAGCGGCTGGGCGGCTTTCAATACCAAGTCAGGATCAGCGATATCCCGTGCCAGAATGCCTTCCGGCAACACCAGTAAATCGGCTCCAGCTTCTCGAGACGCGGCCATCAGCGAAAGACAAGTTTCGGCATTGGCTTGCCACTCTTTCGCAACGGCGAACTGCCCTAGTGCAACTTTCATGTTCATTCCTTAGGTTCAGTGGCTGGCAGACTCAGCGGCAAATTGCGGAAAAAGTTCTGCCGCGCTCAGGCGCCGGGCTATCAGGTTCTGCCGGTGTAACTCTTCGGCAAAATCTTCAATCATTTGTTTGTTGGCAACGTAACCGTTTGCGTTCCAGTCGGCAGGTAAGTCGATCACTGTGCGACGCAGATCGTCCAGCAACCACGGTGTGGTATCGGCATACTTGGCACGTTTATCCATCCAGACTTCATAAGAGCGTTCAATAATGTCGCTCAGCGCCTGAGGTAACCACGGGTGTGCTTCAGCCAGCGCGGGTTTAATCGCCAGCAGGTGAATCCCCGGCACGTAACCCACCTTATTAAAGTAGGCCAGTTCGGCCTGACGGAAATCGGGCTGAAACTGACGGAATCCGGAATCCGGTCTGAAAAAACCTTCCGGCATAAACGGCGTGAAGACGGCGTCTAGCCAGCCCTCTTGCAACAATTCCATCATCGGGCGCTCTTCGGGTACTGCTTCAATGCGCCCGGCGCGGCCAAAACCGGCCAGTCGGTCAACAATCGGATGATCGGCCGTCAGACGCCCCACGTACCAGTGAGCATCTTCAATCTCTACACCTTCGAGCGCTAGCAATGTGCGGGTCCAGGTGTTGCCGGAATCCTGCCAGCCCGTCAGCCCAATACGTTTGCCTGCCAATTGCGACAGCTCGGTTAATGGACTGTCGTCGCGAGTGATGATGCAGCGCTGACGAAAGCCTCGCATCAGGAAGTGCGGAATGGCCAGCAGATCGTTTTCCCCTTTGGCACGCCCCTGTGCATAACGGCTGAAGGAGACTTCGCCCGCGTCGTAACAATCGCTGGTGGCTAAATCGCCAACCAGAGTGCCGACACGGTCAATCTCAAGGTTGAAACCCTCAGGTTTCACATCACCCAACGCCAGCGGCGTAAAGTAATCCCAGTCACGAACAGCCAGTCTGATGGTGATTGCCACAGTCTTCCTCTTAATATATTTGCGGAATGAAATATCACAAAAACAACATCTCATTGACCATTAGCGATCATATTGACGCCAATGTGATTATTTTATCGCCTAATCAGGTTAAGTTTGATACTAATGCCATAATTTAATATGTACAATAGAATCTTTGTTACTGAACAAAAGGAACGAAATGAGTGATAGTTTGCTGGTAAAAACGCAGAATGCCGAGTGGTTCGCTGGCCATTTGCAAGACCGTTCAATACGCGGCATTGCGCTCGAAACGGCATCGATGATCCGCTCGGGCGTGATTGAGATTGGCACACATTTACCCGCAGTACGTGAACTGGCGCAGGCTCTGGGCGTCAGCCCGGCCACGGTGTCGGCTGCGTGGAGCCAGCTTCGCCGCCAGAAAGTCATTGCCGGGCGCGGCCGCAACGGCGTTTGGGTGTGCGGTGATACGCTTTCCCCTCGCCCGATGCGCTTTGAGAAAATCGGTAACTTCGGGGATCACATCATTGCCGATCTGGCGCTATCATCACCGGACCCGGCCCTGTTGCCCGATCTTAGCGCCGCGCTCCAGGCAGGCGCCTGCGCCGATAACCTCAACAGCTATCAGCGCGAGGCGATTGCGCCTGCGCTGCTGGAAGCCGTTAAACCCAGCTGGCCTTATAACGCCGAGGCTTTTATGGCAGCCGACGGCGGTTTTGACGCCATGAACCTGACGCTGCAAACCCTGCTGATGCAAGGCTCAGTGGTAGCTATTGAAGACCCGACCGCCACCCGCCTGCTGGATATGCTCGACAATCTGGGTGCGCAGGTTCTGCCGGTCAAATGTGATCAGTTCGGCCCCATTCCTGAATCATTACAGATGGCACTGGCGAAAAAACCTTCCGGCTTTATCTATCAACCGCGAACCCATTCTCACTGCGGCCACGCGCTGAATGCCGAACGTTATGCCGTGCTGGCGGAAATCCTCAGTGCCAGCAATACGCTGATCATTGAAGATGATGGCATCGGTCAGCTGTCGCGCGAAAAACCGATCAGCATGGGTAGCGTGCTACCACTGCGCACCATCCACGTTCGCTCGTATTCCAAAGCCTACGGGCCGGATCTGCGGCTGGCGGTGATCTCCAGTTCTGAAGATTTGATCAAACAGATCAAATCTTTCCGCAATTTCGGTGCCGGCTGGTCGAGCCGTATTTTGCAGCAAGCGCTGGCATACCTGATTAACGATGAAAAAACGCAGGAAGGAATTGAACACGCTAAGCGTGTTTATGCGAAGAGGCGCAAGGCGATGTCCGATGCGCTGAAAATACGCGGCGTAAATATCCCCCATCGGGACGGTCTCTCGATACTGATCCCAGTACCTTCTGAGCAGTTTGCCCTGGTCACTCTCGCTGCCAGAGGCATCGCCGTGCTGCCTGGTGAACGCAGCCGCACCGGGACCGGACAGTTTATTCGCATTAGTACATCTCAGCTCAAAACCGAACAGATTGATATTATCGCCGATGCCATTGTGCTGGCTCTTGGTTAAGATCATTAATCTCTGGCTGAGACGCTACAAATTATTGTCTCAGCCGTGTAAAATCATCCGACACGATGGAGATGACATTCCTCCGAAACCGCCTTTATCGGCTAATGATGTCTACGCAATCTCATTGAGAGGTTCGTAGCATGACGCCGGAACCTTTCTGAATAACCACTCAATCTTACGAAAGGCTTTTATGTTCAGCACATTACTTGCAGTATTTATTGGCGGCGGTTTGGGCAGCATTACCCGCTGGTATGTCAGTATCAAAATGAATGGCATGACGCCCGTTCTGCCTGTCGGAACCTTAACTGTCAATCTGGTCGGCGCGTTTATCATCGGCCTCGGCATTGCTATTTTCAACCGTCTTACCCACCTTGACCCAGTGTGGAAGCTGCTGCTGACCACCGGTTTTTGCGGCGGGCTGACCACCTTCTCCACCTTCTCGCTGGAAGTGGTATACATGTTGCAGGATGGTCGCTTTGCCGGTGCGCTGCTGAATATGTTCATGAACCTGGCCGGATCGCTGGCGATGACACTGCTGGCCTTTATGCTGGTCAGCTGGTTTTCCGCGCACTGAATTTAAATCATTACGATGCTTTTGTATGGCGGAAAGCATCGTAATTATCTTATTTTGTGAGATAAATCCGCCAGTCCCCGAGAATTTCGTCCTCATCTTAATGTTTCCTTCATTTTAGAACTTCATACTGACTGACATAAATCCTCACTGATCCAGAGCAAGCTATGTTCTCAATGCCAAAAACCTTTTATGAAATTCTACTGGTGTCGCTATGTATTCTTACCGCCGCCATTTTCCTGCACACTTATTTCATGGCCTGAACCCCTTGCCACTGCCCCGCTTAACAACAGTGCGCACTTTCTGAGTCTGCGCTGTTTTTAACGTTTACCTTCATCACTTGGCACTCTATACTTGAGAACGAACGTTCACACTCACTGTGCACGCCCAACCTCAGGTCATCCAAACTCAATGCATCATCCCCAAGAAAGTAAAGAACAGCGTATTAGCGCCCGACGGGATCAAATCATCGACGCATCGCGGGTTTGTTTTCGTAAACACGGGTTCCATGGTGCAGGCATGGCTGAAATAGCCAAAATGTCACGACTGAGCGTCGGGCAGATTTACCGTTATTTTGCCAATAAAGATGCCATTATTGAGGAGATCGTGCGACGTATCGTGTTTACAAAAATTCGTCTGATGACAGGCAACGTACACAACCTGCGCCAGATGGCCGAGAATCTTGCACACCGCCGTATTGGCAGCTTGCATGTAGAATACAAGCATAACGCCAGCCCTGATGGGATCCCGGAACAGACAGAAATAGACCATGCGCTGATGTTGGAAGTGGCAGCAGAAGCCACGCGCAACCCCATAGTGGAACAGATTTGGCGTGATGCAGAAAAACAGCTTTTTAATGAGGCCAAAGCCATGCTGGCAAAAGCCTATACCCATCTATCGGATGATGAATTAACCGCACGGGTCGAAATGCTGGCGGTTATTTGCGAAGGCTCGGCGTTCCGCCACCTGACTACCCTGCACGCAGATCCCATTAATCTTGATCTACTTTATGACAGGGTGTTTCGTCAACTGTTTGATCCTACAACGCTATCACCACAGACCTAACCCTCGTTTCCATCACAAAAACCAGCAGAAATGGACAAGTAATGAGTAATCACCTGACAGAAAAACGCCTGGGTTATGCCCTGGTTTTGGGTTCGCTCGCGGCGCTAGGCCCGCTGTGTACGGACCTCTATTTACCTGCGCTGCCCGAAATGGCGCTCGAACTTAATACCACCACCGCCGCCAGTCAGCTGAGTCTGACCGCCGGTCTGTTGGGTCTCGGTCTGGGGCAGTTGATTTTTGGCCCGCTGAGTGACAAATATGGCCGTATGCGCCCGCTGTTGTGGTCGCTGGCGCTGTTGTTGGTGGCTTCCGTGGGCTGCGCCGTCGCGCAAACCATTGACCAACTGATTGTGGCCCGTCTGCTACAGGGCGTAGCGGGTGCAGGCGGCGCGGTGCTGTCGCGCGCCGTGGCCCGTGACTTATATAACGGCCACGAGCTGACGCGATTTTTTGCGCTGTTGATGCTGGTCAACGGACTGGCGCCGATTGTCGCGCCGGTTCTGGGCGGTGGCTTGCTGAACTTTATGAGCTGGCGGGGCATTTTTGGCGCACTGGCGATCGTTTCCATTCTGCTTTTTTGCTTCTCCTCGCTGAAACTGCACGAAACGCTCCCCACAGAACGGCGCTCACAAGGCGGTGTGATGGTGATGGTGCGTTCGATTGGCAGACTGATGAAAGACCGACAATTTATGGGCCTGTGTTTAACTCAGGGCTTTACGATGGCGGGTATGTTCGCCTATATCGGCGCATCACCTTTTGTTTTGCAGCAAATCTATAGTCTCAGCCCGCAGATGTTCAGTCTGTGCTTTGCCGCCAATGGCTTTGGCCTGGTGATTGCCGCGCAGGTCTCAACGCGCCTGAGCCACAAGTTGGGTGAACTGACTCTGGTTAAAATCGGCCTGTGTGTCGCCGCCGCCGGTTCCGTTTCACTGGTCATCGCGGCCAGTCTGCACGCTCCGCTGATGGTGCTGATGATACCGCTGTTCTTCTCGGTCATTACTATCGGGATTGTCGGTCCGAATGCGGGCTCACTGGCGATGCAAAGCCAGGGAAAGAATGCGGGCAGCGCGTCGGCACTGATTGGGGTGTGTATGTTCGCGCTGGGATCGATTAGCGTCCCGATCAGCGGGCTGGGCGGCACGTCGGCGTTATCAATGGGGCTAACGATCCTCGGCTGTTACGCGATCGCCATTACGCTGTTTGTGACACTGGTGCGTAAAGTGACTGCTGCTGTGTAACCACACAACTGAAAAAAAGCCAAAAAAAACCCGCATCAGCGGGTTTTTTCAAAATTTGGCTAGCGTTAAATAGGTTTAACGTCAGCAGCCGATGGACCTTTAGCGCCCTGTGTGATTTCGAATTCAACACGTTGGCCTTCAGCGAGGGTTTTAAAACCGTTGCTGGCAATAGCAGAGAAATGAACGAAAACATCTTTGCTACCATCTTCAGGGGTAATGAAACCAAAACCTTTAGATTCATTGAACCACTTAACGCTACCTGTAATCTTAGACATCAAACTTACCTTTACGTGAATGAACGACACAAAACGTGTGTCAATTACAGTACAGCAACAGATCTGGCTTTTGTCCAGAAGTCAGATTGCAATAAGCGATAAACCTCTCACTCTGGCAGCTTGTACGATAATTCCTACTGTCAAAACGCCTTCACAAACCATAAAAAGTCAGAAAAAGGAGTCGTCGTCATTACTGTAATCATCTGAGCTGCCGTCGTCAGCGCCAAAACCAAAGCCTGCACTATCATTATTATCGCTCATTGAGGCGTCCTGCCAGTCCGGCTGACCGCTGTCGAAATTTTGCTGTTGGAAATCATTATTATCGAGGGCGCTGGTGTCGTTCGGATCCAGATTCTGCACCGGTGGCTCCTGGATGATATTTACAATTTCCTGCGGCTGAGTCTGATGGAACATGCCGGTCAGCATCTCGGCCAGCACCACGCCACCGGCCACACCGGCGGCAGTGCGCAAGGCGCTACCGAGGAAACCTGGCTGCTGAGGCGCGGCCTGCTGGGGTGCTGCCTGTTGCTGGTAAGGCTGTTGCTGTTGCGGCGCATTGCGGTTATCCCAACCGCTAGTACCGGGGATAGGCTGGCTGCCAGAATGACTTTGTCCTGCGGCCTGCGGCTGACTTTGCGCCGATGAGCCACCGCCAAATAGCCCGGCCAGGAATCCACTGCTTGGCGGACGTACGGATTTGGCCTGCTCCTGCAACTGCTGAATTTGTTGCTGCTGCGCCTGAACCTGCTGATTCAACTTGGTCAGGGCGGCCTCCTGAATAATCATCGCCTGCGCCATATAATAAGGCGCTGAAGGCTGCTTACTGATGCAAGCCTGAATCACACGTTCTGCTTCGGCATCGCGCGGTGCCGTAACGGACTCAGCCTGTTGCAGACGGCTAAAAAGACCTTCGATTAAACGCTGTTCTTCGGATTGCATAAATTCACCTTGTCGATGTGTGTTGCTCCCCCTTCGCGTTATCAAAAACGCATAGCAGAAAGAGGAAATCTATCGATCACACTAAACCAAATAGTTACCGGGATGAATTAACCGAGTGTCAACAAATGTGATCTCTGCAAATAACCGGAGCTGGCGGATTTCGGGAAGAGGCTCGGTGAGGGGGAAACTCTGTCTGCCAGCGAGGCAGACAGAGTGCATCATTGGGCCGTTACTTAGCTTCTGACCAGCCGAGAATGAACGCAGTGTCCGGTAGATTGGTGTAGTTCCGCACCAGATCGTGGTAAGTCTTGGCGGGGTCCAGATCCTTAAACTGCTGCGGATAGATAAACTTCGCCAGATATTCCATGCCCACAATATTGTACGGATGGTTGTAGAACTGATGGTAAATGCCATAAGCGCGCTTGTCGGTCACGGCCGAGATCTGCGCGATACCGTTACGGGCCAGCAGTGCCTGACCTTCACGATCGACGCTGGCCTGGTTGGCACCGTAGCCCAGCGGCAGAATATGGGACACACTGCCATTACTCGGGCGCGCCGAGCCGGTCATGATGTAAGCATCAGGCTTCATGCTGATCACTTTTTCCAACGACACGTCACCAGAAGCTCCCGGCAACAGGTCGGTGCCGATATTGTCAGCGCCTACCGCCTGAACTAATTTTCCCCAACCGGAGTCGCCATGGGTAAAACAGCAGGAGTCAGAACGTCCGGCGATGGCTTCAATAAATACCTTAGGTTTCGGCGTCACCGACGCCACTACCTGCCGAATATGCTGATAGTGTTGATTGTAGAAGGTACTGTAAGCGCGGGCGTTATCTTCCTGGTTCAGCACTTTACCCAGCAGTTCAATACTCGGCGCGGTATTTTTCGCCGGATCACGTTCGTAATCCACGAACAGAACCGGGATCTTCAGCGCGCTGAGTTTGTCGAGAACACCCGCCTCTTTCAGCGAATCTTTTGCCCGTAGTTGCGCCACCATCAGGTCGGGTTGTTGGGCGATCACCGTTTCGAGATCAACCTGTCCTTTGTCACTGAACCCCATATCCAGAATTTTAGCAGAATCCGGCCACTTGCTTTTCAACATGTCCCAGGTACCACTGTCGGTCTTCTTCAGCAGATTGTTCCACGCGACTACGTGCTGGAACGGGTTAGCCTTATCAAGCACCGCCAGCGAAAGAATATCGCGGCCATCCTGCAAAATAATGCGCTGTGGCGCTTTGGTGAACGTCAGTTTCTGGCCATCAAGGTCGGTGACAGTCAGCGGATAGGTGGTGGCGAAACTGGTAAAAGAGGCGGCCATCAGGCCTGCAACAGAGAGTACACGAGCGGTATTCTTTAACATGTTTGTATCCGGAAATGAGAATTAAAAAGAAATGATTTTGATAACCATTATCAAATAATGCCGGAATCATAAACAATCCTCGAACGGCAGGGCAATACTTTTAAGACGTAAAATCTTGATAAAACATGTCTAAATATAAACATCCGCACTTTAACCGCAGAAATAAAAAAGTCCGGCCATCGTTGACCGGACTTTTTCAGCACTTCTATACAGCCAGACGTTTAACGGGAGCTTCGCCCGGTGAAGCGCAGCAGGAACTGGCTGACCATGGCGCGTTTGAATGCTGACTGCGCTTTATCCGCCGCCGCACTGTGACCGCCCTCGGTATTCTCATAGAACCAAACCTCCGGTATGCCCAGCGCCTGCATTTTAGCCGCCATTTTACGCGCATGTCCCGGCCCTACCCGATCATCACTGGTGGCAGTGGTGAACAGCACCGGCGGATATTTTTTGGTTGCATCAATATTGTAATACGGCGAAAAAGCACGAATAAACGCCCACTCGTCAGGCTTCTGCGGGTCACCATATTCAGCAATCCACGAGGCACCGGCCGAAATTTGCGTATAGCGCTGCATGTCCAGCAGAGGGACTTCGCAGACAATTGCGCCGAATAACTCAGGATACAGCGTCAGCATATTGCCGACCAGCAGCCCTCCGTTGCTCCCGCCCTGCGCGGCCAGATGTTGCGCAGAAGTGATGTTGCTGGCCACCAGTGCTTTGGCGACCGCGGCAAAATCTTCATAGGCGCGCAGGCGATTTTCTTTCAGCGCTGCCTGATGCCAGCGTGGGCCATATTCCCCGCCACCGCGAATATTGGCGAGAACAAACACCCCACCGCGATCCAACCAGGCCGTGCCGCTGACGCCGAGATAATAAGGTTCGAGTGAAACGTCAAAACCGCCGTACCCGTACAACAGCGTCGGGTTCTGACCGTCCAACACCACCTCTTTTTTCGCCACCAAAAAATAAGGCACGCGCGTTCCATCGTCGGATTGTGCAAAATGCTGGCTCACCGCATACCCTGAGGCGTCAAAATGCGCCGGATCCTGTTTGAGGATTTCAGGCGGATCCTTGCGGTCAAGATTGCCGAGGTAGAGCGTGGTCGGCTGCAGAAAACTACTCACCGTCATCATGTAATCATTACTGTCGTCATCGACACCGTTGGCGCTGATATCACTCATCGCAGGCGCATTGCCGAAAGGCTCACGCAGCCAGTCACCGGTTTGAGGCGTCAAAATTTCCAGACGGTTCACCACATCTTCGGAAACGCTGAGGATCAAGTAGTCCCGGGTCATCGAGAAGCCACTCAGCGCCGTCGTCTCGCCGGGCATAAACAGCATCGTCATATGACGATCACCCGCCATAAAGTCATCAAATTTTATCGCCAGCAACGAACCTGAAGGAAAGCTCTGTCCGTCGATACCCCACGGGCTGACCGGCTGAACCAATAGCCATTCGCGCCACAAGCCAGACTTTGCATCCTGAGGTAAATCAACTTTATGGTGAGTGTTCTGCGCATCGAGCAGAAAGGTTTCACGGCGATAAAAATCGATCACACGGACAACGAAGTTACGCTTATAGCCCTGAGAATCACTGTGATAACCCACCACCATCATATCGTCATGTTCAGCACTGAACTGAGTTTGTGCCGCACTCAGCGGCGTGCCGCGTTGCCAAATTTTGGTGATACGCGGGTAGCCAGAAGTCGTCATCGAGCCGGCACCAAAATAGGTGGAAACAAACACACGATCGCAGTCTATCCAGCACACACGACTTTTAGCCGCAGGCAGAGTGAAGCCGTCGGTGACGAAACTCAGCGTTTGCAGGTCAAATTCACGGATAGCCGACGCATCACCGCCGTCAGGAGAAAGGTGTAGCAGCGCGCGCCGGTAGTCAGGTTTGAGTGCCTGAATACCGTGATAAACCCACTCTTGCTGCTCGGCTTTACCGAGCGCGTCGATATCCAGTACGGTTTCCCATGCCGGTTCGGCCTTACGGTATTCATCAAGCGTGGTGCGGCGCAGCAGGCCACGCGGGTTTTTTTCATCTTGCCAGAAGTTGTACCACTGGTTTCCACACTTATGGATACCCGGGATCTGCGCCGGTGAATTCAGGCCGGTAAGCACTTGCTGGCGAACGCGTTCGAAATCGTCACCGGTAGCGAACTGACTCACTGTCCGGCCATTCTGCTGCTGCGCCCACTCGAGTGCGGACTGTTCGCGGATACCTTCAAGCCAGATAAAGGGGTCCTGTTTGTCTGCGCTCTGTTCAGGTAACGCGTTATTTTCAGACGACATAATGGATGCTCCTGCGGGTCTAAAAAGTAAGAAGGTGAAGTTTACTGCTGACGGTTTATTGCAACAGAATGCCCTGAATCAGACTGGCTTTCACTACTGTCACTTGCGGTATTTTCAGTGCCTGCAGGCAAGCGGCTGAGTAAGGGTTGGTTTCTCTTCCTGCTGTTGCGGGTTCTCCTGCAACAGCAGCTGTTTCTCATAGGCTTTAAAGAACGGATAGTAAATTACCGACGAAATGGCGATTAAAATCAGTACCAGCAATGCAGCACGTAAATCCCCATAGGTTTCAGAAACCGGTTACGGTTTTGTGATTGGCTTCATAAATAAAAGTATTACACAGGGAAATGGGGGGAATGATGAGGGAATGAGGGCTAAAGGAATTTGGCTATCCAGGAAATCATTCGAATCTATTAGGGGAAGTGATCACACAGCCCACCAGCACTGAATGTGCAGTAGGCCGCGGTCGCGCTCAGCTCATTAAATTCAGCCTTTGGTCACTGAGACAATATCTTTGATCTGGCTAAAGTTGGAATCACCGTGATTGGTTTTGACTGTCGGGTAAACGCGCTCCCCTTTTTTTACAAAGCCTGTTACCACGTGGGTAGAACCGCTCTTTACAGTAAGAGTATCGCCAACACTGATCGAACTTTCGATTTCGCTCATAACAATCCTTAATACTTACAATTGCTTAACTTCAGGGTACCCAATTAATACCTATAAAGAGTAGGCCTTTATCTCAGACATAACCAGCGGCATCGCCTTGTTGGTCCTTTTCGCTCACCGCGTAATCACTCATCTCGGAAAATTCCTGAACGCATCACCCTAAGTCAAATTATAATAAGTTGTGCTTGAACATGTAATACCTGAAGTTATTATGAGTGTGCGATTACTTATTCCCCTATAGGTCGTTGCATCTCATTGGACTATCCCCTTGTAAGGTATTACGCATCCCGCCCTCCTTGGGCGGGATTTTTTTATCTATCATTTGCCGGGCTTTAGCCTTCGTTGACCCACACGCGCATCTCCCCTTCCCCACGGTTCGCCCAACTGAAATAGGGAACAAACGTCAGGGTTTGTGGCAGCATCTGCGCATGAGGAGGGTTAAAACTGTAGAGCGGCTGCTGCAAGGCTTGGGTAGAATTCACCCTCGTTCCTTGCGTTTGCAACAGGGTTTTTCCTGTGAACAAACCGCTGCCGGCAATCAACTTGAACGACGCATCATCAGGCAGTTGCAGATTGTGCAGTTCACTGCCGTTATCTGCCTGTTCGAGACAATAGACCAACGGTCCTCGTTGAATGGCCACTTTGCCAGCGACGTGGCGCAGCAGCGGATTCCCTTTAACGCGCGTCACTGGCATTGGAAGCGTAAGTTGTAAAACATCGCCGTTCTGCCAGTGGCGAGTCAGGCGCACGTAACCACGCTGCATCTGGTCGCGAAGTTCCTGCGGCTCACCATTAACTAACAGCTGTGGGCTGGCACACCAGTCCGGCAGACGCAGGGCCAGCGTCGCCTCCACCGAGTTCGCCGTTTCCAACTCGATCTTCACGGTGTCTTGCCACGGATAACCCCCGCTCTGTTTGAGCCGCAAGACTTCCCCGCCCACCTCAATCTCCACGTCACTGCCGATGTACAGATTGATATCTACGCCGTCATCACGGCGGGTATAAATATAACTGCCAAGCGAAGCCAGTAGCCGCGCGATATTTGGAGGACAACAGGCACAGCCGAACCAACGCTGACGTACCGGTTTAACATGATCATAAATATGGTTGAACTGAATACTTTTTGGATGCACTTCCAGCGGATTAACGTAGAAGAAGTGCTTACCGTCAAGCGCCATTCCAGCCAGCACGGTGTTATACAGTGCGCGTTCCATCACGTCGCCATAACGGCTGTCAGCCTCCAACTGCAACATCCGGTTGGCAAACATCATCAGACCGATGGACGCGCAGGTTTCGGTATACGCCGTGTCGTTCGGCAGATCGTAATCACAACTGAACGCCTCGCCGCTGCTTTGTGAACCGATAGACCCGGTGATGTACATCTGCCGTTGGGTCATGTTTTCCCATAGCCGCTGACAGACGTCGCGCTTTTCCTGATCCTGACTGAGACGTGCCAGATGTGCCACGCCAGCATACAAATAGACGAATCGCACCGCATGGCCGATAGCAGTTTTCTGTAACGCGACCGGCAAATGCGCCTGACTGTAGGCTTTGTCTTTGACCATCCAGGCGGGCCCGTGAATATTCCAGTGCGAGGTGCGCCCACGCTTTTCATACTCAAGATCGTAAAAATGGGGCTGAGTACCACGCTGCTCGACGAAATAACGGGTCAGATCAAGATAACGCCGCTCGCCGGTCGCTTCATACAACCGCATCAGTGCCAACTCAATTTCCGGGTGACCAGGATAGCCTTGAATCTGTCCATTTTCCGGCCCGAACACCTGTGCGATATGGTCAGCCAGTTTACAGACGACCTCCAGCAGACGGTTTTTCCCGGTGGCCTGTGCATAGGCCACGCCCGCCTCAATCAGATGCCCGGCACAGTACAACTCATGGCATTCCGCCAAATTGCTCCAGCGTAGTTCGGGCGCTTTAACGGTGAAATAGGTATTCAGGTAACCGTCGGGCTGCTGAACGGCGGCAACCAGCTCAATCACCTGATCAGCCGTCTCTTCCAGCGTAGCATCGGTTTTTTTCACCAGCAGATAAGCCACGGCTTCCAGCCATTTCGCCACGTCACTGTCCTGAAATACCATGCCGTAAAATTCACCGTCACTCTGCCCAGCAGCGATGCGGAAATTTTCAATTGCATGGCTGGGTTCGGCTTCCGCCACCTGATCATTGAGCGCCAGCCACTGATATGGCACCACCACCTCCTTCACCAGACGCTGATACTCGAGCCAAAATGCATCGGTTATCTGGACTTTATCCAGCGGGACCTCAAGGCAATCAATAGGATGAAAAGACATGCAATCTCCTGAATTTGTGTCGTTAAACAATGTCGTAAAATTAAATGTTTCTGGCCAACTCGGCGGACATCCGATTGAGCAGGCGGTTATCGAGCTTGCAGAAGGTAATGGTGATAGCCAGCATCAGATGCAGTGCGGCAGGCAGTAGTGTTTCAAACAGCCGGATGCCGGTCAGCGAGGCTGACGTTTGATGGTCAACACCGGCATGATAGGAAACCAGAATAAACACCAGAGCGATGATCCCGGCACTGGAAGCCCAGGCCAGTTTGATGAAAAAAAGATTGAAGGCGAAGTTCATGCCCGAAGAGCGGATACCATTTTTCCAATATCCATAGTCGTCAGCAAACGCCATGATGGAGAAGTGCAGCGGCAGCGTGAAGCCAAGGATCACACAGTGTACAAAGATGATACCGAGCCACAGTGACTGACACTGTTCGCCCACCGGCACAAACCACATCAGCAGCGAGAACACCGCCAGCACGAGGTTAGTCAGCATGTACAGGCGCACAGTGTCGATAAACTTGGTCAATTGATTGACGATCACCGCGCCAAGAATCGACGCCAGCGTCACCATGCCAAAAAACATCGAGGCATATCCGGCTCCTCCCTTCAACACATAGGTGATGAAATACATATAGCCGCCTCCGCGTAGATTAAACACATTGATCAGCAGGAAGGACATCAGCAACACCAGTAGCAACTGATCATTTTTCAACATACCGCGAATATGCTCACGCACGCTGAACTGGCCGAGCATAGACAGCGGCAGACGTTCACGTACGGTAAAAAAGCACCACAGGAACATCACGACGGCGACCGCACACAATAGCCCCACACCCTGTTGATAACCGAGCGCGACGTTACCATCGCCAAAATATTCCACCAGCCACGGCAACCCTACCGACACCAAGAACCCGGCAACACCGCACAGTACAAAGCGCCACGCCTGACAGGAGATAACTTCACGGTGATCGGTGGTCATCGTGTTGATCAGTGCGCAGTACGGCACATTGATAGCGGTGTAAGATACGGAGAGCAAAAAGTAAGTGAAGAAGGCATAGGCAATTTTGGCATCGCCACTGAGGCCGGGTACGGTGAAGGTCAAAAAACCGATCATGCCAATAGGCAGGGCGATCCACAATTGCCATGGGCGAAAGCGTCCCCAGCGGCTTTGGGTACGGTCAGCCAAAATCCCCATCAGCGGATCGGAGATGGCATCGATAATACGCAGGGAAATAAATAGCGTGCCGACAATCGCCGGGGTCAGACCAAAAATATCGGTATAAAAAAAGGTCAAAAAATTGGCAATCAGGCAAGTAATAATTGTGCCACCAGCATCACCGAGTCCGTAACCTATTTTCTCGCTGACCGTTATTCGGCTATTCTTTTCTTTAATCTGCGCAGGGACAGTATCAATCGCAGTGGTTTGCATCATTTCCTCGCTCATATTTATACTTTTTATTCTCAGCAATAAGAAACAGAGAGCCATAATATAAATAATCATGGCATCAGGACGTTTTTAAATAATAAGGTACATACCTAATCTGACATGACAGCAAAAGGACAACAAGTGGTGAATCAAGTAGTAAAAAGGGATAATTCCGACCTGCATCTGGTTTTGTGAAGCGGATCAAATCTTGCACAGCCCAGTCAATGTCGGGAACGCGACTCTGCTAGCCTAAAGCCTGTACACACCCGTCTTCCATTACCGGAGTGCAGAATGAAATGCTTTCTATTTCCGTAAGTTATCCGCTACGCGTGCAAAATGGTGGCCTGTTTATCTCTCGCGGCATCGGCACACATCCGACCCGCACATTGACTTCTTTTGAACTGATCTATGTCGTACGTGGGTCGCTCTCATTAGAGGAAGAAAATATCCGTTTTGATTTGCAAGCCGGTGAAAGTCTGATTCTATTTCCCGATAGAAAACATCAGGGCATCGGCGTATTTGACGCACAATTAAAATTCTATTGGCTGCACTTTGATATTTTACAGCATCAGCAAAAAGATCCTTCTTTACAGCTGAATATTCCACAGCACTGTAAAGTTAGCGATGCTGAGAGAATATTGGCGTTATTCAGATTATTTTTAAATGAGCAGCAGCGCAGTGCGCAAAGCCCTTCGCTGGAACTGTTTTTGTTATTGTTATTACAGGAAGTCGGGCAGGCGCCCGTCGGAGTTCCCGAACCGGGTGGTCCTGGCGTGGCGCTGGCATATAAAGCACGGCAGTTGATTGCTACGCGTTATCACCAACCGCTGGGTACCGCTGAACTGGCGACACTACTCCACTGTAATGCGGACTACCTTGGTCGCGTTTTTCGCTCTACCTTTAACCTCACGCTCACCGATGCCTTGCACCAGCAGCGCGTTTCGGCAGCAGAAAACCTACTGCTGACCGATAGCGATAGTCTGGCGGAGGTGGCACGGCGAACAGGTTTTAATGATGTGGCTTATTTCCGGCGGATATTCAGGAAACGAGTCGGGATGACACCGGCTGCTTATAAAAAAAGATACTGCCGTGAACACATTAATTCTGACTAAGCACTCATCGGATCTGTTATGAACAATGAGGTAACAATCTCAAAATTCTGAGGAAAGTCATGATACTATTGGGCTATTCAAGCTGCTGAAAATGTCAATTTACCTATGACTAAATCCTACGAATTTCTCAATAATATGCCGGTAAATCAGCAGATCTACCGGGCCTTGCGTCAGGACATCGTCACCTGTGAGATCCCGCCGGGAACGCTGCTGTCCGAGAAAGAAATTTCGTCACGCTTTAACGTCTCGCGCCAGCCGGTACGTGAAGCCTTTATTAAACTGGCGGAAGCGGGTCTGGTACAAGTTTTACCCCAGCGAGGAACCTTCGTGATGAAGATTTCCGCCAAACGTGTGGCCGATGGCCGTTTCATCCGTGAAGCGGTGGAAACAGCGGTGGTGCGCCGCGCGGCCATGGTAGCGACGCCCAATGACCTGGCACTGTTAGAACATAATCTGCAGCGCCAGCGGCTGGCAGCAAAAAGCCAACAGACGCAGGAATTTCTGCTGCTCGACGACGAATTTCACCGCACGATCGCGCAAGTCATTGACTGCCGCCTGGCGTGGGAAACCGTCGAGCACATCAAGGCCACTATGGATCGCGTACGCTTCCTCACCCTGAGCAAGGTCTCGCCGCCAGAAAATTTGATCGAGCAACACGACAACATTTTTGCGGCGCTGAAAGCCCATGATCCGGACGCCGCCGAGCGCGCCATCCGCATTCATCTGCAAGAGATGATCTCGACCATCACACCTATCGCCGAGCAAAATAGCGACTGGTTCGAGGCCGAATAACCGCTGGGCTGTCATGCCCCTATGCGGTTCGGGCTGTACAGGCGTTTTACAGCAATAATCTATATAAAAATGCGGTTTATGTTAGCCGTGACATAAATATGTATAACAACTTAAGCTAAGCTGTAAACCATGTGCTTTCTATGGAATTTCTGTTATGTCCTCTGCTGCGCCTTTAACACCCGATACGTTGAAAAAATGCTATTACAGTGCTGAAGAAACCCTTTCCCTCGGCCTGCTGGATGTAGAAAAAATTGAACAGATCGCCCGTGATTTGGATATTGCCGAGAGTGAAAAAGAGCATTATGTCACCGGCTGGATGGGACAAAACAGCGTGGTTCTGGTACGTAATTATCAGGAAAAACGCGGCACCTCCAATGGGCTGGTGATGTCACGCGGGCAGCGTTACAAACTCAGCGTCCAGGCGATAAAATTCCGTATTCCAAAGTTTCTATTGTGGGTAACTTTTCGCCGCAGGCCCCGCACTATGTCAGTGGTCGGTTATACCAAACTGGGTGAACAGGCCAGCGGTTTACAACAATTCCACAATATCCTCGATGACGAACTTAAACTTCAGTTGGAAAATGACTGGCGGGAGTTGAATGACTATCTCGGCATGGCCTGCTGGCAGATGGAAAATAATCAGCCGCTATGGCGCACTTTACAGCGGGAGATCACACCGCAAGCCTTATGGTTCATGGCTGACAGCAACTGGTTCAACGGTAAGAAGTTGCAAAAAGATGGCGACTGCGAAGGACTGTGGGCGCACAACCGTTTTGTTGGCCGCCGTACCGGCGAACATGCCGCCTTGATGATCTCCTGGCGCGATGAAGAGAATGACGACATCGCCAGCTATTTCTTCGAGCGCGTTTCCGCCACGCAGATCAGGTTGTCAATGCGTCCCCGCAAAGAGGACAAATTCTACCCACTCAACCCGTTCGATGCGCGGCATTTACAGAACGCGCTGGCCCTGTTCCAGCAGGCAGCATCAGAATTATGTCATGAGAAGATTCGCGCCTGATGAGGATGTAGGTTTCCCTTTCAGGTTCAACGGGAAGGGGTCTTTGGCTTACCACCATGCGTGAAAATGGTGTACCGGCCCGATGCCGTGCCCTACCTCCAGCGAGTCGGCCTGTATCAGCGCCTGTTGCAAATACTCTTTGGCAGCATGTACGGTGTCAGGCCAGTTATCGTGGCGTGGACGCAGTGCCGCCAGCGCTGCCGACAGCGTACAGCCGGTGCCGTGAGTGTGGCGGGTATTGACACGCGGTGCGCTAAAACGCTGGCGGAAATCGTGCATAAACAGCCAGTCTGGGCTTTCATCGTTGTCGTCCGCCTGCAAATGTCCGCCCTTCATCAATACGGCTTCACACCCCATTGCCAGCAGCGCTTCGCCCTGCTCCCGCATCGCCAATTCGTTATGTGCCATGTCGCATTGCAGCAACGCAGCAGCTTCCGGCAGGTTGGGTGTGATCATCGACACCTGCGGCAGTAATAATCGTCGCAGCGCCTCTACGGCATCCGGTTGTAATAACGGATCGCCACTTTTTGCCAGCATCACGGTATCAAGCACCACAAAAGGTGGTGCATAGTGCCGCAGTCGCTCCGCGACCACGTGGACGATCGCCGAATTCGCCAGCATGCCGATTTTGGCACTATCAATGCGCACATCACTCAGAACCGAATCCAACTGGGCCGCCACAAATGCCGGTTTAATGCTGTACATCGACTGCACGCCGCAGGTATTTTGCGCAACCAGTGCAGTGACCACGCTGGTGCCGTAGGCGCCAAGCGCGGAGAAGGTTTTGAGATCGGCCTGAATACCCGCACCGCCGCTTGGGTCGGTACCGGCAATGGTCAGCGCATTAATGCGTTTCATGACCGTGTCTCCTGATCCAGCATCTTTGCCGCCGATAAGATTAGGAAGACGCCCTTACCACAGCAGGAATCGCTAATGCCGCTGAGTACACGGATTTTAGAAGCATCGCCACGAATAGCAGCATGACGAAGGTTTTGCACAGCACCGGCAGCACGTGCGCCGGAAAAATCGGTAGGTTGGATAGTCATATGTCTCCCCACCGGCGCTCAAGAAGGCGGTATCGGGAGAGATACCTGACTTCCCTACGCTGGCATAATCCAGATCAGGTAATACGGGTCAGTTCTCAGCCCTTTCTTTTGCAAGTAGGGCACCCCGAGTCAAGGAAGCATTATTGGTGGGCGCTGCAGGAAGATCAACCTACAATCATCCTAAGACAGGAATAACGGAGAGTAACCCCTTGCAAATTCGCCCTTATCAGGAAGCCGACCGCCCCTTTTTGCGCACACTCTATCTGGCGTCGCGCAAAGATACCTGGACATGGATGAACACGGAAAATTTACAGCTGGAAGATTTTGACCGCGCGACGCTTGGCGAAACGGTGATCGTGGCCGTTCGCGACGCGAAGCTAATCGGTTTTGCGTCAATATTCACACAGGAGAATTTTCTGCATAACCTGTTTGTCGATCCCGCAGTCAAAGGCACCGGCGCAGGCACCGCGCTGCTCCACGCGGCTGAAGCGATGTTTACCGGCACCGGCTCGCTGAAGTGCCTGATCAAAAGTGAAAAGTCTGTCGGATTTTATCTCGCCAAAGGCTGGAAGATTATCGCCGAGGGCGAAAGCCCCAAAGGGGATTACTATCTTTTTCATTTTTTAAAGCACTAGCCCCGGCGGATCTCACCATTACTAACGATCAGTAGGGGTCGATAATCCAGATAAATCTGTTAATCGGCCCTGTTGGCTTCCTCCTGTCGGTTAATGACTATACTTATCCTCAATGTTCAATAAACCGGAGGATTAACATGACCATTCATAAAAAAGGACAGGCACACTGGGAAGGCGACATTAAGAAAGGGAAAGGCACAATTTCTACCGAAAGCGGCGCGCTGGAAAAACAACCTTATGGTTTCAATACGCGCTTTGAAGGCAAACCGGGAACCAATCCGGAAGAACTGATTGGTGCTGCACATTCAGCTTGTTTTTCAATGGCGCTGTCCCTGATGCTCGGCGAAGCAGGTCATACCCCTGAAAGCATTGATACTGTCGCTGACGTGTCACTCGATAAAGTCGATGGTGGTTTTGCTATCACCAAAGTGGCGCTGCAAAGCACGGTGAAGCTACCCGGCATCGAGAAAGCAGCGTTTGATAAAATTATTCAGGCAGCCAAAGCGGGATGCCCGATTTCTAAATTACTTAAAGCAGAAATCACCCTCGATTATCAGCTTGAAAACTAAGCCAGCCTGACCTTTCAATATTTCCCGTAATAAATGATAAAGCCCTCTGCAAATGCTGGGGGCTTAGTCCATGGTGACTATCGGCCAGGCAGACGATTTAGGGCCAAATCACATTCTATTTCAACAGCAGAACAATGAGATCTAAATCACAAATTTCAATCAGTTAGCCACCGGTATAAACCGCTTAGCCAGCCCAATAACCGCTTATCCCTCTATATGACCGCTTAACCACTCTTTCACCCGCGAAGTAGGAAAAATCGCCATCATATATCCGGTATTTAAATGCGCCCATCTCTTATAAAAGTCTCATTCAACAATAAGGAGAGGGATATTTTTTGGCTATTCTGTTAACCGGGTCTCTTATGAATAAAAAAACACTATTCAAGCACATACCCTGGATGATCCTTGGGATCATCGGTGCTTGTTGTCTGGCAGTGGTTGCCCTGCGGCGGGGTGAAAGTATCAGTGCGCTGTGGATTGTTGTCGCATCGGTTTCGGTCTATTTGGTGGCCTACCGCTATTACAGCCTTTATATCGCGCAGAAGGTCATGAAGCTGGATCCTACGCGTGCGACACCGGCAGTGATCAACAATGATGGTCTGAACTACGTTCCAACTCACCGTAATGTACTGTTCGGGCACCATTTTGCTGCTATTGCCGGCGCGGGTCCGTTGGTGGGTCCCGTGCTTGCTGCACAGATGGGCTACCTGCCCGGCGTGCTGTGGCTGCTGGCTGGCGTAGTGATTGCCGGGGCAGTGCAGGACTTTATGGTGTTGTTTATCTCGTCCCGCCGTAACGGCGCCTCTCTGGGTGAGATGATCAAAGAAGAGATGGGGCCCATTCCGGGGACCATTGCTTTGTTCGGCTGTTTCCTGATCATGATTATTATTCTGGCTGTGCTGGCATTAATCGTGGTGAAAGCACTGGCGGAAAGCCCATGGGGCGTATTTACCGTCTGTTCGACCGTGCCCATTGCGTTGTTCATGGGTATTTACATGCGCTTTATTCGCCCCGGACAGGTATTCGAAATCTCAGTCATTGGAGTGGTACTGCTGGTCGCCTCCATTTGGTTCGGCGGTGTGATTGCCAGCGACCCTTACTGGGGCCCGGCGCTGACCTTCAAAGATACCACGATTACCTTTACCCTGATTGGCTATGCCTTTGTCTCTGCACTGTTGCCGGTGTGGCTGATTCTGGCCCCGCGCGACTATCTGGCCACCTTCCTGAAAATCGGGGTGATTGTCGGCCTGGCTATCGGCATTGTGATCCTGAATCCTGTACTGAAAATGCCCGCCATCACCCAGTACATCGACGGCACGGGTCCGCTGTGGAAAGGTGCACTATTTCCGTTCCTGTTTATTACCATTGCCTGCGGTGCGGTTTCCGGCTTCCACGCCCTTATCGCCTCCGGCACGACGCCTAAGCTGCTGGCCTGTGAAACTGACGCACGCTTTATCGGTTACGGCGCGATGCTGATGGAATCCTTTGTGGCCGTGATGGCACTGGTAGCAGCCTCAATCATCGAACCGGGTCTCTACTTCGCCATGAACACACCACCAGCCGCCCTTGGCTTTACCATGCCAAACCTGCATGAATTGAGCGGTGGTAACGCGCCGATGATCATGGCGCAGTTGAAGGATGTGACCGCTCATGCAGCCGCTACCGTCAGTTCCTGGGGTTTTGTGATTTCCCCTGAACAAATCATGCAAACGGCTAAAGACATTGGTGAACCTTCCGTGCTGAACCGCGCCGGTGGCGCACCGACGCTGGCGGTAGGCCTCGCTCATGTATTCCACAAGATTTTACCGGTGGCGGATATGGGGTTCTGGTATCACTTCGGTATTCTGTTTGAAGCACTGTTTATCCTGACCGCGCTGGATGCCGGTACCCGCTCGGGGCGCTTTATGCTGCAGGATCTGCTGGGTAACTTTATTCCGTTCCTGAAAAAGACCGATTCACTGGTCGCCGGGGTGGTCGGTACCGCGGGTTGTGTCGGACTGTGGGGCTACCTGTTGTATCAGGGCGTGGTCGATCCGCTGGGCGGCGTGAAAAGCCTGTGGCCACTGTTCGGGATCTCCAACCAGATGCTGGCGACGGTGGCGCTGGTACTGGCGACAGTAGTGCTGGTGAAGATGAAGCGCACCCAATATGTCTGGGTCACCATCGTTCCTGCCGTTTGGCTGTTGATTTGCACCAGCTGGGCGCTGGGGCTGAAATTGTTCAGCAGCAATCCGCAGCTGGAAGGCTTCTTCTACATGGCGAGCCAGTATAAAGAGCGCATTAAGACCGGCGGTGCCGAGCTAACAGCTCAGCAGATCGGCAATATGAATCATATTGTGGTTAACAATTACACCAACGCCGGTCTGAGCATTCTGTTCCTGTTTGTGGTGTACAGTATTCTTTATTACGGTATTCGGTCTTGCATTCAGGCAAGCAAAACCGACGCACGTACGGACAAAGAAACACCTTATATTGCAGTGCCCAAAGAAGGGGTGAAACTTTCTTCAGGCCACTGATAACGTTGTCTCATAGCCCCGCCACTGCGGGGCTTTCTTCCCGGTCGCCGGCGATTTCAGCTGGCAATCGGGAGATCCGATAAGGAGCCGCGTATGTTTGACAATTTAGGCGCTGCTAAAAAATACCTCGGTCAGGCGGCGCGCATGCTGGTCGGTATTCCCGACTACGATACTTACGTCCTGCACATGCAAACCAATCATCCGGATACCCCGGCGATGACCTACGAAGAATTTTTCCGCGAACGTCAGCAGGCTCGCTACGGCGGCGACGGTAAAGGCGGGATGCGCTGTTGTTAACAGGAATGATGTTATGACACCTATTGCGGTAACCGTACTAACCGGTTTTCTGGGCGCAGGAAAAACCACTTTGCTGCGTCAGATGCTGCACCACCAGCACGACTATAAAATTGCCGTCATTGAGAATGAGTTTGGTGAAACTGCTATCGATAGCCAGCTGATTGGCGATCGTGCTACCCGCATTACGACGCTGACCAACGGCTGCATCTGCTGTACCCGCTCACGCGAGCTGGAAGACGCATTACTGGATCTGCTCGATAGTCTGGATAAAGGCGAGGTACAGTTTGACCGGCTGGTCATTGAGTGCACCGGCATGGCAGACCCCGGACCGATCCTGCAGGCATTCTTCTCCCATGAGATTATCTGTCAGCGCTATCTGCTGGACGGCGTCATTACGCTGGTCGATGCGGTACATGCTGCACAGCAGCTGGATAAGTTCCCCCTTGCCCAGTCGCAAATTGGCTATGCCGATCGTATTTTACTGACCAAAACCGATGTGGCCGGTGACAGTAGCGCGCTGACGGAGCGCCTGCAGCGCATCAACGCCCGCGCGCCCGTTTACCCGGTAGTGAACGGCAATATCGATTTGGCACTGCTGTTTGATACACGCGGATTTATGCTTGAAGAGGCGGTAGTGGTCGCTAAGCCCCGCTTCCAGCGTATCACGCAGCCGGAGAACAGCATTTCGTCCATTGTGGTGGAATTTGGTTACCCGGTGGCGCTGCCCGCAGTGTCTGCGGTGATGGAGAATCTGTTGTCCAGTTTTGCTGATAATTTGCTGCGGTATAAAGGCATGCTGTGGATTGAAGATCAGCCGTGCCGTTTACTGTTTCAGGGGGTTCAGCGGTTATACAGTGCTGACTGGGACCGACCCTGGCAACCCGATGAAATACCGGTAAGTACGCTGGTGTTTATCGGTATCGCGTTGCCGGAAGCAGAGATCCGCGCGGCCTTCGCCGGGCTGAAACAGAGTTGACTGACGGTGGGGATCACAGCCCCACCGCCTCTTTCAGCGCTTTCAAATAGCGGCGGCTGACCGGCACGGTTTGCCCGTCGCGCAGTAACAGCTCGGCCTGACTGTTATCTCCCAGACGGATCTCTTTCAAATAATCCATATTAACCAGATACTGCCGGTGGCAACGCATCAAGGGTGTGCGGCTCTCCAGCGTGCGCAGGGTCAGTTCAGTAAACCCCTCTTTACCATCCTGACTGGTCACGTAGACGCCGCTCATCCGGCTGCTCACGTAGGCCACTTCTTCGATCTGTAACAGACGGATACGGCTGTGGCCGCTACAGGGTATGAATTTCAGTGATTGCAGGGTTTCCGACATGGGCGGGATGTCCTGCACCTGCTGTTTCTGCCGCAGCCTCGCCAGCGTTTTTTGCAGCCGCAACGGTTCAATCGGTTTAAGCAGATAGTCGAATGCGCACTCTTCAAAGGCCTGTACCGCGTACTCATCAAAAGCAGTAAGAAATACAATATGCGGACGGTGCCGGTTATCGAGCATCCCGACCATCTCCAGCCCACTTATGCGCGGCATCTGAATGTCGAGGAACAGCACATCGGGGCGAAGTTTATGCACCGCACCGATCGCTTCAATGGCGTTGGCACATTCGCCGACAATGTCAATATCGTCCTCATCCTGTAGCTGTATACGCAAATTCTCACGCGCCAGCGGTTCATCATCAACAATCAGCACTCTTAACATGCGGGTTCCTCTATCGGCAGGCGCACTGTGACACGGGTGAAACGGTCCATTTCGCAATCAACCGTCACACCGTAGCTGTCGCCAAAACGTGCGCGCAGACGTTTATCCACCAGGCTCATGCCCAGTCCATTACTGTCGATTTTTGGCTGGTACAGTCCGGCATTGTCCTCCACCTCCACGATGACGTGGTGCCCGTCACTGCGGGCGCGGATAGTGATGACGCCGTTACCCAACAGCTGCGAGGTGCCGTGCTTAATCGCATTTTCCACAATCGGCTGCAGGATGAAGGCGGGCAAGCGCTGAGTCGCCAATGTGTCAGGGATCTGGAACTCAACGTTCAGCTGCGACTGAAAGCGTGCCAGTTCGATCTGCAAATAAGCGTTTACGTGCTCAATCTCGTTAGCCAGCGTGACAATCTCAGAGGAGCGTTTCAGGTTTTTGCGGAAAAATGTCGACAGATACTGCACCAGTTGCCCGGCTTTATCACTGTCGTGGCGGATCACTGCCATCAGCGTATTCAGCGCATTGAATAAGAAATGCGGATTTACCTGCGCTTGCAGCAACTTGATCTCCGACTGCGCCAGCAGCGCCTTCTGCTGCTCATATTTACCGGCCAGGATCTGTGCTGACAGTAGCTGAGCAATTCCCTCGCCCAGCGTACGGTTGATCGAGCTAAACAGGCGGTTGCGTGCTTCATACAGTTTTATAGTGCCGATGACCCGTTGATTTTCACCGCGCAAGGGGATCACCAGCGTTGATCCGAGCTTGCAGCCGGAATGTAGCGAACAACGGTAAGGCAATTCGTTGCCATCGGCGTACACCACTTCGTCGTTCTCAATGGCCCGCAGTGTATAGACGGAAGAGATGGGTTTGCCGGGCAGGTGGTGGTCATCGCCGACGCCGGTAAACGCCAGCAGTTTCTCCCGGTCGGTGATCGCCACGGCGCTAATATCCAGCTCATTATGGAGCACCTGCGCCACTTTCATGCTGTTCTCTTCGTTAAAACCCTGGCGCAGGATCCCTTCGGTGGAGGCGGCCACTTTTAACGCGGTGGCGGAAAAGGCCGACGTGTATTTCTCAAACATGGCCCGTTTATCCAGCAGAATACGCATAAACATCGCAGCGCCCAGGGTATTGGTCACCATCATCGGCGCTGCGATGCTGCTCACCAGATGTAGCGCATCCTGAAATGGCCGGGTGATCAGCAGGATAATCAGCATCTGCAGCAGCTCGGCGATCAGCGTGGTGACGCCGGCGGTCAGCGGGCTAAACAATTTATCGGTACGGCCGCGTTTAATCAGAATGCTGTGGATCAGGCCACCGAGCAGCCCTTCCGTGATGGTGGATACCATACAGCTGAGGGCGGTCATCCCGCCCAGTGAATAGCGGTGTAATCCTCCGGTCAGTCCCACCAGCCCACCCACTATGGGTCCGCCGAGCAGCCCACCCATCACCGCGCCGATAGCACGTGTGTTGGCGATAGAGTCGTCAATATGCAGGCCCAGATAGGTACCCAAAATGCAGAAAACGGAGAAGGTGATATAGCACAGCAGTTTATGCGGCAAGCGCACGGTGACCTGCATCAGCGGGATAAACAGGCGAGTTTTACTCATCAGCCAGGCAATAACCAGAAAGACACACATTTGCTGTAAAAGCAGTAAAACCAACTTGAACTCGTACATGCCCGGACATCCACAACCTATGAGGCGGACAACCTAACGCGATTAACAAAAAATTTCTTAGGCACAGGCCAAAAAAACGAGATCGGTTTCTCAATTTTTTTGCTGCATAAAGCGGCCTGCGGGGTATTGCGCCCAATATCAGAGTGCATCAGCAATTAACGCACGCAACCACTGGTGCGCAGGGTCCCGGTGAGAGCGTTCGTGCCACACCATAAACATCTCAAAACCGGGGATAGCCAGCGGCGGTTCAGCCATTTGTAACGCCGGGTTTCCGCGTACCAGACGCTCGGGAAGCATGGCGACCAGATCGGTGCTCATCAGCACCTGGATCACGAATAGAAAATGCGGTACCGAAAGCACTACGCGCCGCGACAAGCCGACTTCCGCCAGCGCGCTATCCGTGATGCCATGAAAGCCCCCACCATCCGGGGAAACAATCACGTGTTCCAGTGCGCAAAACGCCTTTGTCGTTACCACGCCGGTTGCCTGCGGATGTCCTTTCCGGCTCACCAGCACATAGCGTTCGGCGAAAAGTAATCTGCTGTGAAGGCCGTTCATCACGGCTTCGCCGGTATGAAATGCCAGATCCAGCTCTCCCCGCTCCATTTTTCGCACAATCCGTACTGGCGACGTCTCAAAGATTGCCAACCGCGCCGAAGGCGCCGCCGCGCGTAGCGCCTGCAAGGCGGGTAAAACAATGGTCGATTCGCCGTAGTCTGCCGCCCCTAAGTTCCACGTATTGGCCGCCGTTGAAGGATCAAAAACGTCGCCGGTATTAATAGCCTGTTCCAGTGCGGCAAGGGCCTGTCGCAGCGGTTCACGTAATTCATCTGCACGTGCCGTTGGCTGCATTCCGCGCGGCCCCGGAAGCAATAGCGGGTCGCCAAAAAAATCCCGCAATTTAGCCAGCTGGACGCTAACAGAAGGCTGCGACAGGTTCCGCCGCTGCGCAGTCCGTGTGACATTGTGCTCTGCCAGCAGGACATCCAGCGTCAGCAGCAGATTGAGATCAAGTTGTTTGAAATTATGCATGACTATACCTGGTATATTTTTAATTCATTTTAACTATACCTGACAACGCCCTACTCTGCGTCTAACCACCTTACGGAGAGTCAGTCATGAATGTTTTAATCGTCTATGCCCATCCCGAACCTCATTCCCTGAACGGTTCACTGAAAGATTTTGCCATCACACATTTGCAGGCGGCCGGCCACACTGTGCAGGTTTCCGATTTGTATGCCATGCAATGGAAAGCGTCGCTGGATGCAAGCGACAATCAGGCCCCTTCGTCTGACATCCCGTTCCACCCTTCGAAGGATTCGCAGCGCGCTTACCAAAATGGTACGCAATCCAATGATATTGCTGCTGAACAGGAGAAACTGCGTTGGGCCGATACGGTGATTTTTCAGTTTCCGCTGTGGTGGTTCTCTATGCCCGCCATCATGAAAGGCTGGGTAGAACGCGTTTATGCCTACGGATTTGCTTACGGCGTGGGTGAGCACTCGGATACTCACTGGGGAGATCGCTACGGAGAAGGCGCGATGGCGGGCAAACGCGCCATGCTGATGGTCACGACAGGCGGTTGGGAACCGCACTACAGTGCCCGCGGGATTAACGGTCCGATCGACGATCTGCTGTTTCCGATCCACCACGGGATCTTACATTATCCAGGTTTCGAGGTTCTTCCGCCGCTGGTGTATTACCGGACCGGCCGCGTTGATGATGCGCGCTTTAAGCAAATCCGCGACGAACTGGCCCAACGCCTCGATACATTACAAAGCACCGAGCCCCTGCCCTTCCGTCAGCAAAACGGCGGCGATTACGAGATCCCGTCACTGACGCTAAAACCTGAAATTACGCCGAAAAAAATCGGCTTTGCGGCGCATCTTAAATAAGAATCAGCAAGGTATCGAAGTAGGAAAAACGCCAGTGGATCTTGCGATTCCGCTGGCGTTTTTTAGTATTATTTATATTTGCCAGTGTCAGCAAATGCCGTAGAAACAACCTACGGGGCAGACCTTCCAGCGAGACTTGATAATCTTGTTTTATCTACCCTATGCAGTGAGTTATCTTTATCTTCCGACGCCAGAGATCGATACCCGCTACCGCTTCACTCTCGACAGCAAGACCTATTCTTCTTGAGGCCAACGTTAGATATGAATTCAAATACCAACAAACCTCTTCCTGCCAGCGAAATCCCGCCATTGGTTTGGCCAGAATTTGCCGATGACAAAACACGGCTGGACTGGTGGCGTACCTGCGTCCAGGCCTATCTCGCACTATGGGAAAACCCTGCGCCCCTCACCCCGGTCACCGCCAAAGAATTAGAAGCTCTCGGGCAGCGTCTGAGCTGCTCCATTCCCCCGTTACTTCGCACCTATCACGAGCAAATTGGCACTCTGAACCTGGCCGAAACGTTGTGCAGTGTGACGCCCGCGAAATACGCCAGCATCGAACCGCTACGCGACGCCTATCCCGGAATTACTGACATTCTTGAAGATGCCCCCGACGCTGACCAGCAATGGGCGCGGGTCAACCCATTGATCGTCTTCGGCGACTATCTGGGCAACGGCAACTTATGGTGCTTTCACCGGGAAACGGGCGAGGTCTGGTACTTCGATCACGACTGTTCGCCCATGCTCACGCAAATCTTCACCGACGTGGGCCAGTACCTCGACACACTGATGTTCAAGTGCCTGCTCGAAGCCCATGGCGAGGAGGAAAATGAAGACCTGCTGCGCGAGCGACTGGGCGATGCCGTGGTGGAAAAATGGATGTATTGAGGTGACATCTGAAATAAGCGTCAGAAAGGAATCGAAGCATAAAAAGCGCCAGTGGAATGTTTCAATGCCGCTGGCGTTTTTTGAACCCAGTTTTAGATGACCTATCGCTGGGTTGATTTTTTATTGTTAAGGGACTATTTGGCCTGCCATTTATCTTTCTGATAGCGCGAGGACCAGATATCTTCGGGCCGTTTACCTAAAGCTTCGGCAATCAACCGCTCACCTTTCGGCCAGGGCCGCGACAGTGCATTAGACAACGTTGATGATGCCAATCCTGATTTTCTGGACAAGGCTGCCAACGTTGTCCCCCGTTTTTTTAAACCCGCGATAATGTCAGCGGGATGCCAGTCGGTTTGTTTCATACTTATCTCCACATTACTAAGTGATTAGGTTCATCTGTATAGATAAGTATCAACTTCAGCTAGCTATCAGGCCACGGACGATGAGTCACATTTGGAGAAATTTTTTGGTTATTGCTATGAAAAAGCGTTCGAACCCTTCGCCAACAAGAGTTTGAAAAACAGAATTCTTAAATTAAGGACTTCTAGTAGAGTGGGGCAATTTTTGTTGAACACTTCAAAACCCTTAGCATCCGTGCGTTAGGCATTTTATTTAGATTCATAAAGTATGATGAGTTGTCGCTCAATCTAACGGTCAACTCAGAGCGAGAAGCGGATATACATCGGTGGCTGAATTCACCTACTTCCACTCTTTTTTGAGAAGCGCGTAGATAAAGGTATCATCGTATCTTTCTTCACTACCATCCTGTATGAACGATACAAATTCTTTAAAACAGCCCTCCTGCCGCATATGGAGGCGAGCACAAAGCTTTTGAGAGGCTAAATTGTAGTCTTCGACGTAAGCATAGAGGCGTCGCGCTTCTTTTTGAGAAAACAAATATTGAAACAATGCAGTAACGGACTCCGTAGCATAACCCTGACCTTCGTAACGCTGGTTAAAGTGCCATCCCACTGACCAGGTGTTCCTATCCGGCTCTTCACTGTTATCTGCAAAAAGATGACCAATCAATCCATCAGTCTCTTTTATGCATACAGCTAGCTGGCTGGTATCACGGGCTCTTCTATCAACCTCTTTTATTGCATCTTCCAGTGAATTGAGTTTCTCGTCCTGAAAACAAGGTGTGCGGGGTGAAGACAGGTAATCGAAAAGTGCAGAGGCGTCTTTCTGTTTGAATGCGCGAATAATGAGTCGCGGTGTAGTAGTTAAAATCATTAAGACCTCAAATTATCTGGCAGGCGTTTATGCATTCTAATTAATATCGATCTCTGACATGACTCCAAATTTTACTTGACCATATTTTTACTCACCCTGATGTTAGCAACCCCCGATTCTGGCACGAAGCGATCAGGTTGAAGGACCACAAGGTCTGCTATGAGCTGTGGGTTAAACCGATGGATGCAACACACTGATTGAACCGCTCTGCGGGTGATTCATAGTCTAGCGTTTTTCCTGGCCTCTCATTGAGCTGTCTGGCAACACTGTTTAGCCTTTGCTGGGGCTTTGTTGAATAAATCGAACTTTTGACCGCAATCAGGATCAGATCACCACATCCCTGACCCTCTGGCGGTATCCCATGGCAAAACAAAAGTTCAAAATCACCAACTGGAACGCCTACAACAAGGCGCTCATCAATCGGGGCTCGCTGACATTCTGGCTTGATGAGTCGGCCATTCAGGCCTGGTACGACGAACCCAAAACGTCTTCGCGGGGCCGTCCGCAACGTTATTCTGATATGTCTATTACCACCGTACTGATGCTCAAACGCGTCTTTCACCTCACACTGCGCGCCGCTCAGGGATTCATTGATTCCATTTCACCTTAATGAAGCTCCCGCTCCGTTCCCTGGAGTATTCCTGCGTCAGCAGACGAGCTAAGTCCGTCTGCATCCCTTCCAAAAAATCCACGCGCGGTGAAATTGCCCACCTGGTTAACGACTAAGTTTCTTATTCGATAAAGGGATCTCGCGGCGTTATTTATCCTGGATAAGGTTTTGAAGGGGTTGGTTTGGGGAACGGAAGTTTTTGTACGTTAAGAGCATTATTTAATCAATTGGGACAGCTAATTGATTGATCTTGAGTTGCTGGTTATTTATTTTAAGTTATCGCGCGTTCGGTGTTTCATTTAGGCAATATCATTGCACCAAAATATCACCGATTAGCCGTGTCACGCGGGAGTACACCTTACTTGCGATATGTAGGCTGTTCGAAAAACAGGCCTACAGTAAATATTGTCCGAATCCCAAACGCACTCCTTCTTTGGCGGTCGCCGCCGGTAAAAGACGGTGGCAGACAGGCTGCCACCTTGCGATTACTTGTGTTTCCAACGGGTGGACACCGGGTTGGTCACGGTGTTTTTTTCCTGCGTGTAAGTCCCGTTCTGCTGGGCAATGGCTTCGCCGGTATCAACAATCGCGTTCTGAATAAACACGTTCTGCTTGTCGCCACGAACAAAGGTTAACTGGTGGAAAGCCGTTTTATTGCCCCAGTCTGTGGAAGGCAGCGAGATAAAGCGCACAGTGAAGGTTTCATCATCAAACTTACCCTGCATCACGTAAACGCCGTAGTGGTTTTCGCCCTGCGAGATGATTTTATAGGTGCCGTTGTCGTAGTAATAAATTTCGGCATCGGGAAAGGGTTTTTTGTCGTACATTTTGCGATAGTGCAGTACCTGCTTGATGGTTGGCTGGCCGAAGCTGACGGTCAGGTTTTTACCATCCGGCGAGGTGGTCAGCCCTTCTGCCTGCGCGGTCACGCCACTCATTAACATCAACAGACTTGCCGTTGCCGTTGCGATTGCTTTCACGTGATTCTCCTGGTCTGGTTCTATGGATAAGATGCGTCAACGTACTGAGACTGCACCCGAAATGTACACTGGCGTAACTATTTATCAGAGTGGTAATTTTTACGGTAATTAGTTTTCGGAAGAGTCCGATTCGGGAAGCGTCCGCAGAATCACAGGGTAGGATTCAGTACCATTCTGACCTGCGGCGCGCAGGCGCAGGTTGGCATTTTTTACTTAATAATCAGGCCAGCTGCTAAGCTCAGCATATGGATAAACAACTCGTACAGGGCAGCCTGACGGCTGCAAATTGAAAACACCCGCAGAACGTTTTAACAAGTGTGTTGCATCCATCGGTTGAACTCACAGCGAAAAGCGAACGTTTTACTAGGAAAGAAACGGCATGGAAGTGTCGAGATTACGCGTGACGATTCAACAGCTGCGGATATCGCAGTATCCATTAGAAAAACTTCAGGCAGATCCTAAATTTTATCGTTTGCAGCCCGATGTCGAATGCATCAAATTAAGCGCGTACATCCCTTTTAAGCGCGTACATCCCTTCAACGTTTAATTATGGAAGATAGACAGATGCATAAAAACCTTTCCTGTGTACTGCTGCTCGTCGCGTCAGGTTCCGCGTTTGCAACGATTCAAACGGAAGAAAAACTAAGTGGAATCGTTGATAATGTCGTTATTCCTTTGATGAAAGAACAGGCCATTCCTGGCATGGCGGTGGCAGTTATCTATCAGGGAAAACCTTACTACTTTACTTGGGGAATGGCAGACGTCGCAGGCAAACAGCCCGTTACGCAGCAGACCTTATTCGAGCTCGGCTCCGTGAGTAAAACCTTCACAGGGGTACTGGGTGGCGATGCCATTGCTCGTGGTGAAACTAAACTTAGCGATCCTGTGAGTAAATACTGGCCCGCGCTTTCTGGGAAGCAATGGGAAGGGATTAGTTTGCTGAATTTGGCAACCTATACCGCCGGTGGCTTGCCGCTCCAGGTGCCGGATAATGTTACCGATGAGGCGTCATTACAGAATTACTATGAAACCTGGCAGCCGCAGTGGACAACGGGGACAAAACGTCTTTATTCGAACGCCAGTATTGGGTTGTTTGGCAAACTGGCAGTTAAATCTTCAGGCATGAGCTTTGAACAGGCGATGAGCAAACGCGTGTTCCAGCCATTGAAGCTAACGCATACCTGGATACATGTTCCACAACGTGAAGAAAAACACTATGCGTGGGGCTATCGCAATGGGAAAGCCGTTCACGTTTCTCCGGGTATGCTGGATGCTGAATCCTACGGCGTTAAATCTTCAATAGAAGATATGGCAAGTTGGGTGCGGGCCAATATGGTGCCTTCTGAAGTAAAAGAGGCTTCGTTGCAAAAGGGGATTTTGCTTGCTCAGTCACGGTATTTTCAAGTGGATGACATGTATCAGGGGCTGGGCTGGGAGATGCTGAACTGGCCGATGAAAGCAACGATCGCGGTCGACGGTAGCAATAATAAAGTCGCACTCGCACCACTAAGTGCAGCAGAAATTAATCCGCCAATGCCAGCCTTAAAAGCCTCATGGGTACATAAAACTGGCTCAACCGGCGGATTTGGAAGCTACGTGGCTTTCATTCCCGAGAAGAATCTCGGTATCGTGATGCTGGCGAACAAAAGTTATCCCAATCCTGCACGTGTCGAAGCAGCTTACCGCATTCTTGAAGCTTTACAGTAAATAGCATGGCCCGCCTCTGGCATATAGCAGCCTACTGAGAAACGTCGTCGGCTAAGAGCGAGAAGCGGAAGTGGCGCCTGGAAAATAAATACGGGGCAGCATCGACTCGAAAGTGTCTGCTCTACTCGTGGCAATTCAAACTGCCGATGAGCCTCACCTTCTCAAAGCATCGATCGCAGTCAGAGTAAGAGTCAGCACTGATTTTACGCTGGTTTGAATTCGACCAATGATGGCTGCCCGAGGCCCGAATCGCCATGCATCACCGCTGTAAAATGCTTCCTGTGACGACTTTAAATGCTCAAGATCATCGTAGGTACGGATCAGGTAGTAAGAATCCTCATCGTGTATGGAATTTCCAAAGGAAACGACATCTATTCCAGCATCACGATGGAGAGGCACACTTTGCTCAACCATGATTTTATGAAAATCATGTCCTGTTCCTGGCTTTAATGTGTACTGCAATAGCTCAACTATTTTCATCGTTCTCATTCCTGCAGTTGATACCCTTGGACTTGCCATAGCATGGCATCCGCATAGCAAATCGAGAGAATACCGCCCACGGGAGCTCCGTAAAATCAGTTATTTTGGTATAGATCCCAGCGATTTCCGTAGAGGTCCTCAAACACCACGACCACTCCGTACTCTTCCTGCCGCGGCTCCTCGCAAAAGTGAACGCCCGTGGCCTTCATCGCATTATAGTCTCGCCAGAAATCGTCTGTTTGGAGGAAAAGGAAAACCCGCCCGCCGCACTGATTACCGACAAACGCTTCTTGTCTGTCGTTTGAGGCACGCGCCAACAGAAGATTACAGTCGCTTTCTGGGTTCGGTGTCACCACCACCCAACGTTTCCCTGGCTGCGGGGTATCTTCGACCAGCGTAAAACCGAGTTTTTCTGTGTAGTACTTGATCGCCCGATCGTAATCGTCGACGACGATAGCTATATACCCCATGCATCTTTTCTGCGTTCTCAAAATCCACTCCGTCTATTTTCGGATCTGCCAATCACTCGAATTTACCATACCATCAACTATGAATGTCCGCTTCTGACACCGTTCGGATCTCTGTCGGTTATGAGCGAGGAGCAGACATGACACTCTCGGGATAGTTTGGAAACAGTGTTGCCCCATCACCCGTTTTGGGCTGATGCTTTCCTTAGCAGGATGCTTTATGTTGGTCACACTCATCCTGCAGGGTATAACCATGATAACAGT